>NZ_JBYSWS010000001.1:0-1441392 GCF_058781425.1 Paenibacillus sp. FW507-14B1B | reverse complement strand
GCGGGGTGGAGCAGTTCGGTAGCTCGTCGGGCTCATAACCCGAAGGCCGCAGGTTCAAATCCTGCCCCCGCAACCAATTTTTCAATAGATTGTCCTTATGATTATTTATGTAATCAGGGCCCTTAGCTCAGTTGGTTAGAGCGGTCGGCTCATAACCGATTGGTCGGGGGTTCGAGTCCCTCAGGGCCCACTTATTGAGAAGTCCTTGCGATGCAAGGATTTCTCGCTTCCTAATAGATGCAACTATTTTTTACTAAATGAATTCGTCAAATCAAAAAAATATCTTGCAATCTAATTAGAATAATGTTATATTAAAGATCCTGTTAGATTAATTATTTCTTAATGACGCGGGGTGGAGCAGTTCGGTAGCTCGTCGGGCTCATAACCCGAAGGCCGCAGGTTCAAATCCTGCCCCCGCAACCAAATATTTTTTTCTTCCCGATGTGCGCGTATGGCGGAATTGGCAGACGCACTAGACTTAGGATCTAGCGGGAGACCGTGGGGGTTCAAGTCCCTCTACGCGCATCAAACAAGGTGCCCTTCGTTTTTTCGAAAACGAGGGGCATTTTTATGTTTAGAACTTGATATATCGATGGTTGTATTCTACGAAATGAAAAAAGAGCGAGCTTGAGGGCGATATGCCTTCCGAAGCTCACTCTTCTGTGAAATTTTATAGGAGTTTAGTTCAAAACAAAATATTATGCGCGTGAGATTATTTCTCTTACTTGATCTGGTAAAGCTGCAATGTCTGTTTTGGATAGCCCTTCAGTTGGGATCGGAGGGAGAATTGTCACGGTCACATGCGCTGGCTTTATCCACATGCCGTTATCCTCCATTAGCTTGTATGAGCCTTGTATCCGAACCGGAACAATCGGAGCTCCTGTCTTAGCGGCAATACGGAATGCACCAGGTTTGAAATCCCCGATCTCCTCTCGCTTACTTCTTGTACCTTCAGGAAAGACCACTACGGAATAATTGCTTTCTATTAACTTACCTGCTTCATTAAGGCTATTAATTGCTTGCCTTACATTGTTTCGGTCAACGAAGATACAGTTTAAATGCTTCATCCACTGTCGAATGATAGGCAATCTGGCAAGTTCAGCTTTGGCAAGTAATGCTTTGGGGTCACCGATGTATCCTAGCATGATGGGGACGTCAAAATTACCTTGATGATTGGAGACGAACACTGCTGCGTCCTGGGGAATGTGCTCCATGCCATGCACAGTAACTTTTGCTCCAGCCATTTTTAATAATGACTTTGCCCAGCGCGTTACATGTTTAGATACGTATGCATCATGTTCTGCGGTGCGTCCTTCCTTCATTAGCCGATTTGCTTTTAATAAACCTGGGATCATCATAAGTAAATATAGCCAAAAATAAGTAAACCAGATCGCAGTGTGAATAATTTTCATGCTGAGTTCCTTTCATGATGACTTGTTGATTCTTCTTTTTTTCTATAACCCAGTATAGCTTGAATGAATACATAATTGTATGGCGAAGATTTACAATGGAAATCCTAGAAAAGCTTGAGTTGTATGGAACTTACCACCGTAAGATGTCCAGAATTTGAGTTATTTATTTTATATAGTAAACAGCAAGAAAAAACTCATCGGGCATTATTAGGCGTATCATTTGTCATACCTTCATTCTTGGTATTCTTACTTTCTGGATCGATGAAGGGAGCAGCAATTGTGGGAGCGATTTGTTTAGTCATGGTCCTGTCTTTGGTTGTTTTTATTACAAGTCTAAACCGGGAGTGTTAAAGCTTGTTAAACAAACTGAAACGGGATAAAGGGTTCGCAAAAGAACCTTTTTGAGTGATTCGGGAAGGGAATTACAAGGAATGTGGAGAATCATTTAACCAGTTCATAAATTCAACAGGCAAGGAGCTGGGGAATCCGTGGTTGAATGTTTGGATAATCAATTAATGATTTTCACCCAAATGCACGATGAGTTCGTCGAAGATTGGAATTTGGCAATGCAATCGGGCGATACATCTAAACTCGAGAGGATGGCGGAGCACTACTACGTAGCCTTTTTCATGGGTGCCAAAGACAAGCCGGCTTTCTACAATAAGGAAGAAGCGGTGAACGGGATGAGGCTGTCGGTCAATGAACTCTTAGGGGCTGAGAAGAAGTTTAAAAACAGGGTCATTCGACTGAAAGACACGAACCATGCCGTAGTTTTTTATGAATTGTTGATCGAGAAAGATGATAAAGTACTAGCAAGACTGTTTACGATAGAGAATTGGCAGCTTATTAATGGACAATGGCTGCTGGTAAGAGAGATTGAAGAACAAGTTAATTGAAGGTTCAATAAAGAGGAGCAGGCCCTTTAAAGGTCTGCTCCTTTTACTATACAGATATGTCTAAGTTTTTTCCTAGGTTTGGATCCACACTTTTCTCCATCATTTGTACCAGTCCCTGGCCCTGGATATTAGCCTGATTCTTAGCCATGCTCATAACTTGGAGACTGACTGCTTGCGATAACGAAGCTTGGCTCATGGAGATAGATAATGCAGCAATGTCCATACGACACCTCCTATATATCTTTATATCGGCAGCATTGTAATTCTCCTTAAAATTCTGACAGGCCTTAATCATATAAAGATGAAGTTTTTTAAATCAATGCAAGTTATGTTATAATGATTTCATTAAACCGTCCAGACGGTACAGTAAGAGGAGGGCGTGCATGTCTACGAAGGTGAAGTTGCTGGAAGCAGCATCTAAAGTCATCATAACCCAAGGAATAGGATCACTTACACTAGAGGCAGTGGCAATTGAAGCTGGTGTTAGTAAAGGGGGATTATTGTATCATTTTCCGAATAAAGAGGAACTTATCATAGGTCTCAACCTTTATGCGCTTGAACGGTTTAGGAATTCTATACAGCTTGAGATGGAAAATGGAAAAAACTATGTTGAAGCTTATGCTATAGCTACTTTGAACGATATATTTGATCCGAAATATATCGGAATTGACGCAAGTGTATTGGCGGCTTCTGCCAATCATATTGAAGTGCTGAAGATGTGGAATGAGGAGTGTAAAAGGTTTACGGCAGAGATGAAAAAGGAAGGGATATCGTTTGAACTTGGCATGTCATTAAGGCTAGCTTGTGATGGGCTTTGGTATTCCAAAATCTTTGGGATCGGTGAGTTAAATGAAGACGAACAGAGAAGAATGATTACTTATTTACTAGAGCGGATTAGGGAGGGGCGTATGTGATTTTTTATTTGTTTTTGGCGGGTGCAATTTGTTCCGAAGTGTTTGGTGCTACGATGTTAAAGCTATCTCAAGGTTTTACGAAATGGAAACCGATGATAGGTGTAATCACCGGCTATGTCTTGGCTTTTTATCTGTTGTCGAAAGCTTTAGGTGGGCTGCCACTAGGATTATCCTATGCGACATGGAGTGGTGTGGGGACCATATTAACGGTTGTGATTGGAGTCTCTTTATTCAAAGAAAAGGTGAACCGTCAAGGAATTTTAGGTATCGCCATTCTAGTTATTGGAATTGTCATGCTTAATTTATCTTAGTAGAGGAGTAATGATGTGAAGGGTGCTATTTATTTAAGTTTAGCTATTTTGCTAGAGGTGTTTGGTTCCACAATGTTAAAGCTCTCTGAAGGATTTACAGTGCTTTTGCCATCAGTAGGTGTAGTAATCGGATTTTTGGGGTCATTCACGCTTCTATCGTTTGCGTTAAAGAGTATTTCATTATCTGCTGCATATGCAACATGGTCAGGAGTCGGAACGGCACTGACAGCGATTATGGGCGTGTTTATATTTCAAGAGCATTTTTCTATCATGAAGGGTGCTGCGCTCATTCTAGTCATTATTGGAATTGTTCTGTTGAACAAGTCTCAGCGTGAGTCTAAGTCTGTGGAGAATGGTGTTGCTTAATTAAATGAACATAAGAGTAACCCAAAAAAGTCCATGTATCTTTTGATACATGGACTTTTTGACATGTTAGAATCCGAGGAGTTTAATGGTTCACTTCCATATAGTTTTTAGCTTGTTCACGATAAGAGAGCAGGTCGGAGATCGTAACAAACGAGTAGCCTCTCTTCTTCAGCTCAGGCAAAATGATCTTCAGTGCTTCATAGGTCTGTGTACTCCCAGATACAAAATCATGCATTAGCACGATATCACCGTTATGCGCGTTCTTAAGTACTTTATTCACGATTTTATCAACTCCAGGTTTTTTCCAATCCAGTGTATCTTGGTGCCAAGACCAGAGGATCATCAGGAGACCACTTTTCTTACAGTGCTGAACGATGGATTCATTATAACTGCCGCCTGGAGGACGGAACAGCGTCGACTTATGTCCTGTTGCTGTATGAATAGCTTCTTGTGTCTTGTTTAGTTCAGTCACCATAAAATTGCTGCCGATTCTGACAAATGACGGATGGCTAAAGGAGTGATTGCCGACCTCATGACCTTCTTTCAACTCACGCTGGACAATCTCGGGATATTTCTCCACCCGGTTCCCCACGACAAAAAATGTAGCTTTGGCATCATACTGTTTCAGTAAATCGAGAATATTTGCGGTTGAGTCATCGTCAGGCCCGTCATCAAAAGTGAAAGCAATGACCTTATTCTGTGTAGGGACCTCCCACACAATATCTCCACGCTGTTCATAATAATCTCTTCCTTTACTTGTCGCGGAAGGCATGGCATCTAGTGGAGAACATAACATGGTATTGGTGAAGATGAGCAGGAGCAGTAAGATTTTTTTCATTTTTTTATTTATCCTTTGCTTGTCATGAAAATTGACGTTTTTTAGTATTCTTTGAATTGACAAGCTAAATTATTCTTAAATATATCTATGAGTTTTTTGACTTCTTTGGGTATAGACAACGATTGAATTATAGTTTTTCAGCATTGAATAGCCGTGGAAAGTTTAGCAAAGAGGAAATCGCTGATTATTTGGAGGAGGTTGTAACAAGGTTGCGTTCATGAATGGTTTGTGTCAGTTGCTTCAAACTTATGCCGTATTGCCGAGCGATATCTCTTGCAAAGCTTTGTCCTTGCGGCTTCCCAGGAGTTACTTTATATGATCGATTGGACTCAGTTAATTTATGCTCTACTTCTTCTTTAATCCCTGCGACCATACTAATGAGCTTGCTATCCCCGGGTTGCTCTGAATTAATTTCATTAATGTTTTCTGCTAGCTCATATAGATGT
The DNA here is from genome assembly GCF_058781425.1 of Paenibacillus sp. FW507-14B1B. Taxonomy (NCBI): domain Bacteria; kingdom Bacillati; phylum Bacillota; class Bacilli; order Caryophanales; family Paenibacillaceae; genus Paenibacillus; species Paenibacillus sp. FW507-14B1B. The sequence goes on along the minus strand of NZ_JBYSWS010000001.1, from coordinate 1,436,209 downwards.
GTGGCGATAACAGCACGAAGACCCAACAATTTAAGTGCACAAACGATATCTTTCATTAAATAAAAGCTTTCCCCTGGACTGGTTGAAGAAAAGGATTCATTAAGTAAGATTAAACTGTTTCGTGTGGCGCACTGAAAAATCTCTCCTATTTTCTTGGATTCAACTCCTAGTCGTCCTGTTTCCATACTGGAATTTTCCTCAATGTTGAAATAAGGATAAATCCCATCTACAGGACTGATTTCCGCTTCATCACAAGGGACATATAACCCTGCTTGCATCAAGACTTGCGTCAAGCCGATCGCTTGGGCATATGTCGTTTTCCCTCCGGAGTTAGGACCTGTTAGTATAAATATGCGACCATGTTCATTAAAGAAAACGTCATTGGTTACGATATGATCTCCTAATTTACCGTCCTCGTATCGTGCAGCCATCCGAAGTGCAAGATTAAGATTATAATTCCCTTTCAAATGGGTCTTTCGCTCGCCTGATGGAAGCAGAGTAGGTCTGCACATCGGCATGCCTAAGTCTCTCAATTTATGGATGAATTTAACTACGCCAACATAAAAGGCTATGTCCGTTTCTAGTGAGAGTATCCAGTTGAAATTCAAATATGAATATCTTTCAACTATGGGTTGAATAGGCTTCAATACATTTTTAAGCACCTTTTTCAAATCGCGGAATAATGTTCTTCGGAGTTCGGTCTCTTCATGCGACATGTCGTATGTCGAAGTATCATTTTTAGATGTATGTACGGTTTCAACATGTTCTGGGTTTTTGTACAACTCGGATATGCCTTGATAGTCATTACTATTTGTGAAAAGTTTGCTGAGGAGAGAGTTCCCGGAAAATTTCTTATCATTAATTGAGACAAGTGTTGCTTCAACAGGATTTAATTGTGCGTCAAAATTAATACCGATGGTCACGCTAGAAATTGAATCTAACCCTTTTTGCAGTTTAGGAAGCTGTTCAAGTAGGTTTTTAAAGTCTAGATCTTCCGAAATTTGAGTAATGCGATCTTTTAGATCAATAAGTCCTTTTGATTTTAAGTCAGATTTTTCTGTAAAGGCATTATGTAATTGATTTATTAAGTCTACATAAATACCTAATTCTTTAAGTCTCGTTACTGTTTGCAACATATCGACACTTACGCTGGAATGTTTTCCAGATACAAACCTCATATCAGCAATGGTGGACAAACTCTTTTCTAAACAAACCAACAATTCAGAGTTATTCAACAAATCTTCTATAATATCCAACCTATATTTTATTGTTCTTGGATCATAGCTCAATTGTCTAAATATTTTACGGATATCGTTAAAGTATTTGCTGTTACTATCTATCATATGAATGATAGTGTTGAGCTCAAGCTCATCGAAGTCTTGCTCAGAGAATTTTGCTCCCTTCATATCCGATCTATGGGGAAAAACAAGGTTAATATTCTCGTTAGCGAGGAGAGACATCTTATTCACCATCCTTTTTTTGTATATTATAGAATATGTAGCAAGAGAGAGCCAATTAAACAAGCGTAGATATCGGACTAGAGTATATTGAGAGTTACTATAATTTGGGGCTATTTTTCATCAAAATAATTAAATTCAAAAATATTGTTGACAAGTATCGCCGCATCATGTTATTATCATTCTTGTCGCTGCTGACATAAACATTGCTTAGTCGGCTCACAGAATATCCGATATTGAAGTAAAATATATGCGGATTTTCGAAAAAAGCGAATTTAAAAACGCGGCAGTATTTCGCGTTAAACATGCCGGGGTGGCGGAACAGGCAGACGCACAGGACTTAAAATCCTGCGGTAGGTGACTACCGTACGGGTTCGACCCCCGTCCTCGGCATCAAGAGTAGAATAGCAAAAAATAAACCGGCTTCCTTCTGGAAGCCGGTTTATTTTTTGCTAGAAAGAGTGTAGTATTTTTAATACTATAATATATGATCATCCGGTAACATCTGCTAGGAGGAAATATCTGTGTTTAATAATGATTGGGACTTAACTTTACAAGAAGAAATCAAGAAACCGTATTTTGAAGAGTTAACTTTGAAGATAGCGGAAGAGTATAAAGAGCACACCGTTTATCCGCCACAAGAAGATATTTTTCGTGCGCTCAAACAGACACCTTATGATCGGACGAAAGTAGTTATTTTGGGTCAAGATCCATACCATGGTCAGGGACAGGCAGAAGGTCTGAGCTTCTCTGTTAAACCTGGGGTAAGGATCCCACCTTCATTACATAATATTTATAAAGAGTTGTCAGCAGACCTTGGCATTCCTGCTCCATCGCATGGTTCTCTGATGCACTGGGCCAATCAAGGTGTCCTGTTGTTGAACGCAGTGCTCACAGTACGGGAAGGACAACCTAACTCGCACAAAGGACTAGGTTGGGAGAAGTTTACGGATGCCGTTATTGCGAAGTTAAATGAGCGTACAACTCCAGTGGTGTTTATTCTATGGGGGAGTTATGCGCAAAAGAAAGGTGCCTTTATAGACCGGACGCGTCACCGCGTATTAGAATCCGTGCATCCTAGTCCGCTCGCAGCAAGAAGAGGATTTTTTGGAAGTCGTCCTTTCTCAGCATCGAACGCTTTTTTAGAGGAGCAAGGCATTGAACCGATGGACTGGAGTATTCCTGAACTGTCTCAGACAAAAGGTTAATAATCCAAGGAGGTGACCGCGTTGAAGCATTGGGTTGGGCGACATGTACTTGTCCATCGTCGTGATGGTGCCAAGGTCACTGTTGAAGGTGTGCTAAAAATATGGGATAACATGCAGGAGAGGGTAGTGATTGTACCAGGTGATATTGTGGTACCCTTTCAAGCGATTGCAAGAATTGAGCGGGCAGATTTGACCCCGATGTTAAACTGTATTGGGTATAAGATTAAACATGCTATCCAATTTGATAATGCGATATATTTCCGTTCTAAAGTGATGATATGGAGAGGTGATACTTTAGTGGCGCCTCAGGCCATTTTGACGGCTCATGATGCGGATACCGTTACATTGTCTAGTGGTGAGCGATTCATGAAAGCGAATCATAGCTTTGTCGTTCGTTCCTTAAGAGGTAAAGTATAGTAAGACATGATTCAGAACATGAAGGGCACCGGCATTTGCCGATGCCCTTTTTTTGTTTGTTTAAAGAATCAACCTGAATTTGTTGACTAACTAAGCATCTTCAACTTTCTCTGCTAGGAACAGCTCATATACGCGAACAACAATAATTTTGAGTACCATATAAGCTGGAATCGCTAGGAGAACACCTAATATTCCGTAAAAATCACCACCGACTAGCAGTAGAATGATTGTGGTAAGCGGATGAATATCAAGTTGTTTACCGTAGATCACAGGTGTAAGTATGTTGTCCTGAATTTGTTGAGCAACGACAATGACGACAACGGACCAAATGGCAATGCTCGGTGATTCGATAAAGCCAACGATAACGACAGGTATGGATGCCAGAAGGGCACCTACATACGGAATGAAGTTAAGGATGAATGAAATAATGGTAAGCAATAGTGAGTAAGGAAGACCAATAATGAGAAATCCAATATACATAAGAACACTAAGTGCGAGATTAAGGATAACTTTCCCGATAATAAAGTTACTAAGGGCACTGTCGATATCGCTAAGCACTTCTTGCCCATCTTTGCGATATCTTCTAGGGACTACACTTAAAAGCTTAGAAGGTAGCTTGCTGCTTTCTTTCAGCATGTAGTACAAAATAATAGGAATAGTGGCGATGATAACAACTACTCCAGACACAACGGAAATAAGGTTGCTGATGGAGTTGCTGATCCATGTCATAGCACGATTCGCATAGTCCATTAGACCGTTGTACAGCTCTGATTCTGATGGCATAAAGCGTGACCAGAAAGGATTTTTACCCAGCTGATTCATTTGTGTCTGTAGATCATTCACCAGATTTGGCGCATTCTCTATGAAATTTTCGATTTGCTCTTTTAATGTAGGCCATACGAGAAGAATAAAGATTAGGAATAATCCAGCAAATACAAAATAAATCATGAGTACGCCAAGGGGGCGTTTGATCTTTCTTCGTTCCAGATAGTCCACAATTGGACGGAGTAAATAGTAGAAAAAACCCGCTGCAGCAATCGGAACGAGAAGCATGTTAAATATGGATACGATAGGGTTGAACAAGAAGCTGACTTTGGCACCAAGATAAATAATTAACAGCAGTGCAATGATACCAAGGCAGGTACGAAAATATTTGCTCTGCATCATAGGGCTTTCCCTCCAGGCTATGTAGAGTGTCGCAATTACTTGCGACTTAACAGTTCTCATTAACCAAATTAGCCAGTTTTGAATGAAGGGGGATTTATCCAGAAGCAAAGTATCAGTCTATTTCCACTGGTGTGTGGATAGGAACAAGAGAGGCGAGCTCGTTGACATCTTCGTTATGCATTCGAATACAGCCGTGTGAAACGCTCCTCCCAATGGAGGAAGGGTCATTCGTTCCATGTATACCATAATGGGGCTTGGACAAGCCGAGCCAGTATGAACCGAAAGGTCCACCTGGATTGGGTTCTTTATTAATAATAGTGTAGGTTCCTGGAGGTGTCTGAGTAGCTAGTTTGCCAACAGCAATAGGATATGTTTTCACGACACGGTTCCCATCGAGTAAATGAAGCTCATAATTCGATCGATCGATCATAATCCGATAATTAGGCATATTCAATCACTCCTTCTCGAATAGTCTATGTGTGACAATAGGTGGCCGCGCATTAGGTACATAAAATGGGCTTCAATTACCTATCGTTTATTTTTTGTTACGGAAGGTTAATAATTTTTAAGCGTACATAATCCATTTTCCGGTATCGGGGGAAAACATAAATGGCTATTCTTTTGGTAGGTGTGTTTGAAGCGGAATCTGATCTTAATCGTGTGATTACCGGATTAGGAGAACTGGGATTTAAAATGAAGGATATATCGATGATCGGACGGAATGTGAAGATGCTAGACGACCTGAGCGATTTGACAGGGACGATGAAACCGGATACGGGAACAGCTTCAAGTGGTCTCCTAGGTTCCTTGCGAATTGTAGTGTCTGGATTAGAGGTATTGACCGAACCTGTAGCAGCGGTGGGGCCGATTGCCATAAGAGCTGCAGGGGCGGGAGTTGGAAATGGTAAGGAAGACAGTTTGGCCGTAAGCTTGCACGGGCTTGGAATACCGGAGGATGATGCAAGGAATTACGAGCATCAAGTGGAGTTAGATCGAACTTTGGTTCTTCTGGAGTGTGACGAGGATCAACAGGAGCAGATAACGATGTTGTTCAAGGAAAGTCGTGCTTTAAATATGTAATGTTTCAGTATATAGCAGAAGTCAAGGTGCTCAGTAGCCCTTGGCTTCTTTAAGTACGACCTTAACTCCAGATTATTACAGCACTTTAAAGTTGACGGATCATGTTATATTAGAGGGGGAGGACGAACAAGCTATGGGTATTTGCATCAGGAAGGAGTTAGACACCCTTGTCTTTAGTTTACTTCTATAGAAATTATATAAAGAATAATATGTTTACAAAAATGCTGCTGTCGTTCTCAGTGATCGCCATCATTACTATTGTGTCGTTGTCATATTGGATGTATCATTTTCTGTCACAATCTGCGATACGCAGTGAAATGAATACTCAGCGTGAAGCCGTAGAGCAAGTGGAGAGGTATGTGAATCAGAAATACGCAAATGTACAATCTTATGTGAATGATATGTATCGTAATAATCCGCTGAGCGATGATGCGTCTTTTTTTCTAATGAATAATTTCAATGAATATATGGCAAAAAGAATTGATCGCTTCACAGGTTCTAACGTCTCACATTCTGAAAGTATCTTGGCTTATTTCAAGCAGCGTCTTGAAGACGATGCTGATATTGAGAATATTCTTCTCTACAGTGCTGAGAAACAATATGTGTATGTGTACAAACAGGGGAGTATGAATAGACTGTATCAGGCGAACTCCACGCATTCTTTTATTCCGGATGCCATGGCACTAGAGACCCAAAGTGTTACTCTACCTAATGAATGGGTCCGAAAGCTGACTCACAATGAAGATCGGCCGTTGTATTCGATTAGAAGTCCTATTAACGATATGAGAACTTATAAGAACATTGGACAACTCCTTGTATATTACCGGACAGATGGACTACACAAGGTGCTGGAGACGATCAGTCCTCAATTGAAGGGCTACATTCTCGTATTGTCCGCGGATGGACAGGTATTGTTTGATTCCTCTAATAAGTATTATGGAAAGCGCTATCCTTATGCAGATGAACTTCTGAATCCAAAAGAGGTAGTTGATCTTGAGGAAGAGTCTTATATAACCACCTTGGCCCGTAATCAAGGGGGATATACGGTAGTGGGGATTGCTCCCAAAGCGGAGGTTGCTAAGTCTTACAAAGGTCTGCTAAATACCATTATTCCGCTTGCCTTGATTTCTATCTTAGTTGCAATTCTCGTTCCTGCCATACTGATTGTGAATTATTCGAAACGCACCAATAACATTATCCGGTTTATGCGCAAAGTTGAAACTGGGGATTTGGTGGCCAGAATTCAAGATCCGAGAGAGGATCAACTTGGCCAAATTTCGCATAGTTTTAATGAAATGCTTGATGAATTGACAAGATACATCGATCGGGTATATAAAGCTGAGATTAATCAGAAGAATGCAGAATTATCGGCACTTCAAGCAAGGATCGATCCTCACTTTTTATACAATACTTTGGAAGTCATCCGAATGCGGGCGTACTCTCAAGGCGCCACAGATGTCGCGGAGATGATTTATAGCTTATCGGTATTATTTAAGAATATGGTACAGAAGAAGCGTATTCATACATTGAAGGATGAACTTGAAGCTTGCCGCCTTTATCTGGAGTTATTCCGGATTAGGTATAAAGATAAATTCACTTATGAGATCGATTGGGACGAAGCGATTGAAGATATAGAGATCATCAAAATGTCGCTGCAGCCACTCATTGAAAATTACATTGTCCATGGTCTTAGGTCAGACCGTTATGATAACTACATTCACATTAAAGCCGTAGAACGTGGCGATCGAATCCATATTGAAATCCAGGATAACGGAAAGGGGATTGCAGAAGAGAAGTTAAACAGCATCCTTAATCGACTCCAGGCTCCGGAATCGAGTGGAGAGTCATTCGGTCTTCGGAGTGTGAATGATCGTCTGAAGCTGACATATGGAAATGACTATGGCATGGACATCCAGAGCAAGCCGGATATTGGAACAACATTAATTATTGAATTTCCGGTGACATAGAGGAGTGAAGAACGATGTATAAAGTGTTTCTTGTGGATGATGAGCCCTTTATTATCGAAGGACTATATGATGCGGTCGATTGGCCTAAATTCGGTATTGAAATTGTGGGAACGGCTGAGAATGGGCGGCAGGCTCTTGAGAAGATGCAGAGTGTTCCTGTGGATATTCTCATTACAGATATTTCGATGCCGATGATGACAGGGCTTACACTCATTGCTGAAGCTAGAAAAATTAAGCCCGAACTCAGGGTCATCATTCTTAGTGGATTCGATGACTTTTCATATTTGAAAGAAGCTATGCGACTAGGGATTGAGAACTATCTCCTTAAGCCAATTAATTTGAAGGAACTTGAGGAGACTCTTTCTGGAACGATCAACAAGATTAATGCTTCGAAAGCGAAGTACATGTTAGATGAATATGATATATCCATTCTCAGAACGAATATTCTTTATCGGTGGTTAACAGGCAGAATAGAGCCGGAAGAACTATCTGAGCGTGCCGCATTGCTAGGTCTTAGACTAGAGCAGCCTTACATGATGGTGTGCGTGTTACGAGCACAATCCTCTAAGTTAGATCAGGCGTTAGTGCAGCTGGTGGAGACAGAGAAGAATGTGATGTATTTAATCGACTATGATGGAGACTTTGTCGTTATCTTTACCATGGATGATCCTGAGGTAGAGAAGCCGAGAGCTATTCGATTGTTGCAGCAGGTTCGGGAGCAATGTTTTGAGGAGGATATCAGCATTTCTCTTGGAAGCATAGAGACCATTTCGGATCATAATACAGAAAGTTATAGGCATGCTAAAGAAGCACAAGAATATTTTCTTGTTCTAGATCAGCCTTCATATGTGGATTATGTCGATATACAAGAGCAGAAGGATGAGGCATCCAAATCTTTTTCGTTCCAATGGCAAGGATATGCCAAGGGAATCTCTGCAAGGGACAAGCAGGAGTTATTCCATACGATCGACAGTGACTTTGAACGGCTACGTATGACTCCAGGAATCATGCCGAGCGTATTACAGAGCATTGCGGTAGAACTTATTATCCGAATTAAGATTGAACTCAGTGATATACAATATAGTGCGGCCCCGGATTTTGTGAAAAACACGCTCAGTCGTATTGTGGAATCGGCCTCCATCGATGATTTGATTCGTGCAGTTAAAGACGGAATTGGTGGACTGGTTGATGCGCTAAATAGCGATACGAAAAGTCCCGTGATTCAGCAGACACTCAATCATATTCATGAATCATATGATGAAGATTTGTCGCTCAAAGTGCTGGCAGCCCATTATCACATCCATCCTGTGTATCTGGGACATCTCTTTCATAAAGAAACAGGAGAGAGTTTTACAGAGTACATTAATCGATACAGAATTGAGAAAGCGAAAGAACTACTTCGCACGACTCCACTTAAGGTACAGGAAATTGCAAGAGAGGTTGGCTACTGGGAGACAGGCTATTTTTATAAGCAATTCAAAAAATATGTGGGTCTTTCTCCAAGAGACTTTAAAGGACTACTCTGAATTTCATGTTCAGAGTAGTTTTTTTCTTTATTTTGAACCATAATACCTTTAGTTTTTCGCCTATGTGAAAATGCTTTCATCCGGTAATCTTAATGTATAGAAAATAAACAAAGAGAGACAAAAGGGAGGAAATGAAATGAGTAAGTCGAGAAAGAAATGGCTCATTCCCATGACGATGTTGTTGTCCATTTCGATGTTGTTATCTGCATGTGGCGGGGCTAAAGATTCGTCAAATGGAAGCGCAAGCAATGGTGGCTCTTCGGATAAGCCTGTTGAGCTGATCTGGTACACAATTGGTGCACCTCCAAAAGACCTGGAAAAGGTTGAAGCCGAAATTAATAAGTACACTGCTGAAAAAATCGGTGTAACTGTGGATATGAAAATGATCGACTTTGGTGACTACTCCCAAAAAATGCAGGTTATGGCTGCTTCCGGCGAGCCAATGGACATTCTGTTTACAAGCTCATGGGCATTTGACTATGTACAGAATGCAAGAAAAGGCGCATTTATGGAACTGGACGAGCTGCTAGAGAAGGAAGGTAAAGGTATTAAAGAAATACTGGACCCAGCATTCCTAGAAGGTTCTAAAGTTGATGGACATAACTACGCTATTCCAGCTAACAAAGAGCTTCCAGCTCAAGAAGTATGGCGTTTTAACAAGAAGCTAGTTGATAAATACAACTTGGATATTAGTAAAGTGGATACACTTGAAAGTCTTGAACCACTTCTTAAAGTGATCAAAGAGAATGAACCTAATGTGGTTCCACTTGCGATCAGTAAAGATTTTGGTCCGTTGACTCCTTATGATGCAGTTATTGAAAAAATGCCAATGGCTGTTCACTTGGATGACAAAGAGAACTTGAAAGTTGTAAACACATTAGAATCACCTGAACTTATGGCAGCTTTGAAAACAATGAACAAATATTACAAAGCGGGATACATTTCTCCAGAAGCGGCTACAACAACTTCAACTCAGGACTTGTTCACTTCCGGCAACTGGTTTGTTGACCGTGCAGCAACTCAGCCATTTGCAGACAATCTGTGGAGCCAAAGCTATGGCTACCCTGTAGTTTCTACACCGGCGAACGATCCTGTGGTTTATAACTGGTCTGTAATGGGCTCCATGCAAGCGATTTCTGCGAACTCAGAACATCCAGAAGAAGCAATGAAATTCTTGAACCTTCTTAATACGGATGCGAAACTTCGTAACTTGGTAGACTCCGGTATTGAAGGCGAGCACTACAAGAAAGTTAGTGAGAATGTAATGGAGAACCTTCCAGCATCTAAAAACTATGACGTGCCTACATTTACTTTTGGTAACGTAATGCTGACTTACTTGAATCCAGAAGATCCTGAGAACAAATGGGAAGAGTTCAAGAAGTTTAACGAGTCCGGTACAAATGCACCGCTTCTCGGATTTAACTTCAACCCATCAAAAGTATCTTCCGAACTTGCAGCAGTCAACAACGTAAAAGAAGAATTCTGGGCTCCGCTTATGACGGGAACTGTAGATCCTGAACAATACTTGCCTAAAGCTGTTGAAAAATTGAAAGCTGCTGGCTTAGACAAGATTATGACTGAAGTTCAGAGTCAAGTGGATGCATGGAAAGCAAGTAAGTAAGAATTAGATTGACAATGTGGATTAGATAGGGCGGCGGTCATCCACCGCCCTTCTTTTTCATTCATCACGAGGAGGGATTGACGTGAGAGCGATCGGACAATTTTTCAAAAATATCATGACGAATAAGGCCATGCTATTCATGGTTTTGCCGGGGGCCATTTGGTTTCTCTTTTTCTCTTACTTGCCGATGCTTGGAACAATCATTGCGTTTAAAGAATACCGTTTTAGCCGCGATGGGTTTCTTGCCAGCATCATAGACAGTAAGTGGGTTGGACTCGATAACTTTAAATTTTTATTCAGTACCAATGACGCATATATCATCACCAGAAACACGGTGTTGTACAATTTCGCATTTATCGTATTAGGTCTCATTTTATCTGTTGCTTTGGCAATTGTGTTGTCTGAGATTGTAAATAAACGACTGGCGAAAGTGTACCAGACCGGTATGTTTCTTCCCTATTTCCTATCATGGGTAATTGTTGGGTATTTTGCGTTTAGCTTCCTCAGTATGGATAAAGGTATGCTGAATCAGATTCTTGCTTGGTTTGGTGTAGATCCAATCCAGTGGTATTCGGAGGCGAAGTACTGGCCTTACATTTTGATTCTAATTAGCTTGTGGAAAGCAATTGGTTATAACAGTGTCGTGTATCTCGCAGCGATTATGGGTATAGACAAGTCCTTGTATGAAGCAGCTATGATTGACGGCGCGAACAAATGGCAGCAGATCAAAGCAATCACGATCCCAATGCTGAAACCGCTTATGACGATTCTAACTCTACTTGCTGTAGGTAAAATCTTTTATGCGGATTTCGGATTGTTCTATCAAGTGCCGAGAGATTCCGGTACCCTGTATTCGGTAACGAATGTTATTGATACGTATGTATACCGTGGATTGAAAACAACAGGTGAGATCGGTATGAGTACTGCAGCTGGTTTGTATCAATCCGTTGTCGGATTCATTCTCGTCATGACTTCCAACTATATCGTGCGCAAATACGATAAGGACAACGCGTTGTTCTAACAAGCGAATTTACTTCAAAGGGGGTACGAGACATGTTTAAAAGAAAACCCAAAACCCAAGACTTTCATCAGCTCTCCAAAGGTTGGAACATTGGTGCGAACTTAATCGCAGGTATTTTTGCCTTTATGTGTGTATTTCCATTCTTGTTTGTTATGATTATCTCCTTTACGGATGAGACATCACTTGCAAAGAACGGTTATCAAATCTTCCCAGAAAAATGGAGTCTTGAAGCATATAAATATGTGTTTGAAACAGGAGATACTCTGCTTCGCTCCTATGGCGTAACGATCTTCGTTACCGTGGTAGGTACGATCATTAGCCTTTGCGTAATCGCATTGTATGCTTATGCAGTGTCGCGTAAAAGTTTCAGATACCGTAACTTCTTCTCATTCTTTGCATTCTTTACCATGCTCTTTAATGGGGGCTTGGTTCCAACTTACATTGTAGCTACCCAGCTTCTTGGTCTGAAGGATTCCATCTGGGCTTTGATTTGGCCACTTGCTGTAAATGCCTTCTACATCATGATTCTACGTACGTTCTATAGCACAAGTGTTCCGGATGCTATTGTGGAGTCCGGTAAAATTGACGGTGCGACGGAGTTCAAGATTTTCTACAAACTCGTTCTTCCGCTCTCCTTACCAGGTCTAGCAACGATCGGTTTGTTCAGTACTTTGGGATATTGGAATGATTGGTTTAACGCGCTATTATATATCGATAATCCGAACTTAGTTCCTTTACAATCGATGTTAATGAGAATTGAAACTAGCATGCAATTTATACTTCAGAACTCTCAGAACGCTTCTCTTAGCATGGATGCTCTTCAATCGCTGCCTCAGGATACTTCTCGTATGGCGATGGTTGTACTGGCGACAGGACCTATCATTCTGGCGTATCCGTTCTTCCAACGTTATTTCATCCAAGGTTTGACGATTGGTGCGGTGAAAGAATAAAACATGTAGTGACCGGGGGATATGGGAATGACCTTTAAAGATTCTAGCAAACCTGCACTAGATAGGGCTCAGCATTTGCTGAGTCTCATGACACTTGAAGAAAAGATTGGACAGCTTATACAACCTTTCGGCTGGAAGACTTACGAATATAAGAATGGTCAAATATCTTTAACAGATTCTTTCAAAGAACAAGTGGAGAATGGCGGCGTAGGCTCTTTATATGGGGTACTACGTGCTGACCCTTGGACAGGTGTTACGCTTGATAATGGTCTTTCACCAAAAGAAGGCGCTCAAGCGGTTAACGAAATTCAGCGATATGCCATTGAACATTCTCGTTTGGGTATTCCGATCCTGATCGGAGAGGAATGCTCTCATGGGCACATGGCTATCGGAGGAACGGTCTTCCCAGTGCCGTTATCTATTGGCAGCACATGGAATGTGGACCTGTACCGGGAAATGTGCCAAGCTGTTGCTCGAGAGACAAGGAGCCAGGGCGGTGTTGCCACTTATTCTCCTGTGCTTGATGTTGTACGGGATCCTCGCTGGGGACGTACAGAGGAATGCTTCGGGGAAGATCCTTATTTGATCAGTGAGCTTGGTGTTGCTTCTGTAGAAGGTCTTCAAGGTGAGCGACTGGATGGAACAGACAGTGTAGTTGCAACACTGAAGCACTTTGCAGGTTACGGAAGTTCTGAAGGTGGCAGAAATGCAGGTCCTGTTCATATGGGCTATCGTGAATTGCTTGAAGTCGATTTGTTGCCATTCAGAAAAGCAGTTGAAGCTGGTGCAGAATCAATTATGCCAGCCTACAACGAAATCGATGGCGTTCCTTGTACTGTCAACTCCGAGCTTCTGGAAGAGCTGCTTCGCAAGGAGTGGGGCTTTAAGGGAATGGTCATTACGGACTGCGGAGCTATAGATATGCTAGCTTCCGGTCATGATACGGCTGAGGACGGTATGGATGCTGCAATTCAAGCGATTCGAGCAGGAATTGATATGGAAATGTCCGGTGAGATGTTCGGTAAGCATTTGTTTGAAGCGGTACGACTTGGCAAATTAGAAACAGAAGTCATTGATCAAGCTGTCTTGCGAGTACTAACATTAAAATTCCGTTTAGGCTTGTTCGAGAACCCATATGTTGACCCAGATCGAGCAGAACAGGTCATCGGTAGCGATGATCATAGGAGAATAGCTCGTCAGTTGGCAGCTGAAGGTACGATTTTGCTGAAGAATGAGGGAGATCTACTTCCACTATCCAAAACTTCAGGTACGGTTGCAGTCATCGGTCCAAATGCGGATCAAGGATACAACCAATTGGGTGATTATACTTCACCACAACCACAAGAGCATGTTGCTACTGTATTAAAGGGAATTCGTCACAAGTTCGTCGATGAGACACAGCGCGTTCTTTATGCACCAGGGTGCAGAATTAAGGACGATTCGAAAGAAGGATTTGATTTAGCCTTGTCTTGTGCTGAACAAGCGGATACAATTGTTATGGTTCTTGGGGGTTCCAGTGCCCGTGATTTTGGCGAAGGGACCATTGATTTAAGAACCGGAGCATCCCAGGTGACAGAGCATTCATGGAGCGATATGGACTGTGGTGAAGGAATTGACCGTATGAACCTTCAACTTTCTGGTGTCCAGCTTGAGTTGTTCCAAGAAATCCACAAGTTAGGTAAGCCGATTGTTGTTGTGTATATCAATGGCAGACCGATTGCAGAACCTTGGATTGATGAACATGCTCATGCAATTCTGGAAGCTTGGTATCCAGGACAAGAAGGTGGTCATGCCATTGCTGATATTTTGTTCGGCGATGTTAACCCGTCAGGTCGTTTGACCATTTCTATTCCGAAGCATGTCGGACAACTCCCTGTGTATTACTATGGAAAGCGCTCGCGCGGAAAACGCTATCTGGAAGAAGATTCAAAGCCACGCTACCCATTTGGATATGGTCTGAGCTATACGAAGTTCAGCTATAGTGATCTCAAGGTTGAACCTGAGATTATTGGAGTGGATGAGCAGGCAACTGTGAGTCTAAACGTAACCAACTCGGGAAATCGTGAAGGTAGTGAAGTCGTTCAGTTGTATATATCCGATGCAGCAAGTCAGTACACCAGGCCGGCTAAAGAGCTGAAAGGCTTCCACAAGATGAACTTGAAGCCGGGAGAAACCCGGACCGTTAACTTTACCGTTGGAGCTGAAGAGCTGAAATACATCGGTAAAAATTATAAATATGTCGTAGAGCCAGGTCTGTTCCACGTGATGGTGGGTAGACATGTTAACGATACGCTTAGCGCGGATTTAAGGGTGCGGGAGGTTTAATCTATGGAGCGAATCAGACGTTTTATCCGGGAACTGTCGGAGCGGCAGTGGCAAGAGCAAATGGAACTGCGGGATTGGGATATTACACGTTCAACCTATAAACTTCCTGGTCAATATGAAGATACAGCGCCATATCCAGAAGGTACGGGGTTAGATCGGTTTCCTAGTACTCAGGGAACAACGTATTTTTTTCGCAAAACTTTAGAACTCCCCATTGCTTGGAGAACCGAGAAGATAGGTCTATTGTTCGAGTCTGGAGGAGAAGGGCTGCTGCGTATTAACGGCAGTTCGTATCAGGGGCTTGATCAAAATCATACGTTTGTTACACTCGATCCTAAACGAACCGGAACAACAATGGATCTCGAAATAGAATTGTTTGATCCGATTCCGGAACCGGTTGATCCATTGAATCAACAAGCGGTCATAAAGCCTCCGATTACTTCAATTCGAAGTATGCTTGTAAGCGTCAATATGCCGATTCAAAGCCTGATGCATACGGTAACGGTCATACGGGACGCCATGGTTCTTTTACCAGAACAGGATTTCCGTCGTGTCCGCCTTATGGAGGCGTTATACCGGGCAATGGACCGATTTGTGTCCATGGACGATACAGCGATTCACAGTGGACAAGCCGTCAGAGCACTAGAAGAAGATCTGATCCATGAAGTTCGTAAAGTTGGCGATAACGCCGAGGGAACCGAGCACATGGTGGGACAGTCTCATATCGATATCGCATGGCTTTGGCCCGTGCGGGAAACGGTGCGCAAAACGAGTCGAACCTTCTCAACAATCAATTCATTGATGGAGGAATTTCCAGAGTTCAAGTACGCTCAAAGTCAACCACTTTTGTTTCAGTTCTTGAAAGACAACGATCCTGAACTGTACGAGCGGGTTAAGGAGCGGATTGCTGAAGGACGCTGGGAACTGGTCGGTGGAATGTGGGTTGAACCGGATCTGAACATACCGAGCGGTGAGTCACTTATGCGTCAAATGCTTTATGGTCAGCGTTTCTATCAGCAAGAGTTCGGGAAAACCTCCAATGTGGAGTGGTTACCAGATACGTTCGGTTATTGTGCTTCATTACCTCAAATATTGAAACATGGTGGAATTCGGTACTTCATGACCACAAAGCTTGGCTGGAACGATACGAACGTTTTTCCTTATGATTTGTTCCACTGGGTAGGGATTGATGGCACTCCGATGTTATCTTATTTGAATCATGGAGTGAATGAGAATACGCTCCCAAAAGATATCCATGATCACTGGCAATCCTACCGGCAGAAGGATGTTCATAATGAACAGATGCTACTCTATGGGCATGGTGATGGCGGCGGCGGGGTAACCCGTGAAATGCTGGAGTATATTGATCGGTCAGATTTAATGGTTGGACAACCAGCCAGTCGTTATAGCACGGCAGCGGATTTCTTTGATGGTATTGATCAGAAAGATCCGAAACTCCCAACTTGGCGAGGAGATCTTTACCTCGAACTGCACAGGGGGACTTACACTACACACGGTCGTAATAAAAGACACAATCGTAGAGCTGAAATGCTATACCGCGAATCTGAACTGTGGAACACTTTAGCAGCACCTATGATGGATGCCGAGAAGCTACAGCAGGTTAATACAGCTCTTCATGATGGATGGAAGCTGATTCTATTAAATCAGTTCCATGATATTATTCCAGGGTCTGCTATTACCGAATCCTACGTAACTTCAGAGAAGGAATATGGCGAAGTATTTGATAAAGGTTACTCTTCTCTTGAGCAAGGACTTGAAGCACTAGCGGCTCAAGTAAATACGGAAGGTGACGGTCTTCCTTATTTGATCTTTAATAGCATGGGATGGTCCCGTGATGCGGTTGTTACCATACCATGTGAACCGGATCTCCGTAAGCAATCGATTTATGATGCAGAAGGAAATTGTCTTGATAGTGATGTTGTAACCGATGATAATGGGGTTTCTTCTTTTGCCGTACGTGTGCCGGGAGTTCCTGCATTTGGTTACAAGACAATCTGGGTTCGAGATGTTGGAGACATTGATGGTTTAACCGCTACCAAGTCCCAAGTGCTTGATCAGGATTGGGAGACGGAATACTACAAGATACAGTTCAATGATCGCGGTGAGATCGTAAGCCTCTATGATAAAGAAGCTGACCGTGAAGTGGTTAAGGATGGAGAACGTGCGAATCGATTCCATTTCTTCCATGATCGGCCGACGCTATGGGATGCTTGGGACATTGATACACGCTATGAAGATCAGGTGGCTGGAGAAGCCGAGCTGCTGGAGAAGAAAGTGGTGCTTTCTGGTACGGTGAAGGATATTCTCCGTTTCCGCTGGCAGCTACATCAATCGGAGATTACTCAGGATATGATTTTGTATCATCAGGATCGCCGTATTGATTTTAAAACCAAGGTCATCTGGAATGAGTCACATAAGTTGCTAAAGGTTGGTTTTCCGATTGATGTGGTTACAGAAAAAGCGACTTACGAGATTCCATTTGGATCTATTGAACGTCCAACACACCGAAATACGAGCTGGGAACAAGCACAGTACGAAGTGTGTGGTCATCGCTTTGCAGACGTATCTGAGTTCGGTTATGGCGTCAGCCTGCTGAATGATTGTAAATATGGTTATGACGTCCAGGGCAGTACCATTCGATTATCTTTATTAAGAGCTCCAAAATGGCCGGATGTCACTGCAGATCTGGGAGAGCATCATTTTACTTATTCTTTATATCCTCATGAAGGAGACTGGCGTGAGGCCGATACCTTCAGGAAAGCTGCAGAGCTCAACTATGAATTACCTGTTCAAGCGACAGTGCCTAAGAAGGGGTCACTGCCTTCTAATCACTCGTGGATTTCGTTTGAAAGTCAGCATGTTGTTCTTGATACAATTAAGCTGGCAGAAGATGGTGATGGGGTTGTTCTTCGGTGGTATGAATCCTCTGGAGGAAGAGAGAACGTAACCCTTAATTGGCCTCATGCTTATACGAAAGCGTATCTATCAAATGCACTTGAGGAAGAGATCGAAATCATTCCAAGTACCGAAGGTAAGATAACCCTTTCGTTTGCCCCTTATGAGATCAAAACTGTGAAACTTACTTAATTCTTATTACTATACTTAACTTTAAAGGAGCCAGTATCCATGGAACAATTCAGACTCCCTCAAATACCTATGCCAAAGCTTGAGCTACCACAGTCCATTCAAGATGTACTGAAGGAAGCAGAGGAGAAGCTCGCACATCGCCCTAAATTGCTGCAACTCTTTAAAAATACATTTCCTAATACACTAGAAACGACAACGAAGCTAATGGACGACGGAACTACGTTTGTAATCACTGGCGACATTCCTGCAATGTGGCTTCGTGATTCCGTCGAGCAGGTGATGCACTATGTGCCGTTTGCTAAGAATGATCCGGAATTGCAGCGTATTCTGAGTGGTGTGATCAAGCGTCATATGAATTACATCCATATTGATCCTTATGCGAATGCGTTCAACGAATCTGCTAATGACTGGCATTGGAACACCGTGGATGAGACAGAAATGTCCCCATGGGTGTGGGAGCGTAAGTTTGAAATCGATTCTCTGTGCTTCTCGATCAGACTTGCTTATGCTTACTGGAAAGAGACTGGACTTACGGATGTATTTGATGCTGGATTTAAAGCAGCAATGCTGAAAATCGTTGAACTGTTCAAAACAGAGCAATATCATTTCGAGCGTTCTCCGTATCGTTTCACAAGAGATAACGGAATTCCGGAAGATTCCTTGCGCAATAATGGACTTGGTATGCCAGTCAACTACACAGGAATGGTATGGTCCGGTTTCCGTTCGAGTGATGATGCGTGTGATTTCCATTACAACATTCCAGGTAACATGTTTGCTGTTGTGGCTCTCCGTCATATGCAAGAATTTGCGGAATGGATTTTCCGTGATATGGCACTTCTGGCTGACCTTAAGAAACTTGAGGCTGAAATTGACCACGGTATTAAGCTCTACGGTATCTATCGTCATCCGGAGTTTGGACCGATCTATGCTTACGAAACCGATGGATTTGGTAACTATTGCTTAATGGATGATGCAGGTACACCTGGACTCATGTCTATCCCTTATCTTGGTTATGTAACAGCAGATGATCCAATTTATCAGAACACAAGACGTTTTGCACTGAGCAAAGAGAATCCGTTCTATTTCGAAGGGAAAATGGCTAAGGGAATCGGAAGTCCGCATACACCGGAGAATTATATCTGGCATATGGCACTGTCTATGCAGGGAATCACGGCTTCATCTGCTGAAGAGAAGCTTGAGATGATCGCTATGCTGGAAGCGACAGATGCGGATACTGGATTCATGCATGAAGGTTTCCACGCTGATGATCCGAAAGTATTTACAAGATCATGGTTTGCTTGGTCGAACAGTCTCTTCTCCCAACTTGTTTACAAGGCGATGAAAGAAGGCATTCTGTAAGTCTTTCGTGATCTTAAATGATGCATCATAAACGTTCTTATAAAAAGGAGACATAACAATGAGCAAAATTATTGGCGAATCCCTAAACAATATCCCTTGGCAGGACAAGCCGGAGGGCACTAACGCTCCGGTATGGCGCTACTCCGCTAACCCGATTATTGAGCGTCATGCAATTCCAAATTCCAATAGCGTATTTAACTCCGCTGTCGTTCCTTTTGAAGGTGGATTTGCTGGTGTATTCCGCTGCGACTCTAGATCGGTTAGTATGGATATTTTCGCTGGCTTCAGTGAAGATGGCATTAACTGGACAATTAATCATGACCCTATCGTGTTCGAAGGTGACGAGGAAATTACGAAGCGTGAATACCGCTACGATCCCCGCGTAATCAAAATCGGAGATCGTTATTATATCAACTGGTGTAATGGATACCATGGTCCAACAATCGGTATCGGTTATACAACAGATTTCAAAACGTTCCACCAACTTGAAAATGCATTTTTACCATATAACCGTAATGGTGTAATGTTCCCACGTAAGATTGGTGATTACTACGCGATGCTTAGCCGTCCGAGTGATACTGGTCATACACCGTTCGGAGATATTTTCTACAGTGTGAGCCCGGACCTCACTTTCTGGGGTAAACACCGTTATGTAATGGGCACAGTGAATGGAGATGCTTCCGCATGGCAGTCCAAGAAAATTGGACCAGGACCTGTACCGATTGAAACAGACAAGGGCTGGCTTTTGATCTATCACGGGGTTATTAATACTTGTAACGGATTCGTATATCGTATGGGTGTTGCCTTGCTTGATATTAATGAGCCTTGGAAAGTTCTAGCTCGTTCCCGTAACTACATTTTGGGACCTGAAACTACTTACGAGTGCATGGGCGACGTTCCTAACGTTACATTCCCTTGCGCAGCGCTTACGGATGCTGACACAGGTCGCATCGCAATTTACTACGGCTGTGCTGACACCGTTACTGGTCTTGCATTTACAACCGTTGACGAGTTGATGAGTTACATGGAAGAGTACCCTCTGGTGGACGAGGCGTAAGCTTTACATTCTAAAGCTCGAAGTATAAACAAGCCTTTTAGACCAGCAAGCGTGAAGAATTGTAGGTATGATCCTATAATTCACACGCTTGCTGTGTCATACATCAATCTATGAAGCAGGGAGTCGACAACTATGACTGAATCAAGAAAAGCTCATATCATCTCTCATACGCACTGGGATCGAGAGTGGTATTTACCTTATGAGAAACATCATGTACGTCTCATTCAGTTGATGGATCAATTGCTTGAAACAATGGAGAAAGATGCAGAGTATCGTTATTTCTTCTTAGATGGACAAACCATCATCTTGGAAGATTATCTGCAAGTACGTCCTGAGAAGAAAGAGCAACTTGAAAAGCTTATTCATGACGGACGTATACAGATCGGTCCGTGGTATATTTTGCAGGATGCATTCTTGACTAGCAGCGAAGCGAATGTACGTAACATGCAGATTGGACATCAGGATGCAGAGAGTTATGGAACGATATCTAAAATCGGATACTTCCCTGATACTTTTGGCCTTGTAGGTCAAACACCTCAATTGATGCTGCAATCCGGAATCGACAATGCTTTCTTTGGTCGTGGCGTGAAGCCAACGGGCTTTAATAACACGGTATCGGATGGAGACTTTGAGTCTTCTTTCTCTGAGTTGATTTGGGAAGGTCCAGACGGCTCCAAAGTACTCGGCATCCTATTCGCGAACTGGTACAGTAACGGTAACGAAGTACCTGTAGACGAAGAAGAAGCTAAAGCTTACTGGGAAAGAAAGCTTGCAGATGCTGAGAAGTATGCATCTACAGAGCAACTGCTCTATATGAACGGATGTGACCATCAGCCAATTCAATGCGATCTTCCAGAAGCGATTCAAACAGCGAAAAAAATTCATCCGGACACCGAGTTTGTTCACTCTAACTTTGAGGATTACTTGGTAGATGTGAAGAAAAGCTTGAGCAAAGACCTCTCTTCTGTCCAAGGCGAGCTTAGAAGCCAGCGTACAGATGGATGGGGAACTCTAGTAAATACGGCTTCGGCTCGTGTGTACTTGAAACAAATGAATCAGACGGGTCAGAGCATCCTTGAGAAAGTGGCCGAGCCACTTGCTTCTTTCGCAAGTCTAGTTGGTCAAGAATACCCGCATCACCTCTTTACTTATGCATGGAAGACATTGATGCAGAACCATCCGCATGACAGTATTTGTGGTTGCAGTGTGGATGAGGTTCACCGCGAAATGGTTACCCGTTTCGATAAGAGCCGTCATGTAGCTGAATCGATTATCGATGACAGTAAGAAGGCGATTGCAGAAGCTGTAGATACATCTTCTTTCGCTAAATATGGCGACGATGCTGTACCTTTCGTTGTGTTCAACACAACGGGCTGGAAGCGTAGTGGAACAGTGACTGTTGAATTGGATGCTGAACGTCTATACTTCCGCGATGGGTATTCCCTGAAAGAAACAAGCCAGCGTATGAAAGATATCGATCTTTCAGGACGTACGGTTGTGGATAACGAAGGCAACGCGGTTGCATTTACAATTGAAGATCTCGGACTTCAATTTGGATATGACCTTCCAGATGACAAGTTCCGTCAACCATATATGTGCCGTAGAGTGAAGCTGACTTTTGAAGCTAAAGATATCGCTGCACTAGGTATCCAAACGTATGCACTCGTAAAAGGTTCAGCTTCTGCTGCAGCAGATTCTTTGATCACAGGAGATCGTACGCTTGAGAATGCGAATCTTAAAGTAGAGCTTGCAACGGACGGATCCTTTACATTGACAGACAAGCGTAACGGCCAAGTATTCCGTGATCTTGGTGTATACGAGAATACGGGCGATATCGGTAATGAATATATGTTTAAACAGCCAGAAGGCGAAGAGACGCTGACTACAAAAGGGCTGGATGCTAAAATTCGCATTATAGAAGATACACCTTTCCGTGCTTCTCTAGAAGTGATTCATGAGTGGGAAATTCCTGCTTCTGCTGATACTATGCTGGATGAAGAGCAGCGTGAGCTGATCTACTACCCGTATCGTAAAACGCAGCGTTCAAAAGAAATGATTGTATTGTCAATCCGTACACTCATCTCTCTGAACCGTGAAGGAAAAGGCGTTGAGATCGAAGCTAGCTTCAACAATCAGGCGAAGGATCACCGTTTGCGTGCATTGTTCCCAACAGACTTGGAAACTGCGACTCACCGTGTAGATTCGATGTTCGAAATCGTTCAGCGTAACAACGTTCCCGCTAAAGAATGGGAGAACCCAAGTAATACAGCTCATCAACAAGCATTCGTTGATGTGAGCCGTGATGGTGCAGGACTGACTGTAGCTAACCTTGGACTCAATGAGTACGAAGTTCTTCGCGATGGACGTAATACAATCGCTGTAACATTGCTTCGTGCAGTTGGTGAACTTGGTGACTGGGGCTACTTCCCAACACCAGAAGCACAGTGTCTGGGTGAAAGCACAGTACGTATGGAAGTTATCCCGCACAGTGGTGACGGTATGGCATCTGGTGCCTATGCAGAAGCCTATCAGTTCCAGATTCCATGGACTGTTAGCCAGACAGGTATTCATGAGGGATCGGTTACTCCGAATGCATCAGTATTCCAGTGGGAGAGTAATGAACTTGCCTTCTCATCCCTCAAAGTTAGCCGTAAATCGGGTGATTTGATGCTTCGCTGGTTTAACATGGGCGGTGCTCCTGTTGAACTTGCACTGCAGTCAAATCTTTCCGGAGCTCAGGCTTACAAATCTACCATCCTTGAGATTCCAGGAGAACTCCAACCATTTAATGGTGAAGGAGAGTATTCGCTTCCTGTGAAGCCTTACGAAATCATAACCGTTGGTGTTAAAGCTTAATAAGCTATGACACTAGATAATAAAAGCCAGATTCTGCATTTATTGCGGAATCTGGCTTTTTTATTTTTATTGTTTGAAATCATCAAGTTTGACGAAAACCATCATAATATGATTGAAAAAATCATTATAGTGATTTAATATAACATTATAACACGGAGGGGAGAGTTCTTTCATGACAAAGGGACAATTGACTTACCCAGAAATTGGACAGCAAGGCGAAGCGATAGCAGCAGCTTGGGAACAGTTAGCGAAACAGCAGGATTGGGTCAAGAAATATATTGGAAATACCGAGTACGAAGAGGTAATATTTATAGGTTCGGGTTCTTCGTATTACCAAGCACAGACGATGGCTACAACTTTCCGCTTATGGCTTGGAAGACCAGCTAGTGCGTTCCCTTCTTCTGAAATTTTCCTATTCAGAGATCAGTCTTCAGCTAAAGGAGGAAAGAAGCTTTTAGTAGGTGTATCACGTTCTGGAGAATCCACGGAAGTCATTCTAGCCATCGATTCGGTGAAAGGGCTGGAGAATTGGGATACATGCGGTATTACGTGTTACGAGGATAGCGGCATGGCGAAGCAAACAGAATGCCTTGTATCTCCGTTTGGTAAAGAGAAAAGCACCGTGATGACCAAATCATTCGTAAGTATGACGTTTATGATGCAAGCAGCTATTGCGGCGGCAGCAGACGGCAGTTATTCTAATGAAATGAAGTCTGTTATGGAACAAGCAGGCGCAAAGCTTAAAGAAGCAGATGATTTTGCCCAGCAATTACTTCATAACAATCATTTTACAAAAACAATTTATTTAGGTATGGGTAGTTATTTCGGTATTGCTCAAGAGGCGTGCCTTAAGATCAAAGAAATGTCTTACATTTGGACTGAAAGTTATGGAACACTCGAATTCAGACATGGTCCGAAGTCTATTATTGAACCTGGATCATTAGTGATATTACTTCTGTCAGAAACAGCAAGATCCTATGAGGTAAAAGTGGCAGAAGAGATGAAAGCATATGGAGCTCATGTTCTTATCCTCACTTCGCGTGTTGATGAAGATACAGCATTTGCAGACTCCGTATTTGAAATTGGCGGCGCAGACGTTAGCGATGAAGCACGCGCTGTAATGTACTTACCGCTTCTTCAGTATTTGGGCTTTTGGACAGCAGTGAATAAAGGTGTCGATCCCGATGAACCACGTAACCTGACACAAGTCGTTAAAATCTAATTTTACGGATCAGGGGAATGTTCAAAAGCTCTATGAAGAGGCAAACGTTTAATCACCAGCTAGGAGGAAGAGAAAGATATGGCTCGTATTGGTATGAAAGCAGAAAGACAAAACCAGATCCTGAGTGCGCTGGCGATCAAAGGTGAAATGTCACTTCAAGAGCTGATGACGACATTCAACTGTTCAGAAGCTACAGCACGGCGGGATCTCGAAGAATTGGAGCAGACCGGCAGTGTAATCAGACGTGTCGGTGGTGGAGCGATGTATGTGAAGCCAGCTTCGGTTTACGAGGTTCCTTTTATTGAGAAACAGCAAGTTCTATATGCTGAAAAAATGGCTATCGCAAGCTTGGCCGCTTCTTTGGTTCAAGAAGGTGATGTTATTGGACTTACGGGAGGGACAACTACGTTTCTTATTTCTCAGCAGCTCAAGCATCGGAAGAATATTACCGTTGTAACGAATGCGGTGAATATAGCGATGGAGCTGTCGGAGAATAGTGATCTTCAAGTCGTCCTAACTGGGGGAGTGTTGCGCAATAAAAGCTTTGAGCTTTGCGGACCGCTAGCAGAACAAACGGTGAATGCCATAAACATCAATTTGATGTTTATGGGAATTGACGGTTTCACTGCGGGAGGTGTAAGCACATACTCCGAGCTTGAAGCGAATATAGCTCGTATGCTTATGCGTCGTGCTGACAAGACGATTGCTGTGTTTGATCATACGAAGATCGGTCGTGCCTCACTGTTTACAGTCGCTCATCTGAATGATCTATATGGGTGTATAACAGATGGAGAACCACCGGAAAGCTTAGTTAGCGCAATGAAAGAAGCGGATACGACCCTGTATATAGCCCAAAATTGACAATCCGTAAGGGGTGAAACGATGAGTTTCTGGATTGGTATAGATGTTGGGGGAACCAACATCGTTTGCGGAATCGTAAACGAGAAGGGTGAAGTGATGGATTCGATGAAGAAGCCTACAGAGGCTTCTCTCGGTACTTCATCAGTGCTGGATAAAATGGCACAAATGACGGTAGAATTGGCTGCCAGAGCAGGACTCTCTGATCAGATTTCTGGAATCGGTATCGGTATCCCAGGTCTCGTAGATCCTTGGAGTGGCGTAGCAACGTATTCCGCGAATCTGAACTGGCGTGATGTTCCCTTGAGTGCTGAACTATCGAGACGAACTTCCTTACCTGTGTATATTGATAATGATGTAAGAATGTATGTTTATGGTGAGGCAGTGTATGGAGCAGGTCAAGGTGTGGATTATGTACTTGGATTGACTGTAGGAACCGGAATCGCATCGGCTATGGTCAACCGGGGACATCTTCATTATGGACATCTCAATTTAGCTGGAGAA
Organism: Paenibacillus sp. FW507-14B1B; assembly: GCF_058781425.1. NCBI lineage: Bacteria > Bacillati > Bacillota > Bacilli > Caryophanales > Paenibacillaceae > Paenibacillus > Paenibacillus sp. FW507-14B1B. The sequence continues at coordinate 1,410,506 of NZ_JBYSWS010000001.1, read as the reverse complement.
ATTGGTCACGGACCCATGGATGGAGAGTCGGCATTATGTGGATGCGGATTTGAAGGATGTCTGGAAGCATCAGCCTCAGCTTCAGGGATGGTACGCGAAGCCAAACGTTATATAAATGAAGGAAAAGAGACGATTTTAGCGGAGTGGTTCCCTGAGGATCAGCTTCAGCATTTATCGGCTGCTGATATATCAAAAGCGATGGATGCAGGAGATGCCGTTGCTACAGAAATTATGAACCATGCCGGAGTATTGCTCGGTAAGGCGCTTGTGCCTGCCGTACATATCCTCAGCCCTGAGGTTATTATTATAGGCGGAGGCGGGGCTAACGCCGGGGAAAGGCTGTTAACACCGCTAAGGCAAACCATGATGTCCCGTCTACTGCCTGATTACAGGCAACATGTTAGTATTCGTACTGCATCACTTGGTGATGATGCAGGGGTTATTGGGAGTGCAATGCAGGCAAAGCAGCGTCATGAGCTAAATCAATCATAATTTACGATCGACATGGGAGGGCTTTACTATGACATTAGTATCATCTACGCCTTTATTAGAAACTGCTCGTCGTGGTGGATATTGTATTGGAGCATTTAACGTCCATACACTAGAAATGTTGCAAGCTGTCGTTGAGGCTGCTGAGGAAACACAATCGCCGTTAATCATTCAATCCACTGTAGGGACCGTAAAGCATCTTGGCCCAGATTATATCGCTAAGGCTGCGTTAGTGGCATCAGAAAGATCAAGCGTACCTATCGCACTTCATTTGGATCATTGTTCTGATTTTAATATCATTATGCAGTGCATTCGCGCTGGTTATACTTCGGTTATGATTGATGCCTCTCATGAGCAGTTCGATGTGAATGTTGCCATGACCAAAAAAGTGGTTGAGGCAGCGAATGCAATTGGTATCAATGTTGAAGCAGAACTAGGACGAGTTGGTGGAGTAGAGGATGATATCGTTGTCGATGATGAGCATGCACTCCTTGCTGACCCAGACGATTGTGCACGTTTTGTAGAGTTGACAGGTGTGCACACACTTGCCCCTGCGATCGGAACAGCACATGGTATCTACAAGGGTGAGCCTAACATTGATTTTGATCGAATTGAGAAGATTGCTTCCAAGGTGTCTGTTCCATTGGTACTTCATGGTGGATCTGGTATTCCAGAAGAACAAGTAAGACGTTGTGTAACGCTTGGTATGTCCAAGATGAACGTTGCAACTGAACTTCGTATTGTATTCTCTGATGCGATTAAAGAAGTATTTAGTCAGAATCCAGAGGAGAATGATCCTCGTAAATATATGGTGCCTGCTAAAGAAGCGTTGAAGAAGGCAGCTATTGAAAAAATGCGCCTGTGTGGATCGTTTGGTAAAGCAAGGGATTACCTGCAATGAAAACCCATATCGTCACCGTTACATTAAATGCGGCAATTGATAAAACGTATTATTTGAACGGATTCTCAACCGGAAGTGTAATGCGTGTGGATCGTGTTCATGCGATTGCCGGAGGTAAAGGTCTTAATGTTGCGAGAGTTCTTCATCAGCTTGGGCATGAATCTGTTACAGCTACCGGCTTCACGGCTGGATACAACGGACAGTTTATTGCTAAGGCGGCGCAAGAGGAAGGCATACATACCGATTTCGTGGCTACGGCTGGTGAATCGAGAGTATGTCTGAGCATTGTAGACGAGCTGAATCATTCATTTACCGAGGTGCTGGAGCCTGGACCACACTTGACTGCTGAAGATGAGAATAAGATGAAAGCGAAAATTGAGGAATTGGCTCAGCGAGCTGGACTTATTATTATCTCTGGAAGTATGCCAAAGGGATGCCGCCCGGAATTATATACAGAGCTGATCGAAATTTGTTCCTCTCACGGTGTTGATGTGTTTCTGGATGCGAGCGGTTCTCCGCTGGTCGAAGGGATGAAGGGGAGACCGGATTTTATTAAGCCGAATGAGGATGAAATTAAGCCATGGCTGAACGCTAATGGACAGATTAGCAATGACACTGAAGTTGTCGGCGAATTTGCGCTTCAGAACTACGGTACCGCCATTCAGAATCTTGCAAAGGATACGGGAATTCCGAGAGTAATCGTCTCCTTAGGTGCTATGGGAGCATTAGCTTGTATAGATGGGGTTCTGTACCGGATTCGTATCCCGAAGCTTCAAGCGGTTAATCCCGTGGGAAGCGGGGATTCCTTTGTAGCCGGTTTTGCTTATGCACATGTCCGTAATCAATCAGTGGAGCAGTGTTTACGTTATGCTGCGGCTGCAGGCAGTGCGAATGTACTTAATCCAACAGCCGGCTGTGTATTGCCTGCCGATCACGAAAGGATTATGGGACAAATCGAGGTAGATGTATGGGAATGATTAATGATTATACTTCCGGTATCGATCTTGACATTGTTGATGGTGAGATCATCTCAGGCCATGAACGGTTCAAACGTGGTGTTCTTCAAATCCGTGGAGGCAAGGTCCATGCCATCTTATCACTTGAGGAATGGGAGAACTCTTCTCGCAATTCTTTAGTTCACGTGTATGATGCAGCAGGACGTACAGTTATTCCTGGTTTCGTTGATGTTCACGTACATGGTGGTGGTGGATTTGACGTCATGTCAAGGAAGAAGAGTGACCTTGAAGGGATGAGTCTTTTTCATGCTTCACGGGGAACAACCTCTTTTCTGGCAACGACCCTTACAGCAGGACACTCTGAGTTGCTTGAAGCAGTGCGAGTAGCGGGTGAATGCACGTTACAGCGAATGCCAGGAGCACAAATTGCTGGTATTCATCTTGAGGGACCTTATTTGAACCCAATCAGATGTGGCGCGCAGAATCCGGAACATATCCGTGAAGTTGACCTAGATGAGCTTAGACAGTACTGGGAAGCATCCCAAGGTCAGCTCAAATTAATTACACTTGCTCCGGAACATCCTCAGGCTGAAGCCTGTACGCGTTTTTTGACGGAACGAGGTGTGACGGTATCCTTGGGTCATTCGGATGCTGATTTTGAGACGGTGCAGAAGATTGTTCAGTCGGGTGCTAGTCACGCTACGCATCTGTTCAATGGGATGAGACCTCTTCATCACCGCGAACCTGGAGTTGCAGGCGCATCTTTGATGCTCGATGAGATCACAGTTGAGCTCATAGCTGATGGAATCCATGTGCACCCCGAATGGGTTAAGTATGTTCTGAGAACTAAAGGCTGTGAGCGGGTTGTTATGGTAACAGACTGCATCGGTCAAGCTGGAATGAAGGATGGAACTTTTGACTTCGGAGGTCTTCCGGCCATGATGATAGATGGGATCGCCTATCTTCGTCTTGAAGATGGGAAAGCGGGAAGTCTAGCGGGTAGTACACTTAGCCTAGAGCGGTCCCTCCAAAATGTGAGGAGCTGGACGGGTTTACCGCTGGGTGAATTACTCCCTGCATATACCCGAAACCCTGCTCGACAAGCTGGTTGTCTAGACCAGAAAGGTACCTTGTCTCCGGGCAAGGATGCAGATTTCCTGCTTCTCGGTGCGGAAGGACAGGTTGAGGAGACTTGGGTTTGTGGCAGAAGAGTATATGCTAGTCATTCTTAATCAACAGACTATATTTCCTTGGAAATAAATGATTTTACTATGAATATAAAAAGCCAAACACATTGCGGTGTTTGGCTTTTTTGCAGTTCTTAAGTATTATTTTTGAATGAGTACAGGGGTGTTCATCTTAACCTTATCAAATAACCAGCGGACTTCTTTATTATGCATTCGAATACAGCCTTCTGAAACGTATTTACCGATGGAAGCTTCATTGTTGTTACCGTGAATGGCGTAGGCATAACTTGTTTTCCCATTAATCTTTACATTGATGCCCAGCCATCGATCGCCAAGAGGGTTCTTGGGATCACCACCCTTGATCTTTTCTTTATAGTAAGGCCTGTTTTTTGTCTTCTCATGAATTTTGAATAGACCTTCGGGGGTGTAGGAAGGTTTTTTTCCTGTGGCGACTGAGAACGTCTTGATCGCTTTACCTTTTTCATAGTAAGTGAGTTTGTTGGTGGACTTATCAATCACAATAAATTGCGCGTATTTTGCATATTTATTGTCTAACTTCTGAGTTGCCGCGTCAGCTGGTTTGACGATAGGTAAGACAAACACAAGAAGTAAAGCGAAGATAAGTACACGAGTTAACGCTTTGAAGATTTGAATCACCTCTTTTCGCTATTCCAGTATATGCGAGAGAACTCGAAAGTTGCCGTTTTTTATACTGCTTTACAATGGGATAGAGTTTGTATTTTTATGATTCAGCAGATGGGAAGAAACGGAGACATATAATATACGATCTTTGTAATGAAAAGGAAACATTTAATTTTCAAATTTTTTCACACGAAAAAACCTTTAAGCTTACAAGACAGGCACCGTAATCGATGGCTTAAGAATCTTGTAGGCCTAAAGGATAAATGAAATTCCTATTATTGTTTTAAGGAGTCTGTTCTTTCATAAGCAATTAACGTAACCTCTTTACCTGTAAGGCTGGCTATAGCTGCTTCCGCAGCTTTAATAGCATTTATAGTCTGTTCATCGTCACTTAGTGAAGCAATTTTGTATTCATTGGAATGAATGTCCATTTGCTTATCCTCCTTTTGTATTGGTTTACGATTCATGATAGGTTTTCCCATATGGCAGAAATTGAATACAGGTATGACTCTAGAACTTTGCAGACGTGTGAGAACATGGACGGGATCGATCGTAAGTAAAAGCTGTAAGGAATCGCTAATCGCTAAAAATTTTTTAGAAATCTGATTCGCATGTTTGAAATGTGGTTATATAAAGAATAAGTGGGAAGTGGTAATAATCATTCAGCACACGGAAAACAGTATTGCATTCCGAAAGGTTGTTGATTCACCATGAACGCTCTGAAATGGAAAAGAAAAAGACGGTCGGGACTTCGGCGGTTCTTTAAAGGTAAAATACCCTAGCAATTGGAAGATTGCTTAGACTATAAAATCGCTTCCCACGATACAAAGCCCTGCGGATGATCCGTAGGGCTTTTTGTTTGTGTTATTTTGTGTTATAACGGAGCGTATACGCGTTACTCTAAAAGGCACATCTGTTAACGGATGTGTTTTTTTGTGCTATCGCACAAACGGCTTAACAGACTTGAAGAATAAAATAAAGTACCTCATATTGCGAAAGGAGGGAGCAATGGCAATTATGAGAATGGGGTGTGGTGTATCTGTTGCTCTTAGATACTAGGCTGTTATGCAGGCCAAGAATGGAGTTGTAGGTGAATGAAGAAGATTTGGATTGATGCCGGCCATGGTGGGAAAGATCCAGGTGCTGTTGGCAATGGGCTACAAGAAAAAGATATTGCTCTGTCCGTAGCGAATGATATGAAGAGAAGATTAGAATCAAGTTACGAAGATGTACAAGTCATGCTGTCACGCTCTACCGATGTATATCTAAGTCTTACGGAGCGTACGAGTGCTGCTAACAACGCAAGCGCTGATATACTGGTTTCTATTCATTGTAATTCCGGCGGTGGCGCAGGAGGTTTTGAGAGCTATAGGTACACCTCGGCAATGGCTCCATCGGTTGCACTTCAAAATATAGTTCATGCAGAAACCATGGCTGCATTATTACCACTTGGCATAATAGATCGCGGTAAGAAAGCAAAAAATTTGCATATGGTGAGAGAGAGTAGTATGCCTGCCATTTTGACGGAAAACCTGTTTATCGATGTTGCCTCAGATGCGCAGAAACTAAAAACACCTGAGGTGATTAAGGCCATTGTGGATGGACATGTTTCTGGAATTGCCCAGTATTTAGGGCTAAAAAAGAAAGAGGCAACAGAGCCGGTTCGTGATATTCATGTGGTTAGTCCATGGGCAGCGAAAGCTTGGGAAGAGGCAATAGCGAATGGGTATTTTGATGGTACTCGTCCAGGAGCACCTATTACACGGGAAGAGGCTGCAATCGTCATGAGTCGGTTAAGTAAAAATTTGATGAAATTGATCGATGAACGAAAATGAACATTTATGTTTCCCTAATGTTTATTTAATCTCCCATTAAGTTTTATAGATTACTATAAAGATACCCCTTTTTATATAGTAGAAGCCCCTCTAAATCTGGTTAGAGGGGCTTCTTTGCGTAAAGATTTAGATATGATTAGAGAATGATAAATATATAACCTGCGTACGAATATGTTAAAGCCAGCAACACCAGACATGACTCCGCTAGATTTCACGGAATGGATATGAATAAGGAAGTATCCCAGCACTTCCTCCGCTCCTCTGTTGTAAATATGAAAAAAGTGTATTTTTCATAATGATAATCCCATCGCAAGGGTTAGCTCGACGAACCTTCTTAATTCCATTGTAGAAGGGTCTCCTTCATTATTGTATAAAATAAGAGAGAACCCTTGCAGCTTCCGCCACAAGGGTTCTCGATGATGATCTGTAGTGGGCTCGAACCACTGACCCCTACCCTGTCAAGATAGTGCTCTCCCAGCTGAGCTAACAGATCAAAAAGAAATATGTTGTTAAGTAAAGATATTACATATATTATCAGCTGCCCCTATGGGGTGTCAATTGTTTTCTCGTTATAAAATGAGAAGTTCCGGTTCACACTATGGAAAGCATGATTTTCCATAAGGAGCGAAGATAACATGTGTGTAATTAAGCATCTTGGAGACGGTGTAATAAGGATTTGCACTATATTATTGTCTGTCCTCTTATTTAGCGGCTGCAGCATACCTTCAAGAACTGTGGAGTCTGAGAATATCAATCAGCCGACATCGCCAGTGATGATCCATGTGTATGAACGTTCAGTAGAGAAGGATGTTTACTCATCTGATGGAAGACGTGGAGAAAAAATCATTCCAGAGCCTTCTTTGGAGATGGAAGATCATTTACAAGACGTAGTGCATTAATCAGCAAAGGTAGAATATATATTTGAAAAACCGTCGACCATATAGGGTTGACGGTTCTTGGTATGTTTCTTATTCCTCATCCCATTTTCGGGAATAGCCTTTTTTGATGGTATAGAACATGGGATAAATCAATATTACGGATATGATGATTGCCCAAAAAATCGTTCCTCCAATACCGATGCCCAGCAGCCCCTTTCCAAATTAAGCTAATTTGATTTTACTATACAAGAAAACTAAAGTTTTGTATAATAATTCAACTTGATCCGGCGAGATATGCAGGAAATTTTTTGATTGATGAGGTGTTTAATTATGGCAGCAGAGATCATAAATGTGACAACAGAGGAACAGTTACGTGAAGCGCTGGATATTCGTATGGAAGTATTTGTACAGGAACAGAAGGTGCCAGCAGACTTGGAGATCGATGAGTATGACACGCTGGATGCTGATGCTTTTCATATACTTATTAAATATGATGGAGAGTATGCCGCTACAGGCAGGGTTACATATTACAACAAAGACTCTGCTAAAATGCAGCGTATCGCCGTACGCCAAGATTTTCGTTCCAAGGGACTCGGCCGGGTGCTGTTAATGGCTATGGAAACACAGGCGCGGGAACTGAAACTTGTATATTCTGTATTGGATGCACAGTGTCAAGCAGAAGGTTTTTATAATAAACTTGGTTACGTTACGATTTCGGATGAACCTTTCGATGATGCTGGTATTCCGCATGTGCGGATGAAAAAAGAACTATAAGATCTTATTGCATAATCAAAAGACCCCGAACTTGAAGTTCGGGGTCTTTTTACGCTTATTACTTCATCTATGATGAAGAGATAGTTAGAATATCGGCAAATTATCCAAGTTGTTACTAGGATCGCCATCCGCATTGGACCGTAGATGCATTTCATCATCTCGTCCTCGGAATACGTTTAGATTTTTAATTTCTTTGTTTTGGACCATTTGCTGAGCCGTTTTATAATCGACGACATTGCCTGTGTTTAGCTTTAATTGAATGATGTCACCATCACCATTTTTTCTTACGGCCACGACTTCTGCTTGTTGATCTTGGTTCATATGATATCGCCTCCCGTACATAATATCCCCGAGGCAATTGGATTTCTATTCATTATTTCTTAAATTATATAGTTTCAAAGCTCATAAAGACGATGTTGTTCAAGGAATTTCATGACATGGGTTTGACCTAGGTAGTTCTGCATGTTGTCTCCGTAATGCATAAGATAAATCTGCTGCTGGATGTACTCAGGTAGGCTCAAGAGCTCCTGCAGTGTTGTGTGCACCTCACCTCGCCCTTCAAGCTGGCATTCATGCAAAATCACCTCACATCCGCGCTCATTTATTAATTGGGCGAGGAGTCCAGGGGCGAAGATCATATCCGCACTGTAGAAAATACGTTCATTAAAGTAAATGGAGTAACTATCTTTTCCCGGAATGTGCTGTGTGTGGATAAGCTCTGCTCGTATGCCAGGTGAGATATCCACGGCAACTCCTGCCTTCAAAGGACGAACATCAAAAATATCTTCAAGACAGGTGATATATCCTTCCTGAAACAATCCACCTCGTAAGGTGTTGTCCCACAGAGGTTTAACGAGGGTCTCTGCTATATATAAAGGAAGTTTTCGATCGTACATCATTTTCAACTTGAATGCTAATTCCTCCAGTCCACCAACATGATCTGCATGAATGTGTGTGATCAGAACAGCATCAACGGATTCGAAAGAGCGGCCTAATTGATGCAGTGCCATAGGTGCTGTCACACCGCAATCCAGAAGAAGGGTGAAGCTTTTATCAAAGATAAGCGCGTTATTGTTATAGTATGTTTTTGCGAAGGCACTCCCAGTACCTAACATTTGCAATTGTAGCTTCAATGAACTCAACCTCCAGGTGATTAATATGTAAGGTAATAGGTATTAACTATATTTTAACGAATTCTATGTTTATTTACACGGGGTATTCATCAAAAAGTGTCATATAGAACCAAGGAACTAACCAGCGATGCTATAAGTAACAAAAAATTGCCAGTGATTTCAATTTTTTGCGCAACTTTGTTTTTTGGCTTGTAGTATAACCATATAACAACTAGAAAAAGTATACGGAGGTTTGTTTATATGAAAATAAAATGGAAAAAGGTAATAGCCTGCACTTTATTAATTTCGTTACTCGGTGGCAGCTCACTGCTATTTGCAGATTCATTTAATGAACAAGTTCGAGTATGGATGAATGGCAAGGAATTGAGAGATGGCGGGTACTTAATTGATAACAAAACATATATCCCGGTTCGAGATATTGATGGCGCGGTGAATTGGGACAAAAAGAGCGGTAGAGTCGATATTATTAAACCTAACGTACATATTTTTCTGTTTAAAGGGGATACTGCATTCGGAAATGTGAACAGGGGCAAATTGAAATTTAATGTATTTAGCCAGATCGACACTTTAAATGCAGATATACATTCTGTGAAAGTGGCCATATCGGACCCCTCCGGAAAAGTGAAAGATATTCAAACCCAGGAAATGAAAAATAACAACAGTGACAATTTCTGGTTCCGAACGTATGACTTCACCTACGATTTCAACACAATCGGTAAATATTCCGTCGGTTTTTATATTAAAACTTCCGCTGATTCGGCTTTTGTGAAAGTGGCTGAGAAAGTAATCACCGTTCTGAAGTAAGGTATTAGCATTGGTAAATTGACCTAGTTATTCTTCCGTGTTACCATACGGAAGTATGATAATTTAACTGAAGTGAGGTATTTTTTAATGAGCGATCACAAACATGAACACGGAGCTGACTGTGGCTGCGGTCACGATCATGACCACGACCATGAACACGAAGAGTTCGTGCTTACATTGACGGACGAGCAAGGCAATGATGTAGAAATGGTACTCGTAGAGACATTTGATGTCGGCGAGAAATTGTACGCACTACTTCTTGAGCGTGAGAATCCAGGAGCAGATGGCGTCATTCTTCGTATGGAAGAAGAGAACGAGGAAATGGTTCTTTACAATATCGAAGATGAAGAAGAATGGAATGCAGTTGAAGCAGCTTATAACGAGCTTGTAGCAGCTCAAGAATAGTATTTGTTCAACAGCAAAGACCCCGGTGCGTCCACACTGGGGTCTTTGCTGTTTGGTCCCTATTTTAGAATATTGGATCTGCTTCAACGATTACTTTGACGTTCTGAATACTGCGATCTTCCGGTCCTTTAACAGGAAGTCCCACATCCACATGGTCGATAATATAATCGATATTATCCTGCGAGATTACCTCACCCGGCAGAAGGATGGGGATTCCTGGGGGATATACATAGATGAATTCAGCAATAATCCGTCCTGCAGATTCCTTGAACGGTACGACTTCCGTATCTCCATAAAAAGCATCTCTTGGAATCAAGGAAAGCTGAGGAATCTCTGGGATTTTTACGATAAGTTCATTAATCTCATTTACATTATTGTAAGTCTTGGACATATCACGTAGCGCAGTAAGTAGTATTTCAATGGACTCAGAAGTATCCCCTGGAGTAACTAAGCACAAGATATTGTACATATCGCTAAGCTCGACTTCAATATTGTAATGTTCACGTAACCAGTTTTCCGTTTCATATCCGGTAATACCTAAATGGCGTACATGAATCGTTAATTTAGTAGGGTCATAACTGTATGCGGCCTCTCCGCCAAGAATGTCTTCACCAAAACAGTATAATCCTTCGATTTCGTTAATAGCAGAACGAGCATATTGTGCAAGCTCAATCGCTTTGGCAGCCATTTCACGACCGTTCACTGCTAGATTACGACGAGATGTATCAAGCGATGCTAATAAAATGTATGAGGTTGAGGTGGTTGTCAACATACTGATAATCGTCTGGATCCGGAAAGGATTAACATAACCATTCTTCGTATTCACATTAAGGACAGAGCTTTGAGTCATGGAACCACCCAGCTTATGGACACTCGTAGCAGCCATGTCGGCACCTGCTTGCATTGCTGACATCGGGAGGTCCTCATGGAAGTGTATCAGCACACCATGCGCCTCATCAACCAATACAGGGACGTTAAAGCTATGGGCAAGGTCTACAATTTCTTTCAGATTAGCACTTACCCCGAAATAGGTAGGGTTAATGACGAGAACAGCTTTCGCATCAGGATGTCTTTTCAGTGCTTTACGCACAGAGCTAATTGTAATTCCGTGGTCGATTCCTATATTTGAGTCTTGTGCCGGCGATATAAATACAGGTTTAGCACCTGAATAAATAATGGCGGACATGACGGATTTATGAATATTCCGAGGAACGATAATTTTGTCCCCTGGAGAACAAACTGTCATGATCATGGTCATGATCGCTCCGCTTGTTCCTTGAACACTAAAAAAGGTGTAGTCAGCACCAAATGCATCGGCAGCAAGTTGCTGTGCTTCTGCAATAACACCCGTCGGTTGATGAAGGTCGTCCAATGGGGCAATATTAATTAAGTCTATTGAAAGTGCATTATCCCCTATGAATTCCCGGAATTCGGCATCTGTACCGAGTCCTTTCTTATGTCCCGGAATGTGAAACTGTACGGGATTCTTGGCCGCATGTTCTTTAAGCGCGGTGAATAGCGGAGTACGGCTATGGTCCATGGACGCTGTCACAACCTTTCTGTGTCTGAATTGTTTATGATTGTCGATTTGTGTTTTATATAAACAAAATTGAGTATAGCAAAATAGAGGGGGATTGCAAGCAAATGATTTGGAGGCATTTCTTCTTTAAGAACAGGAAACAATAGAGATAAGTGCTTTACAGTATGAGCGATAGGATGTGAGTCCATGACTGAGGTCATTTCCACGGCGAATAAGCGCCGATTGATGTCTCCTTTTTTCTTTGAATTGCTCGCGATTATTTTTTTGGTCGAATTCATAAAGGGTTCACTACTTGTTGCGATTCTTCCAGTATATATGAAAAATGTTCTTGGCGTATCTGGGACGGTGATCGGTGTTGCCTTTGCACTGCAGTACTTAGGCGATAACCTGTTCCGCAGTCCAGCGGGGTGGATTGCGGAACGCCTTGGCTTCAAGACAACGATGACTGTAGCACTTACCATGGTCGTTCTAGGTGTGCTTATCATTGCATTTACCGATGGCCCGATCTGGCTTTCATTCGCCTGTCTCATCCTTGGGACAGGAACAGCTCCGTTGTGGCCTTGCGCGATGACAGGCGCTACAGAAATCTCAGGGCCTAATAACAGCAATGGTACAGCTATGGGGGCCTTGGAGACAGCGGCTCTCGCTGGAACGGGAGTAGGCCCGATTACCATGAATTTTGTGATGGAACACACATCGAAGAATTATCAGACGGCTTTTTTAATCATGATTGGTGCGGGCATTATACTTGTGCTAACAGCGTTATTGCTTCCTGGCAGGGTGAAAATTGCGTTAAAAGCAGAGGTCTCAGCTACTGCTGCACTAACAGGGAATCGACTGAAGGATGGCTTGAACAAGCTTAGGACTAGCGTGAAAGCTACACTTCATGAGGTTAAGACCACGCTGAATGTCAGCTGGTTAGTGTACCCTGCACTATTCCTCCAGTCTTCAGTAATCGGGCTGTTAAGTCCCGTATTGACGCTCTATGTTAGCAATGAACTCGGTGTATCTCCGAATCAGTACAGCTTGCTGCTCATCGTTGGGGGTGGAATTACCGTTCTTGCACTAATACCAGCTGGTAAACTGATTGACCGTTTCGGGACAACACCATTTTTGAATACAGGATTCCTTCTCTGTGCGATAACCTTGTGTATATTTACTCTTTTTAAATCACTTCCAATTGTGTACGGACTAGTATGTGCTGTTGGTGTTGCTTACGCCATGATATTACCAGCATGGAACACCTTTGTTGCCAGTTTAGTTCCCAAGGGGGAGCGCGGAACGGTATGGGGCTTCTTCTTAACTTTACAGGGGTCAGGGATGGTGTTCGGACCAATTATTTCCGGATGGCTATGGGATGGAGTCGGTCATGGTGCTCCATTTGTTGCGAGCGGAATAGTCATGGGAACGTTATTCTTCATTCATCTGTTTCTATCCAGGCGTCACGGTTCAGGGGTTCAATCAAGTCGCGCGAAGGCTTAAATCTATGCAGCTCAATATAGGACAAACAGCCTTAGCTCAAATGAGCTAAGGCTGTTTAAGTTTTGTCTAAAATGCTATCCGGTACAGGGGAAGCAGCGTTTCAAACGTCTCCTGAACTTTTTCAAGCAGTTGTTCACCACTAAGTTTAGCCGCTTCTTCACGAGGAATACGAAGGCCGCACATGACCTCGGCTTTTTTCACCTGCTTTAGCTTATTAATGAGGGCACCCATACGCTCATGATCCATATCCGCATGCGGCGTACCGGTCGGACTCATATGATCGGTGGACCAATAGAACTGATCAGGCAGTTTAGCTTTTATATCGGACATTTTCTTTTCTAGATTGCTTGCAAATACCGTCTTGTTCGGACTTTCATATATGATGGCAAAAATAATGAATAGATGCGATTCGAACATACCGACCTCAAAATGCGGTAACGCTTTATAACCTCGCTTGTTCGCAGCCCAAGCCACCCAAGTGTCAATCGGTGGATTTACCGTTCTTCGTGCGTGCTTAGCAACATGGACGAACATTTCTTCTCCACATACCGCGGATATGTAAGGAGCGATCTCAGCACCTAGAGTCTCAAGCTTGGGACGAACACGCTCGATAAGCACTTCCATGCGGTTCTCTAGCCCTGGAACATTAAAAACATCAAAGTCATCTGCAGTAAATCCGGTAAAACTCATATAGAAACAGCCTCCCTGTAAGTAGTCATAACGTGTGGTTGAGGACAATCCTTTCAAGCCTTTAATTCAGGTGGAAAAGATTATACCTAGGTATCCATCTGGCTTCAAGTTTGGGCCTCAATATTAGAGGGTAAAAATAGTCAATAAACCAAGTTACCGTTACATAAGATGAAGTATAAGATATAGATAAGACAACGTCAAAGAAGTCCAACCGTAATAAATCATCTTAGCCGCATAAGTATAGGAGAAGGAGTACTGAGGAGGGAGTGCCGTGAATAAGAGCGAGGAAGTGGAGTATTGCAATTTGGAACTCCGGTTTGACCGCCGGCATATCCAGGACTTAATTAAGGAATTGATCCAAGAAGGATATTCTCTTTATTGGAGTGAGAACGACGTCCAATTTGTCATATCTATCCGGACGGGTCGAAAGCTTGTAAAACTACGCTTCCAGCGTACAGGCAGCGGATATAAACTGGTCGGTGACTATATGATCAGGGACCCGAAGCTTGCAGAATGGATGGAGAAGCTCATCGAGAACACGCGAGGACATGCGGTTGTGAAGCGGTTTAAAGACAGGCAGATATTAATTGAGAATATTTTGTTTGGAGAGGTCATTCGCCTTGTGGAAATTTCTGGGTACCGGCAGCGCGTGCTCTACCAGAAAGGAACGCCCATGACAGAGCAGGAGATGGTTCGTCTGTTCGAGTCGAAGGAAGGAGAACGACGATTACTGCTATGCAGGCTTGAAGTTGATGATGAGCTGGAGAAGCTGTATGAGGCGATTCAAACCGGAAATGAAAGTGTTGCTGCAGATTGCAAAAAAAGACTCTACGAGCTCTCGCTTGAGTTATTACGACTTGAATGGTAATCAGATTCCTGCACAAACTAAAAAGCACGAACAACACCTCAGACGTTCAGGGGTGTTTTCGCGCGGTCAGTTTTCAAGTGAGGGGGTTCACTTCTCTGCGGAAAAACGTTAATATAGGTGTATTGTGAGTCATCCGCGGTTAATATGCTAGGGATGAATTACGTACAAATATAATGGAGTAAAGGATGGAGAACCAGATGGAAAAACAACAAATTGGTGTGATTGGCCTTGCTGTAATGGGTAAAAATTTGGCTCTAAACATCGAGAGCAAAGGCTTCACCGTTTCCGTATATAACCGCTCTCCGCAAAAAACGGAGGATCTGTTGAAGGAAGCAGAAGGAAAAAACCTCAAAGGAACATTCTCCATCGAGGAATTTGTGGAGTCTCTTGAAACTCCTCGTAAGATTCTAATCATGGTTCAAGCTGGACAAGCTACTGACGGTACAATTGAGCAGCTTCTTCCACATTTGGATCAAGGTGATATCATTATCGACGGAGGTAATGCTTACTTCCCAGATACGGTTCGTCGTAGCAAAGAGCTTGAAGCTAAAGGCTTCCGTTTCATCGGTGCTGGTGTATCTGGCGGAGAAGAAGGAGCGCTTAAAGGTCCTTCTATCATGCCTGGTGGACAGAAGAGTGCTTATGAACTAGTTCAACCGATCTTAACAGCAATTTCTGCAAAAATTAACGAAGAGCCTTGCTGTACATATATTGGTCCAGACGGTGCGGGTCACTATGTGAAAATGGTTCACAACGGCATTGAGTATGGAGATATGCAGCTGATCTGTGAAGCGTATCATCTGATGAAAGATGTACTTGGACTCGATGCTAAAGAACTACATGCTATTTTCTCCGAATGGAATAAAGGCGAGCTAGATAGCTACCTAATCGAAATCACAGCGGATATCTTCTCGAAATATGATGAAGAGACAGGTAAGCCGATGGTTGATCTTATTTTAGATACAGCTGGTCAAAAAGGTACTGGTAAATGGACAAGCCAAAGCTCCTTGGATCTAGGCGTTCCATTGTCCATGATTACAGAATCCGTATTCTCCCGTTTCCTTTCTGCAATGAAAGAGGAGCGTGTGGCAGCAAGCTCTATCTTGAACGGTCCAAAAACGGAAAGTTTCTCAGGCGACAAAGCGGAATTTATCGAAAATGTCCGCAAAGCGTTGTTTGCGAGCAAAATCGTTTCCTACGCTCAAGGTTTCGCACAGCTTCGTGTTGCATCTGACGAATATAACTGGGATCTTCAGTATGGTGAGCTTGCTAAAATCTGGCGTGGGGGCTGTATCATCCGTTCCCGTTTCCTTCAGAACATCACGGATGCATACAACAACAATCCGGAACTGAAAAACTTGCTTCTGGATCCGTTCTTCAAAGAAATCATCGAAAACTACCAAGATGCATGGCGTAAAGTTGTTGCTTCTGCAGTAACTCTTGGTATTCCGGTACCAGGCTTCGCAAGTGCGCTCGCATACTACGACAGTTACCGTACAGCGAACCTTCCTGCAAACCTGCTTCAAGCACAGCGTGACTACTTCGGTGCTCATACATTCAAACGTGTGGACAAAGAAGGCGTATTCCACTTTAACTGGATGGATTAATATCCGTTAAACCGTGAACTACATCACGCAGACATGCGCGAATGTCATCATCATCGGCATGAAAGTGCGCTTTGTTGCCTAGAAGTAGCATAGCAGCTTCGCAGTATCTGCTGAAGCTTTGTAGTAATCGTGGCTTTGAGAGGTCCAGTAGCGCTGGGTCTTTCGAAGCCACTTTTTTTTGTACATAATGTAGAACCCAGATAATATCTTCGCGGCATAGAGGGTGCGAAGGATCTAGAATCATGCTGAGTCTTTTTGGTGGTTCAGGCCTCGTGAATTGGTCGTAAGACATCGTCTTCATATCACTCCTGATCATCATAATCTTGCAAAGGTTATTACTATTTATATGGCAATTTATCAAAAGATAGACTGGTAGAGTAGAAATATATATGGAGCTCTCATTTGGCGCATTTAGGCTAAATAGCTGGATTGTCCAATCTTTTGGGCCTGTGGTATGATATGAAAAAGTTTAATAGGCTGAATGTGCAAATGGGGTGAGGAAATGAATCAAACGGGCCGAAATATCATTCTGATTGGTATGATGGGGACAGGCAAGAGCACAGCTGGGAGTATTATCGCACAGCAGTTAAATTATACACTTGTTGATCTGGATGCAGAAATTGAGAAAGCGGTAGGGAAATCGATACCAGCCATTTTTGAAGATGAAGGTGAGTCTTTTTTTCGTAACGCAGAGTCGGCGGTTCTCGAGAGAGTTCTTGAGCGTCAGAAGCTCGTAATCGCTACGGGTGGCGGATCTGTGCTAAGGCAAGAGAATTGTGAGCTTATGAGCAGTAAAGGCTGGGTAGTTGCCCTCACGGCAGATGAGTCCGTAATCATCGAGCGAGTCCGTGGTGATGGGAACCGTCCGCTGTTGGCTGGGAACCTAGAGGCCAGGGTAAGTAAGATTATGGAAGAGCGTAAAGATTGTTATCGCTTTGCGAATGTGACGGTGGATACAACAGGTTGTTCCGCCCATGAAGTAGCACATCATATTTTAACGCATTACCGCGGCTAAGCTTCAACTGCTATATCTGATGCACACAGAGGTGGGAATATTCCCACCTCTGTAAGTAGCGAAGAATAAAATGTTCGTATAGGAACTATTCTTCGTTATTCCACTGAAGCATGCCACCTGTCATATTGACAACATTCTGTATTCCTTGATGGCTCAAAAAATCACATACATGTTGACTGCGTCCACCGCTGCGACAGATGAATATTACCTCGGTATCACGAGGGATTTCATCTAATCGGCTAGGGATGTCTCCCATCGGGATATGTTTAGCACCGGCAATCATACCTTGTGCGACTTCATCATCTTCGCGTACATCAATCATGTAGATGTTTTCTCCGTTTTGGAGCCGGCGTCTAAGCTCGGAAGGTTCAATCTGGGGAATAGGTTTCATCGAAATGTTCCTCTTTTCTGAAGTTATTAAGCCTTCGTCTATGCTTTCATGATACCGAAGGGGAGAATTACCTGTCAATTTATCTATGGTACTTATGGAAGATAAGAAGAGGACTTTGCTTAAATCATAAATAAGGAGAGATTACATACATGGACGTTATCGTAAGGCCGACACCGGAATTAAAAGGAGAAATTGGAGCACTTTCCTCCAAAAATTACACGACCCGTTATTTACTTGTTGCTGCTCTTGCTGAAGGGGAGAGCACGATTTATTATCCAGCTCACAGTGAAGACAGTGACGCAATGAGACGTTGTATCCAAGATCTTGGTGCGACGCTTGTAGAAGATGAAGAGAAAGCAGTTATAACAGGATTCGGTCGTTCACCTAAAGATGTGAGAGAGCTGAATGTCGGAAATGCGGGAGCTGTCCTTCGATTCCTAATGGGAATTACATCGCTCTCGAAAGAAGTAACGTTCGTTAATACATACCCCGATTCCCTTGGAAAGCGTCCTCATGATGATCTTATCGATGCGCTTGGTCAGTTAGGTGTACAAGTGGAGCACAATAATGGTCGACTTCCGATAACGATCCGTGGAGGCCAAGCAAAGGGCGGACAGATCACTGTATCCGGTGAGGTCAGCTCACAGTATTTAAGTGCATTGCTGTTCGTAACACCACTATTAACTGAAGATAGTGAAATTACGGTTACAGGAGATCTGAAATCCAAGGTAGTCATCGGACAGACACTTGAAGTGTTAGAACAAGCTGGTATCGTGATACATGCTTCTGAAGATTACACGCAATTCCGTGTGCCAGGCGGACAGGCCTACCAAGCGAAGACCTATACGGTGCAAGGCGATTATCCAGGTTCAGCAGCTGTTCTAGCGGCAGCAGCAGTTACGCAATCTGATGTGACCATTCGCAATCTATCAGAAGATAGCAAACAAGGTGAGCGGGCGATTATTGATGTACTTCAGATGATGAAGGTGCCTCTAACGCATGAGAATGGTGACGTTCATGTGAAGGGAAATGGAAAATTGCAGGCGCTTGAATTTGATGGAGATACAGCGACTGATGCTGTACTGGCTATGGTTGCTGCTGCAGTGTTCGCGGATGGGACCTCTCGTTTCTACAATGTGGAAAATTTACGCTATAAAGAATGTGACCGGATTACGGACTATTTGAACGAGCTTCGAAAAGCCGGTGCACATGTTGAGGAAAAACAGGCTGAGATCATCGTTCATGGTCGCCCTGAAGGTGTAGAAGGCGGCGTTGAGATAAACGCTCATTATGATCATCGGGTCATCATGGCTCTAACCGTCGTAGGTTTACGTTCGGAGAAGCCATTACTCATCAAAGATGCCCATCATGTAGCTAAGTCTTATCCGCAGTATTTCGACCATTTGAAGGCGCTTGGCGCGAATGTGGAATGGGTACAATAATAAATAAGGGACTAACGCATGTAAACATTTTTGGATGAGTCCCGGAAAGGTGGGCTTAAGATGGCATTTGAAAATCCTTCACGAGAGCAAATAGCAGACATATTACGGAATGCGGGAAATATTGCAGTAGTCGGTTTATCAGATCGGACGGACCGAACCTCATATATGGTTGCACAAGCGATGCAGAACCGTGGATACCGGATTATACCGGTGAATCCGAAAGCTACTGAGATTCTAGGAGAGAAGTGCTACGCATCCCTTAAGGACATTCCAGAAGCTGTTAGCATTGTAAATGTGTTCAGACGTAGTGAATATTGTGCTGAGGTTGCTGAGGAGGCTGCTGCGATTGGGGCTAAGGTACTCTGGCTTCAGCAAGGGATTATAAGTGATGAAGCTGCGGCTATTGCAGAAGCCCATGGCATGATCGCAATTATGGACCGCTGTATTAAAGTTGAGGATTCTATCGCTCTCCGCGAGAAATAAACCGTTCGAAATTGTATTCGTTTATGGCAAGCCCTGACATTCAGAGCTTGCCTATTTTTTGTTAGGCAATTCTTTTGACAAAATCATGCTGAGCGCTTACCATCTAGAATAGAAAGGAGGGCTCGCCTTGAATTGGTTGGGATCTTTACAGCAATTGGGCAGAGCAGTCATGCTCCCTACGATGGCTCTTCCTGCGGCGGCTCTCCTGCTTAGTTTCGGGAGTTTGCCATGGGCTTCATGGGGAATGGAATCCTTGGGTGAGGTCGCTTCAGCGGCTGGCCACGGTGTTTTCTATTATATGCCCTATTTATTTGCAATCGGGGTGGCATGGGGGCTATCTAACCAAGGTGGACCAGCCGGGCTAGCAGCACTTGCTGGCATGTTCATCTATGATCAGGTTACTGCGGTGGCCGGGGACGGTAGCGTGCAGCCGTCAACCTTGGTCGGTATTATTTTCGGAGTTGTTTCGAGTATAGTCTACAATCGTTTTAAACATATTAAGCTTCCGGAGGCGATACAATTTTTCGGAGGCTCTCGTTTTGTACTGTTAATTATGGGCTTATTCTCAGCTGTATTTGCATGGGGAATGACCAGTGTAGCGCCCCTTATACAGAAAGGGTTTGAAGCATTTTATTTATTAACCGTTCATATGGGTGGTTTTGGTCTGTTTTTATACGGAATTTTATATCGTGTATTAACGGCCTTTGGGCTACACCATATTTTAAACAATGTGTACTGGTTTCAGCTTGGAACGTACGAAACTTCGGATGGCGTAATGGTACAAGGAGATTTACCGCGTTTCTTTGCTGGGGACCCGACTGCTGGAGATTTTATGGCTGGGTTATTTCCGATCATGATGTTCGCACTTCCGGCAATTGCGTTTGCTATTATTCAAGAAGCTCGAGAAGATCTGAAACCTAAGGTGAAGAAGACCTTCATGCGTTCAGCCCTTGTTTGTTTCTTGACTGGGGTATCAGAGCAGATCGAATTCGCTTTCTTGTTTGCATCTCCATATCTCTATGTTCTTCATGCATTAATGGCTGGATTCGCAATGGTATTAACTTATATCTTTAATGTTCATCATGGTTTTTCATATTCTGCAGGGTTTATCGATTTTGTTATTAACTATCACCTTTCTCAGAATGCTTGGATTTTGATTCCTATTGGTATCGCCTACGGGTTAATCTACTATTTTTTGTTCCGCTGGGCAATTCGAAGGTTCGGAATCCCAACGCCGGGGCGAGAGGAAGGCTCTGCACTAGAAGGTTGGGCAGGTAATATACCTTATCAGGCTCCACTGATTCTGGATGCACTGGGAGGGAAAGATAACATCGTGCAGGTTGAATCCTGTATGACGCGCCTTCGACTAACTGTTTATAACGATCGTCAGATCGACACGAACGCGCTTAAACTGCTTGGCTCCGCAGGAATTATTAAGCTAGGTGGCGGCAACGTACAAGTTGTGTTCGGAACTTATTCTGAGCTGATTCGAGAAGAGATCAATAAACTGATGCAGCGTGATCTGCCAAGGGTATTGTTTAGTGCTCCCGTTCAAGGAAGAATGCTGCCTATTGAGGAAGTTCCAGATGATATATTTGCAGCTAAGCTAGTAGGTAGTGGGGTTGCATTTATACCGGAGAAAGGTGAGTTGGTTTCACCGGTGTTCGGTACTGTGATGCACATATATCCTACGATGCATGCGATTGGGATCTCTACGCCGGAAGGCTTGGAGGTACTAATACACATAGGTATTGATACATCACAGTTGAAAGGACCATTCACAGCTGTTGTCAGCGAAGGGGACACAGTCGAACCAGGACAACTGCTGGTGCGATTTGATCTTGCGTATTTGAAGAGTCATGCAGCATCACTGGCTACACCGATGGTGATCACGAATCCAGATAAGGTGAGGTCCTGGAACTATGCGCCTTTTAAATCGGTCAAAAAAGGACAGTCATCGGTCATGTCAGTCGTACTAAATGAGAGTAACGCTGGGGGTAGAGAAACATGATACAAGGCATTGGCGCAGCAGCGGGCGTTGCGTTCGGGAAGGCGTTTGTACTTCCTCACTGGGAACTGGATCTGCCGGATTCTGAAATCGACGCTGTCGATTTAGCCAAAGAGTTCGAGCGACTTTATGAAGGCATACGAACCTCCAAAGATGAAATAGAATATATCAAGAATGAATTCAAAGAAATGGTGGGGGACGAGGAATCTCATATTTTTGATGCACATCTTGCCATTTTGGAGGATCCGGTGTTCATGAATGAGATTCAAGGGCTCATTGAACGACAATACAAAGCGGCTGAAGTGGCTGTTAAGGAAGCGATTGACCACTTTGTATCGATGTTTGATCTGCTCGATGATGAATATATGAAGGAGCGGGCCATTGATATTAAAGATGTCGGTAATCGACTACTTAAACATTTGCTTGGCGCACCTGAAGTGACACTTCCGTCAGATACACAGCCCTATATTCTAGTTGCAAAGGAGCTGTCTCCATCACAGCTTGCTCATCTCAATCCATCTCATGTTCTAGGCATTGTGACGATGTCTGGAGGTAAGACTTCTCATTCTGCTATCATGGCCAGAGCGATTGGAATTCCACTTGTATCTGGAATAGAGAACCGACTGGAGCAGCCGATTCAGACTGGAGAATTCCTTGTAATCGATGGTGACGAGGGGCATTTATATGTTAACCCTAGTCCAATGATCTTAGAACGATACCAAAGGATTCGTGATGATCAGCGGAAAAAGAAGGAACAACTTCAACTGCTATCGTCTGTCGAAGCTGTTACGAAAGATGGTTCACATTTTCATCTTGCTGCGAATATGAATTCTCTGAAAGAGCTGGAAATGGCTTTAAAGAACGGGGCTCAGGGTGTGGGCTTGTTTCGTACGGAATTCCTCTATATGGATCGAGATACTTTTCCGACTGAAAATGAGCAGTTTGAGGTTTACCGGCAGGTAGCCGAGAAAGCAGGAGATGCCTCTGTTGTCATTCGGACGCTCGATATCGGTGGTGATAAGCAGCTGGACTACTTCTCACTACCGGAGGAAGAGAATCCAGTGCTAGGGTATCGTGCGATTCGGATTAGTCTGGATCGAATGGAGCTTTTTCAAACACAGTTAACTGCCATCTTAAGGGCGAGTCAATATGGCAAAGTAAAATTGATGTATCCTATGATTTCTTCCGTTGAAGAGGTTCGTCAGGCGAACGAAATCCTCAAGCGTGCTATGACGGATCTTGATCGGCGCGGCATCGCTTACGATCCGGATATTAAGGTTGGCATTATGATTGAAATACCTGCAGCGGTAACTATTGCGGATATGTTAGCTGAAGAATGTGATTTTTTCAGTATTGGCACGAATGACTTAGTACAATATGTTCTTGCGGTGGATCGTATGAATGAGCAGATTGCTCATATGTATCATCCGTTTCATCCAGCTGTCATTCGAATGCTTAGGGCGACAGTAGAAGCTGCTAAGCGTGCTGGAATACCTATCAGCGTCTGTGGTGAACTTGCAGGTGATGAGCGTGCTATTCCACTCTGGCTTGAGTTTGGTGTACAGAAGCTAAGCATGTCCCCTTTATCTCTACTTAAAGTGAAACATCGAATTCTTAATACGAACGCTGAGGAAGCGAAGAAGGAGGCTGAAGCCTGCTTTAAACTTCGCACAAGTTCAGAGATCGAAGAGCGCCTGACTAGATTTGCTGAGCAAAACAACTTTATGAGCGATGGTGTTAGCCAAGATACACCTGCACTATAAAGGCTTTGAGTTTTATGTTCGTTTTTTTGAACGGACAAGCTCTTAGTGATGGATGTAACGAAAAGTTCAAAGTGCATAACATTTGAAAAGCCGTCTTAAGGAATAACAGTTCCTTTGGGACGGCTTTTTGTATGAAAAGAATCTTTTACCTAAATTGATTGATCAAATGTTAATTATTTGCCAGCCAGCGCATCGCAGAATGCCTTACCGTAAGGTGGTAGATCCGGAGGACGTCTAGCCGAAATGATGTGACCGTCAGTAACTACAGCTTCATCTTTCCAGATCGCACCGCCATTCTCCATATCATCACGAATTCCAGGAGTTGAAGTAACAGTTACTCCATTTAAAATCTTCGCTGAAATTAAAACCCATCCTGCATGGCAAATTTGTCCGATTGGTTTTTTATCCTCGTGCATGTCACGAACCAATTGAAGAACTTTGTCGTAACGACGTAGCTTGTCCGGAGCCCAACCACCTGGTACTAGAATGCCGTCATAATCTTGACTATTCAATTCATCAAATGAATATTCTGCAGTTGCTGGAACACCGTACTTGCCAATATAGGTTTTGCCTTTTTCGTGACCAGCTAGATGGACCTCAGCACCTTCTTCACGAACTCGGTATACAGGATACCATAACTCTAAATCCTCAAATTCCTCATCAACGAGAGCTATTACTTTTTTACCTGTGAGTCTCATAGGTTCCAAGCTCCTTTCTAAAATACATTCCGGCTTAACTAGCATGGGTCGGTATGACGTTTGCTGCCGAATGTATTCATTGTATCAAATCCATCAGTGAGTTTCATTATGCATACAACAGGATGAACCATAATTGGAAAACAATATATTGTTACAATTTGAAGGATTTTCGAGTTGATAGTCGAATAGTACTATTCATATCAAAGCGTATTATCGAATTGACGATTAGTCCCGACTTATTAGACATCATGTGATAGGATTTGAGGTGGCCCAATTGTTCAAGAATTGCAAATGTGGACAGATGATGAGTGTCGATCTTAGAAGGCTGGTGTTTGCACGAAAGGTCTGGATCTCCCATGTTCCCGTTTATGCTTGTCAGGATTGTTCAATATATGAACTCTTACCGTTACTTAAGGCAGATTTAGTCTGCTATATAAGCTCGCTTGGCGATGTGAAGAGACGTATGCAAGTTTCATTTGCCGACATCTATGAACCAGCTTCTGTGCTACGAGATGTGCTGTCATCTTCTAGTGATTCATTGCTTGAATTTCAACATCGTTGCAAGGTTGCGTTTGATGATCGGATCAACCAGTTGCTGGATCTTTATCGTGTCGCCCAATTAGAGTGTGATACGGAGTGGATGGCAGAGATAACTACTCGGCTGAAGAAGATGACTGCATTTGTACAATTGCAAAATGAGTATTTGGATTTCTGTGCGAGTTAATGATGGATTTTGTCGAGTTAGTTGGATTTTTCACGAACATTTTGTTAGGATATAGTATAGGAACTTCAATATAATGAAGGGAATGTATATCCTATGGCGACTATGACGAAAATGACTACAAACGAACAATTGCTTGATGCGTTAGAAGCATCTAATCAGAAGGCACTTCTTCTGTTTAAGCACAGCACTAGATGTCCGATCAGTGCGAGAGCTTATGAGCAAGTGACTGCGTACCTAAAGGATCAGCCTAATGAAGAGGTT
Source organism: Paenibacillus sp. FW507-14B1B (assembly GCF_058781425.1). NCBI lineage: Bacteria > Bacillati > Bacillota > Bacilli > Caryophanales > Paenibacillaceae > Paenibacillus > Paenibacillus sp. FW507-14B1B. The sequence continues at coordinate 1,385,530 of NZ_JBYSWS010000001.1, read as the reverse complement.
AAGTACGCTATGATTGATGTGATAGCTGACCGTGCGATTTCGAATGAAGCTGCCGAGTCTTTAAACATTAAGCATGAATCGCCTCAAGTTATTCTTGTTAGACAAGGAGCGCCAGTCTGGCATACATCCCATTCCCATATTACGACTGAAGCGCTGAGAGGCAATTTGGACAAGCTGTAGAGCTGTGTCATTGCACAAAGCAGTAATTTGTCGTATCATAAATTTAATTGGCTGTTGTACGTATGTATGAATGAATGAAAATTTATTGGCAATGGAGAGAAGGAATTTGACGGTAACCATTTACGATGTGGCACGTGAAGCAGGCGTTTCGATGGCAACGGTGTCGCGGGTTGTCAACAATAACCCCAACGTTAAGCCTCAGACCCGGAAGAAAGTATATGAAGCAATAGAGAGATTGGGATATCGTCCGAATGCAGTAGCCAGAGGATTGGCGAGCAAGAAGACAACAACCGTCGGCGTTGTTATCCCAGACATTTCGAACTCTATTTTTGCTGAAATCGCCCGGGGTATTGAAGATATCGCCAACATGTACCATTATAATATTATTTTGTGTAACGCCGACAAGCGGAAGGAAAAAGAAATTCGTGTCATCAACACCTTACTTGAGAAGCAAGTTGATGGCCTGCTGTTCATGGGTGGAACTGTTACGGACGAGCATATCCAAGCATTCCAAACCTCAGCAGTACCGATTGTTTTGTGCGCGACTCGAGATGAGAAGGGGTCATATCCTTCCGTCGATATCGATCACGAGCAAGCGGCTTTTGATGCTGTGAGTACCTTGATTCGACATGGACATCGTGAGATTGCGATGATCAGCGGAACGCTGCAAGATCCTGCTAATGGATATGCACGTTTTCAAGGATATAAGAAGGCGCTTGAGGCAGCTGGTATTGAATATCAGGAAGACCTTGTGCGGATCGGTAACTACCGTTATGAGTCCGGGGTAGAAGCGATGAAGTACTTCTTAGGATTGAAGAAGAAACCAACCGCTATATTTGCGGCAACGGATGAAATGGCTATTGGAGCTATTCATAGCATTCAGGACGAAGGCTATAAAGTTCCAGATGATTTCTCGATCATTAGTGTCGATAATATTCGTATGGCTTCTATGGTTCGTCCACAGTTGACGACAGTCGCTCAACCGATGTATGACTTAGGCGCTGTAGCAATGCGTTTACTTACGAAATTAATGAAGAAAGAGAATGTAGATAATTCTCGTGTTATTTTGCCGCATGAGACAATTCTTCGCCTTTCTGTCAGTCATGTAAATGAGTAGGTAGTAGGTACCTATACATTGATAGAGATTTTGAAAGAAGCTCCTTCTTGGAGCTTCTTTCTAGTGTGTATAAACAGAACTCTTATATTACTTATGTCCTGTTATTTAAGAGGCGTAAGTACGAGTAGACGAAAGAATGGAGGGGCACAAGGATCATGACAACTTCGGTAATAGGGTTAATTGGTGCGATGGATGAAGAGGTTGAACTACTATTGGCTCAGATGGAGAGTAGTGAGAAAGTCACAAAATCTGGAGTGAATTATGTAAAAGGTACACTTGAAGGTAAAGAAATAGTGGTATGCAAGTCTGGTGTTGGCAAGGTTAATGCTGCAATTACAACACAAGTACTTATTGATTATTTCGGTGTTTCACAGATTCTGTTTACAGGGGTTGCAGGTGCTCTGGACCCTAGATTAAACATCGGTGATATCGTTATTTCTTCATCGTGTATGCAGCATGATATGGATGTGACTCCACTCGGCTTTGAGCGTGGTGTTATTCCGTACCAAAGTGTATCTGACTTCCCTGCAGATGGTACTCTGATCAAACTTGCTGAGCAGGCTTGTAAAGATCTCTCAGCAGATGGATACCTTGTAGGAAAGGTTCTGTCAGGGGATCAATTCATCGCGAGTAGAGAAACTGTACAAATGCTCTACGAGCAATTGAACGGTGCATGTGCTGAAATGGAAGGATCCGCAGTAGCTCAAGTATGCTATATGAACGAAGTGCCGTATGTTGTCATTCGATCCATGTCGGATAAAGCAGATGGATCTGCACATGTGAATTTTCAAGAGTTTACGGTTAAAGCATCCCAGCGCTCGCATTCCATTGTCACTCATATGCTAAAACATTTGTAAAATTAGATTAACATATCTAAAATACTAGTCTCATAGAGACTGATATCTGTTCATAGGTTTTGATATCTATTTCATAAGTATGCAAAAAGGCGTTGTCTCTTTGAATAGAGCAGCGCCTTTTTCATGACAATAATCTATTTTAATACATAAATCGCTGTTGGAATCTGATCCGGTCAAACTGCTCCTGCGAAGATAAGGGTACCTGCTTTCCGATCTTGACCATGAGACAATTAGCGGGATGGGAGCAAATCTCAGGATCATCTGTTGCATACCATTCCATTTCTACGACTTTCATCAATCGTTCCATCATTTTGCGGTAATCCCATACATTCAAACCACTTCCCTTGAGGTCCCAATGCCAATAGTATTCCGTCGTAAAAACGATATATTGCTCCATTTGTTCATCTTCAAAAGCGGTCTGTATCATCTTCTGGCCTAGACCGAGTGAACGGTAATCATTAGCGACTTCAATAGCTCCAAGCTCAACCAAATCTTCCATTTTCCCCTGAGACCATCTTTCTTGTTCATCAGGATAATGAAAGGTTACATACCCTACAATCATATCCCCATCGCGGGTAAGAATAATTCTTCCTTCAGGTAAGCCAGCAATTTCAATTAGCGCTTCATGCTGCTCTGCAGGACGGCGAAAGGCATTGAGGTCAGGGTGCATAGTCAGCTTAGAGAGCTGCTCGGGCGTTACAGGGCCTTCTATGATTAGGCGGCGGTCTTCAGGAAACAAGAGGTGAGACTTGTATAGCTTGTAGTGTTCCATCCGGTACGCTCCTTTCAAGTACATACCCTACTTATAGCAAAAAAATAAAAAAATGAAAAGCAATGACAGGAAATCATATCCTATGATATAATCTTTTCGACATAAAACCTTCACAATTATTACATTGACTTTCGAGTTTGACTCTCGAAATTCCTTAGGTCTATTTCCTGATGATTTGAGCTCCATGATGACCTGCCGTTTGTGAATTCTAATGTACCATTCATATCATTTGTAAGCGCTGTCCACACAAGTAGGAGAACGATTTAAGAATGAGGAGGATGCAATTATGAATCAAACGCACACTGAAGTGCTGCCGAGTGAAGTTACCATTTCCAATATGAGCAATTACGAGCAAGCAGCTTCTCAATTTTCGTGGGAAGAAGTTGAACGCCACTTCACTTGGTACGATACAGGCAAAGTCAACATGGCATACGAAGCAATTGATCGGCATGTGGCCGAAGGAAGAGGAGATAAGACTGCGCTGTTGTATAGTGATGCAACTCGTGATGAAGCTATCACTTTTGCTCAGTTGAAAGAGAAGTCGGACAAGTTCGGCAGTATTCTCCGCAGTTACGGAATTGGCAAGGGAGAGCGGGTCTTTATTTTTATGCCTCGTAGTCCTGAGCTATATGTTAGTTTGTTCGGTATTTTGAAGGTTGGTGCCGTAGTAGGTCCTTTGTTTGAAGCTTTCATGGAAACAGCGGTTAAGGATCGGTTGGAGGATAGTGGAGCAGTGGCGCTAGTTACGACTCCTGCACTATTACCACGTGTGAAACGTGATGAGCTTCCGGAATTAAAGCATATTTTTGTAGTGGGTGAGAATACACCAGAGAATGAAGGTCTCATCGATTATTACAAAGAGATGGAGAATGCCTCATCGGATCTTGAGATCGAATGGTTAGATCGTGAAGACGGTTTGATTATGCATTACACTTCTGGATCAACAGGTAAACCTAAAGGTGTCTACCACGTACAGAATGCAATGCTTCAGCATTACTATACAGGTAAAGTCGTTCTCGATCTGCGAGAAGATGATATTTATTGGTGTACAGCGGACCCGGGATGGGTTACTGGAACATCTTATGGAGCCTTTGCTCCTTGGCTTAATGGTGCAACAAACGTAATTCGCGGCGGACGTTTCAGTCCTCAGGATTGGTACGGAACGCTTGAGAAATATAAAGTAACGATTTGGTACAGTGCTCCAACAGCATTCCGTATGCTGATGGGGGCAGACAAAGATCTTATCTCCCAGTATGATTTGAGTAACCTGCGTCACGTACTCTCAGTAGGAGAACCTCTTAATCCTGAAGTGGTACGTTGGGGACATAAAGCTTATAAGCAGCGCATTCATGATACATGGTGGATGACGGAGACGGGTGGACAATTGATCTGTAACTATCCAAGCATGGCGATCAAGCCTGGGTCTATGGGTAAACCATTGCCAGGAATCAAAGCAGCTATCCTGGATGATAAGGGGCGAGAGGTTGCTCCTTACACGATGGGTAACCTAGCGATTCAATCAGGATGGCCATCTATGATGAGACAAATCTGGAATAATCAAAGTAAATATGAGGAATATTTCAGAATTCCAGGTTGGTATGTATCAGGAGACTCTGCTTATATGGATGAAGAAGGATACTTCTGGTTCCAAGGTCGTGTCGATGATGTTATCAACTCTTCTGGGGAGAGAATCGGGCCATTCGAAGTGGAGAGTAAGCTTGTAGAGCATCCAGCTGTTGCTGAGGCAGGAGTTATTGGTAAGCCTGACGTAACAAGAGGGGAGATTATTAAAGCATTTATCTCCCTGCGCGAAGGCTATGAGCCTACTCAGGAGCTAAAGGATGATATTTATCGTTTTGTGAAGGAAGGATTGTCAGCACACGCAGCTCCTAGGGAAATTGAATTTAAGGATAAACTGCCGAAGACACGTTCTGGTAAAATTATGCGTCGCGTCTTGAAGGCTTGGGAACTGGATCTACCAACAGGTGATTTATCTACAATTGAAGATTAATAGAATGTAAAGAGCAGCCTCCTGGCTGCTCTTTATTTGTATAATGCATAAATTATGAATTGTGATTATTCCCGTATAACGTATATCAAGAAGAAGGGACGCCAGAGTACATGAAAGTGCACTCTGGCGTCCCTATTTGTTTAACAGCTTTAATTCTTCTCAAAAAACACGGTAGCTGAAGGTGAGGACTGACCAATTGTATTTACAGCTGTAATCCGGAATGTTCCACTGATCGGAGCGCTGCTCTTATAGTAAAACTCATTAGACTGCGACGTTCCGAGTTGTTGGTAAATCCCATCATTGTTAGGGCTGTAATGAATGATATATAAACTTACTTGATCATCAGCTGGATTGCTGCTCCAAGAGGCTTTAAAGCCGTCTGGTGTAGCTTGAATATTTGGCTGTCCAGGTTGCTGTGGCGGAGTAGAGGGACTGTTAGAATCAGTCTCAGGCGTCTCTTGAGCTCCATCATCAGGTAATACCTCATCAGGGGTAGTATCTATCTCTGGCACTATTGGATTAACAATCTGTTGGTAACCGGCGATAGCACTCGGCTCAGATGCTTTACCAGCTACGTCTACGGCTACAATATAATAGCTTGCATTTCCAAGCCCAGTAAACTGTTTAGTAGCATCTGCCATAACAATCTGACCTGTTTGCATATAAGGGCCGTTGTTCAAAGAACGATAGAGCCTATAGCCGACTACATCAGGCGAACCGCTTGGAGAGAAGGTGATAACTCCATTGGAGTAGTTCACGTTCTTAGGAGGGGTTGGAGCCCTTCCATCGTCAACTCTCGGATCGACTTTCGTTGGCATGCCTTTATTAGCGTCTCTAGGGATGTAATACTCTAGCGGCTGGCGTTCTCCACGCATAACCGCGAAGGCAGCCTCTAGTTCCTTAATCAGTTCATCAATAGGCTTTTCACGCTTGATGACCATTTGCTCTTTAAGGAAATCTGAAGGTGTTCCATCTCTAGGTATATAATTAGCGCCATTGTAAGTAATGTACTTGGCTTTAACCAGACTGTCATCTCTCTCTGTAGGCACATACTTGACATTAAAGAGATCTGTTACAAATTTGTCAGTCAGCTCTGAAGGGAGTTTTCCACTATATGCTGAGACTGTTTTGGAGATAATTCCCTCAGGTTTTTTGAATTCTTTTGTTGGGAACAAGTCAGGCTTAAGATCGATAGCCTCATTCATGACTTTGGACCATATGCGCTGAGCATGTTTCTTCTGATCATCTACCAAGACATTAACGGATTGTTTATAACCGATCCATACACCCAAGGTAATGTCAGGAGAATAACCCATAAACCAGCTATCACCGTAGTTTTGGCTTGATCCCGTTTTTCCGACAACTGGAATGGTATTGAAATGCTTGTAGTTGTTGCGAACTGTGTCACCAGAACCATTCGTGATAACCGTACGCATCATATCCGTCATCAAGTAGGCAGTTTGATCGGAATACACCTGCACCGGATCTACCTTGTGCTGGTAAACAATCTTACCATTGGAATCTACAATTTTTTCAATCATATAAGCATCTGTGAATTTACCATGGTTGCCAATCGAGCTGTAGGCATTTGTTAATTCTTCTACAGATACACCGTATTTGAGTCCACCCAAGACACCAGTTGATGCTGCGTTATCGGCCTCGACTAGGGTAGTTATTCCGAGTTTCTTAGAGAAGTCCCATGCCTTATCGATACCGATGGCATTATTAAACAACTTCAGTGCGACTGTATTCGTTGAGTTATTCAAGGCTTCACGAGCAGTCATGAGACCCTTGTATCCTCTATAGACATTTCGTGGAATATGATACCCTTTTGAATAATCTTTCAAAATAATAGGTGAGTCATCTACGATACTGCCTGGTTGAACCTTACCTTCCTCAAGGGCGGGTAAATAAGCTGCAATAGGTTTCATAGCCGACCCCGGTTGGCGAACCATCTGTGTAGCATAGTTCATTTCCTCTGTCTTGAAGTCTCTGCCTTCAATCATTCCGAGGATTGCACCGGTTTTATTATCAATCATCATTGCAGCCGTCTGTTCTTTCCCTTTTGTTTGGCTATCAGGGTAGAAGTTACTGTTGTCTTCTGCGATCTTTCGCATAGATCCATAAATGGTACGATCGATGGTTGTGTAGATTCGATATCCACCGGTACTAAGTTGTGAGCGTGCTTCCTTCATCAGATCGCCGTTTTCTTTCGTTTGTTCACCATCAACGTCTGGATGGTTAAGCTTCATTAAAATTTTCGAAGCTTGACGTTCAACTTCCATCATCAGATATGGATAAGTTACATAAGCTTTCTGCGTGCGTGGAGCCAATGATTTCTTAATGTCAAACGCTTTGGCCGTTTTATGCTCTTCAGGGGTGATCTTACCCTCTTCTAACATACGGTCAAGCACGAGATTTTGACGCTTTAGAGCACGCTTGAAAGACTTCTCATCAAATTCTCCGATCCCGTTAAACGCCGAATAGGCAGAAGGGAGTTGTGGAAGACCTGCAAGGTAAGCTGCCTGAGCAATATTCAATTTATTCAGATCGCTGATATTAAAAATACCCTTAGCTGCTGCTTTGATTCCGAACACATTGTAGCCGTTTGAACCGTTACCAAATGGAACTTTATTCAGATAAGCTGTGATAATCTGTTCCTTACTTAAAAATCGCTCCAAGCGTAATGAAAGCAAAATCTCTTTAACTTTCCGGTCACTTGTCTTGTCGCGGCTTAAAAAAGCTTGTCGAGCGAGCTGCTGCGTAAGTGTGCTGCCACCTGTCTGAACAGGTTCATTCAAGAGGCGTTGTTTAACAGCGCGTGCAGTGCCCATAAAGTCGACTCCATTATGTGTATAAAACCGGTTATCTTCTATGGATACAACCGCATCAATGACGAGTTTCGGAATGTCATCATAACTCACCGGTCTTCGATCCTCTTCCGTCCGAAGTTGACCGATGGGGGATCCATCACCAAAGTAGGCGAAACCAGTGACGGCGTTGTCATTCATCTTTTGTTCGATGAGAGCCCTTGATCTTATGGGTTCATCTTTAACAATAGAGGTTACATAACCAAAGACGGCTCCTCCAACGAATAACGTACCCATCAAACCAATAACAAAGAGCCAGCCTATAACCGATCCTATTCTGCGTCCGATGGATCTCTTAGGAGGTCGTTGTTTATCTGGCTCCTTTTTTTTCTCCTCAACCATGTATGTTACTCCTCCTTTTAACGCACCTATTATAGCATAAATCGACGCATTTGAATCATCATATCGCATCCTGTCGTTCCCATTTTACGGAAGTTTTATTTTGTAGGAGACAGAAGAGAGGCATTCCTCCTAAAGTTGGCGTACAAAAAACTTAATAAGATGAGCATGAATGTTTGAGAGCGCGATAATTCTTCCTATTGTTCGCATAGGAAAGGATTTTCTTGCATTCGATTTAGAAGGGCGTAAGAGAATGTATTGATCATTATTTAAATATCATGAATGATCTTTTGATGTGATAAAAATAAGACGGACAAACCTGAAAGTTCGGTCTCACATTTAAGAAACGGAACTAAGAGGTTCATTCGTCTTTAAGTAGACAGGTATAAAAAAACCGGAGGCATAAGCCCCCGGCTGTTAAGAACTCAATCTTAACGGTTGTAGAATTCGACGATTTGCTTCTCATCGATATCTTGAGACAATTCGGAACGCTCTGGAAGACGGATGTACTTACCTTCCATTGCAGTTTCATCGAACTCAAGGTAAGCAGGAAGATGTACGCGATTAGCCAAAGCATCTTTAATTGCAGAAAGGCTACGGCTTCTTTCACGAAGACCGATTACGTCGCCAATGCTAACAGCATAAGAAGCGATGTCCACTTTTTTGCCGTTAACAGTTACGTGACCGTGTGCTACCAATTGACGAGCACCTGCACGGGAGTTGCTGAAGCCAAGACGGTAAACAAGGTTGTCCAGACGGCTTTCGAGCAATACCATAAAGTTCTCACCGGCAATACCTTTCATGTGCTGTGCTTTATCAAACAGGGTGCGGAATTGCTTCTCACCCAAGCCATACATATGACGAAGCTTTTGCTTTTCTTGAAGCTGCAAACCGTAGTTGCTCATTTTTCTACGTTGGTTAGGACCATGTTGTCCTGGAGGGAAAGGGCGTTTCAATTCTTTACCAGTGCCGCTTAGGGAAATACCCAAACGACGACTTAATTTAAATTTAGGACCGGTGTAACGTGCCATGTAATATAGACTCCTTTGTAATTAAGTTTCATTTAGGGCTCTATTTGCGCCGTATTTGTTTCATTCTGTCCGGTATCCGGCAGATCTGACGGGAAAGTTCAGCCGCTGTCCTGTCAGCAACAAATATCGTGAGGGTGACACAACGATTCCGCCCAAATTCAAATGAATGCAATGCATTCTTATCAACAATAAATATTATATGAAAAGCTGATATAAAGTCAAGTTGAAGATAAAGTTTATATACGGATAACTTTGTCTAAATTTGTCGATAGGCCCAAGGACCTAAAAAATATGAACAAAACGTCGAATTCTTAATGCAAAATGGGTAGGAAAAGAGTAAGATATATTTAATAGTAATTATTCTATTTGATTAAGTATACACAATTTAACGCGATAACGCTTGAAAGTGAAAGTGGAATAGGGGAGAAGCAACGGGTACATGTATATTCGTACATATTAGCGGGATGTTTTTTAGCTTATGACCAAGGTCTTTATAATGGTGCAAAGGAGCGCCCTTTATGTCAGAAGAACAACGTAAAGTTTCTGGAAGCTCTCCTGGTTCTACATCCAAGATAATGAATGTCGATCGGATTCTTAACTCGGAATCTTATGCGTGGCATCAATCTATGGATATAACACCTTCGGATTTTCCTTATCTTCAACAATTACTAGAAGAAAGCTTTCAAGAATGGAAGAGGGATAGCTCTGGACTTCAAATGATATTGCAATCTGATTGGGCTATCGTAGGTCCAAAAGGTGAATGGGTGACAGGCGATCCCAAACTGCAGAAGTATTTGTGGATTAAGGATGATGCTACACTTAGGCGAACATTGGAACTACAGGCGGTTACTATCGGTTTAAGTGAAGAGGTTTCTGGTGTTAGAACGATATGTGCTACACCTATTGTTTCAAGGAATCATCATGATGTATTCGCTGTGCTAATTAGTGCCGCGCCTCCGCATATCGACTCTGATCAAATTCAGTTTATGACTGAATCTGCAGCTGTTATGCTTCGCTCTTGTTTTTATCGGCGATTCGAACGTATTTTTGTAGAGGATATGGCAAAAATTCATGAACAAGCTCAGAGAGAGGCCAGTAGACGTTCCAATCTGTTTCATTATGTGAAGCGTATGCATGCTCAGATCAATGTAGATGGAGTACTTACAGAAGTGTTAGACAGTGTCCACGGTCTATATCCTTATGCTAACGTGCATCTTTTCATGTCACAGGACCATCAGAGTAATCATCCGCTAGTAAAGCCGTTACTGCTTCATCATTGGCAGGAGGAAGTGTATGTTCGTACCTTCATGGAGGGATCGCTCACGGTATGTGATGATACTCACCAGCCGGATAATATGGTTGAAATTGGAGTCCCTGTGGGTGGGAAGCAAGGTGTTTATGGTGTTCTCCATCTTCAAGTTGAGCAAGCACAACTGTCGGATATGGATCTTGAATTGCTAGGGATGATGGCGGATGCGGCTGGTACCGCATTCGAGAATGCTAAATTGTACGAGCAGTCGAATCTGATGATTCATGAATTACGTATGATCAACGAATTGACACAGCAGTTAAACAAAAGCTTACAGCTTTCAGACATATATCAATTTGCTAATGATGAACTTTTAAAAATTTTAACGGCAGAGTACTGCTGCATTTTAAGTTACAACGAGGAGCTTGGGGGACTTGAAGTCGTGTCCTGTAATGTTCCAAATCTTGAGAAAGAAGTGTTTGAGAAGAACTATGGTCTAGGTGGACATGTATTTCATTCCAAAGAGCCGCTGTTTATGGCTGATTATTCAGTGGAGCGTCCTGCGGATTCGAAATTAATGGAATCGACGGGATCGAATTCGATGATTGCTACACCTTTGATCGTTAATGGCGAAGTTCGAGGTGTTATTTTGTTAACCCATCGAAAAAGACATTATTTTTCATATGATAATTATCGTCTATTGCAAGCCTTAACGAGTCATATTGGGCTTGCCGTTGGCAACGCCTCATTACATGCAGAAGTACGATGGATGGCGAACCGTGACATGCTGACTGAACTATATGCACGTCATTACCTTGATGAAGCTATTCATGAGTGTCAGAGCCGTGATTTCTGTGGATCGCTCATTGTTGTAGATATTGACCAGTTTAAACAGGTGAATGATACCTTTGGGCATCAGCGGGGCGATAAAATATTGAAGCAGGTCAGTGGGATTGTGAAGACATCCATTCGACAAAGCGATATTGCAGCCAGATGGGGCGGAGAAGAGCTTGCTGTCTACTTGCCGGGTCTCGGCATTGAACAGGCGCTCCAAGTTGCAGAACGAATACGAATAAGAGTTGCAGAAGAGACTGAGCCAAGAGTCACTGTATCTTGTGGGATCTCAGAGTGGAACTGGATGCATGACAGGGTAAGTGTGGAATCTCTATTTTACAGGGCTGATATGGCATTATATGATGCGAAGAATAGTGGTCGTAATCGAATAGTTATTGAACGTACAGAAGTATGTGAATGAAAGGAACCCAGCGGCTATTCGTAGTCGGTGGGTTTTTTTCTGCATAAATGGGGGGGAGGCGGTTAGTCTAAGAGGAATGAATAAATGAAAGGCTGATTGCAATCATGAGAAAAAATCAATGTCGAATTAAACTACTATGGCTTGCTGTAATAGCTATATGCATGTTCATAACAGCTTGTGGTATGAATAAACTATCTGCAGAAGAATCCTTTACACGAGCGGTGGCCGGGCTTTCCGGTATGGATAATCTTGCTTTTAAAGGTAATGTTGTGATCAAAAGTGGGAATGGTGAACTGCATAATCAAGCTGTAGCCTTTGAAGGGCAGTTACAGGACCATAAATTGCTTACTATAACGACTTCAAAGTCACCTCCCTCATCAACTAAAGTTGCTAGTGATTTATCGGAGAACGCGGATTCCGAGGGTCTACAAGGGAAACTTCAGTATGATGGTAAGAAGTGGCATTCTCTTGCTAATGGTCATTCTAATGCAGACTGGATGGCCCGGATGAACCCGTTGGAACAGCTGAAGTTGATGGGTGAGTCTGATAAGAAAATTACAGATGAGGTAGGAGCTGCTAGAGGGACGAAAATACTTCGGATTGAGCTATCTCCAAGTGCTTCTAAGGAAATGACAAAGAACATGCTGACATATCAAATGCAAGCTATTCGCAGTCGAATGGAACAGAAAGGGGATGCTCTATATACTGACGACCCTAAGGTGAAATCTCGACTCTTAACAGTATGGGAGAGAGAAAATCAAACAATGAATCAGTTGCTTGATAAGTCAAATGTAAACACAGTCTTCCATCTAACGATTGATAAGAAAACATACCTACCGAGCAGGTTGTCTTCAGAACGAACCATTTCCACAGCCGGCTCCAAGGGACAGAAAAGAGATGAAACGTTGGTGTCTGACATTCTTTTTATGGACTATCAATAAAATTCAGAGGGAGCGGCTGACGCTATCCCTCTTACCGTGATACAATATAGGAATACGAATTTACCGCTGTTCAATTGAGGTTGTGCAGTGACTAGCTCAAGGGAGGTAAACATTTATGAAGGATCCAAGAATTCAGAAATTAGCAGAAAACCTGGTCGGTTATTCTGTTGATATGCAGCCAGGGGAAAATGTTTTAATTGAAATGATTGGTTCTGAGCGTGACTTGCTCAATGCCATTATTGAAGAAGTGGGAAAAAAGGGAGGACATCCTTTTGTCCAGCTTACAGATAAGACCGTTCAGCGCGCGATGCTGAAAAATGCAACAAAAGAGCAACTTACATTGTGGGCAGAACTTGATTTGGCCCGTATGAAAGAAATGGATTGTTACATTGGTATTCGTGCTGGAGAGAATGTGAATGATCTCGCTGATGTTCCAGAAGAAAACATGAAGTTATACAATGCGCTGTATTCGCACCCTGTACATAGTGAAGAACGTGTTAAACGCACGAAGTGGGTTGTGCTCCGTTATCCGAATGCAAGTATGGCGCAACTAGCGAATACGAGCACGGAGGCTTTTGAAGATTTCTATTTTGATGTCTGCAACTTGGATTACTCCAAGATGGATCGCGCACAAGATCCGCTCGCAGAATTGATGAGAACGACAGATAAGGTTCGTATTGTTGGTCCAGGTACAGATCTGAGTTTCTCTATTAAAGGGATTGGGGCCGAAAAATGCTCAGGACAAAAAAATATTCCTGATGGCGAAGTATACACCGCACCCGTTCGTGACTCCGTAAACGGCACGATTTCTTATAATTCCCCAACGTTATACAATGGTGTTACCTTTGAAAACATTAAATTCCGTTTTGAAAACGGCAAAATCGTAGAGGCAACGAGCAGTGATACTGAACGCCTTAACGAAATCCTTGATTCCGATGAGGGAGCTCGTTATATCGGAGAGTTTGCTATTGGTTTTAACCCTTATATTTTGAACCCGATGAAAGATATCTTGTTTGATGAGAAGATTGCTGGAAGCCTGCACTTTACGCCAGGTCAAGCATATGAAGATACGGACAATGGCAATCGTTCTTCCATCCACTGGGATCTTGTATTGATTCAGCGTCCGGAGTATGGCGGGGGAGAAATCTATTTCGATGATGTATTGATTCGCAAAGACGGTCTATTCGTCATTCCAGAACTAGAGGGGCTAAACCCCGAAAATCTGAAATAAGACGAAATATAGTTGCGCGAGAAAACGGATTCAAGGTATCATGAAGAAGCAATACAAAGCTTCCTAATATCCTAAAGTTACGGAGGGATTCGTATGTCCAATACTAATGCGACAGTCGTAGACATTTCTCAGACCGCAAGTCAATTCTCTTCCTCTATCGTTTTGCAGGCTGAGAACAAGTACATCGATGTTAAGAGTATTTTAGGTTTGTTCACTACACTTGTGAGCCACCAAAGCTATGAGTTACACGTTCATGGCCCAGACGCTGAGGAAGCAAAAAAGGCAATGATCGACGTGTTTACAAAGCATGGCCTTAATGTCACTGTAGTTGCTGAATAAGATCAGCAGAAACATCCTTCCTACTGTAGGAAGGATGTTTTTTTAGATTTAAGAAAGAATGATTATAAATAAGATTTCTAGGGTCTACTTTTTGAAGTGGTTCTTGTATTGACCTGCGATATCGTCTAATATTAGAGGTAGAACCGTGCTGTGATATTGACATAGGGGGGAAGATCATGACTTCATCTGATTTGCAAGAACAGCTCAACCTTAAAGCGATCAGTCTTCTAAATGAAGATGCAGATAAAATTCAAAAGCTCATTGAAGTACAGATGGAGAATCTGGCAACCCGTTATTGCCCTCTCTATGAGGAAGTGCTGGATACCCAAATGTACGGATTTTCAAGAGAAGTTGACTTCGCTGTCCGGGCTGGACTTCTTTCGGAAGTAACAGGGAAACAGCTACTCAGCAAGTTAGAGCGTAATCTGGCTCTTTTATATGAAGCCATGAATCAAGCCGAATAGCCTGTGTTATACAGGCGATACATAGAAACGCATGCGTGAGAAAGTGTCGGCATGCGTTTTTTTGATAAAAAATGTTTTAGAAACTTCAATAGGGATCTGCTACAAAAGACGCGTTATGTGGAAGCTTAAGCTCCGTATAGCGCGTCTTTTGTATGAGAAGTAAGAATATTTATAATCTTGTCTTAGACAAGGTAAAAGGAGAAGCCAAGTATTACATACACAGCCAGCAGCATCAGACCCTCATACCAGTTGGTTGCACCGTCTTGTGTGATGGATTTGGCAATAAAGACGGCTACACCGATGGCGACCAGCTCTATCGTTGTGAATACGATATCCATCGTGTCACCCATAAAAAAGCTGATAAAGACCAGAACAGGAGCAACAAATAGGGCGATCTGCAGGCTGCTGCCAACCGCAATTTCTACTGCCGCACCGATCTTGTTCTTCATAGCCAGCATAATCGCAGCACTATGCTCAGCAGCATTACCTACGATTGCAACAAGGAATGCACCAACAAACAGTTCACTGAGTCCATATTCATGACTTACAGGCTCAAGGACACCTACTAACCACTCACTGACAAAGGCGACCATAACGGTAGCTACAACAAGGTAAAGAATCGAGCGGCCTTTGGACCACGTGGGAGCGTGCTCATGAGCCAGCTCCTCTTGTTCACCGTCATTGCTGACATCATTTAAATAATCCTTATGTGTGATCATAGAGAAGAGCAGCCATGCTAGATAAGCGACGATGAGAATACCAGCGACCACGAGACTGAGAAATTTAGTATCCGACTCTGTTATGGAGTGCGTGTTCAGAAATACAGCCGGAATAAAGAGTGCGATAATTCCAAGAATCATCAGAGAACCATTTAATCCTGCAAGTGTAACGTTATATTTCTGAATCTTAAATTTCAGGCCTCCTGCAAATACACTTAACCCTAGAACAAGCAGTAAATTTCCGATGATAGAACCGGTTATGCTTGCTTTAACCATATCGTATAACCCTTGCTTAACTAAGAGGATAGCAATAATGAGTTCAGCAGCATTACCAAAGGTTGCATTCAGGAAACCACCGAGCCGTTGTCCAGCATAGTGTGCCACGCTTTCTGTCGCTTTTCCGAGAAAGCCTGCGACAAAAATAACTGAAATGGCTGATAAAATAAACTGCAGGGTGAAATTCCAACCCAAGAAATGACCCGCTGCACTAAGTAAGAAAGTAATAACTAACAGCGCTGGACTCAGCCATTTTTTCAACATAAACACCTACCTTATTAATATGTAAAAACTTTAGTATCCATACTTTTATACCCATTACAATGCCTTAAATAAACACAACTTGCAACTAGAGATTTGCTTTTTGGGCCTGTTAGGATTTACAATAACGGATAATGAGGGTGAAGGAGGATATGGCATGGCAGAACAACTTCAACTGGATAACGGGTTAATTCGAATATCGGATGATGTCGTCTCGAAAATTGCTGGAATGGCGGCTTTGGAAACTCCAGGGATCGCAGCGATGTCTGGTGGATTGTCCGAGGGCTGGGCGAAACGTCTTAGCGGCAAAAATGTACAAAAAGGTGTGACAGTAGAGGTAGGTCAGCTTGAAGCGGCGATCGATCTGCGCATTATTGTTTTGTACGAGACACCGATACATGAAGTGTGCCGTATGCTTCAGCAAAACGTTCGTGAGGCTGTAGAGAGCATGACGGGCCTTCGGGTTGTAGAAGTTAACGTTAAAGTAGAAGGCGTAGCTTTCAAAGACGATGAGATCGATGATGCTTCTTATCGTGCTAAATAAGTCGCATAAACAATTAAATTAGCAGAACACAAAAAGACTACCGGGCTGGCCGGTAGTCTTTTTTGACGACGGATTTTACATGTTCTTCTTTATCAGGTCGATTGCTTTCTCTGGAAATACTAAGCATAATCCCCATAGCAAGCATCATAACAAGTAGAGAAGAACCGCCGTAGCTGATGAATGGAAGGGTAACACCCGTGATTGGAATGGTGTTTGTCACACCACCGATATTAATGAACGCCTGAATGGCGATCAAGCCCATAATTCCTATGCCGGTCAATGTACCGAAAGGATCCGGGCAGCGGAGCGCAATAATAATTCCCCTCCATATGAAATACAGATATAGCATTAAAAATATCGTCGTACCAATAAATCCGAACTCTTCTCCGATGACGGAGAAGATAAAGTCGTTGTAGGGATTGGGTAGATAATGAAGTTTCTGAACACCTTCACCGTATCCTGCGCCTGTTACGCCTCCCTGGCCGATGGCAATCAGCGATTGAACTAGGTTATACCCGGTACCTGATTGATCCTTGAAAGGGTCAAGGAATGCCTCGATTCGACCCATCTTATAATTGCTACCTGTCTGGCCCTCGGCATCTCCCCCAGAAGAACCGAATAAGGAACCAATTCCAATGGTTAGAACCAATCCAAGCGCAACAAGAGATATACAGGCTGTAATATGCTTCATACTCGCGCCTCCGGCATAAATAATTAGGCCGCATGTAGCTACAAGAATAAATGTCGAACCCAAGTCGGGCTGAAGCATAATTAGACCGGCTACAACACCTACGATGATCAGTACGGGGAAGAATCCGCCCTTCCATTGACGGATCCGTTCCCCTTTCTTCGAAATCAGAGCTGCGAGGTACACAATGGTAGAGATTTTGGCCAGCTCTGACGGCTGGATTCCCAGCTTACCGAGATTAAACCAGCTGGAAGCACCATTGGTGGCCGCACCGAGAACAACGACCAGAATGAGCAGAATCATCGTAATGAAAAAGACAGGGATAAATAGCTTTTTATATTTCTTGTAATTAATGTTCATGGCAACCAGCATCACAAATGTCCCGAGAACTGCAAAAATAAGCTGTTTTTTAGAAAAGTAAAACGGGTCATAACTAAATTTTTCAGAAAAAACAGTCAAGCTGGAGCTGGAACTGAACACCATGATCAGTCCGAATCCCACCAACAGCAAGGTAAGGATCAGCAGCTGGAAATCCGGCGTCCCTCTCTTGGGCTGTGGTTTTGTTGTTTTCATAACATTACCATTACGCTTCCAGCAGCGATTTCAGTTCCTGCAACTTCTTATTAGCAAGATTCATAACCGGTTGTGGAGCTGGTGTCTCGTATTCTAGACCGTGTGGGAAGGTTGCCTTTCCCAAGTAAACGGCTTCAATCTGGAGTACAGTGTCAGGCTTCTCCAATTTTCCTTCAACAGCGCGTGTGTTGATGCGGAGGTAGTACTCTGACTCGCTTTTCTTATCTTCGATCTTCAAATCATATGTAGCTCTGTAGTATTCCCACTGCCAGCGGACGAAGCCTACCTTCTCTGCACTTTCATCAAGATAAGCTAAATCGCTTTTCAAGCCATCCAAGCCCGTATTTTCAAAAATCATGGCGTTAGTAACCTCCTTAATTAGTCCCTACAAAGTTCTTTAAATATGATAGTATGTTTCAAGAACTTGTGCAAGCCTGCCGGTTCGTCAATTGCAAGGTCCGACAGGCTGTTGTTATATGAAGAGATATGATGATGGCATATTGATCAATTTGAAGTATATGGGTCAACATATTTCTGATACAATGAAGAATATTATAACTTCCAATGTTTGGGGTTCATTAGCTAGAGGTTTATTTATTCTTATGATGATTTCATAGGAAAAGAGGTGCTATTATGAACCGCGCTATATATCAATCGCAATATTACGTCGTCGAAGAAACGAAGAACCACGAGATAATTGTTCATGACATGATCCCTGAATCAGCTTCAGTGGTCGTCATTCATCAGAATTGTGTGATGCTAGTGCGGCAGCATAGAGAAGCCATAGGCGAACAAACCTTGGAGCTGCCAGGAGGTACTATTAAGCCGGGGGAAGAGAAGGTCGTCGCAGTGCAGCGGGAGCTAGAGGAAGAGGCGGGGATCCTGTGCGGTGATATCAAGTATATAGGAAGCGCTTACCCATTGGCTTCACTTGCGAACAGAAGAGTTCATTTTTATTTCACCGATGATGTCCGGCAGGTCACAGAGCTTAGACAGGATAAAGACGAGGACGTTAACCCCGTATGGGTTCCACTCCGAAAAGTTTATCGAGAAGTGAGAGAAGGTAGGAGTAATGACAGCATGATAGGACATGCACTGATGTTATGTGTACTTCATGGATTGCTGAAGTTAGATTGATTCATTGAGACGGGGGAAGGATGAGTGATATGAACGAGGCAGTTGACTTGGAAGGATTATTTCCACAAATGGTGGAATGGCGTCGATATTTACATCAGCATCCTGAAGTTTCTTTTGAGGAACAAAAGACAGCTTCGTTCGTAGAGGCTCGTCTACGAGAAATGAATTATGAAGTAACCTCGGGTCTTGGTGGGCATGGCGTTATGGCTATTCTGAAAGGTGGGCAACCCGGGAGGACGGTCGTACTCCGTGCAGATATGGATGCACTCCCGATCCAGGATGAGAAGAACTGTGAATACAAGTCCACTGTAGAAGGTGTAATGCATGCTTGCGGGCATGATGGTCATACGTCTATATTGCTGGCGGCGGCATCGTATTTCAAGCGAATACAGGAACAGGTTCGAGGAGAGATCAGATTTGTGTTCCAACCAGCTGAGGAGGTATGTCCTGGGGGCGCGCTGGGGATGATTGAGGCGGGGGTATTAGATGGAGCAGATGTGATCTACGGTTTGCATTTGTGGACACCGCTCGCGCTTGGGAAAGCGTCCAGTGCTCCGGGCCCAATGATGGCGGCGGCAGATGAGTTTTTTATTGATATTATTGGTAAGGGCGGCCATGGAGGAATGCCACATATGACGGCTGATGCTGTAGTAGCGGGTTCTGCTCTGGTTATGCAGCTGCAGAGCATTGTTAGTCGGTCTGTCGATCCGCTTCAACCGGCTGTCGTTACAGTGGGAACTATCCAGGGGGGCTCAGCCCAGAATGTAGTTGCTGACCGCTGCCGTATTACCGGAACCGTGCGTACATTTGACGAAGAAACACAAAAGCTTATTCGTACTCGATTAGAGACGATAACAAAGGCGACAGCCGAAACTTACGGAACGGAAAGCTCGGTACAATATCTTACCGGCTACCCAGCTGTTGTGAATGATGAGAAGGAAGCGGAGCGCTTTTTCCAGACTGCCCCAAGCATATTTGGAGAGGAGCATGTTATGTTATCTCCTAAGATCATGCCTGCGGAGGATTTTGCATACTATTTGCGTGAGATACCAGGATGCTTTATGTTTGTAGGAGCGGGGAATATGGCGAAGGGGGCGGTTTATCCACATCATCATCCGAAGTTTGACTTTGATGAGGATGCTATGCTCCATGGATTAAAGCTTATCATTGAAATGACTCGTTCCTATCAGGATGAATAAATATAGGATTCTGCTTTCCGTTTAAGAGAGTACTAGACGCATTGAACCGGGAGAAATTGGGAAGAGTATAACTATGGGAAGTTCAGATCCGTGTATTAGACGGAGATGAACTTCTTTTTGCGAATAAGGCCAAATATTCAAGGGCCAGCCAAGGAGGACTACATGATGACACAAGACAAGCCGTGCATTGTACAGCGGGATCGGACTATCCTTTTGGAGGTGGGTCATACCGGTTTCGAGGAAGCCCGTGAGCAATTGTCACGATATGCCGATCTGGTTAAAAGCCCGCCCTCTTTCCATACATATCGAATCACACCATTGTCGCTCTGGAACGCAGCGTCTTCAGGTTGGACAGCCAAGGAAATATGCGAAAGCTTAGAGTCCATCTCACGCTGGGATGTACCCGCTGCACTAAGCGAAGAGATACAGCGTCTTGTAACGAGATATGGACAGCTGTCGCTAATACAGCATCCTGACCGCGAGCAGTCTCTTATTCTCCGATGCGAGGATGAAGAACTTATGGAGGAGATACGTAGGCAATCGTCGCTCTCCAAGATTGGCCTTCGTTTCATTACCCATTTAGTGGCAGAGATCTCGGCGGACCGAAGAGGGATGCTGAAGCAGGAGTTAACCCGACTTGGATTCCCTGTGATGGACTATGCCGGCTATCAGGATGGGCAATTCCTTCATATTCGATGGCATGGTGAACAAGATGAAGCAGAGGATAAGAATAAAGAGGAGTCTATATTGGGACAGAAACTTCCCTTTCGACTTCGTGATTACCAGCAAGAGGCAGTAGAAGCGTTTCGAGATAGTGGGGGAAAGGGCGGAAGTGGCGTGCTGGTGCTTCCTTGTGGCGCAGGGAAGACGATCATAGGTATGGCAGCGATGCGAGAGCTTCAATGTGAGACGCTTATTCTGACATCGAATACAACCTCTGTCCGGCAATGGATGACAGAATTGGAGGACAAGACAACACTTCAGGCGAACGAAATCGGTGAGTATACAGGACAGCGTAAAGAGGTTCGACCGGTAACGGTGGCTACCTATCAAATTCTAACCCATCGTCATAGTAAAGAGGACGAGTTACGCCATATGAAATTGTTTAATGAGCGAAACTGGGGTCTGATTGTTTACGATGAAGTTCACCTGCTTCCTGCACCCGTTTTTCGTGCCACCGCTGAGATTCAGGCAACGCGGCGACTTGGATTAACCGCTACCCTCATTAGGGAAGATGGACGTGAGCATGATGTATTCTCCCTAATCGGGCCGAAGCGTTATGAAATGCCTTGGAAGTCGCTAGAGGACAAAGGCTGGATCGCATCTGTGGATTGTGTTGAAGTGCGCGTGCCCATGCCAGAACAGTTGAAAGAGAAGTGCCTCTATGCAGGAACTCGTGAGCAGTACCGATTAGCATCAGAGAATCCTGCGAAGATCGATGTGGTGAAACGGCTGCTTCAGCACCATTCGGGCGCACAGATGCTTATCATAGGGCAATACCTGGATCAGTTAGAAAGGATCTCTACTCAGCTCGGTGTTCCACTTATCTCTGGCCAAATGCCACAGTCACAGCGGAATGAGCTATATGCGGCTTTTAGAAAAAGGGAACAACAGGTCCTTGTCGTTTCCAAGGTAGCCAATTTTGCAGTGGATTTACCAGATGCGTCTGTAGCAATTGAGATTTCTGGTAGCTTTGGTTCGAGGCAGGAAGAAGCACAGCGGCTAGGTCGTATTCTTCGTCCAAAATCTGGAGATAACAGAGCGTATTTCTATGCGCTCGTATCGCAAGACAGCCGGGAGGAGACATTTGCACTCCGGAGGCAACTGTTTCTGATTGAACAGGGCTATCGGTATCGAACGGTGACGGAACCCAATTTAATAAACGATACAATGCAAGCTATTGAAGATGATCCGGAACTTGGGAAGGAGGCGGCAGGTACGACATGAGCTTAGAACCATTGTCCAAATACGAAAGACTTGTGTTGCATCGAATTTGGCTATCCTATGCGGGGCAAGTGTTTACAGAGGAGAAATTGCTCGGACTTAACCTGTTGCCTTTGAGTGGCGCTGAAGTCATGACAGCTTTTCTAAAGTTGCGGCAAGAGGGATGGGTCTGTGCGGTCAAAAAGGCCTGGGGTGAGCGGTTATGCTTCATCCCTTCGGACAGATTACTTACGGTTCAAGCTGCATTCTATAGCCCATCGAAGGAACTAGGCGAGGTTTCCACAGCTTCTCTATTATTCGAGGCGAAGCCGGGACTGGTGCTAGATGTATTTAATGCATTGGTGTATACCGCCAAGAATGAGGGGCTCCCCTTAACTTCAAAAGGCACCATACATAAGAAGCATATCCAAAAGCTAGATGATGAAAAGGGTCTCACGGGAGAAGATATCGCTGCTATTGGACTGGAATATGCGCATTCAGACGTGTATCCACCGCGTGTTGCGGTAATGCTCGACTTGATGCTTAGTCTAGGTCTACTAATCAAGGAGAGTCACGCCTTCGTGTTGAAGGAGGATGCCGTAGAAGAATGGATGGATCTTTCATGGGAGGCAATGAACCATCTTCTTTTTCAGAGCATTATGGAAAGATACGGCCGTACTAATCCAGAAATTCAGCATTTCAGGCAACTGTTATGTCACGAAGCATTTAAAGATAACACATGGTACGATGTGAGCCTTATGCTGGATGAAATGATAACAGAAGGAATGGTGAATCCGGAGCATCGGGATGAGCTATATGAAAAGGGGAAAGCATGGCTTCGCTTCCTAGCTGGTGCGGGCTGGGCAGATGTGGGCATAGGCAGTGACGATCACTATCTTATTCGCTGGAAGGTTCCGATAAGAGAGCTAATTCATGGCATTATTACGAGAACGACTGAATCAAGAAATGGCTATTTATTTGTTCAACCCGATTATGAAGTGTTGGTACCGCCAGAAACCCCTTTTGCCGTTCGCTGGCGACTGGCTCGTTGTGCCGAGCATATATCTGATGATCATATGTCCGTTTACCGTCTAACCAAGGGATCTGTTGCGCTTGCAGCAGATCTGGGGATTAGACCAGAGTGTGTGGCTGGTTTTATAACTGAACAGGCGCTGACAGGCGTGCCTGATAACGTAGAGGCTGCCCTTGTACAGTGGGGAAGAGAAGTGGGAAGAACCTCTTTTGCAGAATTGACAGTCTTGCAGTGTGAAACTTCCGATGAAGGCGACCAGATTGCGGCTCATCCTAAACTTACTGAATGGATACATCGTTTGGGTCCGTTGCATTTTGCTGTGCAGCCACAGCGTGTTTCTGAAATTAGAAAAATATTAAACGTAGCAGGTCTTCCTCCAAAACGACAGATCGGCGGATTTGAACAGGTCTTGGGATCAAGTACATCTCATGCAGCTGCGGATGACTATGTTGACGATGGAGCTTTACGCGTTCGATATTTTGAAGGGGACTTTAACCACTTCGCCTCTCCGAGTCTCGTGTACAGTGGAAGAAATGAGCACTACTATGAGCCGGATGTAGATATACCAGATTGCGCAAGTTTATTTCCAGGACTTGAGAAGATTCCGGTGATGTGGACAAGAGATTGGCGTACATATCATGCTACAACAGCTAAACAGATATTAGAGCAAGCGTTAGATTGGAAGATTAAAGTGGAGCTTAGTATAAAGAATGAGAGAGTAGTGTTCATTCCACAGCGATTGCTTCGCAATCCATGGCGTATGCTAGGAATGATCTTTACACCAGATAAGACGGAAGCGGTAACGGCTGAGCTTGGTGAAGGAGATTGGCAAGAAATGAGGCTCATTGTACCTGATTTATCGTGAGGATAGTAATCACTTAATCAAGGAGAAAGCTCTCTGATCTTGGAACGGAGTGGTTCAATCTGATGAGATTCAAACTACAGTTTCCCCCTTCTTAAGCAGCGACTGATATGCTATGATAAAGAAGTCCACCTTTTGAGGAGGACTAATCTGTAAAGAAGTGGGATGAGATCATGAGCGTATCAGAATTGAACACGGTTGATATGGCCGAGGTGCTCACCTACGCCTATGAATTGGGTGACATGATTAATGCTTCCGTCGAAGTGGCGGATTATCTATATTGGAAACAGGCCGTCGAGAATGATCCGAATATTCAGGCTTTGATCCATAAGCTTGAATCGAAGAAGGAATTATTCGAAGAGACCCAGCGGTTTGGTCATTTCCACCCGAACTATCATTCAGCGAAGGATGAAGTTAGCGCAGTAGAAGCGGAGTTGGAAGCGTTTGAGGCTGTTACGCGCTTTAAACTTGCTGAGAAGAACTTGGATGACCTTCTGTTCAATATGTCGGAGAAGATTGCACTATCAGTTTCCGACACGATTAAGGTACCTAGTAATAATGCTCTTCCGAAGAAAGGTTGCGGGAGTGGCGGCGGTTGCCAGTGTGGCTAGCGTAAGGTGTAGATAGAGATAGAGATGAAAGAGAGGCGAGACTACGGATGTTGGCGGAACGAACCGGTTATATTATTTGGGTTAGTGATGTGAAGGCAGCTAGAAACCTTGAAAAGTATGGTAGTGTACATTATATCTCGCGCCGTATGCAATACGTTGTGATGTATGTAAATGCAGAGCGGGCGGAAGAGACTGTTAAGAATATTCGCAGACTTTCCTATGTTCGTAAAATCGAACGCTCGTACCGAAACGAAATCAAGACAGAATATAGCAGTAATGGGCCTGACAAGACCAAGTTTTTCGGACCTTAAGTTTGTTCCTGATTCTGGGTCTTGCCCGTAATATCTATAACGAAATACTTAGCAGCCGAAAGGCTGCTTTTTTTTATTTCTGAAAATTGTGTGGTTTTTTAGGCTGGAATTTTTTTAATATTCAAGAACTATTCACAATGAGAAATGTTTCTGCCTTGTGCATAATTAAGGAATGATGTAATATGTTGGGTATATATACATAGATACAAAGACCCATTTGGTGGAGAGTGATTATCCATGCGCGACAAAGGGACTGAGCGGTGGAGCACCTACGAACCGTTTTACATTACGTTAAATGATAAGAAGGTAGCTGACATTGTAATAACGAATCATGCAAAGAGCCGATATACGGATCGTGTGGAGCATAGTGATACTCCGCATGATGAGATTGGAGCATGGATGTGGGAATGTTTAAAGCAGGATCGCATTGTTCCGTATTATCGAAATGAGCAGGACGTGTATCTTATTGATGATGATCTTGTTGTGGTTGCGGAGTTTTCGGAGTTAGAACACGAACGTGATCTAATTGGAAACCCTCTTCATCGAATGATCATCGTAACTTTTCTGGGAAGAATGTCAGAGACAATAGAACTTCGGGATTTGAAATCCTATTACTCATGGCTGCGCCATTCTCGGCGTATGACGCTAATTAAGAACAGTCGTAAACGGAAGTAAGCATGCGTGCAGTTGCACGGATGCCTTTTTTTTGTACCAAAGAGATGTAATCCGCTAGAATGAAGGAATAATAGTGAATAAGGAAAGGGGCTGTAAAGATGGATGATCGTCCAATGAAATCAATCAACGCCATCCAGAAAGGCTGTGATCTACATACCCATACGCAAGCATCTGATGGAATGAACGAACCTACCGAAAATGTACGCCTTGCTTATGAAAAAGGATTATTTGCAGTTGCAATTACCGACCACGATACGGTTTCCGGCGTTCAAGAGGCAATGGAAGCGGGAGTGAAGTATGGTGTTAAGGTGATTCCTGGAGTGGAAATCAGCACGATGGCTGGTGGAGTAGATATTCATATCTTGGGTTATTTTGTGGATGCGAACAATCCTAAATTTTTAAACCGTCTTGCTAATCTCCGAAATACGAGAAATGAACGAAATGGGAAAATCATTGCCAATCTTCAAAAGTTAGGGATCCCTATTACAATGGAAGAGGTAATCTCTGGATTAGAACGTGAACTAAAACCAGACGAGAGTATCGGGCGTCCACATATTGCAGACACTCTCGTTCGAAAGGGATTCGCCACGGATATGCGTGATGCGTTTGATCGATATTTGGCACAAGGAGCTCCTGCATACGCTCCTCAGCCCCGTATTTCACCTCAAGAAGCATGTCAATGGATTAGGGAGGCTGGTGGGACGGCGGTACTGGCGCATCCGGGGTTATATGGTGATGATAAACTTGTTAGATCCATTCTTGAGCAAGCGCAGTTATCTGGCATTGAAGTATTTCATTCGGATCACAACCAAGAGGACGAACTTCGTTATTTGACATTGGCGGAGGAATTTAAACTGATCGTTACGGCGGGGTCTGATTATCATGGTGAGCGGCAGGACATTGTGTTTCATGGCGACCTTGGAGATAAGAGGGTAACCGAAGAAGTATTGGAGCAGTTAGAGTCAGCGCGTGGAAGGTTTTAAAGATTCGTAACTAGGAGCCACGAAGATAGAGTGTGGTCGATCGTGACATATATAAAGAATCAGGGATATCCGGGGGTCAAAGACCTTTTGGATATCCCTGATTTTGTCTGTAATGACTGAGGCTTAGACCTGTTGTTAATAGATTTTGTTGACAGGTGACTAGTTACGCTGATTTTTGATTACATTCGGCAGACTTTTAATGAGCTTCTCATCAGGTGTCACAAACAATGTCTTCTGGTGATCATAGATCACAAATCCGGGTTTGGATCCGCTTGGTTTACGCACATGACGAATCAGTGTGTAATCCACAGGGACACTACTGGACTCTTTAGCTTGGCTGTAATAAGCGGCAAGTTGTGCGGCTTCCTGAAGTGTATCCTCTCCGAAGCGATCGCTGCGAATAACAACATGAGAACCCGGAATGTCCTTCGTATGTAGCCAAGTATCATTCGAAGAGGCCAGTCGGTTCGTGACATACTCATTTTGCAAATTGTTCTTACCTACGTATAACTCGATTCCCTCTGAGGATGTATACATATGCAGGGTCGGCTTGTCGTTCTTTTTCTTCTTACGGGTCTTGCGGCCGCGGTCGCGGAGATAACCTTGCTGAACAAGTTCATCTCGAATCTCGTCGATATCATTCATTGACGCATGAGAAAGCTGTTGCAGCAGGTTCTCAATATAATTAATCTCCTCGTGTGTCTTGATGAGCTGTTCATCAATAACTGCTAAGCTGTTCTTGTATTTATTGTATTTCTTGAAGTATCGCTGCGCATTATCGGAAGGAGAAAGTAAGGGATCAAGTGGAATGATGATCGTCTTCTGATCCTCGTCGTAGAAGTTAACGAGTTCCACTTGCTTGTCTCCTTTTTGGATCATATGCAGTGAAGCAAAGAGGAGTTCTCCTGAAATACGGTACCGGTCAGCATCTCCTGCTTCTTCCAGATCCTTGTTCAGATTGTCCAGCTTCTTGATGTTTT
Source organism: Paenibacillus sp. FW507-14B1B (assembly GCF_058781425.1). Lineage (NCBI taxonomy): Bacteria > Bacillati > Bacillota > Bacilli > Caryophanales > Paenibacillaceae > Paenibacillus > Paenibacillus sp. FW507-14B1B. The sequence continues at coordinate 1,358,099 of NZ_JBYSWS010000001.1, read as the reverse complement.
TAGACCGCTCGTTCTGCAGGAAGCGAAGGAGATCACTCACCTTCTGCTTAACGGTGTCCCGCTGAGCCTTGTCTCCATAGTAGTCTTCTAAGCATTTGCTTGTTGATTCATAGGTCTTCGTATCTCCAGTAAGCATCGTTAGTGGTATAACGGAGAATACGAGTTTTCCTTTGGTGTTTAACCCAGCTGTCGGCGTAAATCGATAGTTTCTGACATCTTCCATGACCTCAGAGAAAGCGGTCCATAAACCGCCACAATTCTTCTCCGTGCCCACATCTTCTGTGCTAGATACATAACCAGCTCGGTGGGCTATTTCTTGTGCCGCTAACGGACTCATTCCACTAAAAGAATCTACGAGCCAAGTTATAGGGTTATCTGGACTAACAAGGCAGGATTCTCGGAATGCTTCCTGTTCGGTATCGAGCGGATTCAGCTTATTTTGCTGAGGTGGCTCTGTATAAGCAAAACCTGGCATAATGACCCGGTAGCTGCTAATGGCCGGTGTGACATGATGAATTCCATCTAGAATGGTGCCTGTGGATGGATCTGTCAGGATAATATTGCTGTGACGCCCCATAAGTTCGATGATGATCAGTTTGGAGGAAAGATCCCCGAGCTCATCCCGCTGACGAACACGGATATGAATAATCCGTTCCATCCCCACCTGCGTGATCTCCTCAATAATCCCACTCTCACAATGCTTGCGCATTAACATGCAGAACATAGGCGCTTCGCTTGGGTTGACGAAGGTCTCTTCTGTTAGATGTACCCGCGGATACGTTGGGTTTGCGGATAGCAAAATTTTAGCGTTTCCTTGCTGTGTGCGGATATGTAATACAATGTCGCGTTCGTTCGGTTGATATATTTTACTGATCCGGGCGCCTTTGCAGGCCTCAAGCTCATGCACGATCGCCCGTGTTACGATTCCATCAAGTGCCATTGGTCATTTCTCCTATCTGCTAGCATTGCCCCTACTTCATTCCTTCTCTATGATGCCACACTTCAGGCAAAAACTTAATAGCTATGCTGTGATATTTGTGAACCTGTCCGAATACATTTACGTTGAGAGGTGGAAAAGCTGTCATCCGCCGGAACAGGAGAAACAACCGGGAGGGAAAGGAAGCATGGAACAAAAGTTATGGCACCAGATGGATGTTGATGAACTGCAACAGGTGATGCGGGTGCATCCGCAGCAGGGCCTCACGGAAGAGGATGCTGAAGAAAGACGTAAAAAAAGCGGTTGGAACGAGTTGTCCGAAGGAGCCAAAATATCTCCGTTCACGCTGTTGTTGAATCAATTCAAGGACTTCATGGTGCTTGTGCTCCTTGGTGCCACACTGGTATCTGGATTGCTTGGAGAATATCTGGATGCCGTGACGATTATCGCGATCATACTGATTAATGGGGTGCTTGGTTTTGTTCAGGAGTTTCGAGCAGAACGTTCACTTCGTGCGCTGAAGCAATTATCAGCACCGACGTCTAAAGTACTTAGGGATGGCAAAGTTATTCATATTGCCGCAAAAGGATTGGTCCCAGGAGATGTCATTTTGGTGGAAAGCGGTGATCGGATCCCCGCAGATGTTCGCTGGTTGGAGACAAGCAGTTGCAGTGTGGAGGAATCGGCGCTAACCGGAGAGTCACTTCCTGTAAATAAGCATTCGGAGGCCATAGCCGAAGAAGATGTGCCACTTGGGGATCGTAAAAATATCGGTTACATGGGCACGATGGTATCGAGAGGGACTGCAAAAGGCGTGGTCATCCGCACAGGGATGGATACCGAGATGGGGAAAATCGCTGATTTGATCCAAAATACAGAATCGCAAGAAACTCCGTTACAGCATCGTCTCGAACAGCTCGGTAAGATTTTAATTGCTGTATCTCTCGTACTCACGATTCTCGTTGTTGTGGCTGGTATTTTGCATGGTCAGCCAGCATCAGGGATGTTCCTTGCAGGTGTTAGCCTTGCCGTTGCTGCTATTCCTGAAGGGTTACCGGCCATCGTCACGATTGCACTGGCTCTCGGTGTACAGCGGATGATTAAACGAAAGGCTATCGTTCGTAAACTCCCATCGGTTGAGACGCTCGGCTGTGCTTCTGTCATCTGCTCGGATAAGACAGGCACGCTAACCCAAAACAAGATGACGGTAACTCGTATCTGGCTTGATGGCCGAATGATGGAAGTGACAGGTCAAGGATATGAGCCTGTTGGTCAGATTCTAAAGAATGGTAAGCCCATTGAATTACGGACGGATCAGACTTTGAGAAGACTTTTGCAAATAGGTGGATTATGTAATAACGCGGAAATTTATGAAGATATAGCTGAAGCTCCAAAGATGAAGAAAAAGAACAAAAATGAAGCAGTATCAACCAATTGGGAGCTTAAAGGAGACCCGACGGAAGGAGCGCTACTTACGCTCTCAGCCAAAATGGGGTTAGGACAAAGCGCATTAGCTACCACATATAAGCGGGATAAGGAATTTCCATTCGATTCCGAGCGGAAGCTGATGTCTGTCGTTGTCAGTCATCAGGGAGGTCGACTGATATGTACGAAAGGTGCTCCTGATGTACTTCTGGATGCCTGCGCGTATATTTTATGGGAAGGTAATATCGTGCCTTTAACTGGAACCTTACGGCAAAAGGTACTTGCTGCGAACGAATCGATGGCTTCCTCTGCACTGCGTGTACTGGGAATGGCTTACCGTGATCTCCGTTCTTATGAAAAACCAGAGACGGAAACGGAAGCGGAATGCCAGCTGATATTCGCAGGTCTTGCCGGTATGATCGACCCGCCGCGGCGTGAAGTTCGAGATGCTATTGCAACCTGTCGCCGTGCAGGCATTAAAACCGTGATGATCACGGGTGATCATCGGACTACAGCGGAAGCTATTGCGAATCAGCTTGGCATTATGCCGCGTAACGGTCTTTCGATGACTGGGCAGGAGCTCTCTAGGCTTGACGATAAGGAACTAGATGCGAAGGTGGATCAGACCTTTGTGTATGCGCGGGTATCACCGGAGCACAAGCTTCGAATTGTGAAGTCGCTTCAGCGAAAGGGTCATGTCGTAGCTATGACCGGAGATGGTGTCAATGATGCGCCTGCGATCAAGGCAGCTGATATCGGGATTGCTATGGGGATTACAGGGACAGATGTCACGAAGGAAGCATCGGCTCTTGTGCTGAGCGATGATAACTTTTCAACAATCGTAGCAGCGATCGAAGAGGGGCGAAGCATCTATGAGAATATCCGCAAGTTTATTAGATATCTCCTCGCCTCAAATGTTGGCGAAATCCTGACCATGTTCTTTGCTATGATGATGGGTCTGCCGTTACCGTTAGTACCGATTCAGATTCTATGGGTGAACCTTGTGACCGACGGTCTTCCGGCGATGGCCCTTGGTGTCGATCAACCTGAGAAGGATCTTATGGAACATAAGCCTCGGGGTGCGAAGGAGAACATATTTGCAAGACGTCTCGGATGGAAAATTATTAGCCGTGGAGTGTTGATTGGTCTGTGTACTCTAGGGGCGTTCTGGCTTACATTACGAACAGCACCTGATCAAGCAGGACAGTTGGCTAAAGCGCAATCTGTTGCTTTTGCCACCTTGGTCATGGCACAGTTAATTCATGTATTTGACTGTAGAAGTTCCAGATCCATTTTCCACCGGAATCCGTTTCAAAATAAATATTTGGTACTCGCTGTACTCTCATCCGTTCTTCTCATGCTGGGTGTTATGTATATTGAGGCGTTGCAGCCAATCTTCAAGACGGTTCCGCTTGGACTTCGGGAGTGGGCAATTACACTTGTTGCAGCTGGTATACCAACGTTCTTAATGGGAATAGGCAGCGTATGGGGAGGGAAACGTCATCGTAATCGTCGCAACATGATGACGAAAAGTGCAAACCTTTCGGCATAAAGTAAATTTGAAAACCCATCTTTCTGCGGTATGCTGATTTTCATCAACAGCTGCAGAGGAGATGGGTTTATTATGATATTCACGAAAATGAACGGACTCGGAAATGACTTTATTATCGTATATGGCGAGCAAGAGATGCCTGTTAATGCTGCAGAATTAGCTGTAAAATGGTGCAACCGATTTTTTGGGATCGGTGCTGACGGACTTGTGTATATCTTGCCTTCTGAGAAAGCAGATTTTCGGATGAGAATTATAAATTCTGACGGTTCAGAAGCAGAGCAATGTGGGAATGCCATTCGTTGTGTGGCTAAATACGTATATGATTACGGGTATACCGTGAATAGTGAGATTACAATTGAAACGCTTGGAGCAGGTGTTCAAAAGGTTGGTCTTCGTTTAGAGGGGGATGTGGTCAAAAGCGTACGCGTTGACATGGGAGAACCGATCCTAGAAGGCTTAATTATTCCTACTACATTGAATCAGAGTCCTGTTGTGAACCAATCCATTGAGGTCGATGGACAGGAATTCAAATTTACAGCAGTGTCGATGGGGAATCCTCACTGCGTAATCTACGTCGAGGATGCCACTCAGTTCGATCTATCCTTGTGGGGGCCAAAGCTTGAAGTTCATCCGTTGTTCCCTAAGAAAATTAACGTTGAATTCGCGACTGTTCGAGCTCGGGATTATGTGGACATGCGAGTGTGGGAGCGTGGGGTTGGACCTACACTAGCTTGTGGGACTGGTGCATGTGCGACGTTAGTGTCTTCCGTGCTGAATGGTACTACAGATCGCGCTGCGGTGATCTCACTGAAAGGTGGAGACTTATTCATCGAGTGGGATGAGAAGGATAATCATGTTTATATGACGGGAGCGGCTGATACGGTATATGAGGGAAGGGTTCCAGAGTAAGTGCATATTTTTGAAATTTTCTTTGAGCTGATGGACTGATATTGGCAAAATAATGAAAGATAAAGAGGCAAAGAAGGGATAGAAGCTACCCTCTTTGTCTCTTTATCTTTTGGAACCATTTATGATACATTAAGGTGAAACTACAGTCAGGCGGGGGGAGTACGATGAGACCGGATCTGCGGCAAGCATGGGGAAATAAGGTACTAATCGGGGACGGGGCGATGGGTACATTTTTATATCAAAAAGGGTTTCCAGTAGGAATATCTTATGAAGAGTTAAATTTGATCTCACCCGAGGTTATAGGTGATGTTCATCGCCAGTATATAGAAGCGGGTGCCCAGATACTTGAGAGTAACACTTTCTCAGCGAACTACGACAAGCTTTCCAAATACGGTCTGGAATCCAAAGTGGATGAGATTAACCGGGCCGGAGTAAGGATTGCTCGTGAAGCTGCTGGCAAGAATGGCTATGTTCTTGGAGCGATGGGTTCCATTCGTGGGGGAAAGCGGAATAATATCTCAACCGATGAGTTGAAGAAGTACTTTCAGCAGCAGATTCATTCTCTACTAACTGAAGGCGTGGATGGAATATTACTAGAGACATTCTATGATGTTGAGGAAATGTTGCTTGCCTTGTCCCAAGTTCGCAAGGTAAGTGATGTGCCTATCATCTCGCAATTCGCAGTAGAGGATATCGCTCGGACGCTTGATGGATATACCATGAATGAAGCGCTTCGTATCGTACATCAGGAAGGTGCGGATGTATTCGGATTTAACTGCCGTACCGGACCTAACGGCATGCTGCGTGCATTGGAGACGCTTCAGGGCTACAAATCAATTCCTATCTCTATATTCCCGAATGCAGGGATTGCGGATTACGTGGATGGGGAATACCGTTATGGAGCGAGTCCAGAGTACTTTGGTCAGATGGCATTAAAGTTTGCTGAGCAGGGAGCTCGAATTATTGGTGGTTGCTGCGGAACTACTCCAGCCCATATTACTAAGATTGCAGCTGCGCTCAGTGACTATCTTCCAGCGCCTTTATCAGACACTTCTATCGAAGAGACGGATCGAATCGTACTGCACGAACAGGTAGAACCACAAGAAACTGTAGAACGCGGCGGAGAACCTACGCTTGTTGATCTTGTGAAGGAGCGGCATACCGTCATTGTTGAGCTGGACCCTCCACGCGATCTGGATATCACGAAGTTTATGAAGGGTGCTGAAGCGCTCAAAAGAGCTGGGGTAGACGCGCTTACGCTGGCTGACAACTCGCTTGCTGTTACCCGGATGAGCAACATGGCACTCGGACACCTTGCTTTTAGTCGTACTGGAATCCGGCCATTGATTCATATTGCTTGCCGAGATCGGAATTTGATCGGAACACAGTCCCACATGATGGGCTTTGATGCACTTGGTATTGATCATGTCCTCGCAGTAACGGGTGACCCTGCAAAGTTCGGAGATTTGCCTGGTTCCAGTTCCGTTTATGACCTTACCTCATTTGAGATTATTCGAATGATTAAGCAGCTCAACCAAGGTGTAGCATTCTCAGGTAAAACGCTCAAGCAGAAGGCGAAGTTTGTTGTTGGAGCAGCGTTTAATCCGAATGTAAGGAACCTTGATAAAGCGGTTCAGCGCTTGGAGAAAAAAATAGCAAGTGGTGCGGACTATGTCATGACCCAGCCAGTCTATGATCCAGAACTCATCGTTCAGTTGAAAGAGGCTACTAAGCATTTAGATATTCCTATTTTCATCGGGATCATGCCTTTAGCAAGCGGACGAAATGCAGAATATCTTCATAACGAGGTTCCAGGTATCCAATTGTCTGATGAGGTTCGTCAGCGGATGGCGGGGCTAGAAGGCGAAGAGGGCCGTGCGATGGGTGTGAAGATCGGCAAGGAATTATTGGATGTTGCAACAAAACATTTCAATGGTATATATTTGATGACTCCGTTTATGTTTTACGAGATGAGTGTTCAGTTGACAGAATACGTATGGGAGTTATCAGGGCGCCGATTGTCCCCCTTGTTTCATTAATAATTTTCAATTACAATAGTATAATGGATGTGATTCCGATGTCATTAAGTATGACCGGATTTGGTCAATCTGCCATCAAATTTGAAGGTTATACCGTTACCTTTGAAGTGAAGTCGGTCAATCACCGGTATTGTGAAGCAGTATTCCGCATGCCGCGCGAATGGGCCTGTTTCGAAGATTCTTTAAGGAGAACTGTACAGTCTCGAATTTCTCGAGGGCGGATCGATGTTTACATTAATAAAGAGAGCGACGGCGAGAGCTTCTCGGCGGTCCTTAATCATGCGATGGTTAAGGCTTATTTGAAAGCCGCGGATGAATTGGAGTGCTACGGCATTGAAGGGAAACCGACAATCACTGACATTCTATCACTGCCAGATGTTTTGGTCAGTCGAAGCGAACAGCTGGGGGAAGATAAACGCCAGCAGTGGAGCGAAATGCTCTGCAGAGGGCTTGACGAGGCATTAGATGGACTGATGCAAATGCGCATTGCAGAGGGAACTCACTTAGCCAAAGATATGGAGCAGCGGATTGAACGCCTTCAGCTCTTGCAAGCAGAGATGGTGAGCCTGGCACCGACCGTGACGGATGAATACCGGACACGCCTGCGTCAGCGATTGGAGGTCTTGAATGACGGCTCGTTGACTTTCGATGAACATATATTTGGAATGGAAATAGCTTTGTTTGCGGAACGCTCCAATATTGATGAGGAACTTACTCGTCTGTATAGTCATTTTGAACAGTGCAGACAGCTACTTCATCAGAGTGGTCCTGTGGGACGTAAGCTGGATTTTCTAATCCAGGAAATGAACAGGGAAGTCAATACGATTGGATCGAAAGCCAATCATCTGACTCTGGTAAACCGTGTTGTCGAAATGAAAGCGGAACTGGAGAAGATTCGTGAACAAGCCGCAAATGTAGAATGAACAGGCTTATTCGGCAAATAGAGTCAAATGTATAGGGGGAGCAACCGCAATATGGCAATCAAACTCATTAATATCGGCTTCGGGAATATCGTATCGGCCAATCGAATCATTTCTATCGTGAGCCCTGAATCGGCTCCGATTAAGCGGATCATTCAAGAAGCAAGGGATCGTCATATGCTGATTGACGCCACATACGGTCGCCGGACAAGGGCTGTAATTATTACCGACAGTGATCATGTTATTCTGTCGGCTGTACAGCCTGAGACGGTTGCTCACCGTTTATCCAGCAAAGATGATGACAACGACGAATAAAGATGGGGAGTATTATGTCTACAAAGGGATTATTAATTGTATTGTCCGGTCCATCCGGTGTAGGAAAAGGAACGGTATGTAGTGCACTTCGACCTCGTATTCCAGATCTCGTATATTCGGTGTCTGCAACGACGAGAAAACCACGTATGGGTGAAGTAGATGGTGTGAACTATTTCTTCAAGGAACGGGAACATTTCCTTTCCATGATTGAGAATGATGAACTCCTGGAATATGCGGAGTATGTCGGTAATTATTATGGTACCCCTCGTGATTTTGTTGAAGAAACCATCGCGAGTGGCAAGGATATCATTCTGGAAATTGAAGTACAGGGCGCCTTGAAAGTGAAGGAGAAATTCCCTGATGGTGTTTTCATTTTCCTTACTCCGCCGTCTCTAGATGAATTGAAGGATCGGATTGTAGGACGAGGCACGGAAAATCAGGCTACGATAGACCATAGGATGTCTGTAGCAGTTGATGAAATGGAATTGATCCGGCACTATGACTATGCGGTGGTCAATGATGAAATCAATCTTGCGTGCAAACGAATAGAATCTATTATTATTGCCGAACACTGTAAAGTTATGAAATAATGTACTTCTGTTTACAGTGTAAAGATAATTAGTATATGAAAATGAGGTGCTTTGAACTATGCTTTATCCATCCATCGATGAAATGATGAACAAAGTAGACAGTAAGTATTCGCTCGTTGTTGCGGCTTCCCGCCGTGCACGTCAACTGCGCGAAGGAGAAATCTCCGAGCTGAAAAACCCGAAGTCCCATAAACAAGTGGGCGTTGCTCTTGAGGAAATTTACGGTGGCTACCTTATTGTAGAAAAAGGCGAAGAGTAGATTTCGGAATAGACAGAATCTAATGAAATTGATTCATGCAGTTTAATAAATGCACTACAAAAATGTGACAACCGAAAGGTTGTTATTTTTTTGAAAATATAAGAAAGTAAGTTTGCATTTATACTTCAAGCTACAGGAGAGAAGCGGCTTTGAGATCCAAAGCTCTGCTTCTTTATTGTTTTAATACAGAAAGCGGGGGGAGCAGTCATGTTAAACGGTAAAGTTATTGTGCTTGGGGTCACGGGTGGTATCGCGGCATATAAAGCCGCTATGCTATGCAGCAGACTCGTCCAAAAGGGAGCCGATGTTCATGTGATTATGACAGAATCGGCTAAGCAATTTATTACTGAGCTAACACTGCAGTCGCTTACTAAAAATCCGGTTTACAGCGACACATTTGATGAACGTGATCCATCTGTTGTGTCTCATATTCATCTGGCTGATCTGGCAGATTTGGTACTGGTTGCTCCTGCAACTGCTAACGTTATTGGCAAAATGGCTCATGGTCTTGCAGATGATATGCTTACAACAACGCTGCTTGCAACGACAGCACCTGTGATGATTTCGCCAGCAATGAATGTTCATATGTATACTCATCCTGCTGTGGTTGCGAATATGGAAACGCTTGTGTCTCGCGGTGTATCTATGATTGAGCCAGGGGAAGGTCTTCTTGCTTGTGGATACGTTGGCAAGGGACGGATGGAGGAACCAGATACCATCGTAGAGGTAGTGGAAAGGTTCTTTGAGCAACAGGAGAAGGACCAAGCAAGGAATATTGATAGGAAATCACCTGAGCTTTTAACGGGTAAGAAGGTGGTTGTTACAGCAGGAGGGACGATTGAGCGGATTGACCCTGTACGTTACATTACGAACGATTCTTCTGGAAAAATGGGATTTGCCATAGCGAAGGTGGCGAAGGAGATGGGAGCTGATGTTCACCTCATAGCCGCTCATACGGATATCCCCCTCCCCGAAGGTGTGAATGCGGAACGCGTAGAATCAGCTCAAGATATGTATGATGCGGTGATGCGCGAGTTTGATGACAGCGATCTGATCATTAAAGCAGCTGCAGTAGCTGATTATCGACCCGTAAATGCAGCCTCTTCAAAGCTGAAAAAGCAGGGAGAGACGATGCTCCTAGAATTGGTCAAGACGACAGATATTCTTGAAACCTTAGGCAAACGCAAACAGTCTCAGTTTCTCGTTGGTTTCGCTGCGGAGACGGACTCGGTTGAACAGTATGCGATGGACAAGCTACGTCGTAAGAACTGTGACCTTATCGTTGCCAATGATGTAACCAAATCCGGTGTGGGATTTGGAACCGATACGAACAGTGTGAGTGTATACGATTCGGAAGGGCTTGCTCTTCATCTTCCGCTTATGTCCAAGGAGGATGTGGCCCGGCGCCTGCTAACCTTGGCAGCCGAGCGGATGACAAAGGGGGAATCCTAAATGGAAATGGCCAGAGTCATTGTGGACGTACCGTCCAAGGATACCGACAGGCCGTTCGATTACCTGATTCCCGAGCGATTGCGCCCTTGGATTGAGGTTGGTAGTAGAGTGGGTGTGCCTTTTGGACACCGGACACTCCAGGGGTTTGTCGTTTCTCTTCATCCTCGCCTTGAAATGGATTATGCCAAAATGAAGTCGATTCAGGAAGTGCTCGATTTTGCTCCTCCATTGTCACCTGAGTTGATAAGGCTTAGCGAATGGATGAAGGAACGCTATGCTTGCCGCCAAATTACAGTATTGCAATCCATGCTTCCGACAGCACTTAAAGGTAAAGCGGAACGGTACATTACACTTGGAAATCCGGAAGAAGATAGTGGGCCCGTAGACGGCCTATTTGCTTTGCCTCAAGAGAATGATATCGAACAAGCAGTTATCGCATTTGTGAAGCAGCGTGGCGAAGTTACGCTTGAGCAGGTGAATCGTGCTTTTCCTGATGATGCAGATCGTATCAAAGTGATGCTATCTCGTGGACTGCTTCGTGAGTATCAACAAATCAAGGACAAGATGCAGAAAAAGACGATGAAGGCTGTGGAACTGGCCGTGGATGTTTCGGCGGCACAGGAAGCGCTAGAATCATTTCCTGCTAAAGCGCAGCGTCAAAAAGAAGTTCTCGAATATCTTATCGAAATGGAATCTTTTCTTCCGATCGCGATGAAAGAAGTGCTCTCCTCGCTTGGAGTAACGGCCGGAACGGTCAAAGCACTTGCAGACAAAGGCTATATTCGTGTAGAGGATATGGAAGTATTCCGTGATCCATATAAAGGCCGGGATTTCAAACCGACCAAGCCGCTTGTTCTTACTCAAGAACAACAGCATGTATACAGCAGAATTGTTCATAAACTGGATCAGTTCCAGCACGGCGTTTTCTTATTGCATGGTGTCACTGGGAGCGGAAAGACAGAGATTTACCTTCAGACGATCCAGCGTTGTCTTGAACAAGATAGACAGTCTATCGTTTTGGTGCCTGAGATCTCACTTACACCACAGATGGTGGAGCGGTTTAAAGGGCGTTTTGGTGATCTTGTGGCCGTAATGCACAGCCGGCTATCCGCAGGGGAACGTTATGACGAATGGAGAAAGATCCATGAAGGCCGGGCATCGGTTGTTGTCGGTGCTCGTTCGGCTGTGTTTGCTCCCTTTGACCGTCTTGGATTGATTATTATGGATGAGGAGCATGAGACTTCTTACAAGCAGGAGGAGACTCCGAAGTATCATGCTAGGGATGTAGCCGTCCGCCGTGCTTCTGAAACGGGGGCTGTTGTCATCTTGGGCTCAGCGACTCCGTCTCTTGAGAGTTATCATGCTGCTAGATCACATTCCCAGGAGGGCTTTGAACCCGAGCTACTAGAGATGCCGACTCGGGCGCTCGGCAATCGTCTGCCGGAGGTCGAAATTGTTGATATGCGTGAGGAGTTAAAGGACGGTAACCGCTCTATGTTTAGCCGTCCCCTTCATGAGGCAATCTCAGCTCGTTTGGAACGGGGGGAGCAGACTGTACTTCTCTTAAACCGGCGTGGACACTCCACGTTTGTCATGTGCCGCAGCTGTGGTTATGTAGCGGGTTGTCCAGAATGTGATATCTCCTTGACGTACCATCAAAAGTCTAACAATCTTCGCTGTCACTACTGCGGATATGCTGAACAGGCTCCGGAAGTGTGTCCAGAATGCGGGAGTGAGCATATTCGTTTCTTCGGAACGGGTACACAGCGAGTGGAGGAGGAGCTGGCCAAGTTATTCCCAGGGATACGGGTCATTCGGATGGATGTGGACACCACAACAGAAAAGGGTTCGCATGAAAAGCTGCTGAAGCAATTTAGAGATAAGAAGGCAGATGTGCTCCTCGGTACCCAGATGGTAGCGAAGGGTTTGGATTTCCCTGATGTAACACTTGTCGGTGTGATTACGGCTGATTCTGCCCTAAATTTACCTGATTTTAGAGCGGCGGAAAAGACATTCCAATTGCTTACTCAGGTAGCTGGTCGTGCTGGTCGACACCAGCTACCGGGAGAGGTCGTTATTCAATCTTATACACCGGAGCATTATTCGATTATTCATGCTAGTGGTCATGACTATTTAACGTTCGTCAAAGATGAACTAAAGCATCGTAAGGCACTTCATTATCCACCGTACTGTAGACTCATTCTCGTGACATTATCCCATGAGCAGCTTCCGCTGCTTGTCCGAGTTGCGGAGAATTATGCTGCAGATTTGAAGGGAAGAGCTGACCAGAGAGGTTGGTTCGGCAGTTTGGATCGTTTTTCCGCAGACGCCTTAGATATTCTAGGGCCTGTCGCATCGCCTATTCCAAGGCTAAAAAATAGATACAGATTCCAATGTATGATAAAATGGCGTGGAACGATGGATGCTGTCTCGCTTGTTCGGCAAGTTGCCGAGGAGCTGCAGGATTCAGTGCGCGACACGAACTTGCAGATCAGCATTGACGTGGACCCGCAAATGTTAATGTAATACTGCATATATTGAATGAAAAGCGTGAGGAAGGTGTCATAATGGCAATACGCATTATTGTTAAAGAACCAGATGATGTATTACACAAGAAAGCAAAGGAAGTTACTAAGATTACACCGAATGTTCAGAAGCTGCTCGATGATATGGCAGATACGATGTACGATGCGGATGGTGTTGGTCTGGCCGCACCTCAAGTCGGCATTTTGAAGCGTCTTATCGTAGTTGACGCAGGTGACGAGCATGGATTAATCAAGATGATAAATCCGGAAATTGTAGAGAGTGATGGCGAGCAATTCGGACCCGAAGGTTGCCTTAGTATCCCTGGATGGAACGGCGATGTGCGCCGCGCGGAACAAGTGAAAGTGAAGGGACTTGATCGCGAGGGGAACGAACTGCTTGTGACGGCGACAGGGCTGCTGTCCCGTGCTTTCCAGCATGAGATTGATCATCTGAACGGTGTATTGTTTACAGATATTGCTGAACGGGTGTATGAATTTGATCCGAATCGCCCTCCACGGAGGGAGCTGGAAAATCGATGAATATTGTATTCATGGGTACACCTGCGTTCGCTGTGCCAAGTCTCGATATGCTTGTAGCTGAAGGCTACAACATTACCGCTGTCGTAACACAACCGGACCGTCCCCAGGGACGTAAGAAGGTGCTTACACCAACTCCAGTAAAAGAAGCGGCTCTTCGTCACGGAATCCCTGTGTTACAACCACAGCGCCTGCGTAGCCCTGAGGCTGTGGCAGAACTGGCGAATTATAAACCGGATATGATTGTGACTGCAGCCTATGGGCAAATCTTGCCTAAGTCTGTGCTCGATATGCCGGCACTTGGCTGTCTTAATGTTCATGGATCGCTTCTCCCTAAATATCGGGGAGGAGCTCCGATTCAGCGTTCTATTATTAATGGTGAGAAAGTCACTGGCATTACGCTGATGTATATGGCTGAAGGACTGGATACCGGCGACATGATAGCTCGTGTCGAAGTTCCTATTCTGGATGACGATACGGCTGGAACGATGTTTGACAAGCTTAGCATCGCGGGAGCAGCTTTGTTAAAAGAACAGCTTCCTCGATTGACTAGTGGCAAAGTGCAGGCTGAGCCTCAGAACGATGAGGAATCTACCTATGCTCCGAACTTGACGCGTGAGGACGAGAAGATTGATTGGAATCGTACATCGCGTGAAATCTACAATCAGATCCGCGGACTTGTTCCCTTTTCCGGTGGCTTTACACTCTGGAATGGTGAAGTGTTTAAGGTATGGTCGGCTGCTTTTCCGGATGTGGATGGTGCAAACGCATCTTCGAGTCAGGCGGGTCCAGGAACCGTGCTTGAACTGACAGAGACTGGTATTGTAGTTAAGACAGGTGACGGTTCGCTGACATTATTAACGGTTCAACCGAGCGGTAAAAAAGCGATGGATGCTTCGCAATTTGTCCGTGGGACAAGCATGACAAGCGGGACGGTGCTGACGTGAGCGGACGTGGAAACGGTGCTCCCAAAGGACGTGCAATGACAGCAAGGGAACTCGCCATGAATGTTCTAACACAGGTTGAGCAGGAAGGGGCTTACAGCAACCTGCTCTTAAATACCGCTCTCCAGAAGGCTTCGCTTGAAAAAGGGGATGCAGGGCTTGCAACGGAGCTTGTATACGGAACCATATCCAGGCTGAATACGCTGGATTACTTCCTCGACCGTTTTGTCAAAAAAGGTACAGCCAAGCTGCAACCTTGGGTCAGAGCACTGCTTCGCCTGAGTTTGTACCAGATTGTATATTTGGACCGGATTCCCGATCATGCTGTTGTTAGTGAGGCTGTGAACCTGGCAAAACGACGTGGTCACCAAGGCATATCTGGTATGGTCAATGGCGTGTTGCGTAGTATACTCCGGCAAAAGGAAGAGCTCGTTATTCCCGATAATCTATCACCAGCAGATCAAATTTCTCTTCGTCACTCCCATCCAAAATGGCTTGTGGAGCGCTGGATTGAACAATATGGCGAGGATACTGCCGAGGCGATCTGCAAGGCTAATAATGAGCCCCCTGCTGTTAGCATCCGGGTGAATACAACGATGATCAGCCGTGAGGCGCTGCTGGAGGAGATGAACAGCCGTGGGTTTGAGGCCGTATCATCCGAACTAAGCCCTTATGGGATTATCGTAAAGAGCGGCGGAAATATGGCTCATACTGAATGGTATCAGGATGGAATGATCTCGATTCAGGATGAGAGCTCGATGCTTGTGGCGGAGGTCGTTGATCCAGCACCCGGTATGCGCGTGCTAGACTGCTGTGCTGCCCCGGGTGGCAAGACGGCTCACATGGGTGAATTGATGAAGGATGATGGCTTGATCATCGCTAATGATCTGCATGCCCATAAACAAAAGCTGATTGCGGAGCAGGCAGAACGGCTTGGATTGGACCGTATTAAGACAGTTACAGGCAATGCCCTTGATCTCGCTCAGACTTATGAGCCAGCCTCCTTTGATCGGGTATTGCTGGATGCACCTTGCTCAGGCCTTGGCGTGATTCGCCGGAAACCTGATCTTAAATGGGTGAAGACCCCGGAGGATATTGGAGAGATTGCATCGCTTCAGCGTGAACTGCTTCAATCTGTGTCTACGCTGGTACGTCCAGGTGGTGTACTCGTATATAGTACATGTACGATTGAGCCAGGGGAGAATGAAGGTGCAGTCGCTGCATTTTTGGCTGACAACCCTAATTTTGAAGTTGCTGATAATGAGAACGGCAGCATGAGCAGAATTATGAAGAATGCACTTCCGAAGGGTGGAGGCGTGCAGATCCTTCCCCAACATTTTCACAGTGACGGATTTTACATTGTTAGACTTCGTCGGCTCTCATAAGAGGCGAATGCTTGTAAGACAATAGGAATGGCCCGCCGTGCCGGCGGGTTTTCTCTTTTACCGTCTCTTTTATTTATGTTAGAATAGGAAGAATGAGAAAAGAGATGCATATGAATGAAAAAGACAGGTGTGGTGAAATGAACCCTTTTATATACGACTATTCGCTAGAAGAGCTTCAGACATGGGCTCAAGAGAACGGAGAACCCGCATTCCGCGGTTCTCAAATATTTGATTGGCTGTACGTAAAACGAGTGAACTCTTTTGAGGAGATGACGAATCTACCGAAGGGTATTCGCCAAAAGCTGGAAGATCAGTTCAGCTTTGTAACCTTGACTGAAATTACCAAGTTTGAGTCGAAGGATGGTACAGTTAAGTTTCTGTTTGGATTACATGATGATCATGCGATTGAGACAGTTATTATGAAGCATAACTACGGTAACAGCATCTGTGTGACGACTCAGGTCGGATGCCGTATTGGTTGTACGTTCTGTGCTTCAACACTTGGAGGCTTGAAACGGAACCTGACTTCTGGTGAGATTGTCGCTCAAGTCGTTCAAGCTCAGAAGATTCTTGATAAAAAAGGTGAGCGTGTCAGCAGCATCGTAATTATGGGCTCTGGTGAACCATTTGAGAACTACGATGCAACGATGAAATTCCTTCGTACCATGATTCATGAGAAGGGACTCAACATTGGACAGCGCCACATCACAGTGTCGACAAGTGGTATTGTGCCTAACATCTATAAGTTTGCTGAAGAGAATACCCAGATTAACCTGGCGATTTCCATCCATGCACCTAACGACACACTTCGGTCCAAGCTGATGCCTGTAAACCGTCGTTTTCCGTTTGATGATGTTATTGAAGCACTTCGTTATTATCAAGCGAAGACGGGACGCCGCATTACGTTCGAGTATGCCTTAATTGGCGGTGTGAACGACCAGGCTGAACATGCAGCAGAGCTTGCAGACGTCATCAAAGATATGAACTGCTATGTAAACCTGATCCCTGTTAACCACGTACCGGAACGGAAATATGTCCGTACGTCGCGTAACGACATTTTCAAATTTCAACGTACGCTGGCGGAGAAAGGCGTAAATGTAACGATCCGCCGTGAACAAGGCCACGATATTGCTGCTGCTTGCGGTCAACTTCGTGCCAAGCATATGGAGTTGGGGTGAGAATAATTTGATCAATACGGTTCATGTCAGCCATGTCGGACGGGTTCGGCAGGTGAATGAGGACTCTGTCTTAATCTGTCAAATGGAGCATGGTTATACACTCGGCATTGTTGCCGACGGAATGGGAGGTCACCTTGCGGGTGATACGGCCAGTAGACTTGCGGTTCAGACCGTGTCTGAAGACTTAGCTTCCTTGGAACCTGATATGTCTATGGATGCTATTCAGGCTGCGCTTAGTGATGCTATCTTACATGCCAATGAAGTGATTTACCAGGAGGCCTCCGCCGATGAGCGGCTGCACAATATGGGTACGACCATTGTAGCAGTGCTACTCCGTGGTCATGAAGGCTGTATTGGGCATATTGGCGATAGCCGTGCCTATAAAGTATCAGCAGGTCAAGTAAGCCGGCTGACAGATGATCACACATTGGTCAATGAATTGTTCAAAAGCGGTCAAATTACTGAGGAGGAGTTAGAGTCTCATCCGCGTAAAAATGTACTTATTCGTGCTCTTGGTACAGATATTGATGTATCTGTTGAAATGAGTGCGGTAACCATTGAAGTGGGAGAGGCGTTGCTACTATGCAGCGACGGGCTAAGTAATCTGGTCAAAAGAGACCGGATAGGACAAATTGTCGGCTCACTCGATATTCCTCTACAGGAAAAAGCGGACCGCCTGCTTCAACTAGCACTTCTCGCCGGAGGCGACGACAACATCACTGTCGCCCTGTTAGAACATCAAGAAGAAGCTGCTGGGCAAAGTAAAAAGGGGTGGAATTCATGATCGGACATGAATTGGCTGGTCGTTACAAGATCATAGAGCGTATCGGCGGCGGTGGAATGGCGCTGGTCTATAAGGCACAGGATATTTTACTGAACCGAAACGTAGCGATCAAAGTGCTACGGCAACAGTTTGTGCACGACGAGGAATTTATCCGCCGATTTAGGCGTGAGGCACAATCTGCGGCATCATTGTCGCATCCAAATGTGGTTAGCATCTACGATGTTGGACAAGAGGATGAAATTCACTATATCGTCATGGAATATATCGAGGGGAATAACCTCAATGAAATCATTAAAGAGCGAGCGCCTCTTCAGGTTGACGAGGCAGTGCGAATTGCGACTCAAATCTGTGATGCGCTCGATCATGCCCATCATAATCAAATCATTCACCGTGATATCAAGCCGCACAACATTTTAATCGGTCGAAATGGCCGGGTAAAGGTAACAGATTTCGGTATCGCAAGAGCGGTAACTTCTACAACGATTACCCAGACGGGTTCCGTTATTGGGTCTGTTCATTATTTCTCTCCAGAGCATGCCAAAGGTGTAGCAACAGGAGAGAAGTCAGATTTATATTCTCTTGGTATTGTGCTGTATCAAATGCTTACGGCGCGTCTTCCGTTTCTTGGAGAAAGCCCGATCAGTGTGGCGCTTAAGCATCTCCAAGAGGAATTTGATGAACCGCGGGAAGTGAACCCGCTTATTCCTCAAAGCGTAGAGAATGTAATTCTGAAGTCGATGCGTAAGAACCCGCAGGAGCGTTATCAATCAGCTGAAGAAATGATGCATGATCTCGAAACTTGTTTGCTGCCTAACCGGCGCAACGAGCAGAAGCTGGATTTTGAAGAGGATGAGGATCAGACTAGAGTGATGCCTGCAATCAAAACGATGCAATCTGGGGATCACACCTACGCTACTCCTGATGATGCAGAAGAGGATGATCAGGAAGAGGAAATTGCCAAGGGAGATGGCTCTAAGAAAAAATGGAAAAAGCCAGCGTTGATTGTTGGTTTAGTCCTTTTGTTTCTGGGTATCCTTGCAGGTGTAGTTATTTATGTGAATAATTTATTTGTAGTGGATGATGTAACGGTTCCTAATGTGGTGAATATGACAGAGGAAGTCGCTATTAGTACACTCGAACAATTGGGTCTGGTTGTTGATGGTGATGTCATTAGAAACTACAAGCAGGGTTTCAATGAAGGCACGGTATATGATCAGAGCAGGAAAGAAGGAACGATCGTTAAGGAAGGCTCTGTCATTCAACTATCGGTTGCAGGACCCAAGCCTTTAAGCAAGATGCCTAAAGTTGTAGGTAAAAAGCTTGACGAAGCACTCCAATTATTGGAAGCTCAGAAAGTTGACGATAACAGGATTAATACCACTGAGGAGCACAGCGATAGCGTGCCAGCTGGGGAAATCATCTCTCAGTCACCAGATGAGGGTGAGGAGTTTGATCCGGATATCACGGTTGTAAAATTGGTTATAAGTAAAGGTAAAGAATCGGTAACGATGCCTGATTTGACGAATATGAGTCGTAGCGAAGCTGAGAGTAAAATCAAATCGCTCGGTCTTGAAGTCGGATCGGTAGATGAAGCACCGAGCTTTACCGTGGAAAAGGGCAAGGTTATTAAGCAATGGCCTTGGAACCCCAATAGCCCTGCAACACCAGGAACGGAGCAGAACTTAACGGTAAGCTCGGGTTATCCACCTGAGGCTATCAAGTATACTTTTAAAGTTCCAGTAGCTCCGATCCGTGAAGGGGAGAAGAGTAAGATTCGTATCGTTTTTTCTGATGCATTAGGAGACAATCGAGAAGGGGAAAGTCGTACAATCAGTACAACAGAAATCATTCCGGTTGAGCTTCTTCTCGCCCCAGAGAAGAACGGCTCTGTTCAGATTTACAGAGATGGTAAGTCGATTGAGACGTACTCTGTGTTTTACTCCGATGCTAAGAACGGGACTGTACCGGTTCCTGAGATCGAACCTCCACAACTCCCGGATGTTCCTGCGACAACCGATCCTTCCACAGAGACTGGTGGCGAGGAAGGTCATAATGAAGGACAGGAGCAAGGAGAGGACCAAGGCGATGGTCAAACGGAAGGGCAATCTGAGGAGAACGATCATTCTGATGATTCTGCTTCGAATAATCGGGGCAATAACGGAAATGGCAAAGGAAAAGGTAAGCATTGGAAAGAGCTTGAGGATAAGATTGAAGCCGCAGGCTGGAGTAGATAAAAGATCTAACATCAAACTATTGAAAGTGAGGCCTGCATATGCTTGAGGGACTGATTGTTAAGGCACTAAGCGGATATTACTATGTCAAACCATTGCGGGAAGGCAATGTTGTATCCGGGGAGGACCCATCGGTTCAATGCAGAGCCCGCGGAATATTTAAGAAAAGAGGCGTATCTCCGCTTGTCGGAGATCGCGTCTTATACACTTTGACTGAGAATGGGGAGGGGACCGTGGAGGAAATACTTCCACGGTCTTCCCAATTGATACGTCCTCCAGTTGCTAATGTGCATCTTGCCGTCCTTTTATTCTCGATAAAAGAACCGGACTTGAGCTTGCTCTTGTTGGACAAGTTTCTCGTACACGTGGAACACGCCGGTTTAGAGGCTTTAATCTGCTTCACGAAGCAAGATCTAGCTGACGAGGGTGATGATTCAGCAGAACGTGCGAGAAGCCTCTACGAGGCTATTGGCTACGAGGTCATCGTTACAAGCTCACAAGAGGGATTGGGAACGGAGATCGTCAAAGAACGTCTCGCGGGTCAAATTAGTGTGTTTTCTGGCCAATCGGGTGTAGGTAAGTCATCACTTCTGAATGCTTTAATGCCAGGCTTGTCTCTAGAGACAAGCGAGATCAGTTTGCGATTGGGCCGTGGTCGTCATACGACTAGGCACGTGGAGTTGATCGAACTGGATAACGGAGGTTTCGTTGTTGATACACCCGGCTTCAGCCAGCTGGACTTTCAAGAACTAGGTGTGGAGGAATTGTCGAGCAGCTTTAGGGAGTTCATTCCATTCGCCGAAAATTGCAGGTTCAGAGGTTGTAGCCATACGCACGAACCTGGCTGCCGTGTGATTGAGGCTAAGGATGAAGGACTTATCGTATCTAGTCGTTATGAACACTATGTTGAATTTCTTACTGAAATGAAAGATAAGAAGCGGAGGTACTAACATATGATTAAAATAGCACCATCGATACTTTCGGCGGATTTTGCAAAGCTTGGTGATGAAGTTGCAAATGTGCAGGCAGGAGGAGCTGACTGGATCCACGTGGATGTAATGGACGGACACTTTGTGCCTAATATTACGCTTGGACCTGCGATTGTACAGGCGATCAGACCTCATACAACATTACCGCTTGATGTTCATCTGATGATCGAACAGCCGGAGCGTTACATTGCTGATTTTGCAAAAGCTGGCGCGGATTATATTACAGTTCATGCTGAGACCTGCCCACACCTCCACCGTGTCATCCATATGATTAAAGAACATGGTGTTAAGGCGGGAGTTGCTATTAATCCTGGAACCCCAGCTCATGTCTTACAGGAGGTACTTCCTGATCTGGACCTGGTTCTCGTCATGACGGTTAATCCTGGATTTGGCGGACAAGCGTTCATTGAGCGTACGGTACAGAAAATTGAGCAAATACGTAAGTGGATTGCAAGTGGTCCAAATCCGAATATATATCTTGAAGTGGATGGCGGCATTACGGCTGAGACGGCTCCGCTAGTTGTAAAGGCAGGCGCCGACGTTCTAGTAGCTGGAAGCGCTGTGTACGGCAAGCCAGATCGAGCGGCTGCTATTGCAGAGATTCGGGCGAGCACGCAGGTCTGAGCTGTAAGTCTGAGAGTGACATGCATAGGGCGGCGATTCGCCGCATAAATATGGTTACATGAGCTAGGTTCTCATGTAGCCTTTTTTGTCGTGTTAACATCGATGGGCTTGGTGCATAAAATAAGCTAGAAGGCATGAGAATGATGGGGAGGGTGAGACATGAAATTCTATACGTTCAGGCTGCCGAAGTTTTTGGGAGGTTTTGTGAAGGCCATTTTGAACACGTTTCACAAAAGCTGACAGCTTGTCCCGGCATAACAAAACCTCCGCCCGGGACGGGCTTGTTGTAGCTAAACCGGGAAAGAGGCATTAAAAAAAGCACCTGCTGCGTTCAGGGTGCTTTTTGTTTAGTCATATGTAGCTAAACGCAAGAAAAACTTCCTGGTCCCGGGCAGCCCTTTAAAAAAGCTGGAGATTGAGAAGTTTTTCTTCAACATAAGAAGGTATAACAATTCATTATACTCGCTTATATTTCTTGCAGAAACGCGATCGTCCTGTTCAATGGACGACGCATTCGTTTCTACTTGTATGGGTGTTGATTCATTATACGCGAGTCACTTTACCGGACTTCAATGCACGAGTGCTAACGTATACACGTTTTGGCTTGCCGTCTACCAGAATACGAACTTTCTGAACGTTTACGCCCCAAGAACGTTTGTTGTGGTTGTTGGCGTGGGAAACGTGGTTACCAGTGCCTGGTTTCTTACCTGTTACATAACATTTGCGAGACATAGATTACACCTCCTTGTTTCATAACCCTGCATAAAACAATACCTAAATATCATATCACAGTAAAAAATGCTGCGTCAACTATCCTAAAAACATTTATTTCTCTTTCTTCTTATAGTACAATGTTATTTAGTCTATAATATTTCCTAAGAAATGTGATGGACTTGTCGGTTTGTCCTCTCTAAGTGGAGAGCAGTACCGAAGGCTTGGAGACGAGAGGCTAGCCCATGACCAGCGTTGTGACTAATTTATTTAATCATAGATGTCTATTCTTTGTTGGGCGATTATCGGCTCAAAGCTCTGAATCGAAATAAAAAAATATAATTGAAGCGTTTTTTTTGTATCAAGCCAGGAAGGGGAATTCTCATTGAGTAAGCGTTCTTTGAATGGAACAGAATTTACCGCGATGGTACTAGCCGGAGCGGAACAACTGCAGCTACATGCAGAACACGTCAATTCCCTAAATGTTTTCCCGGTGCCGGATGGCGACACGGGAACGAATATGAATTTGACGATGACTGCTGGTGTAGCAGAACTGAAAAGCAAGTATTCGGAATCGATCGGGCACAGTGCTGGTGTATTGTCTAAGGGACTTCTGATGGGAGCTCGGGGTAACTCCGGAGTAATTCTGTCCCAGCTGTTCCGCGGCTTTAGCCGCTATGCTGCATCATACACAGAACTGAACTCCACCCAATTTGCAGCTGCACTGCAAACAGGTGTAGATGCTGCTTATAAAGCGGTTGTTAAACCGGTTGAGGGTACAATCCTTACGGTAGCGAAGGAAGCTGCTAAGCATGCTGTTTATTTTTCACGCAGAAGTAGTGATGTTGTGGAATTAATGGAGCAGGTGCTAGCGAAAGCCAAGGAGACGCTGTCCCAAACCCCGGATATGTTGCCGGTTTTGAAGCAGGTTGGTGTTGTAGATTCCGGAGGACAAGGCCTCGTTTACATTTATGAAGGTTTTTTAAGATCGCTGAAAAATGGTGCTCCTTCTGCAGAAGCGGTTACGACGTCTGTAGGACATACTGTATCGCGTGACCTTCCTGAGGGAATTGTTACCCATCCAGATTTGGCCACTGTACAGGTTCCTGTATCAGCACAGTCTCAACTATCTACCGAAGAAATCGAATTTCTATATGATATGGAATTTTTTATCAACCGACAGCTAGGCAACTCTTCGTCTGCAACGTTCGATGAAGATAAATTTAGAAAAGCGCTTGCTGTAAATGGTGATTCTATTATTGTTATTGCAGACGATGACACAATCAAAGTACATGTGCATTCTAAGGCTCCAGGTGAAGTACTTAATTTGGCACTGTTGTATGGTGAAATTACTCAAATTCATATTTTGAATATGCGTGAGCAGCATCGCGATCTGTTATCGACGGGTATGGACATTGCACCGATGCCTGAGTTGTTCGCAGATATTCCTGCTGAGTCCAAAACACCTGAAGCACCTGCGGTTCCTCCTGCTGATGAGCTAGCTCCTTATGGATTTATTGCTGTATCGTCAGGTGAAGGGATCTCGAGTATTTTCAAGAGTCTTGGTGTGGATGTTGTACTAGCCGGTGGTCAGACAATGAACCCAAGTACCGAAGACTTTGTAAACGCCATATCTTCAATTTCTGCTCAGCAGATTTATATTCTGCCGAACAACTCCAACATTGTCCTTGCTGCTCAACAGGCAAGAGAGTTGTTGGAAGGTGAACGGAACGTAACTGTAATTCCGAGTAAGACTATCCCACAGGGAATTGCAGCGGCATTTGAGTTCCAAGAGGACGAGAGTGTTGAGACGAATACGGAGAATATGATTGAAGCTGTTTCAAGGGTGCAGTCTGGGCAAGTTACTTACGCGGTAAGGGACACAACGATTGATGAACTTCATATCAAAGCTGGTGAATTTATTGGTATCCAGAATTCGAAGATCGTTGCCGCAGCACCAGACTTATTGACTGCCTGTCAGGAGTTGCTCGGTAAAATGCTTACTTCTGGTGATGAAATCATCACTCTTCTCACAGGGGAAGATGCGACTGAGGAAATTACAGAGGGTCTGACTACATGGCTAGAGGATAACTATCCGAACGCAGAAGTGGAAGTGCATTACGGCGGACAACCAATATATGCCTATCTGTTCTCTGTTGAAGTCTAATTACGATATTTAATCGTATGATATCGTAAATGCTGTTTATGTTTAGGAGGGGTTCCCGGTGAAGAAAACCGTTATTGTCACTGACAGCACAGCGGATATTCCGGCAGACCTGGTGAAGAAATATGACATAAGAATTGTTCCGTTGCGTCTTATGTTTGGCAGTAATACGTATTTAGACGGAGTCGAAATTACGGCTAGCGAGTTCTATAAGCAACTTGTGGAATCGCCACAACTGCCAACAACTTCTCAGCCCTCTCCGGCGGACTTTGTAGAAGTCTATGAATCGATTCTAAAGGAGTATCCAGGCTGTGCTATTCTGTCGATGCACCTATCTTCCGGTATGAGTGGAACGTATCAGTCGGCATTACTTGCAACCTCGCTGATAGAGGGAGAGCCTGATATTACGGTGTGGGACTCAAAGTCAGCATCTTACGGTTTTGGACTGTTTGCTGTTCATGCGGCTAAGCTAGCTGCAGAAGGATCAACTGTGGATGAGATTATCTCTTCCACAGAAGAACTTCGGAGCAAACGTCGTCTATATTTTCTGGTAGATACACTAGAGTATTTACAGAAGGGTGGACGTATCGGTAAGGCCTCTGCCGTGCTTGGTACGCTGCTAAACATTAAACCGATCTTATCCATTGATGATGAAGGTATTATTTATCCAGTTGAAAAAGTAAGAGGCCGCAAAAAAGCAACTGCCAGAATGATTGAGCTGTTCCAAAAGGATCTGGCAGGTGTTACGAATATTAATGTAGCGGTGGGTCATACGGCAGATCCAGCTTCAGTTGATGACTTTCTAGCGCAACTGTCTACCGTGTTTACGGTGAAAGAAACGGTTCTGTCTGACATTGGCGCCGTCATTGGTACCCATGTGGGACCAGGCACCATTGCCGCGTATATCTGGCCCGCTTGATTGGGGGAGAATAATGAATCTCGATCTAGATCAAATATCCGTACGGCAGATCAACGGCGTGAGCGCTCTGAAAGAAGGAGAGCTTCACGCCTTTGGCGTCTCTACGGTTAAAGACTTATTGGAGTATTATCCGTTCCGGTATGAAGATTACCGCCTTCGCTCGCTTAGCGAGGTGAAGGACGGAGATAAAATTACGATACAGGCTAAAATTGCAGGTATTCCTGTGCTGCAGAGATATGGTAAGAAGTCTCGTCTATCCTGCAAAATGCTAGCTGAGAACTGGATGTTTACGGCAACATGGTTTAACCGCCATTTTCTAAAGGATCAGTTGACCCCAGGACGAGAAATTGTGCTGACGGGCAAATGGGATCAGCGGCGTATGCAATTGACAACGACGGAATCGGAATTCCCGGATAAAGGGGCTTTTCGAAGTGGCACGCTTCAGCCTGTGTACTCAGTTGGCGGGAAGATTACACAATCTTGGATACGTAAGACGATGGTACAAGCCCTGCAGCAATACGGTGACATGATTCCGGAGATTCTTCCGCCATCCCTGCTGCAGAAGTATAATCTAATGCCGCGTAAGCAGGCAATTATGACGATTCATCAGCCTGTGGACTCTAAGGAAGGTCAGGAAGGTCGGCGTCGGATGGTATATGAAGAGCTGTTTATGTTCCAGCTGAAAATGCAAGCTTTCAGGGCGCTCAATCGCGACCGGATGGATGGGGTTGTACATACAGTGGATAATACAACGATTCGGACATTTGTGCGTAGCCTTCCGTTTGAGCTAACAGATGCGCAGAAACGGGTAGAGCTTGAAATTCTGCATGATATGCGTTCACCGTACTGTATGAATCGTCTTCTCCAAGGGGATGTTGGTTCCGGGAAGACCGTTGTGGCTGCGATCGCCTTATATGCAACGGTTCGATCGGGTTTTCAAGGTGCTCTGATGGTTCCTACAGAGATTTTGGCAGAGCAGCATATGCGTTCCTTACAAAAGCTGTTTGAGCCGTTTGGCGTAACGGTAGGGCTCTTAACGGGGAGTGTAACAGGTAAGAAGCGTAAGGATCTGCTTGCTTCACTGCAAATGGGATTGATCGACATCGTAGTGGGTACGCATGCTTTGATCCAAGAAGATGTCTATTTCCGCCAGCTTGGCCTGGTCGTGACGGATGAGCAGCACCGTTTCGGTGTGAACCAGCGAAGTGTTCTTCGCAGGAAGGGCTATAACCCTGACGTGCTTACGATGACGGCGACACCAATTCCTCGGACGATGGCGATCACCGCTTTTGGTGATATGGATGTCTCGACCTTGTCGGAAAGACCGAAGGGCCGTATTCCAATTACGACGTATTGGGTCAAGCATGATCTGATGGAGCGTGTTCTTGGCTTTATTGCAAGAGAGATTGAGCAGGGGCGTCAGGCTTATCTGATCTGTCCGCTTATTGAAGAATCAGACAAGCTGGATGTACAGAACGCGATTGATCTATATGTTCAAATGCAGCAAGCTTTTCCGAAGTATCGGGTAGGACTCCTTCATGGTCGAATGACACCGGGGGAAAAAGATGAAGTGATGCGTGGGTTTTACAGTAATGAGCTGCAATTGCTCATCTCAACTACGGTAGTCGAGGTTGGTGTGGATGTTCCGAATGCAACCTTGATGATTATTATGGATGCTGATCGTTTCGGTCTGTCGCAGCTTCATCAGCTTCGTGGCCGAGTGGGACGAGGGGCTCATGCTTCTTACTGTATTCTTGTGGCGGATCCCAAATCTGAGGTAGGACAAGAGCGAATGCAGGTTATGACCGAAACCGAGGATGGCTTCGAAGTCGCACGCCGGGATCTGGATCTGCGGGGACCAGGTGACTTCTTCGGAACGAAGCAGAGTGGTGTTCCTGAGTTTCGACTGGCAGATATGGTTGCGGATTTTGAAGTGGTGGAGCAGGCAAGAGGAGATGCTGCCGAACTCGTTAGCGATGCGTCATTCTGGACTTCACCGACTTATACTCCTTTAAGAGCCTATTTGCAGAAGGAACAAATTTTCCAAGGTGATCTTATCGATTAATTGAATCAGATAGCACAATGGACGGGCCCTCGTCATATACTGAAACAATGACAGTAGTTATAACGGGAGGTGCCGAACGTTTTGAGTTATCAACAATACGGAATTAGCCCACAGCTTGTGGAACGAATTAAGCAGAAGCTGAAGAATCCTGCCGTCAAGGACAGGGTGAAGGCAGTGGTTCAAGGTCTGTCTAAGATTGATCTTCAGAATAGCGCAAAAGTTCAGCAATTAGTACGGACATGCACAAGTCTTCTGAATGAAAAGCTCACTCCTGCACAGGAACAGCAGATTGTTCAGTTTGTCCTTGCCCAGCGAATTGACCCGAGCAACACATTTCACCTCATTAAACTATGGGGGATGTTTCGCTAAACCCAGTGGTGAGGGCCAAGTAAATAGAGAAGAGCCTCTGCAAACTTTGCAGGGGCTTTTTCAAATGGTGGGTATGTGATTTAGCTGCCAATAGGTTGAATGCATTCAGGGGTTTCGTTCTTGACTGAATTGACAGTTATCCCGACGAGGGTGGCTCTCATCTCGGTTGCAGGGTAGGGTTCGAGTAGTCGTTTAAGCTCATCGCGACTTGTGCTGCGGCTCATCCATAGTGACTCATCCTCTGGTCTAAGAATGACCGGCATGCGGTCATGAATATCTTGCATCAGTGAATTGGGCTGAGTGGTGATGACCGTGCACGTACTTAGCTTGCTCCCATCCGGTGCGGTCCATATGTCGTATAAGCCCGCCATGCTGAAAATACTACCATCTTTCATCCCGATTCGGTGAGGCTTTTTAGTACCTTCAGTACGCTGCCATTCGTAGAAACCATCAGCCGGGATGAGGCATCTTTTTCGCAGGAAGGGGGTCTTATAAGCGGGCTTCTCTTCAAGGGTCTCGCTACGAGCGTTGATCATCTTAGCACTACCTGTGCTATCGCGAGCCCAGGAGGGGACAAGACCCCAGCGAAGCTGCCCGATTCGTCGGCGAACTCCGTCGTGAATGACAGCGGCAACCATCTGGGTAGGTGCAATGTTATAGCGGGGCGCGTGGAAAGGATCGGTAGCGTCAGGATCGATCAAGAATCGATTCAATAATTCTTCCCAAGTTACAGTTAGTGTGAATCGGCCGCACATATTATCTGCCTCCTTCTGGAACAATGATAATAGTTATATTTTATTTAGATGAATAAAGTATACACGTAATTTAGGCTCGCGAAAAATATGACATTCCTCTATAATAGTAGGTGCGTTTTTGCAACATGTGATTTTTACATTAGAAATGGAGGCAATTCAGTGTTTGATTTAAAAGCCAATGGAACTTCGGTCAAGACCGAAATTGTTGCTGGAGCAACTACATTTTTCACCATGGCGTACATTATGGTCGTAAACCCTCTGATCCTTTCCGGAGCGGGTGTGCCATTTGAACAGAGCTTTACTGCAACTGTGATTGCAGCGGTTATCGGTACCTTACTGATGGGTCTTGTGGCTCGTTATCCAATTGCTGTTGCGCCAGGGATGGGGCTTAATGCTTACTTTACATATTCGGTCGTTCAAGGACATGCGAACTTGTCTTATATCGAGGCGTTCTCGGCTGTATTCATTGCAGGGATTCTGTTCTTGCTTCTGTCGATGACTTCGCTGCGCAGTCGATTGATTGAAATGATTCCCCAGAACTTGAAGCATGCCATTACCGCAGGAATCGGATTATTCATTGCTTTTCTTGGGTTACGGATGAGTGGGATCGTGGCGGCTCACCCAGATAATCTTGTAGCCCTAGGTGATCTGCATCAGCCTAAAGTGGTATTAGCGCTGGTCGGTCTTACGGTAACCTTAATTCTATTGTCTCGTAATGTAAAAGGTGCGCTGTTTATCGGGATGATTATTACCGGTATTATCGCTTATTTTGCCGGGATGCTGTCCTTCTCAGAGGGAATCGTCTCTGTACCTACGCTTCCTGAAGGAATCTTGGTCTGGAATCCGATTGAGGCAGCTGGTGATGTCATTTCGCATAGCTTGTACGCTGTTGTGTTCTCCTTCCTGCTTGTCACCTTATTTGATACTACAGGTACAGTGGTGGGTGTAGCTGAGCAGGCTGGTCTAATGAAGGATAACAAGCTGCCTCGTTCTGAGCGAGCTATGTTCTCTGATTCCATCGCAACGGTTGCGGGTTCCATGGTGGGTACAAGCCCTACAACGGCATATGTCGAATCTGCTGCTGGTGTGGGTGCAGGTGGACGAACAGGGCTGACTGCGGTTGTGGTTGCAGTGTTGTTCGTAATTGCCGCCTTTTTTAGTCCGCTCGTTGGAGCAGTATCTGGGTTATCTGCGATTACCGCTCCATCCCTTATTGTCGTTGGTTGCTTAATGTTAGGCAATGTTAAAAGCATTCGTTGGGACGACTTCGACGAAGCGTTTCCTGCATTCCTCGTTATTCTGACTATGCCGCTTACATCTAGTATCTCGACTGGGATTGCACTTGGCTTTATCTCCTATCCATTGATGAAGGTGGTTAAGGGGAATTTCCGCGCGGTGCATCCACTTATGTATGTCTTTGCTTTATTGTTTTTATTGCAGTTGGCATTTGTTCCACACTGATTGTTTGTACGTTCATGACTGAAAAATGTTAAAAAGCCGGAGAATTCTCCCTGTGATTACGGGTGGGGTTCTCTGGCTTTTTTAGTGTTGGTCTGATTCGTCTGAATGCTGGTGAAGAAGATGGCTCAGTTTCTGGTCAATCTCTTTTAATTGCCGGTCATAATGACGGTAGGTGATATACCCGATCACTGCTTTTATGGCAAAGAATAAGAGAGCAGCGATGGCAATGAGTACATAATGATGGCCTACTTGATGTAGCCACTGTTCCAGGCTATTCAATGGTGTATGGTTCACCCTTTCAGAAGGATAATTACTTACATTCAGCATTTTGCCAAAAGTTCATATCACATGATTATCCTGTTCGAATGAGGGCTATTTTATGAATTTCCATTGTGCCAAATGCTCATCGGACTCAGCGTAATGATAATGGATGTGAGTCCAAGGTTGTTCTTCGCATTAGCGCAGCTCATTTCGCTTCCTTGGTGTAATCTTTCAGGAGTCTCGCCAGCTCCGACATATACTTGGTCAGCTGTACGCTGATCTCTGCTCGCATGACATCACGGGTCATGCCAAACTGGTCTTCATATCCCCGGCAATAATAGCGATGATAGATGACCAGATCGGATTGCTCTTCAGTCAATATTTTGATATTACGCTGCTTGAGCTCACGCCGTATTCGGTACATATCCTGCATGATCTGTTCGAGAATCTTCTGGCTTGCGAGGATGTACAAGCGCTTTAGAATATTGGTGGAGTACTCTGCATCAGCGATGCTTTTCTGAACCATCTTCTCCATATGCGGCAGCAGGATATAGTCACGAATCATCGTGCGTTCCTCTGGTGTAATGATCTTGCTTCCATGAGGCGTATGCTGCTGTTCATACTGCTCGACATGCTCTGTTAACAGCATTTTGGATTTCCAGCGTTCGTTACCATCAAGCTTGCTCATTTATAATGCCCTCCAATTTGTTCAGCTCTTTCTCGTGCTACGCCCGCTGCCTTCAGAGAAGACGCGCGCATAATGGCGCTGCTCCCGTACCGATGCTTGATCTCATCAATGACCCGTTCTTTGCGAAATGCAAGGGGGCGGTCATCAAAGAGGGTGAGCTGAATAACGCTATCGTCTGTTAGTTGCGACAAGGAAATGCTTAAGTTACTGAGAGGCAGACCGCTCCAATGATCGATGAACAGCTTGCGTGCAGCGGCAGCAACTTCATGGGTGAGTGCTGTTGGTTCAGGAAGCGTCATCTGCCGGCTGAACCAAGCTGTACGCTCACCGTCGGTCTCTGCGGCAGAGACCGAAACTACAGACCCCACATAGTTATGTCGCCTTGTACGCTGGCACACTTCAACGACAAGCTCAAGTAGAACAACTTCAATATCTTGCAGTCTGCGATACAGGCTCCAGCGGAGCGCTTTACCGTGGCTGATGGATTTAAGCTGATGCCGTATTCCGGATACGACGGGGCTAGGATCAATGCCGCGGGCAGTCTGCCAATAGTATGCAGCTTGAATATCACTTTGTTTACCCATTTCCCGGCGCATCCGTTGTTTAAATTCACCGAATTCCATGCGGGCAATATCACCGATGCAGCTCAGGCCCATCCGAGTGAAATGGCGAGTCATGGCAGAGGCTACCATGAACATATGGTGTACAGGTAGCTTCCATAATGTAGACTCCAGTTTGTCGAAGGATAGTTCAAAGATGCCTTCGGGCATCTTTTTGGCATAGTTATCGGTGGCCATCTTGGCGAGAATCTTCGTGGGACCGATCCCGACTCGGGTCCACACACCCGTGGATAACAGTACATGGTTCTGGATCGTCTTCGCCATCTCGTAAGGGGAACCGAAGTAAGTGATGGAGCCTGTGACATCTAGAAACTGCTCGTCGACACTGTACGGCTCTACGAGATCTGTATAGGATTCAAAGATTTGTGTGATAAATAAGGATACTTGAATATAGGTCTGCATTCTAGGACGAATGACAATCAGATCCGGGCACTTAGCCAGAGCCTCCCCGACTCTTGATGCTGTTGTCACACCACGAGATTTTGCGATGGGGCACGCCGCGAGCACAATTCCATTAAGCCTTGCGGGGTCTCCCACAGCGACAGG
This sequence comes from Paenibacillus sp. FW507-14B1B, assembly GCF_058781425.1. Taxonomy (NCBI): domain Bacteria; kingdom Bacillati; phylum Bacillota; class Bacilli; order Caryophanales; family Paenibacillaceae; genus Paenibacillus; species Paenibacillus sp. FW507-14B1B. Next base: position 1,325,945 of record NZ_JBYSWS010000001.1, on the reverse strand, counting down.
CTTATCCCGATATTCCGGATGAGCCGCCTTCTCTACTGAAGCGTAAAAAGACTGTCCGTCGATTAAAAAAATATGTCTCGACATGGGTTAACCCTCCATTGAAATACTGTAAATAACTGTTCTCTGTATGGTTGATAAATGGATCTATGGCTGAAATACGAATCAAGATACGAACAAGAGAATGCTTGCCTATCCCCGTAGTGAATGGAGCCTAGACCCCTGCCTCGAATCTTTTCCGTATCTTCATTTACTCTTCATTATTATATACCGAACATGTGTTCTATATGCAAGTGGTAAATACAGTTTGATGGAGGGGATAGAATTAAATTAATGTGGTGTGGTGTCATAATTATTGATAAATACATAATTAAGCATCTATATATAACAGCGAATGGTATCTTGCCTGCTATGATATTACCGAGAGCGGGGAAGAAGCAGGAATCATGGACGGTGGTGTCGTATCTCCAGTGGCATGACTTCAAGCCTTAATGTCTCCCTCCCATGAAAAAAAGGTGTGCATCAAGTGAATGATCAGCTTGATACACACCTTAGTACAACTAGTAAAGGCTATAATTAACCCTAAGGGTTTGTTGAGTCCCACCAACCTCTAGTAATATTCATGAAGAGATAGTTTCCTCCACTTAATGCAGGAAGTAAATTAATATCAATTGTATGAGGGGTATAACGATAAAGTGAATATGTGCACGATTGTTTATCCCAACATAATTTTTGTAAGTAACGCCACCGGAAGCAACCGTTTTCCCAAAGTTAATGGAAGTTACTGAACTATCAGGTAGTCCAGAAAGTAATTTGTATTTCACTTTAAACTTCATTAAAGCCTCTTACTTCACCATTATTAAATATTCTAAGCCCAGCGAGGTAAATCAAAGACTGTTGTCAGGATTACAACAGGAACGAAGCATATATCTGCTAAATTGAACCATCTAAGGAATAGGAGAACAGGATGACTACACTAAGAATAGCCGTAATAGGGATAGGACATGGACCGTATGATGATTCACGGCTTACTCATACCCCAAGATATTTTTTTACCAAAGTCGAAAATATAGGTGATGAGATATGTTTATTCGACTTTATATAAATGCAAAGAGTGAACCTGAAGCAGGTTTAGTTTTAGAGAAAGTTCTTAATGAACCTGTACTAAAAAAAGGAAATTCAGAAGGTAGAACCATATTGGAAGATAGATGGGGTATATGTTGTAGAAATTAAAATGTTAATTTCAGAAGGTGAAACTGAGGTAGGAATAAATGAGATTTTAGAAAACATTGCAGACAAATGGACACGATTTGGGAGTCCTACAACTGAGCTTCTAGCTTCTGATACAACTGAAAATAGTAATTTTATATTAGAAGGACAAAATGATAAATATTCATTTTGAGTAATAGGAGATCAATTACAAGTCTCACCTGGGTACAATTAGGATTGTAAATGGAACTAAGAACACTTATAAAACTGATGGAAAGGAAAACGCTACTTTATTTTTACAGGGAGGTAAAATCTTTGATTGATTTAAAAGCACCTATCATCCCTTGGGAAGGAATGGGAGGTATAAAGCTATATAGCCACATCAATGAGTTCTATTCAATGATAGAACAATTTGGTAAACAGCCGAAACTATTAGGGAAATATCTAATAAGGTATGAAATAGATAACTCAATAGATTTATGGTTTAATTTATTAAATGGTAAGTTATTCAAAATAACTGCTGCGAGTAACTATAATGGTACTTTATTTAATAAAATTAGAATTGGAATGCATATTGATGATGTTATAAAGCTAGAACCAAGTTTTGTATATGATGATTTTGAAGAAATTTATTGTAGTACTAAAGGAGTTTACCTTGAAACAGACCCGATTAAACAAACAGTTTTATGGATTTCAGTTTATATCAAAGAAATAGATAATCCAGATTTTGAGAGAGGAATTTGGTAGAACACCTTCGAAACCTTGAGTGGCTAAATGCCGTTTAAGGTTTCTTTTTTATCGACCTGATTTAAGTAGTAAAATTCATTTGAGTAGACTAGAGGAAGTTAAGAACTTTGATGAATTATTGAAAGTTGTTTTGTAGTTAAAGGAAAAGGATTACCATTTACACAATATTAAGATTAACCGATCTGATAAATACGGGGAAAATGAAAATTATATTATGTAGGAGAGGAACTTCCCAAAATAATAGATGTAGATACTTTAAAACAAAAATTAATATTAATGTCCAAAAGTAACTCATGCGATTATATCTTTTGTCTATTTGATTGAAACCCCAGCAAATATGGATGTTTTTTTTAAAATGAAGTTTGGAAAATCAATAAGTAATTCCCTATCAAAAACAAAAGTTAAATACGATGGACAATCAATTTATAGGGTAGAAAAGAAAACTAATAACCAGTATCTAAAAAAAGGCTATGGAGTTTATCTTGACGGATTACACAAAGACCATTTAGAAGTAATAGATAAAACAGGGTATGTGAAATACGTTTTGAATTTAAATGGTACTTTAAACCCTGATAAGACTAAGAAAGCACTTGGACGAGTAGTTAAGGATTGGAAATGAAAGTGGAGGGATTTAAATGGATAAAAAGTTAGAAGGAATATTGGACATTCTAGGTAAACTTAATTTAAGTATTAATATTTTAAACAAAGAAGATTTAGATGAACAGTACGGGAACCTTGAGGATTTTAGGACTTTAACTAGAGATTTAGATATTTTACTAAACAATTTTAATTCTGTGGATAAGAATGATGGTGATGAAGTAGAAAAAATGTTATTTGAAATTCATAGAATTATAACGACATTTGAATGGCATTTATCAGAAATCAGTGATTTGAACACAACAATTTTAAAAGTATATAAAGACAAAATTAAAAATGCCTAGTCTAGTAATGTGAAGACTTAAAAGAGAGTTATCGTCATTTTAAATAATTTAGACTCCTCGTACCGGGACCTGCTAGCCGTGACTCTATAATTATTGAAAGAATGAGCAAAATTATAAAAAAAGATGGTAGGTTTTTTGAAAGTGATGGAGAGACAAGTAGTACTCAATATTCCAATGCTAATGAATTGCTTGATAGCTACAATATTAAACTGATTAGTCGGGAATCTACCCCACCAATTAAAAATACTTTTTCGAAATGATTCATCCTAACCGCCTTGCGTTTATCGCTTGGCGGTTTACTATTAATTCAACGCTGTATCGCTAACAACACAAATATTCGCCAAAAAAGTATGAGCGGCAGCAAGTTCAATATAAGGGTAAGGGTAATGTTCCGAAGCAGACGATAATATCAAACAAAAGGAATATATACGATGTCACCCCAAGCTCAAATCATACTATAGTTACTACAACTCCCGGGTCGACTGGTAAACCAAACTCAAGCGTTGATATCGTTGACTTAAAGACGGGAGAATTGTTAACGAGAAGATGGTATGGTCCTGACGGAAGGGCAACGAGGGATGTAGATTATACACATCATAAGACTCCTCAAAGTCACCCTAAGGCACCGCACGAACATAGATGGACTTATAATAAAAATGGTAATCCTGATAGAAGCAAGTAAAGGAGGGATTTGAGTGGAATATACTGAACTCGTTCAAAGAGTATGGTGGGGCGAAGAGTTCCCGTTTTACTATCATAATGAGGAGTACTGGATTAGTAGAAATAAAGAAGGATACTATCTAACAAGAGGGGAGGATAGTTACACGCAATCATTTAGGACAGCAGATGAATTGCTTAGAGAAGGACAAATTAATGGGAAGACTATCTTCGAGATTTGGGATTTAATAGAGATTTAAAGTTTATTACCAAGTTTAATTCTTAAACGCCTATGAAAATATCGAATTAAATATAGAAGAAAAATTTACTTTAATGATCTGAGGAGAGCTCAGCTAGCGTAATCAGAGATCATCTAACTCAAGACATATTAGTATTCATAAGAATACAATTTATTATTGGGCGATGCTGGATGAGGATGGTCTGGTCATGCTGTAACCTCTTTCATGCGAGAGATTGCATATGTGGCCAAATTAGATAGTCAAGACTAGAGTTTATGGGAATTTAGATAGTAAGTCTGGTCAAGTGGTCTTTACTAAATTTGTTAGATCGGTGGTGTCTGCGATTTTAGATGTAGAACAATTAAAAGAAGCAATAATACTTTGGCAGATTGAGAAACAAACCAAAGAACAATTTTTAATAAATTTTAATAATTATATGGTTGAACAGAAGGAGGAGTTTTTGATTTTGATTTAATAATGTTTTAGTTTATTTTATTTGAGTCAAACGTCCAGTTTGTCACAAATTAACCATACAAAATTCACAAAGGAAAATTTGGAGGATAAATTGAAACTTATTGGAAGTAAAACAGAACAAGAAATCAGGGAACATCTTATTAAATCAAATCAGTTACTTTTCAAAAGTGAAGAGAAAAAAAGGCTACTTGAAGTTATAGAGTGTGAATTTCCAGACATGAAAGCAGCATATATTATTTATTGGATACCTGAACAAGGTGAGGATCTTTATAAGATACTAATAAACGATAGTTTAGTAGCAGAAATTGAATTAGAACGTAATAGTTATGAGGTAAAACCAAAAGTTAAAACTTTAACAGTTTCGCAGTATTTAAAAGGGCTTAGTAAGCAAAATCAAATTAAATTGGCTGTTGCTCTTGATTTAGTAAAACATGACTTAAAGATGTAGATTAATTTCATATCTTGCCTTGAAAGGTTATTGTCTTTCAAGGTTTTTTTTGTTGGTGGGTATACCTAATGCGAATATTTAACATCCCTTTAACACTTCTTCTAGGTCGAACTCAATGAAAGGCGGGAATTAGCGAAAGTCGGATAAGCCTTATTGAGGCAAGCGCGAATGTTTTACATTCTATGAAAATTTTTAAATTAGATCGCTTTCCTAGCAAGGGGGCTCTCAAAAACTAATAGGTCCTTATGAATGAAGCTTTGGGAAGACGAATGGAAGTAAGAAAGAAACTACGAAAACCCGCTACATTCATGGGTTTTCGTAGTTCTTGTAGAGAGCTTCATCTTAGAGATTTAGCCTTTATGCAAAAACACTCTTCATTTCATAGATTTTTTGGAGCGTGTGGACAAGATTCTTCTTCTCGTCATCGTTCTCTGTGTGGAGATATCCCTCCACAAGCCGATACCCGAACATGAGAAGGATCAGCTCGTAGACGCAATGATCGGCGATAGAGGATGCATCTGTATACTCCGAAAATCCTTTGTAATATGCAGGGACACATCGCTTATAGTATTCGACCATGTGATCGATATCTGCTTCATCCGCAATCAGGCTTGCGATATCCTCACCTAGGTAGCCCCATCCAGATGTATCCCAGTCGATGAGCACAATTGTACCGTCCGCATAGATCAGGTTAGTCACCCAGAAATCCCGGTGGCATAGCACGAGGGGCAATTTCTCGATGCGGGCGAGGATCTCGTCTGCGTGCTCATCAATGTCGATGAGCATTTGCCGTAAATGCTGTGGGAATTCGCAGTCTTCCGAACGTATATAATCGTAGACGAGCGGCCATGATCGATAATGCAGATACGTATTCTTCATAAGATCCGCATGGCTCAGATTGGTCAGGCTCTGCAGTACAGCGGGTTGCTCCGCATACAGTTTTCCTTGATAGCGCCCTAGCTCCAGCGCGGCCTGTTCATACATGTTACCGGTCAAGTCTAAACCGGATACGCCATCGATAAATTCCAGCCACAACTGAAACTGATCTTCTTCGGCATTGATCTCGGCGTGATAACATATCGGCCAGCGGAAGGTATCCGAGAACGTCGCGCCTAAGTCAGACGTATAGAGATCATATTCCCGGCGCCATGAACCCGGATCGCCGTAACGCTCCCATTTCTTTTGAGTTTTCAGCACGATGCGGTACGGCAATTTTTCACCATCCGCGGCTTCGGCAGTCCCCGTTACTAGGCACACATCTCCTACAGTTCCGCCCTGTAATGGTATGGTGTGGCAGTCAGCAGAGACGATGTCCTTCTTAAAAAGTTGGCTTAAGGTATAGATTAGCGTTTCGAATTTAATGTTCATATTTTCATTCCTCCGTTTTTCTTTGTTTGCTTGCTCCGCATAGCGATCGTTTTGTTTCGAGCTCTTTTATCGATGAGGTAGCTCGTTTTATCCTGGATATACTTGTTCTCATACTGTTGAGCGATATAATGCTCCCACCGTTCACGTGGCAACGAACCGTCTTTCAGCGCGGCGAGAACGCCACAACCCGGCTCGGTCTGATGGCGACAATCTGTAAATCGGCACTGAGTAAACCATTCCTCTACATCGGTAAAGCCTGTGCGGATACCTTCGTCGGCATCAAAAAGCCCGAGTTCACGCATACCAGGTGTATCGATGACCATCGCACCGGAGGGGAGCATGAACAGTTGACGGTGCGTTGTTGTATGCCGCCCTCGGCTGTCAACCTCCCGAATCTCCTGAACCTTCATTACGTTCTGTTCGATTAACACGTTAAGCAAAGACGATTTACCGACCCCTGACATACCGAGAAATACGACTGTTTTAGCAGGTAATAAGTAAGGAGCGAGTTCGTTTAGCCCTTGACCTGTATGACTGCAGATCGCGTGAACCGGCACATCAGGAATGCTCTGTGTGACTTCTGCGAGTGAGAGATAATAATCTGGAGCGAGATCCGCCTTGGTCAGAATGATGACCGGCTGGCCGCCGCTCTGTCTAGCTTGTGTCACATATCGCATGATTCGGTTAACGTTGAAATCCATATTTAGAGAAGAGAGGATAAACACGTAGTCAAAATTGGTTGCAACGACCTGTTCCAATACGGTTTTGGCATAGTCTGCAGCATGCCCTGAGTAATCCGCGCGTGAGAACTTGGAGCGGCGGGGCAGTACTTTAACGATGAGAGATTCTCCGCTCTCGTTGTAGTGCAGCAAGACAAAATCACCGACGCTTGGAAAGTCTACGCGTGTTTCCGCGCTGTGATAGAACGCTCCTTTGAGTACCGCCTTTACTTCGCCACGCTCGGTCATGATCGTGAAGCGCTCCCGCCGAAGCTCTGTCACCCTGCCGGGCAATAATCCGTCTTGAATTGCTTCTATTTCTGTGTAGCCATAAGTTTTCAAATCCACCATATTTTTTTGTTAGCTCCTTTAATATTGTTTTTTTGGACGCAAAAATGCCACGGACAAGCAGCCTCTAAAGAAGCTGCTGTCGCGCGGCATTATGACGCAAAAAAGATACGACCTTTATCGTATCTCGCAAACAGCAATATTCACGAAAGGTTACTTTGGATGGCATACCAAATAATACGGGCATTTTCCCGCCTTATTTCAAATATGCCTACTATTCAGTTTTAATACTGAACCACCATATAAGTAGTCGCCATTAAAAACATCTCCCTTCGTGTTAGGAACTTGCTTATCGCTAAGCTGTATATAAATTAACCTATTTTAGAAAAAATTTCAATGCCAAAAACGCAGATTGTGTTAGCCTGCTCTACTGATGTGGAGTTATTGACAAACACCCTACTGCGTGTTACTTTATAGCGGTAACTAGCAACACTTAATACCAGTGATACAGAATAGCAAGAGGTGATTGTTCTGGAAAACCTAACGGAAATGCTTAAAGGAGTACTTGAGGGCTGTGTCCTTGAAATTATAAGTCGTAAAGAAACCTACTGATATGAAATCACGCGGAGGCTAAATGACCTCGGCTTTACAGATGTTGTGGATGGAACGGTATACACAATCCTGGTCCGGCTTGAAAAAAACAAGTTGGTGGAGATCACCAAAAAGCCCTCCGATATGGGACCGCCGCGTAAATTTTTTATGCTTAACGACGCAGGGCATAAGGAATTACAGAAGTTCTGGGGGAAACGGGAGTTTGTATCTTCGAAAATCAACGAGTTAAAGGAGAGACAAGAATGAATTTTTGGGAAAAAATTACCGGAAGCGACATCAATAAAGAAATGAAAACTTTTGAGTTACGAGTCAAAAAGCTGCCAGTTGATTATCAAGAGGCATGGGAAAAGATTCATACGAGTCTTTGGGAACATTCAGATTTCACGGGTCGTAATCTCATGCCGATTTTTGAAGGTGTACTTAGCTTTTTCGAAGAAACAGCGGCAGAAGGTCAAAGTGTCCAAGAGGTTTTGGGTGATGATATCCGAGGCTTCTGTTTAGCATTGGCTGGCGAAGAAGGAGCAAACTCTTTACGCGACAAGTGGCGCAAGCAACTCAATAATAATATTGCAAAAAAGTTAGGTAAGTAGGAGGGTGAAATGAGAATACAAGATATCATCGAAGGCAAAAAAGAGTGGCGGGCACATGTAGCGCGTGTTAAAGGGCTCCCGGAAGACTATCAGATTGTTTATAAAGAGATTCAAAAATATTTCTTTAAGGTCGGTCCTGTTGACCTAACCGCTGGAATGAGTGTGCTTTCGGGAATGATCGATCTTTTTGAAGAGGGTGCAGCCTTGGGAAAGGGTGTACTCGAAGTGACAGGCAGTGACGTAGCCGCTTTCTGCGACGAACTAATGAATAATTCAAAAGCTTAAAGTATTGAGGATAAAACAAAGTTAAAAATAGAAGGGAAAGCCGTATCGGATTAAATTCTGATATGGCATTTTTTGTGTATAGAATAGTTCTGAATTGTTTCGGATATATATTTAATTTAATGAAATTAGACTGCGTGCCATACAGACTCAGGATTGGGAAAGTTGCTACGTAAGTGATTTTGATACTCCGGCACGTCGTTTTTTAGAGTGTGCAATTGAATTACCACCTACCATTTCAGGGGTGAAGAAGTTCGTAGAGGAGAATGCTGATTTTTCTTCAACGAATGGACGAATTATGTTTACTATTGAAAAACTAAACGGAGAAAGTATAGGCGGAATCAATTTAAATAGTATTGACGAGAGAAATGGTACGTTTAGCATTGGAATCGTAATCGATAAAGAGTATCGTGGTCAGGGCCACGGTACAAGGGCTATGGAGATCTTATTAAGGTATGCATTTCTGGAGCGAAGACTTCATAAATTTAATGACTATGTTCTCGAAGGAAATGAAGGTTCATCAAGGATGATGCAAAAACTTGGCTGCGTTCAAGAAGGTGTGCGGAGACAGGTAGTATATATAAATGGTCAATATTTAGATTTGATTCTGTTTGGTTTAACTAAAGATGAGTTTATGCAGAAGCAAGCGGAAAAACGCAAGATGGGATAACAAAGGTACAAATGATCTTGATTTTCTGTATGAAATTGACAAGGGATATAACAATCTTTTATAGAATAGTATCAGTAATGAAGGGAATGTATTCTTAGGGGGCTCGGAGCGTAGGTGAAATCTCCATTAACAGGTCTAAAAGTAGTTATTATTGGGGTTTTTGTTTTTTTTACTGCGCCCTGGATATTGTTATATATCGGTCTTTCATTAACGGAAAATCCTCCTAAACCTGCGTATACATATGGGGAATTCCCCTTTCACCTGGAATATGAAATCGATGGTCAAGTAAAGACCGTAGAAGATACAGTCATTGTCGAGTTTGATGGATTTGGACTTAGTGAAGGTTCTGGCGGTAAGTACGTACAGTGGAAGAAATCCTTGGCCAGTGGGAATAAGGAGATTGTCTTATATAAAGAGGGCAAAGGAAAAGAAAAAGTATCACTGCTCTTGTCCGTTTTAAATCAATCTTATGGATTGGAAAATGAGTTACAGAACGGAGAAACTACAGTTCCGGGTGTAATAAGAAGAGAAGGGAACATAACATCAGGTGCACACTTACACGAATACGAATTATTAACGGAGTATAAGATGAAATGGATCAAATTCGAATATGGCGAATCTATAATAAAGTAACCTGAGTAGCAATTCCAAAGCGATAAGGAGTGTGAAAGCTTCATAATGAAGATTCATTTTCTTGGGACCGCTGCGTCTGAAGGATTTCCTAATGTATTTTGCCGCTGCGATGCTTGTCTTACAGCTCGTAAACTCGGTGGGAAAAACATTCGCACAAGAGCTTCAGTCATCGTCGATGATTCCTGGAAGTTCGATTACTCAGCTGATTCACAAATGCAGGCTCTACGAGATCAGATTGATATGGGGCGAATCGAGCATCTACTCGTGACTCACACCCATTACGATCATTTTTACCCGAATGATCTGATCAGCCGGATTGAAGGCTTCGCGCATGGGATCAAGCATCCGTTACGGATTTACGGTAATGATCTAGCCATGTATCATGCTCACAAAGCCCTTGGGAAGTTTGAAGGCTCCAGATTTAGCTTCCAGCGCTTGATGCCTTTTCAACCGGCAGCAATTGGATCTGCTCTTGTTACGCCGCTGCTTGCAGATCACGATCCGATGGAAACTTGCTTGATCTACTGTGTTGAGAAAGATGGGAAAACTCTTTTATATAGTAATGATACAGGTTGGTTCCCTGATGTAACCTGGGCTTGGCTGAAGGGTAGAAAGATAGATTTGGCAATACTGGACTGTACACATGGAAATACAGGAGATAAGAAGCAGCGTGGTCATATGTCTGTAGAAACGATTCTGGAGGTCCAGAACGTATTCAACCAAGAGCAAATTCTTACGGAGGAGGGGCGGATTTATGTCACGCATTTCACCCATAACTCCGGCCTCCTGCATGACGATTGGATGAGAATCTTCGAACCTTATGGCATTGGGGTTGCGTATGACGGACTTATTCTTCATGTTTAATGATCTTTATTACTACATAAAAGGGCGCTCCGCAAGATCCTAAGATCTTAGGAGACGCCCTTTTCGGGTTTGATATAACAAATTAGAAGCATCAGCCTATATTTTGTGTTTTGGCAGGAGCTGGGGCCGCGCTGGGCGACTTCCGCTTAGCCAAATCCATTTTGCGCTGCAGTATGCCTAGCACAACATCCGCGAAGATAGCTAACACCGCAGCAGGGATAGCACCTGCAAAAATCCGAAGCGAGTTATTACTGTTCAGTCCTGCGTATATTTCACGCCCTAATCCGCCTCCTCCAACGAGAGGGGCGATCGTTACGACACCGATGGCAATAACGGCCGCAATACGAAGCCCTGACATGATATACGTCAGCGAAAGGGGGAAGCGCACTTTAACGAGCAATTGGAAGGGGCTCATACCGATTCCTTTACCCGATTCGAGGTAGCTTGGATCGACTTGCTTTAAACCGACGTAGGTATTACGAGCAATCGGATTAAGTGAATATAGGAAGAGTCCGACCATAACGGTCTTCGTTCCAAGTCCCAGCCACAGCATGAGGACGACGAGCATAGCAAGGCTCGGTACGACCTGAAGAATATTCGTTATAAATAGAATGATCTTGGCTGCCCATTTGTTTTTGGAGCAGAGAATGCCGAGGGGCACACCGATGATGACGGCTAGTCCGAGACCGATACCAACCATGGTGAGATGCTGAAGAAAATACTCCCAGAGCATATCTTTATTTCGTGATATATAGGACAAGAAGTCTGCAAATGTTAATTGTTCACTTTCCATAGTAACCCTCCTTTAGCTTTTCAAGAGGCCCTGCTCTTTCAAGTACGAAATGGCAACCTCTCGCTCACTTTTCTTCTCAATGTCCACCTGATAGTTGAGCGATATCATCGTATCTGCATCCAGATGACCGATTAAAGGCGCTATTGTATCCTGAATTTCAGGATGCTCTTTCAAAAGGTCCGAACGAAGTACCGGACTTGCATCATATGGAGGGAAGAATTGTTTGTCATCTTGAAGTGTCTGTAACTCGTAGGCTTTTAGCCGGGAATCTGTAGAATAGGCCAAAACAATATCGACTTGCTTATTAGCTACCGCACTATATACCAGACTGATCTCCATAGGGAATACCTGGCCGAATTTGATGTCATATGCTTTGGAGAAGGCAGGGTACCCATCACTGCTTCGTTCCAGCCAGGTGGTATCTACCCCGAGCTTCATCTTATCCATGTCTTGTTTAACATCGGAAATTTTGGTATACCCATTCGATTCCGCAATATCCTTTCTGACGGTGAACGCGTAGGTATTCTCAAAGCCCAGAGGGTCCATCCAAGTGAAACCGAAGTGTTCCCGAAATCCTTCTTGCGCTTCCTTCAAGACGGTGTCACGGTCTTTCGAGCCGCTGATTGGAAAATGGTTGTTAAAAATTTCACCGGTATAGAATGTCGCCATCTGGACGTCGTTTCTTTTCATCGCATCGATGATAAGGGAACTTGACGCTAAGTCAGGAATAATATCCACCTTCAGGTTGGTTTGGTCTTCGATCAAGGCTTTATACATTTCAGCAATAATTTTGGATTCGGTATAGGTTTGAGTCCCAATCGTAATCTCACTCTTTACTCCGCATGCTGAGGTGAATGAGGCAAGAGCGATCATACAGACTAGCATCGGTATCCATTTGAGTTTATTCAGTTTCATCACGTCTCCCTTATTCGGTCTGGTTCGCGGTTTCAAATTCATGTTACTCATACCGCAGCGTCCCGGGCCTGATTCTGATGGTAGTGTTTACTGAGCCAGCTCTCTAGGAGACCAAGCAGACCATCGGCTACAAGTGCCAGGAGAATGGCGCCAATACCACCGATGAATATCATCTCAGGCTTGTTAACCCCAAGTCCGGATACAATAAGCTGTCCCAAACCGCCAGCACCAATCAGGGAAGCGAGTGTCGCCCAACTGATGATGTAGACAGTAGTGATACGGATACCTGACATGATATAAGGGAGAGATAGAGGAAGCTGAATCTTCAGAATGGTCTGAGCAGTACTGTATCCCATTCCTTTGGCTGAAGTCAGCACACCTTTATCCACGGAATGAAAGCCGTCGTAAGTATTCCGCAGAATTGGCATTAAGGAGTATAGGAAGAGCGCCAGAATGGCGGGCTTCATCCCAATACCGAGTAAGGGAATGAGAATAGCTAGAAGTGCCAAGCTGGGAACAGTCTGAAATAGGTTCGTAATGAAAAATACAATACTATTAATCCAGTTTATCCGGTTGTATACAAGCAGTATTCCGATCGGTACTGCAACAATTGTCCCAAGTAATACGGAAGAGAACGAGAGGACCAGATGCTCCTGTAATGCCTTCAAAATATCCGGATAACGATCCGTAATAAAGCTCCAGAATGCGTTCATATTACTCATCCTCTCCGTTCGGCAGCGGAGGGGCCATAGCTGGATATACTTCGGCCAAATGTTTAACTACACTACCTCTTGTAATTAATCCGAGGAACCGGTTGTTACTATCAATAATCGGGAGATTGCTAAGCTGATGATTGTCCATAATCTCAATGGCTTGGGTCAGCGAGCTTCCGGAAGCTACGGAGTAACGGACTGGATGCATCACATCAGCTACAGTTTTCCCTTCTTCTCCGTATTGATCGAGAACTCGGTAGATTGAAACTGCGCCGTGAAGCTGGCGATTACGGTCTACAATAAGCAGCGAGTCTACCCGCTTCATCTCCATCAATTTGATAGCTTCAGCTAATCCTCTGCTTGGGAATGCTGTGACCGGATTCGTAATCATCACTTCATCTACAAGCGGAATTTCGTAGCTGCTTTCATTTTCATTTTGCAGACGGTTCGAACCGATAAAGTTACGTACATAATCGTTCGCAGGATGTCTTAGTATCGTATCCGGTCTACCGGTCTGCATCACTTCACCATCTTTCATAAGAACGATGGTATCTGCAATTTTGATCGCTTCATCCATATCATGCGTTACAAAAATAATGGTCTTATGGAGATCCTGCTGAAGCCGAATTAGTTCATCCTGAAGCTGCTCACGGCTGATGGGATCCAGTGCGGAGAACGGTTCATCCATGAGAATGATATCAGGTTCAGCGGCAAGTGCCCGCACTACACCTACGCGCTGCTGTTGTCCACCACTAAGCTCTGAGGGATAGCGGGAGCCGTAGGTTTTGTGGTCCAGTCCGACCATATCAAGCAATTCATTTACCTTTTGGTCTGTTTTGTCTTTATCCCATTTCTTCAGACGCGGAACGACACCCGCATTCTTGGAAATATTCATATGCGGAAATAAACCAACGCTTTGAATGACATAACCGATATTGCGCCGCAGTTCTACCGGATTCATCTCGGAGATATCCTTGCCGTCAATGAGCACTTTGCCTGAAGATGGCGTGTTAAGTGCATTGATCAGCTTCATGGTTGTAGATTTACCACATCCACTTGGACCGATTAGGACGGTGATTTCACCTTTTTTGAATTCGAGGTTAATGTCTTTCAGTGCGTGAAAGCCATTATCATAAACTTTGTTCACATGCTCTAGTACTATCATTCAATCGCCCCTTTGGAAGAAGTCCATATTATCAGGAGCATTCGGCATATGATCCGGCAGAGAGTAGAGGGTTACAACACATGTGTGATTCCAGAATTAAGAGAAGGCATCAGCCTTATATATGTAATAGCTGAAATGAAGCCAAGCAAGTTAGCTTTAAAAAATATCAAAATGGATAGGATTAATTGCATGGTTAAGGGATGGAAAAGCGTTAAAGAGGAACCCTGAAGGGTGCTAACAAATTCAAGTCATAATTTTCGTTACGGTATTGACTTATATACCGAAAATTCCACCTTTATATGCATAGTAGCTTGCTAAACTGTGTAATCCCCTGATGCATCCATCCGAAACATTTCAAGCCTGTATGCCATGCATACAAAAAAGTATGCGTTCTCACACATGAATTCCTGAAATACCTGTGATAGGTCAAGCAGCTCTTTAATGATGCTACTGCTTCTCTCAGCCCAAATGGATATATGCAAAATGCGTAAGCAGGTAACGAACCATCACTTGAGTAGGTCCGATTAACCGTAATAATATGCTTATAACAATTACCCACTGTGCACGGAGATGAAACATGTACATAGGACGATTTTGCAGGATTACTTTTTATAGGAAGTAGGATGGAGGCTTTGAATCGGATGAAAAATGATGTGATTCCATATAAAGAAGCTGCCCTAGGTCCTTACGGCCTAGTGAGCAGCTCTTAGTCGGATTGAAATATAAAATTATTGATGATTAGCTGTTTGGGCAACAGGCTCCAGAGATACTTCTCCGTGCTGGTCAGATGAATCGTAAATCGCTTGAATAATCTGGGAGGAGAGGATGACTGTATCGATATGCGAAGGTTGCTTTTCTCCGGTTTGAATGCATCGAATGAAACCATCGATTTCATTCTGGAACATGCTTCCGTGATTGAATTTTGGTGTTGTTTCAGTTAGTGCACCGTCATTTGTACTGTAAAAGGTGAAGTCTGCGCCATACTTCAATCGGATCCCACCTTTGTCACCTAAGAAGTCGATGTAACTCTCATCGGTACCAATATTTTGTGCCCATGCACCGTTTAGAGAAATAGTTGGACCTTCAGTGCGCACAAGAGCTGTGACGAAATCATCAACATCATAAGTGCCGTCGTATTTCGGTGGACCTGCCCACATGTTGAGGAAGGTATAATTCTCCATATCCTTGCCTAGTTTGCAGTAGGTTTGTCCAGAAACAGTCTTCGGCTTTGGATCGCCAGTACAGTACATTACGATATCGAGGTAGTGAACGCCCCAATCGATCAAAGCGCCGCCACCCGCGATGGATTTAGTTGTGAAGGCACCGCCCAATCCTGGAATGGAGCGATGGGAGCGGAAGCTCGCATATACATGATAGATTTCACCAAGATCACCATTTTGGATCATCTTCCTAATTCTGTTAACGCTTTCATTATACCGGTTGACAACCCCAATATTGAGCGTCTTACCTGTTTCGTGCTGAACCTTTTGCATTTCCAGTGCTTCAGCATAGGTCCGTGCTGCTGGTTTTTCGCATAATACATGCTTGCCTGCTCGCAAGCAGTCAATAGCGATGGATGCATGACCATCATTCGGTGTACAGATCGATACGGCATCAACCTCAGGGTCATTTAGAATCTGATGATAATCCTCAATGGCTTGACCGCACTCGTATTTAGTTACAGCGGCATCGGCCCGTTCCTTTACAAGATCGCAGAAATATTTAATTTCAGCATCTGTATTAGCCATGTAAGCAGGGATATGGGCACTGTTCGCAATCGTGCCGCAGCCAATCACGGCAATTGTAATTTTGTTCATCGGTTCTCCTCCAGAATCGTGGATTGATGATGCAGTGATTACATGAGCCTATCGCTTGATGTTATTGCTTGCCCCGAGTATAGCATATTGAATTAGGATTGGGAGTATAAAAATAGGATGAAAACATTATTTTTCCTCTTGGATTTTAAAGGATATTTTCTGTAACTAATTTTACAATGTTGAAAGATGCACAATATGGTTGATTTTGATAAAATAAAAAAAGGAGTTACAATGCGATTTATAAACAAATATTCTGAGGAAAGGAGCGTCTTTCGTCTAGAAGAAAATCCACTTTTAGGTGAGGAATATTTTGATTTGGTTAGAAGCATAATGAAATGATAAGCTCATTTGTTTAAAATTGTTACTAGATTAGAATTATTATAAAAAAGCTTGACATTTTTCGTTTTTTGGTTGATTATAATAATTACAAAGTACGTTCAAGGACATGCCAAATCGTCCTGAACTTACTATATAAACTAAATTACAATTAAAAGGAGATATAATCATGTCACTAATCGGAACAGAAGTACTACCATTTAAAGCATCTGCATTTCAAGACGGTAAATTTCTAGATATTACAGAAGAAAACTTCAAAGGTAAATGGAGCGTAGTTTGCTTCTACCCAGCTGACTTCACGTTCGTATGCCCTACTGAGCTTGAAGATCTGCAAAACCAATACGAAACATTGAAAGAGTTGGGTGTAGAAGTATACTCCGTTTCTACAGACACTCATTTTACTCATAAAGCATGGCATGCAAGCTCTGAAGCAATCGGTAAAGTAAAATACATCATGATCGGTGACCCTTCGCATACGATTTCCCGCAACTTTGATGTATTGATCGAAGAAGACGGTCTTGCAGATCGTGGTACTTTCATCATCGATCCAGACGGTATCATCCAGACTGTTGAGATCAACGCTGGTGGTATTGGCCGTGATGCAAGTGCTCTCGTTAACAAGATCAAAGCAGCACAATATGTACGTAATCATCCAGGTGAAGTTTGCCCAGCAAAATGGTCTGAAGGTGCAGCAACATTGAAACCAAGTTTAGATCTTGTAGGCAAAATTTAAGGTGGTAATATAAATGGCACTAGATCAAGATATTAAAAACCAACTAGCACAATATCTTCAAATGTTGGAAGGCGATATTGTACTCAAAGTCAGCGCAGGCGATGATGATGCATCCGCCGAAATGCTTGCTCTGGTTGAGGAAATTTCCAGCATGTCTTCACAGATCACGTTGGAGAAGACACAGTTATCTAGAACACCAAGCTTTAGTGTCAATCGTGTTGGAGAAGACACGGGTGTCATCTTTGCTGGTACGCCACTCGGACATGAATTTACTTCATTGGTGCTCGCGCTACTACAAGTTAGTGGACGAGCTCCAAAAGTGGAGCAGAGTGTTATTGATCAAATCAAGAGCATTCGTGGCGAATACACGTTTGAAACGTATATCAGCCTGAGCTGCCATAACTGTCCTGATGTTGTACAAGCATTGAACCTGATGAGCGTCCTCAATCCAGGTATTTCGCATACCATGATTGACGGTGCAGCATTCAAAGAAGAGGTAGAGAGCAAACAGATTATGTCTGTGCCTAGCGTATACCTCAATGGTGAGTTTTTCGAAAGTGGTCGTATGACGATTGAAGAAATTCTTGCTAAACTGGGTTCTGCTCCGGACGCTTCTGAGTTTGACAATAAAGATCCTTATGATGTACTTGTTGTTGGTGGTGGTCCATCAGGTGCAAGTGCAGCGATTTATGCAGCGCGTAAAGGGATCCGCACAGGTATTGTTGCTGAACGTTTTGGCGGTCAGGTTAATGATACAATGGGCATTGAGAACTTTATTAGTGTGAAATACACTGAGGGTCCTAAGCTCGTAGCGGCTATTGAAGAACAGGTGAAAGAATATAACATCGATGTGATGAAGCTGCAGCGTGCTAAACGTCTGGAGAAGAAGGATCTCATCGAGATTGAGCTTGAGAATGGCGCGGTTCTGAAGAGTAAAACCGTGATCATATCCACCGGTGCTCGCTGGAGAAATGTCGGCGTTCCGGGTGAAGCTGAATTCAAGAACAAAGGGGTAGCTTATTGCCCACACTGTGACGGTCCTTTGTTTGCAGGCAAAGATGTTGCAGTTATTGGCGGCGGTAATTCCGGCGTAGAAGCAGCGATTGATCTTGCGGGTATTGTGAATCATGTAACGGTTCTTGAGTTTGCTGAAGAGCTCAAAGCCGATGCTGTACTTCAAGATCGTCTCTACAGCCTGCCTAACGTTACGGTAATTAAGAATGCGCAAACCAAAGAAATTACCGGAACGGATAAGGTCAACGGTATCTCCTATATCGAGCGTGAGACAGGAGAAACAAAACATATAGAATTGCAAGGTGTCTTTGTACAGATTGGTCTTGTACCAAACACCGATTGGTTAGCTGATACACTTGAACGCACGCGTATGGGTGAAATCGTGGTAGATAGCCATGGCGCTACAACAATACCTGGTGTGTTCGCTGCTGGTGACTGTACGAATAGTGCTTATAAACAGATCATCATTTCTATGGGATCTGGTGCTACAGCAGCTCTAGGTGCTTTCGATTATCTGATTCGCAATTAATCAATATCGTTATAAGAAACAGCCCTCACTTTATAAAGTGAGGGCTGTTTTATTTGTGGAACTTCTTCATGATTTACAAGTATGATACATATAAGTTTATGTAAAAACGGATAATGGGGGTTATTTTTAGCTTGGAGCAGTTAAATTCGGAAGGGGGTTTCACAGAGCGAGGGCGTATAAGGTTAATGTAGGGAGATACTTGAAGTAATATTTATTGAAAACGTTTTCTTGAACTGTTTTACTAATCTCTATTAAGGAGATAATCGGTTGTGAAAATAATATTCTCAGCATGGGAGGTTGAAAATGGATGGGGAACAATAATTGCAAATTAATAGAAAGACGACCTGCACATGTTTGGACAGAGGCCTTTCCAATAGGGAATGGCCGTTTGGGTGGGATGATCTTCGGGGGAATTAGGAACGAACGGATTCAACTGAACGAAGATTCCTTATGGTACGGAGGACCGAAAGGAAATGACAATCACACTTCTTCTGAGAAGTTGGAGGAGATCCGAAGATTACTGAAGGATGGTAGACCTAAGGAAGCTGAAAAAATGGCTTTATTACATATGACGAATGCTCCTCATTATTTTGGCCCTTATCAACCTCTAGGCGATCTATTCATCCAGGTAGAAGATACTGACAATGCACTTAACTATCGGCGTGAGCTTAATATTCAGACCGGAGTCGCATCTATTGATTACCAAGTAGAGACGACGCAGTATCATAGAGAGATTTTTTCAAGTGCGGTCGACCATGTTATCGTCATCCATTTAACGGCATCTAAGCCAGCAGCTCTATCTATAACAGCGAGAATGAGCAGAAGACCCTTTGAGGGAGAGATTAATCGAGAAGGCCACGATATTCTCACAATGCAAGGACAAGCTGGGGAAGAAGGAGTGCGTTATGCTGGTGTTTTACAAGCCGTAGTGGACGGAGGGGAAATCCTTGTAGTAGGAAATTACTTGGATATTCGTCATGCCAACTCGATTACGTTAATTATGGCGGCGCAGACATCGTTCAGATGCAAGGACCCTTATCAACAGGCGTTAAGGC
The DNA here is from genome assembly GCF_058781425.1 of Paenibacillus sp. FW507-14B1B. Lineage (NCBI taxonomy): Bacteria > Bacillati > Bacillota > Bacilli > Caryophanales > Paenibacillaceae > Paenibacillus > Paenibacillus sp. FW507-14B1B. The sequence continues at coordinate 1,306,137 of NZ_JBYSWS010000001.1, read as the reverse complement.
AAGCTGAGGAAGCTGCATCCATACCGTTTGCTGAGCTTAAGCGAAGACATGTGTCAGATCATCGGCAATTATTTGATAGAGTCAAGCTAGAGTTAAAGGGTGATGATGAGGAACAGCTTGTACAGTGTCCTACATCTGAGCGTCTTACGAATTACCGACTAGGTCGTGTTGATCTTGGTCTTGAAGTCCTGTTCTATCAATACGGAAGATATTTGCTGATAGCTAGTTCTCGGCCCGGGAGTCTCCCAGCCAATCTGCAAGGGATATGGAATGAAAGTTTTACCCCGCCATGGGAATCTGATTTCCACCTGAATATTAATCTACAGATGAATTATTGGGTTGCAGAAGCGGGGAATTTGGCGGAATGTCATGAGCCGTTATTCGACTTCGTAGATAGACTCCTTGTAAACGGTCGCCAGACAGCCAAAAATTTATATGGTGCTAAAGGATTTGTAGCACATACCATGACAAATCTATGGGCGGATAGTGTTATATTCGGGGCATTCACGACTTCTAACATTTGGCCCACAGGTGGTGCGTGGATTGCGCTTCACTTCTGGGAGCACTACAGATATAACGGATCTGAAAGCTTTTTGCGGGAAAGGGCTTATCCGGTGCTTAAGGAAGCAGCTTTATTTTTCCTCGATTATTTGATTGAAGATTCATATGGGCATTTGGTTACATCACCTTCACTATCACCAGAAAATAGCTATATAACTGAGGGCGGCGAGAAAGGTTCCTTATGTTATGGTCCGTCCATGGATTCCCAAATCATATATGCCTTATTTAGTGCTTGTATAGAAGCGGCAGAACTTCTTGAGCTCGATCGACCTTTGCAGGAACAATGGGCAGAAGTCCGAAGTCGGCTTCCTAAGCCACAAGTAGGCAGGCACGGTCAGATTATGGAATGGTCCATTGATTATGAAGAGGCCGAACCAGGTCACAGGCATATTTCGCACTTATTTGCACTGCATCCGGGAGAGCAGATCATACCTCACCGGATGCCTGAATTAGGGGCTGCTGCGAGACGCACGCTTGAGCGAAGATTAGAACATGGTGGTGGTCATACAGGGTGGAGCCAAGCTTGGATTGCGAATTTTTGGTCAAGGCTTGGTGATGGCGATAAAGTATATAGCAGCTTGCAGAACCTATTGTCCAAAGCGGTACATCCGAACCTTTTTGGTGATCATCCACCGTTTCAGATTGATGCAAACTTTGGAGGGGCTGCTGCCATTCAAGAAATGCTCTTGCAATCCCATGCCGGTGAAATCCATCTTCTTCCTGCACTTCCTTTAGAATGGTCCAAGGGTCGTGTTACTGGTTTACGTGCAAGAGGCGGGTTTATCCTTGATATGGAATGGTCACAGGGCCGTTTGTTAGAGGCAAAAATACAATCTACTCACGGGAATATATGCATAATTTATAGTGAAACTCCCATCCGGATTCTGGATTCTCATGATGAAGACATTTTCATTGAACTGAAGGATAAGAAATATCTCTTCAAGGTTCCCGTTGGAGTCACTTATCGAATCCGATTAAAATCCAATCAAGTATAAATAAAAGTTTTTCATTTAAGGGCCCCTTATGCGGGTCTTGAAATAGATCGCATCCAGATTGTATTCAGCCAGTGAACAGAAAATAGGGTGTGCCTTGGAGGTCAGGTGTTCAGCCTTAAACATGTCATCATTTTACAAATGAATGTCTCGTCTGTGCAAATACGATGCCGCTTCAGCCTATCTATAATTAAACTTGAACTCCATCTAATTATTGAGAGGGTGTATGCTGAATGATCGACGAACAAGACGTGCAATTTTATAAAGAGAACGGGTATTTGTTAGTTCGAGGGGTTTTTAATCAAGAAGAAGTAGAGGAGATGCGTGGGGCGATTGATAAGATTATTCAAAGAGCCGCGCAAGCCAAAGCTGATCAGAATCATGCATGGCAAGGAGATTATTTGGACCCCGAGCAGCTCAAGAAGTTAGTGCTAAAGGGGTTTCACGATGTGCAATATCATGATGCCGCTTTCATGCGTGCCGCTATACATCCGCAGATGACAAGAGTATTGAATGGAATCATTGGACCTAACGTGCAGTTGCATCATTCCAAAATGCTAGTGAAGCCGCCGGCAAACGGTGCAGCATTCCCTATGCATCAAGATTATCCTTACTTTCCTCATCGCGATCATACGATGCTTGCGGCTAGTGTTCATCTTGATGATGCAGACATGGAGAACGGCTGCTTATGTGTCATTCCTGGCTCTCACAAACAAGGTGTTTTGCCTCATGTAGGCGCTCACTATCTCAATCATAAGGAATATCCGATATCCTCAGGAACTCCATGTCCGGCTAAGGCTGGAGACGTGTTGTTCTTCAATTACTTAACCATTCATGGTTCGGACGTGAACCGAAGTGAGAGAATACGTAGAAATGTTTTATTCCAGTATCGGGACGCATCGGACATTCCAACGGTAGATACCCATTTCGATTGGGGAATGGGATTAATGATCAGCGGAGAGAATCCTGATTTCAACCATGTAAAGCCGAAGTATGAGATCATAAGTGAAAAATAGCTGATATTTAGAGTATGTGTGGATCTAGATAGATAAGGAGGACTGCTGTATGAAGTAGTCTTCTTTATTGTTAGGATATACAACAGATCCTGCCCACGCAGATTTAATCCTTTCAAAAGGAAAGAGCAGTGGTCATTATTTTACAGGATATTTAACGGATATCAATATCAGATACATTCGTGTGAATTACAGACATTGTTCAACTTTGGATAGAAAGGTATTCTAGGGTGGATCCAAAAGAAATAGATGTAAAGGAGAAGTTATTATGAACATTACATATACACCACCGACGTCTCCATTGACTGATGAGCAAATCCATTTTTTTAGAGAGAATGGTTATTTCTTATGGAAGAAAGGGATGAGCAGCGATATCATAGATGCTTTTAACAGACATATCTTTGATATACGAAATCAACAACCTATGCCTGATTGGGCAGCTTGCGATGAAACAAAAAAATACGCCCTGAGGCTATTTAATCCTCATAAGCACGACAGCTTCTCCCGTCAAATTATGAAACATTCTCTTGTTAGAGGAGCGCTCGCACAACTGATGGGAAACGAGGCTGTATGTGTTCAAAGTATGTATTTCTACAAAGAGCCTGGCTCACCAGGCCAAGCCTCGCATCAAGATTATTATTATATTAAAAATGATCCGATGACAATGATTGCAGCATGGACTGCAATGGAGGAATTAGTGGATGAAGAGAACGGTTGCCTGTGGGTGATACCTGGGACGCATAAGCTTGGTCTTTTGCCTCATGGAGCTGTGAAAAACTTGGAGGAACACGAGCACTGGACCGAAGAAACAGAAGGAATTGACACAAGTAATCAAATTCCCATCATTATGGAGAAAGGAGATATTTTATTCTTTAGTGAGTTACTGATTCATTCGTCAAACAAGAATCGGAGTCAGAACAGATGGCGACGTTCTTACGTGTGTCACTATATTCGTGAAGACTCGAATGTACTACATAGAGAAGACCTTCGCCAGAAGTTTTTGTTATATTAGAAATTAAAGGTCATAAGAGATATTGACAACGTCAGGATGAAATAGACTTGGCGTTTTTTTTGGCAATAAAACACACTATCTTCACATCGTAATTGATAATATATTTTTGTGGCAATAGTTGTTACCGGGGATGCTCATGAGCTAGTTTGATCCTGATACAGGGGGGATGCATATGATAATGATGCAGAATATACGATTAATTCGGGTGAAAATCGAATGAAGAAAGGGGAGCCCATGATCAAGAAGTTACCGCTTGAAGTCATAGCTGCATTACAGCCTCAAGAACCTTATGACGTTGTGTATTGGATGTTATGTGATCGAAGTATGGACGGGGAAGGTTATGCAAATACGTATGTGATTCTAAGTAAGGAAAAGCTATTTATCATATCGAATCCAGAGGATCTGTCGTGTGTAGAGTCGATTGATATCGATGAAATTGAAACCGTATTCACCGTTAATCTTGTTGCCTCAGGTCTGATCGTTCTGAAAGAGAATGAGGAGCGGGTTATCGGAGCATTTACGAATGAACAGATGTCGAGTGCAGCGAGGCTTGTCTCTGTCTTTAATAAGATCAAGAAGCAGGAAGAGATTAACGATGAAGATGTGGAGGAGCGTCAAGAGAACAATACTTGTCCCAAGTGCGGAAAGAGGTATCCGGAGGAAGGCAGACAAATTTGTCCCAAATGCATGAAGAAACATGCCATCTTCTCGAGGCTTCTATCATTCGCTGGACAGTATAAGCTCTTGATGTTTTTTATTGTGTTTTTTATGTTACTCAATTCGGCTACGGGTCTTGCCATTCCCTATCTGCAAGGTACAGTGTTATTCGATCAGGCCCTTGGGAATACCGGAGATTTCGCTGGTCAAATCGGTCTGGTAATCCTGCTTATCTTTGCATTTCGTACGATCTCTTTATTATTCGGTGTCCTATTCAGCATGCTGAATGCAAGACTCTCTGCGAATGTCGTATTTGATCTGAAGGCAAGTGTGTTCGCTGCGATGCAAAGGTTGTCCCTTAGCTTCTTTCAGAAAAAACAAACCGGTCAGCTCATGACAAGGGTTAGTAATGACGCGCAGGAATTACAGTTTTTTTTCGTAGATGGTATTTCTTATTTCATTGTCAATGCGATGAACATCGTTGGAATTACAATCATAATGCTCGTTATGGACTGGAAACTTACCTTGATCTGCCTCATCCCGATTCCATTCGTTTTGCTGATGATAAGGTGGGTATTCCCTAAACTGTGGCGATTATCCTGGCGCAGACATAGACGGATAAGTACACTTAACGCCATGATTAGTGACACGATTCAGGGTACGCGTGTTGTAAAGGCTTTTGGAAAAGAGAATCAAGAGATTCATCGTTTTCATAGAGCGAATACAGCCTATTCTGAATCTGAACAATCCTTTAACTTGATGAGCAGTACGATCTTCCCGATATTAACGATTATCACCCAATTTGGGGGTGTATTGATCTGGGCATTTGGTGGTTGGAGAGTCATGCAGGGAAGTATATCATTCGGTGAGATTATGACATTTGTAAGTTATATCTATATGCTGTATGGTCCGCTACAGTTTATGAATAACATCGTCAATTGGTGGTCCAGTTGTATGAGTGCGGCACAGCGTATTTTTGAAATTCAGGATTCGGTTTCTGATGTCGCTGAAAAGGAAACGGCGGTCCATGTGGATCAGATGAAAGGAGATATCCGCTTGTCTGGCGTCACCTTCGGTTATGAGCCAAATAAGCCAATTCTAAAGGAAGTATCCATGCATGCTAAGCCAGGTCAGATGATTGGTGTCGTTGGACATTCGGGTGCGGGGAAGTCGACACTCGTGAATCTCATCTCCCGTCTCTACGATGTTACAGATGGCGTAATCTCTATCGACGGGGTGAACATAAAGGATCTTAAACTGGATACGATGCGCAAGAACATCGGGATTGTATCTCAAGAGGTATATGTATTCATGGGAACCATTGCTGAAAATATTGCTTACGCAGACCCTGAATGCTCGATGGATGATATCATTCATGCTGCCAGGATTGCGAATGCGCATGATTTCATTGAAAAGCTGCCAGATGGCTACGACACGATCGTAGGCACCGGTGGGCATAGCCTATCGGGTGGCGAGAAGCAGAGGATCTCTATTGCACGGGCAGTTCTTCACAATCCTCGAATACTCATCCTGGATGAAGCAACAGCGTCGCTGGATACAGAGACCGAGCTGCAGATCCAAGAAGCGCTTGAAACATTAATTCAAGGCAGAACAACGATTGCGATTGCGCACCGCTTGTCCACTTTAAGAAATGCTGACTATTTGCTTGTGATGGATGCGGGCAAAGTGGTTGAAGAGGGAACGCACGATCAACTAATGACACAGGAAGGCATTTACCATGGCTTAGTTAAGAAGCATGATGAAGCACTGAGCATGAGAAAGGTGGGTTAATCTGTTAATGCAAACTACGAAATTGAATCAATCGGATTTGTCTGTCGCAGCAAGCATGAACTACCTGACGTCGGATAACACCGTTTTCACCAAAACAGAAGGTCGAATGCTTACGGTGAAAGTGAATGATGAAGAATATCATGGCGTGTATCTACATTGCTCCTTCCCTCATACCAACAATCGAGTTTATATATCGATTCGAACAGGAGAGAACAAAGAGATTGGCATGATTAAATCCATGGATGATGACTTTCCAAAGGATGTTGTTGCCTTGCTGGAGGAGCAAATAAAGATTAGATATTTTGCCCCAGAGATCACGAAAGTGAATGGAATCAAAGAGGAATTCGGTTACTCCTACTGGGATGCAGAAACGAGCGCTGGGAGCTGTGAGTTTACGGTTCGAAATGGCGGAGGCAATGTGAAGATGGTAACGGAGCGCAAGCTTCTCATTATTGACGTGTACGGGAACCGATTCGTCATTGTGGATATCAAACAGCTAAGCGAGAAGGAATATCGATTGGTGGAAATGTATATTTAGGGGGGAGGATGCAATGAACCTTCAATTTACGCTCTCTGAGCAAAATCTCCTAGCTGTTCAGCAAGCTTTAGGAGAGAGTATTACGTACTGTGTGCCCGCTGATTTATCGTTTGAAGGGCGAAGGACGGATGGTTATTTTGTCATCGGAGAGACCAAGTGGGCTCACGTTGTGCATGGAGCTGTGACTGAAGTCTGCAGCATTCATGAGGCACATGATTATAAGGTGGTTCCTTTAATCGGAAATGTGATCATTGAGGCAACACATATGCATACGCAAAGGATTATTATCCGCTGCTCGATGCAGCATGCAGCAAGGCTATCCTACATTGCTCAAATTCTGAATTATATGGCTTCAAATAGTAAGATTCGGATCTACAACAACGAGAGTGAAAATGTATGTTCTCAGTGTGGTGGTTATCTTGTGAAAGGTACGAGGTTGTGTCCGAAGTGTATGAACAAGGGAGCCGCTTTCAAAAAACTTTGGAACGTATCGAAGTCACACTGGAGAATTCTTGCTACGGCACTATTCGTTCTATTATTGATGTCTGTAGTAACCCTTACGGGCCCCTATTTTCAGAAAATACTTGTAAATTCGGCTTTGAAACCGCCAGAGGGAGAAAGCCCCAATACGCAGATATTTCTAATCGCGATTGCTGGGATTGCTTTTGGCTTAGTGGCAGGAGAGCTGTTAGGAGTACTTAGGGGAAGGATCATGGCCCGTGTCAGTTCAAGGATTGCAGCGGATTTGCGTATGCTTGTATTTGAGAAAGTTCAGAGTCTTTCACTGGGCTTTTTAACCTCACAGCGTGCTGGAGATATCATGAACCGAATTAATTCCGATACAGATCGCATTCGGAACTTGATTCAAGAAGTGTTTACAATGGCCATATATCAGGTGATTATGCTGGCCTCCGTAAGTTTTTTGTTATTCTACACGGACTGGACACTTGCACTTATTATTATTTTGCCAGCGCCACTCGTCGTATATATTCAATATTTTGTGTGGCGAGCGGTGCTTCGGAAGCTCTTTCGTAAGCAGTGGAGGGTCCATGATAAAGCCAACTCATTTCTACACGATGTGCTAAGCGGGATTCGAGTGGTTAAGGCATTTGGGAAAGAGGAGCGAGAGATCAAGCGATTTCGGGCATATCACCGTGAGTATGCCGAGGCGACCATCCGGAGTGAAAAAGTGTACAGTTATCTCTCCCCAATCTCTCATTATTTGATCCAGATTGGACAATACTTTGTCTTGCTTGTGGGTTGTAATATGATTCTGGGTGGGGAATTATCTCTCGGAGAGTTGGTTCAATTTACGGGTTATGCCGCAATGATCTATGGCCCCCTTGGGTGGTTAATGAATATGCCGAGATGGATCGCAAACGCCTTGATTGCGGTAGAGCGCGTCTTCTCGGTCATTGATGAACAGCCGGAGATCTTCGATACGGAAAAATCTCAAAATTATAAGATAGATGGGACCATCCGGTTCAAGGATGTTACCTTTGGCTACAAGTCGTATGAACCTGTGCTGAAATCCATTAATGTGGATATTAAGAAAGGCGAAATGATTGGTCTCGTGGGGCATTCAGGTTCGGGAAAATCGACGTTTATCAATCTAATCTCCCGTTTCTATGACGTTAATGAAGGCGTCATAAGCATCGATGGCGTGGATATCAGAGACATCAAGCAGGAGGAACTAAGGTCGCAGATCGGAGTTGTGCTGCAGGAGACATTTTTATTCAGTGGAACCATTATGAACAATATTAGGTATTCCAAGCCGGAGGCAACGATGGAGGAAGTGATACAGGCTGCGAAGATCGCGAATGCTCATCATTTTATTAGCCAATTCCCGGATGGATATGATACCAAGCTTGAAGAGAATGGGAACAATATTTCAGGCGGTGAGAGGCAGCGGCTCGCGATTGCCAGAGCGGTACTGAACAATCCGCGAATTCTAATTCTGGATGAGGCGACAGCTTCACTAGACATTGAGACAGAATCGGAGATCCAAGAAGCGCTGCAGCGTGTCACAAGGAACCGGACGACAATTGCAATTGCACATCGCCTGGCTACATTGAAGAATGCAGATCGACTGTTTGTACTGGATAAAGGAGTTATCGCTGAGATTGGGACTCATGAGGAATTGATTGCGAAGCAAGGTATCTATTATAAGCTGGTTCATGCGCAGCGGAACATGTCGAAGGCGAATTCGGAACAGATCCTGGAGCCAGAGCCTAGCTTGTATACTTAGTTGAAGCAGATTACTGTGATTACTAGAGTTGATACCTTTGCAATGAATAGCGTACCATGGATATGAAAGCGATTTATTAACTATCCTAATCCGTCTAAGGAGTACATATCATGAGTACAAAATGTAAAGTTATCGTTGTTGGCTGCGGAAATATGTCTAATACGTGGGTGGAATATGCAAAAGAAAGAGTAAATACGGAAATTGTAGCACTTGTTGATATTGAATCATCTTTTGCAGAAGCACTTGCCGCTCGTCATGGTTTAAGATGTCCTATATTCACGGATCTGGAAGAAGCTATTCGGGTGAGCAGGGCGAATATCGTATTTGATGTTACGATTCCTGCTAGCCATTACGGGATCAGCACAACGTCATTATTGGGCGGATGTCATGTATTTAGTGAGAAACCACTCGCAGAGTCGATGACACAGTGCCTGAATATTGTTGAGCTTTCTGAGAAGACCGATAGGATCCATGCCGTTATGCAGAATCGCCGTTATGATCCAAGGATTCGTGCCTATAAAAATCTGATTGAAGGATCGATTGGAAAGATTGGTTTTATAGGTGCGGATTTTTTCCTTGGTGCTCACTTTGGTGGATTCCGCGATCTGATGGAAAGTCCGCTGCTCTTAGATATGGCGATACACACCTTTGACCAAGCAAGGTTGATCAGTGGTGCGAATCCAGTCTCTGTATACTGTCAGGAGTTTAACCCTCCGGGATCTTGGTACGCTGGAAATGCGATGGCGGTATGTATTTATGAAATGTCGGACGGCTCAGTATTTAATTACCGCGGTTCGTGGTGCGCGGAAGGGGCTCAGACATCCTGGGAAGCCGCATGGCGTGTAACGGGAGAGAAGGGGACGGCCATCTGGGACGGGAACGATGCGATTTATGCAGAGATTGTTGCAAGTGGGGAACAAGCAGGGAATTTCACTAGGAAATATGAGCGCATAGAAGGTATTCTACCTGCTATGGATAAGACGGGTCATCATGGATGTCTTGAGGATATGTTTCAGGCGCTTGAAGCGGGGACCAAGCCCGAAACAGACTGCAGCGATAATATCTACAGCATGGCCATGGTGTTAGCGGCATTGGAGAGTGCCAAATCTGGGCAGAAGATTATGATCTCCGAGTTTATGAATCGGTAATATAACCTTCTAAAGGTCGGAGGCAGGCTCTAAATGAGTTCCTGTTTTCGACCTTTTTGTTGTTGTTTTTGTTGTTGTCATAGTACGGTGAAGTTTCAATGATCAGCTTCTTCATCTCTCACATGCCGGAACTCTCGTGGTGATCTGCCATTCATCTGCTTGAATAGCTTCGAGAAATAATGTACGGAGGAGAATCCATGCTTCTCCGCAATTTCCGTGACTGAAATATCTGAATTGCACAGATCATCTTTCGCTCGATTGATCCGGAACTGGTTGATGTACTGTGTGGGTGGTAAGCCGGTAGCTTTTTTGAACAATTCGAAGAAGTAACCGCGACTAATACGTAATTCGTTATAGTACATCTCAAGTGGATGGATATTGCCATGGATCAGATCCTGATCAAGTTGTTCTAACACCCTGCGAATTCGGTGATCCAGCATATGGTCATTTTGCAAGACGAATTGAAGAAAGAATTCAATAAATTGGAGAAAATGACTTTGACGCTTGAGATTGCGCATATAGGTATGTTCTGTCATGAAATGGTTCTCGGTATAAAATTTCTCGAAAAAATCAATCCATACCCGTAGCTTTTCCACCTTTATATGTTCGGGGATAGCATAAGGAAATGCTGAATCTATGAGGCCTGGGATCACCTGCTCAGAGTCATAACAAATGACATGAGGACTATCGAAGTGCTGCTTCCGATCTTGGTAGACCCAATCGAAATAACAACAAATATGTACCATCGGATTGTGATGATCTGCAATCCAATCATGTGGCTGTCCTGCAGGAATATATACCAAGGAACCTTGAGTGGGGTTATACGTACGACCACAAGTTCGAAGGATGCCGCTACCTTCTGAAATCAAATAGAGCGATGAGGAATAACAGTGTCGATTCATACTAGTTTGACCTTTGGAGAAAGGATACCGGGTAGCATAATTGACATGGGGATGAAAAGATGAAAAGACCACGATTTCATAACACAACCTTCTGTGATATTTATCATATTGCATGACGATTGTATAAAACACTGACGTTTATGTAAATACACCTTGTGCAGAAATTGCTAGAATGAACCTGTATTTAAACGAGTACAGAGGAGTGAATGAACAAGATGGCTAGCAGAAATCTGTTGACGGATGAACAAATGATGGATTTTATAGCAAAAGGTTATGTTGTGCTTCAGAACGATTTGCCGGAACAGCTCCATAGGAGTGTAATGGATAAGATATATCATGTGCTGCATGAAGAGGGCAATCCGGGAAATAACATTTTGCCCCGGGTCCCTGAAATTCAGCAGTTCTTTGAGACACCTGTTGTAAAGGGGGCTTTGACAAGCATTCTTGGTCCGGACTACTATATGCACCCACATCGACACTGTCATTACAACCAACCGGGTAACCAAGCGCCTGGTGGCGGGGAATGGCATAAGGATGGGTACTGGTCTTCCATGCGTAGTCACCGCCCATGGTGGGCTATGATTTTATATTACACACAAGATATAACTGAGGACTTAGGGCCAACGGCGGTTATGCCGGGTACACAATACTATGAGAAATTTATTGGTGACCGGGGGGAAACGTTACTCCCAACAGGTAAAGCGGGAACGATGGTACTTATCCATTTCGATTTATGGCATAAAGCTTCATATAACATAACGAATTTAGATCGTTATATGCTAAAGTTTCAGTTCGTGCGTCTACGGGCTCCCGAATATCCAAGCTGGAATCATCAGAGCAGCGAGATGATTGTTCCAAGCGGGATGCCACGTTTACATCTGAATTTATGGAAGGATAGTTGGGACTGGCTGCGGGGAGCTAGTGAATCAAGTGAAGATGTCGCTTCCGTAAGTAAGGATCAGCTTGAGCTACTGGCGAGTGACCTGAAGTCTAATGAGGAGGCCGTTCGAGCGAAAGCAGCGGATGAGCTTGGACTGTTGGGTAAGGCGGGAGCTACGCTTGCGAATGATCTGGGAATTCTACTGAATGATGTGGAGATGGTAGCGCTGAACGCAGCGTATGCCCTTGGACACATGGGACCAGCAGGTATTGAAGTATTGATGAATCATATCAACGAAGGAACAACGCAGGTCGCGGTAAGGGCTACATATGGTTTACAGGCTGCTGATATTGAAGCAATTCCAGGGATTGTGAAGTTATTACAGGAGCATCCGAGAGAGAAACGTAGAGCGCTGGCAGCATTCGTACTAGGCATGATCGGACCGAGGGCAAGCGAAGCTGTGCCTGCGTTGATCACATCTTTAGGAGACGAGAGTACATGGGTTCGACGCAATGCGGTTGAAGCTTTGGGCATGATCGGAAATGCTGGAGGAGAGGTATGTGTGGCATTGTCCAAAGCGCTTGAAGCATCGCTTCGTATCGAGGCGTATGATATGGATGCTTTAAATGATTTAAGCAATCAAGGGCATATTTTGAACAAAATCGGTTATACAGCTGCATTGTCTCTGCTCCGCACGTGTAGGGAAGATGACGCTCCATTCATCCTTCGTTCCTTGGAGATGGCCCTGCATAGTAAGGATCGTTACGTAAGAGCCTATGCATTCGAAGCGTTGACACATCTGCGTACAGATGAATCAGTGGATATTCTAATCCGGTATTATCGCACTTCAAGATGGTGTCCTGATACGAACAAAGCGAGTACGTTTTAGAATAGTATAGAAACAGCATATTTGTATATAAAAATTATGTAAAAAAGGCACCCTCGACGTTAAGTCCGTGGTATGATCCCCTTACGATAGACTGTGAGCCTCAAGTTCATACTTATGAGCTGAAGCTGCAGTTTATTGGAGGGGATTTTGTTAAGGAGGAAAGACCCAGCTGTGCTTGAAATCAAAAGTTTCATTGGAACGCATGATCACGATTGGGAAGATGAACAGCAGTGGCGACACCCGTATCTGGAGATTACCGTCATACTTGAGGGTAGCGGCATATTCCGTAGCGAAAATGATGAATGTACGGTGCATGCTGGACAAGTTGTCTTAATCCCGCCGAATGTTCCGCATTCTTTTCATGCCGTCACACCGATACGTTTTGGAGTACTGTTGATTCAAGATTTGCCTGTCTCAACAAGGGAGCTGTTCAATCGGATGATTACAGACGATCTTCCGCGCATCATTACCTTGTCTCCACTGGATCAGGAGCATTATGAACTACTGTTCCGTGAGTGGTTACGAGCGTTTGCATCGACCTTGAAAGAACGCGAACGAAATTATACAGCTTGGATTGAGATCCTATTGTTATTTTTGAATGAGCACTCATACGCTGATCAGCAAGCGCTTTCAATAGCGCGTGTAGGTGATTTTATAAGAGAGCATTTAAGCAGCCCCATTCAAATGTCGGCGTTAGCAGATATGACTGGACTTTCGGAGGATGGTTTTCGCAAAAAATTCTTCAAAGTGTATGAGATGACTCCCAAACAGTATCAGCAAGTATGCCGATTGGCGGAAGCGAAATGGCTCCTCAGCTCATCCGATAAAGACATGCAGAGCATCGCGAATCATATCGGTTTCTCACAGCTGCATTCATTCTCATTATGGTTCAAAAAACTAGAAGGCTGTCCCCCCACCGAATGGAGAAACAGCCAGCGTTTATATCATCAATAATGATGATGAATTAATGTGGATAAACATTGTCGAACTCGATACCGCAAGGGCCGCCGTCCGGATTCGCCTCAAGGTCAACAGGGGTCCCGTCTGCACGGAATAGTGGACGGTAGTGTGTACCGATATGCGTCGCCGATGCATTGGCATAATGGCAAATAAAAGCACGTCTAAATTGATCTTTCGTCTTATTACGGTAGGAGCCGTGAATCAGGTTTCCGTTGAAGAACAGTACATCACCTCGATCCATGATGGCGGGAATCGCTTTCTCCTCCTTAGGAGGTTTTACATAGTGAGTCGTAAAGGATTCATTCGAATCAGCAAGTTCAGGACACACAATTTCATAATCACTGGTCTTCGGAACAACAAGTAGTCCCCCATTCTCGAGTGTTGCAGGATCGATAGCTGTCCAGGCAGCAATGCAGTTACCGGGCTCTACTTGCAAGTAAAAATTGTCCTGGTGTAGCGCCTGTCCGCGTGAGCCTGGGGGCTTGTAATAGAACATACTCTGTGCAGCCAGTGCCTCTTCTCCATATAGATCTTCGAGTGCATCCAGTACAGGTCTATGGAGCATATACGACTTGGCTGTTTCGTTAAAACGATGTGGATGCATGACACGAGGATAACGTTTCAGAGGATCTTCAGCTCCTGCATTCATATCAGGTTCGAAATGACCGGGAATATGCTGATTGCTTATGGCGTCAAATGTTTCATCAATGATTCGAAGATCTTCTTCACTAAATAAACCTTTGACGATGACATACCCCTCAATTTGAAAATGTGATAATTGTTCTGGAGTTAGCTGTTTTAGTACTTTATTCATTATTTATCCATCTCCTTGTTTATATGAAATGATATTGTTCATTGACTTTAGCTTAAATCAATACATAGGAGAGAAGAAGTAGCATATTGGCTGTAAACTACATGGATACTGCTATAGCATAAATAGAAGTGGGGGATGAAGGGTGACTCCTCAATTCCAATTAGACGATGATACAGGCACACCGTATGGGAACATTTTATGTGGACATTTTGTAATGAATGATACGTATGTACTCCGTAGGCCAAAGGCTAGAGGTGACTGGTTAATGGTGTATACCTTGGGGGGAGAAGGATATTTTTGCACCCCGGAGGGAAGGAAAGAGACCCGAGCAGGACAGCTCTGTCTTCTGCGTGAAGGCGTGCCTCATGAGTATGGGACCGTACAGGGCAAGCATTGGGATTTCGTGTGGGTGCATTTTCATAAACTCCTTGAAATGAGCTATTTACCTCAAGAGGAAGTATTGGTCGTTCCCATATCTGATGAATATTCTCAGCAGAGGGTCATGTCCGCATTGGATCATATTTTATACCTGACAAGAGACCGTTCAGATTACTGGTATGCCCTATGTGAGAATTCCGTTCGTGAGATCGTACTGCTTATTGCGCAGCAGCTACAGACGAGACGCGATCCAAGAATTGTGTCTGTACTTCAGAGATTGTCGCAGTCCATGCAAGAGGAGATTAAGATTGGAGATCTGGCAAAAGCAGTCGGTCTGTCTTCTTCCCGATTATCTCATCTCTTTAAACAAGAGGTTGGCGAGGGCATTATCGAGTATGTGAACCGAATGCGAATCAAGCAAGCGGCCTTATTCATGGAGCATATGGGAAGGTCAGCCACGGAAGCTTCATTAGATGTAGGATTCAATAATTATAATCATTTTGCAGCGCTCTTCCGTAAACAGATAGGCGTTAGTCCAAGGACGTACCGGCAAGAAAAAGGAATGCGATAACATATTATAATCGAAGGGTTGGGAAGCGAAATGACACTGAGCATTGGATTGATTGGTACGGGTGGATTTAGCAAGGTACATGCAGATATTCTAACTACAATGGACGGAGTGTCTGTTAAAGCGTTCGTTGGGACTAGCCTGGATAAGGCTGAAAAGGCAGCGCAAGGTTACGCATCTGCCAAGGGTTATGGGGATATTGAGCACATGCTGGATGAGGCGAAGCCGGATGCTGTGTATGTTTGTGTTCCACCTTTTGCACACGGAGAGATTGAGCGTAAACTTGTTGAGAGAGGGATACCATTCCTCGTCGAGAAGCCGCTTGGTATTAACCTTGAAGCTCCTCAAGAGATTCTCAAAGGAGTTACATCTTCTGGATTAATCACCTCTGTTGGATATCATCTCCGTTATACGGATGCGGCATTAAAAGCAGTGGAAGTGCTGCGTGATCGGAAGACGGGTATGGCGCTTGGCTACTGGATGGGGAATATGCCACTCGTTTCATGGTGGAGAAAGCAAGATGGATCTGGGGGGCAGTTCATCGAACAGACTACCCACATGGTGGACATGCTCCGCTTCTTGCTTGGCGAGGTGGATGAAGTGTACGCGGCATTCTCTCAGCGAGTGATGCATGAAGTACATGATGGGGTTACCGTCCCGGATGTAGGAACCGTGACCTTGAAACTAAAGAGTGGAGCTGTAGCGACAATCTCGAATACATGCATGCTTCCGACATCTGAAAAGGTGGGACTAGCCATATATACCGATCAGGGTAGCGTTGATGTTCTAATGGATAAGCTCATAGTGAAAGAGAATAGTGGATCGGTAGAGTATCCGAATATAGCGAATGCTTATCAACGGGAAAATGAAGCTTTTATTCTGGCTGTACGTACTGGTGATACTTCCGGAATCTTATCTAGCTATGAAGATGCTTTCAAGACGATGGAGATTACATACGCCGCTCAGCAGTCAGCGGAGACGGGAATGCCGGTGAAGCTATAAGTAAAAGAAAAGAAAACAGCAGTGAACTTTGAGATGGGAGTTTGCTGCTGTTTTTGTGTTGGTAGGGTGATATTACCGAGGTTTGTGGATATGGTAATATTGGAGGTGACTGTGAATATTTTTAGGGGAGTGGCTGCAATGACACAAATTGAAGAACATTTTCAGGAGTTCCCTGTTCTTGAAACTGAACGAACAAAATTAAGAAAGATAAGTTATTCGGATCAGGATGATATGTACAGCTATTGTAGATTTCCATTGGTATCAAGATATACCGTTTGGGACACTCACCAGTCACTTGATGATACAAGAGCATTTATAGAATTTGTATTAAACCGTTATGACACACAGAAAGTAGGACCTTGGGGAATTGAGCACAAACAATTAAATAAACTAATTGGTAGTTGTAGTTTTGTAAGTTGGGATAATCGAAATAAAAGAGCAGAACTTGGTTATGTATTGTCAAATGAACATTGGAATCAAGGATACATGACCGAGGTTATTGGAAGGATTTTAGAGTTTGGATTCAATGAATTAGGGTTAGTTCGGATTGAAGCAAGATGTCATCTGGATAATATCGGATCCGCGCGAGTAATGGAGAAGACTGGGATGCGATTCGAGGGGGTACTGAGAAGGCATATATGGGCAAAGGGTGCATTTCAGGATGTAAAATTGTATTCAATTATCAAAGACGATTTTGACAAGTGAACTCGAAGAAGAGAGTGATTAAAATTGCGTAAGTCTATGATATGCATGTTTCTACTATTAATATTAATGGGGTGTTCTGAAGACTCCCAATACAAGGGAATTGAATGGGGGACATCAAAAGAAGAAGTAAAGAAGATCGAATCCTTAGAGCTTTTAAATGAATCAGATAAGGAATTAGAATATAAGTATAATACAAACTTAGTTGAAGAGGCTGTACTTCGATATTCTTTTGATGCGAATCATAATGGTTTAATAAATAGAGTTGTAGAATATGATTTCAATAATGAGCAAAATGAGAATCGACTGAAAAACTTAAATCTTGTGTATGAAAAGCTAAAAACTGAATACGGAACAGGTAAGTATACAAAAGATTCAGAGTTCCAGGGTTATAATTGGGCTATAGATGATACATATATTCGAGCAGTATTATCAGAAGGAACTAAGGGCTCAGTATTCGTTATTTATTACGATTATGAGCATTATAAGGCAATACTAAATAACAATTAAAAGGTTGATATGATGTATCAAAAGAGTAGATTAGTTCGTGAATTTTCTTGCTTTTAAGACCATTAGAAAGTTGTGATTTATCAATGATTTTCCGTTCGAAAATAGATACTTTTTTCATTATATTTATTTCCATAACGGTTTTAATTACAGGTGCTGTAACGCTAATACCTCCGTTCATTGATAAAGAAGCATCAACATCGATCGTAATAATTATGTCCGCTACCTTTATGATTTCAGCAGGTTTTATATTATGGATAGCTTTTTCTATTAAGTACGTTTTCTATGAAGATTATCTATTAGTGAAAGGTGGACCATTCAGGAGTAAAATCCCTTATCAAACCATAACAAAAGCTTCTCCAACGAACGATATTTTTACTGGTTATCGAATTTTATCATCTAGGAATGGACTTGAATTATTTTACAAGTCGGCACTACTTGGTAGTGTGAAGATTTCACCACAGAATCGGAAGGAGTTTATCACTGAGTTAAAAAAACGATGTCCAAATGCAGTAATTCAGGAATAAACCATTCAAGGTATTGATATTACGAATCCCCTTAATGGGGCTTTTTTTATGCACTTTCTTCTACGGTTCCATAACCTTATTCCATTCTAAAACGTTACTATTTATAGAACGACAAAGCCAATAATGAATTGTTCAGAAAAGAGAGGGAGTTATGAAAAGCATCATTATAATCATAGTATTCTTGATGTTACTGCCTGATTGTAATCCAACCAGTTACTCACGCTCAAAAAGTAGTAAACCAATAGAAACGGCTTCAACAGGAACTCCGATGTACTTAGATGAAGGGCAATATGCAGGGGATCAATTGGAATTGATCAAACTCATAAACCTACGAATGAAATACTTGTGGGAAGTAGATGAGACAAGTTATATGAAGCTGTTTCATAAGGAAAGTCCGATTAGCGGCATTCCATCATTTAAAATTAAAAGTACAACATTGAGAAGTGAAATCACAATTCGTGAGCACAAAAATGTATATCAGGCAGTAGTAAGCGTCACTGAGTTAAGATATGACAATGCGGAGGAAGAGAATCCAACCTATGTTTTTCAAAAAGATAAAACTAAAGGCGCTGAATGGTGTATTCGAGATATCGATTAAGGG
Organism: Paenibacillus sp. FW507-14B1B; assembly: GCF_058781425.1. NCBI lineage: Bacteria > Bacillati > Bacillota > Bacilli > Caryophanales > Paenibacillaceae > Paenibacillus > Paenibacillus sp. FW507-14B1B. The sequence continues at coordinate 1,287,447 of NZ_JBYSWS010000001.1, read as the reverse complement.
TGGAGAACCAAATCTCTAACAAAGGATGAAAGTTGATAATGAGGAATCTATTCTTGAAGGTTGCATGGACGACGAAGTCGAAGGAAATGGATGCGTTATTGGCTATGGATGATCTAGAGATCTTAGAATTAGGGTCAGGGATGGAGGCAACTGTATACAAAGTAAGTTCCACCATGATGAACCGGAGTTATGCATTGAAACTATGGAATAAACGCCTTCCTACGGATGTGGAGAGGCAGTATCATGTGCTATTGCAATTACTTGAGGCAGGAATGTCTGTCTCCAAGCCATATGGGTGGGGACGGAATTTAAATGGGGAATATATCTTACTCACAAGTTACGATGGTGAGCCACTCCCTTTTAATAGCGTACATAGTAGTCATATGAAAGTAATCGCTCATCAGCTTGTAAAGATCCACAGTCTAAGACTATCTTATTTGGAGGAATACCTCCCCCGATATGATGACATTATGGGCTACTTCTTCCCTCGAAATGAAGTGCACTCTGACATCTTGGAGTTATTACAGAAAATTCTTGAAGATATTAATGTTAGAACGAATTGTCTCATTCATGGAGACTACAACCTTGGCAATATTCTAATCGATCAAGGGCGGTTTACTATCATTGATTGGACCAATGCTCAACAGGGAGATAGTAGGTATGATTTTGCTTGGGCTAGTTTCTTAATCAAGATTTATAATGGCGAGAAATGTTATGCAGAGTTTGTTAAAACCTACATCGAACGTATTCCTACGGATGACAAAGACGTTTATTTGTTTGAGATACTCGCATGTCTGAGATGGATTTGGCTCAGTCGTATAGCGCCCATTCCCTTACATAAAGATACTCTACATCGTGTGAAGAAATTTATAGAGGATCATAGAGAATTAGAAGACATTGTTTTGAAAATGTAAAAGATCAGAAATGACTTCGATTTTGAATTAATAAAGGTGCTAACATCATGTAACAACGAATAAACAAATAAAAAACGAGGATGAGAGAATGAATTCAAATATGCTTAATGATTTTGAACAGCAGTTGAAAAAAGCAAAGATCAAGAGTTGTCTTATGATAAGGGAAGAGCATTTGATTTTTGAGTACTATAAGAATAAAAAAGTTAAAGCTAATCCACAAAAAATCAATTCGTGCACTAAAAGTATTCTATCCATACTTATTGGAATTGCAATTGATAAAGGATATATAAAAAGTATTTCAGAGCCAGTTAGTTGTTATTTTCCTGAACTCATTCATAATCTCGTTGATCCTAGGAAGAGATCTATCACGATTGAAGATTTGCTTACAATGTCGGCGGGGTTTGACTGGCCTGAATTTGGTGAATGGAATTACTTTGCTCCAATGGTGTTTAGTTCTGACCTAGTGAAATATGTGTTTGAGCGAGAGCTGCAAGATAATCCAGGGGATAAAATGAATTATAATTCTGGTTGTTCACATGTATTAACAGCAATTTTACAGAAGGCTACAGGAATGAAAGCTAGTGAATTTGCAAACCTTCATCTCTTCAGACCTTTAGAAATTACGAATACGAATTGGTACGAAGACAGTAAAGGTATTAATCGAGGTGCTGATGGCTTAACTATGAGCACTATTGATATGTTAAAGATAGGGAACTTGATTTTGCATGAAGGTGTTTGGAACGATAAATGTGTTGTGTCTGCAGACTGGTTGAAGAAATCCACACAACCTTATTATTTAACTTATGAATCTATCGGCCATTATGCATATCATTGGTGGGTAAGAGAATTAAATACCAAAAACGACGAAATGAGTAGAACTGAATTGATTTTTGCGTTGGGATTTGGTGGTCAGTATATATGCGTTGTGCCTAAATTAAGAATGGTTATTGCAATAACTAGCGAGCTCTACGAGGATTCGATGAAACCATTAAGAATACTTGAAAAACTCATTGTTAATATCCAGGGGATTTAAAATAGAAGGGAGATTGATTTGATATGTCTGCTTGGCCTAATCTTGCTAGTCTTGTGTTTGGAATTATCGCATGGATTGTCCCAATATATAATATATTTAGATATGATGAACGTTCTAGGAATTGGCCTACTCTTTCTATGGTAAGCATAAGTGCTTGTGCCATTTCGTTGTTTTTCCAGACACTTAGTTTCTATGACCGTGTTAAGGCTGAAGATTGGACTGCTCTTATGGATACAGTAAGTGTTATCGCATCTGTTCCAGCAATTCTGCTCATCGGTACAATCACACTAAATGTAATTACATTATATATATACCGTAAAAGGGCAGCGTAAAGAATGTCGATTTGAATGTGTGCCAAGATTAGAGAGTGGTGTGATGCTATTGAGGGGATTTTTTATAATATGAAAAATAGAAATAAAAATGATTTTAATACTATAAGTTTACGCTTAAAACTCTTATTATTTTTGCTTCTGTTTGTGTTCATATCGGACACAACATTAATGTTACTAAGTTTTAATGACTATCGTTTTATATTTGATACCTCTGGATGGAAAACTCCTATTTTAATTAATTTAATATTCGTACTTTTAATATTTTTTATAACTAGAAAAAAAATAGTATGGGTACCGATTATTCTTTTACTTTTTTTGTTAGTAGCAAATCATTTTGGTTTTTTAATTATGGATTGGCATTATACCCAGGTGGTCTCTCCTAAAGGTACGGAAACCCTAATTATAAAATACCGCCAAGCAACATTAGGAGAAAGTCATTATTGGTATGAATTCTATCAAAAATCTTATTCTATCTTAATGAAAAAACACATTTATGATGACATGGGATTTATCATTTTTAATGGCCCTTTAAATGCTAGACAAGCATTAGGAATTGACGATGCTAACTGGTTGAATGAAAAAGCAGTCATCTTTGAAACAGCAAACGGTAGAAAAAGATTAATTTATACTAAACTATGAGGGACTCCAAAAGCTTCATCAGGTTAAAAGCTTATCAAAGATTCATTAAATAGATCCTTGTCACAACTATAATATATCCTAAGCCCTTGCTATTGTTGGTAAGGGATTTTTCTATCTAATAAAAATTGGTATACTCCAGTAAAAAAGGGTATTATTGTATTCTCGATCAGATAGGTAATATATAATAGATATAACTAAAAATCATCAAAGGAGAGTAATTAAATGTGATGCGTTTTAAACTATTACAACGAAAACAAAAAGAGAAAGATGTTACGAGTGAGCTTAATTTAAGAATGAATATATTCTTTTTTTCTACATTTATTATATTTTGCATCATTATTATTCGGCTTGCCATCCTTCAATTTGTTGAGGGCCCTGAGCTTACCGAGCAAGAGAATTCTGGTCGAACAAAAAATGTCCCTCTTCAACCGGTTAGAGGAAATATTATTGATGCTTCCGGAGTTCCTATAGCTTTTTCTAAGCCGTCAAATGCACTCTATGTAACTTTATTAAAGAATTACGATAACAGGACAGAAATTGGTAAGGAGAATCTTCCTGAAATTGAATCTATTGCAGAGGATATTTATCGAGTATTTGAGAAATATGGAGACAAAGATGGAGAGAGGCTGTCAGTTGAAGAAATAGTAGCACAATTGGATATTCAATTCAAAAAACAAGGAGGATACGAACCCCGAAGGATAAAGGGTGATCTTACTGATCAAGAAGTAGGCTACTTTTTAGAGAATAAAAATACCTTTCCAGGCATTGAAGTTATTGAAGAGAATAAACGATATTACGATAAAGATAGCGTAGCTGTTCAGACAATTGGATATCTTAGGTTTTTCAAAGGCGTCAAAGATTCAGAAAAATATAAAATAATCGATGAACAAAACAAAAAACAAGAAGATCCTAGCTTAATATATACCGAAGACGAGTATGTAGGTAATGATGGATTGGAAAAAATGTTTCAGGAGGATCTTCGAGGTAAAAATGGTTATATGAGCATACCTATTAATCCACAGAATATGGTTGATGGTGTCCCAACACTTATTCCTCCTGTGAAGGGTAATAATGTCTACACCACTATTCATAAAGAAATTCAGCTCCGAACTGAACAAGCAATTTATGATCAATTGAATTGGCTAAAAACAACACAATTTTCAGGACGTACACATCCAGAAGCCCAGACGGGATATGCTGTAGCTATGGAAGTAGATACGGGCAACATTATTGCTATGGCGAGTATTCCAGACTACGATGCTAACGTCTGGACTGAGGGAACAAATGAGTGGGATAAAGTAAAGCCCTATTGGGGGAACGGTACAATAAGTCCCTATAGTTCTGGAAAGTCTGTAAATAATTTAGAATCTGTTATATTGCTTGGTTCTACTATTAAACCATTAAGTGTACTAATTGGACTTAATGAAGGTTTATTTAATGTGGATTCTTATTACCCTGATAAGGGATATTCTGAATTCGGTAGGGATAAAACAAGAGTTCGTAACTCTCAATCCAAAGTTTTAGGATCAATCGATCCCTCAGCTGCTCTCCAGAACTCTTCTAACGCTTTTATGGTCGATATGGTTGGTAGAAAATTATTTGATAAATATGGAGCCCAAGGAATAGAGGTCTGGCATAAATATATGTTGGAATTTGGACTTGGAATCCCTACCGAAGTTGGGCTTCCTGGTGAGTATCGGGGCAGATATGAGTATAAAAATATAAAACAAGCCGGAAGCCCACTAGCAGCATTAGCCTATGCCTCTTTTGGACAGTCTGGGAAATATACAACAATGCAGTTAGCACAATATGCTACTACACTTGCGAACAAAGGAAAACGTATTAAACCACAGCTAGTAAGTGAGATTAGAGATCAGGAAGGAAACGTCATAAAAAAGTTTAAGCGTGAAGTATTGAATGAAATAGACTTTCCAGAACCTTATTGGAATGAAGTTATAAAGGGAATGAATACTCAAGGTATTAAATCATTTGAAGGTTTTCCATATGATTTCGCTCGAAAAACAGGAACATCACAGCAATATATTTTCGATAAAAAAATGAATGCTGATAATGGTATTTTTATTGCTTTTGCCCCACGAGAGAACCCTAAACTGGCAGTAGCTGTTGTGATTCCTGAAGGTGGTTTTGGAGCCTATAGTGCTGCTCCTGTTGCACGTAAGATCTTCGATGCATATGATGAAATATACGGCTTAGACGGTACACCACATCCTAAACAGAAAGATACCTCAGGTCAGAAAGATTAGATGGTAGGAGACTACACTATTGACTGAGATAAAACCCATATTTTTAATTACAGGTGCAAGTGAATCAGGAAAGCAAGGTATTGGTCTGACGAGCTGATAAATGATCACAAGGAATTTAATGAGTGGATATTGAATAAAATGCATATACGGCATTTAGTTCAAGTATGCCTTTGATTAATACCATTGAAAGTTCTCCTACTGTGGTTGCAGCTGAGATTACGAGGCTTGTTGATCAAGTGCTTTCCTTGATAAGGGGCTGATGAGAGGATTAATATTAATAGCTGATTTTTGGAGGAGGTTAATCACATCATTCAAGATCATAATCGTATGAGGTTATTAAAATTACATAAAGAGTATCTTTTAGTATTACTAGTTTCTTTGTTTGTATTGCTTTATTTCATTTATGTTATTGTACCTTATGCTGATTATAAGGGTTTCTTTAATGAAAATGACACACCCGCGAATAAAGAAGCTTTTACTTACGCAGTGTTATGTTACCCAGTAGCGATTTGCTATGCTGTGTTTGTATTTTATTATTTTCGTAAGATTACTTTTTTAAAGAGTTTAAATTATCCCTTGATTATTGTGAATTTATATATTGGTTTATTCCTATGCTTATTAGTCATGGGTGGTGCAATACTATGGTTCATGGTATTAACAATAACTTTTGCAGTAGTAGCAATATTGGTATTATTCATCAATGGTATTAATAAAGACTATCTGTACATAAAGAACCATCATAGCAAGATCCTAGGCTAATAATTTAGTAAGGGGTGATAAATTTGAAGATAAGATATTTTTTTGTGGTGGCGATGTTGTTCGTCAGTATGTCCCTTTTAACGGGGTGTGTACCTGGAGATGGAGCAAATAATAATCAAGACCTTGCGGGATTCTTCTGGGGGATTTGGCATGGATGGATTGCTCCCATCTCATTAATCATTGGATTATTCAACCCTGATATTCGGATATATGAAACATATAACTCGGGATGGTGGTACGATTTTGGATATTACATCGCGATTATAAGTGGCTTCGGTGGGATTTCACTGTTTCGTCGCAATAGAAGAAAATGATACTGCGTTTGCAACGAAAAAAGATTAACGATGGAAGATTAATAATAAAGGGAGGTTTTCTAAAATGAGTAAAGCTACATTTTCCGGATCAACGATGGTGTTTCTTGTAAGTGATATTGAGAAATCAATTGATTTTTATAATAGGCTTGGTTTCAAAGAAGAATTCATTGGTGGTCCAGATGTTCAACATGTACATATGACAAGAGATAACGTAACGTTTATTCTCCATCAAGCACGTGATCCTAAAGATGTAAGACCATTTTCATCGGTTGAAGGTGGATTATATTTCGATGCTTTCTGTTATACCAATGTGCGTCAATTACTAGAAGAGATAAAAGATAAAGATATCCCAATTGTTAGAGGCCCTGATTTAAATGATTTTTTCAGTGAATTTACGATTCAAGATGTAGATGGATATAGAATTTCGTTTGGAGGAAATGGTTAGAAGGGATTCAGAACATGCAAAATTTCTTATTAGTTGTTTTCATTTTTGTATTTTTACTAGGTATAACTTCAGCATTGATTTTCAGAAAAAACACAGGGAAAACAATAGTAATTATATTAATTATGATGTCAATAAACGCATGTATCTTTTTTACAATCTTAAAAATCCATGATAATACCCTGAGGAAGGAAATAAAAAATGTAATAGCATCAAGAAATGGTGAGGTTGTGGATATTCGAAAGATTCAGATAGAAGATGCTGGCTCAACACCGTTTCATGATGAAGTTAGTAGCAAAAATCTTATATATAAAGTGGAATACAAAAAAGATAATCATTATTTTATTGCATGGTATAGAGGCGTCAATACTATAAATGATATACATAGTCAAAACCCTGGTAGACATGGAATGGGTATTGGTGAGAAATGGATATTTATAGAGGATGAATAAGGAAAATCTAATTGAAGGCTGGTACCTTATTAAAATAGTGTACATAAGTATGGATTACTTAATTTGAACATCGGATGTATAATTACGGAAGCTGTAACATGACAAACACCTCAACCTAAGATAAAGCTATCTAAGGGTGGGGTGTTTTGTATTAGAATTAGAATGGAACTGTTAAAACATCAACCTGATAGTATAAAGTGACAACGCTATAAATAGGTTATATACGGATATTTCCCGTGCAATATTCTCAAGTATAATGGGAACTTTTTTAAAAGATTCCAAATAACTTGTTGATTTTATGTCCGAAAAGTAGTCTCAAAAAAAGTTGAATAAACGTAGGTTTATGTACAAAGGAGAACTCTGAGAATGTATTTTGTGTGGAAGGATTATGATCAATCGTATGCGAACGAAATCAATCAATGGTTGAAACATCATGATACCTATAAGTATACCGAAATAGAAGACTGGCATGTCTCATATAAAAACATCATTGATAAAGTCGATTTTTATTATGCCAATGGTTCTGACGGAGAGAAGTGCTACTACGAATTAAATGATGATTATTATTGTAAAGTGGTATTTGATCAAGAACAATTGATTGCTGTATTAGATGTGTATATTAATTCTCTTGGGACAGAAATTATCATAAACCCGATCATTGTTTCTCCCAGCTATCAAGGTAGAGGGTATGGGACTTTGATCACTAATGAATTTACCATGCATAGGAACAGAATTCTTAAAGAAGGTGTTTTTAGCAAAATTAGCGTGATCATAGAAAAAAGTAATATCCCCAGTATTAGATGTTTTGAAAAGTGTGGATTCATGTATGTGAACGATAGTGACAAAGGTGCATTTTTAATATATGAGTATGAGCTTGTTTAGAATATCATCACATATTTTCTATGAATAATGGGAATTAATCTACTTATTGAGGTGAGATGATATGCCAATACACTTGGAAACTGAACGATTAAAATTACGTCCTTTCTATAATACAGATGCAAAAAGAGTTCAAGAACTAGCTGGAGATAGAGAAGTAGCAAAGACCACTCTGGGGATCCCTCACCCCTATACTGTTGAACATGCGGAACAATGGATTTCTAATCACAGTCAAAATATTGAAGCTGGGACGATCTTTCCACTTGCCATCGTATTAACCAACAGTGAGGTTTTATTAGGAACTATGACGTTAAGAGTGGATAAACAGCATAATAAAGGTGAATTAGCCTATTGGGTCGGGAAAGACTTTTGGGGAAAAGGTTATGCTACAGAGGCTGCTTCTTTAATAATGAAATTTGGTTTTTACGAGATTGGTTTAAATCGGATCTGGGCCATGGCGATGTCTAGTAACCCTGCATCGACGAGAGTTATGCAAAAAGTAGGTATGAAAAAAGAAGGAACTTTAGTAGAGCATATTAAAAAGTTTGATAAGTACGAGGATCTTGATGTTTATGGAGTCTTAAAGAATGAATTTACTGATTACCTCAAATGAAGTGAGCGTGCTTTATGGTTAATATATGAGGTATTGGGGAGAGAGTTGATGAGTCATCATTAAATATTTCATTAAAATTAATATAGTTAGCTTACTCTATGCATTGTGTATTTTTATTCCAATCGAGTTAATGTTTCATGTGTATAAAATCAGTAGGTTGACAGGCTGGGACATCCCAATAGTAAGCAGATTTAGTGAGATAACGTTCGTTGGTGAGTTAATTTTGGGTGCCATTCTATTTTATTTCCTAACAAAAAAATGGCTCGGAAGAAGAAATCTAAACTATCTTACTGCAATACTTTGGGTGCCATATTTCTTTATCTTGGGGTATATGTTTACCGCAGTCGTTCCTTTCACAGAAGTTGAAGACGCTGCTAATCCTGCCACAGGATTAATTGCAATTGGCTGGATGCTATTGTTCCCTATTTACATTTGCATCATTAATTATTGTAGTCAAATCAAATTGGAGATGAATAAATTCTCATGAGTAGATTAAAGATGAAAAAGGTTCTGGTCATAGGATTAGTCATTTCTGTTATTGTTAATGTTTATTTGTTAATAAAAACTAATGATAATCTCAACTCAAGACAAAATCAAAATCAATCTAGTATCTGGGCGATATCTGTTAGTGGAGAGAATCTTGCTAAGAACCTAGAGGAGTTTCTTAATTATTCGCAGGAAGCGGAGCCAATGGAGGTTCAAGCTAAGCTTTTCAATTCGTGGAGAATCGTTCAAGGAGAAAGTCGAAACATTCATTATTATCTAGGAGCAATGAATCCGCAGTATATGAAGGAGCATCAAAATAAGTGGAGCCTTTTACAGTATAGTTTATTAAAAGTGGATAGTTTCTTACATGATTTAAACAAGAAATTTTTAGATAAAGGTATTTACTCGATGAATAATAAGGAATTTTTGAAGTTAAAAACTGTAACTTCTGTATATGAAAAAATTCATGAAGAAGTGAAGAAGGATTCTGTCCATCCGGAACTTGTCATCGACTTATTGACTGAAGAAATGCTCATTTTAGACGACTATTATCCAGAAACCTTGAAAAAATTAGAGTCATAGTATATTGGCGAACAATTTGCAAGACAGCGAGGAGGTTTTATAATTGTCCAGAATTATGATCATTGGGTCGGGTGGATCGGGCAAGTCTACATTTGCTAAAGAACTGGGAGATATTTTGGAGAAGCCGGTTTATCATCTAGACGCATATTACTGGAAGCCTGGATGGACACCAACACCCAACGATGAATGGGATCAGTTCTTAAATGAAATCATTTCAGAAGATGAATGGATTATCGATGGAAATTATGGGAGAACTCTTGAACTAAGAATGAAGAGGTCAGATGTTATTGTTTTTTTCGATTTGTCCCCATGGATTACAACGTACAGAGTCATTAAACGAAGAATTAAGTACCATGGCAAGACTAGAGCGGATTTAAATGAAGGATGCCCAGAACAATTAGATTGGAATTTTGTGAAATGGGTGTGGAATTTTCGGAAGAATAAAAGACCGGAAATAAGCATGTACAAGAATATTCATGAAACAAAGATAAGTTGATAGTGTTCCCGGGGGTGTAGAATGAAGCGGAAATACGCAGATCGATTAGATTGGTATCGAGTATTAAGGAGAACATATGCATGTGAATATATTGAAGAAGCTGAGTTTAGCGGGCATATTTCTCTAATCAGTATTGATCAAGTCAGTTCCCCGATAATAATAAGAATTGGTGATGAAAATCTCTGTCTTGCTAATGATGGATACTATTGGATGCAGCATTTTCCTAAAGGATCTAATTATTGTGTAACTACTATGCTAAATGAGAACAAAGAGATTATCCAGTGGTATTTCGACATATCGAAGAGCATTGGACTGAACGAAGAAGGGGTACCTTACTGGGATGATTTATACATAGATATTGTAGTTCTCCCCAATGGAGATTTTTACATTAAAGATGTAGATGAACTTGAAGATGCCTTAAATGAAAAGAAAATTGACGAAGGCGATTTTTTGCTGGCTAAGAACACATTGGATGGATTAATACAAGAAATTACATCGAATGAGAATCGTATTATAAGGAATAGCATGAAACATTTTGAATATCTATTAACTTCAAATATAGAAGGGGAATGAACTTGTCGAACCCGAATAAAGGAAGATGAATTCATGAATATAATAACTAAAAACATTTTTAACCAGGGTCATCACATCCATTATGTAGATACTAAATACGAATCCAATGATGCATTAATTCCATTATTGATATGTCCGGGGTTGTCTGAAACTGCCGAGGAATACGTAGACTTGTTGGCTAGTATTCTGCCAAGGAGAGGAATAGTTTTATCCTTTAGAGGAAGAGGTCAAAGCGGGACCCCATTAAATGGATATGATTTAGGGCAACATGTTACCGATATTGCATCAGTTGTCGATGATGCAGGAATAACTAGGTTTCATATACTAGGGAATTCACGTGGAGTATCGTATGCGTTAGGCTATGCAAGGAGCAATTCGAATAAAGTCGCGTCACTAATCTTGATAGACTATCCTTTAGAGCATAAAGCGATGTCTGAAGATTGGGCAGATGATTATATCCATAATTATTTAGTACCATGTAATCGTATAGACAACATACGTCCTGCTGCTGTTCGAGGAATTCAAACAGAATCAACACAGGAATCTTTACAATTTCACTATGAAGAACCGGTACTCGTGATTCGAGGTTTACTGGAAGGATCTTTGGTATCTAATCATGAACTAGAAAAATACAAGAATAGTTTTATGAATATAGAAATAGAAGAGTTTCAGAAAAGCGGACATGATATAAGAGTTACAGAAAGAGCATTATTATATAAAAAGATAATAGACTTTATAGATTAAGAAGTTATCACTTATATGTTGAATTGAAAAAAACCGCCAAGAGCGGCCAGATAGGCACTTTTGACGGTTATTTCTTGTAAGGGATAATAAAATATAGATGCTATTTGCTAGTATTTCGTTTCAAAACCTCATAATCTGCAGTCGTATAATTACCCATATACCACAGGGAAACCCCGTGAAGTCCATAATACTTGGCTAACCAGATCTTGGCCTCAATGCTCTGTTCATCCTCGTACCAGATCACATGACTTCCACGGTCATCTTCAAATGTAATTTTCTCTAAAAAGTAAGGATAAGAAAATACGGTTTTGCTACCCGACCTAGCTGCTCGCTCCTCGACCAGTTTAATGGCTGGATTCTCAAGAGTCACCGTGCCATCCTTGCGCGAAATCCATTGATTCGCTTGCTTCGAGATCCCCAGAACGATTTTCTCCTTAGGGATATCCTTAAGAACAATTTGGATGGTTTCATTGACTAATGGAAGTGGGGCCGAAGGCAAGTTGCTCTCCAAATGAGTATAGTCGTAGGCCATCACAATCACTTGATCCGCAATTTGACCGATTTGACGTAAGTCATAACCTTTGTACCATTCCGTTGGCGGGACTGCTACCGATAAGGTGAGTCCATCAAGACTTTGACTTAATGCCTTCAAAAAGTCTACAAAAGCAGATCGTTCTGAAGCATTTAACAAGCCTTCAAAATCGATAGAGATCCCAGTAAAACCATACGTATTATTCTTCATTGTATCTTGGACGGATTGAATAAAGGCCTTCTGTGCAGGTAGATCCTTCAGAAACTTGCTTAGCTTTTGATCCTTGTTATCTGAAAATACACTAAGCTCTTTCTGGACTTGATACTGATCAGCAACCTGGATAGCAGACTCCCAGCCTTTAGGTACAGAATAAAAACTATTATTCAGGTCTAGTGAAGCTGTTCCATCTGCCTTATAAGACAGTTCCGACCAACCGAATTTCACTTCATTCATGAACTGCATCTGCTGAGCCTGTTTGAAGGATTCAATAGCGTAATAACCAATGCCTGCTACTTCCGTTTCCTTCATTCGTTCATTAATCATGCGTTCGATAATGACCGCAGCTTCTTTGCGGGTAAGGGAGGCTTTGGGTCTGAATCTACCTGCTTCATCACCAACCATCATCCCGAGCTGGGCACTGTAATAAAGATCTGCTTGATAGCTTGCATCAATTTGAGTAGCGTCTTTAAACTTTCGTTTATTTGCTTCTGCCTTCCAGCCTGAGTTATTCCATGAATCCTGCTCCTGCTTATCTAGTTCTTGAAGTAGCATACGACCGGTGAGTACAGCGACTTCTTCGCGTGTAATCTCTTGCGTAGGTTTAAAGCGGTTATCCTTGATCATAAAATTGATAAGGTCTTGATCATAAGCACTTTCAATATAAGGATAGGACCAACGTTTTGGATCCTGCATATCTTGTAATTTCATCGACTTTGCTGAAGAGGATTCAATTTGAAGTGAAGCCATTAGCATTTTCACAAAAGCTTCTCTCGTCAGCACTGCATCGCCTTTAAACGTACCTTTTCCCATACCCGAAATCACGCCTACTGCAGATAGCTTGTAAATACTGCTGGCAGCCCAATCATTCGGAACGTCAGAAAATGCCTTTGTCTGTGCGCTATATGCCATTGTACTGCTTGAACCAGCGCAAAGCATGATAGCCATCGAAAATAAAGCGATTCTTTTAAGCATATTACCCTCCTAATGTTTACTCTCTAAAAGTTTAAAGTCTCGAAAACTCTCAGATATCTGTGATAGAATCATACAAACAGCTCACAACTAACCCTTATTCTACCATTACGACCATGTTCTTTATAGTATTATTTTACATGTGAGATTGTTTCGCTGATCATCTATGATTCAAAAACAGGAATTAAATGTTATTTAAAGATGATCTACTAAACTTTGAAGCTAATAGAGAAAGGGTGGCTATATGAATATTTTACAGAGTATTATAGGACTGTTGATTTTAATTTTTGGAACGGTAGCGGGCGTTTATTCAGGGAACCTCCTCATATTAATCATTAGTTTTACTTCGGGATTTTTACTGATATCTCTATCTAAATTGGTCGATAATCTAACAGATATAAACCATAAGTTATTGGGTTTACCTTTTACAACAAGCCAGTTAAATACAATCTTAAAATATTCACCTCAATATTTTGTTGAGTCTTCAACGTTGGACGTATATCCGGATAATGAAACCTTATATCCATTAATTAATTTAGAGAATGAGTTGTATATAAGAACAAAAGTATTCTATAAATATCTGAGTCAAAATGAACATCAATACACATTCCGTTTGCCAGAGAAAGGGGCCATAGTTCTTAATTGTTCATCTGCGTATTATCAGGGGGTTGATTTATTCCAATATGGAGAGCAAGTTCTGGTAAAACTATCGGTTCTAAAGTTGAATATATCAATCTATAAAGATCGTTTGATTCTAAAATAGAAAACTTGAAGGGAACGGATTGGCATGGTTGTATTCCCAGATATCGAGACCCATAGACTCTACCTTAGAGAATTGACTTTATTAGATGTTGAATCTGTATGTAAACATTTCTCGGACCCCAACGTAACACAGTATATGGATATTGAGCCATGTAAGACAATGAAAGAAGCAGAAGAAATCATTCAATTCCATATTCACGATTCAGGGTGTAGATACGGAATATTTCATAAAATGGATAATAAACTCATTGGTACATGTGGTTTTCATTGTTGGGTACAAGGGGAAGAGTCTAAAGCCGAAATCGGGTTTGATCTATCGAGTGATTTTTGGGGGCAAGGATTCATGAAGGAAGCTCTCGCGGAACTCATTAGAATCGTCGGTATTGATGTTATGAAGCTTCATTATATTGAAGCAACAGTTGAGCAAGAGAATATTAGGTCACAAAGACTTTTACAAAGCATGAATTTTAGAAGGCATGAAGAGTTGAAAGACGGCCTTATCTATTACACATGCAACGTAGATGAATGATATTCTGCAAGTATCAAAAATCGGTTTCAACTAGTTGTAACAACTAGTTATCACATCAAAGATCCTGCATCTAAAGTTTAGGGATATATCAGAGGTAGATATAAGGAGGAAATTATAATGAATAGTCCGATAATTAACAGAATTGATACTGTGTTTATACATGTAACTGATCTGAAGGAAGCTGTGAGATGGTACTCCAAGCTTTTGGCAATCGAATTTAAAGAGGATACTCAATTTGATGGCCCAATTCATACAATTCCTATGGGTAAGAATAGACCGGGAATAACATTTGATAATCATTGTTTTGATGAAGAATATAGATTTATTCCATCAAATCAACCATTATTTAATCTGAGCACAGAAGATATAGATGAGGCTTATGAATTTGTTAAGAGTATTGGAGCAGAGATTGTAACAGAAATTGCGAGATATTCAGATCTTTCTGACTTTTCCTTCAAGGACCCTTGTGGAAATATCTTGATGATTTGTTCTTGTATAACGGAAAATTGAGGTTCATAGACTAAGATATGAAGGTGAAACTTATGAAAAATTCAAATCTGATCATGACTGGCCTAATTCTGATTATAAGTTTTTTAGTATATCAAATATATGATATGAAACAAGAGGTAAGAATGGTTGATTCCTCTCAGCCACAAATATCGTTCCCGAATGGATTTGATATTTATGGTCAAGTGACTGGGGGAAGTAGTCAGGATGGCTACTGGCTTTATAAAAATGATGAGAAAATATTATATTACTTTTATTATGATCCAGAAACGAATGAAATCGTAAAAACGGAGCGAGGTATATATGATTGATATTTCAAGTATTGACCCCAAACAACCCATTAAGATTATTGTTGGAGCTTCGTCACAATCATATTCTGGTTGGATACAGACGCAAGAATATGAACTGAATTTATTGAATCGAATGGACTGGGACAAGTCATTTGGAGAAAAAAGAATAAGTGCTATTTTATCAGAGCATGTCTGGGAACATCTATCTTTTGAAGAAGGTGTGGAAGCAGCAAAAATCTGTTTTGATTATTTAAGACCTGGTGGATATATTCGTTGTGCTGTTCCAGATGGATATTTCAGGAATGAATGGTATCAGAACATAGTGCAAGTAGGTGGGCCTGGACCCAAAGATCACCCAGCAGCGAGCCATAAAATTGTACATAATTACAAAACACTTAGCATTTTATTCAATGAGGCAGGTTTTGCTGTCAAACTGCTTGAGTATTGTGATGAAGCTGGTCAGTTTCATTATAACGAGTGGGATCCAGAAGAAGGTTTTATCTATCGATCGTATCGTTATGACCATAGAAATAATAATGGGGAATTAGGCTTTGTATCCTTAATCATAGATGCGGTTAAGGGATAGATGGAGGACAATAATGAAGGGCTGCTTAGCTTGCCAAAGTATTCATGTCAAACAAACCAGTTCATATGTAACTAGATTATTACTGTCGATTTATATATTCTTATCTTTTTATTTTTTCACGGGGAGTGTAGATTACGGAGCGCTAATTGCTTTGATACCGCTCTTTATTCCTTATAGATTTGTGTGCTCTGACTGCAAAAGATACTATTTTAGGATGCCTGTATTCAGGGGTTCCCATAATTTAGGGATAAGAAATATTCAAGATAAATTAGTTCTAGCAATGCTACCTTCCATGCTTACAATTCCATGCTTACAATTACACTTTTAGTATATCATTTTCCATATACAGGCCTTCAGCGCATTGTGTATTTAGTAGGGATATATTTTATCAACAGTATGATAATCTTTATTAGTTTATATAATTCTAGAAAACTAAATAAAACACTAAAACTTTTAGTATGGGTATTGACCATTCTAACGACTGTTTTGTTCTCTGTGCTATCTTATCCACAAGATTCAGGGGAAGAAATCTTAGATCTGATATTCAATTAATACATTTTTAATACATTTTATTTATTTACTGCATTCATCATTCATCACTCAAGTGAAGGCTGGTAGGAGCATATCATGACAATCATTGGACTAATTAGGCACGGAATAACCGATTGGAATGAACTTGGTAAGGCTCAAGGAATCTCGGATATTCCTTTGAATCAAGCAGGACTAAGACAAGCAGAGGCTATAGCCAACAGAGTTTCACAAGAACGTTGGGACATGGTTTATTCAAGTGATTTAACGAGGGCTTACAAAACATCCGAAGTGATAAGCGCAGCTTTGGGGATTAACTCTGTTACTACAGATGAGCGACTTAGGGAGATTAACTGTGGGCTTATCGAAGGGACAACAGAAGAAGAGCGGATCTTACAATGGGGAGAGGAGTGGCGCCTTAAGGACATCGGAATGGAGCCCTATGATGAAGTCGCAAGGCGAGGAATCCATTTTCTCGATGAGATAAGCTTTCGGCACCCTGATCAACATGTTCTAATCGTGAGTCACGGAGCGCTAATAGGGTTGACTTTACAACGACTATTACCTGAGTTTTTCACCAAAACATATATTGATAATGCGGCATTAACAGTGATTGAGCGTAATAGAGATAATATTTGGCAATGTAATCTTTATAATTGTACAAAGCACTTGGGAAGTAGATAACCTTCTGGTTAATCTAGCGAGCCATGACCGTAATGCATATTTTTTATTTAGAACCGCCATAATGGCGGTTTTTGTTATAATAAGATTATATTTCAAGAAAAAGGAGTACATCTATTGCCTCAGGCATTGGGAACTCCGCTTGTGATCGACTAATCATTCGGCGTGATCATGCTTATTTGCTGCCTAAGGGCAATGAGCTACCTTTTTCTCCAAAAGGTCCAGTATTTCGGATCAGTTAAGAAAGACAAACTCCCTTCTTCATACGTAGATAGGGAGTTTGTTGTCATAACTAACTTGTTAAACACTTATAAGGAGCGGCGTAATGAACTTGAATCATACCAGATTAATTCTAGTTGAAGGAATACCAGGATCGGGTAAAACATCTACAGCAACGTATATCAAGGACTGGTTGGAGAGAGGGGGAATACCCACTCAATTGTATCTCGAAGGTGATGTAAATCATCCAGCGGACTATGAGTCTGTTGCTTGTCTTGGGATTAAGGAATATGGAGAGCTGAAGGACAAGTTCCCAGAATTAACGGATGTATTAGATCAGGTTACTGATGATGTACAAGAATATAAGCTAACTAGCTATGGAAAATTACAGGAGCAAATTGATACAGAAACCTATAAAGACTTAATCGATGCGTTAAGACAATCAGATGTATATAATCTTTCCCTAGATCTATATCAAGAGTTAACGTTTGAAAAGTGGCAACAATTCGTTAGAGAAGTTCAACAGACTCGTGAAACGGTGGTATTAGAATGTTGTTTTATGCAAAATCCGGTTACGATGATGTTTGGGCGATTTAACTGCTCTGAAGAGAAAATCATAGACTTTATAAAAAGGCTAGAGCAGATCATAATTCCCTTGAATCCTAAGCTCATTTACTTCTATCAAGATGATATTAGATCAACCATTGAAAGAGTTAAAAAAGAGCGTTCAGCAGAGTGGCTGAGACATTTAATATGGTATTTTACGGAACAAGGGTATGGAAAAGAAAATGAATATCAAGGTTTGAATGGAGTCTATGAAGTGTTGAAGAAACGAAAAGAATATGAGTTAAATATTGTAGATCAATTAGATATGAATACAATATCAATGAATAATTCTGCATTTCATTGGGATGTTGTATTACAGGACGTAAGAGATTTCTTGCAAGGAGAAGACGAAATGAACAGAACTTTAAGAGAGGAATAAAATGATGATGTTCCCGGTACTTAAAACCCAAAGGTTGGTCCTTAGACAATTGCGGCAAGAAGATGCAGCTGCTGTATATCATTATTTTTCAACGGATGAAGTAACGGCGTTTTATGATTTGGATCGTTTTACAGAGGTACGGCAAGCAGAAGATTTAATCCAGTTTTGGAATGATAGATTCGATAGCCTCCAAGGGATAAGATGGGGAATTACGCTTAGATCAGAAGATCGAGTTATTGGAACGTGTGGGTTTTTTAATTGGTCTAAAAAACATTATAAAGCTGAAATAGGGTATGAATTATCACCTGAACACTGGAGCCAAGGGTACATGACCGAAGTATTAGAATCTGCTATTTATTTTGGGTTTAAAGATTTGGGATTCAATCGAATCCAGGCTTTGATACATCCTGAGAACGTAAAATCTAGGGGATTGTTAGAGAAATCAGGATTTACGAAAGAAGGATTATTGAATGAGTATTATTTTAAGAATGACAGATTTGTGGACGCGGTAATATTCTCTAAATTGAAAAAGGAGTGAAGCTTATGAGTGCTTCTGATGTTGATAATATTTTTCAACTTTCTGAATTAGGGTTTAAGGTCATTAGTATTTTAATCATCGTAGCGATAATTATAGGGTTAATTGCTTTATTCATTTTTTTCCGAGTTTTAGATGGGAAGAAAGTTATGTTGTTCGGTTTGCAGTTCATTGTTCTAGGTTTTGTTTTCAATGCAATTGCTGATTTTCGGATGTATTATCCTAGCCTAAGCTTCATTACCATCTTCATTGGGATAATCGTAAGTACTATTGGATTGTGTAAGCGGGATTAATGTGTTCATGTACATAGCGGAGAATTGGAGGGAATTTATGAATGCTGGATTAGACCCAGAAACAAAAGAAGATATTCTAAACCTAATAGGAAAAATATCACCACAGGCAAGGATTTTCGTGAACGAAGCATTCCATGAAGACAAGGTGACCGTGTTTTATTATGATCAGTCCATTGATAGTCATGGTGTGTTTTGTATAGCCGAGATGGATGATTGCAATATTGCTTATTATTCTTTTTTATATGGACCTAAGAATGAATGCTATAAAGATCTCATCTGGTTCAAGATAAAGCCATTCATAGATGCAGTGAATGAAAGAGAATTATGTTTTAACATCTATGGAAAAAATATTGAGGCTATAGAGTTTGTACAAAGCCTTGGTTTTAAAGTGGATATGGAAGGATATCACCTTGTGTACAATCGTCAAGAAGCACCAGCAGTATCTCAAACAGATCTAATAGAGAAACAATATGAGGATAGCATGTTGGAAGATTTAGTGCATTTGTTTGATGAGGCATATTTTCAATTAAATAAAGACAATGGATGGCGCACAGATTGGTACTGCACAAATTCACAAACATTCCAATCAAGTCTTCTAGAGAAAATAGAGAAAGATGAGTTTCGATCGTTCTGGATCGATGGACACCTAGTAGGTGCATACATAGTGAATGGTAATTACATTCAGGATATTGTTGTCTCCCCAGAGTATCAAAATCGAGGTTACGGAAGCCTAATCTTGGCTCATTGTATTAGACATATGATGCTTAGTAAGCATCTGAAACAAGTTTATTTACGTATCGCAAAATCTAATGTAAGAGCGAAGCAGCTTTACGAGAGAAATGATTTTGAGGAATTGGCTTGTTTTGCAGAACATACTTTTGAATCAAACAGAGAGGAGTTCAAATGAAATCTTTTAGAATAATCGCTGTCTTATTCGTCGTTTCAGTCCAATTCCTGATA
This sequence comes from Paenibacillus sp. FW507-14B1B, assembly GCF_058781425.1. Lineage (NCBI taxonomy): Bacteria > Bacillati > Bacillota > Bacilli > Caryophanales > Paenibacillaceae > Paenibacillus > Paenibacillus sp. FW507-14B1B. Next base: position 1,267,330 of record NZ_JBYSWS010000001.1, on the reverse strand, counting down.
TCCGGTTGTGCACAAGATAATAAAAGTTTAATACTTGGAGTCTGGGAAGGTAATCAAGTAACTCAGAAAGTCGGAAGTGATGAGGAGCATTTTAATTATTTAGAAATAACCGACACTACGATTCATGCTAAACATTTTAATACGGTAGCAATCGAAGGTGGAATACCTCAAAAGAAATTTAATGATGAAACAAAAGATATGAAATATGAATGGAAATCAAAGAATGAAATTTTAATAGAAGACTCATTATTTGAAGTAGAATTAAAGAAAAATGAAATGATTTTAAGTAATGAGAATATTGAAATAAACTACTCAAGACAGCGTTAAGGGCATGTAGTTTCAATTTCACGTCATTTACTGGGGATGACTGGAGGAAGAGCACATTGAAGATTTCTCTTAGTAAGGCAGATTTAAACGACGCTTCTGATATTCTTGAAATGCAAATCAAAGCATTCATACCTTTGTTACATAAATATCAGGATTATGAAACAAGTCCTGCGAATGAGACCATTGAACGAGTAATCAGTCGAATGCATCAATCATTCTCGGAGTATTACATCATTAAAAATACCTCCATTCCCGTTGGTGCTATTAGAATCATCAGAAAAAGCAATAAAACATATCGCATCAGTCCTATATTTATTCTACCGGAACATCAAGGACAAAGAATTGCGCAGCAAGTATTTGCAATGATCGAAGAGATGTATAATGACGCGATCGTGTGGGAACTAGACACCATTCTGCAAGAACACGGGAATTGCTACCTATACGAGAAGTTGGGCTATACGAGAACGGAACATATAGAAGTGATAAACGAAAAAATGACAATCGTGTTTTATGAGAAGTATATGACCTAACTGGACGTGAACATGTAAACACTATAAGATAATAATTCAAAACCACAAGAAACAATGATGAAAGGTGCATCTATGATGAAATCAATAAAAATTATGATATTCGGTGCAGCATTAATTTTAGTTAGTTTATTCATTCAAGGAGAACCGGGAATAAGATTTTATGGAAATGAAGTTTTTATTGGGGCTATCGGATTCATTCTAGTCTGTGTGGGCCTCTTTATGAAAGAGGAGTAAGAAGATTTTTCTGTCGCACCTAGTTGCTGACTTTGCGTGGGCCTTACTGACTAAGATGAGAGCCATCTAGGTCAGTTGAGCAACACTTACTTTGGACATTTTTAGAGATTTGATAATATTAATTTCATATAACAATGTATTATCGATCTTATTGTATTTGTATAATCAATGAATAGTGGATGACAGTAAGAGATTATCGAGGGAGGGGAGATTGTGCAAGCAATGCAGAAAGTCGCAATGATCCTTGTGAGCATTGCTGTGGCCTTGATGAGAGAAGCAGGGAGTATAGAAACTAGGGACGGCAAAGATTTTTTTATAAGGCTCAGTGGTGAAGGGAGCAATAATTTTGGAGAGCTGCCGTTTAGAAAAGGAGAGTCGTTCACACTATCAGTGAGTAGTGAAGAGGCAAGATCGCTAGAAATTGGACTAAAGTCTATTTCGACTGAAAAAGTGTACAAAGAACTCGTGAGAGAAGGAACCGGGTCCGTGGTCATTTCTATTCCAGAGGACGGGAAATACCGAGTCTATATAAAAAATAAATCTTCAGATACTGCAGAATTCAAGCTGATCCTTAGTAAGGCAATTGAGGGACCTATCGTATAGAGAGAACGGGAGGAGTAATTGAGGATGAGGATATTAGTAACTGGGGGAGCCATCATTCGAGACAACCAAGGTAGGATATTACTCCAAAGAAGATCTGATTACGGTAATTGGGGACTTCCTGGCGGTGGGATGGAAGCGGGTGAATCTATTGAAGAGACTATGATACGAGAAGTATTTGAGGAGACAGGATTAGAAGTACAACAATATGAACTTTATACGGTTTATAGTGGTTCACGCATGAAGTATAGATATCCTGACGGGAATGAAGTTGTTTTCGTTATGTTTATTTTTAATGCTAGGGTTGATTTAGAGGGGAGAATTGCTGAAGACAGGAAAACTCTTATTTATTCCGATGAAACCCGAGAATCATTAAAACTTGAATTCAAATCAATCGAGGATATTAATATTGAAGACATAAGTACTGTACAAAGACCTGTATTTGATGACCTAAAGAAAGAGGTAAGTACATTATTGAGGACATAAAGAAATCACTACAAGATACATAACAATAATCAAAATATGGAGGCAATCAACAATGACAAATGAATTAGCCAAGCAAATTTATGAGATCGCTCATTTAACAGGTGAATTTACTCTAAGATCGGGACAGGTTTCGAGTGAATATTTTGATAAGTACTTATTCGAATCAGATCCAGTTATATTATCTAAGGTCGCAGAAGAATTATTTGATTTATTACCTGAAGGAATCGAAGTGTTAGCCGGTTTAGAGATGGGAGGTATACCTATTGCTACTGCCCTCTCACTGAAGTCAAATATTCCTGCAGCTTTTGTACGAAAAAAAGCAAAAGAATATGGAACCTGCAAGCTTGCTGAGGGAACTAGTATTGTAGGCAAGCGGATTTGTGTAGTAGAGGATGTAATTACAACCGGTGGGCAAGTGATTTTAAGTACCCATGATTTAAGAGAAGCGGGAGCTATCGTTACGGATGTTATATGTGTCATTGAGAGAAATCCAGAAGGTAGAAGTAAGTTAGAAGAGATCGGACTTAAAGTACATTCGTTATTCAAAATGGAAGAACTATTAAGCGCGGGGAACGTTAGATAGATAATAAATCATTCATTTTCTGAAGTAAAGGAAGGTGTCATATGGAAGTAAGACAAATGGCAACGGCTTTTTTGTTTAACCAAGACAATGTATTGATGATGAAAAAGGAAAGAAGTAAGATATTTGATTTCGAGTTTTGGGGCGGTATTGGAGGGCATCTCGAATATGAGGAGCTTAATCATCCCAAGCTAGCAAGTTATCGCGAGATTGAAGAGGAAACTGGATTCAAAAAAAGCGAGATTAAGAACTTTAGACTCAAGTATATTTTAATAGAAAGTGGCAGTGGAGAAATTCGTCAGCAATATGTTTATTTTGGTGATACGGAGCATACGAATTTTATATCTTCCGATGAAGGTGAATTATTCTGGATACATAAGAATGATTTAATGAGTTTACATATGTCTAAAATTATTAAGTTCACGATCGAACATTATTTACATAATCCAAATTCAGAGCATATTTATGTTGGAATAATCACGACAAGTAAAGAACAGATACCTAGCATACAATGGTCCAGGCTTGAAGAGACAAGTACATTTTAAGGTGTATAAGTGTGTGAAATGGCTATAGAAACTGAATTCGACTTCTTATAACAGTGGTATTTTGGTGGTGTATATTTGATTTTCTGAAAAGTATCTAGGATTTTTATATCGTAAATACACATAAAGTAGGTGTGCACTCTGATTCGAACTGCTGCAAGGGCCATAATCATTCAAGGAGGTAAACTTCTTGTCTTAAGAAGAACTGGTGCTCAAGGGGTCTTTTACGTTCTCCCGGGTGGAGGACAAAATCATGCCGAAAGTATTACAGATGCCTTAAAGCGGGAAGTTAAGGAAGAAACCGATTTAGAAGTTTTAAGTCATGAGTTACTATTTATTAACGAGTTTATAGCTAAGAGAGATTCACAATTTTATGAACTGGAACCGGATGTACACCAGATTGATTTTACTTTTCTATGTGAAGCAAGAGCGGATGGAGAAGCTAAAGTAGGACAGACCCCAGATGTACATCAAATCGGAATAGCCTGGATACCTTTAGATGAAATTACTGATTATATGGCGCATCCGAAGCAAGACCATAATTTTATAATGGGTGCCCCTACAAGAGATGTATTAGCTGAATGGATAACGAATAGAAACTCTGTTAAAGTACCAAGATTTATTGAAGGTTAAATTAGTTTGAGTAGAAGAGGAGAGAAGCATATGAACCATAAAATGATTGTAGTTGTTTCCATCCTAACGCTTACTCTAGTTCTATTTGGCTGTCAGAATATCAAGGAAAATAATAGTGCGAACACATGGGAAAATAACAACAATATCAGCGTAGAAAATATTAGTGAAATTAAAATAAAGAATAAAAAAGACTCTGCTCGGAGTCTGACTCAGCAAGAAATTAAAGTGTTTATGAATGCAATAAATAATAGTGTTTACAATCAAGGTAAACTTGATATTCGACCTCCTGATTATGAGGTGGAGATGAGCTTGAAGAGTGGCCAGTCTAAGAAATTATACTTGTGGATAGATGATGGTGGTGATTTATTTATGGATGAAGATGAGAGTGGACATTATATTTTAAATGAAACAGATCGGACAGAACTTAAAGATATTTTTAAATGATTCATTTCCTAAAATCTGGAGATGAAAAAGCTAATCTAACCCCTATATTCATTGCCAATTCCTTCGTCCACATGATATTATTGTGATATCACATTGATATGTAGGGGGTTTGTAGAAATGCACGAGAAACAAGCATTCAAAATGAACGGTTATTACGGTATTATTGTGTCACTGCTCCTTATCGTACTCGCTGGATTTATGTTTATTTCCACGGATACGGTTAGCGCAGCTTTGGTTATTCCAGTTCTTTTGTTCATTGTAGCTTTGTTTATTCTTTCAGGCATAACCGTTGTTCAACCAAACGAAGCCAAAGTGCTTACTTTATTCGGAACGTATATCGGTGTAATTCGAGAGCAAGGGCTATGGGTAGCTCTTCCCTTAACCGTTAAGTCGAGAGTTTCTCTTCGTGTCATTAACTTTAACAGTGAAAAGCTAAAGGTAAATGATCTGGAAGGTAATCCGATTGAAATTGCCGCAGTCGTTGTTTATAAAGTATCGGATAGTGCAAAAGCTACGTTCGATGTAGAAGATTACGAAGAGTTTGTTCAGATTCAAAGTGAAACAGGCATTCGTCATATTGCAAGTCAATATGCGTATGATCATTTTGATAAAGATACGGATATGTCACTACGGAAGAATAGCGATGAGATTGCTGACTTTTTGGCACAAGATCTTCAAAGTCGTCTGGCGGTAGCTGGCGTTGATGTTATGGAAGCACGTATTATGCACCTAGCTTACTCATCTGAAGTTGCATCTGCTATGTTACAGAGACAACAAGCACAGGCCGTATTATCAGCACGTAAAGTCATTGTAGATGGGGCTGTCGGTTTAGTAAAAAGCGCAATAGAGCAATTAGCGGCTGAAGGGGTAGTTGAGTTAGATGATGATAAAAAGGCACAAATGGTGAATAACCTGATGGTTGCGATTGTTTCTGAAAAAGGGACGCAACCTGTCATTAATACAGGAAGCATCCACTAGGATTAACTAAATGGCCAAACGTAAAGCTTACCCGCTAAGAATTGACCCCAAGCTCTATGACGCGCTTGAAAAATGGGCAGATGACGAGTTGCGAAGCGTCAATGCTCAAATCGAGATTATTCTAAAGCAAGCAGTGAAGAAAGCTGGAAGATTGAAAAAAGATAGTGATGACAAGGAAAGTCATGAGTAGGAAGTAAATAGTGTCTAAATAAATACAGACTGAGCAGTAAAAAGGATAGATACATCAGATCATCTTATCTGTTATGTATCTGTCCTTTTGTATCTTATAAGAGGAATTAGTCTAGAAATACCGAATTCTAAGATTAATTAATTCTTATAACAACGTATCTTGGAGTAGATGAACATGGTGCAAAACTCTAAGGGAGGAATGAATATATGAAAGAACACACCATTAAAAGCCAGGAGGATCTCTTTAGGTTGCTAGATTCCCAATTCAAACCTTCAACTCATTTTTGGGATCCTTTTTATTCAGATCGGGAACGAAAGGTTCCCTTTTTCAACAATAAACCAGATGAGAATTTAGTTTCTTATGTACATACTGGCATGATTCAAAGGGGCAGAGTTTTGGAGTTAGGATGTGGGCCTGGAAGGAATGCTCTTTTTCTAGGTGCTAATGGATTTGATGTAGAAGCAGTCGATATATCCCAAGTGGCGATCGATTGGGCCAAAGAAAGAGCGGTAAAGTTATCTTTGGATGTTCAATTTAAATGCCAATCGGTTTTCGAATTATCTCCAATCAACGAATATGATTTTATTTACGATTCAGGGTGTATGCATGGACTACTTCCTCACCGCAGGATTCAATATCTTAAGATGATTCATGATGGATTAAAGTCTGGAGGATATTTTGGTTTAACTTGTTTTGCTCCGGGATTTGGTGGATTAGGCGGGCCAGAGTTTGAGTTGAGTGATTGGGATGTATATGAAGAGCAGGGAATGAGAGGCGGGCTTGCATTTACAGAAGAAAAGATTCGATATCTTTTATCTGATTATTTCGAGTGTATAGAATTAAGGATGATGAAGGAAATGAATGAAGACAGTGAACGGTTCGGTGTGCCATTTTTGTGGACGTCGCTGTGGAGGAAAAAGTAAGAATTATGAAGCGCGAGTGATCACAAAAAAAGATACATAAAGAGGGAACCCCATTGGAGTTAATCGCTGAAATACTTGAAAGTGAAATCATTGAAAGCAGTAGTGAACTTGAAAATATTAAATTTCATGTTAGAAAAGCATGTAGAGCTGTATTGGCGAACTGCGAAGGAAAGATTGCCTTATTATATGTCTCCAAGAATAATTACCATAAACCCCCTGGCGGTGGTGTTGAAGGAGAAGAGAGCTTACATACTGCTCTGAAACGAGAAATCATAGAAGAAGTTGGATCACAGATAGATATCATGGACGAGATAGGAATGGTCATTGAGTACAGAAATAAACATGAATTACTTCAATTATCCTACAGTTACTTCTGTAAGGTGGTAGGAGAGATTGGCTCGCCTAAATATACTAACCAAGAATTAGATTCAGGTTTCCAGCTTATTTGGATTGGAATTGAGGAAGCAATTTTAACACTTAGGAATGATAGACCTAACAACTATATCGGGCAATTTATTCAGCGAAGAGATTTAGCGATTTTAGAGAAGGTTAGAGAAAAAGTGAATGGTTGATTTGAAAATAGCTAGATGAAGTACTAAGAAAAAAATATTAATAATAGTAAAGGAAAATGCATAATGTCTTTTTCATTTGAATTGTTTAGAGAGCGTATTGACCGGATAGCCAAACGGATTAGAGAAATCGGTGGAGAGGTTCATGAACTAATCATTAAAGATCCTGCTACGAAAGATCAAATACAATCCGTAGAGAATAAGTTGGGCGTCTTATTACCGGAAAGTTTTAAGTATATCTTGTTAAATTTCTCAGCTGAATTTAGTTTTCGCTGGTATTTACCAGATAATTTTGAACTTCCTTATGAATATAGAGGGGTTTTTAGTGGACGAGTTTACTGGAACTTAAACAAAATTGTGGAGCTTGATGAAGAGAGAAGAGGATGGGTCGACCATGTTTTTCCTGATCCAGAAGACAATTATGATAAAGTGTGGCACCAGAAGCTAGCTTTTCTAGAAGTAGGGAATGGTGATTATTTTGCATTTGATTTAAGTAAACAAACAGAATATTCAATTATATATTTGAGTCATGATGATGGTAATGGACATGGTTATACGCTAGGCCATAATTTTATTGCGTTTATTGATAATTGGTCAAGAATTGGATTCGCTGGACCTGAGGACTGGCAGTGGATTCCATTTGTTCTAACGAGAGAAAGTGGAATAGTACCTGAAAGTGATTTAGCACATGAGTTAAGAGATTTTTTAGACATAAATATATAAGTAAGGTGGAAAATACGAAATAAGGAGTCTTCATATGGGAGTTCAGTTAAAGAATTCAAATCAAGTTTCTGGTGGAGGTGAGGAACATAAATATGATTGATATTCCAAGTGTCATTCCTCATCGATATCCATTTTTAATGATAGACCGGATTACAGCGATAGAACAGGGCAAATGGGTTAAGGGTTATAAGAATGTGACATGGAATGAGTGGTTTATTACTGAATCACATCAATGTATGCCGAGTATGATGATTGTGGAGGCATTAGCGCAATTGGGAGCATTTGCAACAATTGAGCAAGAGAAAAGTTTAGGATTTCTTTCGTCTATTAGTGGTGTAGAAATTTTAGGAGAGGCATATCCTGGTGATCGAATTGAATTGTTTTATGAGGTTGTGAAGAACCGAAGAGGCTTTGTACTAGGTAGAGGAGAAGCTACAGTTGAAGATAAAGTCATTATCAGAGCAGAAGAGATTATGATATATATCCAAAAGTCTACTGAGGGATAGTTCATCAGAGAGAAAAGAAGAAAGCGGAATAGATACCGTGGTTTCCCACTTGATTGGGGTTTATTCGAATATAGTACTTATAGAGGAATATCTAGGGGACAGGAATACGAATGGATTTATTACTGAGCTGAAAGAGTCTAGTTTATGAGAATAGAAGACTGGAGATACGCTGCTCTATGCGAAAATAAAATAATACATATTGGCTGAAAAGGACTGAGCATACGAGCTCTAGTCCTTTTTCATTGCTTAATCATCTTCCAGATATTAGTATGAAGGTGCTAGATGCTGTTACTTCTGGTACAAAATTATTGATGTAAAAAGGATGATACTCATGAGACAACGTGCCCAAGCAATAATTATTAGAGATCAAGCGATGTTATTCGCATATGGGATGGCTTCTAGCCATAACGAATTACGTCATTCTTTCATTGGTGGAAGGATCGAACAGGGGGAAACTCCAGAGGAAGCGGTTTTACGAGAACTGATGGAGGAAGCTCAAGTAAAAGGGGAGATTCTTTTTAGGTTCAATCAAGAAATAGCAGAAGGACATCATACCTTCCTGATTGATATTGGGAACCAGAGCTGTAAGTTAGGATGCGACCCAGAAGAGATGCACCTAACTATGGATGAACGAAATCTGAAGGATTTAATCTGGATTAGTTTATTAGATAAGGAATCTTTTACAGAATGTGATCGTGAGTATATTGCAAGATTAATTAATGAATGTAAAGAACGTGATTATTATCCAGAGTGGCTTGGTAGTTTGCAGGAAATAATAGAAGAAGTATAGGGCCATGCTGTATAAGAGGAGGTATTCGTTCATGTTTTATGTTAATGCAAGGGCCTTTATTGAACGTGAAGAGAATGGCACAACTGAAATCGTTATTCAAACTCGAAATAAAAAGAACGAGCAAGCATTGGAATTACCAGGAGGAAGATTAGAACTATATGAACCCATCTTAGATGGGTTAAAGCGTGAGGTACTCGAAGAAACGGGTTTAACAGTTGTTGAGGTGGAGGGTAGTGAGAAGCGTATCGATACCCGGGGAATTAACCCGGATTTCGAAGTGGAATGCTTGGAACCTTTTTGTGTATACCAGACGGTAAAAGGGCCAGTAGATTCTGTAGGGATGTACTTTATTTGTAAGGTGGAAGGAAGTCTCCTGACCGTTGGGGATGATACTAAGGATGTTCGATGGGAAAAGGTAGAAGAGGTTAATAGATTAATGTTTGAAAATCCAAGGCAGTTCTCTGATGTAGATCGGGCAGGGTTGCAATATTATTTAAAACATAGGGTTTAAGAAAGCTTTTGATTAAGAAGGTCTATCTTTTATAGTAGAAGTTATGACAAAAGGAGGAAGTCTGATTTTTAATCTTTTACCAAGGAACAAGCATGATTTCGAAAAAGTAAATGACTTAAAAAAATTACCAAAAGAAGACATCGTTCAACTTATACCGGAATTGCTAGGTTGGCTTCAAGATATAAACTGGCCAATAGCTATCAATATATCACAAATCCTATTAACAATCCCTGAAGAAACAATCCCACACATAAGTCTTGTACTCTCAGGTGATGATGATATTTGGAAAGAATGGTGCCTAAGATATTTTGTCATGGAATTACCGGATGAGTTGATACTATCTTTACAAGAAGAAATTAAGAGAATAGCTTATACACCAACGAAGGGAGAAGAACTTGAGGAAGTACATATTACAGCTCTGGAAATTCTAAAAGATTTAAAATAATGCGAAACACCGTATAAAGTGAGGTCAAGTCGTTCATGAAACTATACCATTTTAGTGAAGAGTCAAATATTCAGGTCTTTGAACCAAGGAAGATATAAAAACAGGAAGAGGCAAAGGTATGGACCATTGATGCATATCATGCTCCCCATTATTATTTTCCTCGCGAATGTCCGAGAGTGTGTCTATGGCACAAAGAAGATACTACTGAGGATGATCTAGTAAAGTTCTTTGGAATGTCAAAGACTAAGCGGATTATTGCGATTGAGGCAGGTTGGTACGACCGGTTAAAAAAAGGAACCATCTATAGATACACGTTTGATTTCGATGGATCTAAATTAGAGGAACCGAATGCAGGTTATTACACCACAAATCTTACCGTTAAACCCTTAAGTATCGAGAAAATTGATGATTTGATAAGCGTAATTTTACATAAAGGGATAGAGCTGAGAGTGACCCCCTCATTAATCCCATTGAAAGAACGTATTTTAGAGTCTACGGTCAATTTCTCTATGATTGGTATGAGGAATGCGGTACAGGAGTGATGGGAATAGGTGGAAGGATGAAAAATGTCTATCAGTAATTATGTTTTTGATAAAACTATTATGATTAAAGCTAAGCTAGGGTACAAGTTATCTGTTCCTATTCAATATGGACGGAGTAAACAATGGCCAATCATCTTATTTTACATGGAATTAAGAAACGAGGCTCTGGTATTAGTTTTTAGATGATTATGAATTATTGAAATATGCTGAGAAGAACAGTGATTTTCCTTTTTTTATCCTAGCTCCTCAATGTCCTTCATTTGCTTCTTGGCCGGTAGTAAGGAACGAAGTGATGGGGTTGTTAGAGCAAATCCTAACGGAATTTAGAATAGATTCAAGGAAATTTGACTGGCTTTAGTATGGGTGGACATGGGGTTTGGGACTTCGCTGCCCATTCATCAAATGTCTTTGCGGCAGCTGTCCCCATTGCTGGTTGGTATGGACCAGAAGCAGCCAGCAATATTGATATACCTGTCTGGGCATTCCATGGGGAATAAGATGATATTGTTCCTTTTTCGGGATCACTTGATATGGTTAGAGCCATGCAAGCAATTGAAAGGGAGGTAACATTTACGAGTTATTCTGTATTAAAGCATGAACATCATGTCATGGATATAACGTATTCAAATCCAGAATTATACGAATGGTTATTAATTAGATAATGAAAGGAGTTTGAACATGATTGTATTTGTTTTTATTGGTATATATTTAATGCCTGTTATCGCTTTTTTCTTCATTTTTGCATTATTAAGAGCCATCAAAAAAATCGTTAAGAACAAACCTTATAAAGTAGAATTATTCTGGTCAGGATCATTATTTGCACTAATCGTTTGGACCATAACCATGATAGCTTATATAAGTACACAATATTAAAAGGAAAAGGATTAGTATGATGAACCACATTTTATATCATTATTTTGATTGGTACCAAACAAGAAATAATGAAAGTGATAGAGGAATTTGGGTTTCCACAGCATTGGAACAGACATGGAGACAAGGGGCCGGAAAGATATATTGAAGTGCAGGTTTGGGATGACGAAGTGATTAAGAACTATTTAAGACATACATAACGCATGGGGTGAGGATGAATGTATGGTGTCATCGCTTTATTCGATGAACAAACAGAACAGATCATCAGAAGCATTTGGGATGAGCTGAAGGAGAGATCTATTTCTTTTTATGCAGGTGAAGTGGTAGATAGGAGGCCTCATATTACGCTGGCGAGCTATAACCATTTCATTAAATCTGAATTTATAAAACAAATGGATGATTTCTATAACAACGTCCCCGAGTTAGATATCTCACTTAGCTCATTTGGATCTTTTTTGAGATCAGGAGCATTGTATTTCACGCCCATTGTCACAAGAGAACTACTGGATTTTCATTCTAATCATCACAAATGTTTTGAACCGTTTAACGATGATCCTGAGTCTCTATATCTGCCTGACAGATGGATACCTCATTGTACAATCGCGAATCGATTGTCACCCGAGAAGTTAGCCGAGGGATTTCACTTTTGTTCTAGAAGGAATGACGCGATCTACGGAAAAATAACAGAAGTGGCCGTCATTGAATTTATTGATAAGAATAATGTGCCTGTAATCTATTCGAAAAAATTAGTGAGGTAGTAAATGAATGATTGAAATTAAACCACATATCGTAAGATCAGGCAGACAGATTGAGGAAAAATACGGGGTTAAAAACTGGTTGGAACTTATACACACGGATAAGCAGTATGTTGATATCGATAATGTAGAAGAAGTATATGAAATCATACATGATGATAAATTCTCAACTCGACATATTCAGATGCTTTTTACTATTACATATGATCAAGAAGTTATCGCCGGATTTAATGTGCCTAGTGCACTTGATTTGTGGCTGACATATTTAAATGCTGCTGAGGAAGTAATTAACTATGGTGAATCTAGACGACAATATGGTATTGACCCATACATTATAGAGTTGAAATCGCTCAATCAAGAGTTCCTTCATCTATCCATCTACCAAGAGTTTGATATATCTAATAAGTGTGTGGATGCGCAGCTTCCATATCAAGCGTTCTTGGTCTCTTTACTAAAAGCGATTCAACATTTTTATACTAAAATGAACAATGACTATGATCAATCCTTCGAGGATGAGGGAATAGAAATACGGATTGAGAATCTTATATGCCGAGTTGTGAATTATCCTATATAGAAGCGGTGATATCAATGAACATTAGAGACTTCAAACCTAGTGATTTAGAATTTTGTGTCGAGTTATTTATAAATGTATTTAACAGAGAGCCTTGGAACGATCAGTGGACAAATGATAGGGCTAAGCATTATTTAATGGATTTTGTAAGTACACCGGGCTTTATTGGCGTAGTAGCAGCGAACGACTCAGGAATTCATGGATTTATTTTTGGAGTAAGTAAGTGTTGGTGGAAGGGGAATGAATTCTTCATTCATGAATTGTGTATTAGATCGGATTTCCATCGTACTGGAACTGGAACGAACATGCTTCAATATCTTGAGCAGACATTAACTACAGAGGGCATAGAGGACATTGTTTTACTTACGAACCGAGATATACCCGCAGAGAAGTTTTATGTGATGAATGGCTTTAAGGAAGTCAACAGAATAGTCTTTTTAGCGAAAAACCTCAATGGATAATATGGGGTGGAGGTGAATATACATGAGAATAACGATAGAAGACGGATCGCCAGACGATGATTGGAATCCAGATGATTTTAAGGTAAGGGAAATTGAGTATATCGAATAAAGAGTTTGAACTGAAATCTTCGTGGTATGACGGGAGTGAGGGCATGGAGAGGGAAGCTGGGTTTTGGATCAGATTAGGCGCTCTGGTGTTGGATGGTCTGATTATCGGGATTCCATTAGGTTTTCTTTCTTATCAAATTGACGGAGGAATGGATCGGGAACCGATTACTGACATTTTGTCGATGTTATACTCGCTGCTACTACCGATATTCTGGTATGGTTACACAATTGGAAAGCGTATTTGCGGGATACGTATTCGCAAGGTATATGATCATATGCCTCCCAGTTTCGGAACCATGTTAATGCGCAACGTTGTCGGGGGCGTAGTCTACGCACTGACTCTAGGTATAGGATTAATCGCAAGTATTATTATGATCAGCATGAGAGAAGATAGACGGTCACTGCATGATTTAATTGCAGGCACAGAAGTGGTTTATGATCGTGAATAGTAAGCGTTCTAGCCTATGGCTGGGGCGCTTTTTAGTTTTGATGATTCTTTATGTAAACTCACACCATTGACTTGCTATCCCTTTACCTTATTGTAGTTACATGAGCAAGCGCTTTCATTTTGTTGTGAATAATGAATTGAGCATCACGCAGGCAGTAAAAAAACATCAATAATCGGTGTAAAACACACATGTAAACCATGAATTCAAAAGGTTATATTTAAAATGCTCATTACAGTAAGGAGAAGAATAGAAAGGGAGGGTGAATTCATGAAAAAAAGAAAGGGCTTGTGGAATAAGTACTTTAGTTCACTTCTAGCTTTAACGATGTTACTCGGGCCAAGTGCAGCATATGCCCAAGACCAAGCTCAGGTTGATGCATCGGTTACTACAGAGGCACAGCAGTCGAATGCAGCTTTTGAAGCACAATTGGCGAGCGCTGCTGCAGAAGTACAACTAACAAATGTTGCTCTTAAAGGTATTGCGAGCGTTAACAAAGGAGGGAGTTCCGATCGACCAGCAAGGATGCTGAATGATGGTATCATTGGTACAAATTCAGATGTTAACTACGCAGAAACCGGAAGGGATATGGCTCAGACCAAGTTAGACCCTTATTATGTACAGATCGACTTGGGTAAGAACTATGATCTGGAAAAACTGAATTTGTGGCGTTATTTTAATGATAACCGATCGTATAAAGATACGATTATCTTCATTTCGGAGGATGCTAATTTCTCAGCTGAAGATATTGTGTACAACGCAGATGAAAGCGATTTCTTTGGTTTTGGTGCAGGTACGGAGAAAGCATATGCAGAAACGGCTGCAGGTAAAGAAATCAGATTCACTGCACCGATTACGGGTCGATATATCCGAATTATCAACAATGGGCACGATAAGGGAGGGAAAAAGGGGGGACATTACGTCGAGTTACAGGCTTGGGCTAAGGCAGAGTCAACCAATCCAATAGTAAAGTTGCCATTCCCAAATGCTGAGCAGCCACTTGATTTAGGGGATATTTTCACAGCTAACGGCAAGCAAAAAGGGGAGACGCATCCCGATGTGCTTTATTTTAAAAATGGTTGGAATGGCTACAAGTACTGGATGGCTACAACACCTAACCAGAACGGAAACTCACAGTTCGAGAATCCAGCACTACTTGCTTCTAACGACAATGTAACGTGGGTGGCTCCGAATGGTATAAGTAATCCGTTGACAGGGGTTAAGGAAGAACCACGTCCGTATCATAACTGTGATGCAGAGCTTGTCTACAATCCGAAGAATGACTCCTTGTACTTCTACTATAACTGGGCAAAAGATGACCCTGGTTATGGTGGCAATGGATTTGCACCTTCAGAGATTCGATTGTTCATTATCTCTAAAGGAGAGAGTGGCGCAAGTGTCGTAACTCCAAAGTACCAGACGGTAATTAAGACTACATATCGTTATGATGCTCTTTCTCCTTCGGTGATTAGGGGGGATGATGGGATCTGGAAGATGTGGACAGTAAACACAGGAGATCGGGGCTACAATAACCAATCCAACCGGATCGACTACAGACTATCCAAGGACGGTATCCATTGGAGCGAGCCTGTATCACTGGCTGACACCTTTGATCTAGCTAATTATCAAATATGGCATATGAACGTTCAGTACATCCCTGAGAAGAATCAATACTGGGCTATCTTCCCGGCCTATCCAGATGGGGGTAGTTCTGCGCAAACGTATCTCTTCTTCGCAAAATCGAATGACGGGAAAGTATGGACAACTTACGATAAAAAGGTCATGGATGTTGCTCCAGGGAAGTGGGACAGCAGCTTTATCTACCGATCAAGCCTGATTTATGATGCTGCAACAGATAAGGTAAGAGTTTGGTATAGTGGCGGCACGAATGGTGTTCAAAATGGCTGGAGAACAGGATACACAGAGAACACATTCGCGAACCTGAATCTTTATCTGGGTCAAGGAAGTACACCAACTATAGCACCTCCAACTGATCCTATTATTCCAGATGTAGGGCCAGGTGTTGAGGCAACATGGCATGATGTTGATGCCCTAGGTAAAGATATTGTCTATGATGAAGGCTGGGGTAATCTGGATAGCGAAGGAATTGCGATTTCATCTACGAAGGGCGCTAAAGCTACTTTAACGTTCTATGGTACTGGTATTCGCTGGATTGGGCAGAAGGATGTGAACTTTGGTATCGGCGAAGTATGGCTCGACGGTGTAAAAGTTGCAACTGTGGATACCTATGGACGTGGAGCGGATGCTACGTTTAACAAAGTTCATTATGAAAATATGAATTTAACCGAGGGTGTTCATACGATTAGTATCGTACCAACGGGAACTAAGAATCCTAGTTCGTCAGACCATATTATCGATATCGATAAGCTTGTAGTAAAGTATAGCGATTCTGCGGTAATTGGTGTAAATGATTTCACAGTAACTCCTGCTACGGTAGAAATGTACAAAGATGAGTCTATTCAAGTCATCGCAAATGTGCAGCCTTACAATGCAAATAATAAATCCTTATCTTGGTCAACTTCCAACAGTAGCGTGGCTAGTGTTACGAGTGCAGGATTCATTACTGCATTAACAGCAGGAGACGCTGTGATTACAGCAGCGTTAACAGGTACAGATATTACTCGTACGATTAAGGTACATGTGAAAGAATATCCTGCCGGTGTTCCACTCCGAATGACAGTTAACAATGAGAATCCGTTATTCCTACATCACCTGTATCGTCAGGTTAACTCTAATCTGCCTGGACCACTGCAAGGTGGAAAGAGTATTCAGGGATTCTGGGATAGCATCGTAAACGGTGATATTAACGGAAACCGAATTCGGGAAGATCTGGTCGATAACCAAGTTATTATCATTCATGCTTCTGGTAGCGTAAAAGGAAACGCAAGTACTCTTGCTTGGTACGAGGAACGCTTTGCTGAGACTTTGAACAATACACCAAATGATACGAGTGATGATATCCCGTTCTTTATCATGGTGTCCAATTCCGGAACATCTGACGGTGGAGAATACACGCCTCCATCCATCGAATGGACTAGAAAAATGTATGAGCAATATCCGAACATGCGAGGTGTACTCTTCTCTGAGAATCACAATGCAACTGCAGGATGGCAGAGAACTGCACGTTCTGAATATATGAAACAACAAGTTTTACTTGCCGCCGAGCAAGGTGGATATGTGGTTTATTCGGATATGAACGACAATAGTGATTATGTCGAAAGTATTCTGGATCATGCGGGCTTGTTCAATACACTGAAAGAGTTCAAACAGAACTTTATCCTGCTCGCTAAAACAACAAGTGCATGGAGTAATGTAAGTTACAATTCCCATGAGAGCGTAGCACAAGGCGCATGGATGGCAGATATTGCTGGCAACTGGGGGTCCTTGATCGATTCATGGATGTGGTTTATTGAAGGCTTCGGACCATTATATGGTGATGAGACCTTTGGTGTAATGGGTGGTGCAGAAGAGTGTAGAGGTCCATTCACATTCCCAGAACTACTCGCTCCAATGCGGATGATCCAGCAGGCAAGAGTAGGAGCAACGGTATTCTCTTATGAGCATCCGGATCATATGACATCCATTGCAACGAACAATGGTGCGAACAATCAATTTACACCCGTATTTACAGAGGCGATTGCAAAAGCGATGGAGTATATGGAAGATTACGATATCCCAACGAAGGATGAGGTTATTGCGAAGACGAAGTTTGCTTACTCCGCGGAAAAGGGAACACTCGATAGTCTTTCACGGACAGCTACTGGTAATCTTCTGAATCCATTATATGGTGATAAGAACAATAATGGATACAACAATACGACGATGATGACTTACTTCACAGGAAGATATGGCACGATTCCATCCTTACCTAAGCGTACGGGTGAAGATGTGAAAGCTAAGTTCCAATACGTTTATGACAAGGATCAAGTTGTTAGTATTCTCAAGAATCAAGCGGGCATCAAAGCATTCTTTAATGAGCTGTATCCTGAGACCTATGAAGGAACCGCTTATGCTCAAGAGCTGAATAACACATGGTTCCTGTATAACCATAACTGGAATATTGACAGTAGAGTAGATGCAGAGCTTGATGCTACACAATTCGCAAAAGTAAGTCTGAGTAACAACCGTGTAACGGCCAATGTTGAGTTTGCACCGTATACGTATGTCATGATTGACGACCAAAAGCAAGGTGAAGTATTTTTCAATTTTAACAACTATCTGGTGGATAAGAACGATGTCTGGGATGGTTACATTCCTGGAAACGGTAGACCAGGTGATGGATCTACATGGCACTGGGATTCGGATAATGATCGTCAGTTCTATGATTATGTATTAGATCATTACATTCCAGATGCAGTACGAAATGATGACAGATACAGAGCGGCGACGATTAAGTTGACGGGATTTACACAAGAACCGGCTTTGGAGATCAAGCAAGGTTTGACGAATAACGATGGTACGCATCAATATGCAGAGCCAGTTACTACTTGGGATGCTGCAACAGGTACCTTCACGATTCAGATCAGTGCAAATGGCTGGGTGGATTTCACTGTGAAATCGGATGGGTCCGTACCAAGCACTTCATTGTCAGGCATATTATCCGGCGCGAAAGAGGTTCAAGTGGGTGATGAGGTTAGCCTTACTTATGGATTAAAAAATGTTACAGATGCCATTTATGCTAAAGATGTAACGTTTGACTACGATCCAGCTCTTCTGGAATTGGTGTCCTATAATTCTCTCTTTGAGAACTTTAAGATTGTGGATGCCGTTGAATCGCTTGGAAAACTACGTATTATTGCTGCGGGCCTCGGAAGTGAGGGCGGTATTTCTAAAGATAGTGATGTACTGCAACTCAATTTCGCAGCTAAAGCGGTTACTAATGCTGGTGGAACCGCGGTTCAAGCGAAAAATGGAGTTGTATCGAATGCTGATGGGGAAGAGACGATCATAGCGAATACTGAACTGGATATCGTCATCAAGGATACTCCTCCTGTTACGAATCTAGAGGATGTTAATGGCGATGGCAAGATCTCCATTGGTGACTTGGCAATGATCGCGGCTGCATATGGAAAGACATCGTCTGATCCGGATTGGGCGAAGTACGCTAAGCTCGATATCGTGAAGGACGGTAAAATCGACATTCAGGATCTTGCAGCAGTAGCATCTAAGATATTGGTAGCTAATTAATTGTAAGATTAAGCATTTTGCAAAAGGCTGAATAGCTATTAGATATTTGAAACATAGGGTGCACCTCTTCTTAATGCAAAGTGATAGTCTATCGATCACTGTCATGCTGATGAGGTGCAACTCTATTAAAATGGGGGACTTGCAGATGAGGAGAAGAACATTCTTTAATCGCTTTTCATGCACATTACTCGCTATATTAGTCGTCGTATGTAGTAGTGTTTCGAGTATGGGAACAGCTAGTGCCCAATCTGAGAATCGACTGATACGGTTCGAAGCGGAAGAATCGGATAATAATGCAGAGATACAGATGAACAGTAATGCATCAGGTGGGATCGCGCTTGGAAATTTTGATCATGTGGTAGGCCGATATGTGGACTTTAATGAGATTTATGTGCCAGCTGCAGGAAGTTATGATGTGAATATTGGATATTTTGCACCATCGAATACCACATTCTCTCTTCAGGTAAATGGTGTTGCGGCAGCGAAAAGCGCTAAAGGCAAAGGGAATTGGAATGCATTAGGCACGGAAACCTATAAGGTTGAGTTAATCACAGGGGTAAACTCTATTAAGTTCGTAAGTGTAGCTGGAACGGTGATGGATGTTGATTACCTTGAAGTGGTTGGTGCAGTAGATGCTCCGTTACAAGCAGGGTGGACTGAGGTGGAGGATGGTTCCAATCTAATTACATATCAAGGACAATGGAGTACGGTAAACAAGAGTGCTAGTAGAGGTGGTAAGGCAAAACAGACAACTGAGGTTGGAGCGAGCGCAACCTTTACATTCACAGGAACAGGTATTCAGTGGATTGGTAAGAAAGCTCCTAATTTCGGATCAGCCAAGATATATGTGGATGACCAACTTGTCGGTCTTCAAAGTGCGAATAACACACTCAAATATCAACAAGATCTCCATACACTTATAGGACTTCCACTTGGCGAACATACCGTCAAGATTGAGAATGTTGGCGGATCAGGCACCAGTGCTAGCATTGAAGTGGATTCTTTAGCATTCACAGCAGATATAACCCCAGTTGAAGCCGATTCGCTTGTAGTTACACCAGAGAAGAGCAGAGTTAAGATTGGTGAGACCAAGCAATTGACTGCGTCCGCCATGAGCGGTTCACAGCATGTATATGGTGGAGGTGTGACGTATAGTTCTAGTGATGTAAGTGTTGCATCCGTAGGCGAGCATACGGGTCTAGTAACTGCGGTAGCAAGCGGGACTGCTATCATCACAGCTTCTTATGGTAGTTTTACTACGACAGCAACAATCATTGTTAGTGAGCCTCTAACAGGAGGTAAGCGAATTCAGATTGATAACGATCATCCATTATTGATCATTCCTGTCTATGGGAAAGAATACAATCCTGTGGAAAGTACATTCCAATGGGAAGATACACTTCTGGGCAGATGGGAATCCATTCCCGATGATGTAAAGCCATATACGGTAATGGAGATTCATGCAGGGAGCATCGGTATGGGAAAAGAAGCCGAGATGAAAGCCTTCTACACACAGCAGATGGAGATTGCAGAAGAGAATAACATACCGGTCCTCTTATTGACTATGACTGCAGGAAACAAGTCGTATTATACTGGGGTAAGCAGTCTTACTCCGGCATGGGCACAAACGATGTACGATCAATATTCCAGCTTAGTAGGCTTAATGTCTTCTGAAAACTACTGGATCTATGATGATAGTCTTGCAAGCTTGGCAGCGGATTACATTAAGGTATCCGCTGATAATGGTGGTTACTTCGTATGGAGTGAACAAAACCAAGGGAACACCATAGAAAAAGCGATCAGCAATGCTAAATTCCGAAAGGCAACTGAAGATCATGGGGATAGCTTTATTTTCACCTTCAAGAACACTCCAACAACAAGCGGCACTAGTGCTGAAACGATTAGTTACATAGCTGGACTGTGGTTAACGAATCATGTTGCTCATTGGGGCGGTCTTATTGATACGTGGACATGGTGGGAACGCAAGGATTGGAAGTTGTTTGAACAATCCAGATTACCTGGCCTCGCGAATGGTGGAGAGGAAGACCGTAGTGTAGCTACGTTCCCAGAGGCATTATTATCGATTCAAATGATGAACATATACTTGAATGGAGGTAATGTATATAACTTTGAGCATCCGGCATATACAACGGGGATTGAAGATAAGACTACACCGGCATTCGATAATGCAATTATAGACTTTATGCGTTATGCAATCGAGCACCCAGCACCAACGAAGGAAGAGATGAAGGCAAAAACAAAGATTGTGGTACACGACAATATTAGTAGCCTTGGTGGAAAGAATTTTTATAACGGTCTAAATGTTGAGGATGCTAAGACGACGACATATTCAACAGGAAGATATGGAATTATTCCGGTAGTTCCTGCATTAATGTCTAGAGCTTCTGTAACGTCTGCATTTCCAGAAGCTACAATATTAACAAGAACTTCTCCAGAGATCGCATCGCAGCAGCAGAAGGTGGATTTCTTTAACCGTGTGTATCCAGCTAATTATACGGGAACAGCTTTCGCACAGGTCATCGATGAGACATGGTATTTGTATAACCATCTGGAGAACAAAAATGTGAATCAAAATGCTAAATTTAAGCTTTCAGAAGCAGATACAACGGTGGATGCTTTGCTCGAACCACATACCTATGTCATTCTGAAAGATAATAAAGGTTCGGTTAACGTTAAGTTGAACAACTATCGTGTAGATAAAGATAACATCTGGGAAGGGTATACAGCGTCCACGCAGCGCTGGAATACAGATGTGAACAACCTATTCCAGGATTGGATCAAGTCAGAGTACATGACCAATACTCAGGACGATGTAATGAGAACAACAACACTGACGTTAGACAATCTAACTGTATCACCTAAGATTGAAGCGCTAACGGGCCTTGCTGAGCATTATGAACAGCCAGAGGTTGCCTTTGATCAAGAGACTGGTGTAGCCACAATTACGATTTCTAGTAACGGATACATGAACTTTAACATTGTGACTGAACCCACAGACCCTGGCCATATTGGAAAATTGTCAGGTGTACTTCAAGGTATTGAAGAAGTCGAGCTCGGTCAAGATTTAACCGTTGTTTATGGTTTACAGCATGTAACAGACCAGATCTCTGCCAAGGATGTTACATTTACTTATGACGCAAGCAAGCTTGAGCTCGTTTCCTACGAGTCGATTAGATCGGAATTCAAAATCGTAGATACCGTTGAAACTCCTGGTAAGCTTCGCGTTATCGCCGTAGGTTTGGGAAGTGAACACAGCATTACTGCTGACGGTGATGTATTGCAACTTCAATTCAAAGCGAAATCAGCTACAGATGGAGCGGGAACGAAGGTTCAGGCGGTAGATGGAGTCGCTGCGAATGGAAGCGGCATAGAGACAGAAGTCGCTGATGCTGCAATGAATATCGTCATTAAGGACGCTCCTGTCACAAATCCTGAGGATGTAAACGGAGATGGCAAAATTTCGATTGGTGATTTGGGTCTTGTCGCAGCAGCATACAGTAAGACATCGTCTGATCCAGATTGGGCGAAATACGCTAAGCTCGACATCGTTAAAGATGGTAAGATTGATATTCTGGATCTTGCCGCAATAGCTTCCAAGATTGTAACTACTCCATAAGGATGTAGAAACACCTCTTCGTTTGAATTCGTGAGGATTTGATCCACACAATGACAATGAAGAGGTGTTTTATGTTACTGGAGTTTTTACGCTTAGTTACTATACCTATCCTTATACTGCTTCGGAGACATGCCGGCGTACTTCTTAAAGAAATGAGAGAAATATGTAGTGTCTTCAATACCAATGGACTCAGCAATCTCATATATTTTCATATTCGTATTACTAAGGAAATCCTTAGCTTTTTCAATCTTCTTATGATTGATCGTATTAATTAACGTGTCCCCAGTTTTCTCTTTAAAGAGTCTGCTTAAGTAGCTGCTATTAACATTCGTGTGCTTTGCTATATCATTCAGCGTAATGTTCTTGGCATAGTTCTCATTAATATAGTGCATCGTCTCGATGATGATATTATTCTTGCCCTTTGATAACTCATATATATAATCACAGGTTGCGATGACCAGTTGCTGCAGGAGTTCCTTGTATTCACTAAAAAACACACTTTCGAGCAAATCGCTTTGCGTCTCAGTACGATACTCAAAAACCTCTGCTAGCGTTGTATTATAAGCAGCTGCATACTTCTTGCATTTATTTTCAATTAGCAACCCGTCTTTCTTAATATCGACTTCACTTGAATGGTTCTGCATTTGAAACTCGAATAACTGCTCTAATATTTGTACAGCATTGTCTGACAACCCCTTCTGGATTTCGATACTAAGCTTATCTATGAATTTATCCGTTTGGTGTGAATAAACGCCGGTCTGCTTCTCTAATCGTCCATAGTGATATATATTTACCTCTTCACTTAGGAATCGAGTTGATAATGCAAGTGCGGCTTGCTGATATGCTTTACTCAGCATATGAGGGGCATCCGCCAGTTCACTGATACCGATATAAACTCGTCTCATCATAAAACTATCAACCACATTCACAATATCTGAACAGATTTGATCAGCGATGTCTGAATAATGACTTGAAATGTGGTGGATAACGACACAGAACGTATTCTTGGTTAGCGGGACAATGGAAGAGTGATACTCGCTCAGTGACATTTTAAGAAATTTCTCCATATTGCTATGTATCTGCTCATCAAGGGGATCTTGTAATGAATTCGAATCTATTTTAATCGCAAGCGCAACGTAATCAGTAAGCTCTAAATTGTATTGAACAGCTAGTTTATTTATGGCGTCTGCTTCAAACACGGTACCATCGATGATTGATTTCATCACACTGATCTTCATGGCGTCCAGTTGACCGAGATTAATCTCGGATTGTTCTCTTTTTAGTAGTTCTTTCGATTTCTCAACAGCTTCTACAATTCCATCCAGTGCACCTGTCTTGGTCACATAATCAACAACGCCATATTTGATAGCCGATTTAGCATAGGAGAAGTCCGCATAAGCGGTTAGAAGGGTTAGCTTCACTTTACTATTCTGTTCCCAGAGGTAACGTGCCACATCGATCCCATCCATTCTAGGCATTTTGATATCAGAGATCAGAATGTCAGGATTGTACAGCTCCAGATGCTCAAGTATGTCTTGCCCGTCCACGGCAGCATAAACGAGCTCACAGTCAATCTTCTTCCAATCTATCAAATGAACAAGCCCTTTGCGTACCATATGTTCATCATCAGCGATCATTACTTTGTACATCTTGATCCTCCTTACGTGAAATAGTGGTGTCCAAAGGAAGCTGAATACTGACAGTCGTCCCAACATTTCGTTTGGTCGTAATCTGAATGCCGTACTCTGGTCCATAAAAATGCTGAATGATCTTATTCGTATTCTGAAGCCCGACCCGATTATGTCCGTCCTTATCATCTCTAGCTTGCAAGGGCAGCTCCACAACTCCGTCCACGTGTTCAAAGCCGATCCCATCGTCGATGACATCAATAATCAAGCGATCATTCTTCGTGTAGATATGGACTTCAACCGATCCATTCTCATACTTGGGTTCAATACCATGAACAACAGCATTTTCAACGATGAACTGAATTGTTAGCTTCGGTACGTAAAGCTCTAGCAGTCTATCATTTTCATAATGAATCTTATAATTCAGCTTCTCTCCAAAACGATAGCTTTGAAGATAGAGATAAAAGTCAATATAAGTTAACTCCTGCTTAATCGTAACGAGTTCCTTATCGGTCCTATATATACTGGCCTGAATAAGCCCTGCAAACGAACTGATCATGCGATAAATCTCTTCATTGCCATCTATCTTGGCTTTAAGAGCAATGGTATTCAGGACATTGAACATAAAATGAGGATTTACCTGAGTCTGTAAGAATTTTAGCTCAGATTCCCTGATGATCAGTTGCTTCTTATAGACATCATTAATTAAGTAGTCCATCTTTTCTGTCATCGTATTGAATACTCTGCTGATATGAGCAAATTCGAGGCTTGAAAATTCAGGCATTCTTGTACTTAAGTCACCATTTCCTACCAGCTTTATATTGTCAGCTACTTCTTTTAACGGTTTGGTTAGCTTATAGATCGTCACAATGGAGAAGATAATAACAATCAATAGGATGAGAAGGAAGATATACACATAAGGCCCAATCGAATCAAAGAGCAGAAAGGACAATTGGTTGCTCGGCACCCCAATCACCATGTTCATTCCCATATCCATGCGTTTCGTATGTATTAAATATTTTCGATTCTGTACTTTTTCTTCATACACGTCATTTTGATAGGTGGATATCATATTCAGCTTGTCATCTAACGTTAATCGTTTAGTCGGATGCTCAAGCAATACATTTCCATACTTGTCGAACATGAACCAGAACGCATTCTCGTAATGGTCGATACCCTGCATCATGCCATGAATGATCTCTTTATTGATGACAAAGATAATAGTGCCGATATTTTGCATGGATTTAGAGTAGAGGGTGAATACCACATTGATGTTTTCTCCATCAAGTACATACAGTACGTCACTGGATTGATTTAGAAATGTTTTGTGAATTTCTTCAAATTTATGGTCGAATTCAGCTTCTAGCTTCTGTAATGGTGAATAGTAGAATTCACTTAAGGATTTACCATTACGATCAAATAAATAAACTTGCTGTATAAAAACTGATCCGGGCGCAACTACATTCTTATCCGAATAAATATCGATCGATTGCTTGAATTGTTCATGAAGTGTGTCACTGGTCTTCGTGGTGTAGGATTGATTTAGAATATCGAGTAAATAATCTTCAAGTATCGCATTATCTCGAACTCTAAGGAGTGTATCTTCGAGGAGTAGTGTTTTGTTCTGAATGTTGTTGTTTGTTTCTTTAAGGAAGAACTTCATATCATTGCGGATAAAGTCTGTAAACACATTGAATATAAGAATGAATAAGATAACGGTACAGAGCACTAACGGTATCAGCGTAGTCATAATATCAAAGAAAATGATTTTGGAACGCAGTGTTTTTTTTCGTTTGCGATAAAACAAAATCAATCCTTTCACCTGCTCATCTCAGTCATTTATAATTTCTAGTATACCAGATACTGTAAAGCGCTTTCATTACATGTTAAGATAATTGGGAAGTACTGATGAAGAATACATATGGGGGATGTTTTATGATGAAGCCACATCCGAGAATCTTCCTGCTTATTTTAATGATGCTACCGATTGTGCTAACTTCTTGTGGGAGTAAGCCAGCGCAGGAGCAAGTGGTCATTACCCTAATGCATGGATGGGGATGGGCTACACCAGATCATGTCGCTATGCGGCAAATTTATAAAGATTTTGAGCTTGCAAACCCCGATGTGAAGATTATATTTGATTCTTCGCCGAATTTGAATGTTGTTATTGAAAAAGCGAATGATATGCTCGCTGCTGATAAGATGCCAGATATCATCTCAACCAATGGATCTAGTCAGTTTCTAAATAATGCGTTAATTAAGAGGTACGCACTAGACCTTAAGCCTTATATTGATGCAGACGAGGAGTTCAGGAATTCGATTCACCCGTCTACTTTGGATGTCTGGATGAAGGACAATCAAATCTATACGCTTCCAGATGCACTTGAAGTCATCGGTTACTGGTACAATGAAGATATTATGCGGCAAGCTGGAATAACTGTCGATTCTACACCGGATTCAGCTATCAAAATTCCAACGACATGGGACGAATTCTGGGAGACTTGTAATCGCATTCAAGGATGGGCGGAAGCGAATAATAAGGATGTTATTCCTCTAATGATGGAGAAAGAGCAGAATACGGCCTTTCTTGGTGCCCGAATTGCTGGTGATAGCCCTAATGGCTATAAACTGATTAATGACTCTATTGATTTTCAAAGTCAAGAATTTAGACATGCAATTGATGATTTACGTAAAGCCCAATCCTATAGTAATGATACAAAAATAAATATATCGGATGCCAGACAAATGTTCCTGGACAAGAAGACCGTCTTCTATTTTAATGGGGTGTGGGAGAGTGCTGATTTTAGTATGAGCTCGATCAAGGACCACATTAAATCTGCAGTCTTTCCAGGTTATGATCAGCATACTATCTCCTATATATCACCTTCCTCAGGCTATGTTATTGGGAACACAGGAGACCCTCGTAAGATAGAGGCTTGTGTCCGGTTTCTGAAATATATGCTAAGCGAAGAGGTCCAGAAACGAATGGTACAGGAAACAAAGCAGGTACCTTCAAATCCGAATGTGAGTTTAAGTTGGATTAAGGAAACCACAGGTCTACTTGGTCAAGCGCTAGAGACCGCCTATCAGGCTGATATACAGATCCGAACGCTAGAGTCATCCGGTAACAAAATATTACTGGATGCCATGCAGAATAATGTTGAAAGAGCAATCAAGAATGAGATAACAACAGATGAATTAATACAGATATTATCTAAGAACCAATAGAATAATAAAGAACAGTTTAAATTCAGCCTATTCCTAGATAGCCGCCATTGGTGGACTATTGGGAATGGGCTTTTTATGTTGCAAGTTTACATAGGGGCTTTTCCCCCTAAAAAAATCAATAAATCCAAAAAAACACAACATTACATTGATGACATTAGAAAGAAAGCGTTTTACGCAAAAGAGACTCAACCATAAGTCAATTTAATGGATTAAGTTTTTTCGTTTAGTTTGTGAAAATAAAGATACAGGGCGGAAGGGGAAAAGCTCAAAACTTAGAAAAGGGGATTACAACATGAAGAAACTATTAAGGACAGTTCTTACTTTAAGTTTCGCATCTATGATATCGCTTACAGGTTGTTCAGGAAGTAATTCGAATGAAGGTTCACCTACACCACCAACAACTCAAAATGAAGAGAAGACGGAACCTCCTGCGAATGCTGAGAAACCAGAAATCACGTTCTATCATTCATTCTTTCAAGATGACTGGCAGCCAGCAGTTGAAATGAGAAAGATATATGATGAGTTCGCGGAGCTACATAAAGATGAGTTTACATTTAAAGCAGTTGCTCTAGAAACAGGTCCCCAGGGGGTCTATGACAAAGCCATTCAGGAGATTTCCAGAGGTCAGTTTCCTGACATCGTAGATACTGCTGGATATAACATTGTCCCTGCTGGATCTGAAGCAGGATTGATCCTTGATCTTAAGCCGTACATTGATGCAGATCCAACCTTCAAAGAAGGCGTTGGTGTTAACTATGAGCAAAACATGGTTGATGGCAAGATTTATACAGTTCGTGAACAGCTCGAAACGATGGGCTTCTGGTATAACGAAGATCTGTTTACGAAAGCTGGTGCAACAACTCCAGATCAATGGAAGACATGGAATGATTTCAACGCAGCGGTGGAGAAACTGAATGCTTCACCTGACGTAAAGACGCCATTCTCCATGAATCAAGGCTGGCCAACAGACATTCTCTTTAATGCTCGTCTAATTGCAACAGAAGAAGGTAGAGTGTTTGCTAGTAAACTGCCAACTACATTTAACAATCAAGCATTCAAAGATACAGTTCAATTCGTAAGTGATAGTGCGCTGAAGAAGATCAAAACGCAGTATTTCGGTGCGGCAGATTCCGAGGCATATCGCGATGACTTCATGAATGGTGATGCAGCTATGCTGTTCAATGGCGTTTGGGAAGCAGGAAGCTTCGTAGGTGATATGAAGGTTAACCCTGACAGTATTAAACCGGCAGTATTCCCAACGAATGAAGAAGGCAAGCGAGCGGCTATTGTATCAGCATCCACGGGTTATGTGATTAGCAGCAAACAGGATGAAGCGAAGATTAATGCAAGTGTTGAGTTTGTTAAGTATATGACTAGCCCAGAGATTGCAGATCGAATCTTCTCTAAAGTTATGGCAATGCCTGCATACAACGGTCTGGACTACGACAAATACATAAATGGTGACGATGCTGGTCTGATAAAACTTGCAGAAGCATGTAAATTAGCTGCAGATGCAGCATATCAGACGAAAGCGATGAGCTCTAACTGGAACCAGGATATTACTGCAGCCATTGGTGGGAAGTATGCTGGAATGCACGATGGTAGCAAAGATGTCACGGCGATCGTTAAAGAGTTGGACTCAACGCTTCAATAAATACACGAAGAAGAATGAATAGGATGATAAAAACGGTGGGAACTAGGATACAGGCTAGTTTCCACCGTTGTCCTTAGGGGAGGCTAAAGCCATCATGGAATCAAAGATTGATATCGAAGCAACTCCGGCTCCCGTCATGAATAACAAAACGAAGATGAGAAAGAGATTATTTATCATTGGCTTCTTAACGCCAGCAATCCTTTTGTTTTTGTTTATTTATGCCTATCCGTTAATTACGATATTTATCACGTCGTTCAGTCAATGGAACTTCAAGAATCTAGCATCGCCCGAATTTCTTGGTGGGGCACATTTATTCGATAACTACAAAAAGTTATTTGTAAGCGACTATTACTTTCCTGTCGCCCTTGCTAATTCTTTGAAATGGGCTGTGCTAACCCTACTAATACAGGTTCCCATATCCATTATTGTTGCACTTGTACTGTCAAAGAAACCAAGGGGTTGGGCTTTTACACGTAATGCCTTTCTGATTCCGAACATTATCTCAACTGCAGCGATTGGTCTTATTTTTGTGAATCTTTATGATCCTACAAGAGGACTTATCACCGAAATCATTCGGTTATTCAATCCAGATGTGAATCTAAATATTCTAGCTAATCCAGATGAAGCATTCTGGGGTGTAACCTTCTCCTTTATCTTATTTGGAGGAACAAGCTGTATTCTGCTTATGTCGCAAATCTTTTCTATCTCACCAGACCTATATGAAGCAGCCACCATTGATGGAGCGAACAAGTGGCAGTGTGACATGAAGATTACTTTGCCGCTACTTAGACCGATGATTGGAACCGTTGCAATTCTCGCAACGAATTATAGCTTGCTTATCTTCAATGAGATTCAACTCTTAACCAAAGGCGGTCCGGATAATTCAACTTACAGTTTGAGCTATTACATATTCAAGACTTCGATTGGAGGTAGTAAGCTGGACTTTGCGCTTGGGAATACAGCTGGCGTTCTCCAATTCATTCTTGGCGTTATCATGGTAGCGCTCATTACTCGCATATTTAGAACGAATGAAAGTCACTAGCATTGGAGGTTACCACCATGGGTAACAATAAGCCCTCGATTATAGGAGCTGCATTAAGTGGAGTATTGAACTATATCGTCATTATTTTCATATGTCTGATATCGGTCTATCCGATATTATGGGTCTTTATCTCATCGTTCAAAGAAGTTCCCGGAGGACTTGGATTGCCAGAGGTTTGGGTGTTCGAAGGGTATATCACGATATTTACGAAGCTAAACATCGCATCCTACTTCGGAAATAGTATCATCGTTACTGTGTTTTCGACGCTGATCAGTATAACGGTTGTGACTATGGCAGCCTATGTATCCGCCAGAATTCAATTTCAGGGTAAGAATCTGATTACACTTATGTTTGCTTCGACCTTGTTTATTCCTGCGATCTCGATCAGTTTTCCAATCTATC
Source organism: Paenibacillus sp. FW507-14B1B (assembly GCF_058781425.1). NCBI lineage: Bacteria > Bacillati > Bacillota > Bacilli > Caryophanales > Paenibacillaceae > Paenibacillus > Paenibacillus sp. FW507-14B1B. The sequence continues at coordinate 1,236,767 of NZ_JBYSWS010000001.1, read as the reverse complement.
GACTTATAGATGTGTTGGGGTTATATGATACAAGAACGGGCTTGATTCTGATCTATGCGGGACTTGGAATCGCAATTACCTTCTTTGTTATTCGAAGCTATCTGCTTACAATTCCAATGGAAATGGAAGAGGCCGCTCAGATTGATGGTGCGGGTCAGGTAGGTACGTTTATTCGAATTATTGTACCCCTCGCCAGACCAGGGATTGCAACAGCAGCCATTCTTGCTCTACTTAACAACTGGAACGAGTTTTATTTTGCAGCATTGCTGCTTGAGAGCAAAGAAAATATGACAATCCCAGCCTTGCTGGGTCAATTCCGATCAGCCTATGCTCGTGATTTTAATGGGATGTTCTCCGCGATTATCGTATCTGTTGTACCTACTATTATTTTATTCAGCTTAACTTCAAAAGTATTTATCAAGAGCTTAACAGCGGGTGCTGTTAAAGGATAGAGAGGGATACCCATGTCAGATTTATTTACTAGAACCGAATGGTTCCGTCAAGATCGCTTTGGCATGTTTATTCACTGGGGGCTGTATTCAATACCTGCACGCGGTGAATGGATGATGAGTGAAGAGCGAATGTCTGTAGCGCAATACGAGGAATATTACCATCGATTCAATCCAGTGGACTATGATCCGGTTCGGTGGGCGAAGGCTGCCAAGAGAGCAGGTATGAAATATGTCGTCATGACCGTTAAGCATCATGAAGGCTTTTGTCTGTTCGACAGTGCACTCACAGATTACAAATCAACGAATACGGCATGTGGACGAGATTTAACAAGGGAGTTTGTGGATGCGGTTCGCGGTGAAGGACTTAAGGTAGGACTATACTATTCCCTGATAGATTGGCATCACAAGGATTATCCTAAATATAACGACATCAACCACCCTATGCGTGGTAATGAAGCCTATAAGAACGATCAGATCCACTTCGATCAATATTTGGATTATATGCACGGACAGATTCAAGAGCTATGTACGAATTACGGTAAGATTGATATTCTCTGGTTCGATTACTCATATGAGGATTTAAGAGGTGAAGCTTGGCGGGCAAAAGAGCTGATGGAGATGGTTCGTACTTATCAACCAGAGGTTATCATCGACAATCGCCTAGAAACAAGCGGTGAAGGCGGTGGCAGTTTACTAACAGCAAACCCGACAGCATGGAGCGGCGATTTCTACAGTCCTGAACAGATCATTCCGCCAGAAGGAATTAGGAATGAGGATGGCGTACCGATTCCGTGGGAGTTGTGTACTACGATGAATAATCATTGGGGGTACAACCCTAACGATACTGCGTATAAACCAGCCTCCATGCTTATTCGCAAGCTTGTGGAATGCGTCAGCAAGAGTGGAAACATGATTCTTAATGTAGGACCGGATGCCAAGGGCAATTTTAACAAGCAGTCGATGGATCTTCTGGAATTCATTGGCGAGTGGATGGATAAGAACAGTGAAAGTATTTATAACTGCAGTTATGCTGAAATTGAGAAGCCGGAGTGGGGAAGATACACGCGTTCCGGGAACAAAATATATGCACATGTACTCGAAGCATCCATTGGTCCAATCGCATTGACAGGTATACCTGCCGATAAAGTGAAATCAATGTATCGTTTGGCTGATGGCGTTGAGGTGCAGCGAGGGGATAGCTGGATTACGAAAGCTTACGACAATATCCTGTTTGCTTGCCTAGGCAGTGTAGCGCACTTTACGTATATGCTTCCAGATGATACCGATACGGTGCTAGTAATTGAGCTTGAGGATTAAGTCAGAAAAATAGAAAAGCAACTATGGTTTCACAAATATCCACCATAAATAGCTGAACACGATAAATGTGTTCGGCTATTGTATTTCTGGATGCATCAAGGAGGATCTAACACACATGGGTATTAATGGTATATTATAGAATTCAAGGGATCACTTTATCGTAGAAAGAACAACAACGGCCACCTTAAAGGGGGCCTTTATTGTTCTTAGCTGAGATCCTGACGAAACAAGTGAAAGATCATTAATGAGGATGTGATCTAATGTTGAATTATACAAACACGACAAAAGAACTTTCGGAAAGCGGGATTGATACCGCAATCATATCGGTAGGCGCAACCGAACAATTTGGGCCATATTTGCCCATGCACTTGGATAATTTGATTGCTGAACGTTATGCTGAAGAATACGGAAAAGCTTTAAATGCATATGTACTACCAACGTTACCGTTTAATACTTCTGAGGAACATGCGAATTTCAAAGGGACAGTAACGATTAGCCCTAATCTAATTTCAACCATGATGGAGGAAATCATTATTAGTTTAATGAGGCAAGGGTTTAAGAAGTTTGTTGTATGTTCAGGCCATGGTGGCTCTTATTGGGAAGGGGCATTCATCAAACATATAAATTATAAATACCCAGAAATTATAGTCATTCACCCTCATCATAATCATGATGCTTGGGTCTTAGCCATTCAAGCAGCAGAATTAGAAGGATTAGATGAAATGCACGGTGGATTGTTATCCGTATGTACTGCGATGTGGCTATGTCCAGATAAAGTGAAGTTAGAGTCCATGGGATCCTCCATTCCTATTGAGAACAAAAAGTATGCTGATTTTATGGGCTGGGACAAGCTTACCTCAGATGGGTGTTGGGGAAGCTTTGATGCCGAATTGTATACTGCCGAAGAGTTAGCTCGTAAAGGTGAAATTTTTTGTAGTACATTTATGAAAAGGAAAGCGGAAGGTCTTAAAGAACTATTAGAAGACGCATATCATAAAAAAACCTGTCGGTGAATGAAAGGAATGATTGAGGAACATGAAAATGATAGATTTAAACGCGTTTCCAGCCCTGTCTGGCGTAATGGATTGGGGGATTGTTCAAGCTGAGTTTGTCATAACAGATAGAATAGACGAAAGCTTAGTAAGTAACGTCAGCATCATACCTTTTTGCGGAAGCAAGTGTGTTGTCTTTCAAATCGATAATGGGAACTGGGAGCTTCCCGGGGGCACATTAGAAGAAGGTGAGCGATATATGGACGGATTAAAGCGAGAAATGATGGAGGAGCTTGGAGCGGAGCTAATATCCTATCAAGTATTTGGTCAATTTAATTGCTTATCCCGTGCAGATCAACCGTACAAATCCCATATTTCTCATCCTAATTTCGTTCGTTTAATCGGTTATGGAGAGGTGAATATCGTTGATGTTCCATTAAATCCAGAAGATGGCGAGACAGTTGTAGCCGTTGAATTAGTGGATATCGAAGAAGCAATCAAGAGATTCGAAGACATCCAAAGGCATGATATAGCGGAGATGTATAAGCTGGCCAACATGATTAAGGAGGTAAGATGATTAAATACAACTTATGCTTAATCAGACAGGGAAATAAAATTCTATTATTGAATCGAGAACGTTCACCTTGGATGGGCTGTTGGACCAAAGAAGGCATTGGTGATTGTCATTATCGTAAGGACATTGTCATTTCATAGCTTTGAGAGGAGATATGATTTATGAGTATATTTAGCAGCTATTTGTACATACCCGTAAGTGATTTTAAGCGTTCCGCAGAATGGTACAATCAACATTTTGGATTTCGAGTTGTTAAAGAAGATGCATTATTCTTAGAGCTTCGGAGTGAGTTTGGTGTACGAGTGATGCTAATTATGAATGAACCAAGCATTAATTCACATATGAATTATTCTACTGGATCACAAGCTGCCTATGGCTTTGTTGTACATAACATTCACGAGATCTATCAGAAGTTAATATCTTTAGGAATTGAAGTTACATCGATGACGGATTATGAAGGAACTTCTTTTAAATTCTACGATCCAGATCGTAATATTATTGAGCTATGGGGTGATTATCCAGAGGCCGGATGGACTACATTCGAACGAATTGATGAGTAGTTTGTTTTTTTATAATGAAAGGGGGGAATTCATGTTTCTAAATGGTTTGAAAGCTGGAGACAGGATACAGTTATCAGGGAAGTCAAAATTCAAATTCAAAGATAAGAAAAAATATTTAATTGAAGATCATAGTTAAATAAGAAGTAATAACCTACTTATTTCTGCAGATAACTTCTTCAACATCGTGGATAGGACTCGTTGATCTTTTTCAAGGAGGAGGTTCACTATGAATCGTAGAGCCAAAATAACAATAGGTATACTCTTAACTATATTCGTTTTGATCGCGAGTGGATTTTTATTTTATCGTAATCTATCACCGGAATTTATGCCAACGAATATAACAATTGAGAGTACAATACATAAACTGAACGCAAATGAATATATGGTTGAATTACAAGTGAATCAAAAAAAGGATGACTATCATTCGAATATGATTTACCCCATCATACCGGGCAAAGGGAATATTTCCTTCATTCAGGATGATGATCTATTTACACCTTCTTCTATCGGGAATGACCACGCTAGTCTTCAGATGCTTACGAACGAAATTTCAAATATGCCAATGGCTCAAGAGCCTTTTGGATTCGGGATTCCGGGCATGAAGGGGACCTATAATATGAAATTCACGGTAGATGCATTAAGTGAAGCACAAGTGAATTTGAACCCCAAAATTTATTATATTCATAAAGAGAAACGTTACGGTAAGGATCTAAGCTGGATTAAGGGTTTCGAGATGACAGTTGAATGATTTTCGTAACTTTTCAAGTGTGAACTTCGTCAAACATATAATAATCGCTATTATGCGGTGGTTTATGGAGGTGCACTATTCTTGAAAAAAATTATTATCCTGTTGCTTTTATCCATTGTATTTACCTCATGTAGCTCAGATCCCATTCAGGAGAACATTTCATTACACAAGAATATGAGTTTTAGTGAGGCAAAATCAGAAGGCTATGTTGTTACAGGACCATTTGGACTGGCTAATGTGGATAGACTGGAAGAGTTCTATGAGGATGTTCAGAACAAAGTTAAGAATTGGATCACAATCGCTCACTATACAGATGAAGGAGATCCGATCTATATTGATCTGGAGTTTGATGGAGAGAAGTTTATATATGTTTACGATAATACATGGGATGCATTCGGAGGACAGGATAAAGGTGTGAACGAGGCAACTTGTACAGAACTGGGTAAACGGGTCGGTCTTTATGGAAACCTAAACGGTACAGAATATTATCTCACCTCGTGCAAGGATGACGTTGGGTATAGCAGTCCGGAGAAGAAAGAGTACTATTTGTTATTTGTTAGTGATGGAGAGAAGTAGTATGAAATAACATCATTCGGATGGAGGTGAGAAAAATTCAACAATTAAGCTATCGTCTAGCTACATCTGAAGACGCTGAATGGTTAGCCACAATGAACAAGGAATTAATTCAAGATGAACACAGTGATAATTCAATGGATCTTGGAGAACTGGTTACTCGAATGCATCAATTCTTAACAGATGAATGGGATGCAGCCATATTATCGTTGGATGACAAACCAATTGGCTACGCTCTGTACCTATTAAGGAACAATTTATATAACGATAAAAACAAAGAAATTTATATTAGGCAATACTTTATCAAGCGTGAATATAGACAACAGGGGATAGGTAAGCGGGGGATTGAATTACTTGAAGAGGAGCTTTTTCCAGAGCATAGTACCTTGGTCATTGATGTACTAAGTGTTAATGAAAGTGGATATCGATTTTGGGAAGCTATTGGATTTGAACCCTACTATATAAACATGAAAAAAAAGAGAGTAGATCAATACTGATTCTTCAATGTTCAGGAGTGAACTTAGATGATCAAGTACTATTATGAAGAGCACGAGAAGACATATCTTGCGATTAGGGATGGAAATTTAGAGGCGTGGGATCAGTACCATGAACCAGAACATTATAATTTTGATAAGTTTATGATGAGACCATTTTTAGAGAAAGTTATAGATTTGATAAAAGTGGATGCAAAAGAATCTGAAGTGTTTGAGTATGGTTGTGGAACCGGGACAGGAGCATGTTTCTTAGCAGATAAAGGATATTCCGTAGATGCGATGGATATTTCCCCGACTGCCATTGAAATTGCAAAGGCCAAAGCATTTGAACGTAACTTGAAGGTGAACTATACGAATCAAGATATTTTGGCGTTGTCAGGAATGAACAAAGAATATGACATTATCTTAGATAACTATTGCTTGCAGAGCATTGTCACTGATGGTGATAGATCAAAATTGTTTTCGATCGTGAGATCGGGGTTAAAAAAATCCGGATTCTATATCATTGCTACGGCAATGTATAGTGAATCACGTATATATCCAGAGGATACCTATTATTGTGAAGACACGGGGATGGTGTATGAAAGAATTGTAACACCGGAACATTACACTGACGCGGTTATGATTAATAAGCTGTGGTGGCTTCCTCATAGAAGACACCTTAAGCCTGAAGAATTGAGAGCAGAGCTGATTAGCAATGGTTTCTCGATTATTTTTCAAGATGGCGGAAATATAGTGTGCAAGAAATGATTGAAGACTTGTCTATTTCAGAACAGCACTCCGGGAGCAGATGAATATTTGGAGAATTATAAAGATTTTTTTAGTATCCAGGGATTAGGAGGTGAGCAAGATGCTATTTAATAATTCGAACAATGCTATCTCGACATATGATTTTCCGGTTCCAGAACATGTCGCAATGATGATGGATGGCAATGGGAGATGGGCAAAAAAGCGAGGATTGCCAAGAACCTCCGGACACTATGCCGGTATGATGACGATGCGTGAGATTATACGGAATTGTCATCAATTGAAGATTAAGTATTTAACACTCTATGCATTTTCAACTGAAAACTGGACTAGGCCAGAAGAAGAAGTGAATTACTTAGTACAACTTCCGAAGCTATTTTTTCGAGATGAAATTATAGACGAACTAATAAGAGGAAATATGCAGATTCGATATATTGGAGACTTATCTAAATTTCCTGAGTCCATACAAGATATTATGCGAAAAAGTGTTAAATTAACTCGAATGAATACGGGAATGATTATTAATTTTGCTATGAATTACGGTGGGAAAGCTGATATTATTCAAGCCATTCATAAATGCATTGAAGATCACCCGAATTCAAGTGAAATAACGGAAGATATAATGGAATCCTATTTATACACTAACGGTTGCCCTTCCCCAGACCTCATTATTAGAACGAGTGGAGAAAAAAGATTAAGTAATTTCCTCTTATGGCAGTCGGCTCAATCAGAGCTATGGTTTACAGATACATTATGGCCTGACTTCAATTTGAATTTGTTGTTATCGGCGATAGATGATTATAGAGAAAGAAAGGTTAGAGAGTATGCCTGATCCTATTATTATTATTCCTTACGATGCAAAGTGGAAGACAGAATTTCGAGAAATTGGAATGAAAATAAGACAAGCTCTAGGCCAGACAGCAATACGAATAGATCATATTGGTTCTACTTCTATAGTAGGCCTTGATGCTAAACCAATAGTAGATATTCAGGTTTCTGTAGCTAGATTAGAGACCATAGAGCTATATAAACCTCACTTCGAAAGAATTGGCTTCAGACATAGAGTCGACAACATCGATTTAACGAAACGATATTTTCGAGAAACACCAGGAAATAAGAGAGTACATATTCATGTTCGAGAGTCGGGAAGCTGGTCAGAACAATTTGCATTGTTATTTCGGGATTATTTGAGAGTTCATCCAGCCGACTGTAAGAAATATGCTGAAGAGAAGTATAGATTGATGGAATTATTCAAAGATGCACGTGAAAGGTATGTTGAAGGGAAAGAACCCGTAATATGGGATATCATGAGAAATGCAAGTCGGTGGAGTCAAGAAATGGGCTGGAAACCAGGGATAACCGACGTTTAATTCAATTACTTATTATGTAGAAGGTAGTGTGACCCATGCACAAAAAAATAGAAGTGTTTTCTTTAAATGCTTGGCCTGCATTACAGACATTTCTCGATGACGGATGGCTGTTACGTTTTGCAGACGGATATACGAAGAGATCTAATTCAATTAGTCCTATTTATCATAGTCATGAACAGAGCCTCCAAGAAATCGAAGAGAAAATCCGGGGATGCGAATCGATGTACTCCCAGGTTGGACTTGATACGGTCTTCAAAATCACCCCTTTTGTGATTCCTGAACATTTAGACAGCATTTTGGAACAGCGAAGCTATGAAATTCTTGACCTTACAAGTGTTCGGATCTTGGATCTATCAGAGATGGAGGAGCCTCAAACTAACAACGTGACAATACAAAATGAAATTAGTAATACATGGTTAGGAGTTGTAAGTTCGCTTAACAACCTTACAGAAGCAAATACAGAAATCACAAGAAAGCTATTATCTAGTTCATATCTGAAAAAAGGTTTCTTTACACTATACGAAGATTCGATTCCTGTTGCTTGCGGAGTCGGAGTCATTGAACAAGATTATGTTGGACTATATGACATCGTCACGGACCATAGATATCGAAATCGGGGATATGGAAGGGAATTGGTTTTACATATTTTGAAGTGGGCCAAGGCAAATGGAGCAAGCCATAGTTATTTACAAGTGCTATACAGTAATGAGCCAGCCAATCGACTATATGAACGACTCGGTTATCGAGAGATATATACATATTGGTATAGGCGTAAAATCCACTTGAATGGAGTGATATAGACCGTGGAACATGAACAACCCAAACATACAGTATCGGTTTCTGCATTCGTGTTGAACAACAAGGATGAGGTTTTATTACTTAGAACGCATTGGCGTTCAGATACATGGGAAATGCCTGGAGGGAATGTTGAAGAAGGAGAGCCTTTAGACAAGGCAGTCTGTAGAGAATTTTTTGAGGAGACTGGAGTTGTCATCCGTCCATTGGGTGTAACAGGCGTTTATTTTAATGCAACTAAACATGTTTTATCTGTCGTGTTTAAAGCTGCGTATGTTAGTGGAGAGATAAATATCCAACCTGAAGAAGTTGTAGAAGCTAAGTATATTGAAATAAATGAATCCAATATAGACGAATATATCACTCGCCCACAGCAAAAATCTCGGACCCTTGATGCGATGAGAGCAGAATGCTTCGTTCCATACGAAACATGGGAAGTAGATCCTTCATACAATTTACTATCGAGATTGTACCCATGACAATTTTCAAAGAATGTATGCCTAGTGGAGAGAGTTTCATGAAGCTTGTGGATAGTACGGGATGGAATGGGATAACGGATAAAGGACCTGAAAGATTAACTGAGGCGTTAAGGAATAGCTGGTATGTCGTTTCAGCCTTTGAAGAAGATGAACTGATTGCAATGGGCAGGGTTATTTCAGATGGTGTATTTCAGGCTCTTATCTGTGATCTGATCGTGCTTCCCGATTATCAAGGAAGAGGGATTGGAAGCGAAATAATGAGACAACTGTTATCGAAATGTTATGAGAATGATATCTTAATGGTCCAGCTTTTTGCAGCTAAAGATAAGCATATGTATTACAAGAAATTTGGTTTCGAGGCAAGGCCGGATGATGCTCCTGGGATGAGATGGGTGAATAGAGATATTCCATTGGACTGATCAGTATTATTTTCGATACTGGAAAGAGAGTTTTGAAGGCAGATAACAAAGAAAGAGTGATATGAAATGAAATCACCAGGCGGATCAATATTTCCATACTACTATAAGGGTGGGGAGATCCACTGTCTAAAGTATGGAAATAAATATAAAGATGCTGACGCTCTCTTTCATGTGATGAAGCAAGAGGAGGAGTTTATATTAACTACAAATCGGCAATTAAAAGTCTGGGTTGATTTCTACAAGACTTCTATTACTGATAACGTATTGATAGCGTTTGTTGAGAACTTAAATCGTCTAAACGGACATATTAACAAATTAGCTGTCGTTGGATTATCCAGCTTCAATATATGGAGACTGAAGAGGAAAATAAGAAGAACGAAGCTCTCATTGAACATATCATTTTATGCAGATCCAGAAGATGCGAAAACTTGGTTAGTGAGTGATAGATAAGTGACCAACTCTAGCAGAGAGATCAAGAGTTTTGCATCTACTAACAACGTAGTATAACTATGTTAATTATTAATTATTAATTATTAATTATTGGGCCGTCACCACAGATGAGACTAGTAAAGGAAGTGAACACGGTTCGAACAATAACGAAGAAGATATTGATATGGATGTTTGTCATTGGAACACCGGTATTCATAATTTTTTATCATTGGCCGAAGGAAATATCCCGAACCTATTCTGCGATGGAGTATAGGGATGACGAATACAGACCCGTTAGCTTAAAGCTGGATCTTACGATAAAAAAGAAGCTGTTCTCAAAACATTTAATCGATGGTTCGATTGAAATTGATGGAAGTGAATTTGAAGTATCGAATCACTTAGTTTTTACGGGGAGAGAAGAGACGAATGACGGATCCATGAAAATTGCAGACACAAGTAATCCTTTAAAATCTATTAAGGATCATTTATTTGGTGATACCTATGAATTCGGACGAAGAGTTATCGGATATAATGGCTTCACATTTACGGAAGGCGAATCAATGACCATAGTTATAACGAAAGATTTTAAGTATTTGAGTGCGTTCAGAACGGACGGAGAAAATAGTCCATTAAATTATATAGCACCGGCGAACAATATGAACGATGTGAAAGAAGTATCACAAATTTTATTCTCACTTCCCTGAACTCGCTGAAGACCATGTCAAAGGAGTAACTATGAACAGACTCATTGTAAGTTTATTGATCGTCATTCTGATTACAGGATGTGCCGGCAAAAATGAATCAACTCAAGAAGAAGATGATATGAATCGTATATATTCCATAGAGTTAAATTCGATTGAGCCTGAACATGTAGATAAGGTATCAACGTGGCTAGATAAATCTCGTATTGAAGCCAAGGAGAAGCAGTATTTTCTATACTCTGTTAAAGATGATAGCAGTGAATATTCCTATGAATATGTTTACGGAAAGGGCTTTACAGATTACGAAGTAACACTAATTCATTCGAAGAGTCAATCTAACCAACAAGGCTCGATTCATGTTACAGGACTTTCATGGAATGATACAGGAGATAGCTTCGTGAAAATTAAATACAGGGATAAGTCCATCGACATGATCGCTCTGTCAGATATACCAATAGCAGAGAAACTAAAATAATGGGGGGTATTCTTCATGAGTAGAAATCATTTCATTATTACAGGAACATCACGGGGGATCGGGGAGCAATTGGCCAAGATGTTACTGGAGAATGGCGACGTTGTCCATGGTATCTCGAGAGGGGCTTCACATGTTCTTAGTGAGTATGAGAATTACACGCATCATCCATTTGATTTAAGTCAAATATCCGGTATACAAGATTTGCTTCAACATATCTTCAGTCTAATGGATCTTAGTAATTCGGAAATGATATGTCTGATCAACAATGCAGCGATGCTTGAACCACTGAAGACAATAGATAAGTGTACACCAGAAGAGATTAACTTGAACCTCCAAACCAGTCTAATCGCCCCGATCGTGTTGACATCTTGTTTTATAAATCAGACGAGTGAAATGCTGATAAGGCGAAAAATCATCAATATTTCTTCAGGATCAGGCTCTTATCCAGCTCCAGCGATGAGTGTATACTGTACTGCAAAAGCTGGAATCAATATGTTTACTGCCTGTGTTGGAGCAGAACAAGCGAATCAGCTATTCCCTGTCGAGATTGTTGCTGTTGATCCAGGCATGGTAGAAACGGAGCTACAAATGATCGCTAGAGGAAAGGCTGATGAACAATTTGAGATGGCAAAATATTTTCGACAAGCACATGATACAGGTCAGCTACTCTCAACCGAGACGTTAGGAGAGCATTTACTGCGTATCATTGAGAAGAAGATCGAACCTGGAAAGCTTGTCGCGTATAGTGATATTTAATCTTTCGAAGCGAGTGATACTATTCTAATGAAAGAAAACATAGGAATCAGCAAGAAAGAACAGTCTTTTCTTAATAGATGGTCGGTTATTAGAAAAAAAGGGAAGCTCCGTTATATCATAACCAGAGGGTTAATACACGGACTTTCACTATTCTCAGTATGGTTCATAGTCACATTAGTAGAGATTCAAATGTCTGAATACAAACAGGCTTTATATACTCCAGAATATTTAATGAAGAGAAGTATGGCGTGGTTAATAACATATGTACTCATTGGTCTGGTCATTGCGCAAGGTAGCTGGAAGGCGAAAGAAGACAAGTTTAGATACCTATCCTAATCAGTTAAGAGAAAAATCCATCCGGCTTAGTGGTTGAGTCACCTGTAACTTCATTCCATAAGCCGTTTGGATAGTAATTCTTAATCGGGATGGATTAAATGAGCTCCACCATTTTGATATAGTTGGCATTCTGGATAAGGGACAGCAGTTGTTTCATATCGTATTTCACAGGCAGCTTCACCGTTAAATTCAGGATAAGATCGGCCGTTTCACTCCTTTTCTCTGCGTGGAAATGCAATACGGTTACACCTTTCCTATGTAGCAATTCCTGAATATAATCAACTGAACCTGGTTCGTTGTTCATGATAATCGTGATTTGTTCGGATCGAGGTGAGCTAAGCCATCCATTTCCACTGTGTAGCAGCATCTGGGCTACTACAATCAGAATCGTCACACCTATCCCTACTTCGTAAAGTCCAGCAGCTATTGCCATACCTATACCCGCAGTTGCCCATATGCCAGCAGCGGTGGTTAGGCCCTTCACGGTTTGTCTCTGCATGAATATCATACCTGCCCCAAGAAATCCGACTCCACTTACAACCTGAGCAGCAATCCGTGATGGGTCAAGTGCAATATCACTGTTTCCTATAATGTCTTGAAAACCATATTTGGATATCACCATCATTAATGATGCGCCGATAGCTACCACAAAATGAGTTCGGATTCCGGCTTCCTTCATTCGGCTTTTACGTTCATAACCAATAATCAAACCACAAATGCCTGCAATAAGTACTCGAAATAAATAATGGTATTCGATGATATTCGCCTCCTCATAAACAGTCTTCATAGAAATAAGTGACATTATATCATACAAGGCTAAAGGGATAAAAATACGCATGTATTACGCATATCGTAACTTCCATTTGGGAATGAGCCATTTATGTGGTACGATTTTAGAGAATAATTCTTAATGATACATAGAGAGCAGGTTTATCTTGAATGACAGAAAATAGACAACAACGCTACCGCTTCAGTAATGCACCCATATGGGATTTGCAGCGGGCTTATTACGAAGAACAAGGCACAAAGGCATGGAATAATGATCAGGTTCCGCAATATATAACCAGTAACCCGATGATTGCTACTGCTTATGCAGAAATGATATTTGGATTTCTAAGAGATCAAGCTGACAAAGGTGAAGTAACAGAAACGGTAACAATCGTTGAATTGGGAGCAGGAGCGGGACGTTTTGCATTTCATGTGCTCCATAAGCTGTGTGAACTGAGAGACTTCGCAGGAATACAGTTACCTCCTTTCCGTTATGTTGTCACTGATTTACCCATTAAAAATGTAAATGCTTGGCGCGAACATCCAGCGTTCCAACCATATATTCATGAGGGGATCGTTGACTTTGCTCGGTTTGATGCTGTACATGATACGGAGCTTAACTTGGTTGTATCGGGACTCACCATTAAACCGGGCGATTTGAAGCAGCCACTGCTGATCATCGCGAATTATTTCTTTGATGGGATTCCACAGGAACTAATTTATGTTGGTGATGGTCATATTTTTGAAACGGATGTGCTGGTGGAGACTCCTCCTGAAGCGGAGTCCTTGAAGCCTTCAGAAGCACTTAGTCTATTGAAACTGAATTATGAGCATCGCAGGGCACCTGAATATGAAGCAGATGATTACCCGTATCGTGATGTAATCGCCTATTATCAGCAGGAACTTGAAGATTCACACATTCTATTTCCTCATGCTGGACTTGTATGTTTGGAGCGATTGAATCAACTATCTCAGGCAGGTTTTCTACTGCTTACGGCAGATAAAGGTGACCACCTTATCGAGGATTTTAAATTCGCTGAACCACCTGAATTAATTCGTCACGGTAGTTTCTCATTTACAGCCAACTATCATGCACTTAAACATGTGTTTGAGCAGAGGGGGGCAGAGACTCTATTCACAGCCCATCACTATAAGAATATTAATGTTGGCTGTATATTTATGCTGGACAAGCCAATGACCTATACGAATACCCGCCTCTCCTTCCGGCAGTTTATTGAACGCTTCGGACCCGATGATTTCTTTAGTATGAAGGAATGGGTAGACCCGCGTTTAGAAACGATGGGACTGCAGCAAATTTTGGCGTTTTGGCGTCTAGGTGGGTATGATGCAGAGTTCTTCATCCAGTGTGCAAAAAGGATCTCAACTCTAATTCCTGAAGCTTGTGATGAAGAATTGCAGGATATTAAAAGAGGCATACACATTATGTGGTCATCGAATTATGAAATGGAGCAGCGTTATGATCTTGCACTGGACGCAGGGCTACTATTGTTCGAGATGGATATGTATGTGGATGCGATGCAGTTCCTTGCAACATCTGTGGAAACAGACGAAGATGAGCCTGTCCCGACCGTTCTTTATTGCCTGGCTATATGCTGTTATGAGCTTGGTTTGGATGAAGCGGCGCTGGAATATACACGTGAAGCGCTTGTTCTTGAACCAGGACATGAAGAGGCTTTGGCTCTGCTGAAGTGTTTTGAGTAAGCGAAAATTTTCTTAAACAAAATAGTACAAACATACGACCGAAGTCTAGGATAAGGATATCTAGGGTTTCGGTCGTTTTTTCTATGTATTCCTCAGATCTGACGCTTGAAAGGTTCTTTAAGGTAGATCACGAATTAAATATAGATCTGAACCTAATATATTGCTCACAAAAATAATTTTGAGACCCCCCCAACCTTTTAACATTTCAACACACTATTTATTTGATAGGAATTTCTGAAGGGTAATTGCAGGAGGCGACAGATGAGGCACTTAAGTCAGAGTGACAATGCAATAGCAGAAATAATCCGGCCATTCATTAAACCCATCTTCGGGTTTGCAATGAACCGGGTAAAGCAGCGGATAGAAGCAGAAGACCTGGCACAGGAGATCCTGTTACAACTACTTAAATCGATCTCTTCAGGGGCGAATATTCAGAACATGGATGCCTATGTCTGGACCATCGCCAGGTATACTTGGGTCAACTGGTTGAAAAAGCGTACGCACGTGCCCCAATCGATTGAGGTCAATGGGATGTCTGAATGGCTGCTCGATCATCAGAAGGAGCCTCTTGAACAACTGATTGAAATTGAGGCTTACCGGATACTGCGCAGGGAAATCGCGTTTCTATCGGACATTCATCGCCGAATCGTTGTTCTCCATTACTATGAGGGCCTAAAGCAAATTGAAATTGCAGGCATTCTTGGTATTCCTGTGAATACAGTGAAATGGCATCTGAGTGATGCCAAGAAGGAATTGAAAAAGGGGATGAAACGTATGAGAACAACGGGTGTTTTAAGTGTAAATCCAATTAAATTGAATGGTACTGGTCACTCCGGTACACTCGGGAAACTTGGTGAGACAAATGATTTCCTTGGACGCACCTTGGCTCAGAATATCGTATATGCAGCTTATCATAAGGCAATGTCTATTCATGAAATCGCTCAAGAATTAGGGATGCCACCGTCTTTGCTTGAAGCTGAGGTTGAGCATTTGAGTGAATACGGCTATCTCATTGAAGTTGTTTCAGGAAAATATCAAAGTAATACGATCATCTGGGATACAACCCCTGAACATATTGAAGCTGGGCATCAGCATTATAAAAATTGTGCTGCTGAAATTGCTGATTTACATTTTGAAGCATTAATGAACATTCGCAAGGATATTGAGGAAAGTGGGGTGTATTTCCCGGATCAAGACTTTAACTTCCTTCTCTGGACTTTACTGCCCAAGAACATCGAAGAACAGTCATGGCGAAGTCGCCCAGCAGAAGTAAACTTTCACACCGTTGCTCCAATGAGGAAGGATGGAGGCCAGTATATTGCTTATGCAACTCTAGAAAAGAGCAAACAACCGGAGTTAACCTTTGATCCACGCAATTATGATATTTGTGGTTCGATGACTCGATATCAGGAAGGTAGCTCCCTATACTTATGGCAACTTAATACACATTGGAGTGACCGGGAAGGTTGGCGGGATCTTCATTATAAAGATGTAGAGGTTTGCAGTCAGTTTTGGAATGGGGGATTACCCGACGACGAATCTCACCGTGAGCACTATGCTTTTCTTCTTGAAAAAGGTTATATCCGAAAATCAGAAGGGAAATATCGTTTTAATGCCGTTTGGATTGATTCACTTGAAACTCTTCAACGTTTAAATCGAGTTATGCCGGACTTGTCTAGTCTTTATACACCAGCGGTTACTAAGCTGTATGAGAATATGCTAGAACTGAGTATTCTAAACCAACCGAAACATCTGGAACCACAGATTGCTCATTTAGTACATGGGAGAGTCTGTGGGGGAATATTGACCGCCTATGTACTGAAGCATCTTGTGGATAATGGAAAGCTGCAAGAACCGCTATCACATCAGAAAAAGACGATCACTACCTGGATGGGTCCGGTTAAGTAGAACAAAAATCTCTTAGAAAGTAAAACCATTTTTTGTATGGCCTTACTTTCTCGAAGGGGTTCTGGACCATGATGACGAAGATTAGATAAGCTCCGAAAGTATGAATGCAGATTCATGCTTGGATCTTATAACAACCATTTAATAATATCGGAGGAATTAAAGACCAATGAACATATCATATATCCGATACGAACCTTTCAGTGAACAAGATTATAATGCCGCCAAAGAATTATTACGTACTGACATCGAAATGGGACAAGACATCCTTCTTGTACTTGAGGAATACCCGGAATTATTTATTACTGTGCTGTATGAAGATAAGCTTGTTGCGCTTGCCCAAGTAAACGAACCTGGACCACAGTCGTATTTAACCGTGTTCGTGGCTCCACAGTTTCGCAGGCAAGGAATCGGATCAGCAGTTGTAAGGTATGGTGAGAGCATATTACGAGCTGGTGGAACTCAAAAAGTCAGAAGCTCCTTTTTTGCCGGTCGTCCTTCGTCCGTTGCGTTTGCACAGAGACTTGGCTATGCCTCTTATTTCTCCTCGGCTTATATGCAGCGAAACGGCGACCCCTTTCAGATCGAGAAGCTCCCAGTAAGGATGTATACGGACGAAGATTATCTTCCAAGTCAATCAATGTATGCTACAGCTTTTCATGAAATGCGCGTCCGTGTGGGTAGATTTCCTGATTCTGTGATTGCAGAGCCTAGTGAAAATGAGCGGCAAGCTTGGAAAGAGAATGCTAAGGACTATTTCGTATACGAATTAAATGGGGGAATAGTAGGGTTTAGCCATATTCATGGCAATGAGATTAGTAGTGTTTCTATACGTACAGACGCTCAGGGGCAAGGGATTGGAAGAAAATTTATGAAGTACTTATGCAATGAGATCTATCAGCGCGGATACGAAACGGTCAAGCTTTGTTGCGTCATCGGAAATGATAATGCCAGAAGTCTCTACGATAGCCTTGGATTCAGGGAAATGTATATTAAGGACATGATGGTAAAAATGTTGTGAGATTAGATGACAGATTTAATTAGGGACATGGAATGATATGGGCTGTGCAAATGGATGATGTACTCACCCTGCAATAGTTGAACTGAATTAATCGGATGTCTTGAAAAATATCTTGCTACTCTTAGAAAGAAGGGAGGTCGTTGGGATGAATGTGCTGGAAAATTTAAATAGGGCATTAGACTATATTGAACAGAATTTGGAGAACGAAATCGACGAACACGAAATAGCAAGGCGTGCGTATTGTTCGGTTCACCATTTTAAAAGAATGTTCTCCTATCTGGCAGACATTTCACTTCAAGAATATATCCGCCGTAGACGTCTAACGCTCGCAGCATTGGAATTACAGAATAGTGCTGTGAAAGTGATTGATATCGCCATCAAGTATGGATATCTTTCACCCGATGCATTTACACGTGCTTTTCAAATTCAGCATGGAATCACACCAGCAGAAATGAGACTGACGAACCAATCACTAAAAGCATATCCCCAAATGACCTTTCGCTTATCTATTGTAGGGGGCGAGCCGATGAAATTTAGAATTGAGAACAAGGAAGCTTTTCAAGTGATCGGGATTACCAATCGAGTTACACCGATTGAAATGGGTGAACACCCTGGTGTCGAGCAAGTGTGGAGTTCAACAGATCCTAACACGTATGCCGAGCTGATATCACTTAATAACGTCGAACCATTTGGAATTCTTCATGTGGATGTAGGAGAAGGGGTGGGACGTAGGAAGGGCGATTACAATTACTATTTCTCAGTTGCTTCAACAGAGTCATGTCCGGTCAAATTCTCTCGGTTATATGTACCGAGTATGACCTGGGTAGTCATTGAAGTGAAGGTTCCTTGGGAACCAGAGAAATGGAAGCAAATTTATGGAGAATGGTTCCCTTCCTCAGGTTATGAGCAAATTGAAGGTCCTACGATACAGGTTGGACCAGAAATCCAAGTAGGTGTAGAGAAGCAGGTATTTACCGAAGAAGTTGAGGTCGAATATTGGATACCTGTTAAGAAGGTCCGGTAGAAGAATTTAATAAAACATTAAAAAAACTCGTCCTATGCCTAGAAAGCACTGGACGAGTTTTTACTACTATATAGCTTCAATTAACGATTTACTTGATCTGGTTTTACTTGTAGGTGGACATGAATAATAATCATGGTTTGATCATCCTTTTTGTCTTGTGTACTTTAAAACTCGCGAATATGTTGAGCAATCGTATATTTGATGTGGGCTTGCTTCGGGCCACCATCCCATAAGCGGGTAATGGCCACACTAACGATGTTTGCGACTTTCTGGAAGGAGAACTGATTTACTTCAGCGACATGGAATTATTTCCACGTCGTTACCGTTTCAACAGGCAGGCGGTAGGTTTGGAATCCCTCGCTAGCTGCTTTCCCGATGGAGATGAGCATGATTGGAATGTAGCGCTTTTCATCAAGACCCAATGCATTTGCGATTTGATCCTTCTCGTAGCCGCCAATAGGGTTGGTATCATAACCATGTGCACGTGCAACAAGCATGAGCTGCATGGAGACGAGACCTGCGTCGAGGATGCTTGTTTCTCGAATTACAGTCTCGGGCATAGCTGCGTACATCGGTTTGAATGCGTTCAATTGATACTCTTTTATGTCAGCAGGCATGTAGCCTAGTTCAACCGCTTTACCATAAATCTCTTCGGCATAATCAAAATTATTCATATCTGCAAAGACAGCAATGACTGCTGATGAACTTAATACTTTATCTTTGTTGAATTTAGCGAGATCGCCAAGCGCTTTTTTTCCTTCTTCGCTATCAATAACGACAAAACGCCAAGGTTGCATGTTGATAGAAGATGGTGCAAGAGTAGCCTCTCCTAATATCTCTGTCATTTCCTCACGGCTTATTTTTACACTTGAATCATACGTTTTGATGGAACGGCGTCCATACACGATTTCGTTGAAGTCGTTTGTTTTTTGATATTTACTCATATTTATCCCTGCTTTCTTGGTTGTTAAATAATATTTGATGGGTCAATGATTGATATGTCAATTAATATAATGCAAGGATAGGTGTAATTGCAACTCGGAAATGAATGAATACACGTGAAATAATAAATATTTTTCCATATCCAAATCTATCTGAATGACTAACAAATTCAAGAGCCATACAGGAACGAATCATCCAGAATAGAGTGGAATTTTTAATTATATTGGATATAATTACCTATAATATCTTCATTCTTTTTGATAGTTTTTGTGTGTAGAGGTAGCAGGGGAGGGAATCATGACCAAACATCAATTGATACTAGATATGGCCGGTGTGCTAGTCACTAACATGTCCCCACGTTATTGGGAAGAGATCGCTGAATTAGATAACGCTACGAATAAAGATCTCAAGACGATGTTCAAGGTACATCTAAGGGATAGTTATTGGTCAGGAGTTTTACCTGAAGAGGCTTTCTGGGATTGGCTCCGTAAGGAGTGTCCAAATGTCGAGATCGCTGCGGCTAAAACGATGCTGTCTAAGCATCTTCAGACCATGCCAGCTTTTGAACGCATCCCTGAATGGAGTCATTTAGCTGATGTTCACCTGATAAGTAATCACCGTGAAGAATGGTTGACCCCGATATTAAAGCCTTTGGCTCCCTACTTACACAGCGTAACTGTATCAAGTAATGTAGGGTGCTGTAAGCCTCAAGCTGAGATTTATGAGCTAGTACAATCGAAATTAGACCGGAATCGTCCAGTCACTTTTGTAGATGATCAACAGAAGAACTTGAAGCCTGCTCAGGATTTGAGATGGAATACGGTGATAGCAGACCGAGAGGGACGATGGATAGAGCATGTGGAGTTTATTCTAGGTAATCGTTGATGTGGAGGGGAACGTATGGCAGTACAATTCGGGGATTATGTGATCAGTACAGATAAGACGCGCTTAAACTATGAAACGATCCATTCGTTAATAGGTGGGAGTTATTGGGCGAATAATAGACCCAAAGAGCGAATGAATCGGGCGATTGAAACCTCTCTTTGTTATGGAGTGTATCACGGGAATCGACAGATTGGATTTGCAAGAATTATTACAGACTGGGCAACGACATACTGGCTGTGTGATGTGATCATCGACGATGAATATCAAGGACAAGGGATCGGCAAAAAACTGATCGAAACGATCACCACAAGCGAAGATCTTAAAGACTTATCCGGGTTTCTAGGAACAGCTGACGCTCATGGGCTGTATGAGCAATATGGCTTTCAGCGGAACGCTGACCGTTTTATGGTACGTCGTCCACAGTAGAGGACAAGTCTATCAACGTTGCTGCATGAAAGACCAGGTGTTCAAGAGCACCTGGTCTTTTCATATATATTTTCTTTTCTTACGATGTTCTCGAAGAATTTGAAAGGGAGCCATAACCATGGAATCTTTTGAACTCTTCGGGTGTCATGCCTTCTAAGCGTTTAAATACGGTGCAGAAATAACTCGGATGTTCGAACCCGGAGTGCTTAGCAATTTCTCGGATTTTCTGATGTGGTTCCAGAAAAATAAGTTGTTTACTAAGGTTAATCCGCTCCCTATTCACATATTCCATAGGTCTCACGTTCATCGCTTGCTTGAATAAATAGCATAGGTATTGAGGAGTCACATTGGCCTTTGCTGCAAGCTGCTCGATGGTGATCTGGTGCTGGCAATGCTGTTTGATGTATTGGATCACCGGCTGTAGCCGCTGAACACTCTGATGTATCGTATGTTGACTCGTGTTTACACGCTGAGCCAAATCCAGAAGAAAGTTATAGATCAGCTTAGAGCAGCGTAAATCCATATATGAATCTTCTAATGAAGCTGCTGTAATGATTGCGAGTAGATCGGCCTTCATGTTATCAAAATCCGTAATATCAAACACATCTGATTGCCGGACCCCTGCTAGGTCGAGTAGTGGACCACATTGAGATCCTTCCATTGAGAGGAAGATGACGCTCCAAGGCTCGCTGACTGCATGATAATGATGAGGTTCGTCTGGAAATAGACAGATCGCTTGTCCTGCTCTTGCCTTCTTCACTTGCCCATCTACATAGATGACGCCTTCACCCGACAGAACAAACAACCATTGATAAGAGGAGAAGCCGCTTGGTCTTCGTACAGTCTCCTGATTCTTCCACTGGCCCGTTATCGTAAGATAGACGGGAAGTCGCTTGGTTGAATCGGTAATTAATCCGAAATAAATGGAATCGATCATCTCAACCGCTCACTTTCATATTTTTATATCATCATGAATATTGTTTAATAGAAATAAGAAATTCCTGACTCTATAATATGAATATAGTAATAGAATACACCATTTACATAAAACTATCGAACAGGAGTGACACCACTTGAACAAACAAAAGCTAGCTTACCAGCCCCCTTCAAATGGTTATCCCGAATGGAATAATAATCCGGAGACTTTCCAATTGAACCGTATGGATGCTCATTCAACTATGATTACTTACGATTCTTTGGAAGAGGCTTTAGCAGGAAAGTTGGAGCAGTCCCGTAGCTACTGTTCTTTGAACGGAATGTGGAAATTTGCATGGGCGGAGAATCCTACTAGCCGAATCGTTAATTTTTATGAACAAGATTATAACTCCGACGGGTGGGCCGAAATCCCGGTACCATCACATTGGCAGCTGCAAGGATACGATTATCCGCATTATACGAATGTGATTTATCCTTGGGTTGAGCAAGAGGATCTAAAACCTCCTTATGCTCCGACGAAATACAATCCAGTCGGCTCTTATATCCGCACGTTTACGGTGCCAGAAGATTGGAAGGATCAGCCTGTATTTATTAGCTTTCAAGGGGTTGAATCCGCTTTCTATATTTGGCTTAATGGAGAACTTGTAGGATACAGTGAGGACTCCTTCACACCGTCTGAATTCGATCTGACGCCGTATCTTGTTCCTGGTGAGAATAAACTTGCGGTGGAGGTATACCGCTGGAGTGATGCAAGCTGGCTAGAAGATCAGGATTTCTGGCGGATGAGTGGGATTTTCCGGGATGTATACTTATTTACGGCTCCGGATGTTCATATCTATGACTTCCACGTTACTGCTGGATTAGATCACAATTATGAACATGGCTCACTATCTGTTAAATCTCGCATACATAACTACAGTGAAACGGATCATAGCAGCGTTACTCTGGAAGTTCAACTGTATGATGAGGAACATAAATCGGTTTGGGCGAGTGCTCTGTCTGAGCAAGTTTCAATCGGTACGAAGCCGGAGGAAGTGTTGGAACTTGGGGCTGAGGTAAGTACACCTAAGAAATGGAGTGCAGAGTTTCCTCACCTGTATACACTTGTCCTTGAGCTTAAAGATCAGGATGGTCAGACGGTACAATATATTAGCTCAAAGGTTGGTTTCCGTTCTTTTGAAATTAAAGATGGTTTAATGAAAATAAATGGGGAAACCATTGAGTTCAAAGGTGTAAACAGACACGAGTTCTCTCAGACGAAGGGGCGGGCAATCGGTGAAGAAGAGATGCTGGCCGATATCAAGCTCATGAAAGCATATAATATTAACGCTGTGCGGACCTCACATTATCCGAACCATCCGAAATGGTATTCGCTTTGTGATGAGTACGGATTATATGTGATTGATGAAGTGAATCTGGAGACCCACGGAACTTGGACCTACGGGCAAAAAGAATTGGAAGATACCCTGCCAGGCAGCAAGCCTGAATGGCGGGAGAATGTGCTGGATCGTAGTAAATCCATGTTTGAGAGGGATAAGAATCATCCGTCTATCGTGATTTGGTCTCTTGGTAATGAATCATTTGGCGGGGATAATTTTATTCATATGTACGAGTACTTTAAAGAAGCAGACCCATCACGTATCGTTCATTATGAAGGTGTGTTTCATTATCGTGCTTCAGAGGCAGCATCAGATATTGAGAGCCAGATGTATACGCATGTCTCAAACATTGAGAAGTATGCAAAGAGCAATCCGCAGAAGCCTTTTATCGTATGTGAGTACAGTCATGCTATGGGGAACTCTTGTGGTGGGTTAAGCACCTACTGGGAGTTGTTTGATCGCTATCCGGTGCTCCAAGGCGGCTTCATCTGGGACTGGATCGATCAGGCAATTCTTACGCGAAATGAAGATGGACAAGAGTACCTGGCTTATGGCGGAGATTTCGGGGATTCCCCAAATGACGGAACGTTCTGTGGAAATGGATTGATTTTTGCAGACCGTACGGTGACCCCGAAAATTTATGAAGTGAAGAAATGCTATCAAAATGTTAGATTTTCCGCGATTGATTATGATCAAGAGACGGTAAGCATCTCGAATCGGAACCTGTTTACGAATCTGGCTGACTATGATTTACAATGGAACGTTTTAAGGAATGGACAGCCTGTGGCTAAGGGAGTCCATCAGGTTGATATTGCACCTGGTGCTACAGTAGCTGTCGGGATTTCGGAGGCACTAGCGGCTTGCTCCGGTGGAGAATTCAGTGATGAATATGTGTTGACTCTTAGCTTTGTGTTGAAAAAAGAGCAATTATGGGCTGATAAAGGCCACGAGGTAGCCTTCGAACAATTTGTATTAAAAGTAGGCGACGATGCAGAAGTTATAAACAAGGACAAGGATTCTAAAAAACCAGTACAAATCACGGAACAAGATGCGCTTATTAGCGTAAGTGGTGATGATTTCTCCTTGAAGTTTGATAAAGCGACAGGCGCTCTGACATCGTACATGTATGCAGATACAGAGTTTATGAAGCAGGCACCGGCTCCTAATTTCTGGCGTGCATTGATAGACAATGACCGCGGGAACAATCTGGAGGAGCGTAGCGGTGTATGGCGTACGGCAAGTGCGGAAAGAACACTGAAGAACCTAACCTGTGAGCAGGGTGCAAATCTCGTGACTATTCAGGTGGAGTACTCGTTACCAACATCACCGGAGTCTACTTGTACATTGACCTACATCGTAAATGGAGAGGGAGCAGTGCATGTACAGCAAGAGCTAACTCCAGGTACGGATTTGTCAGAAATCCCTGAGGTGGGGATGATGTTCGAGCTGGATGGATCCTTTGATACGTTGACTTGGTATGGAAAAGGACCATTTGAGAACTATTCAGACCGGAATACAGGTGCGAAGATAGGACTTTATTCTGGATTGGTCAAAGATCAATGGGTTCCATACCTCCGCCCGCAGGAATGTGGGAACAAAACAGAGGTGCGTTATGCTTCCATTCATAACAACCAAGGGCTTGGAATGGAAATTCAAGGTCTGCCGAAGTTTGAATTGAACGTACTTCCATTTACACCAATGGAGATTGAGGCTAGCGATCATGCCTATAAACTTCCAATATCAGATAGAACCGTTGTACGCGTAATGAGCCAGCAAATGGGTGTTGGTGGTGATGACAGCTGGGGATCGAAGCCACATCCAGAATATACATTATATGCAGATCGAAGCTATCGTCTATCCTTCTCATTTAAAGGAACGAAGAAATAAGAAGTTTAGATCTGATTATGGAGCAGCATCCGTATTGATTATTAGGATGCTGCTCTTTTTGTATTCGAATGACACGGTGAACGAAGCTCCTTGAGATTATACATATAGGGAGTATTGAATTATCTGTGACATGTCGTAATTTTATATATGGTTTGTCGTATACTTCTACTAAAAAAATGATTCGTGATGTGATACCTTTATAGGTGAATGTCAGGATATTATATATCGGGAGGTAAGGCGAAGTGAGCATTAGAATCGGCAAGATTAGCTACTGGCACGTTCATGCATGGGATTACACAAAACAAGCGCAGGAGCATGATGATACAGACATCGTTGCAGTTTGGGACGAAGATCCGGTTCGCGGAAAGAAAGCTGCCGAGAAGTTGCAAGTTCCTTTTTATGATCATTTAGATGACATGCTTGCTCAAAAAGATATCGACGCAGTCATTGTTGATGCACCTACGAATAGACACCGTGAGGTTATGGTCGCTGCTGCTAAGGCAGGTAAGCATATTTTCACTGAGAAGGTGGTTGCACCTACGCTCGCGGAAACCAATGAAATTGTGTCTGAAACCGAGAAGCAAGGAGTTAAGTTAACAGTCTCGTTACCCCGCTTAAATGACGGTTATACCTTAGCTGTTCAGGACGTGCTGAGACAAGGACTGCTTGGCAAAGTTACATATGTTAGAGTTCGCCTTGCTCATGGTGGAGCTCTTGCCGGCTGGCTTCCCGATCATTTCTATAGTTTGGAGCAATGTGGTGGTGGCGCCTTGATCGATCTAGGATGTCACCCGATGTACTTGACCCGTCTATTCCTTGGAGAAGAAATTACGGGTGTAAGTGCAAATTTCGGTTATATCACAGGTAAAGAGGTTGAGGATAACGCTGTTGCAACACTTCAAACCGCATCAGGAGCGATCGGTGTTGTAGAAGCCGGCTTTGCGAACAGTCATTCACCATTTACCATCGAGATTCACGGTACCGAAGGAACTTTATTGTTCGGAACACCAGAAGAGAAGCTTCTGCTGAAAACGAACCTTGCTAAAGATGAGACACCGGCTTGGACAGAGATCCCGGTATTCGATTCTCGTGAGAGTGCATTCCATCAGTGGGTTAGTCACATCCAGAACGATACAACCGCTGACGATAATATCGCTATGGCTGTTGAGTTGACCAAGTTAATGGAAGCTGCGAATCGTTCAGTTGCAGAAGGAAAAGTAATCAAGCTGGAAGAATTACAAGCATAGAACGATGGATGAGTTAAAGAGAGGCACTACTTTTCCTTACGGAGTGATGTTTGAGAAGCAGGATATGCTCGAACGGCTGGATATTCGGATTTCATGGGGACATTATGAGATTCATGTATTAAGGTTTCATCTTACGAAATTCCCTCCGGGAAAAGTGGTTGATTTTCATAACCATGCCGAATTCGAATTTCACTTTATTCCAAGAGGAAAAGGTAAGGTAATTCTCGAAGAACAATCTTACTCTTTATCGGAAGGAATGTTCTATCTAACAGGCCCTGGTGTTATGCACTATCAGGAGGCAGATGCGCAGGAAGATATGGATGAGCTCTGCTTGCACGTGAATATTACAGAGAAAGCAAGAGATGAAGTGGACCCGTGGGAAGCCGCAGAGGCGGAGGAGTGTATCGAGAAGTTACGACAGCTTCCTCTCATTCCAGCCTATGACTCGCATAAGGCGATGAGTTGTTTTCTTGAAGCTTATCAAGCATGTGATGGTAAATTCGCAGGCTACTATACTTCTATTAAACATTTAGTGGTTAGTATTTTAGTGAAAGCAGTAAGAGCCTACGATTCTGATGGGATTCGAGTAGAGGCGCCTGTGAGGGATATGCTCTCCTACCGTTACCAATATGCCATTCATTTTATGGAGGCTAATTATTCGGCTAGTCTTACACTGGAAAGTGTAGCGGAGAAACTGAATATTAGTCCTAGGCAGTTACAGCGGGTATTCAAACAGGTGAATCCGAGCAGTTCATTCAGCAAAGTGCTTGAGGATATTAGATTGGAAGCCGTATGCCGAAGGTTAGAGGAAAGCTCCTTACCGATTGAGCAGATCGCACAACTTGAAGGGTTTACGAATGCCACCTATTTACATGCTGTGTTTCGCAAGCGAGTGGGCATGACGCCTGGCGCTTATCGCAAGGAACAACAAAACAAAAACTATGAAAAGTGAAGGTGATTAAGAATGAGTAAAGTATATCGTGTAGGAATTATCGGATGTGGCGGTATTGCAAACGGAAAGCATTTGCCTAGCTTAAGCAAGTTGAAGAATGTTGAGCTTGTCGCTTTTTGTGATATCGTTGAAAGTCGTGCAGAAGAAGCAGCGAAGAAATTTGGTACAGACGAAGCAAAAGTGTATGCTGATTACGCAGAGCTTTTGAAAGACAATACGATTGATATTGTTCATGTTCTTACACCGAATGATGCTCACGCTGAAATCTCTATCGCTTCACTTGAGTCCGGTAAGCACGTCATGTGTGAAAAGCCAATGGCTAAGACGGCTGCTGAAGCAAGAAGCATGGTTGAAGCGGCTAAGAGAACGGGTAAAAAACTCACGATTGGATACAACAACCGTTATAGACCTGATAGCTGGCATTTGAAGCAAGTATGTGAAGCGGGAGATCTTGGTGATATCTATTTTGCCAAAGCACATGCAATCCGTAGAAGAGCTGTACCTACTTGGGGCGTATTCTTGGATGAAGAGAAGCAAGGTGGAGGTCCACTTATCGATATCGGAACCCACGCACTTGATTTAACACTGTGGATGATGAATAATTATAAGCCAAAAGTTGTTTTGGGAACAAAGTATCACGAGCTTGCGAAAAAAGAGAATGCAGCAAATGCTTGGGGACCATGGGACCCAGAAAAGTTCACTGTAGAGGATTCAGCATTCGGTATGATCGTTATGGAAAATGGAGCAACTGTTATGCTGGAGTCCAGCTGGGCTCTTAATTCCCTCGAAGTGGATGAAGCGAAGTGCAGCTTGAGCGGTACCGTTGCTGGCGCGGATATGAAGGGCGGTCTGCGTATTAACGGAGAACAGCACAGCCGTTTGTACACGCATGAAGTGGATTTGAAGTCTGGCGGAGTCGCTTTTTATGCAGGTAGTTCGGAAAGCGATGCAGATATTGAAATGAGAAAATGGATTGAAGCGGTTGATCAAGATCTTGAGCCGGTTGTAACACCTGAACAAGCTTGTGTCGTTTCTGAAATCCTAGAAGCTCTTTACGAATCCGCTCGCACAGGAAAAGCTGTTTACATGAATCAGGGGTAATAAACAAGGGAAGCATCTTAACTTATCGAAACAACATCAAGAGACTTATTAGCGCATTAGATGCTGATGTATTAAAAAGGAGCTGTGTATCCATGACAACGACCAAACACGCTATCGTAATTGTAGGCTTTGGCGGTATGGGAAACTACCATTCTAAATTGATTAAAGACAATCAGAAAGTTGAAGTTACTGGAACTTATGATGTTTTGGAAGAACGGCGTAAAGCGTCTGTGGAAGCGGGTTATCCTGCTTACGAGAGCTATGAAGCTGTTCTCAATGACCCTAAGGTAGACGTTGTTCTTATAGCTACACCGAATGATGTGCATAAGGAATTGGCAATTAAAGCTTTTCAGGCAGGTAAGCATGTGATCTGTGAAAAACCGGTGACCCTTTCCGTAAGTGACTTTAAAGAAATGCTCGCTGCTGCGGATGAAGCTGGCCGGGTACTTATGGTTCACCAAAATCGCCGCTGGGATGAGGATTTCTTGACCATCAAGCAAATGTACAATGAGAAGACGGTTGGGGATCTGTTCCGAATCGAATCCAGAGTTCATGGAGCTAATGGAATACCAGGAGACTGGCGTCATCTTGAAGAATTCGGCGGAGGTATGCTCCTGGACTGGGGAGTGCATCTGCTGGATCAGATGATCTTCATGATTGACAGTAAGATCACGAGTCTGAGCAGCCGACTTAGTTTCATTCTAGGCGATGGTGTAGATGATGGATTTGAGGCTTATCTTCAATTCGAAAATGGTGTCTCTGCTGTAGTCGAAGTAGGAACGACGAATTTCATCACATTGCCTCGCTGGTATGTGAAAGGTACCGAAGGAACGGGTATCATTGAAGATTGGTCCATGAACGGTCGTATCGTTACTCGAAATCAGGATGCTGTAAAAGTGGAACCGAAGCCAATTCAAGCAGGGGTAGGTTTAACCAAGACGATGGCCCCTCCTTCAGAAGAAGCAACCATTACGGGTGCACTTCCGGAAGCGTTCCGCCAACCTAGCAGCTTCTTCGATAACTTCGCAGATGTTATAGAAGGCACAGCAGAACCAATCGTTAAGAATGAAGAAGTACTGCGCGTACTGAACATTATTGAAGCTGTGTTTGAATCGGCTAGAACAGGCGAAACGTTGAAGGATTTTGATATATATCCTGCATAACCTGAAAAATTAGTCCACATTAAAAAGTACCACTGCTCTCGAAATTTATTCAGAGAGCGGATGGTACTTTTTTTATGGGAAGTTGTATGATCGATATTCCAAATAAAAAAAATGTTGAATTTTCAATCCGAATATTCTCGATCTTTGCGCCGTATGATGGGATGAACATATCGCGAAGGGGGAAAATGTGTGGTATTGAAAGGACACAGTAATGGATTAATGAGGTGGCTTGTAACAATTATGGCATTATGTTGGCTGCTAAGTACTTCAATCGTCAACGCCTCAGATTCCGAAACCGCATTGGATCCAGTAATCGACACAGTAACGATTAGCGAAGATGCCAATCCGGCTGGAGAGATGGAGATGGCTAGCGAAGATGCAAGTACCGCAGCCGATATGGAAACGGATCGTGAAGATGTAAATAATGCATTTGGTGGGGCAGTGACAGCGTTAAGCACTGGTGGGGTCTCGGTTACAAATATTGCGAATAACGGTGGCAATTACGGAACAAGTACCCTTAATAAAGCAATCGACGGAAATCCGGCTACGCACTGGGAGACGGGCACGCCGAATTCCTCCAGCTTTACGAACAAGGTTACTTTCACTTTTGATCAGGTGTACACCCTATCAAGAATCGAATACCTCGTTCGTCAAGGTGCGGATTGGAAGGGATTTCCACTTCACTACAAATTATATGCAAGCGCTACCGAAACAGGTGAGAATTTTACTCTTTTCAAAGAAGATACTTATGTTTCAGCCATCGGCACGTCCATCGAATTTGAATTTCCAAGCATCGATGCCCGCAGAGTCCGTTTGGAATTCGTTCAAGCGAAAGAGAATTGGGCGAGCATCGCCGAAATCTCCTTTCATCAACCGGATGCCCTTCGAGATCAATTTAAGCAGGTCTTTACGGATCAAACCTATTCGAAATTAACCCCGGCTTACAACAACACATCGTCCATTCAGAACTTGATTAATATAGCGAGCGGTCATCCTGATGAGAGTAAGTATGTACCGATTCTGAATGACGCGCTTACCCTGGTCAATCAACCAACGGCGTTTGATAGCAAGCTCTATACTGCAATACAGCGTGGCAATATTAATCAAGAAGCGAGCCGTGGACAGATGGATTCAAGACACACCATGGTTCCTACAGGCTACTATGTCACGCCTGGAGAAACGCTTCGTGTCTATGTAAAAGCTGATTATAATGGAATCCTTCCACAGCTTGTGTTAGGGCAGGCATTGACCGTAGGAGGAAACTGGGGAAGCTGGATAAAAGTCTACGATCTGGTGCCTGGGATCAACATCATCAAAGCTCCTCCATTAGCCGTTGATGACACGGATGGAAGTAAGATTAGACCTGCAGCAATCTATTTGCAAAACCAAGCCTATCCAAATCAACAGCCCTACGCGCCTCAGATTCGTCTTGTGGGTGGGACGAAATTCCCAATGTATGTTCATGGGGTAACTAATGTGAACGATTTCATGTCAGAACTTACAGCCTATGTAAGTAATGTGGAAAACAATGACTTATATTTTGATTACGATACGATCGTAAGTTCAGGGCAACCACCTAAATTCTACAACATCATGGAGCTCGTAACCGATAATACCATTACGACCACAAGTGCGAGAGCTGCACTAGAGGGGCTTAATGAGCAGTTTACCCAGAGTGGTCAGACCATAGCTGATACCGCAGAGACTTGGGAGAGATTCTATAGAGTTATGAACGAATATTCTGGTTTTGATGCCAACGACCCGAATCCTCTTCACCATGCGCCGAACAGCATGATGATGTCTAGATTGTTTACGAAGGGAGCTCATGCTTGGGCCGGCGGTGGACTTACAGGATATCAAGCCTATGACGATTTAAATAATGGTCCGCGTACGGGCGGATTTGCCAAAGAACTCATTCAGGTGGTTGGTCCTGGAGGAGGATGGGGCGAAGCTCATGAATGGGGACATATCTTTGACAACTATGCTATTGAAATTGGCGAGATTACGAATAATATGTACGCCTTACGTATGGAACGCGAGTTCGGCCTTGCTTCAAGAATAGAACGCGAAAACCGCTGGGATACCATGAGAAGGTTCAATGAGGGAGAAGCGGTCGAACTGAGTGTATTCGAACAAACAGCGATGAATTATCAGCTTGAGATAAAGTACGGCTTAAATACGTTATATCCTTTAGTTAATCGTTATTTACGCGAAGAATCTTTAAAAGGAACATTTGCAGGATTAGACAAATGGCAGACGATGGCGGTTGCAATGAGTCGTGTTATTGGTGTGGATGTCACACCACACTATGCGCACTACGGCAAATCCATGGATCTTCAAAAAGTTCGTGATCTGGTAAGCGGACTGCCTGTACTGCCGGACAAAACTTGGCTTATTACCGACAAGTCCCGTACGCTTGGGAATTTCGTCAACGGAGCGAAACCGCAAATTACATCGGTAGACCGTTTTGATGTAGGCGTAGAGCTAACCCTCGGAATAAATGAACCTTCGAATACAGTGCTTGCCTATGAGATTTATCGAAATGGAGTGCTGCTCGGGATTAGTTATGGTTCAACTTTCGTAGATATAACGGCTCAGCCTAATCAGGTCTATGAATATGAGGTTATCGCTTATGATGGCAAAGCAGTCGCTTCACCAAAGAGCGACAAATATTTGCTTCGCGGTAAAGCAGCTTCCATCTTTGCAGCAGATTGGACATTCAACGCAACACCTGCTGCACAGTCGGCATTCCCGCTTGCGAATGCTTTTGACAAGAACACGGGGACTTTCTTCGAGTCACTCAAACAAAGTGGTAATAAGACGATTACCATTGATATGAAAAAGGAGTTCTATATCAAAGGCTTTTCCTATGTTGCAAGACCATTTGATCAATGGGATGAAGGTATGTTAGTTAACTATAACTTCTACGTGAGTCTGGATGGAACGAACTGGACGAAGGTAATCAATAATGGTACTTTACCTAATCCGAATGCTAGAGGGAACAACTATAACAACATTAATCTGCCTACCATTACCAAAGCGAGGTATATTAAGCTGGAGTCCTTGTCTGTTGTGAATGGTACAGCGCTTGCGGTAGCTGAATTCTCAGTCACGGGAAGTGAGACATTATTTGACCCGAGCGGCACGTACAAAATTATTTCCAAATCAAGTGGGAAAGCAATTGGTGTTCAGGATGGTGCAACGACAAATGGTTCTCAGGTGAAGCAGTTTACTTATACGAGTAAGGATAGTCTGCACTGGAACATTGTCCAGAACTCCAATGGTACCTTCAAGCTTGTCAATAAGCTGAGTGGTAAGGTGGCGGATGTGAACGGTGGCTCGACTGCGAACGGCGCGAATATTATTGTGTATGCTGATTCGGGAGCAGCTAATCAACAATGGCAGCTTTCTATAGGAACACAAGGCTATTACACAATCACAAGCCAACATAGCGCCAAAGTCATGGATGTCAACGCGAATTCAATGCAAGATGAAGCGAATATTATTCAATACGCACCAAGCGGAGCGAATAATCAACAGTGGAGTATTGTACGAGTGGATTAGTAAATAGAATAGACCCAGATCAGCCGATATTTGGCCGATCTGGGTCTTTGCTGTATTATCAAACGATGCAATTTGCTTATAGCGTATCTGTTTTTAGATCAAGCCAGTTCATTTCATCCGTTGTGAGATGGATCAGTGCGCCTTCCTCACAGGAGCGCAGTTCTTCTTCACTTTGAGCTCCGATTAGTGCGCATGTTGGAAATGGTTGATTGAGTACATAAGCGAGTGCAATCTGGATTGCAGTGGCACCTTTGGATGCACCAAGCTGCTTAGCACGTTCTAGGCGCTCCCAATTATCGTCATTGTAGAATACACGGACAAGATCCGCATTGTCACGGATTTCTGGTGAGAATCTTCCGGTGAAGAATCCTCTAGCTTGTGAAGACCAGGACAGGAGTGGAAGCTGCTGCGCTTCATGCCATGCACATGTTTCTTCATCTGCGGACACACAGCCAGACCAGAAGGGCTCATTGGGCTTAGCTAGACTGAGATTTGGGCTGCTAAATGAGAAGCCGGCAAGTCCATACGCATCAGCATATTCGTTCGCAGCTTGAATGCGTTGCCAGGTCCAATTAGATACCCCAATCGCACCAACCGTTCCAGCTTTCACATATTCATTCAAGGCTTCTACAATTTCACCAACTGGTATATTCGGATCATCCCGATGAAGAGCATATAAATCGATGAAATCGGTCTGCAGGCGTTCAAAGCTTGTTGTAATATCTTCACGAATGTGTTTGGCAGTAACACGGGGGCCGTTTTGATCATGATGAGCGCCTTTGGTTAAAATGACCCACTCATCCCGGTTCCCTCTTTCCTTCATATAGCGCCCGATGACTTCTTCACTCTGACCACCACAGTAAATATGTGCGGAATCAATAGAGTTACCACCACTGGCAAAATAAGCATCTAGGTTGGCAGCAGCTTTCTCATAGTTGTCATGATAAAAATAATCAGAACCCTTCATTAAAACAGAGACAGGTTTATTCAATCCTTTAATGGATATCGTGTTCATATTCTCCTAACTCCTTTCAACTTTAGAGTGTGACTCTAATTCGTTCATGGGCAGAGCGAAGACATGCATCGATGACCTTCATGTTGTTTATAGCATCATCGACTCCGTATCGAATCGGCGCGTTATTCAGAACGACTTTAGCGAAATGATCTCCCTGTTCACTATAGGCATTTACAGATGGAACTGGCATCTCTTTACGTTCACCATTCTGGGTAAGAAAGATGCTGGCACCATTAGCTGGGAAGCTATAAGCGTGAGGTACTTCAATAATTCCTGTA
This sequence comes from Paenibacillus sp. FW507-14B1B, assembly GCF_058781425.1. NCBI lineage: Bacteria > Bacillati > Bacillota > Bacilli > Caryophanales > Paenibacillaceae > Paenibacillus > Paenibacillus sp. FW507-14B1B. Next base: position 1,202,335 of record NZ_JBYSWS010000001.1, on the reverse strand, counting down.
GTACCGATGATCTCCAGTGGATTCCGCCCTGCAGCCCACATACCGCAATCAAAAGTGAGTCCTACATTCCCGTCAAATTCAATCAGGCCAGAGGCCATCATATCTACGTTATCATGTTCTGGGGAGAAGAAGGCTTGGACTGTTACAGCTTCAGGTTCAGAACCAAGTAAGATTCGGGCAGCGTTGATCGGATAACAGCCGATATCGTAGATGGAGCCGCCTCCCCAATCTTTTCGGAAACGTACATTCTGAGAATTACCTGAATTATTAAAAGTAAAGGAACTGTGAATTGCACGAATCTCACCAATAGCTCCTGAATCAAGCAAATCTTTAATGATATCGTACCGCGGATGATAACGGTACATGAAAGCTTCGCTTAGATGAACACCTGCCTTTGCTGCAGCTTCCACCATGTCAACTGCTTCGGCTTCCGTTAGTGCCAGTGGCTTCTCACACAGAATATGCTTTCCAGCTTCTGCGGCTCGGATCGTCCATTCCTTATGTAGATGATTCGGCAGAGGAATATAAACAGCATCAATACTAGAGTCTTCCAGAAGTTCTTCATAACTACCGTAAGCTTTCGGGATTTGAAGTTCTTCCGCTGTAGTTGTAGCTTTATCAATATCGCGGCTCGCGATAGCTGTTACTTCATTTAATTCGGATTGTTTAAGGCCGGGAATAACGGCACCCTTGGCGATATTGGCGCAGCCTAAGATACCCCATTGTAGTTTGCGACTCATAAGAGATAATTCAGCTCCTTCGGATGAATTAATATTATATTGCGATTATATTAGACAGGAATTAAAATTAATATAATATTATTTTGCAGTCACTTATAACAATATTGTCATGGAGATGCGATTCGAATGAAAAGACAAATTCATCTGCTAACACTACCGCAAATGCCATTTTTTTGTTTCCCGGAGTCGGTCGGTATTTATAGAGATGAACCTGATCATCGTGTTTTTCGAAAGGCTGGGGCACTGAATAACTTCAATATTCACTATGTAGCTTCTGGCAAAGGATATGTAGAGGTAGATAATAAAGTATATGAGCTTGGGGCGGGGGAGGCGGTACTGTACTTACCGATGCAGACCCAGCGATATTACAGCAGTGAAGATGACCCTTGGGATGTGAGGTGGATCCACTTTTATGGAAGTGGTCTGCAAAATTATTTCATTGAGCGGGACTTTCATAAAAGTCAATTGTGGAGTTTACGTCACCCAGCTACATTTGAGCAAGCACATGAGGCACTGCTTCTAGAAGCTGAAACGCATCGAATGCTGGATTTACCGCATCTATCAACGCTAACCTATGCTCTACTTGCGGTTTTCGTTGAACAAGCTTCTCCTTTAACCGGAAATAAACACAATACCTCGGGCAAGCGTATTCTGGAGCTGCTTCCTATGATGCAGCAGGAGGCGGCAGAGCCATTCATTTTAGAGGAATGGGCAGAGAGGCTTGGGGTTAGTTCGTATTATTTTTGCAAATTATTTCGAAGTGTCATGGAGATGACACCGATGGATTTCATTACACGCTGTCGTCTTCAGATGGCCAAGCAGTGGTTACTTGAGAGGAAGGATATAACGATTGGCCAGATTGCAGTAGATGCCGGATACCCAAGTGTCAGTTACTTCAATAAGCGATTTATGGAGCATGAGGGGATGACACCATCCGAGTACAGACGATTATATGAAGTGTAATACTTGAAATGAAAATGATAGAAACAGCAATAAGCACCTGTATATCGAGCGGATTATCGCCGCTTACAGGTGCTCTTATTCCTCAGGATTCACACATGATCATGATCCTGAGTCCGAAATGTTAATCTAAAAGATTAGTAGGAAGATAGATTTTGTAGTATATGCTGGCTACCTCGTTCTAACACCATTGGATAGAGCTTTACTTTTTCTGGTGACATTGCTTTTACTTCCTCATAGGCAGCTGCGGAAGCATAGATGGTGTCCGATCGCTCGAGCTGTTGAAGTAAATGTTCAGTATCGTTGATACTAGAAATATAAGAATGGATGTTGGTTAGACCAGCTTCTTGAACCCGGTTTACCATCCACTGTGCGCCGGCTCTGCCCAAACATACAAATGTAACGTTACAGCCGGATTTAAGTTTAGAAATATCGAGAAGTGCTGACATGTCAACGGAAGCCCCGATGATGTGTATTTTTTTGTCCAGCTTTTTGAGTAGGTCTTTCACTTCGGTATCATGATTTAGAGTCGTGATGATATGCGTAAACGATTTAAGCGCCTTCATTTGATCCTTTACGGAGCCTCTCAAATCCTCTAAAAAGATAGAATGAACATCTGCACCCGTATAGCGCCTGATCGCTTCTAGGTAGAAAGGGTGATCATGCTCTTTGCACTCTATAAAAAGGATGTGTGCTCGTTCGTGTTTCACGTGATCTCTCATGAGAATGAACGCAAGTGATGCTGTGAAAAATTCATCCAGCGAAATACCCTTCGACTCCGCATCTTCAATCGTACGCAGAATCAGTTCATACATTGGTTTTCTACGGTGGGATAGGTCCTCCACACATTGGTTATCTAGGACTTTTGTTCCTCGTCCCGCGAGCATGGATACGATCCCTTCGTCTTTTAACTGGTTATAGACCATATTCACGGTGTTACGGTTTACCTTGAGCTGCTCTGCTAAATTTCCTGCAGCCGGAAGTAGATCCCCTGGCTTAATATGTCCAATTCCAATTAACCATTTAAGCTGTTCTTTGACTTGGGTACTAACACTGAAGGTCGTATTCGGATCGACTTTAAGGATAAAATCATCATTCATATCCAACATTCCAACCTCTTTTCATAGACCGGTAGTTATTTAACTGTAACGAATTACGAAGGACTAAGCAAGAAAAACTGTTGACAGACAAAGTAAAGTTCGTTTAAATTACAAACAACCAAATAACTAGTTAATTGTATATTATGGAGGAGTTAGATGAAGAATAGCGTGTTGGTTAGCTTACGAAGTGTCTTGAAGAGCAATAGTCCGTTAACAGTTCATCCGAGAAATATGATCATCGGTTTTGTGGGAGGTGCGATGTCCATTGGACTACTTGCCTTATTTTCCTTGAATGGTCATAGTATCTGGATTATGGCGCCTTTTGGTGCGAGTTGTGTCCTTGCATTTGGTGTATGGGATGCGCCGCTATCACAACCAAGAAATATCATCGGTGGACATCTCGTGTCTAGCTTGATCGGACTTTCGGTTCTACATTGGTTAGGCGATGGCATTATCGCTATGGCTGTCGCTGTTGGCGCTTCGATTAGTCTTATGCAGCTGACCCGGACGACTCATCCTCCTGCTGGTGCAGACCCATTAGTCATCATCATGTCAGGAAGCAGCTGGTCTTTTCTTCTGACACCTGTGCTTGCGGGTGCTTTGGTTATTGTTCTCATCGCACTCGTTGTGAATAATGTGGTTAAGGATCGAAAATATCCTACCTTCTGGTGGTAGATATCAGGAATGAGAGCAAAGGCTCATGACAGCACAATTGCTATAGTGTTGATCCAACTTAAAAAAGGCAGGTTCCAATTGGCCAATGTATGGCTTTTGGGACCTGTCTTATTTTAATTCTAATAAAATCCGAAAATAAGTTTACTATTGCCGTTAGCAAGCGAAGAAATCACATGAAATGGGAAGTAAGATGTATTTATTGTTACATCGAACTACCTTTTATAGGAGGCTAAGCGCATGAACGGGAAATTAAGTGAAAATGAAGTGCAGTTTTATCAGAAGAATGGGTATCTTCTCTATAAGCAGCCGTTGTTCGGTGCAGAGAAACAAGCAGAGCTAACGAGTATATTTGAAGAACAATGGGAACTTATCGGACGGAAGCTGAATAGTGAACTTGATACTCCACATTTTCGAGATGAGCGGCTGTTGAAGTTTCTGTTAAGTGATGAGGTCCTTGATCTGGTCGAGCCTATCATTGGACCGAATATCGGTCTTTGGTCCAGCCATTTTATTGCGAAGGAGCCGCTGAATGGCAAACAGACGCCATGGCATGAGGATTCGGCTTATTGGGAAGGTAGACTCGACCGTTTCGATAAGATTGTAACCGTATGGCTTGCGATCGACCCAAGTAATAAGGAGAATGTGTGTATGAGGGTAATACCAGGTACACATAAGAATGGATTTTCTGAGTACGAAGAGGTAGACAGTAACGAGAACATTTTCTCGACAGAAATCAAGTCCAGTTCCATCGATGATTCAAAAGCTGTATATTTTGAGCTGGAGCCAGGAGAGTGCTCCCTGCATGATTCTAGAATTATTCATGGTGCTCCAGCCAACAAAAGTCCTCATAGACGATGTGGTTACACGATGAGATATTTCTCTACGGAGGCGAAAGTGCTACCGGAACGTAATGAGAATTTTAAGGTCTGGTTGGCACGGGGGAAGGATATTGCTGGGAATTCATTTGTGAACACTTAATATAATGCACGGAAGGAGACGGGGAGATGTTAGACAACACCCATACACCAGAGAGATTGAGGAATGAGCATTTTCTGAACATGCTGTCTCCTTTTCGGATTTTTCAACATGAGATTGATCATCCGATTCCTACGCATTGGCATGAGTTTTTCGAATTAGCTTTCGTCATATCAGGCGAGGGTAACCATGTGATGAACGGCATAACTCAACCTATTCGACGTGGGAGTTGCTTTCTGTTAACCCCCGCTGATTTTCATGCCATTATTCCCGCACGAGGCCAGTCGATACAGCTTTATGATGTGATTTTTTTGGAACAATTTATTCGGGAACAAGTGATTGATCTATTGTTCGAAGGGCGGACACAGTATGTTCATACGTTTAATACCGAGGAAGCGGACTTGATTGAGCAAGAATATATTCGGCTATGGGAGGAGTCTGAGAATCCTCAGAAGGGTGGGGAGCTTATCAGGCAGGGTGGCTTGGAGCGGATATTAATTGATCTAGCCCGAAAATGTCCTGCTTTATCCGCATCAATCACAAAGAACCCTATGGAGCAAGATAATATGAACCAGATGAATCCACTGATACGAAAAGCACTTCTCTATATTCACCATCATTTCAGAGAGCCTCTAACGTTAAGAGAAACGGCTGAAGTGTGCGGACTGTCGGCTAATTATTTCAGTGAGTGTTTCCGAAAATATGCGGGATTTACATTCCAAAGTTATGTTTTGAACCAAAGATTATTGTTTGCGAAAGCGTTGCTACAGACGACAAAGTTGCCGGTGACGGAGATATGTTATGCTTCTGGATTTAATACGATGGCTCATTTTGAAAGAGCTTTTAAGAAAAGCTTTGATCTATGTCCAAGGGACGTAAGAAAAGGTTAACCTTGCTGTAAGACCTGACACAAATCATGTGTCAGGTCTTTTTTTTGATACACGGAGATTTACATCTTTCATTTATTGCTTTGGCTTATACTCCGTTGGGGATTGACCGGTCCAGCGGCGAAATTGTCTAGAGAAATGGCTCGCTGATCGAAACCCCAGTTTCTCTGCAATATCGGAGACAGACAGATTTGTTGTGACAAGAAGCTCTTTAGCAGAATTGAGTTTCTGACGGCTTATATATTGTCTTGGAGATAGACCATATACTTTAGAGAAAAGTTTACTGCACTGGCTTCGGCTGAGATTCAGTTCTTTGGCTACACCAGCTACGGACATTTCATCATTTAGGCCTTGAGACAATTTCTCTTCAATGGCATGAGCTACATCTGTGGCTGGTAAAGGACCATCTCTAGTGGGGGCAATCGGTGGTGCTGGTAGTTCTCGCAGTAAAGTAAGTAAATCATGGATGATTAGCAAGGTATAAGATTGAAGTAGCAACTTATCTTCGAAGCGGAACTCCGGAGCTGACTCTTCTCCGTCCTCTGCATGATTACGCTGTACGATAACCTCTAACTCTTGAATGTGAGAGCTAAGCTTGGTGCGCTTGGCTATATCGTGAGGGATATGCCGATAAGGTGCACTAGCCAGCATACTACGAATCTCTGGAACGTCGAGATCGAAGTGAACGTTGAAATACCCGTAAGGCAAATCTGATTCATTGATCAATTGATGTCGGACGCCTGATTTAATAAGAAGCCAATCTCCCGTATGTAACGTAATAGTATCCCGATTTATCTCTTGAACGACTTCGCCTTCAAGACAGAAGAGAAGCTCAAATAGGTGATGGTGATGTCTTGGGTAATACCATCCTGGTGGATGAACACCGAAATGGCAGCCTGAGACTTGTAACGTGTTTATTAAATAGGGGAATTCAAATAAATATCCCATTGGAAGCTCCTTTTTAGGTCATGACGTTCTAATCTTATTTCTTGATACAACTATCATAACATCTGTGAATGACTAGTAAATGTTTATTTGGCACAAATGGTATAGAACATGCCCCATTTGGAGATTGAGGGTTTGCTTCATTTCATGGATGATAAAAGTGAGCGTTTTCAACGTAAAGAAAAATAATGAGGTTTTTGTTAATTATACTTTTTGGAGGGATAAACTTGGCACAACTAACAGTGGCGAATAAACAATTTCAATGGGAAGATAAACCGTTACAGATTATCTCGGGTGCGATTCATTATTTCCGTGTAGTTCCTGAATACTGGGAAGACCGTCTCTTAAAACTGAAAGCTTGTGGATTCAACACGGTTGAAACCTATTTAGCTTGGAATCTACATGAGCCTGAGGAAGGACAGTTTTGTTTTGAGGGTATTGCAGATGTAGAGAAATTCGTTCGGACCGCTGAAAAGGTTGGTCTACATGTCATTTTGCGACCGAGTCCATATATTTGTGCAGAATGGGAGTTTGGTGGACTGCCATCTTGGCTGCTCCGTTATTCGGATATGAAAGTTCGCTGCATGGATGAGCAATTTCTGAAAAAGGTTGATAGATATTACGATGAGCTCATTCCGCGCCTGGTTCCTCTGCTTAGCTCCAATGGTGGACCGGTCATTGCGGTTCAAATTGAGAATGAATACGGTAGTTATGGCGATGATCATGACTATATTAATTACTCGAAAGAGGCTCTTATTAAGCGTGGTATTGATGTTTTGCTCTTCACTTCTGATGGTCCTGGTGATGGTATGCTTCAAGGTGGAACGGTTCCTGACGTACTTGCAACTGTGAATTTTGGATCTAGACCTATCGAGGCATTTGAGAAGTTAAGAGAATACCGTTCTGAGGATCCGCTTGTCTGCATGGAGTTCTGGAATGGATGGTTTGACCACTGGCTCAAGCCGCATCATACGCGTAGCGCAGAAGATGTTGCGAAAGTGTTTGACGATATGCTGCAAGCAGGCGCATCCGTGAACTTCTATATGTTCCACGGTGGAACGAATTTCGGCTTTTATAATGGTGCGAATTATGGTGACAAGTATGAAGCAACAATTACGAGTTATGACTATGACTCCCCGCTATCCGAGTGCGGAGATGTTACTGCTAAGTTTGAAGCTGTTCGCAGTGTTGTCGCCAAGTTTAAAGGGGTAGATGTTTCAGAGTTACCTGAGTTGCCAGCACCGTTGCCGAAGAAGGCGTATGGTATTGTTTCCATGACCCAACAGGCTGATTTGCTTGAACAATTGAATCAAGTCTCTGACCCTGTGAAGCGTGTAACCCCTGTTTCGATGGAAGAGTTGGGTCAAAGTTATGGATTTATCGTCTATTCAACTCAGGTGTCTGGACCGCGTTCAGGGGAAAGCTTGTACATTCAAGAGGTTCGTGACCGTGCTCAGGTATATCTGGATGGAGTATACCAAGGTACAATTGAACGCTGGAATCCGCAAAGTTTACCGTTACAAATTCCTGCTGAAGGTGCCCGCCTGGACATCGTGGTCGAAAATATGGGACGTGTTAACTATGGTCCGAAGTTGTGGGATCATAAAGGAATTACCGAAGGCGTTCGTTTGAACAATCAGTTCTTGTTTGATTGGACGATCTATCCATTACCATTAAATGATACCTCCGCAGTTACGTTTAGTGATATTGCAGACCTTGAGTCTAGCAGAACAGATCGCCCGAACTTCTATAAAGGTGAATTCAATGTCGATGAGACTGCTGATACATTTGTTCGTCTAGATGGATGGGGTAAAGGTGTACTGTGGATTAATGGCTATAATCTTGGCCGTTATTGGGAGCAAGGTCCTCAGAAGACGTTATATCTACCTGCTCCATTGCTCAAAGAAGGTCTTAATGAGATCGTTATTCTAGAGCTGCATCATGCTGAGAAACCTCAAATTGAGCTGGTTGATGCACCGGATTTAGGATAAAGGCATATGTAACTTATGCCGTAATAGAAATACACTTCTTAGAATAGTAGTTGGAAGAACCTCCGGGTTTAACTGATAATTCTAGGGAGTGTGTTTTTTATTTCAACGAAAAGATCAGAAGTTTAAGAAATTCAATTTCATGTTAAATAAAAGGGCGGAGCTATCTAAGGATCGTTAGATTAAATAGAAATACAAAATAAGCGTCAGGATCTGGAGTTAAAACTAGAGTTAGACACCGAATATACGAATTAGAAATGCGTAACAGATGCTAAGTATTGAGGAGACGATTTACTTATCGGCGATCAAGGAACTTTATAATGAAGAGAGAGCATAACGAAAATTAAACAAGCTGACTCCTTAAGTAAAGGAGTCAGCTAACTGATATTCAGAAGAAATTCGGGGCCAACAGTGATTGGAAGAATGATCCGCATTCGTAGTGATGCCTGGACTATCAAATTTCACCAACTAACATAGGTGATTTTCTAGAGACTTTTTTATTTCATGCTCCCCAGACTCTCGGCATCGGCATAGACTCTTTGCCAAGCTCTGCGGATATGTATTTCAGCATGAGTTCAGACTTTAAGGATGCAAATGCAGGGTCATCCCATAAATTATTTAGCTCTTGCGGGTCTTCCTGCAAATCAAAGATTTCGCCATATGTTTGATTATAGTACACCGTAATTTTATATCGTTCATTCACATAAGTCTTCTGATGGATCGTGGTAGGTTCATGTCGGAACTCGCAGATAGCATGGTCTCTTACAGACGCTACAGATCCGGTCCACACCTTACTCTGATCAACACCTGTCATAGCGTAGGGGATAGGGATATCACACAAGGATAAGAATGTAGGCGCTAGGTCCACTAAAGATTGAATGGCCTCGGATGTTTTTCCCGCCGGGACATGTCCTGGATATCTGACGATGAAAGGTAATTTGATGAGATCTTCGTAATGGAATCCGCCCTTCGCCTGCAGTCCATGCTGACCGAAGAAATGCCCATGATCCGTGGTGAATACAATAACCGTGTTATCGGTAAGTCCGAGTTCATCCAACTTATCGAGGATCTGTCCGATATATTTATCCATCATGCTGATCATACCGTAATACGTAGACATTTGTTTTTTCTTAAGGGAGTCATCCAGCTTTACATTCTTGCCATAGCCATAGTATAGATGTGAGTGATAACCGTGAATTCCCTTACCACTTTCGCTTAGATGAGAAAAGTCCGGTTTCTCTTCTTGTGTCATTCCGAAATGTGGAGGGTTCTTCTCATGCTCTCCAGGAACAATGTCAGGAACCGTTAAATCCGCTTCATCGTACATTGTATCCCATGGTTCAGGAACTAAGTATTCAGGGTGAGGATCAAAAAAACTAGACCATAGGAAGAAGCTCTCATCTTCTTCTTGATATTGTTCTAGTAGAGCATTGGTGCGTTCAGCGATCCATGTATTGTAATGATATTCTTCAGGAATGGGCCATTTGTAAGATATGTTCGGATCCATCGTCCCCGTTGGAGCTAGGAAGTAATCTCGCCAGTTCGTGCATCCTTTCTCTTCCATCCATAATACATAATGCTGGCCGACATGTGCCTCATTCGTATGGTTCCTTGCAAGTTCAACATGATCGAATCCATAAAAAGGTTCTTTAAAAGCTTTCCAGTAATCAAGATCCTGCATGAGCGGATAAGACTCTAAAGAAGGAAACTCATCTGTCGAACGAAGCTGCTGAAAATGAGCCTTCCCAATTAGAGCGGTCTTGTAACCAGCTGCTTTAAAGTCTTCACCCACGGTATGACGGTCTTCAAGGAGCTTCGTTCCAAGTGTCCAAGCACCGTGTTGACTTGGATACATTCCAGTTATAATGGAAGCACGGGTTGGTGTGCATGTCGGATTGGGACAATAAGCCCTACCAAAAGTCGTTCCTTCTCTGGCTAGACGGTCTAGATTAGGTGTACTGATCTCATCGTTGAACATGCCAATCGTATTCCAATGCTGTTGATCACTTGTAATAAGTAAAATGTTCAGTTTCTTCATAATAAATGATCACCTCCATCACTTATTCTAGCGATTGATAAGGTATAGAAGAATGGCATCTTGTAAGGTGAATTTATCATTTTGTCAGGTGGAAACTTGAAAAACAAGGGTGGATTGTATGCAGGATTATGGTCACGAAATTGCAGAGTACCTTTACTATTTACCAGAATCTTTAGATAAGGAAGGGGTTTTCTGGCTGCTAAGAGCAGGTATAATGACGGCAAAGCCAGGATATTATGCGGGGCCGAAGCGTATTAGCAGCTATAGTATGCATTTTGTTAGCAAGGGGAGGGTGATACTGGAATATGGCCGGGAGCAGGTTGTACTGGAACAAGGAGATATCTTTTGTCTATTCCCCATGCAAACCTATGTTTACCGTGAATCTGAAGATACGGATAATCTGGAGATGTGCTGGCTGAACATGGATGGGCCGGGAATGGAACAAATGCTGAAAAGATCAGGCTTCACACCGTCCTTGCCTTACGTACAGAATCGATGGACTCAGTCCTTACAGAATACGATTAATTCTATTATCGATCGGATGAAGCAAGATAAACCCATAACATCTGCCTTACGCTTAGAAAATCAAAGTCTGTTATATCAGCTATTCTCACAGCTTCTGGATGGAAGTTGGGAAGAGTCGAATACAGAGCCTGACAATTGGTTGAAGCGGAGCATCGAATATATTGAAATGCATGCAGCCGAAGGGATCTCGGTACAGCAGGTAGCAGAATGGGCAGGGGTTAGTCGTACGTATTTTTCCACAATGTTCTCGAATCAGACGGGGATGACACCGATGATGTATATTACTAAAGTTCGGATGGATCGAGCGATGCGCATGCTCGTGGATACAGATTGCTCGATCACGGAAATAGCCTATACTTTGGGATACCCGACGCTCTATTCCTTTACAAGAGCCTTTAAGAACAAATTTTCCCTATCTCCAACCGAATACCGCAGTCATTCAAAGTCACTACATACGATTCGAGCTCCTAAAGAATAAGTGATGATCCAGTTAGAGCGGGTAAAATAACATCTTTAATACCCAATATATGGAGAATTGACGCATTTTTCACCGGTTTTGATTCTAAAAGACTGTATATATCAGGATAAGATTACTGGTCTTTATTATAGAAGAAACTCATAAGTAGGTGTATTTAACCATGATACGGAATGTTGAATTATGGAAGAATGAAGAGAGTCCCGGTGCGGGACTCTCTTCTTATTTTTAGTGACATCCTAATTATTTACAATCCTTTAATGACGCGGTTTATGGCGTTTTGCATGTCGTACTTTGGTATCAATTCTGTAATATCTATGGATAATGATGTAAAAAAGACCGGAACTTTAACAGTTTTTCGGCGTTTAACTAATCGATTCAAGAAAATTTTCTGAAAACTGTATCTCTTTTTAACGCGATTTACATCCCAATGTTCCCTGTTCTACCTATAGCTGATGCGGGAACAGAGGTTGTTAATCGATGCAATGAAAATGAGAACATGGCTCAGAGGATTTCTTTTGAATTGCTGACAAATAGGTGTTCGGGCTGATTAGGGCAGGAGAGAATCCTGTTGCTTCTTTTTGCCTACGATGGTGATTAGCAAAGTTGGTAAATCAGGTGCATAGCGCTGAGGACGTTGTCAGACGTAGAATTGCCTGTATAGCTGTTGCCGACAAGCGCAGCACAACAGACCGAAGAATTTTGAAGAAAATGAAGAAGGTGAGTTGAGAAAGACAATGAGCAAAAGAAAACGATGGATGCTGCTAGGTATGCTAACCGTCGTACTGCTCTGTGGTGGTGCCGCCATTTTTGGATATCTTCAATCCTCATTAACGACGTTCGCGGATGCTGATGGGAAGAAGATGAAATTCAAAACAGAGGGTACAAGCTTTCTTCTATACGGTGAGGATGAGCAGTGGAACGATATTTTTGTGAAAGGCGTCAATCTGGGAGCTACGGTTCCAGGGCATTTCCCCGGAGAGCTTCCCGCGACGGAAGAGGATTATCTCCGCTGGTTTAAACAGATTGATGATATGGGAGCAAACGTTATACGGCTGTATACCGTACACAATCCGGTTTTCTATTCAGCACTTGTGAAATATAACCGGAATAAAGGTGAAGACCCGCTTTACTTTATGCAAGGCATATGGTCACCAGAGGAGCAGCTCATCGAACAACAAGACGCTTATGCGGACAATATTCATCAGATGTTTAAGGATGAGATCCGAAAAGCGGTAGCTGCAGTGTACGGTGATGTCACGGTAGAAGCGAAGCACGGGGCATCAAGCGGCAAATATAAGACAAACGCAGGGAAGTATTTAATGGCGTGGCACGTTGGTACCGAATGGGACCCGGCCATGGTTAAAAATACGAATAACAAGCATAAGGGTGTTTCTCTTCACAAAGGTGCTTATTTCTCCGCGGCACCAGAAGCAAGCCCTTTTGAGAATTGGCTCGCTGGGCTTCTCGATTACACAGCTACGGAGGAGCAAAAATATGGCTGGCAGCATCCGATAACCTTTACGAACTGGGTTACAACCGATGTACTTGAGCATCCGGGAGAGCCATTGTTTGAAGAGGATATGGTTTCTGTAGATGCCAGACACATAGAACCCGTGAATTGGGATGCAGGGTACTTTGCTTCCTATCATGTTTATCCGTATTATCCTGATTTCTTCCGGACGGATAAAAGCTTACAGACGATTTCTGACGGGCAGGGAGGCTTCAACACCTATAAAGCGTATCTACGAAAACTCAAAGCGGAATATAAAGATATGCCTATTATGGTGACGGAGTACGGAGTTCCTTCCTCTATGGGTGTCTCCCATCATGGCCCTGGAGGTCGTGATCAAGGTGGGCATGATGAACAGGAACAAGGTGAGATCAACGTATCCTTGACGAAGGACATCTATGATGAAGGCTACTCAGGCGCGATTCTATTCATGTGGCAAGATGAATGGTTCAAGAAGACATGGAATACGATGCCCTTTGAACTTCCAGCGGATCGTCGGTCGTTCTGGCTGAATGTGCTGACGAATGAAAAAATGTTTGGTGTTCTAGCCATGCAGCCTGGCAAAGAAGAGCAGATTACTATCGACGGTAATCTGGAAGACTGGGATGAACTGCCTAAAGAAGAAGTTACGCATTGGGAAGGCAAGACCGAGGGTGTGAAAGAAATGCGGATAACTCACGATGAGGCATACCTCTACATTGGGATGAAGCTTGATCAAGCGTTTGACCCGAAGCGCTCTAAACTGTATATCGGTGCAGATACGATTGATGGCGGTGAATTGCCCGAGGAAGAGTTGGCAGGTCGAACCATAACCGGTGGCGGACTAGAGGCATTAATCGAATTAGGCCAAGATCGTGAGTCTCAGGTTAAAATAGCTCCATCTTACGATTTTCATCAGCGTCTTTATGGAAAAGACGGATATTGGATGCTTCCAGAGGAGGAAGAGGGCGCTGGTTCTGATCGTTCAAATAAGCGAATCCAGTTCAACGAATGGAAGCTGGGAATCAGCTTATTAATGAATCCACCGGATACCCGCTTTGCTCATCCGTTTGTCGATGAGAAAGTCGGACTGCTGAAGCGAGGGTCAAGTGATCCGGAAGCACAGGATTTCAGTTCACTTTCGTCATGGCAGTATCAGGGTGACACTGTAGAGATGCGAATTCCGTGGATGCTTCTGGGATTCTCAGATCCAAGCTCGCTGCAAGTCATTGATTACAGCCCAATCGAGGATCGTAGAACATTTAAGACAACAAAGATTGAAGCGATAAATCTGTTGCCGTGGATTACGGAGCGGGCCAAAACGGAGCAATCTGAAAGTAGCACCTCTACGAAGCAATTAACAGAGGGTCAATCAGGTGAAGTACTCAGTTTGGATAACGCCGCTACCTATACATGGGAGCCATGGGAAGCAGTCAAGTATAGTGAACGCTTGAAGCAAAGTTATTATGCGATGCAGGAATTTTTCAACAAAATACCTGATATACGCAAAGAATAATAGAGATGAGAAGGAGGAACCATCGGATATGTTTTCAAATTTAGCCTTGGCTTATATGTTTATCTATGTCTGTCTAGGCATGATCGTGTTCGGCATAATCCTGTTGTTCCAAATGAAAGTGAAGCATAATGCTGAACTTAGGCAAATAGAGCAGTACACTGAGAAACATCGTGATTACTTCATTTACGTGCAGGCTCATCTGCATGACGAAGTTACACTTGAACTTCCACCAGGGGTACTTAAACCGCTGGAACGTAGAGTGATTCAAGATAAATTCATGGAGTGGATCGAACAATTTAAAGGCGATGCACGGCAGAAACTGATTGGTTTGTGCAGTGAAGCTGGATTTGTTAGTCAAGAAATACGTGCCCTTTCAAGTATTCGGTATGGTCGCCGGATCGAATCAGCTTATCGACTGGGTGGCATGCGGGCAGAAGAAGCGGTGCCGGCTCTTGAAGCATTGCTGGATCGAACGAAATATGGACCACAGACGATCATTATTGCTCGGGCTATATCCAAAAGTGCATCTCGTCCGGATCAGATTCGTGCGATGCTTGGGAAGCTATTATCTTATAACAAACCGATTCACCATATGGCGGCAGATATTCTGCTGGAAACTCAGCTTGATTCAGCTTCGCTGATCCGTAAGCTGCTTGATGATCCGAACCCAGACTTAGTGAAGATTGCTTTAGTTGCCATGTGGGGACAAGCCGTACCTTCTGTCGTTCCTGCACTTAATCGACTTGTTGGATCTGACCAGAAAGATGTACGCGCTGAAGCAGTCAAGCTGTACCTTAGCTCCAATCCAGCTTTAAAAGACGAGACTATAACACAGCTGATGAATGATGAAGAGTGGGAAGTAAGAGCAGCAGCAGCGAAAGCGCTTGGTTTACTTCATGCGGCAGGTAGTATACCCCTTCTGACCGCTGCACTTGAGGATGAGAGCTGGCATGTTCGTAATAACAGTGCTGAAAGCCTATCTTTACTTGGAGAGCAAGGCTTTGAAGTTCTATGCCAAGTAGCATCTACAGGGGTGGGAGTCGCGAGGGAGACAGCAATCCACCGAATTGAACGAATGATGGATAAAGAGAACAATCATAAAGCCGTTGAGCAGATGGTTGCATTTAACAAGAATAAATTGATGTATGAAAGTTATTTCGGCATGGAGCCGAACAAACGGACTGTACAAATGGCAAGAGTAGGAGGGGATTCCACTGCTTAGAGATATCCTGCTTACTTATGGAATGATAGCCATTTACTACGCTATGACCGTCAACGTGCTGTATTTTGTAATTCTGATGTTCTCTTTCAGAAACATCGGGAACATTTTCAGAAGGTCCGTGTATTCCAAATTTAATACTTTATCAGGTTCGGAGTTGGTTCCGTCAGTTTCGCTACTGGTTCCGTCCTATAACGAAGAGTTAACCATTATTGAGAATGTTCGCTGTCTGATGACTCTGAATTATCCGACATATGAAGTCATTGTAATCAATGATGGGTCTTCGGATCAGACATTAGACGTACTTATTAAGGAATATGGGCTCAAACGTGTTCAAAATCCCGAGTTTAGAGGGAAGATTAATACGAATAAAGTCCGCGGAGTTTACCATAACGAAAGATATCCACATCTATTGGTTATCGATAAAGAAAATGGTGGGAAAGCAGATTCTCTCAATGCGGGGATTAACATGTCTCGTTATCCGCTTATCTCCTCCATCGATGCAGATTCTTTATTGGAAAAAGACGCACTCATCCGTATGGCAAGGATGTACATGGAGAATCCAGAGGAAACCGTAGCCATCGGCGGTGACGTTCGTATTGCTAACGGCTGTGTAATTGAGAATGGAGCGGTGAAGAATGTATCTCTGCCTCGCCGGATCTGGCCGATGTTCCAATCCATCGAGTACCTAAAAGCGTTTCTTGGTGGACGGATCGGCTGGAGTCACATTAACGGGCTCATCATCGTCTCCGGAGCATTTGGTTTATTCCGAAAGGATTATGTCATTGCAGTTGGCGGTTATCGCGGTGGTTATCCTGGTGAGGACATGAACATTATTATCAAGCTGCATCGATATATGCTCCAGAATAAACTTAAATACCGGATTGCATTCTGTCCTGAAGCCGTGTGTTGGACCCAGGCACCAGATAGCTATCAAATTCTGTCCAATCAGCGCAAACGCTGGGGCAGGGGAAATCTGAAGAACATGATCGAGAATCGCGATATGTTGTTCAATCCGAAGTATAAGACCATGGGCATGATGACGATGCCGTACAACATTTTTTTTGAAGCGTTAAATCCTTACTTTAGAATCACGGGCCTGCTGGCTCTGATAGGATATGTTTTGATGGATATGACCAATTGGCAGATTCTTGTTGTGTTCGGACTTGTGAACATTCTGAGTGGCTACTTGCTCAGTGTAGGAGCACTTCTGTTGGAGGAAATTGCATTCCGCCGATATAACAAGCTGTCTGATCTGGTGAAGATGCTCTTTTTCTCAGCGCTTAAATTTGTTGGATATCATCAATTGGGTGTGCTGTGGAGAGTGCAGGGCCATATTCAATACATGCAAAATAACAATTCCTGGGGAACTATGACTCGGCAGAGCTGGAAAGATAAGAATGAGGCCGCCTGACAACCAGGCCCGTATGATTTTACATTTAAGCATGAATGATGAGAAAGGTGGATTCGATCATGTCTCAAACCGCAACACTGCAAAGAGAGAAAGGCACGGAGCTGTACAATCTTTTGATACAGGAAGTACGTAAAGATCCAAGCGGGACGTGTGCTCTTCTATTTCTTTATTGCGCCGGAGATTCGCCGGGTCTAGAGGATCAGGTGAAAGGATTTTTCAACCCAATGTCCGGTATACAGGCGGAGGTCCGGAAGGACCCCGTCACCAAGACCTTGGCGATTATTCTTCCGGGGGTGACGCTTGATGCAGCCCATTATCAAGCACTGCTGCTAAAGCAGCTTCTGCTTGAGATGAATGAGAATGCTGATCCTCGAATCACGTTGTCTGTGAATTCTGAGGCTCCTTCGCCAAAGATGCTTAAACAGATGGCTGAATCGACTCGTCTAAGCTCATCATCTGATATTCAGATCTTTAGTGAAGATGAATCCGGATCGGATTCAAGTCGTATTCTGATCGTTGATCATGACGCTACAGTGCGTGAATTTTTACAGATTCGCCTGGCCATGCAAGGATATGAAACGCTTGAAGCAGTGGATGGCCTGGAAGCGCTGGAGATGATTCCTAAGTGGGAGCCTGATCTGGTATTAACAGAGCTGAACTTGTACGGCATCGACGGACTTCCATTTATTCATCATATTCAGCAGTTAGATGTGAAGGCACCGCCCAAAATAGTCGTGTTAACCGAGAAACGGGTTGAGCAGACGATTAGTCAATGCTTTCAGAATGGTGTAGATGATTATGTAACAAAGCCCTTCTCACCCGTGGAACTGGATGCTCGCATTCGTCGTTGTCTTCACTAAACAATTGATTCACCCGCTTGTGATCTTCTTAAGATAATACACCAATGGAGGTAGAAAATTATGAACGAAGAATTCAAAACTTTATTAAGCGCAATTGAAACGAAGAAAGCTGTTCTAGGGGTAGTTGGACTTGGGTATGTAGGTCTTCCTCTAGCTGTAGAGATGGTTAAACAAGGATTTACGGTCGTTGGTATTGATTTGGATCCTGATAAAATTGATCGAATTTACCGAGGCGATTCGTATATCTCAGATATATCATCCGAAGAACTTGCAGCTTGTATGCAAACAGGAAGATTTAAGCCTACAACGGATTACAGTATGATTGCTGTGATTGATGCAATTAGTATCTGTGTTCCAACACCGCTGAGTGAGAATCAGGACCCGGACACTTCTTATATCACAATGGTTGTAGACCAGCTCAAGCGCTTTATGAAGCCGAGATTGTTGATCACCTTGGAGAGCACTACATATCCTGGCACAACGGAAGAACTGATTCAGACGGAGATCGAGGCACTTGGCTATGTTGCAGGCAAAGACTTCTTCTTGTGCTTCTCACCAGAGCGTGTCGATCCGTCGAACAGCCGGTTTAATACCCGTAACACGCCGAAAGTTATTGGCGGAACGACCGAAGCCTGCTTGAAACTTGGGGAGGCATTGTACAAAGAATATGTCGATACCGTGGTACCTGTGAGCTCTCCAAAAGTTGCGGAGATGTCCAAGCTGCTTGAAAATACATTTCGAAGCGTGAACATCGCTTTTGTGAATGAGATGGCTATGATGTGTGACCGCATGGGTATCGATGTATGGGAAGTCATCGATGCTGCGGCAACGAAGCCTTTCGGATTCATGCCGTTCTATCCGGGTCCTGGAATCGGAGGTCACTGTATTCCACTTGATCCGATGTACTTATCCTGGAAAGCGAAGGGCTTCCGCTTCTACAGTAAATTTATCGAGCTTGCGCAATCGACGAATGACAATATGCCTTACTACGTCATTACGAAGACAGCGACAATCTTGAACGAATATGCGAAATCAATCAAACGTTCGAACATCTTGCTACTCGGAATGGCTTATAAGCCAGATATTAGCGATCTTCGCGAATCACCGGGACTTGAGGTGTATGAGCAATTCAAAGAGAATGGAGCGAATGTAGATTACTATGATCCACATGCAAGTAGCTTCGTTGACAAACATGGTATAACCGTTCACAGCGTGGACTATGACATGAACAAATTCCGTAAATATGATTGTATGGTCCTTATTACGAACCATAGCAGTCTGGACTATAGCTTAATCGCTTCCATGGGCATTCCAATTCTCGATACTCGTAATGCGTTCAAGACCCATGCACAGCCTCATATTTACAAAATCGGTCACTCGGTTGAGCACGTTGCAGAACCGGGCGAAGCGGTGCTGGTTTAAGGTGAACCGGAGGAGAAGGATAAGTTTTTTGTCGGCAAAAGCCAAGTTGTACATCTTTGCTGCGATCTTCTGTCTTTTGCTGATTATCGTTCTTCTCCCATCCAAGGCCGTGAAGCAAGATAAAGCCACATGGCTTTGGGATACGAGTATCATTCGCAGTGATTCCGATGAGATTATCGATTTCAGCAAAAGAGAAGGGGTAACAACCATATTTCTTCAAATTCAAGAAAAAGTGGAGATGGAGGAGTATCGCCAATTTATCCGTGCTGCACACAAGGCGAATATTTCCGTTCATGCCTTGGGTGGTGAGCCGGACTGGGCTTATGCTGAAAAGCGAGAAGAAGGAGAAGCACTATTGTCCTGGCTCGAGGAATACAATATGGATTCAGATCCAGAAGAGAGATTTGAAGGAATTCAACTGGATGTAGAACCTTATATTTTAAAACGCTGGGAGCGTGAGCAAGAGAAGGTTGTCGAGGAATGGAGCGGCAATATGGATTCTTGGCTTCAGGAAGCAAGACGTCAGAAGCTAAACATCAGCGTGGCAGTTCCTTTCTGGCTGGATTCTATTCGAGGACCTGAAGACTCAGATAGCTTTAGCTACTGGATTCTGGAGCGCTCAGATAGTGTTGCGGTGATGTCTTATCGTGATGACGGAGAGAAGATGTATGAATTGTCCAAGGAAGAATTGGAGCAAGCAGATGAGCTTGGAAAATCGGTCTGGATCGGCATGGAGCTGACGGATACGGCAGAAGGAGAACATCTAACTTTCCATGGTAAAAGTGAGAAAGTGATGAATGATGAAGCGCAACGTGCAGCTAAGTTAGGTACGCCGCATAAGTCATTCGCTGGTCTTGCGGTACATCATTATGAAGCTTGGCATCGGAAGTTGACAGCTTCTGCTGAGGAGAAGCATACCAATTAAACAACAAGCAAAAAGGAAGTAGTACCCATCCGGGGGTTCTGCTTCCTTTTTGCATTAGCTTAATGAATGATCTTCGATTCCCTAGCTTTGCGCACGAAATGGTTACTAGCGCGGTTAATAGGTCCTTTCAGTCCGATGCCGACGACAACAGCGACAGCGGCAAAAATCATGAGGATGAGTAGATCCCGTTGGACGATATCCCATAAGATACCTCCGACCGCTTCACGCATCATACTGATTGCATAAGTGAATGGAAGATAGGGGTGTAGTGATTGAAAGAAAGCCGGCGTCATCTGAATCGGAAATGTCCCCCCAGCGCCAGCGAGTTGAAGTACGAGCAGAACAATCGCCATCGCTTTACCTACATTGCCGAAGACCGATACAAGCGTGTAAACAATCAACATAAACACGGAGCTAATAAGAACAGCGAATAGGACAAACCATACGGGATTAACAACATAGGTTCCAAGAATGAACAAATCACCGATTGTGACGAACAGCGCTTGGAGGATAGCAATGGATAAGAAGGTAAAGAAACGGCCGAAATATACTTCAATGCTGCGGTAGTTTATATTTTCATGGTGCACTTCAACAGTCAATAAGGATACCAGAAGCAAGGCACCGACCCATAGTGACAAGGTTGTAAAAAAGGGTGACATCCCTGACCCGTAATTCGGAATCGGATAGAGTCGATTTTCCTTCAGCACGACAGGCTCTGCGAAAAATTGACTCTCCTTCTCGAAATTGTTCTTGAGTAGACTAATAATTTCTTGGAGTTCTCCGCCTTGTTCCAGCTTCCGAAAGCGGTCTGCCAGATTCTTGATTTGCTGTTCAGCCTCGGGAAGGTGGTTCTGCACGGCTAAGGCTTCTTTGCTACCAGCAGCAAGTCCTGAACTAGCATGTTGAAGCAGTTGTTTTACATCAGGTACGGCCTTTAGTGCTCGATTCAGCTCCGTTTGAACGGTTTGCGCTATGGTTCCGGTCTTCGCGAGCCCTGCCGAAATCTGTGGACCAATCTCGGAGTCGTATCGGTTAAGGATTTCACTTGATACTTTTGCTACATCGTCTGCAAGTTGCTTTAATTTTGCAAGCTGTTCAGCGCTAACCTCGCCATTCTGCTCTAATGCGAGTTCTGCATCCTGAAAACCTTTTTGCAAAGATAACCAACGGTCACGAATGGATATTAGATTAGTGGCCGCAGTTGCTGCACCCGAACCTGGAAATGCCGTATCTAGTTTTCTGAACAACTCCGATAGACGTTCTGCAATGTGTGCAACTTCTCCAGCACGATCACTTCCTTGCTTCAAAAGAGTTTTGACCTCTTCAGGTGAAATATCGGATTGCTGAATTCTAGTGATAACCTGCTGAACTGAAATGGCGGCTTCATTCAGGATGGCCAGGTCTTGTTTCACTCGCGGTTCGAGAGACTCGGAAGAAGCAGATACCTGCTGAGCAAACCCTGCCAGAGCTTCTGCTGCCTCTTGCCCTTTTTGTGCTATTTCCTCCAGCATGGGTAGTGTCTTCTGTGACTCGTTGACAAGCTTTGAAGCAGAGTTCATATCCTTGATGGCCGTATCCATTGCCCGGTTGAGATCAGGAAAATGACTTTCTATGCGGAAAACTAAGTTCTCAACTTTTTTAATTGTTGGTAATTCATTCTCTAGCTCAATACCGAGCTCATTAAAGATTTGAAAAATTGCTCCGTTTGCGGTTTGAATGAAGTTTTTACTAACCTCTTCAACGATACCAGAAGCACCTTTGCTCGTAACCTTAGGAGCAACAGCATTAATTTTTTCATTCGTATAATAAATTATCTCAGCTTTAGTTAGTTCTTTTGAAAGTACGGTTCCAATACGGGCTGAAAAATCTTCAGGAATGATGATAGCCGCATAGTCATCACCATGACGGACGCCCTTTACAGCTGAATCTTCATCCGTAAATCGCCAACCGAGACTGTGATTGTCTTGTAATGAACGGATGATTTCCTCCCCAGCATTAATGGAGGTTCCGCGTAAGCTTGTGCCTTGATCGAGATTAGCTACAGCAATGGATATGCTCGACGTTTGGCTGTATGGATCCCATGAAGATGCGATATTGAACCAAGCATATAGAGAGGGAAGCACGGCTAGTCCCAAAATGAGCACAGTCGCAACCCAGTTCGTTGTTATATTTTTAAGGTCGGTGATGTAGATATGGATAATATTCCGGATGACTTATCCCTCTCTTTCAAGTTCATTTTAGGCTAGTATGCCGCGATTGTTGAGCTAGAATACCGAAACCGTATACTTTGGAAAATATCGTCCGGATAAGAGACCTTATCTTTTTGTTATAATGAATAGATAGTTTCTAAATGGGAAGGGAAAGAAGTGTATGATCTTACATAAAGGCGAAGTATTATTTCATCAAGGAGATAGCGGTCAATTCTTATACCATATTAAGAGCGGATTATTTAAGGTAACTCGATTACATCAGAACGGGAATATAGTGTTGTTTAATATTTTGTATCCTGGTGAGACCGTACCTCATCATTCATTAATAAGTCCCAAAGAAACACACGGTACGGCTACAGCAGTCATTCGAAGCGAGATTGAGATTATTCCGGCGAACGAATGGTATCGTGAACTGCAAGAGAATCCGGAAAAACCATTGGAAGTAGCAAGATTATTGCAGGAGAAGTTGCGATTTATGCAGCAGCGTCTTGATCATCTGACGGTCGGTACGCCCGCTGAGCGGCTTGAATTACTAACACAGTGGATGAACGATTATTCCCAAGGAATGGATTTAGCTGAAATATTGACTCAAGAAGAGATCGGGCAGTTAATTGGGGTACGGCGTGAGACGGTTAATCGATTGTTAAGAGGAGTGTAAATCGTCTTCTATCATGGAAATGGGGGATGTTAGATGTTGCATCATGTAGAGATAAATACAAGTGATTTGAGGCGCAGTCGAGAGTTTTGGGGATGGTTACTTACGGAACTCGGATATGTGCAATTTCAAGAATGGGACGGTGGGGTTAGCTGGAAACAAGGTAATACCTATCTTGTATTCGTTCAGACAGAGGAACGTTTTCTCGGGGTTCCATATCACCGCCGCACTACAGGTCTTAACCACCTAGCATTTCATGCATCATCAAGGCAGCAGGTGGATAATATGGCTTCTGAGCTGAAAAAAAGAGAGATACCTGTCCTATATGAGGACAAGTATCCCTATGCTGGTGGACCAAATCATTACGCGCTTTTTTTCGAGGATCCTGATCGAATCAAGGTTGAAATTGTAGCGCCTGATAATGAATAGCCTAATCTTAGGCTTCTAAAGATGCTGCGGGTCCAAAGAATTCATAATGAATATTTTCGTCTGCTACGCCCAGTGCCTTGAGGTTCTTGTAGACCGAAGCCATAAACGGTTGAGGTCCGCAGAAGTAGCAGTCGGACAACGGAGCTATTTTATCTGCTAAGAAGGTTTCATCGATGTAGCCTTCTTTATGGCAAACTTCACCTTCGCGTGGGCATTCATAAACGATGTAGGTGCTGAGTTGATTATGTTTTGCTGCAAGCTGCTCAACATGGTCCTTCATCGCATGATAACTGCCGTCGATCGCAGCATGAATGTAGGTTACAGGACGCTCAGGTTGATTTACGAGAACTGTTTCAAGCATGCTGATCATTGGAGTTAATCCTACACCCCCACTAATAAGCACAAGAGGTTGATCATTCTTCATATCTAGAGTAAAGGATCCAGCTGGCGCACTAAGCTCAACAACTGTTCCAACCTCAGCATGGCGATGAAGCCAAGATGAGACGACACCTTCTGGTTTCATATCTGTTGCGTCTTCGCGCTTAACACTGATTTTGTAGTAATTCTGACCAGGAGCTGTAGATAGGGTATAGTGACGAATGTGAGAATACTGTTCTCCATCTGGTTTAACACGCAATGTAATATATTGACCTGGTTCATACTGAGCAATTGGTTGTCCATCTTCCGGCTTTAGATAGAAAGAAGTGATTACGCTACTCTCTTGTTCTTTACGGTCAATGATGAAGTTACGATAGCCTCTCCATCCACCCGTAGTTGATTCGGCAGCTTGATACATTTCAGCTTCTACACTAATAAATGCATCTGCGATGACCTGATACGCTTTACCCCAAGCATCAATAATTTCTGGTGTAGCGGCATCGCCAAGCACCTCTTGAATAGCAGCAAGCAATGTTTCACCAACAATAGGGTAATGCTCAGGCAGAACGTTAAGTGCGCGGTGCTTCTCACCGATCTGTTTTACAACGGGTAGAATGTTCTCTAGTTGATCAATGTTAGCTGCTGCAGCGTAGACTGCACCCGCAAGTGCTGTTGGTTGTTTACCCTGACGCTGATTCGCATGATTAAAAATGTTCAGGAGCTCTGGGTGATGGTGAAATAGCTTTTGGTAAAATACAGTCGTTATGTTTTTCCCGTGGACTTCCAGAACGGGAACCGTGGATTTAATAATTTGAATGGTTTGTGTGTCAAGCATAGTAATATCCCTCTTCTCCAAAGTGCTAAATATCCTTGCCCTATTAGTATATCCAGCCTAGAAGAGGGGGATTAGTGATTATGATCACACTGCATATTTCAGATTGATGAACATATATATTATTCATAAACCCTTTCTATGAATGTCTTCGATGAAAGCGAAAGACATTCATCATAGAGAGCAAGCTGTTTAGTTAACATTGTAATTGTGTTATAATATATTTAGCGAAAGATTGAACGGAAGGTGATTTCACCGGTGAATCCCTGCGTCAGTTCAATCTATTTAATACAAAATTAACAACAAGAAAGGATCAGGATACCATGTGTCCCCGAAGGACGAATCCCCAAAGGACGATTTGGAAACGTTATGATCTCTCATACACTTAGCTTCTTCCGTAGAGCAAAGTCGGACGTCTGAAGACAAGGACAGCCTCTGCGAAAGGAAGGAAGCTTTGATGCGAAGGATGAACTCCTCAAGGGTACCTTACCGTGGAGGTTGGCCGTTGTCTGACCAATCTACTAGGACAAGAGGGAACCTGTATGAGGACAAGAAAAGACATCAAAATGTTGATGTATACTATGTTAGCTATGTTATTCGGAACTTTTTTATTAGCGTTTACTTATTACCACATTAATTTTCAGAACCATTTATCAGAAGGCGGATTTATGGGGCTAGCCCTACTAGGCAAATATACATTAGATATTCCGCCGGCACTTAGTATGCTCCTGATGGATATACCTGTGCTAGTGATCGCCTGGTTTTTAAAGGGTCGGAAATTTATTCTGAATACGATGATTGCATCCGGCATGTTTACATTCTTTTATGCCATGATGGAGCGGTACTCTCCGTTAGTGATTGATCTTAACCATAACTTACTGGTAGCCGCAATTTTATCGGGACTACTTACTGGTTTTGGAGCTGGAATTGTTCTTCGCTTCGGCGGAGCGACCGGTGGAGACGATGCGATTTCCGTTTTGGTGAGTGAATGGAGCGGAATGAAGGTGGGAACGGTGTTCTTCATTATGGATGCCGTAGTACTTCTATTATCGTTATTCTACATGCCGCTAATTGAAACATTATATACAATTCTTGCTGTATCCATTGCTGGACAGATGATTACGATTACGGCAACGTATGGACTGATCAAGAAACCAGCACGTGTGCAGCGGAATAAGGTTACTCGGACCGCACCACAATCGGTTGGAGGCCGTTAATTTTATTACGAGAAGCTCGCCCGGATCAGGGCGAGCTTTTTTAGTTGTGTGAAGCAATAATATGCATTCTTGAAGGCTCACAAGGATATACAGGTTCAACAAAGGAAGCCTAAGATTTCCCGTGCTTTGGATGGTTATCATTCCATTCCTCAGCCTTAGATGTAGCGATTGCAATGGCACGACCTTCTTCATAATTTTCTTCCAGCAATGCATTCGCAATTTCGATAGCTTTGTTTCGAACACGTGGCTCCAGATTTTTCATGGATGTGGGGTAATCCTCTTTATTCCAAGGCATACCATGACCCTCCTCAAAGTTAAATGTAATATGTAATTACCCTTTTACCTTGATCGTAATCGAAAACATGAAAAAGCCCTCTGCTAAGAGGGCTTTTGATTCAGGTCTATTCAAATAGTTGCAGATATTCAGCATATCCTTCTTTCTCCATGTCCTCTTTTGGGACAAACCGGAGAGCAGCAGAGTTGATGCAGTAACGTAGTCCGTTCGGGCCGGGGCCATCCTCGAATACATGACCCAAGTGGGAATCGCTGTGTTTACTGCGGACCTCAGTACGTATCATCATATGGCTTAGATCGGTTTTTTCTTTAACATTATACTCACGAATCGGACGGGTGAAGCTTGGCCAACCACAACCAGCGTCATATTTGTCTAGAGAACTGAAGAGAGGCTCTCCAGAGACTATATCAACATAAATCCCTTCGCCATCATGATCCCAGTACTCATTACGGAAAGGTGGCTCTGTGGCACTGTTCTGTGTCACTTCATATTGCAGCGGGGTTAGACGAGATTTGAGTTCTTGTTGATCAAAGGATGCTGACCAATGGGATTCAATGAAATCTTCACGTCCAGAACCTTTACGATAACGCTTGTAGTGAGCTGGATTTTTCTTATGATACCCTTGATGATAATCTTCAGCCTCATAAAAATCACTTGCTGGAATAATAGAAGTTACAATCGGTTTGTCAAATCGACCACTTGCCTCAAGTGCTTGCTTGGATGCTTCAGCCTTCATCTTCTGATCTTCATTATGATAGAAAATAGCTGTACGATAAGAAGCACCTCTGTCATGGAATTGCCCTCCGGCATCGGTTGGGTCAATTTGCTGCCAGAATAGCTCAAGCAGCTTCTCGTATGGGAAAACCTGAGGATCGAACGTTATTTGTACGGCTTCATAATGTCCGGTTGTATTCGAGCAGACCTGTTCATAGGTTGGGTTTTCAATATGTCCGCCGGTATAACCGGAGACAACCTTAATGATGCCAGGCATCTCTTCAAAAGGAGAGACCATGCACCAGAAGCATCCTCCCGCAAATGTGGCTAGCTCTGTTGCGTTAGATTGTATATTATTCATGATATCCCTCCATAAGTCATAGATAAATGGTTGCAATCTTCATTATATCGCATTTTAGTGGAGTAACCAAAAAAATACTATACCCGCTTTTTTCGTCGGTTTAATCCATAATGAATTGCGAAACTGATTACTGCAATTCCGGCAATCATGGATGTAATTATCGTAACCTGAACCGGATTATTGGCAAGTCCATTCCCAATGAAGGAATAGATAAAGATCGCAGGGATCTTTCCAAGACCGGAGGCTATCGTATAGATCCAGAAAGGAATCGATGCGACACCCGCATAGACATTTACCGCCATCTGAGGAACAATCGGTATCAATCTTGCGATAACCATGGTTTTGAAGGGATGCTGTTCTAATGCTGATGTAAATCTATCCAGTGATTTGAATTTGGCCAGAAACCTTCTTCCAGAATTCCTATAAATGCTGGCTGCTGCAGCGTAGATAATTATTGCGGCAATGGTCGTGCCAAGCCATGCAACTAAGGCCCCCCAGAAAGTGCCATAGGTATATCCTAATACAGCGATGACGGCTTTATAAGGGAGGATAGGAAATAGAGCAAGTACTGTGGCTAACCCAAGAAGAAGTAAGAAGGAATCATTTGTTTGTAACCATTCAAATATTTCATTTCTATAAATAAACGCGAAGGTTAGCGCTACGACATAGATAACAGGTGTGATCCATTTTTTCATAGAGATTCCTTTCTACACTTATAGAGAATGGATTGTATAGGATAATCATAACAAATTACAGGCAAAAAATAATAGTTAGCCAAGAAAGTAAGCCTTATGCTATAATATGTCCAACCGAATATTTCCCAAAGGGGAGTAGCTTTAAGCAGTAAAGTCGTCATTACGGGATCTATTCAATCCCCGGCTTTATTGGCAACGAATTATAGTTGTTAGCGAGACCTTTGCCTATTCTTGAATAAGGTAAAGGTCTTTTTATGTGTCTAAAAAGCGCCGTTACCTTATTTAAGGGGATGGCGCTTTTTTTTCATGGGATGGAGGTCATCGGGAAGAGGAAACATAGAGACATACAAAGAAAGGTGGGGGAAGCATGGATATCATGACCATGGAATTTTGGATGGCACTCCTGTCAATCGTCGTCATTGACTTGGTGCTGGCTGGAGACAACGCGATTGTCATAGGTCTTGCAGCTAGAAATGTGCAGAAGGAAGACCAGAAAAAAGTAATTATTTGGGGTACCGTCGGTGCGATTATAATCCGCATTGTTGCCACGCTTCTGGTCGTTCAGCTCTTATTGATACCGGGCTTGAGACTGGTCGGAGGTCTGGCATTGCTGTGGATTGCCTACAAGTTGCTTGTAGATGAGAAACAACATGAAATATCTGCAGGCAGTCAAATGTGGGCTGCAATTCGTACGATTATTATCGCGGACGCAATGATGGGACTCGATAACGTACTTGCAGTGGCAGGTGCAGCTGAAGGCGACTTCATGCTTGTTATTATCGGACTTGCAATTTCGGTTCCGATTATGGTGTGGGGAAGTACTCTCATCTTGAAGTTAACGGATAAGTATCCCATCGTCATTACAATTGGAGCGGCTGTACTAGCTTGGACGGCATCCAAAATGATCGTGGAAGAACCGATGATCCACAATTGGTTTGCTAATTCGATCGTGAAGTATGGCTTTGAAATTGTCGTTGTAGCTCTTATTATTGGTCTAGGCACATGGATCAAGAAGAAGAAAGATGAAAAAGCAAAGCATGATCCTGTTCATGTCAAAATGGTGGATTAGGCATTATTTTTAATTTTGACCATAAAAAAGGTATAATGACTTCATGAACAGAAGGAAGGCTGCTGACAGTGCTTCCCTCAGCATGAGGAGGAGAAATTTATGGAATCTGCGGACAAATCCGTAGAAGAGCGGATTGTGGAAAGTTACAGACAAGATGAGGATATGATGATTCTCGTCTTTGCACAGTGGTGTGTAAATCACAGTATAGATCCTGCTGAATTATACAGAAAGGCTTATCCTGATCAAGTAGAGAATGAGTCTTTAACGCGTGTGCTTGAATTAACTGTTCCTAAAGAAGAAGCTGGAGATATTCCGGATCAGACATTACTGGGAGTACTCTCTTTGTTCGGTAATGATGATCTAGCGATGACCGTTACCGAAGCCATTAAACAACGGGATCAAGTCAACTCCACTCCTAACGAATAAGTCCTTATCATTCATACCGATACACGAAAGCCCCCTGAAACAGGGGGCTTTGTGCTGTTCATATGTACACAGGAATGAGTTCTACATGGATGTTCGACTAGCAATTCGAAATTGTTTAGGTGATATGCCGAATCGT
Source organism: Paenibacillus sp. FW507-14B1B (assembly GCF_058781425.1). Taxonomy (NCBI): domain Bacteria; kingdom Bacillati; phylum Bacillota; class Bacilli; order Caryophanales; family Paenibacillaceae; genus Paenibacillus; species Paenibacillus sp. FW507-14B1B. The sequence goes on along the minus strand of NZ_JBYSWS010000001.1, from coordinate 1,172,762 downwards.
GAACGGAAAACTCGGTGAAAATATGTATAGTTCGCAAAACCAGATGTTTCAGCTACATCTTCAAGTGACATTCCGCTAAATATGATTCTTTCGCGTGCCATATCGATGCGAACGTCAAGCGTGTACTGCATAATCGTTGTACCAAATGCCTCTTTGAACAGATGAACGGCACGTGACACACTAATATCAACATGTGCAGCCACATCTTCCAGTTTAAATATGGATGAGGCATTTTCTTCAATATAATTTTTCATCCGATGTGCAAGATACAGTTTAGGCGTAGTGGATGGTTGCTCTGAAAGTAAACGATCGACCTCAAGGCAAAGTACACGGACGGTATAATCTGATATTTCTGGACAAGGATTCGATAATCTTCGCTGTTCCATGATAACCTGACGGAAGAGTCCGATATGACGTTCATCGAGTGGAATACGTATCCGCGTTGGTCGTCTGCGTGATTGCCACCATGAGTCTATCCAAGGTCCTTTGAAAAAAATGTGGTAATCGCCGCTCTCTACAATGCATTCTCCCTGTGGATTCATTTCTTCATCGATCCTCAGCTCATATGGTTCTCCAGGGCTGAATATGAGAAGATCACCTGATTCAATAAGTGACAGTTCATTGTCGATTCGAGCACGACAGCGGCCATCGGTTTGAAGGCGCATTAAATAGGTATCAAAACCGTTTAACATCGTCATTTCGAATGGTTTTCGATGAAACGAGAAATTGGCTGCCATGACTTGTGTGGAAATATCTTCAAGCATTGGTGAGTCCCCTTTAAACAAAAAATAATGACCAGATTGTTCATGTTTTGATCATATAATTCATTTTAAATGAATTCATTTCAGAATACCATGATACTAGTTGCTCGGGCATCTTCACAGTCATAAAGTGACCATAATAATCGAGCAATTATGGGGGCAATTAGCGTCAAGCCTATTACAATACAGATGCCGATACACATGACGGGAATAGTGGACATCGAGAACGGCGCCATTTTAACCATGATTACGAATGAAATAATATGTTTGGTCGCTCTGGGGTAACTGCACTTGACGAGATAGCTAAAGGCTCTCTAAACCCAACCCACCCCTTGAAGGAGGAAACATAAGTGTCTAAGACATTAAAGATTGGAATTATCGGATGCGGTGGCATCGCAAACGGCAAACATATGCCAAGTTTGAAGAAACAGAAGCAAGCAGAGATGGTTGCGTTCTGTGATATTATTTCGGAGCGTGCAGAACAAGCTGCAGCAGATTTTGGTGCAGAAGGCGCGAAGGTATACACAGATTTCCGTGAACTTTTGAAAGATGGAGGTCTGGACGTCATTCATGTATGTACGCCGAATGATTCTCACGCCGAGATTACCATCGCTTCTTTAGAAGCTGGTAAGCATGTAATGTGCGAGAAGCCAATGGCAAAAACGGCTGCCCAGGCTAAGGACATGCTTGATGCTGCGAAACGTACAGGCATGAAGCTGACGATCGGCTATCAAAACCGTTTTCGTAATGACAGCTTATACCTGAAAGAAATGTGTGAGAACGGAGAGCTAGGAGATGTTTATTTTGGTAAGGCATTAGCAGTACGGCGCCGTGCAGTTCCAACTTGGGGTGTGTTCCTTGATGAAGAGAAACAAGGTGGCGGACCATTGATCGACATCGGTACTCATGCTCTGGATTTGACACTTTGGTTAATGGATAACTACAAGCCGAAAAGTGTAATGGGATCTACATTCCATAAACTTGGTGGACGTGAAAATGCAGCTAATGCATTTGGTCCTTGGGATCCAAAAGAGTTCAAGGTAGAGGATTCAGCTTTTGGTTTCATCACGATGTCCAATGGAGCTACGATTGTTCTTGAATCCAGCTGGGCGTTGAATGTAGTTGAGACAGGTGAAGCCAAGACTATTCTTGCAGGTACTGAAGGTGGAGCGGATATGAAGGATGGTCTGCGCATCAATGGTGAAAAAATGAGCAGACTGTATGAAACAAAAGTTGATCTCAGTGCGGGCGGCGTTGCATTTTATAGTGGATCATCGGAGAATGAAGCAGATCGAGAAGCAAGACTTTGGATCGAAGCCGTTCTCGAAGATAAAGAGCCAGTTGTGAAGCCAGAGCAAGCCTACGTTGTTACACAGGTGCTTGAAGCTATTTATGAGTCTGCCAAAACAGGTAAAGCAGTCTATTTTGAAGATTAAGCTATTATAAAATTAAATTATACTTACTACACAATGAACCAGGAGGGATCGTATGAAACTCGGAGTATTTATGGTATTGCTAAGCGGTCGTAAATTGGAGGATGCACTTGATTATGTGGCTTCAAAAGGTCTTAAGGCTGTAGAGATTGGGACAGGTGGTTTTCCTGGGAACGCTCACTGTAATCCAGCAGAACTACTTGAGAACGAAACTGCACTGAAGAACTTTAAAAATGCGGTTGAATCTCGTGGTCTAATCATTAGTGCGCTAAGCTGTCATGGTAACCCACTTCATCCTCAAAAGCAGATCGCTAAGGAATTTCATGACACATATGTAAAAACCGTAGAGCTGGCAGAAAAGCTTGAAGTTCCCGTCGTAAATACGTTCTCCGGTTGTCCTGGTGATCATGAGGATGCCAAATACCCTAACTGGCCTGTAGCGCCTTGGCCCAATGATTTCCAAGAGATTTTGACTTGGCAATGGGATAATAAAGTAATTCCTTATTGGACCGAGTGGGGGAAATACGCTGCTGATCGCGGAGTGAAGATCGGTCTGGAGCTTCATGGTGGATTCTCAGTGCATACCCCTGCTACGCTGCTTCGCTTGCGTGAAGCTGCGGGAGAGGTTATCGGAGCGAACCTTGATCCAAGTCACATGTGGTGGCAAGGTATTGATCCGGTTCAAGCCATTCAAATTTTGGGTCGTGAGGGAGCAATTCATCACTTCCATGCAAAAGATACAGTCATTGATCCCGTGAACGTGAATAAATATGGTCTAACAGATATGCAATCCTACACGAATATGATGGATCGTGCTTGGCAGTTCCGCAGCGTAGGTTATGGACATGATCTGAAAGCTTGGGCAGATATGATGAGTGCTCTGCGTCTCGTAGGCTATGATTATGTTGTAAGTATTGAGCATGAAGATGGTCTAATGTCCGTTGAAGAAGGTTTCTCTAAAGCGGTTCAAAACTTGCAGCAGGTATTAATTGAAGAGCCACTTGGTGATATGTGGTGGGTGTAAGGCTCAACACATTGAACATGTAATACAATAGGGGGAAACAAACAATATGTTGAATGTTACCATTTGGAACGAGTTCGTTCACGAAAAGATTCATGATGAGGTTAAAGCGGTATATCCGGAAGGAATTCATAAGGTATTAGCTGATGGATTGAGCGATCCTGAGTTTAACATCCGAACAGCAACCTTAGATGAACCGGAACACGGCTTAACAGATGAGGTTCTGAACTCGACAGATGTGCTTCTATGGTGGGGACACATGGCTCACGATCGTGTTGAGGACGTAATTGTAAATAAGGTTGTTAAGCGGGTACAGGAAGGTATGGGTCTGATCGTACTGCACTCGGGACATTTCTCGAAGCCGTTTAAAGCACTAATGGGTACAAGTTGCGATTTGAAATGGCGCGAAGCGGGAGAGCAGGAAATTCTGTGGTCTGTGAATCCAACTCATCCAATTATGGCTGGAGTGAATAGCCAGATCATACTGGAGCATGAAGAGATGTATGGCGAGTTTTTTGACATCCCTGCACCAGATGAGCTGATCTTTGTTAGTAACTTTGAAGGTGGAGAAGTATTCCGGAGTGGGTGTACTTTCAAGCGTGGACAAGGGAATATATTTTATTTCCGCCCTGGACATGAGACGTATCCTACGTACTACAATCCTGAGATCATTAAAGTAATCTCTAATGGTATCCGTTGGGCAGCGCTAAATGCCCTTACAGTTAAGCCTGTATTCGGAAATAGCCAGCCAGTCCGCTCATTGCGTGTTCTAGTATAGTCAAATTCTGTTCTGAATAGAAGGTTGCCCATAGCGATGTTTGGGTGACCTTCTTTTTTCTGTTTCATGCATATAAAGGTTATAACTGGGTAAATGTATATATTAAGTAGAATCTTATAAAATATTCCCCCTTTTGTATTCGGTAAGTCATCGCTATAATAGATAGATAATATAGAGAGACAACAATTTACAGATCAATGGTTTTCAGTTCCAAGAATATATGGTATTATTATATGTACTAACTAATTGTAAGTTTTATGAAGAAACACAACTAGGTAGTGTGACTCTGTAAAGAGGTGAATGATATGGAAGCTACGAATCTCTGCTTATGTCCTCGTTTTGAGTCCGCATTTGCTTTCCTAGGAAAGCGCTGGAATGGGCTGATTATTCAGACACTGATGAGTGGTCCCAAACGTTTTAAGGATATTTCAAACTTCATTCCATCGATGAGTGACAAAATGCTGTCCGAACGAATGAAAGATTTGGAAAGTGAAGGGATCTTAATCCGCCATGTTTATCCTGAAACTCCAGTTCGGATTGAATACGAGTTGACTGATAAGGGAAGAGCACTGAAACCCGTTATGGAACAGATTTCGAACTGGGCTGAGCAATGGGTAAAGTAAAAAGATAAGATGTTTCACAGAAACCCTAGCCCAAAGCTTAATGCTTTGGGCAGGGTTTTTTCTAATTTAACAAGAGGACTTGCACCACAAGTTATCCTGTGTAGTATAATTTGAAAAAAGCTCTGAAACACATTCAAGGAGGCGATTCTTTATGAAAGATACGGTCAAACTACCGCATATTCATTATGGACAAGAGGAAGCCGCCGAGCTTGAGAGGGCTTCTTTAAGAGTACAGCATATTTTTGATAAGACTCAGAATCTTTTGGAACAATATTTGCCCGTTTCTTTAAGAAATGCGCTATCTGGAATAGATTCTGATGCGAGGGATCAAAGGTACTCGATCCGAAGCAATCAGGAAAGTGGAATATTTCAGAAATGGGTTAAGAGTCCAAAAGGATGGAAGTGTATTGGATACGAGAGATACAACGAATTGCTGATGGATGGAGATTCATCGAAATCGAGTTCAATCATGGATGCCCAAGAAACAGCTATACTCCATGACAAGGGTCTTACCGGCAGAATGCTGCAAATGGTCATTTGGTCATTGTTCGAGAAGATACAGCTCCTACATCCATTTTTGGGTGATGATCCGTTTTTTACTGACGATGAAATGGAAGTTATATCTAATTATTTAGTGCCAACATACTTAAGTCCTTTACCCTTGAAGGAAAGAGGTAAAGATTTCAAGACCCTTTCGACGAGAATTCCTTTATACCAGGAACATATTCCAGCGCCTTCACTAGTTATGTCCACAGAAGGTGTCAGTGTATCGGGCAATTGGATGACAGGAGTTGATCTAAGTTCGAAAGGTTTTACCGGTCTTCGTCCGTATCTAAAAATTCCTCAAGGTGGGCGAGCATACTTGAAAGCGTTAATTGTATAAATGAGATTATGATGAGACAGTGAAAGCTGTCTTTTTTTTGTATCTTTTTTAATAAATATTGTGAAAGTATTCACAATTGGTGTGAACATAATCACAATAAGCATTAAATTTTAAATGTATAATGTTGCCATAGAGCATAATTTTGGAAATTCAAAGCGCAGGACATTCAAATCTGAACATGAGGACGGCTTGCTCACAGACATATCAAGCAGGCTGGTTATGCCTTTAAGGAGGAAGAGAACATGACTGGAGATCACAAACAAAAGCTAGTTGTCGTCGGTAATGGTATGGCCGGAATCAGTACGGTGGAGCAAATCATTAAATTAGGTGGCGCTTATAATATTACCGTGTTCGGCAGCGAACCACACCCGAACTATAATCGGATTATGTTATCTTATGTGCTTGAGGGAAGCAAAACGGTAGATGATATCGTACTGAATGATTGGAATTGGTATAAAGAAAATGATATTACACTTTACACCGGAACAACCGTCACAAAAATAGATGAAGAAAACAAGGTAGTGGTGGCTGAGAATGGCCTCGAGGTTCCATATGATCGAGTAATCATTGCCACAGGTTCAAATCCGTTCATTCTTCCTGTACCAGGTAGCGACAAAAAAGGTGTTGTTGGTTTTAGAGACATTGCTGATTGTAGCCAAATGCTTGCAGCGGCTAAGTTGTATAAGAAAGCTGCGGTTATAGGCGGTGGCCTTCTGGGTCTTGAAGCTGCTAAGGGACTTGTCAATTTAGGCATGGATGTGACAGTCGTCCACTTGATGAAAGATCTTATGGAGCGTCAGCTTGATCATCAGGCATCGGCTATGCTTCAAGCAGAGCTGGAGAGACAAGGAATAAAGTTTGCCATGGGCAAACAGACTGCCGAGTTGTTGGGTGAAGATCGAGTTACTGGGCTTCGTTTTAGTGATGGAACAGAATTAGAAGCGGGGTTTGTCGTCATGGCTGTCGGGATTAAACCGAATGTGGCTGTGGCACAGGCAAGCGGAATTGAAGTTAATCGCGGGATCGTGGTGGATGATTATCTTCAGACATCGATGGCAAACGTGTATGCTGTCGGAGAATGTGATGAACACCGGGGAGTTTGCTACGGCCTCGTAGCACCATTATTCGAACAAGGTATGGTGCTTGCGAAGCATCTATGCGGTGTAGACACCATGCCATATGAAGGATCGGTCGTTTCGACCAAGCTGAAAATCAGTGGAGTAGATGTATTCTCGGCCGGTGAGTTTATTGAAGGTCCAGAGCACACTGTCATTGTAGCTAAGGATGAATGGAAAAAAACATATAAAAAGATTCTGCTTAAAGACAATGTGATCGTTGGTGCTGTTTTGTTCGGAGATGTGACTGAATCGGCAGCTCTGCAGAAGCTAATCAAGCAGGAAGCCTTAATGACAGATGAAATATACAGTACGGTGATGGGTACGGGCTGCTGTGGTGGAGGTGCGAATAAAGGAGCTTCGATCGAAAACATGGCGGACGAAGAAATTGTCTGTGGATGTAATGGGGTAACGAAGAAGAATATTGTGGATGCGGTAACGCTTCAAGGCCTGACCACTGTGGATGAAATTAAAGCATGTACAGGTGCAACCCGTTCGTGTGGCGGATGTAAACCCGTTGTAGAACAGATCTTGCAATATGTCCTTGGAGACGGTTTCCAAACTGTAGCTAAGCAAGGAATATGTGGATGTACGACACATAGCCGTGATGAAATCGTAACTGAGATTCGTGCCAAAGGATTAAGAACGACCAGAGAAGTTATGAACGTTTTGGAATGGAATAATCCTGAAGGGTGCTCGAAGTGCCGCCCAGCGATTAACTATTACTTAGGTATGATTTATCCTGAAACCCATGAAGATGAGAAGGAATCGCGCTTTGTTAATGAACGGATGAATGCTAATATCCAGAAGGATGGTACGTATACAGTTGTTCCCCGGATGTATGGAGGTGTAACGACACCAGAGGATTTGAAGCGGATTGCAGACGTTTCGCTCAAATATGACGTTAAGGTCGTGAAGGTCACGGGTGGACAGCGCCTAGATCTTATCGGTGTGAAGAAGGAAGATTTACCTAAGGTGTGGGAAGAGCTCGAGATGCCTTCGGGTTACGCCTATGCCAAATCCCTTCGTACTGTAAAAACATGTGTAGGTTCGACATTCTGTCGTTTTGGAACACAGGACTCGATGGGCATGGGAGCACAGCTTGAGAAAAAATTCGAGAGACTGGATCTTCCCGCCAAGTTCAAAATGGCTGTAAATGGCTGCCCACGTAACTGTGCAGAATCGTGTACCAAAGATATAGGTATCGTTGGTAATGATGGAGGTTGGGAAATTTTCATCGGTGGGAACGGCGGAATTAAGGCGCGTATTGCAGACACTTTCTGTAAGGTGAAAACGGATGAAGAACTATTTGAAGTATGTGGTGCTATTATCCAGTACTATCGTGAAACAGGTAACTATCTGGAGAGAACTTCGGAATGGGTAGAACGTATGGGGCTTGATCATATCAAAAAAGTTATTCTTGAGGATCATGAAGAGCGCAAAGCTTTAGTTGAAAGAATCGAGGTTGCCCTGCAGCAGGTGGAAGAGCCATGGCAGAAAGTGATCAAGGATAGTCAAATCCGTAAAGCATTATTTCAAGATGTTAGTCCTGTAGTCGCTGAGTAGATTGTAGTAAGGGAGATGATGACATATGAAGACTAGTCAGTATATAGCTATTGGTAAAATTGACGAGTTTATGGTGCGAATCGGAAGGGTTGTGGTAATGGAGAACGAGGAGATTGCGGTGTTCAGAACATCTGATGGCCGATTTTTTGCACTAGAGAATAAGAACCCACACCCGAAAGGTGGGCCAATTGCGGAGGGAATTGTATCAGGTCATTATCTATATGATCCTTTATATGATTGGCGAATTGACTTGGAGACTGGAAATGTGCAGGAGCCTGACAGTGGAAAAGTCCGGACTTATACCATCCGACTAGAGAATGATATTGTACAGATTGCCGTGTAGTGAATAGCGATTACTCGGAATAACAATTCAGGAGGTACCCCTATGTTTACACAGGGAGTGGAAACCATCATTGAAGCAGCAGTCAAGAAGAAGGAACAGATGAATGCGAGTATGACTCGTTATATAGTCTCAGCTATGCTTGCCGGCGCCTACATTGGAATTGGAATCATTCTGATCTTTAAGTTGGGAGCTCCGTTTGCAGTAGAAGGATCACCGTTACAGACTTTAGTCATGGGTGCATCATTCGGGATTGCATTGACATTAGTTGTTTTTGCAGGAGCGGAGCTGTTTACCGGTAACAATATGTTTTTCACGATGAGTACTCTAGCTGGGCGAACATCCATCAGAGATACATTGAAGAACTGGGTGATCGTATTCCTTGGTAACCTTGGTGGGGCAGTGCTTCTTAGCTTATTGATATGGGGAACCGGCTTGTTTAAAGCTATTCCATCGGATCATTTGCTCTTTACGGTTGCAGCTAATAAGATGAATACACCGTTTATGGAGCTGTTTTTCCGAGGCATCTTGTGTAATTGGCTTGTCTGTCTTGCGCTGTGGATGGGAAGTCGTGCAAAGGAGGACACTGCGAAGCTTATACTTATGTGGTGGTGCTTGTTCGCCTTTATTGCTACCGGTTATGAACACAGTGTTGCGAATATGACACTTCTGTCCTTGGCAACGATATTACCCGGCCATCCAGAGACAATTTCGATAACCGGCTGGGTAAGCAATATGATTCCGGTCACGCTTGGTAATATCATAGGGGGAGGCTTGTTCGTTGGGATGGCTTACTGGTTCATGTCTCCGGTAAAAGGGAAAAAGATAATGTAATCTACATTAAAACACAGATAAAGAAAGGGGACGTTCTAAAGCCAGATGTATGGCTTACAGAGCGCCCCTTTGGTTATATCCTCCAAAACAGTCTACCGGTGTTCTACTAAGTCGATCGCACCCAGTACGATGTGGGCAAGACCGAATCCGAGAATTCCAGTTGCGGCAAGTTTGTACTTACTGCTGCTAAATAGAGCGGCGCCAGAAGCAGATACTACTGTTCCAAGAACGGCAGGAATCAAACCTTCTCTCATGCGAAACACTCCCTAGTGATTGATTTGGAAAGACCTCGTTATTGTGGACTGTGTATCGTTTTTTATGCACCCCATAACAAAAAGACACCCGGAATCAAATATCATATTCGGGTGTCTTTAGGCTAACTATACAAACAGATTAGATCCGGCAAATTTCATGCGGGCATAGTTCACAGTGGCATATTTCTTGAAGTGCAGCTAAGTCTTTAATAACGATCATCCCGCTGATATATTCCACGACATCTTTCTTACGAAGATCACTGAGCATGCGGTTTACGCTCTCACGAGTAGCTCCGATCATATTTGATAGATCTGTATGTGTAATTTTCTTATTAATTAGAATCGATTGATCTTCAAGAGTCTCACCATAGGTGTTACTAAGACGGATCAGCGTTGAGCTAAGGGCACCCGGTTTACCATACATCATAAGGTCTCTAAATTTCGTTTGAGTAATACGATGATGGATTCCCATCCATTTCATAAAGTCGATCGCAAAATCACAGTGTTGGCAGATAAGGATTTCTAAATCTTTATGTTCAATGACTCCGACTTCACTTTCTTCAAGAACTTCAGCCGAGAAGCTGTGCTTCGTGCTAAAGAATGGATCCGCCTGACCAACCATGTCGCCAGCTTGATACATATATAGTATAAGTTCTTTTCCTTCGTCAGTCGATTTCGTTAATTTAATACGCCCACGCTTAATGTAATATAATTTATCTGAAAAATCGCCTTCCCAAAAGAGATGTGATCCTTCCGGAATGATACGATCCTTCATGCTTACAAGCAGACGGTTTAGATTTTGCTCCGAGAAACAGCTGGTATTTCCTTGGGTTACGATGACACTATCCAATGTTTTCATGTCTATATCCCCTAACTCCTTCATATTTTCGGTTAAATTTAAATTAATTATAACGTGAATACATTCACTTGTGGGGGAGGAAACCACGGTAAAAGTGGCGAAATTTCAAACATTGTGATTATTTTCACTTTAAACAAGGGGGAACAAGTGCAAGAATACACAGACAAATGCGTCATAGAAGCGATGTAAGCGTTTCAAATCATTTCAGAAAAAAAACATTTAACTTTGTGAAAAAATTCACTATCTTTTTGGAGATCCCTGTGATATGATCAAGGTGTAGAGAGATAATAAACATTTTTTTACAGGAGGATGAGGGGAATGGCTATCAAGAACAATGGAGTTACTCAGGTAAAAGAGCAAACAGCAGGTGAGTATATTCAGGGTTTAATTGACAAAGCGAAACGCGCAAGTGAACAGTTTAAAGCTCTGAACCAAGAGCAGATTGATGGGATTGTTCAAGCAATGGCACTTGCAGGTCTGGAGAAACACATGCATTTAGCTAAATTGGCAGTGCAAGAAACAGGGCGAGGTGTCTATGAAGACAAAATCATCAAGAATATGTTCGCTACTGAATACATCCACAACAGCATTAAATACGATAAAACCGTTGGCGTAATTGAAGATAATCCATACGGTAACTATCAGAAAATTGCTGAACCTGTTGGGATCATTATGGGGATTACACCAGTAACGAACCCAACTTCAACCACCATCTTTAAAGCGCTCATATCCATTAAGACGAAAAATCCAATTATCTTCGGGTTCCATCCATCCGCACAACAGTGCAGCCGAGAAACAGCCAAGATATTGCTAGAAGCAGCGGTGAAGCACGGTGCACCAGAAGATTGTATTCAATGGATCGATGCTCCATCCATGGATAAAACCAATACACTAATGAACCACCCTGATGTTGCATGCATCCTGGCTACTGGTGGATCTGCAATGGTTAAGGCAGCATACAGCTGTGGTAAACCAGCGCTTGGTGTTGGACCTGGTAACGTGCCATGCTTTATCGAAAAGTCTGCCAATCTTGATCAAGCCGTTAATGACCTTATCCTCTCGAAAACTTTTGACAACGGTATGATCTGTGCATCGGAACAGGCTGTTATTATAGAAGAAACTATTTTTGAACAAGTGAAGAAAAAGATGATTGCTAGTGGTTGCTACTTCGTGAATAAAGAGGAAGCTGCTAAGCTAACCGCGGGTGCTATCGTAGCAGATAAATGTGCCGTAAATCCGGCAATCGTAGGTCAACCAGCAACGAAGATCGCTGAAGCATGCGGTATTGAAGTACCGGAAGGAACGAAAATTCTTGTTGCTGAGATTGAAGGTGTAGGACCGAAGTTCCCACTGTCGGCTGAGAAGCTTAGCCCAATTCTAGCTTGCTACAAAGTAAAGAGTGCAGAGCAAGGAATAGAACGTGCTGCTGAAGTCGTTGCTTTTGGTGGTATGGGTCACTCTTCGGTAATCCATTCGAACAATGAAGATATTATTCAAAAATTCTCGGATCGTATGCAAACTTGCCGTGTTCTTGTGAATCAGCCATCTTCGCAAGGCGGAATTGGTGATATCTATAATACTAACCTTCCATCGCTTACACTCGGTTGTGGGTCGTATGGACGCAATGCAACATCTTCGAACGTAAGTGCTGTCAATCTCATTAACGTGAAAAGGGTGAATCATCGTACGGTGAATATGCAGTGGTTCAAAGTGCCGAATAAAATCTATTTTGAAAAAGGATCAACACAGTATCTTGCTAAAATGCCAGACATTACTCGGGTAGCGATTATTACGGACCCAATGATGGTGAAACTCGGATATGTGGAGAGAGTTGAACATTATCTGCGTCAGCGTCAGATTCCTGTTGCCATTGAAGTATTCTCTGAAGTAGAGCCAGATCCATCGACAACAACGGTTGAACGTGGTGCTGAGATGATGAAGAGATTCCAACCTGACTGCATTATCGCGCTTGGTGGGGGATCGCCGATGGATGCTGCTAAAGCGATGTGGTTGTTCTATGAATATCCAGATACAGATTTCAATAACTTAAAACAGAAATTCATGGACATCCGTAAACGGATTTACAAATACCCTCGTCTCGGTCAAAAAGCGAAGTTTGTTGCGATTCCAACAACATCTGGTACAGGATCGGAAGTAACCTCGTTCGCAGTTATTACTGATAAAGTGCTTGGAAATACGAAGTATCCTTTGGCAGACTATGAGTTGACACCTGATGTAGCGATTATCGATCCGGAGTTTGTATACAGTTTGCCAAAAACCGCTGTTGCCGACACGGGTATGGACGTTCTGACACACGCGATCGAAGCTTATGTATCGGTTATGGCAAACGACTATACCGATGGTCTTGCAATCAAAGCAATTCAACTCGTATTCCAGTACCTTGAACAGTCGGCCCTGACAGGCGACAAGTTGGCTCGTGAGAAAATGCATAATGCTTCTACTTTGGCAGGTATGGCCTTTGCGAACGCATTCCTTGGTATCAACCACAGCTTGGCTCATAAATGGGGCGGGCAGTACCATACGGCTCACGGACGTACCAATGCGATTCTAATGCCACACGTTATTCGTTACAATGCTAAGAAGCCTACGAAATTTGCTGCTTGGCCTAAATATACTCACTTCGTTGCGGATGAAAGATATGCTGAGATCGCACGCATTCTCGGATTACCAGCTCGTACAACGGAAGAAGGGGTTAACAGCTTGATTAACGCCATTCGTGAGTTGAACAAGAAGCTGGGTATTGAAGAATCGTTCCAACAGCTTGGCATTGATCCAGTGGACTTCGAAAATCGGGTAGAGTACTTGGCTGATCGTGCGTTTGAAGACCAATGTACGACTGCGAATCCAAAGCTGCCACTTGTAACTGAGCTGGCTGATGTTTATCGCAATGCATTCTATGGACGTTTCTAACAAAAACGACAACTAACAAACAGCCCTTAACACAACGTGACTAATATCACCAACCTTGTGATATTAGTCACAGATGTATATATTGAACAGGACTACAATAAAAGTGTAAAAACAATCTCAGATGATAATTCTTACAGTTTCAAGTTCGCAATCAAACAGGGGATAGTGCCCAACATTGTGAAAAGCGTCACATTTATTGATCTGGGATGTTGGACATGAGAAGATATTCCATAAGCTCATGCCTCAACAACAGAACATAAATTGGAGGGATCAGAGATGTCGGTGATTGAGAAAGAAATTAAAGACGTTCAGTCCGGTTGGAGAGGGTTCAAAACAGGTAAGTGGGCAAAAGCAGTAGACGTAAATGACTTTATTGCTTTGAATATTGAGCCATATTACGGTGTTGATGACTTCTTGGTTGGACCTACAGCGAATACCACAGCATTATGGGACATTGTATCCGATCTGACCAAAAAAGAGCGTGAAGCGGGCGGCGTATTGGATGTGGATGTAAACACACCTTCTACGATTGTGTCGCACAAACCAGGCTATTTGGATAAAGATAAGGAACAAATCGTTGGTGTACAAACCGATGAGCCATTTAAACGTTCGATTCAGCCGTTTGGCGGAATTAAAATGATGATTGATGCTTGTAACGCCTATGGTTTTGAACTTCCAGCTAGCATCGTGGATATGTTCACAAATATTCGTAAAACGCATAACCAAGGTGTATTTGATGCCTACACTCCTGAGATGCGTGCAGCACGAAGAGCAGGTATCATCACTGGACTTCCAGATGCATACGGACGTGGACGTATTATCGGTGACTATCGCCGGATCTCACTATACGGTATTGACTTCCTCATTAAAGATAAATTGAAAGAACTAAGCAGCCTTGAAGTTGATGTGATCGATGAGCCAGTGATCCGTCTTCGCGAAGAGCTGTCAGAGCAAATCCGCGCACTGAAAGAATTGAAGCAAATGGCGGAAATGCATGGCTTTGATATTTCCAAGCCGGCAACAACGGCTAAAGAAGCATTCCAGTGGTTGTATTTTGGTTACCTGGCTGCCATTAAAGAACAGAACGGTGCAGCAATGTCCCTTGGACGTGTATCCTCGTTCTTGGACATTTACATTCAGCGTGATTTGGCTGAAGGTACACTGACTGAAGAAACAGCACAGGAACTGGTTGACCACTTTGTCATGAAACTTCGTATCGTTAAATTCTTGCGTACCCCAGATTACAACGATTTGTTCAGTGGTGACCCTACTTGGGTAACAGAATCCATTGGCGGTATGTCAGTGAATGGTGAGACACGCGTTACGAAGAACAGCTTCCGATTCTTGCACACCCTTTACAACCTTGGACCTGCCCCAGAACCAAACCTGACTGTGCTTTGGTCTGAAAAGTTGCCTGAAGGATTCAAGAAATTCTGTGCAAAAGTATCCATCGAGACAAGCTCGATTCAATACGAGAACGATGATCTGATGCGTCCGATCTACGGCGATGACTATGGTATTGCTTGCTGCGTATCCGCTATGCGTATCGGTAAACAAATGCAGTTCTTCGGAGCTCGTGCGAATTTAGCTAAAGCCCTTCTGTATGCTATCAATGGTGGGCGTGATGAGAAATCTGGTGCACAAGTAGGACCTGAATTCCCTGCTATCACTTCGGAGTACCTGACTTATGATGAAGTCATGAAACGCTTTAAGCCGATGATGGAATGGCTTGCGAAGTTATACATGAATACACTTAACGTAATTCACTATATGCATGATAAATATTCTTATGAGCGGATTGAAATGGCTCTGCATGACCGCGATATTCTTCGTACAATGGCATGTGGTATCGCTGGCCTGTCCGTTGCAGCAGACTCACTGAGTGCAATCAAACACGCAAAAGTGAAACCGATCCGTAATGAGGAAGGTATCGCTGTTGATTTCGAAATTGAGGGAGATTTCCCTTGCTACGGTAACAACGATGATCGTGTAGACAGTATTGCGGTAGAATTGGTTGAGACCTTCATGAGCATGATCCGTAAACATAAAGCTTACCGTGATGCTTTGCCAACACAATCTGTACTCACCATTACTTCGAACGTTGTATACGGTAAGAAGACAGGTACTACTCCAGATGGACGTAAAGCAGGAGAACCATTTGCTCCAGGTGCGAACCCAATGCATGGACGCGACAAAAAAGGTGCACTTGCTTCCTTGAGTTCTGTAGCTAAGTTACCTTATGAACACAGCTTGGACGGTATTTCGAATACATTCTCCATTGTGCCGAAAGCACTTGGTAAAGAGAAAGATATCCGTGAGAAGAACTTGGTAGCTATGATGGATGGATACTTCGGTAGCAATGCGCATCACCTTAATGTAAACGTATTTGATCGTGAGCAATTAATTGATGCTATGGAGCACCCAGAGAACTATCCTCAACTGACAATCCGTGTATCTGGTTATGCAGTAAACTTCATTAAATTGACCCGCGAACAGCAGCTAGATGTTATCAACCGTACATTCCATGGTTCGATGTAATAAGGACGGGTAATGTATTAACAATTCTTGGCTTGTCACAGAGCGGATACGGAAAGGATGACATCATATGATAAAAGGTCATGTGCATTCCATAGAAACGTTTGGTACGGTGGACGGTCCGGGTATCCGCTTTGTACTCTTTATGCAAGGCTGCTTGCTCAAGTGCCAGTATTGTCATAACCCGGATACTTGGGCATTGAATGAAGGACAGGAGATGGAAGTTGAAGAGGCGCTTGCTGAAATAGAGCCATATCTTCAGTATTACCGTTCTTCGGGTGGTGGTCTCACGGTTTCGGGTGGAGAGCCAACCCTACAATATCCTTTTGTTACACAGTTGTTTAAGGAAGTTAAGCGTCGTTGGAATCTTCATACTACACTTGATAGTAACGGTTATAATGAACCGGAGAAAATCCGTGAATTGCTTGAGAATACGGACTTGGTATTATTGGATCTGAAGCATATTAATGATGAGAAGCACATTAAACTGACAGGAAAGTCGAATGAACGAACTTTGAAGATGGCACGCTGGCTTTCCGATAATGGTCGTAAGATGTGGATTAGACATGTATTTGTTCCAGGTATCCATGATCAAGAAGAGGATTTGCTTGAGCTTGGGCGTTTCATTGCAACTCTGAATGGGGTAGAGAAGTTCGAGATCCTTCCTTATCATCAGATGGGAATATATAAGTGGGAAGCTTTAGGAAAAGCATATCCTCTGGATGGAGTGCCTACGCCAACCGAAGCAGAGGTTGCACGGGCTTATGAGTTAATTGAGAAGGGTAGAACGGAAGTTCTATCGGTATAGGATTCGTATTTAATCATACTTGGTCATGTTACACATACCCTTGCCTATTCAGGCAAGGGTATTATTGTTTTATTAGAAGATTTTATCCCTATGTAAGAAAAATATAGTTCTATCGTAACTTGAAACCGCTTTCTATAATGAATATATAAACACAAACATTTTTTAGGAGGGTCAAATAATCATGAAGAAAAAAAGCCTAGCACTGATGATGTCGCTGCTTTTGGTTACTTCAGCTTTTGTGTCCGGTTGCGGTAGTAACAAGACAAGTGAAGAACCAGCTAAAGGAACAGATACTCCGCCTGCAGCAAGTACCGAACCGTTTGAAATGACAATTCGACACACACAAGTTGGCGATGCTAAGAAATTCAGACTGGCTTTACTTCAAGATGTCGTGAAGAAGACAGAAGAAGCAGTACCCGGATTGAAACTGAATCTGGATGCTGTAGATTCGGAAGTGAATCGTAAAGAGAAGCTGAGAGGCGAGATGGCTTCCGGTAAACCACCTGAGATTTTTGATGTGTTTGGTAGCCCTGATGCTGGTGTGTATGCGAAAGAAGGCTTGATGCTGGATATTACACCGATCATCGAGGAGCTTGGTATTAAAGATAAATTTACAACTTTGGATCCATTTACACGCGAGGGTAAAGTATACGGATTGCCAATTGGCGGTTCCATTGAAGGGATCTTCTACAATAAAGAGTATTTTGACCAAAAAGGTCTAACGGTTCCTAAAACACTTGCTGATCTAGAGAAGATTGCTGAGACCGTTAAAGCTGATGGTAAAATTCCATTTGCACAGTCCTCTAAAGATGCTTGGATTCCGTTAATGACAACAAACAATTTATGGGCTTACTATGCTGGACCAGAAATTACTTACGGATTTAAGACTGGTGAGACGAAGTGGACGGATCCTAAAGTGGTAGAAGGCGTGAAGAAGCATCAAGAGTGGGTTGAAAAAGGGTATTACAAAAAGGGTGAACTTGGGTTCGAATATGCAGATATGAGAAACCAGATCATTTCCGGCGAAGCAGTCATGATGATGGATGGTTCTTGGGCTAACAGCGTATTCAGAGATCCGAAACAAGCTGGTGATATGGTAGGAAAGATTGGATTCTTTAACCTGCCTCCTGTAAATGAAGGTGATCCGGTAGTTGTCATGCAAGATGCGAACAATGGTTATGGCTTCTCAGCTTCTATTCAGGATGACCCTAGAAAGATGGCTGCTGTAAAAGAATTCATCAAGAACATGTGGACGGATGAAATGCAGCTTCGTGGTCTGAAAGAAGATGGCGTATTGCCAGCGATGAAGATGGATGTAGCGACAATGAACTCTACGTCTGATGAGGCAATCATGCAGGATATTTTCAAAGCAGTAAGCGAAATCGACAAATCTTTCCCTGCGTTTGATGCATTGGTTCAAGCAAGTGTGAATACGGCACTGAGCCTTGGAATTCAGCAGGTGATCGGCGGCGAAATCGATGCTGAGAAGATGCTCCAAGATGTACAATCTGCACAAGATGCAGCCAATTCATCTGAAGAGTAATTAAGGAAGAATAGTTAGGGAGAGGGCGCACCCGCTAGACTGGGGGTGCCCTTTCCGCTAAGTATAAGACATGAAACTACGGAGGTTACCATGAATAAAGCGCTAAGAAATCCTCTGATTTATATTCTGTTTGTTCTGCCGGCATTCATCTTGTTCTTGGCCTTTTTCATCTATCCTATTTATACAGCGATCGATAACAGTTTTACGAGCTGGAATGGGATATCTAAAGACGTTAAGTACATTGGTTTTGACAATTACACGCGAGCATTTGATGATATTGCTTTTTGGAAATCCGTTAGAAATAATTTGTATTTCATTCTATTTTCATGTTTTATCCAGGTTCCTATTATTATTTTCTTCTCATTACTTATTGCAAATGTTAAGAAACTTAAAGGTCTTTATAAAACGGCTGTATTTGCTCCATCTATCATGTCCACCGCTGTAATCGGTATTTTGTGGGGCTTCATTTATAATCCAGACTTCGGTTTAATGAATGAAATCGTGGGTTTGTTTGGAGTCGAGCCGATCTACTGGCTGTCTGAGAAGAAATGGGCTATGATCTCGATTTTGATAACTAACGCATGGCAGTGGACCGGATTTTATATCGTTATGGTGCTTGCCGCGATTATTTCGATACCTAAGGAATTAGATGAGGCAGCCGCGATTGACGGTGCGACCGGATTTCAGAGAGCAATCAAAATTACACTTCCTCTAATTATGCCGATTATATCCGTTGTCATTATGTTATCTATCGCTGGAGCGATGAAAGCTGCAGACATTGTTCTCGTTATGACCAAAGGTGGTCCTTTTGGTTCAACCGATGTAATGGCAACCTACATGATTCGATATGCTATTACAAGCTTCCAGCATGGATTCGGAAATACAATTGCTGTTCTAATCTTTGCATTTACCATGATAATAACGGTAGTTTATCAGTTGCTGATTGCAAGACGTAACGAAAGGATTGAATACTGATGAGAGCATTGAAAAAGTCTATCCCACACATCTTTTTATTAGCTTACATGCTCGTCATTTTATATCCTTTTCTCTTCGTGTTATTCTCTTCCGTGAAAGTGGATAATCAAGCGATAGCAACGAATCCCTTCGGACTTCCGAATACATTCGTATTTGATAACTATGTAAATGCTTGGGTGAATGCCAAGATTAGCACTTATTTCTTTAATAGTTTGTATATTGGTATCTTATCTGCGTGTTTATCCATTCTGTTTGCGGCAATGCTAGCTTTTGCAGTAACTCGAATGAGATATAACCGAATCAGCGCGATTATATTTCAGCTCATATTAATCGGTATGTTGATTCCGAATAACTCCCTCTTACTACCAATTTACGGTATAATGAAAAAACTAGATATCCTTAATACACATATGGCACTGATCCTGCCTTATGTTGCGAATGCTATCCCGTTCTCCGTAATCATTCTTGCCGCCTTCATGCGTTCATTGCCTGGTGAGATTGAGGAAGCGGCTGTAATTGATGGATTACGATCGGGTGGCTTATTTATGAGAATTATTCTCCCATTGACAGTGCCAGCCATCGTAACGGTTTTTATTATTAACTTCCTAGGTAACTGGAACGAGTTCTTGTTAGCTAACTATTTCTTATCGAACGAAGAACTAAGAACACTTCCTGTCGGCATGGTCGGATTTAGGGATGCGTACAATACGAATTACGCGCAGATGTCTGCCGGAATTGTATTTAGTGTACTGCCTGTCCTAATTATATATGCGATTCTTCAAGAGAAGATCATTGAAGGGGTAACAGCAGGCAGTGTGAAAGGTTAATTTACAATGAATTAGGGGATTGTGTATGAACCTGAGGAACAAGTTGTTTACAGCATTTTTGGGACTAATCATCATTCCTTTACTTGTATTGGGTTTGTTCACCTTCTTTGTCACGTATAACTCAATAGAGAAGAAATACAGTCAGCAAGCCGAATACTCCTTAAAAGCGATCAGTTACAGTATCTTAAATGTATTTGATGAGATGGAGAATGTAACGGATAGTGGTATCGCATCATCGGTTTTTACAACTGCGCTAAAAGCCGATGATCCTGATTCTCAAGACTTTATTACGAACTCGGAACAACTAACGTTGAATGCGAGTCAGCGGAATTTTCGTAATCTTCTATATAACCATCCAGCCATCAGCTTTGCATTTCTATACAATATGAATAGAGAGTCGAGTCATGTGCCGTTATTTACGAAGGAGGATTTCGGTGCCCTTCCATTTTCAGAGTTCAAAGAGAGTCATCTCTACGAGGAAGTCATTAAACTTAACGGGGTTCCAAAGTGGATCGCACCGCATGAATATCCTGAACTCAGTGGAATGGAGCCGGTATTTACACAAATTCGACTCGTGAAGAACATGGAGACTTTTCGTAAAGAAGGGATTCTCGTTGTGCAGATTAAGCGACTTGAATTCGAACGGATTTTCCGTAATTTGACGATTCCGAATAATCTGCAGGACACATCGTTCTTACTTGTGAATGATGAGGGTCTGATTCTTTTTGATCCAAGAGAGCAAAATGACGGAAAGAACATGAACACGTTCATGAAGCATGATATCGATTATCAATCCGAATATCAGAGCTTTAAGTCTCAATTCAATGGAGAAGAGAGTGTTGTTTCTATCCATAGGCTTGAAGGATATCCCTGGAGCGTCGTCTCCGTAACGAAATGGGATTCGTTGTCCCAAGAGGTAACCTCCTTTGCAAAGTGGTTTATTGTCATTCTAGGTCTTTGCTTGATTACGGCAATTGCATTTAATAAATTTTTTATGAACCGAATTACAGGAACGATCGCAGTCATTGTTCGTTTTATGCGTCGTGTGGAAGATGGGGACCTGAGTGCTAGGGTTGAGGAAAAGGGTGAGGACGAGCTCCTCCTCTTATCAAAAGGATTTAACGATCTGATGAATCGCATCAATCGATTATTCGACCAGATTCGTAATGAGCAGCGATTGAAAACAGAAGCGCATATGCGGTTGTTGCAAGCTCAGATTAAGCCACATTTCCTTTTTAATACGCTAGAATCTATCAATGTTCTTGCTGTTCAAAATGAGGGACGTAAAGTCAGCGAGATGGTATATCGTTTAGCTAGTATTTTACGAATTAGTATTCAGGATAAAGAAGAAATTACACTTGAAGAAGAATTGAAGTATTTAAGAAGTTACTTGGAGATCCAGAAGTTCCGTTTCGAAGATGTGTTTGATTATGAGATTGATGTGCCCAAAGAGTTGTTGTCGTGCCGAATCATGAAGCTTACTCTGCAACCGCTTGTCGAGAATAGCATTCAGCACGGCTTTGAAGGCATTGATTACACAGGGAAACTCTTGATCAAAGCATGGAGCGAACGTGGGAATCTGATTGTTCGTGTTGAGGATAATGGTCTGGGGATGTCTTCTAAGCAACTGTCGGTCTTTGAATACATGATGCCTGAAGATAAAGAATCGCCTCTTATGGATGGAAAGGACTTAAAGTTGAATCAGGAAAGACGGGGGCTTGGTATTCGTAGTGTCGCCGATCGAATTCGAATTCAATATGGTGATGGATATGGGTTATTTATATGCTCAAGCCAGCCTGGAGGTACAGTGATACATTGTGTGATACCCAATTATGATGGGGGGGAAGGGCAACGTGCTAAAGGTATTATTGGTTGATGATGAGGCCCCTATTCTTAATAATCTTAACAAGGTCATCCCTTGGAAGGATATGGGCATGGAAGTGGTTGGGCTTGCTCGAAGCGGGATGGAAGCTCTTGTCATTGCAGAAGAGCATGATCCTGATTTGGTTTTATGCGATATACGTATGCCGGTGATGGATGGATTAACGTTTATCATGAAACTAAGAGAAAAAGGAAGCACAGCAGAAATATTTTTGCTCACGGGTTATCAAGAGTTTGAATATGCTCGTGAAGCAATCAAGTTACGAGTTAAGGATTACATTAGCAAGCCGATTAATTATTTTGAATTACAAGATCGAATTCGTGAGATCGGTGAAGAGATCCGGAAGAAGCAGGTGAAAGAGAAATATTTCACTTCGGTTTCTCTAATCGATAGTGATCCAGATCCTGATTCAGTCAAGAAGCCACCAGAGCAATTGATGATGTCCGCCCTTGATTATATCAATACACATCTGGGTTCGGATTTGGGGATCGAGGAACTCTCAGACTATCTTGGAATTAGCTCCAGTTACTTCTGTCTACTGTTTAAGAACCATGTGGGTATCACTTTTGTTGAGTACCTAACGAAGCAGCGTATGGAAGCAGCCAAGTTTCTTCTAACGAACAGCGATAAAAATATCGCACAGATAGGTGCATTTGTCGGTTATCATGAACGGCGCTATTTCACAAAAGTGTTTCAGAAGGCTACCGGAATGACGCCATCCGAGTTCAGAGAAGTATGCGGCAGCTCTACTGCGTTGTAAGATGTTGTTTGTATCAATTATTAATGAAGAAGGTAGGTTTTTATGTTATGAATTGGAAGGTCTCAGATTTAACCCTAGAACAAAAGATCGGTCAGATGTTTATTTGTGGATTTAATGCACTAACACCTGATGAGCATGCTAAAAAATTGATCCAGGAGCATCATGTAGGTGGTATCGTATACTTCCGCAGAAACGTACAGAAACTCTCGCAATTATCTGAGCTGTCTTCATCCCTCCAGCAACTAGCTGCTTCTAGCGGTGAGCCGCCACTTATCGTTTCTATCGACCAAGAAGGTGGTATGGTTGCAAGAATTGATCATGAAGGGATCAACCGAATTCCAGGCAATATGGCACTAGGGGCGGCAGGAAGCACGGATTATACTTACGAGGTTGGAAAGATTGGAGCTAAGGAACTTAGAGCTCTTGGTGTTAATATGAATTTTGCTCCTTGTATCGATGTAAACAACAATCCATTAAATCCAGTAATAGGCGTTCGATCCTTTGGAGAAGATCCCAAAACGGTTGCTGCTCATGGTGTAGCTGCAATTAAGGGTTATCAGGAAGAGGGTGTTTCCGCGACGGCTAAGCATTTTCCAGGTCACGGAGATACAAGTGTAGACTCCCATCTAGGTCTAGCTTCTGTGCCTCATGATCGTACTAGACTTGAACAAGTGGAGTTATATCCATTCAAAGAAGCTATAGCAGGTAACGTAGATGCCATTATGACTGCACATGTTAGCTTCCCGGCAATTGAACCAGATCCTATTCCAGCTACGTTGTCGTATGCTGTATTAACGGGACTGCTCCGTGAAGAGCTAGGCTTCGATGGCCTAATTATTACGGACTGTCTAGAGATGCATGCGATAGCTAAAGAGTTCGGAATACCAGAAGGCGCTGTTCGTTCAATTGAGGCAGGTGCAGATTGTGTGCTTGTCAGTCATAGATTGGAACTACAAGAATCAGCAATCAAAGCAGTTGTTGAAGCTGTCAAGAATGGACGTATAACGGAAGAGCGTATTGATTCCTCTGTTGAACGGATTCTCTCTCTTAAGATGCGAAATGCAGAGAAGGCAGCGAACTTACCAGCTGTTGATATTGCAGAAATAAGCAGTAGTGCTGAAGCATTATTGTCTGAAATTGCAGCTAAAGGAATTACGCTTGTACGAGATGAGCAGCAGCTACCTTTAGACCGTGAAGTGTCGACACTTGTATACTGGCCGGAGTTATTAAAAGCGACCGAGGTAGATGAAGCTTGGAGTCGTTCCTATACGTTAGGTGACGCAATAGCTGCTAACCAAGGTAAGGTAGAGGAAATCCGCATCGGTACTGACTTGACGGATGAGGAAGTTGAGGCGGCTGTCCAAGAAGCGAAACATTATAAGCAGGTTGTCGTAGCGACTTATACTTCTGAGAGCAAGCTTTCTTCAGGTCAACGTAAGTTGGTCGAGAAACTAATGCAGCTTGGATCAGTGAAATTGATTGTTGCTTCAACACGTAATCCTTATGATTTGAATGAGATTTCTCAGGTCCCTACATATCTATGTTGTTATGAGAACACACCATTTTATATGGATGCACTCTCAGGAGTATTGTATGGAGAAGTGATACCGGAAGGGAAACTTCCGGTAAGTTTGAATGATGTTCAGGAATCAGGTTCGAAAGCGTAGATTGTTGAAATAATTCATAGATTTATAGAGTCGGGAGCCCTGTCAACAGAGGGAAATCTCCCGGCTTTTTCTTTTTTGGAAGAAATATAGCAACTTTTACCGGAAGTGGGCGTCTAATACTATGATGTTTAGATAGAGAGAATCAAAATCACACAGGAGTTGAAGGAGCAGAAATGAAACTTAAGAGAATGTCCATCATCACTGTACTTGTCATGGCACAGATATTATCTGTTGTGCCTGTGAGTGCGCAGTCTTCTGCTGTCATCGTACCCGGTCAAGATATGGTTCAATCCGAGGCGACGAACAGCGGACAATTAGAACAACAGCAATCTCTAAAGTTGCAATCACAAGAGGCAGATGCCTCAAGCCATGCGACTAAGTCACCATTGACACCAAATAACCCGTCGGAAGCCGTTGAAGATACTTCATCAGATAACATCAATAATAATGAAATGAATGACAAGGATAACAAACAAGAAGAAGTTGAACAACAAGAGCAATTGGAACAAGAACCGAATCAGCAAGATGAACCGGTAGTCGGTGAAGTAGAAGAGGATAAAGAAGATAGCGAGAAATCAGAGGACCTAAAGGGTCAGGATGAGAATGAATCTAAAAATACGGATAAACAGGAAACGAATACGTTAGCTGTGTCCAGTAATGAGCTTGTACTACTCATGAATAGTGCCGATATGTACCACAATGGCAAATACTATAAGGCGGCTCAGCCAATGGCTGTCAAGAGTGGGGTATCATATATTTCGATTCGAGCTATGGTTGAGCGGGCTGGTCTGAAACTTACATATGATAATTCTACGAAAGAAACTATTATTATTAAAGACGGCAATGAGCTTCGTTTTAAAACGGATAGCAGTATTTATAAGGTTAATGGAGAGTCACGGCAAATGAAGGGGCCTTCATATCAATACAAGAATACATTTATGGTGCCTCTCACTTCAATTACACAAGCATTAGGTATACCTTATAAAGTAAATCAGCCCGAGAAGAAGATCATTCTAGACCTTTCTTCTATAACCAGCGGAAGTGGAAACGGTGGTGGAGTAGTAGAACCTGAGCCGCCTATCCCGAATGAACCAGGTCTCATCCTTATGATGAACAGCGATAAAATGTACCACAATGGAAAGCTTTATATTGCAGGACAGCCGATGGCTGTGAAGAATGGTGTATCCTATGTGGCCATTCGTTCACTAGTTGAGCGTGTTGGGCTGAAACTGGCCTATGACAGTTCCACGAAAGAAACAGTAATTACTCGTGGGGCAGATACATTACGTTTTAAGACGGATAGCAAAGTGTATACCGTGAATGGTGTGAAAACTACGATGAAAGGTGCAGCTTATCAGTCCAACAATGTATTTATGGTACCGCTGACCTCAATTACACAAGCCCTAGATATCCCATATAAAGTGGATCAGACGAATAAACGGATTATTCTTTCTTTGAGTACTAAGCCAGTTGCTTCCTTCACTATCGAGAATGATGAGATTTTTGCAGGACAGACAAAGGTGAGGTATAAGACAAGTCCTTACTCTCCATCCGGCCTCCCAATTATTGATGAGAAGTGGGAAGGTAGAGAGGAAATTTTTGCAGAGCCTGGTGTGCGGACGATTACATATTCCGTTCAGGACTCAAGTGGTGAGTGGAGTGATCCATATTCGGTAACCATCGAGGTATTAGCTCCTAACGAACCGCCGGTTGCTATGTTTATCACGGATAAAGATGAGTATAAGATGGGTGAGAGAATCACCTATACCGATCAAAGTACGGATGACGAGAATGCGATTGTAAAATGGGATTGGGATAATAATGCTGAAGCATTTTTTACACCTGGACCCGTAAAAGTTGGATTGACTGTAACCGATAAACATGGTGCTACGAACTATTATGAGAAGACGCTTATCATTACATCTGAAACGTTATACACACGTGAAGAATTCAGTCAGCTATTCTCAAAAATCGGTGAAAAATACATCTTTGACGGCTCTAAGGTTCCGTCGATGGAGGAGTTTCCTTATTCAAGAACTTCTGAACCTACCACGCTCATCCGTAGTAATAGTCCAGAAACGGTATACACTGAAGGAATCGTATATCGCGAAACAGGTATCGGATCAACTAGATTTATGATCCATCATTTGAATGCTACAGGTAAACGGATGAAAATGTATGTCGTTGCGACTAATATTAATGACACCAACGCCTTGTTAACGACACAATATGTAGGATTTGGCGGTCCAATTAATATTCCTACAGCGACGGGTAAGGCATCTGTACAGAGATACTTAGAATCCATGCAGTCCGGTAAGGATTATCAGTCGATCTACCTAAAACCAGGTGAGAGCAGAGTCATTTTACAGGAACTGAGTGCGACCCCGATGAAGAATGAACAAGTAATTTCGATGTTCGCAGATCTTTATACGGATTCACCTGTTCGTTATAATATTGTCATGATTGAAGAGAACAAAGACCCTATTCAAAAGCTTCCTTTCTTAAGACTACATCCGAGTGACGGAGTCCATAACCGGGGTACTTATTCGGATGCTACACGTATTATTGAATCGAATGAACTAATTGGTAACACGCCTTCTCGTCTTGCAATTGGTGATAAGGTAAGTGATCCGAATCTAGTTGGTCATGACGGCATAACAGGTTATCAGACCTCTAATGCGGGTAACTTTGGTGTTGTCTATCGCATTAAGTTGAATCGAGTAGCTCCTAATACATTGATTTCATTTAATCCCCGTGGAGGTAAATACATGGGTGTTGTTATGGTCAATGGAAATATCGTAGGTGCACCTAACTCCGCTGCGTCTTCTGCGCCTAACGAGGCAAGTATTCTATATCGTACGGGCACCTATGAGCAGTCTGTAGAAATTACGTTTACAGCTGCACCTGGTAGCAGCTTACCAATCAACTTCCTATTCACGCCTTTGCCAGAATTGAAATCGAATTAAGGTTAAACCTGGCCCCAAGTGTCCGATTAAGAGGAACTTGGGGTTTTTTATGTCTATTGATCAGTTCCTTTGAGATGATTTTGAATTCGGGCGATGTCTACCTTAGACTTGTCTCGTTGACTAGGCACATTTTTTCATGCATTATTAATAGATGACATGAAAGATCTAGACATTTAAGCTATCAGGAGGTTAACTGCGTATGCTGACGACGGAACAGATCATAAACGGCATGTCCGAGAACGGGCTGCGCATTACCGATCAGCGTAAGACACTTGCCAAATTATTTGGAGAACATCCAGGGTATTTAACAGCTAAGGATGTATACGAATATATGGGTAAGAAATATAGTGGTCTCAGTTTTGATACGGTTTATCGTAATCTTAGAGTATTATATGATCTTGGTGTGCTAGAACAGGTTGTGTTTGAAGAAGGTATTAAATTTCGAGCGAGCTGTAATGAAGAACACCATCATCATCACATGATTTGTCTTCAGTGTCAGAAAACATATCCGATCAAGTTTTGTCCGATGCAAGTGACCGATGGACCAGAGGATTTCCAAGTGGTTCAGCATAAATTTGAAGTATTCGGATATTGTAAAGAGTGTGCCAAGGATACGACAGCGCTGAAGAAAAACACATCACCAAATAAGACAAATTCGTGTGAAGATGGAAAGACGGAATCTTTATCATGAGTAAAATTACGGCTAGTCGTGTTGTAAAGGTGCCTATCCACATATACCGTAAGTTCATCTCACCCTTGAAACCGGCTACATGTCGTTTTTATCCGACGTGTTCCGCATACGCCCTTGAAGCTATCGAAGTGCACGGAGCACTAAGAGGATCTTGGTTAGCAGCCAAGCGCATTGCACGTTGTCATCCTTTTAACCCGGGAGGAATTGATCTGGTTCCACCACGCAAGGGGGCTTCGAATGATGTGGAAGTTCAAGGACCGTGACAAGTAACCTTGACACCCTAAGGGTTCGTTGATTATATTGAAGTTATATATGCATTTCCGAGGAAGAGATAAGTACGAAAATCAAATCTTGTACAGAGAGCCGGGGGAGCTGAAAGCCGGTCAAGGTTATTTTTGGAAAATGGTCTTGGAGGAACCACTTTTGAGCGATCTAGTTCATCTGGACGTAAAGGAGTGGCGTGATCCAGCGTTAATGGACGGTCGTCTTTGAATAGGCGGTCGGTGAGCCTGTTGCCCGTAAGGGTACAGGGAATTTGGGTGGTAACACGTGAGATAACTCTCGTCCCATAGGGGTGAGGGTTTTTTGTTGTGTTTTCACAGACCAGAATAAACGATAAATTAATGAAAAGGATGGGTTAATCATGACAGACAAGAAGACATTTTATATTACGACACCGATCTATTATCCAAGCGACAAGCTGCATATCGGTCACGCTTATACGACTGTAGCAGGTGATGCTCTGGCACGTTACAAACGTCTGCGCGGTTTTGATGTTCGCTATTTGACAGGAACGGATGAGCATGGTCAGAAGATTGAACGAAAAGCAGCTGAAGCGGGTAAGACACCACAACAATTCGTTGACGACATTGTAGCGGGCATTAAAGATCTGTGGAAGAAGCTTGATATTTCGAACGAGGACTTTATCCGTACGACAGAAAAGCGTCACACGCAAGTTGTTCAAGATGTATTTGAACGACTGCTTGCCCAAGGCGATATTTACAAAGGGGATTATGAAGGTTGGTATTGTACACCATGCGAGTCGTTCTTCCTTGAGCGCCAGCTCGTAAATGGTAACTGTCCAGATTGTGGACGTCCTGTTGAATTGGTAAAAGAGGAAAGTTACTTCTTCCGTATGAGCAAATACGTAGACCGTCTCCTTCAGTTCTATGAAGAGAATCCGGACTTTATCCAGCCGATCTCCCGTAAGAACGAAATGATTAACAACTTTATTAAGCCGGGTCTTGAGGATCTTGCAGTTTCCCGTACTACGTATGAGTGGGGAGTTAAGGTGAAGAGCGATCCGAAGCATGTTATTTATGTATGGATCGACGCGCTTTTGAATTATATCACCGCGCTTGGCTATGGAACCGAAGATCGTTCTCTGTTTGATAAATACTGGCCGGCAGATGTACATCTGATGAGTAAAGAGATCGTCCGCTTCCATACGATTTACTGGCCGATCATTCTCATGGCTCTAGACCTTCCACTTCCTAAGAAAGTGTTCGCCCATGGCTGGCTCTTGATGAAGGATGGCAAAATGTCAAAATCCAAAGGGAATGTGGTCGATCCGGTAACCATGATTGATCGTTATGGCCTCGATGCACTCCGTTATTATTTGCTTCGTGAAGTTCCTTTCGGAGCTGATGGAACATTCACACCGGAAAGTTTTGTGGAGCGTGTTAACTCCGATCTTGCGAATGACCTTGGTAATCTGTTAAATCGTACGGTTGCGATGGTTGACAAGTATTTCGGGGGAGAGGTGCCAGCTTATCAGACCGGTGTAACAGCATTTGATGCAGCTTTGGAAGAAGCGGCAAAGGAAGTTTACGACAAGGTAGAAGAATCGATGGAGAATATGGAGTTTTCGGTTGCACTAACAGCTATCGGTCAATTCGTTAGCCGTAGCAACAAGTACATCGACGAAACACAGCCTTGGGGACTCGCTAAGGATGACAGCAAGCGTGAAGAATTAGCTTCGGTGATGAGCCATCTGGTTGAATCACTTCGGATTGCCTCGATCTTGCTACAACCATTCCTTACACGTACTCCTCAGAAAATCTGGCAGCAGCTTGGTATTCAAGAAGGTGAGCTGACAGCTTGGGATAGTGGACGTGAACTTGGAAGCATTCCTGCGGGCACGAAGCTTGTTAAAGGAGATCCGATTTTCCCTCGTCTGGATGTTCCACAAGAGGTTGCCTACATCGCTGAGGCTATGACAGGTGGCACGAAAGCTGCAGAAGAAGCACCGAAGCCTGAGGCACCTGCAGAGGATGAAGTGATTGAGCATAAAGAGGAGATCGGTATCGAAGATTTTGCTAAAGTTGAGCTTCGTGTAGCACAAGTTATTTCCGCTGAACCGGTTAAAAAAGCAGATAAACTGCTTAAGCTTCAATTGGATCTCGGTTATGAGCAGCGTCAGGTTGTATCTGGTATTGCAAAGTTCTATAAGCCGGAAGACCTCGTTGGTCGCAAAGTCATCTGTGTAACGAACTTGAAACCAGTCAAGCTTAGAGGAGAATTGTCTCAAGGTATGGTACTGGCGGCTTCAAAAGGTAGCGAGCTTACGCTCGCAACAGTACCGGATAGCATGCCTAACGGTGCGATCGTAAAATAAACCATCTCTTACTTGAATGGTTCATTTCAGAACGGTATACCCTGTTAATGGGGTGTACCGTTCTTTTTACATATTTAAAAGTATAAGAACATACTCTTAATAGTAATTTTTACGATTTAGTTGACAAGATCTTTCAGATGCTCTTATAATCTTGTTAGTAATCATTACGATTAAAACAATAGATCGGAGAGTAAACATAAGATGAAACATAGAATTAAAGCAGGTTACGGAATACTGATGTTAGCATTAATAATGGGTCTAACCGCTTGTGGAAGCCAAACAGATGGCGTTGTAGAGGGGAAAGTGAATGTCGTAACGACGATATATCCAATCTATGAGTTTACAAAAGAGATTGGTGGAGACGAAGTGAATGTTATCAATCTCCTTCCGACTGGGGTAGAGCCTCATGACTGGACACCGAAAAGTCAGGATATTATCAATACCTCGAAATCTCAGTTGTTCCTTTATAATGGTGCTGGTCTTGAAGGATGGGCTCCTTCATTTTTGAAAGGACTCAATAAAGATACGCAGGTTAAGCCGGTAGAAACTAGTCAAGGAATTGAGCTTATTGATTCAGAAGGGGACGACGGTCACGGACACGGAGAAGAAGGGGATCGTGGTCACCATGTAGACCCTCACACTTGGGTGAGTCCAAAGTCTGCTCTAGTTATGGCACATAATATTCATCAAAGTCTTGTAGAAGTCGATCCAGATCATGCGGCATATTATGATGAGCGTTATGCTGGACTTAAGGAAAAGTTAGAAAAATTAGATGAATCATTTACAACACAATTATCAGGACTTCCTAAACATGAAATTGTTGTGTCTCATCAGGCATTTGGGTATCTTGCACGGGATTATAACCTAGAGCAATATGCTATTATGGGCTTGTCTCCAGATGCTGAGCCTCGTGCACAGGACCTTGTTAAGCTGACTAAGACAGTGAAAGAGAAAGGTATACGCTATATTTTCTTTGAGGAACTCGTATCGGATAAACTAGCTAAAACTTTAGCTTCTGAGACCGGTGTGGAAACGCTCGTACTTAACCCTGTAGAAGGCTTAACGAAAGAACAAGAACAGAATGGTGATAACTACTTCACATTAATGGAGAAAAATTTGCAAAATCTCACTAAGGCTTTACAATAGTAAGGTGGATCACAAGGTTTTGAGAAATCTTATGTTTATTAGCAAAATAATGAGAAAGGCGGCCAAGGTATGATACCAGCACCACAGGATTGTCACGAATCGATTATACAACTGAGAAATATATCATTTTCCTACCGGGAGCAGCAGGTCATCAAAGATCTTGATTTTGCCGTCAAAGAACGCGATTTTGTCGGAATTGTGGGTTCCAACGGAGCGGGGAAAACGACCTTACTGCGAATGATCGTGGGTTTATTGCCAGCGACTGAGGGCAGTGTTGAATTATTCGGTCAGAAGGTACGTAAGTTCAGGGATTGGGAGCGAATTGGCTATGTTCCGCAGAAGAACGCCTTTAATCCACTGTTCCCAGCAACAGTGCGTGAAGTCATTATGTCAGGACTTTATTACCGAAAAAATATGTTCCGCCGCATCAGCAAAGAGCAGCAGCAGAAATGTGATGATGCACTTGAAGTCATGCGTATACAAGATATAGCACACAAACGGATTGGTCAGCTTTCAGGTGGACAGCAGCAACGTGTCTTTCTTGCGAGAGCGCTAATTAACCGTCCGGATTTACTCATTTTGGATGAGCCTACGAAAGGAATCGATTCGGAGACACAAGCAAGTTTTTTTGAATTGATCACCCATATGCACGCACATCACAATATGACCTTTTTGATGGTGACACATGATCTGGATATGGTAAATGGCTATTTAGGCACTTCGCCAGTGCAGCAGAATGGGAAAATTCAATTTTTTGTACGTCACTCACATGATATTGAAAATTGTACAAAACAAGATCTGCAACACTCACTCGTTTAATAAAATAAGATGATGTAAAGCTAAAGCTGCGAAGGAGACGTTTTCATTGCTTGATATAATACAAAGTGATTTTTTTCAGCGGGCACTCCTCGGCGGTATTCTCATCGGTGTTACAGCGCCGCTGATTGGTATCTTTTTGGTGCTGCGAAGATTGTCCATGATTGGGGATACACTCTCTCATGTAACGATTGCCGGTGTGGCTCTCGGTTTTCTTATTGAAGTATATCCGCTGGCTGCGGGACTTGTATTTGCCGTGCTAGCTTCATTCGCGATAGAGAAGCTTAGGAAAGCTTATAAAAGTTATGCCGAACTATCGATCGCCATTATCATGTCCGGCGGGGTTGCACTGGCATCTCTCTTTTTCACATTAGGAATGGGTTATAATACCGATGTAATGAGTTATTTATTTGGAAGCATCTATACACTTGATACGACAGATCTATATATGGTAGGCGGAGTTACAGTAATCGTTATCGTTGTTGTGAGCTTGTTCTTCAAAGAGTTCTTTCTGCTTAGCTTTGAGGAAGATGCAGCAAGTGTGAGTGGTTTACCAGTTAAACTGATGAATATGCTGATCACTGTGCTGACAGCGCTTGTGGTGAGTACCGCGATTAAGATTGTAGGCGCCCTGCTTGTATCAGCCCTGTTAACGATTCCAGTGGCGATTAGCTTGCTTGTGGCAAGAAGCTTTAAATCCTCTATGATTCTCTCGGTTATCATTTCTGAGATTGCTGTTATAGGAGGTCTTATACTGGCAGGAGGGTTCAACTTAGCACCGGGAGCGACTATTGTTTTGCTATTAATTGCTTTACTTGTAGTAACGTTGCTTGGTAAAAAGGGTTTTACAACATAAAGGGGGAGAAGATTGGCTGATATTAATGTCGGTATTGCGTTCGCCGCGGGTCTGGCTTCTTTTATATCTCCATGCTGTCTGCCGTTATACCCGTCTTACTTGTCTATTATTACAGGAATGTCTGTTAATGAACTCAAGACAGAACAGAACCGGAAGGAGGTGCGCACGCGTACACTTACGCATACGCTTGCGTTCATCCTTGGGTTCTCTGCTGTTTATTATTCACTTGGCTGGGGAGCTGGCATATTTGGTGAAATATTTATAGAATACCAGGATTTAATTAGACAGCTTTCTGCTCTTTTAATCATTTTAATGGGTTTAATGCTTGTAGGAATTTTTCAACCAAGATTTCTAATGAAAGACCGGAAATTTGATTTCAAATCAAAACCGACAGGATACATAGGCACATTTTTGTTTGGCATAGGATTTGCTGCAGGTTGGTCACCTTGTGTTGGCCCAATTCTTATGGCTATTATAGCGCTTGCCGCTACTGAACCAGGAACATGGTTCCCTTTAATCACATCATATTCTTTAGGCTTTGCCGTTCCATTCTTCGTACTTGCATTCTTCATCGGCTCTACTCGCTGGATCTTGAAATATTCAAGTGTTTTAATGAAAATTGGTGGCGTGCTTATGATTATTATGGGAATTCTGCTCTTCACGAATCAAATGTTCAAAATCACAATTTGGCTGCAGTCATTGACTCCAGATTGGTTGAAATTTTAAGTAAAGTAATCAATCTTAGCTTTAGGAAAATGTTCAAAAATCCGCTCTGTAATGAATTCACGCAGGGCGGTTTGTTGTTCTTGGGGATATACATATTTATATTGACCCCAGCGGCCCCATTTCTGTTTTCGCTTTGCAATATCCATCTCCAGCTTAGATTTCGGATATCTTTGTTCAATTAGATTTTTGGCTGTTTTGGTGAAACGGTGTTGAATCATCTCAAATGTTAAACCATCTGTTGCATCTTTCGGCAGTTTCATTGCCAGCCGCTCTAGAAGCTCAGCATAGCCCTTTTCCCAGCCGTCATACCATATAATTGGAGCTATGATGAATCCTAGTGGATATCCAGCGTGAGCGATCTTAGCAGCGGCTTCAATGCGTTCATCGAATCGGGAAGTGGCTGGTTCAAATTGACGTATAACATAGTCAGCATTGATGCTGAATCGAATTCTTGTATGATTGTTATGCTTAAGGTCAAGCAAAGGGCCAACATGATGAAACTTAGTGACGAATCTTAATCGGCCGAACTCTTCACCTGCCATGAATGTAATCAATTCTTGAAGGGAGTGGGTAATGTGCTCAAGCCCTACAGGATCCGAAGTACAAGCCGCTTCAAATGTTGTTATTTCAGGTGCTCGTTCCTCGATATATTGTTTAGCTGTGCGAAGAATATCTTCCGTATTAACATAAACACGAATGTAAGGTTTTGCCCCGAGTGTTGTCTGTAAGTAACAATAATGGCAATGTCCCATGCAACCTGTTGAAATGGGAATGGCATAGTCTGCTGAAGGCTTTGATTGATCGAATTTTAATGTTTTTCGCACACCCACAACAAGAGTTCGCTTTGCAATCCGGTATTTTTCTTGCTCGGTTTCACCTGGGAGATTTGTAATACGATTGTGGGATGTCGTCATACGATGCTCAATCCCTCTTGCTTTAACAAACTCCATAATTTCTTTACCTTTTGGATACTCTAAAGCTCCTGGTTCAAAATAAACAAGGTCTGGAATAAAAGCTTTAGTACTCTTTAAAGAGCGAGCAGGGCGTTCGATTGTTTTTACCGTCACGGCAAGCCATCCTTTCAACTCAGAGGTACATTTAGTCTGCTCACGCATAAGAGGTTCAACACGTGCCAATTATTCGAAGGAATCGGGCCAGGACTTGCCAAGTACTCTCTGAAACATGTATCATAACATGTGCAGGTAATAAGGTTTTTTAGTAAGACGTAATTTTTAGAAAAGAGGGAAAAAGATGCCGACACCCAGTATGGAGGATTATTTGGAGCGCATCTACAAGCTGATCGACGAGAAGGGATATGCGCGCGTTTCGGATATTGCCGAAGGCTTGGAAGTACATCCCTCATCCGTCACGAAAATGATTCAGAAGCTTGATAAAGATGAATATTTGATTTACGAGAAATACCGTGGTCTCGTGCTTACGAGTAAAGGTAAGAAGATGGGCAAGCGGTTAATGGCACGACATCAGCTTCTGGAAGAGTTCCTCGGATTAATTGGTGTTCTTGAAGAGAATATTTACAAGGACGTTGAAGGAATCGAGCATCATTTAAGCTGGGATTCCATTACTCGAATTGAAACGCTCGTTGAATTTTTCAAGCGAGATGAAAATCGCATTCAGGAATTACGTGACATTCATAATGAATTAGTCAGCGAATCTTAACAGGGCATCTGTCCGCTGGTGACAGATGCTTTTTTGCTTTTGTATGTTTACCTGCAAATCTATCAATGCTGGAGGATATGTGGAATGAAGTTTCGTAGATGGTTGCTTTTGTTGTTCATATCAGTACTATGTCTCCCGTCCTTTGCCCCCCCTGCCCAGGCCAAAAGCCCAGAGATTAGCATTATTCTGGATGGACAAAAATTAAACAGCGATATTTCACCATACATATTGTCCAAGGTAAACGTGACGATGGTCCCTACCCGTGTAATAAGTGAGGGACTCGGGGCATCGGTTCATTGGAATCAAAAAGAAAAAACCGTAACGGTTTCGAAAGATGGCTCAAAACTTGCAATGACTTCTGGGCGAAGCACTGCTCTAGTCAATGGCATTTCTATTCCTTTGGATGCCTCTGTTCAGATCAAAAATGGCAGAGTGATGGTGCCTCTTCGGTTTATTAGTGAAAATCTTGGTTTGACGGTAAACTGGAATCAGGCTGCACAGCAAATTACGCTAACTAGTGTACAGATTATTCCTCCACTAGAGCCTGAGAATCCACCTGTTCACAATGACAATAAGGTGCGTGGCGCATGGATCTCTACTGTATTTAATCTGGATTGGCCAACGACCAAGAACAACATGCTGAAGCAGCAACAAGAGTATACAGCGCTACTTGATAAGCTACAGGATACCGGGATTAATGCTGTGTTCGTTCAAGTTCGTCCTGCTGGGGATGCGTTATATCCATCAGCATTAGTTCCGTGGTCTAAGGTGCTTACGGGTAAGCAAGGTGTAGACCCCGGATATGATCCATTAGCATTCATGGTAGAGGAAACCCACCGAAGAGGAATGGAGTTTCACGCTTGGTTCAATCCATTCCGAGCGAACTCCGATTTATCAACGGCTACACTAGCTCCTAATCATGTTGCTCTGTTATACCCTGAATGGATGATTAAGGTTAACAACCAATTGATGATCAATCCTGGTATCCCAGAAGCTCGTCAACACATCATTGATACAATTATGGAAGTTGTAAATGGGTATGACATTGATGGAATACATCTGGATGACTATTTCTATCCTTCAAATACAACGATTAATGATTCAGCCGCTTATAAATTGTATAATATCGGAAAATACAAGAACGTGGGGGACTGGCGCAGAGCGAACATTAACACATTTGTGCAGATGCTTGGAGAACGTATCCACCTAGCAAAACCGAATGTTGAGTTCGGTATTAGTCCATTCGGTGTATGGCGGAATAAGTCGGTGGATCCGAGTGGGTCAGATACAACTGCTGGAGTGACGGCTTACGATAGTATGTATGCTGATGTACGGGCATGGATTCAGAACGGATGGATAGACTATGTGGCACCACAGATCTATTGGAGCATGAACTAT
Organism: Paenibacillus sp. FW507-14B1B; assembly: GCF_058781425.1. Taxonomy (NCBI): domain Bacteria; kingdom Bacillati; phylum Bacillota; class Bacilli; order Caryophanales; family Paenibacillaceae; genus Paenibacillus; species Paenibacillus sp. FW507-14B1B. The sequence continues at coordinate 1,135,474 of NZ_JBYSWS010000001.1, read as the reverse complement.
GCGCCAGCGGATTATGACAAGCTTGTAGACTGGTGGGTAAAAGAAGTCAGTGGTACCACAGTAGATCTGTTAATCGGTCACGCTGCGTATAAGGTTGGAGATCTCACTCAAGAGAAGAGTTGGCAAAATGCATCTGAGATTATCGCTCAATTAAAGTATAATGAACAATACAGCGAAATTGGTGGAAGTATCTTTTTTAGAGCTAAAAACTTAATAAACAATCCTCTAGGCTTACTTGATCAATTGAAATTATATTATCAATCCTAAACCGCAAGTCCTAGAGGAATGAATGATCCCCTGCTTACATACATAGTCAGTAGACCATGTGAGCGGGGGATTTATTTATGCACATCAATGCCGTATTTGAAGGTGGAGGAGTCAAAGGAATCTCACTAGCAGGAGCTGTGAAAGCAGCAGAATTGGCTGGTGTACATTTCAGTAGAGTGGCTGGCACATCATCAGGATCTATAATTGCGGCAGTTCTTGCAGCAGGCTATACGGCAGATGAAATGAAAAAGATTATCGAAGAGACACCGTTTCAATCTTTGCTGAAGCGAGCACCAATCTTTAATGCTCGGGTGGTTGGGCCTGCACTTCGAGTGTTGATTAAGAAAGGTCTATACTCTGGGGAGGCGCTTGAGAATTGGGTTCGTCAAATATTACTGGATAAAGGAATCTTTACTTTCTCTGATATTCCTGCCGGAAAGCTGCATATAGTGGCCTCGGATATTACCAATAGCAAGCTGCTCGTCCTTCCGGATGATCTTCGGCAATATGGAATTAATCCACTTACATTTCCAGTCGCGAAGGCAGTGCGAATGAGCTGTAGTATTCCTTATTTTTTTGACCCTGTCATATTACGTTTAATCGGTGCACCCGCCCGAGGCAAATCCTTCAGTGAGCAGTTTGTTTACATTGTGGATGGTGGATTGCTTAGTAACTTTCCTCTGTGGCTATTTGATCGACACTCCAAAGAAGGACCAAGCTCGCTTCCTGTTGTTGGGTTTCAAATGGTGGGGAAGAATAAGAACGAACCTCATCAGATTGATGGTGCGTTTAGTATGTTGACAGCGATGGTTGAAACCATGTTGTCTGCTCATGATGAACGATATATTGAGCAGCACAACCGGGAACGTACGATTAAGATTCCTACGCTTGGTATCAGTACAACTCATTTCAATTTGACATTAGAGGAGAGTATGAGCCTATATGAATCGGGATTGTCAGCCGGGAAAGCATTCTTTTCTTCTTGGAAGCCAGATTGTGGTCATTAGTTATTTAATCTTCGAAAAAAAACCGCCCAAGTAAGCGCTAAGCGCTGACTGGACGGTTTTTTTAATGATATTTTGGCAAGTCATCAGACGAGTCATTCTTTCCTTTTTGACCGTCGATCACTTGAAATGGATATTGCTTACGTTTGGTTGGTGAGCTGCTTTTACGAATGCCATTAGGCTTCGCTGCCATTTTTGCTGCGGTTCTCTTTGAAGGTTTTACTTTAGGCCGTTTCGCTGTGCGATAACGAGTTGGTGGGAACTTATACAGCAGGAATACGATGCCAATAACGGCCAGCGGAATCAAAAAAACAGGAGAGAACAAGTTTCTCACAATTCCTAATACAGCTAGTGCAATCATAATCCAAAATACAATGTATTGAATTCTCAGCCTTTTCATGGCTTACTCATCCTTTCGCGGGATCCAAAACACTTCCTGCCAGAGGCTGTTGAACTGATACCTTTTCATATTGAGCATCCAGTTCACGCATCCGATTGAAGGAGGCAATGGATACTTCCACTTGATCATCGCTTGGTTCTTTTGTTGTCAAGAGTTGAAGCCAAAGTCCAGGATAACCCAAGTATCGGAGTACAGGCACTTCTCTAAGTGAATTCGTAAGCTTCAAGAACTCAAAGGATATGCCTAGCACAACCGGCAGAAGAGCAATCCTCTGGATGATCCGCTCTGTCATGGTATCCCAAGGAACGACAGAGTAAATCACGACGCCAAGAACAATGGTGAGCATCATAAAACTGCTTCCGCAGCGGTAATGAAGGCGAGTGTACTTTTGCACATTCTTAACGGTTAGCTCTTCGCCAGCTTCAAATGCTGATATTACTTTATGCTCCGCACCATGGTATTGGAATAGACGCTTGATGACAGGCGTAAGGGAAATCCCCCATAGATAAACCAAGAGTAAGATCAGTTTAATGACGCCTTCCACTAGATTATGAAGAACATAATGATCAAATGAGTCACCGAACAAAAAATCTTCTACAAATACAGGAACAAGTGTGAACAATAGCTTACCAAATATGAAAGATAATACGCTGACTGCCGCAACGCCAATAATCATGCTTAGACTCCAGCCGGACTCTTCCTTTTCTTTCTGCTGCGCACGTTCCTCTGGTTCAAGAGTATCATCAGCATAGGCATCTGCCGAAAAATTCAGATGTTTGGAGCCCTTAATACTCGAATCTATAAGGCTGACGATGCCGCGAAGAAGCGGAATTTTACGTAATTTACGAATCCAGGACTTGTCTTCACGCGGCACCTCTAGAAACTTAATTTCGTGGTTTTTTCTCCGTACAGCTGTAACGTTGACATGCTTTCCGCCGAACATAACGCCTTCAATAACAGCTTGACCACCGTAGCTAACCGGAGCTGATTTTTGGGACAACCATTTCACCTTCCTGTCTAATAGTAAGAACTTTAATCCTATTGTATCGAATTTTTGAAGTAATTTCTAGTTGGATTAGGCTTTCAAGAACGGAGCATAATAATGACATAAGAAGAAGCTTCTAAATTTAACATGGAATCTAATACCACTGAGAGGAGCTCTGGTAAGTATGAGTCAATCACATAAACAATCACAGAGAATCCATACCAATCGATTTTTCTTCGCTTTGGAGCTAGGATTCTACGCTGGATTTATCTGGGGAGGTATCCGTTGGATTTTTTATGCATTCCACTTTACCTCCATACTTCCTGGTTTTTTGTTAGAGCCGTTTTTTAAACATTCTTTTCTAGAGAGCACGGCAGGGCAAGTAGCTGGCTGGCTATCTTTTATTGCATTGTCTATCATTGCGTCGTTGTTATATGTGTATGTATTCCGCAGAGCTAAAGGGCCTTGGCCTGGGATTGCTTATGGAGTTGTATGGTGGGTTGTGCTTATGATTGTGATCGCACCGTTGCTGAATATGAGTTCGCCTATGAAACAACTATCTTGGGATACTCACATATCCGAAGCTTGCTTGTTTTTGCTGTGGGGATTGTTTATTGGCTATACAACAGCAGAGGAATACACGGATGAGAAAACACGCGAACCAGAAGAAGCATTGAGCTGATGCAAAAAAACTTCTCAAGAAGATACCGCCTATGGTAAAATAGCATTTGGTTATTTGACGAAAAGGTGGGGAACCCCATGAAATCCATATGGGTGATTAACGGACCGAACTTGAACTTGCTAGGCATCCGTGAGCCGGGGATCTATGGTTCGCTTAGCCTGCAGGGTATTGAAGATCGTTTACGCAAGGTGGCAGACAATGCCGGAATTGAAATTACCTTCTTTCAATCGAATCATGAGGGTGCCATTATTGATCGGATTCACGAGGCCATGGGACAGGCAGATGGGATTTTATTAAATCCTGGTGCACTAACTCATTACAGCTATGCGGTTCGCGATGCGATAAGCTCTGTGAAAGTTCCTACTGTTGAAGTGCATCTTTCTAACATTCATGCTAGAGAAGCTTTCCGTCATACCTCGGTCATTGCGCCGGTGTGTGTGGGTCAGATCTCTGGGTTTAGTGCTACTAGTTATGAGCTAGGTATACATGCACTTTTGGATGTATTGGAGCAGCCGAATTCGTAAAGTAATGTTTTGTTTTGAACGGGAGAGGAGACTGAAGTAAATGGCTAACAAACGGGTTGAACAATTGCGTGTAAAGTTACAGGAACAAGGCCTGTCGGCAATGCTAGTAGCAAGTCCGATCAACCGACGCTATTTGACCGGCTTTACTGGGTCAGCTGGGTATGTACTCATTACTCGCGATCAATCTTACCTCCTGACTGATTTTCGTTACATGACGCAGGCTCCGGAGCAAGCGATTGGTTATCAAGTCGTTGAGCATGGACCTAAATTGATGGACACGGTAAAAGAACTACTAGCATCTGAGGGAATTACGTCCCTTGGATTTGAGCAAGAGCATGTTACATATGCGGTGTTTACCAGCTATACGGAACAGCTTAAGCCGGTAAGTCTAGTGCCGGTTTCAGGTCTTGTAGAACAACTTCGTATATTTAAGGATCATGAGGAACTGCAAGTGATGCAGCGTGCTGCTGACCTCGCAGATGCAACCTTCAGTCATCTCTTAAATATTGTGGGTACAGGTAAGACCGAACGGGAAATCGATCTTCAGATGGAAATGTTCATGCGCAGTCACGGCGCGACTTCGTCTTCGTTTGATACGATTGTTGCATCTGGTGAGCGTTCAGCCTTGCCTCATGGTGTAGCTAGTGAACGAGTCATCCAAGGCAATGAATTTATCACATTTGATTTCGGTGCTCTTCTGGACGGATATTGCTCGGATCTAACAAGAACTATTGCCATCGGTACACCTGATCCGAAATTAAAGGAAATCTATGATATTGTTCTTGAAGCTCAACTGCATGCGCTCGATCATATCAAACCTGGTATGACTGGACGCGAAGCTGATGCGTTGTGCCGCGATATCATAACGAAGTATGGATACGGCGAGTACTTTGGCCACAGCACAGGTCACGGTCTTGGTATGGAGGTTCACGAATCTCCTAGATTATCTAAGGCTAGCGACGATGTGCTTAAGCCTGGTATGGTTGTTACAGTTGAGCCAGGTATTTATTTGCCAGGGCTTGGCGGAGTTCGCATTGAGGATGATATTGTGATTACCGAAACGGGTATTCATATTTTGACAAGCTCAAGCAAAAAGTACACCGTTCTTTAGAAACAACTTGTAAAGACATCAATGAACTTATTTTAGGAGGGAATCGAATGATTTCAGTCAACGATTTTAAAACAGGATTAACCGTAGAAGTGGATGGAGATATATTTACCGTTTTGGATTTCCAGCACGTTAAACCAGGTAAGGGTGCTGCGTTTGTTCGTTCCAAATTGAAGAACCTTCGTAACGGTAATACCGTAGAGAAAACATTCCGTGCTGGTGAAACCATTGGTCGTGCACAGATTGAGAACCGTGGAGTTCAATATCTGTATGCTAGTGGTCAAGAGCATGTATTCATGGATAACGAAACTTATGATCAGTTCAGCTTGACTAGCGAGCAGCTGGAGTGGGAACTGAACTTCTTGAAAGAGAACATGAACGTTAACATCATCAGCTATCAAGGGGAGATCCTTGGGATCAACCTGCCTAACAGCGTTGAATTGAAAGTTGTAGAAACAGAGCCAGGCGTTAAAGGAAATACGGCTCAAGGTGCTACAAAAACAGCTAAAGTTGAAACTGGACTGAACGTACAAGTTCCTCTCTTTATTAATGAAGAGGATGTTCTTCTGGTCGATACTCGTGAAGGTAAATATATTTCCCGCGCGTAATCTGCTTAGGAAATGCTAAGGAACTGCCTCAACAGTTGAAATTAACTGTTGAGGCAGTTTTTTTGTGGACTTTTTTTCCAATATAGTTATAAAAATAGTTATAATGCATGATATCTATATGTTTTTTGTCGAATTTTCAGATGTTATCTGAAAATTCTTGACGCAACCAAGCATTTTCGTATTATACTGTTTTAAAGCGAGAAACCAAAAGATACATAATTGAATAACTAGTGGGGAGTGAAGGAAGCGTTGTCACTGTATGTCATGAAATTCGGAGGCAGTTCTGTAGGAGATACGGAACGGATGCAGCGCGTCGCCCGAAGAATCGTTGAGAAGCAAGATGAAGGTCACCAATGTGTAGTTGTTGTATCGGCAATGGGAGATACAACGGATGATTTAATCGACCAATCTAAAGTATTGAATCCAAATCCTCCGGCTCGTGAGATGGATATGTTAATGACAACAGGTGAACAGATTTCGATGTCCCTGCTGTCGATGGCTATTCATGGATTAGGACGTGAGGCGGTATCATATACGGGTTGGCAGGCTGGTTTCCGTACGGAGCCGGTGCATGGCAAAGCTAGAATCACTGATATCTCTCCAATTCGTGTGAACAATGCGCTTGATGAGGGGAAAATTGTCATCGTTGCAGGTTTTCAAGGGATGTCAGACGATGGCGAGATCACAACACTCGGTCGTGGCGGCTCCGATACCACAGCTGTTGCACTCGCGGCAGCTATTAATGCAGACGTATGTGAAATCTATACGGATGTGGATGGTATCTATTCGACAGATCCACGTGTAGTGAAATGTGCGCGTAAGCTGAAAGAGATTTCCTATGATGAAATGCTGGAGCTTGCGAATCTTGGTGCTGCTGTTTTGCATCCTCGTGCTGTAGAGTATGCGAAGCATAACCAAGTTAAGCTTGTTGTTAGATCCAGCTTTAATTATAACGAGGGTACGGTTGTTAAGGAGGAAGCAAGCATGGAACAAGGTGTAGTTGTAAGTGGTATTGCTTACGATAAGAACGTTGCGAGAATCAGTATTTTGGGAGTAGGCGATTATCCGGGTGTCTTGGCTAAGATGTTCGGAGAACTAGCTAAAGAAGGCATTGATGTAGATATTATCGTTCAAAGTGGTGTAATGAATGGTGAGGCTGATTTCTCCTTTACCGTGTCTCTCAGCGATCGTGAGCGTGCACTTTCTGTCATTCATGGTATTCGTAATGATCTTCCTTTCCGTGATGTGACATCAGAGGATAACTTGGTGAAAGTATCCATCGTTGGTGCTGGTATGGTCAGCCACCCTGGTGTAGCTGCACAAATGTTTGAAGTGATCTCGAAAGAAGATGTCAGTATCAAGATGGTTAGTACATCTGAAATTAAAGTGTCTTGTGTCATTGAAGGGTCCAACCTGCAAAAAGTTGTTCAAGCTCTTCACACAGCTTACGGTCTGGATACAGATCAACAGGCAATGGTTGGTGGACCACAAGATCGTAGATAAACAACATAAACTATCGTTAAATCCTGGTCTTTCATAGGCCAGGATTTTTTGCGTTCTTTTTCTATGAGAATTAAAAAAAGTAGAGATAAATCAAGAGAGGGATGCATATTTTATCACATCACGTAAAAAAGGAGGTTTCAGCATGTTGGACAAGTTTGTAGCCGGGATGGCGTCACTTCGGATCTTCTCTGGTAGTTTAGAGATCATAGCTGCGCTAATCATGCTCAGGCTTAATCAAGTCGACAAGGCGCTTGCGGTTAATTCAGCATTGGCTTTTACAGGTCCTCTTATTCTGATCTTGACAACAACAATAGGTCTTGTAGGCATGGCTGATAAATTGTCTTGGGGAAAGATAGGCTGGGTATTGTGCGGCGTCGCATTTCTTTTATACGGGATATTAAAAAAATGATAGATTCGCTGCATAAATTCGGAGTACAAGCATACATATGTGAATAAGAAGTACTTCAAGAAAAGGACAGCTTGGGGGAAATTGAAATGACAATGAATTGGTTGGAGCTGTTTCCCGAAAACGTAAAACGGCTTCTGCTACATCTGCCGAAAGGTGTTCTTGAAAGGTTGGAAGAAGTTCGGATTCGTGAGGACCGTCCGCTAGAAATAAATGCAGGAGGCAAATTTCACTTCGTGAGTCCTGACGGAGAGCTGACTCAAAGGCCTCAAGAAGCGTACAAGCCGAGCCGGGAAGATGGTCACAGACTGCTGGATCTGATAAGTAATCACTCTCTCTACACGATGGAAGAAGAACTCAGAAAAGGATTCATCACAATACCTGGGGGACATCGGATCGGTCTGACTGGACGAACCGTGCTTAGTGGTGGAAGAGTTGAACACATCCGGGATATCAGCGGGTTTAATGTCAGAATTGCTAAAGAGATAAGAGGAGCAGCAGACGAGATATTACCATACCTGCTTGATATCAAGCGGAAAAGATTGTTCCACACACTCATCATGTCACCACCTCAACATGGAAAGACAACTCTTGTTCGTGACTTGGCAAGGCAGGTTAGCTCAGGGTTATGGGGAAGATCGAACGTTCACTGGCCAGGGCTAAAGGTTGGGATTGTTGATGAGCGTTCTGAAATTGCTGGCTGCAAGCGCGGTGTACCTGGGTTTGATGTTGGTCCGAGAACGGACGTGCTAGACGGTTGTCCGAAAGCAGAAGGCATGATGATGATGCTGCGTTCGATGTCTCCAGATGTCTTAATTGTGGACGAGATTGGCAGACCAGAGGATGCAGAAGCTGTCATAGAGGCACTTCATGCTGGAATCAGTGTCATTGCAACAGCTCACGGCTCCTCTCTCCAGGATATGAGGGGACGGCCTGCACTGGCTGCTCTAGTGGATAACCGGATGTTTGAAATGTATGCCGTGCTTATACGTGCTGGAGATGAGAGATCATTTAGACTTCACGATAGTGGACAGCGTACACTGCAGACAACAAGGGGTAGTCGATTGGATGGTGATGCATTTGCTTAAATTGATCGGGGCGGCGATTGTGCTAGTCGCTGGAACATTAGCAGGATTCTTTCAAGCCCAGCAGTTTGCGGCAAGACCCAGACAGATTCGTGAACTCATCTTAGCTCTACAGAGATTAGAGACAGAGATAAGCTACGGATTCACTCCGTTACCCGAAGCACTTCAGAGAATTGGAAACGGTCTGCGTGAGCCGCTAAAATCATTATTTACAGCTGCAGCGAGGTATATGAGTCCTGAATATGGTCTATCTGCTCAAGATAGCATACGAAGAGCATTAGATGCTTATTGGAGACGAACTAGCATGAAATCCGCCGAACGGGATGCGTTGGAGCAGCTAAGTGGTGTACTTGGCACCAGCGACCGGCAGGATCAAATGAAGCATATTGCACTCACCGCTAGCCAGCTCAAACATGAGGAAGCTGCGGCTAGAGAGGACCAAGCGAAGTATGAAAAAATGAGCAAAAGCTTGGGACTGCTTGTTGGAGCGTTGATCGTCATTTTGATCTTTTAGCGAGGTGCCAAGGAATGAATATAGAAGTGAATGCCATTTTCCAGATTGCAGGCATCGGCATCATCATTGCGATGATCCATACTGTGCTGAAACAAATGGGAAAAGAGGATATGGCTCACTGGGTTACGCTCATCGGGTTTGTTGTTGTCCTGTTTATGGTTGTGCGGCTGCTGGATGATTTACTCCAGGAAATAAAAACGATTTTCCTCTTTCAGTAGGTGGACTATGGAAATCATCCAAGTCGTAGGTTTTGGCTTATTAGCCACCATACTCATACTGGTTGTTAAGGAACAGAAACCACTTTTCGCCTTTCTCATCGCAGTAGCGGCAAGTGTAATGATCTTTTTGTTCCTTGTTGGGAAGATTGGGAATGTCATTCAGATGCTGGAGAACCTTGCAGAGAGCTCCGGTGTGCAGATGATTTACCTGAAAACGGTACTGAAAATAATAGGGATAGCTTACATTGCCGAAATGGGGGCACAGGTCGTAAGAGATGCTGGACAAGAATCCATTGCCTCCAAAATTGAAATGGCGGGAAAAGTACTGATTCTTGTTCTCGCTGTGCCGATCATCAGCATCATTATCGAAACGGTTTTGGAGCTCCTGCCGGCTTGAGAAAGCGGGGGATGACATGAATGAGCGACTGCATAATTGCAGGAGGCCCCTAATCAGAATACTGCTGGCCCTGTTTGTACTTTTGATAACTGGTTTAGGCTGTTATACGGTCAGTGCAGATTCACCTGCTGATCAATTTATTGAAGAGCAGACGAAAGTGCTTCCCACAAGTCAGGTTGAGCAGTATTGGGATCAGTTGATGAAGGACTACGGAGGTTTTTTTCCAGAAGGTAGGACCCCTGCACTGATGGATATGCTGCTTCCAGGGGGCGATGGATTAGGCTTTAAGAGCGTTCTGTCCGCAATTGGTAAGTTTATGTGGCATGAGGTGCTCTATAACGGCAAGCTGCTAGCTACCATTGTGATGCTAAGTATCATGAGTCTCATCTTAGAAAATTTACAGACAGCCTTCGAAAAAAGCACGATTAGTCAAGTGGCTTACACGATCTGCTACATGGTCGTCCTTGTTATAGCAGTCAACAGCTTTAACATTGCGATCGGATATGCACGAGAAGCGATCGACAGGATGATTGATTTTATGATGGCGATGTTGCCATTGTTGTTCGCGCTGCTCGCCTCTATGGGGAATATTGTTACTGTTTCAGTAACCCACCCTCTTATCATATTTATGGTTCATACCGTAGGGACGTTAATCAGTACAATCGTGTTCCCGTTGTTATTCTTCTCGGCATTGCTTCACTTAGTAAGTTCACTGTCCGAGAAGTACAAGCTGACACAACTTGGAAATCTGCTGAGGGGCATCGGAATGGGAGTGCTTGGGGTTCTGCTAACCGTGTTTCTTGGCGTCATATCTGTACAAGGCATCACGAGCTCGGTAACAGATGGTGTGACGATTCGGACAGCCAAGTATGTGACGGGGAATTTTGTCCCGGTTGTAGGTAAAATGTTCGCAGATGCGACAGACACCGTTATCTCCGCATCACTGCTTGTGAAGAATTCGATTGGACTTGCCGGAGTCATTATCATTTTATTCCTTTGTGCCTTTCCAGCCATCAAAATACTCACCTTGGCGCTCATTTACAACCTTGCTGGAGCGGTCATGCAGCCACTAGGAGACTCTCCAATTGTCACTTGCTTGCAAACGATTGGTAAGACGATGCTATTCGTATTTGCAGCTTTGGCAGCGGTCAGCATGATGTTCTTCCTAGCCATTACAATCATTTTAACAGCCGCAAATGTCACGGTTATGATGAGGTAGCGATGACTGAAAGGAGGAGATCGTAAGTGGAGTGGCTTGGCGAATGGTTAAAAAGCGTGATTATGATCGTCTTGTTCGCTGCCTTCGTCGATCTCATCCTTCCAGGAAAGTCAATGCAGCGCTATGCAAGATTAGTGCTGAGCATGCTGATCCTCCTGGCCCTGCTTCGTCCGGTCATCAATTTGCTGACCGTTTCTCCTGAGAAGCAGCTTGCATATGAGCTTGAGCGATTGGATAAAGGGAGAGATCTTCCTAAGGAAGCGGAGCTTGAGTATATTTTAGCCGAGGCCGAGAAGCTCAAGAACGTACAACAGAGCCAAAGTCTACAATGGGCTGGAGAAGAGGTTGCTAGGCAGATGAAGGATCAAATAGCTGCAGAGACGAAAGAGCAGGTTGGTGAGGTGAAAGTCGTTCTAGCCGCACCTAGTGAAGCTACGGGCAGTGCAGTTATCACATCTGTTCTAGTGAGCCTTAGAGAAACAGAAGACCCGAGTATTAATGCAGATACGACAACGAGAGACGAATCTAAAGGTGTAAAGCCGATTGATGCGGTTCGGGTAACTGTGGAGATGAACTCGAGTAGTTCCAAGAACGACAAAGCCAGGACGGAAGATTCCATAGAAGCAAACAAAGTCATGGAAGCGAGAGCGGGTCCAGTAAGGGATCTTTTAAGCAGTCGCTGGAATTTGAATCCTGATCAAATAGAGGTACAAACTTTAGGGAGTGACCCAAATACCAAATTATAACGGGGGTGATGAGGTTGGGGAAGTGGCTGAAGAAGGTTGAGCATTGGCTTGGTGGTGGTGCTGGCGGAATCAAGAGAATGCAAACATTCCGTTGGTTAATTATTTTAGGATTGGTTGGCGTAGCCATCATGCTGTTTAACTCCTTCGTTCATGTAAAGAAGCTTGATAATGAGAACATTGGCCGTGAACCGCCAGATACAGCAATGACAACGTCTGTCCAGTCACCTGCTGGAAACGGAGTCAGTGAGTTTGGGACGATCGAGCAGGAATTCGAAGAAAGAACGAAATCCATGCTTGAACAGATTGTTGGGGTTGGCGATGTGCATGTCATGGTGACAGTGGAATCGACAGAAGAGATTGTGGTGCAGCGCGATGTGAAAGACACCCAGGAACTTACGGAGGAAAACGATGCTAATGGCGGAAAGCGACATGTAACAAGCTACACTCGAGACGGAAGAATCGTTACTTATGATTCTGCAGGGGATCAGACACCTATCGTTACGAAAAAAGTAAAACCGCAAGTGCGCGGTGTGATGGTAGTCGCCAAAGGGGCAGAGAATGAGACAGTTCGCAATCTAATTATTGACGCTGTCCAAAGAGGTCTCAACGTTCCAAGCTACAAGATATCCGTTGTTCCTAGGAAGCAGGAATAGAATATCAATAGCGAGCCGATCGTTATTCATGCGTTTATTTAAAGGAGGAAGTATTCTAAATGAATAACAAAAGACAAACAATTTGGTTAGTTTCGATGTTAAGCCTAATGGTCATTCTCTCCGCGTATTACCTGTTTACTGACGACTCTGGTAAAGCGACGCCACCTGTTGCGGATAGTACACAAGCGAGCAACCAAAAGTCAGGAACAACTACAAGTACAATGGATGAACTGGTATTGAATGAAGTTACACCTGAGGGTATGGTGGGAGATTCCGGCGCAAGTGAAGTAACGGATAGTGTGGCAAATGATGAAGGCAAGAAGGATTCAAGTGAAGGCAAGAAAGATCAAACAACGAATGAAAAAGAAAACGAAAAAACGACAGAACCAAAAGAATCAAAAGAATCAAAAGAACCTAAAGGTGATGCAAAAGCAGGTGAATCAACAGGCGCTGAGGATACAGCCAAGACTGAAGAAGATATCCTTGGGGAAGTAGCTGCACAAGCGAATTCAGCAGGTAGCAAGATTGAAGCTTATCAGCTCGATCGTGCGAATAAAAATATGAAGTTGTATGATGAGTTGATGACAAAGCTTGGAAATCAAGAGAACACTGCGGAAGAGACAGCTCAAGTGACAGAACAATTGAAAACTTTGGAAGAAAGAGAGCAAATCCTTCTAAGTCTTGAAGAAGAGCTGCAACAACAATACGAAAAAGCAGTGGTAAAAGAAGAAAATAATAGATATAACGTTGTTGTTCTAGGTGATCAATTAGATGCCAAAGGAGCAGCTGTCATCGTAAATAAAGTGATGAGCGAATTGAAGGTTAGCCAAGATAAAGTAAGTGTGCAAATCGTTAAACAATAACATTTGAGAGCGTGTAAAGAGGATACTGTCTCCCTTCAGCCTTCAATATGAATGAGTCCGGGGAAACTCTGGACTCTTTCCATTTCTTTGGATTGTGATATAATACTCTAAGCTATTGACTGACTGTCCGAAGTAGGGCTTCTAAGAAAGTGAAGGAGTGAGAGTCTAACATGTTTAAATTAAGCGAGATTAAGGAACTGATTAAGCTAGTGGATCAAACCACTGTACAAGAATTAGAAATTGAAAGTGAAGGTACACGTTTATCCATCAAGAAACCTGGTACACCAGAGGTGGTTAGCTTCCAGCAAGCTCCACAAGCGGTTATACCTGCACCTCAGGTTCAATATCAGGCTGCCCAGCCGATTGCTACAGGAAATCAGCCAGAGACGGCTAGCAATGCTGCACCAGCTGCGGATGCATCAAGTTCACTACATAAAATTGTATCTCCGATGGTAGGAACTTTTTATCGTTCTCCATCTCCTGAAGCTGCTTCTTTTGTAAGCTCTGGTGATAAAGTGGATGAAAAAACAACGGTTTGCATTATCGAAGCTATGAAGCTTATGAATGAGCTTGAGGCGGAGATCAAGGGAGAAATCGTGGAAGTTCTAGCCCAAAATGGGCAATTAGTCGAATTCGGACAGCCTCTTTTCTTGGTGAGACCGGATTGATTTCCATACTCGCAGAGAATCAGAGCTAACTTGAGTCCGAAGGAGGTTACTTGCATGACATTTCAAAAAGTGCTAATCGCGAACCGTGGAGAAATCGCCGTTCGTATAATCAGAGCTTGCCATGAGCTTGGCATATCTACAGTAGCAGTTTATTCGGAGCCAGACCGTGAATCTCTTCATGTTCGCCTTGCGGATGAAGCTTATTGCATTGGTCCAACTCTATCGAAAGACAGCTACTTGAACTTTACTAATATTATGAGTGTTGCAACCTTAACTGAATGTGATGCAATTCACCCAGGATACGGATTTCTCGCAGAAAATGCAGATTTCGCTGAAATTTGTGAATCATGCAACATTACTTTTATCGGACCTTCCGCAGATGCGATAACGCGCATGGGCGACAAAGCCGTAGCTAAGCAGACGATGAAAGACGCAGGAGTTCCGGTTATTCCGGGATCTGACGGGCTTGTTGAGGATTTAAATGACGCGATTATCGTTGCGCAAGAAATAGGATATCCTATAATTATCAAAGCTACCGCAGGTGGTGGAGGTAAAGGAATACGGATCGCTGAAGATGAGGAATCACTCGTTAAACAGATTACAGCTGCCCAGCAGGAAGCACAGAAGTCTTTCGGTAATGCAGGAGTATATCTGGAGAAATTTTTAACTGGCATGAAGCATGTTGAAATTCAGATCATTGCTGACAAGCACGGGAATGCTGTTCATTTAGGCGAGCGTGATTGTTCAGTACAGCGTCGTCGCCAGAAGCTTGTTGAGGAAGCACCATGCCCGGTGTTGACTGAAGAAGTACGTGAGCGCATGGGAGCGGCGGCTGTTCGCGCAGCTGAAGCGGTTAATTATTCCGGCGCGGGTACGCTTGAATTTTTGCTAGGTCCTGATGGACAGTTCTACTTCATGGAGATGAATACTAGGATCCAAGTTGAACACCCAGTAACTGAGATGGTTACCGGTGTTGATCTCATTAAAGAAATGATATCGGTAGCAGAAGGTCATCCATTGTCCTTTACACAAGAAGAGGTCGTTATTAACGGATGGTCGATCGAATGTCGAATTAATGCCGAGAATCCAGATAAGGGCTTTATGCCTGCACCGGGAACGATTCAATTTTATCTGCCTCCAGGTGGTCCGGGCGTTCGTGTTGATAGTGCGGCTTATCCGGGATATACAATTTCTCCGTATTATGATTCCATGATCGCGAAGCTAATCGTGTGGGCTCCAACTCGTGAGGAAGCGATTTCCAAAATGAAACGTGCCCTAATGGAGTTTGATATTGAGGGAATTTATACAACGATACCATTCCATCAGAAGCTAATGAATCATCCTACTTTTTTGAAGGGTGACTTCGACATTAAGTTTCTAGAAGAAAATGAGATTTAATATGTCTTTTATCGTTTGTCATTAGCATGGGCAGATGATATAGTAAGTTTAATAATAAGAAGCGCATGCCTTGTATCGTCCTATGCATCCGCAAACTTATTTTGAAAGGTGTGTTGAGACATGGTAGATTCTTTACCGACAGAATTTGATCGTACGGATATTGGTCAGATTCAAATCGCTCCGGAAGTTATTGAAGTTATTGCAGGGCTTGCGACGGTTGAAGTTCGGGGCGTTGCTGGAATGAGCGGTGGATTTGCTGGCGGGATCGTTGAATTATTAGGACGTAAGAACTTGTCCAAAGGCGTTACCGTTGAAGTAGGCCAGCGCGAAGCGGCTGTAGATGTATCGGTTATTGTGGAATACGGCCACCGTCTTCCTGAAGTAGCTGGTGAAATTCAGCGTAACGTGAAACGCTCAATTGAGAATATGACAGGACTTACGGTTGTGGAAGTCAACGTACATATTCATGACGTTCATTTCGTAAAGGCTGCCGAGAAGAACGAAGAGATTGATATGATTCAGCGAGTGAAATAAAGCTATACCTTAGCCCCCGACAGATATGTCGAGGGTTTAATCTAATTTTAAGGAGGCTGTGCTGTTCGTGGCTAAAATAGTGGACAGACTTTTGCTGTTTATTTACAGCTTAAGTATCGGCGTGATTTCTGTAGTTGCCATCCTCCTCTTGAGCGGCGCTATACCTTATGAATTAACGTTTGCCCAAGAGCAGCGTTTCTTCTTAATAGCTATTATTGTGGCTGCTGTCCTGTTTCTGATCAGTATTCGTTTCTTCTATATCTCAATTCGCCGCGACCGTACAGTTACGAATTCGATCGATCAGCGAACTGAATTCGGAGATATCCAAATTTCGGTAGAGACAATAGAGAATCTGTGTCTTAAGGCTGCCTCAAGAGTACGTGGGGTAAAGGATCTAAAATCTCGTATCAAGGTATCCCAATCAGGGTTAGAGATTGCTATTCGTGCTGTGGTAGATGGTGAGGAATCTATTCCGACCTTGACTACGGACGTCCAGAAGCAGGTACATGACTTCGTTGAGGATACGACAGGAATTCCTGTTTCAAGTGTATCCGTATATATTGCTAACGTGGTACAGGCACCGAGCTTCAAGAGCAGAGTGGAATAGAGGTGAGTTTCCCAAAATGCCATGGAAACAAGTGTGGGAGAGTCACGGCGGACGTATATTTGGTGTTATAAGCGGCATTATATGCGGTGTGATTTATTTATTATCAGGTTTTTGGGATATGCTGTTCTTTGCATTAGTGGTATTTATCGGTTATACCTTCGGTAAACGAAGGGACTTACAGCAGGGCTCCCTGTTTCATTGGCAGGAGTGGGGGCGCTGGCTGTTTGAGCGTTGGCGGCCGTTTAAATGAACCCTGTGATATGCTTTCTCCGGAAAAATGCCGAGACATGCTGTATCTCGCCCGTTTTTGCGGAGAGAGCCGCTCACAGGTTTTTTTTTGCCGTAAATTATTACTCTTTGATCATACTAAACACAAAATGGATTTCAGACAGGATCCACAGGAGGAACATAATGAAAAGACGTGTACTAAGAGAAATTGCAGTTCAATGTTTGTACCAAATGGAGATGAACGAGGTGGACAGCGCAGAAGCTGTATCTATGCTTCTCTCTGAAGCTGCGGAGGAGAACGAAACCGAACGAGTGATTGGTGACGAAGCTAAAGTTAAAGAAATAGTACTTGAGCTTGTTAATGGTTCCTGGGCGGCTAAAGAAGACATTGACGCGGTGTTGACACATTATTTGAAAGGCTGGCAGGTTAGTCGTTTGTCTCGTGTAGACCGTCAAATCCTGCGTCTCGCTGCTTATGAGTTGGCGTTCCGTGAAGATGTTCCAGGAAAGGTAGCTGTTAACGAGGCGATTGAACTTGCTAAACATTTTGGTACAGATGAATCCGGTAAATTCGTTAATGGTGTTCTTGGACGCATGCTTCAGGAAGTGGACGATGTGAAAGCTAAGCTTAAGAAAGCTTAGGATAGATATCTTAACTTTTATGGATTCAATTCAAGTGTAACCATTACTTTCGGCTTAAGGGAGAGGTTGAAATGACAGCAGAAATCATCAGCGGCAAAATGGTATCAGAAGAAATTCGGGGAACGATTTCACAAGAAGTTCAAGAGCTTTTGAGCAAAGGGGTTCGTCCAGGTTTAGCGGTGGTATTAGTCGGTGAAGATCCTGCTTCTCATGTTTATGTGCGTAACAAGGAGAAAGCTTGTCATGATCTCGGTTTTTACTCGGAAGTACATCGTTTGCCTGAAACTGCAAGCCAAGAGGAAATTTTGATACTTGTGGACAAGCTTAACGCTCAAGAAAATATTCATGGGATTCTCGTTCAGCTGCCACTACCTAAACATATTGATGAAAAAGCAGTGATAAATGCGATATCAGTTGAAAAAGATGTGGATGGTTTTCATCCGATTAATGTAGGTAACCTTGTAATTGGTGATGACAGCTTACTCCCGTGTACTCCTGCAGGTGTTATTGAACTTATCAAACGAACAGGTATAGAGATGTCTGGGAAACATGCAGTTGTGATCGGACGTTCCAATATTGTAGGTAAGCCGGTTTCACTGCTCCTTCAAAGAGAGAATGCCACGGTAACGATGTGTCATTCCCGGACGGCCAACATGGATGAGATTGCTCGTATGGCTGATATTCTAGTCGTTGCAATCGGCAGAGCCAAGATGATTGATGCAAGTTATGTTAAACCTGGAGCTGTCGTGATTGATGTCGGTATGAATCGTCTAGAAAACGGTAAGCTTGCTGGAGATGTGGATTATGACAGTGCGAGGGAAGTAGCGGGCTATATCACGCCTGTCCCAGGCGGTGTAGGGCCGATGACAATTACGATGCTGATGCAGAATACACTGCTGGCTGCTAAGCGTCTGAATGGACTCGTCTAAGATGAAAACCTCAGATCAGCAGCATGTCTTATCCGTTAAGGATTTGAACCGATATATCCGTATGAAAATGGAAGGCGATACGAGACTGTCTGACGTGTGGATACGCGGTGAAATTTCTAATTTCACTCATCATTCCAGTGGACATATGTATTTTACGCTAAAGGATGAGGGAAGCCGAATTCGAGCGATTATGTTTGCTACTCATAACCAGAGGCTACCCTTTATGCCCAAAGAAGGCGCCAGAGTTATAGCCAGAGGTAACGTCTCGGTATATGAAAGGGACGGGCAATATCAATTCTATGCCGTTTCTATGCAGCCTGACGGAATTGGAAGTCTTTATCTTGCATATGAGCAGCTTAAGAAGAAACTGGAAGAAGAAGGCTTGTTTGCTATTGAACGCAAACGTCCTCTTCCACATTTTCCTCGAACAGTTGGTGTGATCACGTCCCCTACAGGAGCTGCAGTTCGCGATATTATGATTACAATCAAGAGACGCTTTCCTCAAGTGCGAGTTATTCTATATCCTGTACTGGTACAAGGTAAAGGAGCGGCACCATCCATCGTTAAAGCTATAAGGTCAATGAATGAAATGGCCGAAGCTGATGTACTCATTGTAGGTCGTGGTGGAGGTTCACTTGAGGAACTTTGGGCATTCAATGAAGAAATGGTAGCACGGGCTATCTATCAGTCTGATATACCAGTTATCTCGGCGGTTGGGCATGAAACAGACTTTACGATTGCTGATTTTGCCGCTGATGTGCGGGCAGCGACGCCTACGGCGGCGGCTGAGATTGCTGTGCCGAGTGCGATCGAGTTGAAATCGCGTATACTGCAGCGTGAGCGTCAGCTTAGACAAGGACTAGAACACAAGCTTCGCCGGAGTAGTGAACGTCTGCAATCATTACAGCGGTCCCCTGTACTGGTGTACCCTCGTCGATATATGCTACAGCACGCTGAACGCTTAGATATGTTGAAAATGCGCCTTCAGGGGGCAGTTAAAAATCAGGTTTCCAGAAATCATCAAAAGCAGATTACTTTGAAACATGGTTTAATGCGTCTTAGTCCGCATGTACAAGTTCAAATGGCATCTCGTAGGCATGAAAGTGCTCATCGTCAATTAACAGGCGCGATGCAAACGATGATGCGTGAGAAGTTACAGCATCTCCAGTCGGAAATGAGACATTTGGATGCTCTAAGCCCGCTCAAAGTTATGTCACGTGGGTATAGTCTTGTCTATGACGAACAGGAATCCAGACTTATTAAGACTCTGAGTGATGTCCAGCCAGGAGATCTGGTTAATGTGTTAGTTAGCGATGGGCGATTACAGTGTCAAGTGTGGGGAATGAAGGAGGATGACAATCGTGGCGAATGAAACGGAAATGAGTTTTGAGGAAGCATTGGCTCAGCTCGAAACGATCGTAGGCCAACTGGAAGATGGAGATGTTCCTCTTGAGAAAGCGATCGATCTTTTTCAAAAAGGAATGCATCTATCTCAAATGTGTAGTCAGAAGCTTGAGCAAGTAGAACAAAAAATCGAGATGATTGTAGAAGAGGGCGGAGAATTAAAGCGTCGTCCTTTCGGAAATATGCTCGAAGAAACGGGTGATACCAGTGAATAACACATACCCGCTTGATCAATATATGAATGAGATTAATGACCTGATCTCAACCGAATTGTCTGTAATGATGCCTGAGGAATGGGATGTTCCGTCTAATCTTAAGGAATCTATGCTCTATTCTTTAATGGCAGGTGGAAAAAGAATGCGCCCACTGTTAGTGATCGCAGCATGTGAGGCTGGTGGTGGAAAGCGAGAGGCGGCATTACCGGTAGCGTGTGCTGTTGAAATGGTACATACGTATTCTTTAGTACATGATGATCTTCCAGCCATGGATAACGATGATTATCGACGTGGTAAGCTAACCAATCATAAAGTGTACGGTGAAGCAGCTGCAATATTGGCAGGTGACGCTCTACTAACACATGCTTTTTATAAAGTTGTTCAGACAAGCCGTAAATATGGAATTCCAGCAGAACGAGTTCTTTCAATTGTGGAAGATCTAGCCGAATATGCAGGTCCACGTGGTATGGTTGGTGGACAAGTTGCTGATATGGAAGGCGAACAGGGATTGACTAGTCTTAAGCAGTTGGAATATATCCATCTACACAAGACAAGTGATTTGATTATGTTCTCTCTCATGGCTGGCGGAAGAGTAGCTGGAGTGACGGATGCGCAACTGGACGCACTTAGAACCTATGGACATCACATCGGTTTGGCGTTTCAAATTCAGGATGATATCCTTGATCTAACCGGAGATGAAGCCAAACTCGGGAAGAAGACACAGAGTGATGTTAAACAACAAAAGGTAACCTATCCTTATTTCATCGGTCTTGAGGCCTCTAAGCAGGAGGTCGAACGGCTGACAGCTGAGGCAAAGGCCGTTATTATGCAGGGTGGATTCTCGGATCCTCAGCGGCTTATCGAAATTGCAGATTTTCTAATGTCACGGGATCACTAATCCCGATATTACTTGTGGGCTGTTTTTTTATGATATAATGTCTAAGATAAATAAAAGCTATGAAGCTCAGAAGAAATGGTGGGCTGTACATGAATGACAAATCTAAACAAGGAAAGCGGGGAGATTCTTCGTGCTGCTTCCGAACATACAACAACCAGAACATTTAAAAAATCTATCAGTTGATGAATTAGCTGATCTTGCAGGAGAAATCCGGCAGTTTTTAATTGAGAAGCTGTCTGTAACTGGTGGACATCTCGCATCGAATTTGGGAGTGGTTGAACTCACGCTAGCCTTGCATTATTGTTTCGATAGTCCTCGGGACAAAATGATATACGACGTGGGTCATCAAGCTTATGTTCATAAAATATTAACAGGACGTATGGATCAATTTGATACATTACGCAAGTATAAAGGATTGTGCGGGTTTATAAAACGTAACGAGAGTGAGCATGATGTCTGGGAAGCTGGGCATAGTAGCACATCCTTGTCAGCGGCTATGGGCATGGCTTTAGCGCGTGATTTGAAAGGTGAGGATAATCGGGTTATTGCCATGATTGGTGATGGTGCATTAACCGGGGGAATGGCTTTTGAAGCACTCAACCATATCGGACATGAACAGAAGAAACTTATTGTTATTCTTAATGATAACGAAATGTCCATTGCTCCGAATGTGGGTGCAATGCACAATTACTTAAGTAAAATCCGTTCTGATCGTCACTACCTACGAGCTAAGGACGAAGTTGAAAGTCTGCTTAAGAAAATTCCAGCCATTGGTGGAAAACTGGCTAAGACAGCTGAGAAGATGAAGGATAGCTTGAAGTACATGATGGTCCCTGGCATTCTTTTTGAAGAGCTAGGATTCACTTATTTAGGACCCGTTGATGGTCATGATTTGAATAAATTGATTGACACGTTGCGTCAAGCAGATAATGTGGATGGTCCCGTACTTATTCATGCCGTGACAACGAAGGGTAAGGGCTACCGTCCAGCGGAATCGGATTCCCATAAATGGCACGGAATCTCACCGTATAAGATTGAATCGGGACAGGTACTTAAGGCAGTTGGCAATCCAATGTATACTGAGATTTTTGGCCAGACACTCATTGAACTCGGTGAGCAAGATGAACGTATTGTCGCTGTGACGCCTGCAATGCCAAGTGGATCTGGATTAATACCGTTTAGTGAAAGATTCCCTGATCGTATGATTGATGTGGGAATTGCTGAACAACATGCTGCAACCATGTGCGCAGCGCTTGCCATGGAGGGAATGAAGCCGGTATTTGCCGTCTATTCTACTTTTATGCAGCGTGCTTACGATCAGATAGTACATGATATTTGTCGTCACAATGCTAACGTCATGTTTGCGATTGACCGAGCAGGATTTGTCGGTGCTGATGGAGAAACGCATCAAGGCGTTTACGATATCGCATTTATGCGGCATATCCCCAATATTGTGTTGATGATGCCGAAAGATGAGAATGAATTGAGACATATGATGAAGACAGCGCTTGAATATAATGATGGTCCAATTGCATACCGATATCCGCGTATCAACGTCACGGGTGTTGCTATGGATCAAGAGTTATTACCTATCCCAATCGGAAAATGGGAGATGGTCCGGTCCGGAGAGGGATGTGCGATTCTTGCGATGGGTCCTATGGTTCAGGTTGCAGAAGAAGCAGCAGATATGCTTAAGCGTGAAGGAATTCAAGTTCAGATTGTAAATGCACGGTTCCTGAAGCCGCTAGATGAAGATATGCTTAATGAACTGGCTTCATCAGGTACAGCTATGATTGTGCTTGAAGAGGCATGTCAAGCAGGAAGTCTTGGAAGTGCGGTACTTGAATATTTTGCAGCTCAAGGCATGCACGAGGCTGTTGTATCCTTAATGGGCATTGAAGACCGTTTCATTGAGCATGGTAGCATCAAAGAACAACGAGCAGAGGTAGGCTTGACCACAGAAGCGGTATGTGCTGAAATTCGTGGGCTAATCTCATCCAGTTCTGCTCCGGCAGGTAAGAGAAGTTTCTCGTCCTAATGACAGATCAGGAGACCAAGATGGATTCAATACAAAAAGAACGCATTGATGTCCTGCTTGTGGAGCAGGGGTTTTATGAAAGTCGTGAGAAAGCCAAGGCGGCCATTATGGCCGGCCTTGTATACTCTGGAAGTGAGCGGATTGAGAAGGCAGGTATGAAAATACCACGATCCACCGAACTTAGAGTAAAGGGATCTGTTCACCCTTATGTTGGTCGAGGTGGATTGAAGCTTGAGAAGGCTCTCAAAACATTCGATATCGATATGACGGGACGAACGATGCTCGATATTGGGTCATCCACTGGTGGTTTTACAGATTGTGCGCTACAGCACGGGGCTGACTATGTCTATGCCATTGATGTTGGCTATAACCAGCTAGACTGGTCTCTCCGTAACGATGAGCGTGTCTGTGTAATGGAGCGAACGAACTTCCGTTATGTAACGCCTGAGGACCTGAACGGACCTCGCCCTAATTTTGCAAGTATTGATGTATCATTCATCTCCTTGCGAATTATATTGCCACCACTGCTTGCTTTACTCGATAGACCTGCGGATGTTGCTGCTCTTATTAAGCCACAATTCGAAGCAGGCCGTGAGAAAGTGGGTAAATCGGGGGTTGTAAGAGATCCTAAAGTGCATAAGGAAGTCCTTACTCAAGTACTCACTTTTGCGCATCAATTAGGTTTTGAACTAAAAGGTTTAACCTTCTCTCCCATAACTGGAGGAGAAGGAAATATCGAATTTCTGGCTCACTGGCAAGTCATGCCGGAGAGACTAGTCCAATCGGAAGAACCGGGGATGGATTCACAACAAGTTCCGGATCAGTTGGGCGAGTGGATTGACAGCACTGTACAGCAGGCAGCTCATACATTTACGGGAAACTCATCGAAATGATGGGTTTCTTTTGCTGAAAAAAAGGAGTTATTACTTGTATCTCGAATACAAAGTTCGAGGTGAATAGGGATGAATGAGCGTTATGATGGGTTTCTCATGATTCTAATCGGGGTTGTTGTCATTATACTGCTTGTATGGCGACTTAATCGCTGGCTTATATCACCAGGAATCAGTCAACTACCGGGTGTGCCCATCAATGAACGTGTTCAAGATCATCCTGCAATTGAGCTTATGGAACGTGAAGGATATGATGTAATTGGGGGGAAGGTAAAGATAAACCTGACCTTTGATTCAGACGAACTTACGTTACAAAGCCGACTTTTTATCGATTATGTTGTATCAGATGACAATGGAGATTTGTATTTGGTCAAGCTTTCACGTGACCGTTTGCCAATGGACTTTACAGGAAGTGGTATCAGAGACCGGTTAATGCCTTTTATGGTGATGTACCCGGAATGTGCCGGATTACTGTACATTGACCTGAATGAAAATGCTGTCCGGCGAGTGACCATGGAATGGTCAGACGAGGAATGGACCTTAAACGACGATTAAATCAGCTTAATAAATTCGGGAGGCTTCTTAATGAAGGGACAACGACACATAAAAATTCGGGATATTATTACCCATAGAGAAATTGAAACACAAGATGAATTAGTTGAAGCACTTAGATCAGAAGGCTTCCAAGTGACTCAGGCAACTGTTTCGAGAGACATTAAAGAATTATTACTTATCAAAGTTCCGATGGATGATGGACGTTACAAATACTCCATGCCGACGGATCAACGCTATAATCCAGTTCAAAAGTTAAAACGAGCACTTGTGGACAATTTCGTTCATATAGATCGGACTGGAAATTTGGTTGTCATGAAGTGTCTACCGGGTACAGCCAACTCTGTTGCTGTGTTACTCGATAATATGGAGTGGTCTCATATCATGGGTACAATTTGTGGAGATGATACCATTTTATTGATCTGTCGAACAGATCGTGACAGTGAGCAAGTCGTATCGCAGATTATGGGATTCATTTCATAACCCTACGGTTATTGAACAGTTAAGTCGGAGGTGCTGCATATGTTAGTGACGTTATCGATTCGAAATCTGGCGGTTGTAGAGGCAGTAGATGTGCATTTTTTTCCTGGATTTCATGTACTCACCGGTGAGACGGGTGCGGGTAAATCGATTATTATTGATGCACTTGGACTTGTTGCAGGTGGACGTGGGTCAGCGGATTTGATTCGTTACGGTTGCGAGAAGTCAGAAATTGAAGCTTTGTTTGATTTGCCAAGTGCACATCCCGTGTGGGGAACACTGGAGAGATTGGGTATTGAAGGTGCACCAGAAGAACATTTGTTAATACGAAGAGAACTGACATCTCAAGGGAAGAGCACTTCACGGATAAATGGTCAATTGGTTAATTTAAGCATGCTTCGTGAAATTGGTGAGCAGCTTATTAACATACACGGGCAACATGAACACCAGAGCTTACTTCGTTCGGACAGGCACCTCAGCCTTCTTGATACTTATGGTGACCAATTGATTGGACCGATTAAGCGAAAGTATCAGGACCATTATAGTCAATTTATCAAGGTAGAGAAGGAATTAAATGACTTGCTTGAATCCAGTCAAAAAGCATATCAGATGCTTGATATGTACCGTTTTCAATTAGAGGAGATTGCTGCAGCAGAATTGAAACCTGGGGAAGACGAAGTGCTTGCAGAAGAGAGAAACAAGCTTTCTCATAGCGAGAAAATGATGGATTCTGTGGGAAGTGCATATGAGCTTCTATATGGATCTCAGGGACTTGAATCAATTAGCCGCGCTTTAACGCGAATCGATGATGTATCTGGTTTTGATGAGAAAGGGTTGAAGCCCCTTGCAGAGCAGCTTCAATCGGCTTATTACCAGCTGGAAGATGCAGTTTTTCAATTGCGGGATTACCGAGATCAGATTGAATTCAATCCAGATCGATTGGATGAAATAGAACAGCGTCTAAATATGATATCCGGACTGCGCCGGAAATATGGGGATAATGTAGAGCAGATTTTGGAATACTACAAACGCATTGAACAGGAGACAGATCTGCTTGAGAATAAAGATGAGCATATTGAAGCGCTTAGAAATCGCAGAGATAAGCTCTTAGAAGGGTTATTAATACTTGCCAAAGATCTGAGCGCCATAAGAAAACAATGTGCCAATGATTTAGCGAGACAAGTGGAGCGGGAACTGAAGGATCTCCAGATGGAGAGAACTTCACTTGAAGTACGGCTGGATCTTCAAGATGACGCTAACGGTTATGAATACGAAGGAAGACGTGTCCGTCTCAGCAGACAGGGTCTGGATACTGCTGAATTTTTAATATCCCCCAATCCGGGAGAACCATTAAGGCCGCTTGCAAAGATCGCTTCCGGTGGTGAACTTTCGCGAATCATGCTTGCCATGAAGAGTATCTTTGCTCGTCACGACCAAATCCCAGTTCTCATATTCGATGAGGTTGATACGGGTGTCAGTGGACGAGCGGCACAATCGATTGCTGAAAAGCTGTATATCCTGGCCAAGACATGCCAAGTCTTCTCAATAACCCACTTGCCACAGGTCGCTTGTATGGCTGATCATCAGTATTTAATTGAGAAGAAGCTGTATGATGGAAGAACAATGACACAAGTTGAGTCTTTAAATGAAGATGGACGTGTAAAGGAACTAGCAAGGATGCTCGGTGGTGTCGAGATCACAGAAAAAACACTGCATCATGCCCAGGAAATGCTCAATTTGGCGGAAGCGCAAAAAGCATCCAGAACAGCATTGGGTCAATGATTGACAGTTATAAAAGCCTGAGGGCAGGGTTAACTTAAAGGTACGCAATTGGCGACCAACCTTTTCGTCAAGCGGAAGAAGAAAAAGGGAGCGTGACAGCCATTGAACCCCAACCTCAGGAAAAAACTGCTCGGTTTTATTCTTGCCTTCTTTCTTTGTTTCGTAGGAACTGCTGAACCTGTACAGTCTTTAGCCGCGTTACCTAATGAAATGAGGTTGTTTACTGGACAACAGGCGAATTTGAACTTGGCTGTGCCGGTTCAGGCACTCGCTTCTGTAGACCGTCCTGATGTGCTCCAATTGAACGGTTCCTCAGAGTCAGCGTTAAATATTTCTCTGAACCGTCCATTGCAGTTGAACCCTCAACAAAGTGGTAAGGCCGAGGTTACCCTGAAATTATTCGGTACAATTCCCCTAAAGACGGTGCATGTTAAAGTCATGCCTGAGCTCAAAGTATACCCTGGTGGCCAAACGATTGGTGTTAAAGTAAAGTCAGCGGGTATATTGGTTGTTGGTCATCATCTTGTGCATTCGAATGGAGCGAAGACTTCACCAGGAGAAGCCGCAGGTCTAAAATTGGGAGATCTGTTGACCGAGATGGATGGTACGTTACTTAGTGATGTAACTAAAGTAGCTCAAATCGTTGAAAAAGCTGGCACTAGCAAAAGACCTCTTGATATCACTTTTAAGCGAAATGGTAAGGAGTTTAGAACAAAACTAACACCGTCTTACGACGATGAAGATCGTTCTTGGCGTCTTGGTTTGTACATTAGGGATTCAGCAGCTGGTGTGGGTACTTTAACCTTTTATGCGCCGCACCAGAAGGTGTATGGAGCTTTAGGACATGTTATCACTGACATGAACACACAAACGCCAATCGAAGTAGGAAGTGGACAAATTTTACAGTCTAATGTAACTTCAATTTCACGAAGTGAACAAGGTGAGCCTGGTGAAAAGCGAGCGCATTTCCTAAAAGATAGCCGTATTCTCGGTAATGTAGAGCGTAATACACACTTTGGCATATTCGGTAAAATGCATGAGAAACCAACTCATAGTCTGTATCCAGAACCTATACCGGTTGCATTTGCTGATGAGGTTAAGACGGGGCCTGCAGAAATATTGACTGTGGTTGAGGGACAAGAAGTTGAACGTTTTAAAGTTGAAGTCATTCATGTATCACACCAGGATGCTCCCGCAACAAAAGGAATGGTAATTCGCATTACGGATCCTGAACTAATTAAGAAGACCGGTGGTATTGTGCAAGGGATGAGTGGAAGTCCAATTGTTCAGAATGGTAAGCTAATTGGGGCAGTTACTCATGTATTTGTGAACGATCCGAAATCAGGCTACGGATGCTTTATCGAATGGATGCTCCAGGATTCTGGAGTGCTTCCTTCGAGTCATAGTAAATCACACAATCTTAAGGCAGGTTAATGCCTTAAGATTTTTTTGTCGCAAAAAGCCGAAATATTAATGAATTTGAAATAAAATATTCATTATAAATCAAGATTAAAAAAAAATAAAGAAAAATAATTTTCGACAGAAGGAATTTAAATGACTGTGTCGAAAACTTTATTTACAAGAAATTTAACAAAAACAATTGATTTGATAAAGGAGGAGCACGAATTGCAAAAAAATTGAGGTTTTATTGGCAGACGACAACCGTGAGTTTACTAACCTGCTTGGAGAATATATTACGGACCAACCTGATATGGTGGTTTCCGGGATTGCCTACAATGGCGAGGAAGTTCTAAGTATGATTGAGGAAACCGGGAAGGTACCTGATGTGTTAATTCTTGACATTATTATGCCTCATTTAGACGGCTTAGGTGTTCTTGAGCGCCTGCGTGATATGAATTTATCTCCACAGCCAAAGATTATTATGCTTACAGCATTTGGTCAGGAGAACATTACTCAGCGTGCCGTGCAGTTAGGTGCTTCTTATTACATTTTGAAACCATTTGATATGGAAGTACTCGCCAGCCGTATTCGTCAGTTGGTAGGGGCACCTAACAGTATGTCCGCAAGTGCTTCATTTAGTACCATGAAATCAAATGTTGTTCCGATGGGCAAAGGCAAGAATCTGGATGCTAATATAACTTCTATTATTCATGAAATTGGAGTTCCTGCTCATATTAAAGGGTATCAGTACTTACGTGAAGCCATTACGATGGTTTATAATAACATCGAAATTTTGGGAGCGATTACGAAGACGTTGTATCCAGCAATTGCTGAAAAATTCAAAACGACTCCATCGCGTGTGGAGCGTGCAATTCGTCATGCGATCGAGGTGGCTTGGACACGTGGAAATATAGACAGTATCAGTCACTTGTTTGGGTACACAATCAATATTTCCAAGTCTAAGCCGACGAATAGTGAATTTATTGCTATGGTAGCTGACAAGCTTAGAATCGAACATAAGGTTTCTTGAAAGGGTTAGGAGTATTGAGTCTTCTTCAATATTAGGTGACCAATGCGTCACTTCTTTAGTGGATGATGAGTAGTCATCGATTCATTAAAGAAGTGACGTATTATTTTATAATATGCTCATTTTTGAATGGGCAGGGAATTACATAATCAATGAAGAAAAGAAGATATGGTGGCATTTAAGCCAGAGTATGACGTATGAATTAACCATTTCTTTCAGGGGGAAAAAGACAATGAAGAAAGTATTGGTACTTGGGGGTACCCGTTTTTTCGGAAAAAGATTGGTAGCGAACCTGATTGGCAGCGGAGCTGAGGTGACCATATTAACAAGGGGAAACAGTAAGGATGAGTTTGGTGAATCTGTGAAAAGGCTTTCAGCTGATCGTAAAGACTTTGATAGTTTGAAAAAGGCAGTCCAAAGTAGCGATTTTGATATCGTATATGATAATATTTGTTATACTCCAGAAGAAGCGGATTATACGGCTAAACTTTTGGCTGGGCGAGTAGGTCAATATGTACTAACGTCTACACTATCGGTTTATGATTTTGCAGATCATCCATTGAGGGAACAGGATTTTGATCCTTATCGGTACCCGATCATTACGAATGATCAAAGGGAGTACAGTTATAAAGAAGGGAAACGTCAGGCAGAAGCAGTACTCTTCAGTCGGCATGATCTGAATGTGGCAGCCGTACGTTTTCCAATCGTTTTAGGGATTGATGATTATACAAAGAGGCTGTTATTCCATATCGAACATGCGCTGAAAGGCGAACCAATTGGCCTACCTGCACCTGATGCGCGTATTTCCTTTATCCATGCGGAAGAAGCAGCGCAGTTTATGCAGTGGGCAGGGGAAGTTCGGTTCGAAGGTCCTGTTAATGCGTGCTCTAACGGAGAAATCTCAGTACGTGAAATCATGGATCTCATCTTACAGGAAACGGGAAGAACCTCCACATTGCAGAGCTCAGCGGGAGTGGATCATATGTCACCGTTCGGCATTCCTGGAGATTGGACAATGGATAACAGCCTAGCAGAAGCTGCAGGATTTTCGTTCTGGAGCTTGAAGGAATGGATGCCAGAACTTATTAAAGGGTATATGAAGATGATAAATTCGTAGTGTATAACAGCAGATTTATTAGAAAGGAAGATCAACATGAATGACACCATCGTAAATTTGACGAATCAGGCAAGAAAACTGCAGGAAGAAGGACAATTAAGTCTTGAAGCTGCAAAGCTCGTCGAGCAGTTGCTGGAGGAACTCGAAATCATAACCCGTCAAAATGTGAACCTACGGAAGGCGGCACTGAAATCCTCCTCGAAGCAGGCTCGAATGTCTAGTAAATTGAAGGATGCTCTGATGGAATAGCAGTTATAAGGTCTATATAGTGCCAGAGTGATGTATCTATGCGAAAACAAACACCGGAGGTTATGACCCCCGGTGTTTGTTTATGAATGGTGATACCAGTAAATTAAGTTTGCGCAGGTGTATCGGGTTTAGCCGGACGTTTCTTCTTGAATCTAGGACCTACGTAATTACGCTTCCGGTCGCGGAATAAAATCCATCCTCCCAAAAAGCTAATACCAATTCCAAATAGAAGAAGTCCACCGCCGAAATGGAGCCATTCAAATGAAGGATTTGTAACTTGATCGTCACCATGCACAGCGATATATGAGAAAAAGGCGTCTTTCATCATTAAAAAACCAATCATTGCCAAGAAGCCGGGTATAACCAAAATAATGATGGCAATGAATCGAGAGATCATAATTTTCATACAGGGTTCCTTCCTCTGTTGTAATATGAAAAATCTACTACTTATCATACCTTTTTCCACGGATGATGTCTATTTAAGAAGCTGAATCCGATTTGTAATACATAAAAAAGAGAGTACAATAATAGAGAAAAGAAGTACATAATGCGGAGGTGCCAACTATGGCGATTACATGTGATGTGGCGATTCTCGGTGGCGGTACCGGCGGCTATGTGGCTGCCATCCGAGCGGCTCAATTAGGAAAGAACGTAGTTATTATAGAGCAGGACAAACTAGGTGGAACATGTCTCCACCGTGGCTGTATTCCAAGTAAATCATTGCTGCGAAGTGCAGAACTATATGCAGATATGAAGGAAAGCGAGAGCTATGGTATAGAGGCGGATGGTGTTCGTTTGGCATTCGATAAGGTTCAGAAGCGAAAAGATAATATTGTGGAAAAACTCCATCAAGGCGTACAGTATTTGATGCGTAAAAATAAAATACAAGTTATTCATGGTGTTGGACGTGTAATCGGGCCTTCCATATTTTCTCCACGGAGTGGTGCTGTAGCTGTAGAATTAGCGGATGGTGAGATGGAAACGATTGTTTCTACACATCTTATTATTGCTACAGGATCGCGTCCTCGCCATTTGCCGGGGTTAGAGCCGGACGGTAAGTATGTAATGACTAGTGATCATGCATTGCTTATGGAAGAGCTGCCAGCTTCGATCATTATTGTTGGTGGAGGCGTAATCGGTGTGGAATGGGCGTCCATGCTTCATGATTTTGGTGTGGATGTTACGATAATCGAATCTTCTTCACAGATTCTTCCTGCTGAAGATGAAGAGATAGGCAAGGAAATGAACAGACTTCTTACGGGTCGAGGTATTAAGATCATGACGGGAGCAGAACTCCTAACAGAGTCATATGAGGTGAAGGACAATCAAGTTACGCTTCGTGTTAATTACGAAGGGCAGGAGCACCAGCTGAATTCGGATAAATTGTTGGTTTCTATAGGCCGAATAGGTAATGCTGAGAATATTGGACTTGAGAATACGGATGTGCGTGTTGACCGTGGACTGATCGTTGTTAACAAGTTTATGCAGACAACGGAACCGCATATTTATGCGATCGGAGATGTGATTGGTGGTCTTCAACTCGCTCACGCTGCGAGTCACGAAGGATTGGCTGCTGTACATCATCTTGCAGGTGAACAAGAAATGGCGTATCGCAAAGAATGGACACCTCGTTGTGTCTATACTAGACCGGAGGCTGCGAGTGTTGGCCTTACGGAGAAGCAGGCGCTGGCTCAAGGCTACGAGGTTAAGAGTGGTAAGTATCCGTTCTCGGCAAATGGGAAGGCGCTTGTATTCGGTATGAGTGATGGATTCGTTAAAGTAATTGCAGATAAAGCGACGAACGACATACTAGGTGTTCATATGATCGGGCCTCATGTAACTGAACTCATCGGTTCTGCCGCACTTGCTCAGGTACTTGATGCAACCCCTTGGGAGATTGGTTCTATGGCTCACGCACACCCAACATTGTCGGAAATATTAGGTGAAGCTAGTCTGGCTGTAGACGGAAAAGCAACAGGTATTTAAACTGCGAGAACCTATAATGAGCAATCCCTCATTTCTTTTTCGGGAAAAAGGGATTATAATAACATTAAGCCAAGTCTTAGTACCAGGTTTTAATACTAGATCCGTAAAAGGGGTTTTAGATCTGTATTTGAACGAAAGGTATGATTCGACGGACGGTTGGTGTGATGAATTAAGGAGGGATCTCCATGAAAGAGCGGGAAACAATACTCAAGAAAAACAGGCATGAGCAGCTTGGATTGACAGACGGTCAAGTACTGGACATGTACAAATATATGGTGCTGGCGCGAAAATTTGATGAGCGCAACATGCTTTTGCAGCGTGCAGGAAAAATTAATTTCCACGTTTCAGGAATTGGGCAAGAGACATGCCAAGTAGCGGCAGCTTATGCCCTGGACCGGGAGAAAGATTACTTTCTCCCTTATTATCGGGACTACGGGTTCGTACTAACTGTGGGCATGACGCTAAAGGAACTTATGCTCTCTGCATTTGCAAAAGCAGAAGATCCGAATAGTGGCGGCCGTCAAATGCCAGGACACTTCGGAAGCAAGAAGCTTCGTATTGTAACGGGTTCAAGCCCTGTAACGACTCAAGTTCCTCATGCTGTCGGATTTGCTTTAGCGGCAAAAATGCAGAAGAAGGACTTTGTTTCTTTTGTTACGTTTGGAGAAGGTTCGAGTAATCAAGGTGATTTTCATGAAGGCTGTAATTTTGCTGGCGTGAATAAGCTACCTGTCATTATTATGTGCGAGAACAACCAGTACGCGATTTCCGTTCCACTTCACAAACAGCTTAGTGGTAAGGTAAGTGATCGTGCACTCGGATATGGTTTCCCTGGAATCCGTGTAGATGGTAACGATGCACTGGAAGTGTACGCAGCTGTTAAAGAAGCTCGTGAACGGGCAGTGCGAGGCGAAGGTCCGACATTGATCGAAGCGATGATGTATCGTTTGTCTCCACACTCGACCTCTGATAATGATCTGGCTTACCGTACGAAAGAAGAAGTCGAGGAGAATTGGAAGAATGACGGCGTAGCTCGTTTCAGACAATACTTGACGGACTTAGGTTTGTGGGATGATAACAAAGAGCAGGATCTATTAGCTCAGCTGAACCTAGAAATTAAAGAAGCGACGGAATATGCTGACCGTGCTCCTTTCCCGAAGCCGGAGGATACACTTCGTCATGTGTACGCCGAGAACGAAGGAGGAGTATAAGATGGCTCAAATGGAATATATCGATGCGATTCGTTTAGCGATGAAGGAAGAGATGGAGCGGGATGAATCTGTATTTGTTCTTGGGGAGGACGTTGGCGTAAAGGGCGGCGTGTTCACGACAACAAAAGGGCTTATCGAACAGTTTGGTGAGATGCGTGTGATGGATACCCCACTTGCGGAGTCAGCGATTGCTGGTGTTGCCATTGGAGCTGCGATGTATGGAATGAAACCTATTGCGGAGATGCAGTATTCTGATTTCATGCTGCCTGCAACCAATCAAATTATTAGCGAAGCAGCCAAAATCCGCTATCGTTCCAATAATGATTGGAGCTGTCCAATTGTCGTTCGCGCGCCTATTGGTGGCGGGATTTTCGGTGGGTTGTATCACTCTCAGTGCCCGGAATCGATCTTCTTTGGTACACCAGGTCTTAAGATCGTGGCTCCGTTTACAGCCTATGATGCCAAAGGATTGTTAAAGGCTGCTGTGCGTGACCCAGATCCTGTTCTGTTTTTTGAGAACAAGAAGTGCTATAAGCTCATTAAAGGTGAAGTGCCTGAGGATGATTATATTGTGCCTATTGGTAAAGCGAACTTGCTTAGAGAAGGTGCAGACATCACCGTTATAGGATATAGCCAGCCACTGCATTTTGTACTCCAAGCTGCTGAAGAGCTTGAGAAAGAAGAAGGAATTACTGCACATGTACTAGATCTCAGAACACTGCAGCCACTTGATCAGGAAGCGATCATTGAGGCAGCTCGCATGACTGGAAAAGTTATGATTGTTCACGAAGATAATAAAACCGGCGGCATTGGAGCCGAGGTAGCAGCAATTATATCAGAGCATTGTTTGTATGATTTGGATGCTCCTATCATGCGTTTATGTGCTCCGGATGTGCCTGCGATGCCAATCAGTCCTCCGATGGAGAAATTTTATATGCTGAACAAGGACAAAGTGAAAGAATCAATGCGTCAGTTGGCGCTCTATTAAGATACAAGGAGTTGTGAGCATGTCTGAAAATGGGAAAATGACCGATGTGGCGATGCCGCAGCTGGCGGAATCACTCGTGTCCGCTACGATTGGTAAATGGTTAAAACAACCTGGAGATCAAATTGAGCAGTATGAGCCTATTTGTGAAGTGATTACCGATAAAGTAAACGCTGAAATACCATCAACGATGGACGGCTTCATGGGAGAGATTTTAGCGGAGGAAGGTCAGACGGTGGCTGTAGGAGAAATCATCTGCCGTATATCTTCTACTTCAGGGGGTACAGTTGTTGACACGGCAGCTCAGGTAGTTCATGAGCCCACGTCCAGTCAACAGGCTCCTTCAACGGATCAATCAATGCGCAGTCGGTATTCACCTGCAGTACAAACACTTGCTGCGGAGCATGGAGTTGATCTTAACCAAGTCGTTGGAACAGGGATGGGTGGACGTATAACTAGGAAAGATATTCTCTCGTATATTGAGCAAGGAGGGACAGCTAAACCTGCAGCAGAAGCAACTGCTGTTCCTTCAACATCAAACAATGCGTCCTCTACATCATCTTCTTCGCCATTTATAGGAATGGTAAGTCCACCTCAGGCTGAACCAAGTCCTCCTGTAGGAACGGCTATTCCGAATGTTAGACACTCGGGTCTCCATTTAACAGAAATGCCGAAGATTCCTACCATAGAAGTAGAGGGAGCCGGAAATGGTCGATCAGATTATTTTGTTGACGTGACTCCGCTTCGGAATACGATTGCACGCAATATGCGTCAAAGTGTATCGGAAATTCCTCATGCGTGGACCATGATTGAGGTTGATGTGACCAATCTTGTGCTGATCCGGAACAAATTGAAGGATGAGTTCAAGCGTAATGAAGGTGTAAACCTAACGTATCTTGCTTTTCTGTTAAAAGCGGTAGTGAACGCAATCAAAGATTATCCGATCATCAATTCATTCTGGGCTGTTGACAAAATCGTTGTAAAACGGGACATTAACATCTCTCTTGCCGTTGGAACCGAAGATTCGGTCATTACGCCGGTAATTAAGCGAGCGGATCAGAAGAACATTGCTGGTTTAGCCCGTGAAATTGATGAGTTGGCTCGAAAAACTCGTGAAGGTAAATTGAAGTTTGACGATTTACAAGATGGTACCTTCACTGTGAATAATACCGGTTCATTCGGGTCTATTTTGTCGTATCCAATCATTAATTATCCACAAGCAGCTATTCTAACTTTCGAATCCATTGTGAAGAAACCTGTTGTCATTAATGATATGATTGCGGTTCGGTCGATGGCTAACCTTTGTCTTTCATTGGATCACAGAATTCTTGATGGGGTCATTTGTGGTCGGTTCTTGCAACGTGTGAAGGATAACTTGGAAGGATACACACTTGATACTAAGCTGTATTAATGACTAACATCTAAGAAATGCATACACTCGCTCGTCTAAGGATTCTTAAGTAAAGTGATCTTTTTAGGGTATTCTAAGAAAGAAGGCGTAGTAAGATGATAAAAGCATTAGATGTGTCGTATACGCCACTGCTTGATTATGGAACAGCCTGGGATATACAAAAAGAGCGGGTGAAAAATATTGATCTGGGGGAGCGTAATGAATGTCTGATGCTCCTTCAGCATCCCCCAACGTATACGATAGGCTCGCAGAGGCATCCAGAGCATCTCCTTCTCAGCCGCGAACAGTTAGAATCCAAGGGGATTGGCCTGTTCGAAATTGACCGTGGTGGAGATATTACATATCATGGACCTGGACAATTGGTAGGATACCCACTGCTCCTTCTGGATGGTGGTAAGAATCTGGATCTTCATGGGTTCTTAAGAAATGTGGAACAGGTCATTATTGATTATCTTCTCCAATTCGGCATTGAATCCGGTCGCAAACCGGAGTATACCGGGGTTTGGGTTGGGGATAAGAAAATATGTGCGATTGGTATGAAGTTCAATAAATGTCGTCATCATCGTGGATTCGTAACAAGTCATGGATTTGCGCTGAATGTAAAAGCCGGTATCGAAAAGGAAGGGTTTACAGGCATTATTCCGTGTGGAATTCAAGAGTATGGCGTAACTTCATTAGAGGAATGTACGGGTAAGGAATTTCAAATAGAGGAAGTTGCCCGGGGGATTATTCCCTATTTCACCCGGGTTTTTCCCTATGAGATACAGCTGCAAGCAGCTGATGCCTAGTTCGGCCATATGTTAAGTTTTAGCGTAAGAGTAAAGGCTCTAAGACAATAAATAAAGTGGAACCGATCATAGCAGCGAGCATGAGATAAATAACGATACGAAACCATTTTTTACGTTGCATTGTGTTACTCCTTTGGTTTAAGTTTAAATGATGTACATAAGGACTTAGTCCTTTATACATTAATCGTACAAGCACATTGTAACTCATCTAAGAAGGAGAGGGAAGTCCAATGATTTCACAAGACCGTATTATAAATGAGTTTATGGAATTGGTTCAAGTGGATAGCGAGACTAGACATGAAGAGCAGATTTCTGCTGTGTTGAAAGAGAAATTTGCTAGTCTTGGACTGAACGTATTCGAGGACGATACCAAGGAGAAGACCGGTCATGGGGCTGGCAACTTGATTATTACTTGGGATGCGGAACAGGCTGAGGAAGCAGCTAAGCTTTTATTTACATGTCATATGGATACTGTTACACCAGGCAATGGTATTAAGCCTATCCTTGGTGAAGATGGATGGATTCGTAGCGATGGTACGACAATTCTAGGATCTGATGATAAAGCTGGGATTGCAGCCCTTCTAGAAGCAATACGTGTCATTCAAGAGAATAATATCCCACATGGTAAGATCCAGTTTGTGATTACTGCGGGTGAAGAATCGGGTCTTGTAGGTGCTCGTGCACTTGATCCTAAACACTTGGATGCAGATCTCGGATATGCACTGGATTCGAACGGGGAAGTAGGGGCTATCGCTGTAGCAGCGCCGACTCAAGCCAAGGTGACGATGATCATTAACGGCAAATCTGCCCATGCTGGAGTGAATCCAGAAGACGGAATCAGTGCGATTCAAGTCGCGGCTAAGTCAATTGCGAAAATGAGTTTAGGTCGGATTGACGAAGAAACGACGGCTAATATTGGAAAATTCCAAGGTGGCGGCCCGACAAACATCGTGTGCGATTATGTACAGATTGATGCTGAAGCTAGAAGTATTGTACAGGAAAAAGTAGAGAAGCAGATTAATCAGATGCGTGAAGCTCTGGAAACTACGGTTCGTGATTTTGGAGCAAAATGTGAGTTCCGTAGTGAGATCATCTATCCTGCTTTCAGTTACAACGAGAAGGATGAAGTTGTTCAATTGGCACAACGGGCAATTGGTGGTTTAGGTATGCCAAGCCGAACCTTCCCTTCGGGTGGAGGAAGCGACGCTAATATTTTTAATGGTTTAGGTATTCCAACGGTAAACCTTGCCGTAGGCTATGAAGAAATTCATACAACAAACGAGCGAATTAAAGCTTCAGATTTGGTCAAAGCAGCTCAAGTTGTTGTAGCCATTATCCAAGAAGCAGCTAAGGTTGATTCAAAATAACAAGCATTACGGTACGAAATCTTTAGTAAATCTTTTAATAGATCTTTATAAACAAAAAAAGCACCTCTTAGGACGGACATTGGAATAAACGTACAGTTTATCCAACGAAATCTAAGAGGTTCTTTTTATAGGGTCAATGAAGTGAGAATATTAGTTAAGTATGGATGATTGATCTAAACCGTACTTTCTACGCTTCTGGGCAGGTGTCCAGCTCGTATGCCACTTCGTGTTCTCAACAATATGAAGTGCAGCATTGATACTATGCATGTATTCCAATGACTGTTCTTTTACTGTTCTTGTGCTTTCAATACGAGTCATTCGTGATGAAAGGGAGAGGAGGGCTGAATGTAAGTAGCAGGCAGCTTCTCCAAACCTCGCATTCGTATGCTCGGCTTGAGATAATCGTAAATTTTCAAATATCGCAGAAGCTTTATCATATTCCCTCTGATCATATAATCGTTCAGCAGCGATAAAGTGAAGTTGATTACTATATGAAGTTGAGTTAATCCTTGGTAGTTCAACTATTTGCTTCAGAAGTGAATCAACGAGATCGATGTAACCTTCTGTATATAACATACAGATGAGGTTGTGTTTCTCGAGATCACCTTCCATGGATAGCATATAATCTGCTTCTGTTACCATTCCTACTGATAATGCAGCCTTGGCTATCTGAATGCGTTCTGAATCAGATGGAGGTAAATAGGGGAGTGTACCACTTAGTCTCCAGTTGCACAGAAAAATAGTATGGTTAATAAAACAGCGATCCCCTTCTGAGGGCCAATGAAGAATCGTACACTCATACTGTAGACGAGTCAATAATGTTAATGCTTCATTGAGACGACCATCGTTAATCAGACAGCGGGCATGTTTGATGCCTGATTCAGTGTCATTGTATTCGGCCATGTTAAAGCAGTGTACAGCCTCTTTGTAGGCTCCGATTTCTGTCAGTGCATTCCCAAGCTCTGAAGGTGGAATGGAATGTGTTGATAATTCAGCAAGGAGACGTGTGAGTATGTCCTCATCATTGATCCCTTGTTTGTGGAGCATAATAGCCCATTCTCTTAATGACGAAGAAGTGTAAGGTACACCGAAGCATAGTGCTTGTCTAAAAGAAGTTGTGGCTTCATCGCATTTATTCATTCTGGCGCTTAGACGCCCGTATTCAATCCAACTTAATGCGGAGCCGTTCTTTTCGGTTGGTGATGAAGGATTTACTTGGATGGCATTAATTGCTCCTTGTTTGAAGTACTTCAACGCTTCTTCAAAGTGACCACGAGACTCGTGCCATTTCCCAAGCTCATAATCTTCTGATGGTGGTTCTGTATGATGTTCGGGTTCTCTATTTATTAGATGTCGCATTTCGAAACCTCCCAATAATAGAACACATAAACAGGCATATTAGTCATGGTTCTTATACGAAAAAAATAGAAAAAAGTCGAATTTTGAGTCTAAAGACCTAGTTTGTTGCTCGTTTTTTGCATTATTTATTGGATTGAAGAAGTTCAGCAATCGTGACTTCTGGCCCCCACTGCTTTTGCCATTGTTTCAACATGACTTTAATCTGCCAAGCTTGTCCAACCATATGTATGGATTTTGTACCTTGATAGCTTTTCATTGTCACATACCTTCTCTCACATGAAGTTTGATATAATACACCTTATGCACTAGCATGGACAGACATGCCGTTTTTAAACAAAGGAGGCCATAATATGAGTGATCTTGGGAATAAAGAGCTCCATTCAATTAATAAATCTTTAGAAGAGACAACGGTATCTACAGAGCAGATTTTTGAAGGGAAGATTATCTCTTTACAAGTTGATACAGTGACACTTCCTGATGGCAACCAAGCAACAAGAGAAGTGGTTCGGCATCCGGGAGCTGTAGCAGTTCTTGCGCTGCACGGTGATAAAATGCTGGTCGTGGATCAGTACAGACAACCTTTAGGGCGTTGTGAAGTGGAGATTCCTGCTGGGAAATTAGAACGTGGGGAAGATCCTCTGGAAGCTGCTAAACGTGAGCTGCAGGAAGAAACGGGATATACTTGTGGTAAGATTCGAAAACTACATTCTTTCTATACTTCGCCTGGGTTTGCAGATGAGATCATCCACCTCTACTTGGCCGAGGATTTGGAGTTAGGGGAGATGAATCCGGATGAGGATGAATTTCTTGAAATGTCAGAAATCACGTTGGAAGAAGCATATCAACTTATAAAAGAAGAACGCATCAGTGATGCGAAGACAATCATGGCTGTTTATGCGTGGAATATGTACAAGCTTACAGGAGTTATCTAATATGGATAATACGTCTCATCAGGAAGTAACCGCGGACTTGCGAGAGTATTACTGTGATATGCACATTCATATCGGACGGACAGAAAGCGGCCAAGCTGTAAAGATCAGCGGGAGCAAAAACTTGACCTTTGAGAACATAGCTAAGGAAGCAGCAGAACGCAAGGGAATAGAAATGATTGGAATTATAGATTGCCATTCTCCATCGGTACAAGATGATATACGTGCATGTCTTGATGAGGGTTTAATGAAGGAACTTGGTGGCGGAGGAATCGCTTATCAGAATACGGTTATTTTGCTGGGCAGTGAAATAGAGATTAGGGGTACAGGGAAAGGGGCAGCTCATGTATTGGCATTCTTCAGAGACTTGGATACCATTCAAGATTTCACGAAGTGGATGTCACGTTACATGAAAAATGTCCAACTTAGCTCCCAGCGAATATACGTGGAGCCAAGAGAGTTACAACAGGAAATATTGGTACGGGATGGTATTCTCATTCCAGCACACGTATTCACCCCACACAAAGGTCTTTATGGCAGTATGGCAGATCGAATGTCTGAGGTCTTCGATTTAAATGGGATTGCTGCTATCGAGCTTGGACTTAGTGCCGATTCAAGCATGGCAGGTTATATTTCTGAGATGGATAACTATTCGTTTCTAACGAACTCAGACGCTCACTCTCTTGGTAAAATCGGGCGGGAATACAATTCGATCCAGATGGCTTCCCCCTCTTTTGATGAGTTTAGAAAAGCACTTGCACGCCAGGATGGAAGGTATATTGCAGCGAACTATGGACTTAACCCGCGTCTTGGAAAATACCACCGAACGTACTGTTCAAACTGTAATAGCATTTTGGATGAAGTGATGATTGTATCTTCGAAGGATAGATGTCCGCTCTGTGGAAGTTTAAAGACGGTACAAGGGGTCTTCGACCGGATCATGTCTATTGCAGATAGAGAAGAGCCTTACTATCCTCCTCACCGGCCTTCTTACCACTACCAGGTACCGCTAGAGTTTATTCCGGGTCTAGGTAAAGCAGTGATGTCCAAGTTACTTGCTGCGTTCGGTACAGAAATGGCAATTCTACATCGAACATCTGCTGCTGATCTTGCTTCCGTTGTGGGTGAGGGAATTGCTAATCGTATTGTTGAGGCGAGAAATGGAATCCTCGAACTTTCATCTGGAGGCGGAGGAAGCTATGGAAAAGTTGTTCGGGATTCGAAAACTATGAAATCTATTCGATAGTCATAGACGGTATCAAACTCACATAGTGTAGAAATAGGGACAGGAAAGGAGACTCTATTTCATGCATTCATTAAGGCAAAGTTTTAAGGAACAGATGCCACTATATGTTTTTGTTGCCGTTCTTTTTTTAGTTGGAGTTCTTTTTGGAGCTTTAATGGTTAATGCATTGTCACTAGAGCAGCAACAGGATCTTGCCAGCTATTTAGATCATTTTTTTCTGACAATGCATGAAGGGGCTGAAGGCCAAAGCGCACCTTCTTTTGGTAGTATCGCAGCACTTCACCTGAAATGGATCGGTTTAATCTGGATTTTGGGGTTATCTGTCATCGGTCTTCCGGGAATACTAATTCTGGATTTTCTCAAAGGGGTATTGGTTGGTTTTACAGTAGGGTACCTTGTAGGTCAATATTCTTGGAAAGGATTGCTGTTTGCTTTAGTTTCAATTGCACCACAGAATATGCTTATCATTCCCGTATTAATGATGAGTAGTGTAGCAGCAATAACCTTTTCTTTATATATCATCCGAAATCGACTTCTAGCACAGCGTGCGGGAAGTGTGACAAAACCATTTGTATCCTATGTCGGATTAACTTTTGTCATGGTTATGCTCATGTTGGGCATTTCTTCATTTGAAA
This sequence comes from Paenibacillus sp. FW507-14B1B, assembly GCF_058781425.1. Taxonomy (NCBI): domain Bacteria; kingdom Bacillati; phylum Bacillota; class Bacilli; order Caryophanales; family Paenibacillaceae; genus Paenibacillus; species Paenibacillus sp. FW507-14B1B. The sequence goes on along the minus strand of NZ_JBYSWS010000001.1, from coordinate 1,093,316 downwards.
CATGGATTACTCCAAGTATGATGCGTTGGGTAGCGCCTATGTTACTTCCTGCAAGCGGCTTGTAGGATGTAGCAAAACCGTTTGACTTTGTTTGCAAAGTCCCCCTATAATGAAAGAAGTGAACAATTACGTGCAGTGATTTCCAAGGGGGAGGGAAACGATGGAAGCACGGATCGACAAAATCAAACAGCAGTTACAATCCCAAGGCTATAAATTAACGCCCCAAAGGGAAGCCACCGTCAGCGTATTGTTAGAGAATGAGGATGATCATCTCAGCGCAGAGGATGTTTTTATGCTCGTTAAAGAAAAAGCTCCCGAGATCGGTCTGGCAACCGTATACCGTACCCTCGAGCTTCTGAGCGAGCTGCATGTGGTGGAGAAGATTAACTTCGGCGACGGCGTTGCCCGTTATGATTTGCGGACAGATACGTCTAAGCACCATCATCATCACTTAATATGTACCCAATGCGGAAGCATGGATGAGATACGTGAAGACTGGCTCGGACCACTCGAAGAGCGGCTTGAGAGGGAATTTAATTTCACGGTTCATGACCATCGTCTTGATTTCCATGGCATCTGTTATCGGTGCAAAGAAAAGGGAAAGCAAGATAATAACGAAACTTAAAGCAATAGCAATAATCTGTGTTTGATTACGCAGGTAGCCCTCTTACGGAGATACAAGTCTCCGGGAGGGTTTTTTCAACTTTGAAGGTTCAGTTACATAGGATTGGTTTACTGTTTCTATACAGCAGCTATATAACATTTATACATTTTCAGAGTTAATTCATGTGATCAGCTTTTTCACGGGCGTCATAATACATGGAATAAGCTCATAGGCTTGGGTGACAGAACTTTTTCAAGTTATCTCATGAAAGAGAGGCGCCTTGCTTATGATTATTTCTATAAGAAGAGTTGGAGCTTTTATAAGGTTTATCCTTATGTTTAGTGTTCTGACATTGTTTTTTTACTATACTCTTGCTCTCGTTAATGAATGGGTGATGCCGCATGATCCATATCGAGTGCCAGTGGGGCATGCTGTAAAGGCTTTTCAACCTGAAAATTCAATGGACACTTGGGTAACACCTCGAGACAGACTTCGCTTATACTATTGGTATGGTGAATAAATGTCTGCTGAGGATGGAAAAGCAGTGATAAGGAGCAGAAAATCTCATGAAGCAGTATTTGGACGATTATATCTCTTTCTTAACGGAGGAGAGAGGGTTGTCACGCAGTACTACAGAGTCTTATCGCAAAGATATCGCGTTGTTGATCGAGTTTGCCGAGCAGCGTGGTGTGATTGAAGCGGCGGATGTGAATCGTACGCTTCTTAGTTTATACCTTGGAAATCTGAGGCAACGAGGTAGAGCTCCGTCCACGATGATGCGATGCACCGTTTCCATACGATCTTTTTTTCAATATTTGATGCGTCGTTCTATTATTGTGCAAGATCCTTCAATTCATCTTGAAGCCCCGAAGCCGGAGCGTAAGGTTCCTAAAGGACTTTCTATTGATCAAGTAGACAAGTTGTTGAATGCACCAGATGGGTCTACTCCTCAAGGAGCTAGAGATAAAGCAATGCTGGAGCTGCTGTATGCGGCAGGTATTCGTGTCTCAGAACTGGTGAATCTGGGTGTAAATGATGTGAATACAGACATGAAGTTTGTACGATGCACCGGAAGCTCGGGTAGAGAGCGAATCTTGCCTATTAGTCCACTTGCTGCACAAAGTGTGGAATGGTATGTAAACGGGATGAGGCAGAAGCTACTAAAGAAAGATGAAGAAGAAGAGGGACTATTTCTGAATTCATTAGGAACTACGCTAACCCGTCAAGGTTTTTGGAAGATCATTAAGAAATATGGTAGAGAAGCAGGGATTACAGAAGATATTACACCGCATACCCTTCGACATTCCTTTGCTATCCACATGCTTGATAATGGTGCGGATCTTCGTTCCGTACAAGAAATGCTTGGACACTCTGACATTTCTACAACACAGATGTACCAGACGCCGAGGAAAAGTATGAAAGAAGTATATGAATCTCACCATCCACGAGCAGGAAATTAATGAATATATAAGTTTCCGTCGTAATGGTAGTCCTAGAATCAAAACTAGATGAGTTCCTACCAATAATCAAGGAGTGATCAACATGTCAGACAACACCAAACATCGTTTCGAGCGAATCTGTTTTATTGTACTTGACAGTGTGGGGATCGGAGAAGCACCGGATGCTGCAAAATTCGGAGATATTGGGGCTCATACCCTTGGGCATATTTTGGAACATAATCCTGATTTGACTTTATCAAATCTTCAGAAGCTTGGTCTAGGTAACATCACTTCTTTACCGTCTGTTGCTCCTATGGACGCACCACTAGCTTATTATGGTAAAATGCAAGAGCAGTCCGTAGGTAAGGATACGATGACGGGCCACTGGGAATTGATGGGTCTGAGGATCAATTCACCTTTTAATTCGTATCCGCAAGGCTTTCCATCTGCACTTATAGCTCAGTTTGAACAACAGACTGGACGTAGAGTCATTGGGAATAAACCCGCCTCTGGAACAGAGATCATTGAAGAGCTTGGGGAAGAACAGAAGAAGACTGGAGCATGGATTGTATATACCTCTGCTGATAGCGTGTTTCAAATTGCAGCTCATGAAGAGGTAATACCACTCGATGAGCTTTACGCAGCTTGTGAAATCGCGCGCCGGCTTACGCTACAGCCTGAATTCTCTGTTGGGAGAGTCATTGCCCGTCCTTATATTGGACAACCTGGGAAGTATATTCGCACATCGAATCGTCGTGATTACGCTGTGAAACCTCCAGAGCCAAGCGTGATGAATGCACTTGAGCATCATGGGTTGGATGTGATATCCATTGGTAAGGTGAATGATATATTTACAGGAGAAGGCATTACGAAATCGTATCCGACCAAAAGTAATGAACATGGTATTGAAGTAACGCTTGCAGAACTAAGTCAAGATTTTAAAGGCTTGCTGTTTGCAAATCTGGTTGAGTTTGATTCGCTCTATGGACATCGGCGTGATCCGATGGGATATGGACAGGCATTAAAAGTCTTTGATCAAGCACTTCCGGATATCATGGAGCGATTGAATGAGAACGACTTGCTTATAATTTCAGCAGACCATGGTAATGATCCGACACATAAAGGCACGGATCATACTCGGGAGTTTGTGCCTTTACTTGCTTATAGTCCGGGTCTTAAAGCCCCAGGAAGCCTAGGAGTGCGGACGACCTTTTCAGATGTTGGTGCAACCATTGCAGACAATTTCGGGTCGAAACCGCCGGAATACGGCAAAAGCTTTTTATCACAACTTAAATAATGATGAATTGGGAGAGGTGCTTGAATGAGTACATTAAATCAGGGGATTATTGAAGAAGCAGCAGCTTTTATTCGTGGAAAAGGCGGTGTGAAGCCAGAGGTTGGACTTATTCTAGGTTCTGGGCTTGGGGTATTAGCTGAACTCATGGAAGATGCCGTTTCTATTCCATATACGGATATTCCACATTTTCCAGTTTCAACGGTAGAAGGTCATGAGGGAGAATTGTTACTTGGGAATATCAAGGGCCGTCCTGTTGTTCTCATGAAAGGGCGCTTCCATATGTACGAAGGATACGGTCCGGAGTTGACTGCATTTCCAGTGCGAGTGATGAAACAACTTGGTGTCAAAAGTCTGCTAGTTACGAATGCAGCAGGTGGAGTCAATACAGATTTCGAACCAGGTGACTTGATGCTCATCACAGATCACCTTAATATGACGGGGCAAAACCCTCTAATTGGACCGAATGATCCGGCGCTAGGTGTACGTTTCCCGGATATGTCAGAAGCTTATAGCCGTCGGCTGCGCAAACTGGCTTTGGATACTGCAGAGAGCCAAGGCATCACTCTTCAGCAAGGTGTGTACGCAGGTTTACTCGGTCCTACATATGAAACGCCTGCTGAAATTGTAATGCTGCGTACTATTGGTGCAGATGCAGTTGGAATGTCCACGGTATCAGAAGTCATCGTTGCGCGTCATTCGGGATTGGAAGTGCTTGGTATATCCTGCATTAGTAATATGGCAGCAGGTATACTAGACCAACCTTTGTCTCATGATGAGGTGATGGAAACGGCTGAGAAAGTGCGGGAGAAGTTCCTGGGTCTTGTGATGGCCATTATTCCAGGTATGTAAAGATCATAAGATCACGATTGAGGTATTGATGGATGAGGTCACTTCCGGGCATGCTAGTTGTAAACAACTTGGGAGTGAAGCTAATGGCAAGAAGAAATAGAAGATATGTGGTGCCCGGGGCAGCTAAGCAGATGGGAGCCTTTAAAGCAGAAGTTATGAAACATGAGGGCTATGTGACGGACCCAGGACATCCTGATGATGTAAAGTATGAGGTAGCCAAAGAACTTGGAATACCTCTAAAGCCCGGTGCAAATGGTGATCTGACAACAGAAGAAGTAGGCCAGATCGGTGGGAGAATCGGCGGTTCCATGGTCCGTGAAATGATCCGTCTTGCTCAGCAGGAGCTGGTGGACCGTGAGACCCACAAATGACTGGATTCATTTGAATGGGTATCTAGTCGAGTACATGTAAATTAACAAATAGAGAATGGTTACTCCATATGACAGCCATTTTCCGTAACTTTTATCCTGAGCAGTTGGCACTAAGCACTTCCATAATTTCTCTATTCATAAGAAATGGATATAATCACCATATGAAGAGTAGTACTTTTGGATAGACCCCAAATATCTGTAAATACAAGTGAGCCCGTCCTTTAAGGATATGGGCTCATCTTTTTTTTGATTATCAATGCTATAATTAACCCCGTTTACTACAGGAGGATACGAAAACCTCACTGGGGAATGGAGGGAGATTATGATTACTAGAACATACAAAATGAATGCTGGAATGTTGTTTGTGGTTGCTTTGCTTTTAATAGGATTTCAGTCTCCGGCTTATGGAGAATCGACAGGGAAAAAGGCAACATGGCTGTGGCAAACAGAATTAATATCGGATGGTGGGGAACAAATACTTAATTTCGCTCGTGAAGAAGGCATTAATCTGATTTATTTACAAATCAATCGAAAGTTACCGAAGGAACTATACGAAACATTTATTGAGCGTGCTCATAATGCACAAGTGGCTGTACACGCATTGGGGGGGGACCCGCGTTGGGCTTTACGAGAACATCAGGAGGATATGTATGGTCTTGCTAACTGGGTTGTTGATTATAATGCTAGTGTATCATCTGAGGGGCGATTTGATGGTATCCATCTTGATATAGAGCCTTATGTCCTTAACAGATGGGCAACAGAGCAGGGAGAGATCATCTCATCTTGGAAGGAGAACATTGAAGTCTTCCTGAGTATTGTGTCAGGGTCAGATTTAGAGCTTGGGATCGATATCCCATTTTGGTTTGATTCGATTCAAATGGCTGATGGACAATATTTAAATGAGTGGATGATCAGGTCGTTTGACCATATAACGGTGCTTGCATATCGAAATCAAGCGGATACCGATCACGGAATCATTGCTCAATCGAAACATGAACTCGAACTTGCAGATCGTCTGGGAAAGCAAGTTATTATTGGTGTAAATACGATGGAAATGCCAGGTGAGAAACATACAACATTTTATGAAGCTGGCAAAGAACGAATGGATCAGACACTTGAGTATGTAGCAGAGGCACTGAGTTCACACCCTTCTTTTGCAGGTCTGGCAGTGCATGATGTACTTCACTGGCAGAACATGCCCTCTAATGGGGATGGGGAAGATACAGGCCCTGGGGAAGAGGTTCCACCTGTTGAACCTGACCCAGATCCGGGTGAACGTGTCCCAGATGCTAATCCGGTTGCACGTGATTCTATGGTAAGAGGGACTTACATATGGGAAGCAAAAGAGGTTATCAATAACAGCGAAGAAATACTCCAATTCGCCGAAGAGAAAAATTTAAATTGGCTTTATGTTCGATTGGATTTAGAGCAACCATTTAGTGCGTACCGTGCATTTGTTAAGCAAGCAGCTGAATCAGGGGTTGAAGTTCATGCTATGGGTGGACACCCGATATGGGCGCTTCAAGAGAATCGTGCAAAGATGTTAAGACTTGTAAAGTATGTGAAAGACTACAATAGATCGGTTCAAGGTAATGAAAGGTTTCATGGTATCCATTTGGATATTGAACCTTATGTTTTGCCAGAATGGAGAATGGATTCACAAAGGGTCATCTCAGAATGGACCTCAAATATGGAGGTTTTTGTGCAAGAGCTTAAAAAAGATTCTAATCTGCAAGCAAGTATGGATATGGCGGTATGGCTCGATAAGTACACCGTTCCAGGTACCGAAACGTCTCTAAGTAAATGGATGATTGATCAAATGGATCACATCTCTCTCATGGCATTTAGAGATACAGCGGAAGGTTCCAACGGGATTGTTAAAGTGACAAAGGAAGAGATCGCTTTTGCAGAGGAATTGAATAAACCACTCATCATTTCTGTGGAGATGAAAGAAAGTCATGAAGGAAATCATATTACGTTTTATGAAGAAGGTTCAGCTTACATGGAGGGTGAACTTGCGAAGCTCCAAGACATCCTGAAGGAATCTACCTCTTATACGGGAAATGTAGTACACGCATATGAATATTGGAAGAATGGTAAGCCTTAATCTAAATATCTCTTTTTTTTATTAAGTATAGGAGATATCCGTTATAATCTGGAATAATTTACTTCCAACCTGACAACAATGGGAACAGACCCGTTTATTGAGAAGCGGGATATGTCATTACGATTGTCAGGAGGGGACGGAGTTGAAAAAGGCGTTTATTGCCGGGATACTATCACTTAGTATCGTGTTTTCACTGGCGTCAGCAGGCTATGCTGATGAGAAGAAACCTAGCGGGGCATCTGATAGTGAGCTTGCGCCAAGCGCTAGGTCTGCAATTTTGCTGGATGCGGATACCGGAACTATCATTTATGAGAAAAACAGCCATGATAAGTTGCCTCCGGCCAGCATCACGAAGATTATGACGATGCTGCTTACGATGGAGGCTATTGAGGACGGCAGGCTGAAAATGACGGACAAGGTGCGGACTAGTGATCGTGCCGCTTCGATGGGAGGATCCCAAATATTCCTTGAACCGGGTGAAGAGATGACGGTCGATGACATGCTCAAGGGCATCGCAATGGCCTCTGGTAACGATGCATCCGTAGCCATGGCAGAGAAACTGGCTGGTTCTGAGGAAGAGTTCGTGAAGATGATGAATGAGAGAGCTGCCGAACTTGGGATGAAGAACACTCATTTTGCTAACTGTAATGGACTCCCGGTTGAGAACCACTACAGCACAGCTCATGACATTGCATTGATGAGCCGTGAACTGCTGAAGCACGAACAGATTACGAAATATACAGGAGCATATCAGGATTATCTACGTAAGGAGACGCCGAAGCCCTTCTGGTTGGTAAATACAAATAAGCTGGTTCGCTTTTATCCTGGAGCAGACGGACTTAAGACCGGTTATACTTCGGAAGCAAAATTCTGTCTTTCTGCAACGGCAACTAGGGACGGCCTTCGAACGGTAGCTGTTGTACTTGGGGCCCCAGATACGAAAAATCGTAACAATGAAATCTCTCGCATGTTCGATTACGGCTTTGCTCAATACAGCAAGCATGCAATTTATAAAAAAGGTGAAATGTTAGGCAATATCCAGATCTCCAAAGGGACTGTGCCACAAATGCAGCTTCAAGCCGAAGAGAACTACAGTGTTCTCGTTAAAAAAGGTGGAAAAACGGCGGATTTACGTCATGAGGTGACCATTCCTAAGAGCATTAAGGCACCTGTAACGGCTGGACAGGTCGTAGGTAAGCTGTCCGTTTATCAAGGAGATCTGCTGGTGAAGGAATTTGATCTCAAAGCACCTGCAGATGTGAAGAAAGCAGGATGGTGGAAACTATTTAAAAGAACGACAGGAAAGTTGTTTCATGTAGATTGATAGGAGTTTTCTTCTAGTTTTGTCGGGGGGCAGGAATGTCTTTCGCAGGTGTAGAAATCTTTGTTCATGTAGGGAGGAGAGTGAGCAAACATGAATCTGCATGTTGAAATGGAGCACCAGCGGCATGTGTTGATCGTCAGACTATCAGGGGAACTGGATCATCACACGGCTGATCACGTCCGGATGCAGCTGGATGAAGCCATCCAGCGTCGCCAGACGGAGCATCTTGTGCTCAGCCTTAAAGATCTTGAGTTTATGGACAGTTCGGGGCTGGGTGTTATTCTCGGGCGGTATAAGTTCATCAAGCAAAAAGGTGGGAAAATGGCTGTATGTGATGTTAACCCACCTGTGTATCGTTTGTTAGAAATGTCAGGGTTGTTTAAAATCATGCCCATTTATGAGAACGAGGGTACTGCACTCTCGGGTTTGGAGGTTGTGTCATGAGTGAAGGGAAAACGCAGCATAATTTCATGACTCTGGAGTTTGCCGCAAGATCGGAGAACGAATCCTTTGCCCGAGTGGCTGTGGCTGCGTTTATATCTCAGCTTGATCCGACGATGGATGAACTCAGTGATTTGAAGACTGTTGTCTCAGAAGCAGTTACTAACTGCATTATTCATGGTTATGATAGTAATCCGGATGGTGTAGTAAAGATTGAGGCTGAGATTGACGGTGATATGATTTCTCTTGTCATTCAAGACAATGGACACGGCATTGAGGATCTGGAAATGGCCAAACAGCCGCTCTACACATCAAAGCCTGAGCTTGAACGCTCCGGAATGGGATTTACGATTATGGAGAACTTTATGGACGAATTTGATGTCATTAGTGAGCCGGGAACCGGCACATCGATCAAAATGAAAAAAAGGATCGAATCCAAGAAAGCTTTATATAATTAGGGGTTGGACAAATGGATGCCGATGTGAAGAAGACTTCGCAGACTTATTTGGACGACGCGGAGGTTAAACGTTTAATAGCACTTAGCCAAAGCGGAGACACAGTTGCCCGGGATACGCTCGTTAACTGTAATATTCGTCTTGTCTGGTCGGTTGTGCAGCGGTTCATGAACCGGGGGTACGAGCCGGAGGATTTATTTCAGATCGGTTGTATCGGTCTTCTGAAATCCGTAGACAAATTCGATCTCAGTTATGACGTGAAGTTCTCGACGTATGCCGTACCGATGATTATTGGGGAAATTCAGCGTTTTTTAAGAGATGATGGAACACTTAAGGTAAGCCGTTCTTTGAAAGAAATGGCTAACAAAGTAAGGAAAAAACGGGACGAGCTATCCAAGACGCTTGACCGTTTACCAACGATTAAGGAAGTTGCTGAACAGCTAGGAGTAACCCCCGAAGAAGTGGTATTTGCCCAAGAAGCGAATAAACCTCCAACTTCCATTCATGAAACGGTATTTGAGAACGATGGAGATCCGATCACTTTGATGGATCAGATAGCTGATGAGTCACAAGAACGATGGTTTGATAAGCTGGCTCTGAATGAAGCTATCGGTGGCTTGTCTGAACGTGAACGACTCATCGTATACTTACGTTATTATCGAGACCAGACCCAGTCTGAGGTAGCAAGTCGTCTCGGCATATCACAGGTTCAGGTTTCCAGATTGGAGAAAAAAATACTTCAAAGCATTCGTAATCAGATTGCGCAGTAGCACAATCTTTACCGAATCGTCTAAAACGTCGTCCCTTTAGGGACGGCGTTTTTGCATTGCTTGAATTCGGATCTAAAGAGAGATTGTAATAACTACTCCCTGCATATGGAAAGGTAAATAAGAGTAAGGAGAGCTTTTATTTCCCATACTAACGGTAATTTAGCAGTAAAGGAGTGTTCCGGATGAAGGTTAGTCCCACTCCGACGGTGTTTCTGCAATTAAGGAGCCGTATTCGCCTACCCAGAGATCAGACCGTCAAACTCGGAGATGTTGCTTTTATTATTTGTGATCCTGAATGGGAAGATCCATTGCGTAGCCTACCTCTTGTTCACCCAAAGGATGGGGATGGTAACCGGCTTCTGATGGATTTAATTCTGATCATTCCAAAGATCCGTCAATTGATTCCGAACGTTCAGATTGAGCCAATGGGAAATCACCATACTTTAGTGGAGTTAGTTGGTCCCTCAGCTAAACCGTCCCGCTTTTGGTTTCCGATTGTTTGGTTGCTGTTGTTCTTTGGATCAGCTTTAACGATTATGAACTTTCATGCCGATGTCAACATGCTGGAGGTGCAAATTCGAATCGTTGAGATGGTCACAGGGCACAGGGATGAGCATCCCTATTTGTTCCAGATTGCCTATTCACTTGGGCTCGGTTTTGGGATGACCGTATTTTTTAATCACCTGTTCAAAAAGAAATGGAACGAGGAACCCACTCCACTTGAGGTTGAGATGTATTTGTATCAAGAAAATCTCGATCAATTCGTTGTCGCAGAAGAATATCGAAAGATGAAAGTGGCAGAGAGTCTTTCGCAGGTATCGAATGTGAAATCGAAGGGGAAAACATGATTACGATCGTGCAGCAAATGATTTCCATCCTTCTCGGAATAGCTGGTGGAATTGCCGTAGGTGGGGGTGTCATTGCGCTCATTATTGTACTCGATATTATTCCGAGGCTATCCCAGTTGACCTGGACCTATGACAAAGTCCACTGGTATGAAGGCGCTCTGATTGCAGGTTCCCTCATAGGGACAATCGCTGATTTCTGGATGTGGAAAACATCCTTAGGTCCTGTAGTAAGCACACTTATTGGTTTGTTCTGCGGTGTGTTCATTGGAATGCTTGCAGCAGCTTTAACTGAAGTGTTAAACGTTCTACCGATTTTGTCCAAGCGGCTTAAGCTGACGCAATATCTGTTTGGCTTGTTGATGGCTATGGTCGCTGGAAAGGTCGCTGGTTCTTTGTTCGATTGGTTTATTTATCGACAGTAGACTAGCGAGGGTAGCGAGAATTAAAGGGGGTAAAGTAGATGGATGATAAGACGGAGCTTACTGGAAATAAAGTAGAAGATATACCAGCCGTTCCACCTTCCGAGATAAAGAAGTTGGATGAGGAAGCTTTGATTAAGAAAAGAGACAGTGAAACTTCGGACAGTACCTATGAGTCTATTTTGTATTGGCAAGGTTCAGATGAAATTCCGGGACGAATGAAGGATCTGAAAGCCATATTAGGTGAAGTCATGGGGCTTGGAGTTTCCTTTGATATTGTATTTAGAGAAATGACCATCGGAGGAAAAGAGACCGGTCTTTTATTTATGAATGGCTTTATTAACTCAGGGGTAGGAACAGAGATCCTAAAGCGGTTAACTTATTTAACACCTGAGGATATCGAAAATCATGCTTTTTCAAGCATCAAGAATAAGTACATTCCATATGTACAAGTGGAGTCTACTTCAAAGCTGAGTGAAGCAATTAGTAAGGTCATGACCGGAATGAGTGCCTTTTTCATTGAAGGCGAGCAATCGGTCATTATGCTCGATACAAGGGTGTATCCTTCTCGAAGTCCGGACGAACCGGATACGGAGAAGGTCGTAAGGGGAGCCAGAGATGGTTTCACTGAAACATTGCTTACCAACATCAACCTGGTACGGCGGCGTGTTCGTGACCCGGGGCTTCATAGTGAAATCATGCAGGTCGGAAGACGTACTCAGACGGATGTCAGTATCTTATTCATTGATGACATTGCGGATCGTGAACAGGTTGAGGCGGTAAGGCATAAAATTCAAGAGCTTGATCTTGAAGGTTTACCTCTAGGAGATAAGCAGCTTGAAGAAGCAATCGTAAATAAAGGCTGGCATCCTTATCCTCTTGTACGATACTCGGAGCGGCCGGACGTTGTTGCATCCCACTTACTTGAAGGAAGAATTGTTGTAATGGTAGATACCTCGCCAAGTGTGATGATTATGCCATCAACGTTTTTTGATTTGTGTCAGCATGCGGAGGAGAATCGGCAAACGCCTTTTATGGGCACCTATCTGCGTTGGGTTCGATTTGGGGGCATATTTGCTTCCATGTTCCTTTTGCCGTTGTGGATGCTTCTGGTTATACATCCTGAACTGAAACCGCCGTATTTAGACATTCTTGGTCCTCAGGAAAATGCAAAAATTCCGATCATCGCTCAATTCTTGATCGTCGAATTTGGGGTTGACTTGATGCGTCTGGCGGCTGTCCACACACCTACGCCACTAGCCTCTGCGATGGGTTTGATTGCGGCTATCCTTATCGGGGATATAGCCGTAAAGACCGGGCTGTTTGTAAACGAAGTGGTACTTTATATGGCTGTTGCGGCAATTGGTATGTTTGCAACGCCAAGTTATGAGCTGGGGCTTGCTAACCGAGTTGTTCGACTTGTGCTCTTAATCGCAGTCGCGTTGTTCGGAGTCAAAGGTCTAGTGATCGGTACAACGATGCTCATCTTGATACTGACCACCCATAGATCCTATAACTCGTCCTATCTATGGCCGTTCATACCATTTAGTGCAAAGGCTATGGGCGAAGTATTATTCCGTAAGCCAGTACTGTATTCCAGAAGACGCCCAGCTTTAAACAAGACTCGTGACAGCAGTAAAATGGGTCCTGAAATGAATCCTAAACGAAAACAATAATAAATAACACAAAGGTTATGTTGAAAAATCCATTTTATTACGATTCGTTGTCTGCTATACTGTGAACAATTATTCGATTATCAAACTTTTTAAATATCGATCGGAGGAATTGTGAGCATGTTTTTACACGGTACTAGCAGAATTAATGATCTCGGACATCTTGAAATTGGTGGGTGCGATACAGCTGATCTTAAAGCTCAATATGGAACCCCTCTTTATATTGTAGACGAGCAATCGGTAAGAACCCGTTGTCGTGAATACATCGATGCTTTTAAAGCCTCAGGTCTTAAGTATCAAGTTGCTTATGCAAGTAAAGCTTTTTGTGTCATGGCTATGTGTCGTCTTGCTGAAGAAGAAGGTATGTCTCTTGATGTCGTGTCTGATGGCGAGCTGTATACAGCACTGGAAGCAGGTTTCCCAGCTGAACGTATTCATTTTCATGGCAATAACAAGACCCTGGATGAAATCGAAATGGCATTGAATGCTAACATTGGTTGCTTCGTTGTGGACAATGAGATAGAGCTCCATTTGCTTCAAGCTGTAGCAGCTGAGAAAGGCCGTCAAGTGAAGATCTTGCTTCGTGTAACCCCTGGGGTAGAAGCACATACCCATGAATACATTTCAACGGGTCAGACGGACTCTAAATTTGGATTCGATATTGGAAATGGTTCTGCATTTGAAGCTGTTAAGTTAGCAGCAGCACAACCCAATCTTGAACTTCTTGGATTGCATTCACACATTGGATCACAGATTTTTGAGGTTGAAGGTTTCCAGATGGCCGTGCAGCGTGTTGCAGAATTTGCACGTTCGGTGAAAGAGGAACTTGGTGTAACATTTAGTGTTGTGAATCTTGGAGGCGGATTTGGTATCCGTTATGTCGAAGGAGATACACCTCTTCAAGTATCCCAGTATGTTAAAGCCATTACAGATTCTGTGAAGACTCATTTCGCAGGGATCAGCGCTGAACTTCCAGAAATCTGGGTTGAGCCAGGTCGGAGTATTGTGGGTGATGCAGGAACAACACTTTACACCGTGGGAACTAGTAAGGATATTCCTGGTGTGCGTAAGTATGTTGCTGTAGATGGCGGGATGACCGATAACCCACGTCCTGCCTTGTACGAGTCCCAGTATGAAGCCATTCTAGCTAACCGTGCGAATGAGCAGAATGAAGAGAAGGTATCTATTGCAGGTAAATGTTGTGAGAGTGGCGATATGTTGATCTGGGATGTAGAGTTGCCTAAGGTGAAATCAGGTGATTTGCTCGCAGTTGCATGTACAGGTGCTTACAACTATTCCATGGCTAGCAACTATAACCGTATTCGTAAACCAGCGGTTGTGTTTGTTAAAGATGGTGTAAGTGATTTGGTTGTTCGTCGTGAAAGTCTAGAAGATATTGTTAGACATGATGTTGTTCCTCAGCGAATCCAGAATAAGCAGACAGTATTGAGCTAAGGTTAATATTAGGGCAAGGGTCGCACCTATACTTCGGTATTAGGCTGAGACCCTTTTTTCTTGTTATCTTTGTTTGCATGAGATGTTGCAAATGAGATACAATGGGAACGTAATCAAGACATGGAAATGTAATGGATTGTATATCAGACATTTCGATTAATCGACTAAGGAAGTGAAGAGAAAATGAAAAAAGGTACAATTGAATTAGAAAACGGCGGTATTGTGGAAATCGACTTTTTCCCTGAAGAAGCACCGAACACTGTTGCCAACTTTGAGAAATTGGCGAATAGCGGTTTTTATAACGGACTAAGCTTTCACCGTGTAATTCCAGGCTTCGTAGCTCAAGGCGGATGCCCTACTGGCAACGGTACTGGCGGTCCTGGGTACACGATCAAATGTGAAACTTCTACAAACACAACGAAGCACGATGTAGGTGTGTTGTCCATGGCTCATGCAGGTCCTAACACTGGCGGAAGTCAGTTCTTTATCTGTTATGGTCCTCAGCCTCACCTTGATGGCGTTCATACTGTATTTGGTAAAGTAACGAGCGGTATGGAGCATATTAACAATGTGAAGCAAGGCGACAAAATGAAAGAAGTTAAAGTATTCGAAGCGTAATACTTTAATATAGGACAACCTTCTCTCGTTATCTTGATAACGAGAGAAGGTTGTTTTTTATTATGAAATCAATGATTTAAATGGTATACATTAGAACGATTCGTAAGTGAGTGTGTATTATTCACTTGCTTTTTGTTTTTCTATTTGTTAATATGCCATTAACTTAATACAGCAAGATCCTTCGGGGCAGGGTGAAATTCCCTACCGGCGGTGATGGACGTGATGAGATAGTCGAAACAAGCTATTCGTCACGTACTTAGTCCGTGACCCGGATATACGCTAGAGGCATTTTGATAATGCTGAGTATATACGGTGGACCTGGTGCAAATCCGGGACCGACAGTATAGTCTGGATGGGAGAAGGAGAGAAGACATATCATTTTATGTGGTAGGTCTGATAGAAGTAAAGTTTATTTGGTGTGCGTGCATATTTTCACAAAGGATTACAGCTGATTAGAGCCAGCTTTTTTTGGCTTATAGTCAGATTCTGTTTCTTTGGTAATATTCGGCATATCTTGTTTGCTTCTGTCTGCAATATTTAATCTCCCAATTTAAGTTAAGCCCTGTTTGGATTTAATCATCCAGGCAGGGCTTTTTTGTGCCGAATGAAGCGATCCGCAAGGAGGTTTCATGTTCGATTCTGATCTCAGCATTTAAAGCGGAATGTAAGATCTTGAGGAGGGGAGATTTTACTTGAGAGAAATAATGGATGATGAATTTTATATGTCATTAGCGCTTGATTTGGCTGAGCGTGCACAAGGTCAGACTGGAATCAACCCGGTTGTCGGCTCTGTCGTAGTGAAAGATGGCATGCTGGTTGGTATGGGTTCCCACCTTGAAAGAGGAACACCTCATGCGGAAATTCATGCAATGCAAATGGCTGGCAATAAAGCACATGGTAGCACAGTATATATTACACTCGAGCCTTGTAGTCATTATGGAAAGACACCACCATGTAGTGAGAGATTGATTGCAGAGCGAGTTAAACGAGTTGTTATCGCAACTGAGGATCCTAATCCACTTGTTTCTGGCAAAGGAGTTCAGATGCTAAGAGAGGCTGGCATTCAAGTCGATGTAGGAGTACTAAAGAATCGTGCTAACAAGCTTAATGAACCGTTCAGAAAGTTTATAACTACGGGTAAACCCTATATCACACTAAAAACCGCTAGTACCCTAGATGGCAGGATCGCAACAAAAGCGGGGGATAGCAAATGGATTTCTAATGAAGCGGCAAGAGCAAGAGTGCATACGCTTCGCCATCGCCATCAAGGTATTATGGTTGGAGTATCGACCGTAATCGCTGATGATCCTCTCCTAACGACCAGGCTTACTGTAGATGGACTGAATCCGATTCGGATTGTGGTTGACTCTAGGCTAAGAATACCTTTGGACAGCAAGATGATACAGGATCATGCCGCTTCGGTCATTATTTTGACGACAAGTCATGGGGATAAGATTAAGCGAATTGAGCTTGAGAAGAAGGGGATTGAAGTTATTACTTGCGGTGATGGCCCTCAAGTTGACCTGCAGCTTGCAATGACCTTGTTAGGTCAAAAAGAGATTGGATCCATTCTTTTGGAAGGGGGAGGCACGCTAAACGGGTCTATGCTAAAGGAAAGGCTTGTGGATTGTATTGTTCTCTTTCTGGCTCCGAAAATCGTAGGTAGTATGGGTGCCCCTTCAAGTTTTAACTTTAGTGGTGCGGAGCTAATGAGTGAAGCGTTAACTTTGACAGACTTAGAGATTGAACAACTTGACAATAATTTATGTATTCGTGGAATACCGGTCTATTCATAATCGTATTCTTTTAAGTCGATTTCCTATTTGAATCAAGCTAAGGAGAAGAGGTGTTATATGTTCACAGGACTGGTAGAAGAAATCGGTGAGATTCGACGGATTAGTCGAAAAGGTGAAGCTATGGTTCTTAGCATCTCAGCATCTTTCATTATGGATGACCTAAAGCTCGGGGATAGCGTGGCTGTAAACGGCGTTTGTTTGACGGCAACGTCGATCATAGATAAGAAGCAATTCACCGTAGATGTGATGCCGGAAACATTTCGAAGTACCAATCTAAACGAGCTTAAGGGGGGGAGCAAAGTCAACCTGGAGCGGGCGATGGCTGCTAGTGCAAGATTTGGTGGTCATATTGTCCAAGGACATGTTGATGGCACTGGAGTGATCCGCAGTGTTCAGAGAGACCAAAACGCGGTTGTCTACGAGATTGCTCCTTCGAACACAAACTTGTTTAAATACATTATTCCTAAAGGTTCGGTCACTTTAGATGGCATTAGTCTCACCATAGTTAAGGTTTATGAAACTTCTTTTACCGTATCGATTATTCCACATACGCTTGCTGAAACAGTTCTTTCATTCAAGCTGGCTGGTGATACGGTGAACATAGAGAATGACATTTTAGGTAAGTATGTGGACCATCTTTTACATTATGGTTCACCAGAGACAGATGATAAGAGATCAAATCGTGGAATAAGTCATGAATACTTGTCTGAGCATGGTTTTGCATAAGGGAGAATGTAGGCTCCATGAGAATGAAGGAGGATGAGCTATGGATGATCAATTCGAGTTTAGCAGGGTTGAAGACGCGATTAACGACCTAATGCTTGGAAAAGTTGTTATCGTTGTTGATGATGAGGACCGCGAAAACGAAGGAGATTTTATTGCTCTGGCGGATAAAGCAACACCAGAAGTCATCAACTTCATGATTACAGAAGGTCGAGGCTTAGTATGTGTGCCGATCACACAGGCGAGAGCACTGGAATTAGATTTGAAACCGATGGTAACTCAGAATACAGATGCTCACGGAACAGCTTTTACGGTATCTGTTGATCACAAGGATACGACAACGGGTATATCCGCTTTTGAGCGTGCACTTACCATTCAAGGGATATTGGACCCGAACGCCGTGCCGACAGATTTTCGAAGACCAGGGCATATGTTCCCACTGGTGGCGAAAGATGGTGGTGTTCTCCGCCGTGCTGGCCATACCGAAGCAGCTGTGGATCTGGCCAGATTATGTGGTTCTTATCCAGCAGGCGTGATCTGTGAGATCATTAAAGAAGATGGTACGATGGCACGTTTGCCTGATCTAGTTCAAATCGCCAGAAAAAATGACCTGAAGTTGATTAGTATTAAAGATCTAATTCATTATCGTAACGAAAAGGAAATGCTGGTCAATCGTGAGGTTTCCGTGCGTATGCCTACCGATTTTGGGGAGTTTCAAGCGATCGCTTATACCAATGAGGTGGATAACAAAGAGCATATTGCACTTGTTAAAGGTTCGATCAATGGTGATAAACCTATTCTCGTACGCGTCCACTCCGAATGTTTAACGGGAGATGTGTTTCATTCGCATCGTTGTGACTGCGGTCCTCAGTTCGAGGCAGCGCTTCGACAGATTCAAGAAGCGGGAGAAGGCGTTCTTTTATATATGAGACAAGAGGGGCGAGGGATTGGACTTATTAATAAATTGAAAGCCTATAAGCTTCAGGAAGAGGGACTAGATACAGTTGATGCTAATTTGAAGTTAGGTTTTCCAGCAGATCTGCGGGATTATGGGATAGGTGCACAGATTCTGAAGGATCTAGGTATTCGTCAAATTCGTCTCTTAACCAATAATCCACGTAAGATTAAAGGACTTGAGGGATATGGTCTTGAGGTTGTAGAACGTGTACCGATACAAATGCAGGAGAATAAAGACAATTCGGGTTATCTTCATACGAAGCAAACCAAACTTGGTCATATGCTGAAATTTTAAATACTACTATTCCAATTTGAAAGGTTGATGATTTAGCATGGCACATTATTTTGAAGGAAATCTTGTATCCGAGGGTTTGAAGTATGGAGTCGTTGTTGGGCGCTTTAATGAATTCATTACAAGTAAGCTATTAGGAGGAGCGCTTGATGCACTGAAGCGTCATGGTGTTCAGGACGATGAGGTAGATGTGGCTTGGGTACCAGGAGCTTTTGAAATCCCGTTGATTGCCCAAAAAATGGCGGAAAGCGGGAAATACGATGCAATAATTACACTAGGTACTGTGATTCGAGGATCTACCACACATTATGACTATGTATGTAATGAGGTCGCTAAGGGAGTATCTGCGATTAACTTGAAATCGGGTGTACCTACCATTTTTGGAGTTGTGACTACAGAGAATATTGAGCAAGCGATTGAGCGGGCAGGGACGAAAGCGGGCAACAAGGGTTGGGATTCCGCAATGGCAGCGATTGAGATGGCAAACTTGACGAAACAGCTAAAATAGTGCTTATTTAATGTAGTGCCCTTTTTTTCAGGGCACTACATTTTATTTTTTGTGGCGGGAGGATTCACCGTGACCGTATTATACAAGCTGGAGACGTTTGAAGGACCGCTCGATCTATTGCTTCATCTTATAGATAAAGCGGAAATTGACATCCAGGATATCCCCGTCAGTGAGATTACCGAACAGTACATGGCTTATCTACAGAATATGCAGGAGTTGGAGCTGGAGATTACAAGCGAGTTTTTAGTTATGGCTGCCACACTGCTTTCGATTAAGAGTAAACTATTACTGCCAAAACCACCGGTTATTGAAATGGACGAGTTTGACTATTATGAAGAAGATGATGTTGACCCACGAGCGGAACTCATTCAGCGATTGATTGAATACCGGAAATATAAAGGGATCGCAGAGCACCTTCACGAACGTGAATGGGAGCGAAGTCTCATCTATTCGAAGGAGCCTGAAGACTTAACGCCATTCATGCCTGTGATGGAAGAGAATCCAGTTCTGGGATTGCATACTTCGGATCTAATTGCCGCCTTCCAAAAGGCGCTTAGCAAAGCGGTCAAGCGTACTTCATATGCCCGCATACAAAGGGATGAAATATCGGTAAAAGACCGGATTGGACAGGTGATACATACTCTGGAAAGCGCTGGCCCAGGCGGAAGAGTATTGTTCTCCAAGCTGCTGCATGAAGAGATGGTAAGACATGAAATTGTCGTTACTTTTTTGGCGATTCTGGAGTTAATGAAGATGAAACAAATATGGTGTTTTCAAGAAAAGTTATTTGATGACATCGTAATGGAGTGGAGAGGGGAAGTAAAGTTTGATGGATTTTCCGAAGCTGAAATCGATTATTGAGGGACTGTTATTCTTATCTGGCGAGGAGGGATTGTCGGTAAAGCAGATGACAGAAATTACAGAGCAACCGGCCGACATCATATTGGACGCTCTGAACGAGATGAAGAGAAACTGTGAAGAGGAGCATCGGGGAATTCAAATTATTCAAATTGCAGGTAGCTATAAACTAGCAACTTTGCCTGATCATGCGCCGTACTTTGAAAGGCTGGCCTATTCTCCTTCTCGTTCGTCTCTATCGCAAGCCGCGCTCGAGACATTATCTATCGTCGCTTACAGGCAGCCAATTACACGCGTCGAGATTGAGGAAATTCGCGGTGTAAAAGCTGAACGAGCCATTCATACGTTAACAAATAAGGGACTCATTGAAGAAGTTGGCCGTGCAGAAGCGATCGGGAGACCGATCCTGTATGGTACGACCAAAGCATTTTTGGACTATTTCGGATTGGCAAATATTAAGGATCTTCCAGAGCCTTCACAATTTGAAGCGGATGCGGATAGCTTGGAAGAAGAGACACAGATGCTATTTGATAAGTTGGATAATAAACAGCTAACATTTGACGATGTGAATTAGAATGAGATGAAGAAGCCGAAGGGGGATCCCTAGGCTTCTTTTTTGTTATCCATTCTTTTTCGAATCATTTTACGGATTATTTGCCATACTAAGCCAGAGAGTTGTTTACCAACGTTTTTGGGGGTTACAGTGTGGGGATATGGCTTATTCTATTAATATTGGTCGTGCTTATACTGGTTACTCTGCTGATTCTCGTCTTGGCGTCCACCGTTACATTTCGAATACACATCATACTTCGGAGCAAAGAATATAGGATGATGGTAAACATTCGATTGTTGTACGGAATGATAAATGTTCAGTATGAAGTACCTTTTAAACTGACGGATAAGGGTGTGCGATATACAGATAAATCACTTTCATCTGACCGATCGAAAGGAAGAATCGACGAACCGGAAGAGGAGTCAGAGAATAAGAGAGAGTTCAGTTTCAGTAATTACCAAGTCTTGGTTCAAGCGACGAAAGGTCTCAAAAACTGGTTTCTCAACACACTTTCCATTGTTAGGTTATCTGAAGTACACTGGGCAACATCGCTCGCCTTAGATAATGCAGCGGAATCAGCAGTAGCAGCCGGTATGGTTTGGGGAATCAAACATACCATTCTAGGTCTGTTGTCCTTTCACTTAAAATTAACGAATACACCGAAATTACAAGTGCATCCGGACTTTAATGGACCGCCCCAAGTTTCTACAGATCTAAGCTTTGTTATTCGAATCACCTGTGCAAGAGCTATATTTGCAGGGCTAATGTTAATGGTTAGGATCGTATCGATTAAAGGTGGAATGAAGATTTGGAGGAGGACCTTGTTCCGTGCATGATATGGTCAGGATATGTGTGGCTTAAGGAAAGATAAAAGACATACATATTACATGCACCATCCGAGCAAACTGAACATAGTGCAGGGATGCCCTTATTTTTATAAACAGCAGAGGAGGAGTCATCATGTCAGATCACCCCATTCAAGGGTTAATGCAAACCGCAATGGAAAATATTAAGGCGATGGTGGATGTTAACACCATTGTCGGCGATCCTGTAAATACACCGGATGGAACCGTCATTCTTCCGATCAGTAAAGTCGCTTTCGGCTTTGCAGCGGGGGGGAGCGATTATAACGCCGATCATGGCGGTGGACGTTCAGGGGATACTCAAAACAACAATCCACGTTCACTTCCTTTTGGTGGTGGTAGTGGTGGTGGTGTTTCCATTCGCCCAATCGCATTTCTTGTCGTTGCTAAAGAAGGCGTTCATATCGTTCCACTTGATAATCAGACACATCTGTTCGAACGTATGATCGATGCTACACCTTACTTGCTTGAACAAATTCAATCCATGTTTCAAAGCGGAACGGGTGCTTCCAATTCAAGCCAAAACGGAACACAGCCATCACATTGATCTGCTTATGAGATCCCTTCCGGTTTACCGGAAGGGATCTTTACTTTGCTGTTGGTTGCTTATTAATGAGCTAATAATGAACTCTGACAACGGAAGGGACATACCCTCAAGCTTTTCCGCATATACTTGTACAAGATTTTAAGATCACCGGAGGCTAAAATCATGAATCGATATTACCGCTTCACCTTAATTGGATGTATTACCGCTTTTCTGATGGTATTTAATTCAGTGTTACCTGTTCAAGCTGAGCCTCAAAATGAACCTTCTGGCGGACCTTCTAACCACGCACAAGCGGCAGCTTTGATTGATGTAACATCAGGCCGGTTGCTCTATAGTAAGCGTGGAGATGAACGTATGAGAATTGCAAGTTTAACCAAAATCATGACAGCTATCGTAGCCATTGAGCGAGGGGATTTGAAAGATTCAGTCAAAGTTACCAAGAACTCATTCGCCAAAGAAGGGTCATCTTTGTTCTTGAAGCTGGGTGAAGAAATGTCACTGGAGAACTTACTCTATGGTTTGATGCTTCGCTCAGGGAATGATGCGGCCTCAGCCATTGCTGAGCATGTAGGGGGATCTGAGGAAGGCTTTGTGCTCATGATGAATGAGAAAGCTGCAGCTCTTGGGCTAAGTAACTCTCACTTCATGAATCCACATGGATTAGATCATGACGAACACTATTCATCGGCTAACGATTTAGCCAAGTTAACAGCATACGCGTTGAAGAATCCAACATTTAAGGAGATTGTAAAGACACCGGTTAAAAAGGCACCGAATCCGAATGAGAAATGGGATTACAAATGGGATAACAAAAATAAAATGCTCCGTTTCTATGAAGGCGCAGATGGTGTTAAAACCGGCTATACGAAAAAAGCTTTCCGCTGTCTAGTCAGCTCAGCTACAAGAAATGGACAGCAGATTGCAGCTGTTACTTTAAATGATGGTAATGACTGGAATGATCATTCCAATATGCTCGACTACGGATTTGACAATTTCCCACTCCATCAGATCGCCGCAAAAGGGCAAAAGCTGCAGGGTTACTCACTTGTAACGGGTACAGGTTTTTCATATGCCCTTGCAAAAGGTGAAGAAGAACGCGTATATAAAAAGCTTGTCCTAGACAAACCAAGAAATCCAGATTTGAGTTTTGGTCTTAGAGGTTTTGTAGAAATATCACTTGACGGTAAAAAGATTGGACAGGTTCCGGTGTTTGTAGAAGGAAGTCGTTTACCGGAGGATACCCTTCAGGATCAGCCCGAGAAGACGACGTTCTCACATCAAACCGACAATGAAACCCTATGGCAGTCAGCTGGGCATATATTAAGGCATATGTTTGGTGGTGCTAAATAATCGTATAAGCTTTTGGGAGAGAGCCTTGGGCGAGGAGAACAGGGGGAAGAAAGATGATCAATGTGATTTGGATGGGAATGATTCTGATTGGCTTTGTATTCGCGGCTGTGAGCGGAAATATCGACAGCGTGACCAAAGCGGCATTTGATGGCGCCCAGACTGGTGTGACTGTCTCGTTTGGGCTGATCAGTGTACTAGTATTCTGGCTTGGAATGATGCGACTTGCAGAAGATTCAGGCATGCTAGCTAAGGTAGCTAAGTTAATGGGGCCTGTAGTTCGATTTTTATTCCCAGATGTACCTAAGAACCATCCAGCAATGGGATATATATTGTCCAATATGAGTGCTAACCTGTTCGGATTAGGAAATGCAGCCACTCCAATGGGGATAAAAGCGATGCAGGAACTTCAGAAACTTAATCCAAATAAAGATACAGCGACACCGGCGATGTGTACTTTACTTGCATTAAATACGGCTAGCATTACGATCATTCCTACCACACTTATAGCGATTCGGATGAATTTTCAATCGGCTAGCCCGACGGAGATTGTAGGTACAACGCTTTTAGCCACTGCGGTAGCAACAATGGCTGCTATTCTAGCTGACCGGTGGTATAGAGCACGAACAATACGTAAGAACAAACCACCTGGTGCAGGTAAAGGGCTAAGTAGTACCACGGTAAGCGGGGAAGGGTGAGTTATAGGTGCTGACGTGGATTAACACGATATCCGCATGGTCAATTCCGATCATAATCGCTTTTATTCCGCTTTTTGCCTACACCAAAAAAGTGCCTGTGTACGAGTCTTTTGTAGATGGAGCCAAAGACGGATTTTCTACGGCAATATCCATCATCCCTCATTTAGTTGGCATGATGGTCGCTATCAGTGTCTTTCGCGCTTCTGGTGCATTGGAGTTTATGGTGGGGTGGACGGCTCCTTTCCTGCAATGGCTCGGTGTTCCGAGTGAAGTATTACCCTTAGGGATTCTAAGGCCATTGACGGGAACTGGCTCTTTAGCTTATACCACCGAGCTGATACGTGCCTATGGTCCTGATTCTATGATTGGCCGGATTGCTTCTACCATTCAGGGAAGTACGGACACTACACTTTACGTATTGACTGTATATTTTGGAGCAGTAGGTATTCGGAATGGTCGGTATGCGTTAAAGGTGGGGCTTTTTTCAGATGTAGTTGGTTTCATCGCGGCTATTGCTGTATGCTTGTTTGTCTTCGGATAAACGAGCTTTTTTATTTTTTGTAGGACAAATGACCATATCCATAGTAAGACACATGCATATACTGTTGCATTCAGGGTACATCAATTCGAGGTGATGATATGGTGTTTGAAGGCTTTGTGATCCATGATACTGCATGTGATAAGGAGACGAAACCGGAAACCGTAGATTTTACGATTCAAAAAGATGGATCGGTATCCGCTGCACCTGTATTACTTGAATCGGAGTTTATCCACATATGTCTTGTAGGGAATTTCAACCGTGACTATGATGCCATGAGTAAGGAACAGAAAATGCAGCTTTTTGCTGCTAGTAAAATCATTTCAGAGTTGTCCAGACGCTACTCTATCTCCCCGCTTTACTTATTTCCACATTCTGAAACTTGCCCGGGAGAACATTTTCCATGGAACGAGCTTGTGATTTATCCTGTAGGTGGGTATCATTAGACTTGAGGTGACCTATCGAACATGGAGAGATTACAAAAAATTATGGCACAGGCTGGGATAGCTTCCCGTCGCAAGTGCGAAGAATTGATTTTGCAAGGAAAGGTGCAGGTAAACGGGGAGGTCGTAACCGAGCTCGGTACAAAAGCGGATCCCGATCAAGATATGATCACGGTTGCAGGCAAACCGATCAAGAATGAGAAAAAAGTTTACATTATGCTAAACAAACCAAAAGGTGTTATCACGAGTGCTTCCGATCCGGAAGGCCGTAAAATCGTGTCGGATTATCTAAAAGGCGTGAAAGAACGCGTATATCCGATCGGACGGCTTGACTATGATACGGAAGGTCTTTTGTTGCTTACGAACGATGGTGAATTTGCGAATCTGCTTAGTCACCCGAGGTTTCATGTACCAAAGACGTATCTTGCAACCGTTAAAGGTGTTCCTCATGGAACAGAGCTGGACAAGCTACGTCAAGGTATTATGCTGGAAGACGGTATGACCTCGCCTGCAGAGGTGGAGTATAAGGATGTTGATCCGGATAATAAGCAATCCGTTATTGCGATTACAATACATGAAGGACGTAACCGTCAGGTTCGTCGTATGTTTGAAGCGATATCACATCCAGTTACCCGCCTAAAACGTGTTTCTTATGGAGACTTGTTACTTCAGAACTTGAAACGTGGTTTGTTCCGTCATTTAACTGCAGATGAAATTAACACACTCAAGCAGCAGGCGAAATCAGCTAAGCCTGAAGGAAGTCCGCGCAAAAAACGTTAAAACCTGACACATAATATTCAAATTGGAACGCAGCATTTATGGCAAATATCGTTATAATTGTTCATAGGATGTTCACACCTCCTTCGAACAATATGATGGATGTCATAGAAAGGATGCTGCTTCTTTTATGGGCAAATCAAAAAAAACAGTTCAAATCATCATACTGTTAATTGTTGTTCTATTAGGTGCTTATGCTGTGGCAACCGTTGTTATGGGCAATGACGGGATCCCCAGAGAAGGCGATAAAGCCCCTGACTTTCAATTGCTTGGATTGGACGGTAAGGTACATACCATGAAGGAATACGAAGGTAAAGCCAAAGTTATAAACTTCTGGGGTACTTACTGTCCACCATGCGTGAGAGAGATGCCAGCTCTTCAAGCTCAGCGGGAAAAATGGAAGAGTCAAGGAGTCGAAGTTATTGGCATTAACGCCGGCGAAGATAAAATGACCGTCGAGAATTTTGTTGCTCAGACTGGCGTGGAGTTCCCAATCCTAATGGATCCGGATCGAGATGCGGTAGGAGCTTACAAAGTTGGCGCAATGCCGGCAACCTATTTTGTGTCGTCTAAAGGCGAAATCGTTCACATCAAGATTGGAGAACTAGATTTAAGTACCTTAGACAAACAAATTGAACAGTTGGTGAATGCAAAATGAGTCAAGGATCACAACCTTTAATAACGAACACGAAATGTGAGTGCGGACATCAAAACCCTACAGGTACGGTATTATGTGAAGCCTGTGGTAAACCGTTGACCGAGGACGCAGAATCTCAGACCGTTTTGGAAATGCGATATGATGGCATAGCTCGTCGTTCGCAGAAAAGTAATCCAGGATTTATTGACCGAATATGGAACTTTTTTTCGTCTGTAAAAGTAGCCATCTACTTAATTATTCTGACGTTAGTTGGTTCGATGCTCGGGACAATTTTCCCTCAGGAAAGCACCTTTTTGAACATTGATGCATCCACTTACTACAAACAAGAATACGGGAAATTAGGACATGTATATTATTTACTAGGTCTTTCCCATACATACACATCATGGTGGTTCGTTCTTCTTCTCGTTATGATCGGTGCGTCGCTAGTTATTTGTAGCTTAGACCGGGTTCTGCCGCTTTATAAAGCTCTAAGCAGACAACGGATTCCCAAACATATGTCCTTTCTAACTCGTCAGAAGGTAACCTATCAGACATCGATTGCTGAAGATGGGGCGAAGTGGGTGGAGCAGATAACCCCGCTTATACGCAAAAAAGGTTATCGAGTTCGGACTGATGGTGGTACG
Source organism: Paenibacillus sp. FW507-14B1B (assembly GCF_058781425.1). Classification (NCBI taxonomy): domain Bacteria; kingdom Bacillati; phylum Bacillota; class Bacilli; order Caryophanales; family Paenibacillaceae; genus Paenibacillus; species Paenibacillus sp. FW507-14B1B. The sequence goes on along the minus strand of NZ_JBYSWS010000001.1, from coordinate 1,066,462 downwards.
CTGCTTGCTGAGAAACAGCGATTTAGTCGCTGGGGACCCTATGTGCTTCACATTGGACTTATCGTATTTTTGCTTGCAGTGCTTGCAAGAGGATTGCCCGGAATGCATATGGATAAGCATATCGGCTTCCCTGAAGGTGAGATTAAGAAAATTCCGAATACAAGTTATTATTTGAAAAATGATGGTTTTCGGGTGGAGTTTTATACCGAAGATGATATGCCAAATGAATTTAAGAACAAAGGTAAAGTGCTGCCTAAATTGTTCGAAACTAAAGCCATTCTGTATATGTGTGAAGCAGATTGTGATGATTTGACGAAGGAGCCGAAGTTAGTCGAAGTCGATCGTCATAATATTCAAGTGAATGATCCTATGAATTACAAAGGACTTATGGCGTATCAGTTCGACTATGATCTGAATCCCGTAATTCGCTCTGTCTCACCCGTATTGGTAAATGCGAAGAGCGGTGAAGAATATGGCAAGTTCACCTTGAACATAAGGGATCCAGAACGGGAGTATAAGGTTGGAGATTATACGCTCAAGTTAACAGAGAAGTACTCTGATTTTGGGTTGAATGATCAAGGCCAACCGGCTAATTTATCCTCAAGTCCCAATGCACCAGCCTTTTTATTCCAGATTTTTGGGCCTGATCTGCCAGAGACTGGCGTTCAGTATTTTTACTTCCCGAAACAAATTGACAAGGAACGTTTTCAGCAGGATGCACTTAATGCACAGTTAGCTGGAGGCACGGTCCCTCTCAATCTGGATGTGACGAGTATGGAAGATGTCGATTTGTCCAAATCAACCACCTACTTGAACATACGTGTTGATAAGGTTATGCCTTTCATATGGATCGGAGCCGCAATAGGTATGCTTGGTCTGATCATGGGCTTCTATTTCCAGCATCGCCGGATCTGGCTTCGGATCGATAATGAGATGTTAACTTTGGGAGCGCATACGAACAAGAATTGGTTCGGATTGCGACGGGAAATATCGGCTGTACTCAAGCAAATGAACATCGAAGTAGATGAGAAGTCACTGGAGAATAATAGGGGGAGTAAGCCATGACGTTAGTGGATTTTAGTAGCGATGTGTTTATTGCTGCGTTCTTACTTTATTGTTTATCGTTTAGCTTTTATGGTTTGGCGGTGTGGGGTAAACGTTTTAGAAAGACGAATCCTGAAGCTCATGTAGCGAAATGGGGTAAAATTGCTTTCGTTACGGCGGCTATCGGCTTAGTCTGTCATCTAGTTTATTTCTTTACACGCTGGGCAGGTTCTGGACATGTACCTGTCAGCAATATGTATGAATTTATGACGTTCTTATCAATGGCTATCATGATTGCATTTCTGGTCTTATTCTTTCTCTATAAAAAATCAATGCTTGGTTTATTTGCACTTCCACTAGCCATTATAATCATGGCGTATGCAGCGGTGTTTCCTCAAGAAGTTCAACCGCTTATTCCATCCTTGAAATCATACTGGCTTGGAATTCATGTAACAATGGCTGCACTAGGTGATGCGTTCTTTGCTATTGGTTTTGTAGCCGGGTTTATGCACTTGCTGAGAACGGTTGATTTCAATAATAAGGACAAGCAGTCTAGCCGTGAACAAAGATGGCTTGAATTATGTATGTTTGCTGTTGTCGTATTAATTGGTTTTATCGTATCGGTCTACAGTTTCCGTGCTGCGGGGTATCATGCTGAATTCAATCAGACGAATGTTGACCCTAAAACAGAAATTAGTAAAATAGTTAAAGTGGATTATAATATGCCTCCACTTGTTGCACCATATAACAGTGAAACTGTTGAAATGCAGTCTTTTCTGGGAATGAAATCCCCACTTTTTGAAGCACCATCTTGGATGCATGGTATCAATGCAGGACGTAAATTGAATACCGTTATATGGTCTCTCGTGAGTGGTTTGATCTTATACGGATTAATTAGACTTGTGTTACGTAGACCTATAGCGAAAGTGATTCAACCCGCTCTCAACCGACTTGACCCGGATGACTTGGATGAAATCAGTTACCGTGCAATTGCAATCGGTTTTCCGATCTTTACGCTAGGTGCACTCATCTTCGCTATGATCTGGGCACAAATTGCATGGGGCCGTTTCTGGGGTTGGGATCCAAAAGAAGTTTGGGCACTCATTACATGGTTATTCTATAGTGTGTACCTTCACCTACGGTTATCCAAAGGATGGCAGGGCAAGAAATCATCATGGCTTACAGTGATCGGCTTTATCGTCGTTATGTTTACACTCGTTGGCGTGAATTTGATTATTGCAGGTCTCCATTCCTATGCCGGAACAGAATAATATGATAATGTTATACAAGTAAATTAGATTTTGATAAAAATCAGAAGGGTCCTCGAACGAAATGGATGAGGGCCGTTCTGATTTTCCCTAGAATGAAGGAGATGTTACCGATGACAGAGCATGGAAATCGCATCCTCGTGGTAGATGATGAAGAACGCATTAGGCGACTACTCAAAATGTATCTGGAGAAAGAAGGATATGAAATCGATGAGGCAGAAGATGGAGAAACAGCGCTTCGGAAGGCGACGACCGAAGATTATGGGCTGGTTCTTCTTGATGTTATGTTGCCTGGAATTGATGGCGTAGAGGTGTGTTCGCGCTTGCGTCAGGTGAAATCAACACCGATCCTTATGCTGACTGCAAAGGGTGAGGAGATTAATCGAGTACAGGGTTTTGAGGTTGGTGCTGACGATTATGTTGTGAAGCCATTTAGCCCACGTGAAGTTATTTATCGGGTGAAAGCAATTCTTCGCCGTTCTTCTGCGACTGCTTATTTATCGAAGGAAACTACACCAACGAATAGCATTGTATTTCCTCATCTTGTTATTGAGCATGATGCTCACCGTGTCACTGCGGGTGGACAAGAAATTAGTCTTACACCTAAGGAATATGAGCTGTTGCATTATTTGGCATCTTCCCCGGATAAAGTTTTCTCGAGAGAAGAACTTCTGAAAGATGTATGGAACTATGAATTTTTTGGTGATCTCCGTACTGTAGATACACATGTAAAACGTTTACGTGAGAAATTGAACAAGGTATCGGGCGAAGCAGCGGCTATGATTACAACCGTATGGGGAGTAGGTTACAAGCTGGAGGTTCCTAAGTAAGTGAACTTTTGGAGATCGCTTGTCGGAAAGCTGTGGATAACGATAACCTGCCTTGTAGCATGTGTCCTACTGACACTTGGCCTGTTTCTGCTTCCTTATATCGATACTGTATTTACGAATTCCGGAGATATTAAACGGTTATTTACCTATGCGTCGATTATCGGATTTTCGATGACGACTTTCTTTGGTTTATTTCTTCTTACAAAGATCACACAACCGATGCAGAAACTTATCCAAGCAGCGAATGCGATCCGTAAAGGGAAATATGGAACACGACTCGATCTCGTTACAAGTGATGAGATTGGTGAGTTGGCTAATACTTTCAATCATATGGCAGCGGAGCTCGAAACAACGATCCGAAGTCTGAATCATGAGAAAGAGCATTTGGCTAGCGTGCTACGCAGTATGAGCGATGCTGTAATTACTTTTGATAATAATGGTGATGTTGTACTAGCCAATCCCCCCGGTCAAGATGTGATGAAGACATGGCAGGGGTTACATTGGGATGATGATTTAGAAGGTGGGGGCTGGGCAGCTGATGTGATGCCAGAACCTCTAAGTGCATTGTTCTATAAAACGATGCATGAAGGTAAAGATCAGAGTGCCGACTTACATGTTAAACAAGGGGTCTGGGAGGCCCATATGGCCCCCCTCTACTCGGATGATGTTATTCGAGGTGCCGTTGTAGTTCTGCGTAATATAACGGAACAAGTGAAGCTAGAGAAGATGCGGACAGACTTTATCGCGAACGTCTCCCATGAAATACGTACCCCGCTGTCCATGATGCAAGGCTATAGTGAAGCGCTTCTTGATGGAATGGCTGCGTCTCCTGAAGAGAGTGAGGAGCTTATACAGGTGATCCATGAAGAGTCGCTTCGAATGGGTAGATTAGTCAAAGACCTTCTGGACCTAACAAGAATGGAAGCGGGACATTCTGAACTCATGTGTCGTAGTGTGGACGCCGAAGATTTGTGTGAGCGGGTTTACCGTAAGTTCACAGTTCGGGCAAAAGAGCGGGACATCGACCTTCGACTAACGAAATTGAATTCGAATCTCTTACTTGCTTCAGCAGATGAAGATAAGTTAGAGCAAGTGATGACGAATTTGCTCGATAATGCTTTTAGACATACGCCTTCTGGAAAGGTTATAGAAATTACAGCGGATCGTGTTCAGAATCAACTTGGACCTGCCGTTAAAATCGTTATATCCGATCAGGGGGTAGGCATTCCGTCAGAGGATCTGCCGTTTGTGTTTGACCGTTTTTACAAAGCCGACAAGGCCCGTGTACGCGGCGAATCCGTTGGTACGGGGATTGGTCTTGCCATTGTTAAAAACATCGTAGAAGCACATAAAGGTGCGATCTCCGTTCATAGTGTTGTTGGTGAAGGTACTGATTTCACCTTCTACATACCGGCGGAATGAGTAAAATAACAGCAAATATTTACAAAATACAAAAAACACCTTCGATGAAGAAGGTGTTTTTTGTTGAACGATAAACATTAATCTTGTTCTACGTGGAACAAAAGCCCCCGAGTTCGGCACTAGCAGCTGCTAGTACTTGGTACTCGGAGGCTTCATTATTTATGATATGAATTAAGGAAGTACGATTTCTTGAGCTGTGTTCAGATCAGTGAGTCCCGTAAGCTTAACAAGAACATCCTTTGGAACGTCCTTATCAACAGTTAGGAACATGATCGCTTCACCGCCGATAACTTTACGGCCCACCTGCATGGATGCGATATTGACATTGTTCTCACCCAGAAGGGTTCCGACGCGTCCGATAATACCTGGCTTATCGTTATGGGAGATTAGGATCTGGTGTCCTTCCGGTGCAATATCAACTGGGAATTTGTCCAGACGTACAATTCGCTCGCCATAACCGTGAAGTAGTGTTCCGGCAATCAGACGTTCGCTTCCGTTTTGAGATTTCAATGTAACCGTCACGAGGTTCGTGAAGCCTTTTGTCTTAGGTGTTTGTGAAACCACCACATGAAGATCACGGCTCTTCGCAAGGTGCATTGCATTAACAATGTTCACTTCATTACCAAGATGACGCTCGAGGATTCCTTTTACGATGTAACGAGTCAGGGCTTGTGTATCCACTTCCGCAAGATCGCCAGCGTAATCAACATGAATCTCGTTTACGGCATGGGCTGTAATTTGTGCTACTGCACTACCAAGTTTCTCACCAAGTGGGAAGTAAGGTTGAAGTTTATTCATTACATTAGCTGCCACGAGAGGGAAGTTAACCGCATTCTTAAACGGCTCATTCCGCAGAATGTGGAGAACCTGTTCAGATACATCGATCGCTACATTTTCTTGAGCTTCCACAGTGGATGCGCCCAAATGAGGAGTAACAATAACTTTTGGATGCTTCAGGAAAGGGTGATCCTCTTGTGGTGGTTCATGTTCAAATACGTCAAATGCAGCTCCAGCTACAATTCCTTCGTCAATCGCTTCAACGAGTGCTTGTTCGTCGATGATTCCACCGCGAGCGCAGTTAACGATACGCATACCAGGCTTCATGATTTCGAATTGCGGCTTTGCAATCATATGACGAGTTTCAGGAGTGAGTGGTGTATGCACAGTTATGAAATCTGCATTCCGGATAATCGTGTCTACGGAAGCAAGTTTTACTTCAAGTTTATCAGCACGCTCCTCAGTGAGGAAGGGGTCGAAAGCAAGGATGTTCATGCCGAATGCTTTTGCACGCTTAGCAACTTCGCTACCAATGCGGCCCATCCCCATAACGCCAAGAGTCTTGTTACGCAGCTCTACACCTAGGAAGGATTTACGATCCCAAGTACCAGATACTGTCTTCGCATAAGCTTGAGGAATATGGCGCGCTAATGCAATCATCATAGCAAAAGTATGTTCAGCCGTTGTGATTGTATTACCATCTGGAGCATTGATAACAACAATACCGCGCTTAGTAGCTGCTTCTAGGTCGATGTTATCTACACCAACACCAGCGCGGCCGACAACTTTAAGATTTTTACCTGCATTCATAATATTTTCTGTTACACGAGTCTGACTTCTTACGAGAAGTCCGTCATACTCACCAATAATAGCAATAAGCTCATCTTCTGTAAGACCTGTCTTTTTGTCTACTTGTACGTCAGGTGCATCCATAAGCTGCTGGATACCCAAGTCACTAATCGGATCCGATACCAAAACTTTAAACATGGTTTCTCTTCCTCCTCAGTACTCTCTAATTATAGTTTGCTAGTTAATATAGAATAAGGACTGTGCTGAAGCACATTCCGTTACACCCAACTTAAGCGACGCGGTAATGCAGCAAAGGGAATAGGATATAAAAAAAACCCCGATCCGCATACTACTTCCGTAGTAAGGGACGAGAGTTATTCGTGGTACCACCCTTATTCACTGCCATATAGGCAGCCTCAAACGGCCTATCTAGGCCTTGATTGGTAACGGATATCATCCGATTACGCCTACTGAAATTCAGCGGAATATCTCAGGATCGCTCAAGCACACTTTTCGCCGCCGATTTGCACCCACCATCGGCTCTCTGTAGACGTAAGAAGCGTCTTTTTTCCATCATCGGTTTTAGTCGATTAATTTTTTCATAATGTATCATGGCTTTTACGATCATGTCAATAGGTATTTAGGGATGTATCTAAAGTTATGATCAGTGCTTTATCAAGGCGTTAGCCTTGTAATACGGGCATTTTTTTTGCTATGATGCTTATGCCCACCTATTTTATGACTGCCCATAGACTTAAGGTTAGTATCATAATTTTCACTTCAGCATTTTGCATAATGCTCACTTATAAACTTTTATTTTTTTAAAGAATAAAGAGACAGGCAGGCTAACATGAAAAAATTCAAAATCAAAATCAGGAAGATTGAGCCGCATCAACTAAATGACCGGCTGCTGTTGATTAATCTATATTTAACCCAAGGATTGACACTGATCATCGGCCTAATCTGGATTCTGTTCCAGAAGCAGAATCCCATTCAATTGCTTACTCTACCACCCAATAACCATTTTATTCTTTGGGGGTTAGGTCTTGCTTTAACAATGTTAGCCATTGATTTTGTTCTATCCCGCATTGTACCGGAGAGCAGCATGGACGATGGTGGAATCAACGAAATGCTGTTCAGTAAAAGGCCCGTATGGCATATCATTCTTATTGCATTCATCGTAGCAGTATGTGAAGAACTGTTATTCCGAGGAGCTATTCAACATGCTTTTGGTCCTTATTGGACGAGTATATTGTTTGCCGTTATTCATGTTCGTTATTTGAGGCATTGGATTCCTACGGGTTGGGTGTTTTTGAGCAGTTATGGTCTTGGGTACATCTATATAGAGTCTGGATCATTATGGGCACCGATTATTTGTCATTTTGTCATTGATTTAATATCAGGTATGATGATTCGTTTTCGGAGGAAGGAAGATAATGAACGAGCTTAGCAGAATGGATAGACATCGGAGCCGAAATAAAGGCCGGAAAAATAATAAGGCTGCATCGAAGGATTCAGTTTTTCGTTCAAAAGAAAACAAAGAAAATCTAAATTCAAGGTTGGATTCAAGATCACAGCATAGAGCCCCTGAGGATGATGTGCTGCGTAGATCAAGATCTAGAAGAGAGAACAATGATGCTCAGTTAGATGAGGAATCAGCACCGTCTAGAAGCAGCACACATCCATCACAAAAGGTTAGAATGAGCAAATGGTTTGTTAATTCACTTATTATTATTTTTATCCTGTTGATGGCCGGTCTCCTCATTTGGGGACTGATCGGTGCACCACCCCTGGAGGAAATACTTTGATCTTATGGATAAGTTTAATCCTACTGATTCTTGCTTTATCTACTTTGCTATGGATGAGAATGGAAGCGACAGGGTACCGTGTAAGAAATGAAACTGTTGAATCCCAGTCGATCCCTGGATGCTTTGATGGCTATAAGATTCTACTCATTACTGATATTCATCGTCGTAAGTTAACAGATGAGAAGTTACTAGAACTCAATCTTAAACCGGACTGCATCTTGCTTGGTGGCGATATTACGGAGAAGGGTGTCCCTTGGGAACGTGTGAGTTCAAATCTAGAGTCTTTAAGCCGAATTGCACCTGTCTACGGGGTTTTAGGTAATCATGATCTGTATGCAGGTAAAGAGAAGCTTGAAGCTTTATTTAATAAATTTGGACTTACGCTACTTAAAGACAAGACGGTTAGATTAGAGAAAAATGGGCTTTCCATCGCATTAAGCGGTGTTATGCAGCCTGCAACACGCAAACATCCATATAGCAATTTTAAAGGTCATGCCAAAAAAGATCAGTACCACATCATGTTAGTTCATGATCCGATTTGGGTGATGGGGAAGTGGAATATTTCCGCAGACCTCGTCTTAGCTGGGCACACTCATGGAGGACAAATTGTTCTCCCTCTATTTGGAGCGGTTCGCTTAGAAGGTTTTTATAAGAAATATAGTGCAGGTTGGTACAATTTAATTCAAAAATCTTCTGCCGCGGTACCGCTGCTTATTAGCCGAGGATTTGGTACTTCTCATATTCCTTTACGTTTAGGCTCTCCATCTGAACTACACCTTATCACGCTTCGAAAAAAACCTTGATCCAATCCGCATATGCGGAGGAGGGTCAAGGCTTTTTTGCATCATATTAATGCCCAGCAATACCTGTTATGTAAGCAGCGATTAATTTATCTCATCTTTAGCTCAATATTCTGCGGATCCACAAATTGATAACCTTTTTTCTCAAGTTTGGTTAAAAGTTTGTCTAAAGCTTCGACTGTCCATGGAAGCTCATGCATGAGGATATTACTACCCGGATGAAGTTGATCCATGACGTTGTTGATTACGGCTTCAGGGTTGTTTTTACTTTTACTTTCCCAATCTAATGAACCATTAGACCATGTCATGAACAACAGATTATTATCATTGGCGATTTGCTTAACATGATCTCCGGCGGAACCGAAGGGAGGTCTGAAGAACTTAGGCTTTTCTCCGATTGTATCCATAACAATCTTCTGGACATCTTCAATTTGTTTTTTGGCTTCTACTTGACTTTCTTTCTTGAGATCGATATGGTCCCAGCTATGATTTCCAATAATCTGTCCACGCTCATGAATTAATTTTAATAAATCCGGGTTTTGTTTAACGCGATATCCATTCACAAAAAAGATGGCTTTAGCTTCATGCTTTTCCAGTGTATCGATCAAACTATTAATCATCTTTTCATCTTTAGGTCCGTCGTCGAATGTTAGCAACACGACCTTTTCTTCAGTAGCTTTATCATTAGGTACAATATTAAACACTTTGTTCATGTGATACTGTGGCTGAACAGGAGTTTGTTTGGATGGTTGTTTTTCCTTTGTATCTTCTTTACTTGTATCTTCTTTGTCATTTGAAGAGTCAGATGAACCGTTACTATTTGTTGAGTTATTGGCGTCCGGAGTGACTTCTTCCTGATTGGGGTCTTTGACGCTTTGGTCTCCATTTGTGGGTGTCTCAGTCTGAGAGCCTGTTTCCGGAGCTGGATTAGCCCCTTCTTGATTTTGTCCGCAAGCGCTTAGTAGTAAACTTGCCGCGAGTAATAACGTAGTTGTCTTTTTAACCATGATTCCATCTCACTTTCCTGTTTTTATGCCGCATGAGTTGTTACTTACCCGAGAACACTACATATGAGTTTATCATAGAAGGAGGTAATATTTGTGAGAACTTCGTCGTTTATATACGGAGCTATTGTCGGTATTGCTGTCTACCGTATGTTCTCCAGTAAGGGCATTATGTCATTCTCTTCAATGGTGAAGGGCGCAGATATTGGCCAGCTGGCAAGTACTGCGAAAGACATGATGAAAGACTATAACGGTAGTTCAAGTAATTCAAGCCGCTCAAGCCATTCGTACAGCACAAACCAAGGCAATAAAAGCCAAGAAAGCGTGCGTCCCAGTTCAAGCGGGGCTGCCATATCTAATCAATCCACTGGAAATCAACATGGGGAGCAGGCATCGTCTAATTCGAAGGCTGCCAACTTAAAGCAGCTGAAAGAGTTTATTCGCACGAACCCAGATATTAAACAAGAAGTTGAACAAATACTAAAAGAAACTCATACGGTCATACCGGGTTTGTAAACATTTGAACCGGATTCGAATCATTCTAAGGAAGTCTATTCCTTAGAATGATTCTTTTTTTTATAGGTACATATTTACGTGCATTTGTGGGTATTAAATGATAAAATCATTGTATAAAACTATTTTTGGAACGTCATCATCCAAGAATCATAAATTGTTATAACTTTTTTTGTTTATAGAGGAGGATCCTGTCATGAAAATAGAACGCTTGAGCCAAGATAAGATACGGATTTTCCTCACGTTTGACGATCTGAGTGAGCGTGGGATCCAGAAGGAAGAAATGTGGCAGGAAATACCCAAAGTGTATGACCTGTTTACAGAAATGATGGATCAGGCTTACAGTGAACTCGGATTCGATGCCACAGGTCCTTTAGCGGTTGAAGTGTTCGCTCTACCCGCACAAGGTATGGTGGTCATTGTAACGAGAGGAAAGTACGATCACCATTTCGGCGGCTTATCTGAAGATGAGATGCCAGATGAGATTTATGAAATGGAAGTAACATTAGAACAAAGCGGCAGCATCGTTTATTCATTTAACGACTTCGAGATGCTAATTGAAGCCGCCCATATGTTGAACGATTTAGTCGACGGGGCAGGCACGCTCTATCACTATTTGGATAAATGGTTTTTATGGATGGATCCCGATCAACTGAACAGTGAGAAGCAGGCAGCTGTTATTGCCTTGCTTGCTGAATTTGGTCAGTCATCTCCGGTAACAGACGCCGTTCTAGAGGAATATGGGAAGACAATCATGCCGCAACAAGCGGTAGAAAACATCTGCCTCCATTTTGATCGCAGTAAATAAGCAAGTGTGGGCATGTGAGGGCGGTGGCCGGACTACAGGCCCGCAATTAACAGAGGGGGAATTCGGTGCTGGTGTTCTCGATCATTGCGTCTGCTTTGGCGCCGGGTCTCGCTTTGCTCACATATTTTTACCTGAAGGATAGGTATGATCAAGAACCGTTGCATATGGTTGTCAAAGTGTTTTTGCTCGGATTTCTGATCGTGTTTCCCGTGATGATCTTACAGCGGGGAATGATATTATGGCTTGGCGATAACCCGGTGGTTGAATCTTTGATCATTTCAGCGGGTGTAGAAGAGTTGTTGAAGTGGTTTGTATTATATCACCTTATATTTAATCATACGGAGTTTGATGAACCGTACGATGGCATACTGTACGCAACAGCAATATCACTTGGTTTTGCAACGGTAGAGAATATCATGTACGCCTGGTACAGCCAAGCAGCTTTCGGACCCATGTTGATCCGAGCGTTACTGCCGGTGTCCGGACATGCAATGTTCGGCATTATAATGGGGTATTATTTCGGGCATGCTAAGTTCCCAGGAACTAAATCAAATCGAGTCTTCTTGGTACTATCCTTGCTTCTACCATGGATGTGGCACGGACTTTACGACTTGATCCTCAATATGATGACTAACTATTGGTTGTGGTTTATTATTCCTTTGATGGTTCTCTTATGGTATGGAGGAATGGGTAAAATCTCACGCGCAAACAACCGCTCTCCTTTTCGCTTTATTAAGCGAGATGAAGAGGTTAAGACTTAACAATATGGGACACACTTCATCGTAGAGCCCCTTGACTGTCAGTCAGGGAATGAACGATGGAGGTGTCTTTTTTGTTGCGTGTAAAAGTGAAAATACGTTGTAAAGCATGTGGGGAGAGATACATATTACGGGGGCGTAAAGAACATGGACGTATAGAAACAGGCTTTAAACAATGCCTTTGCGATAATCAGAGCCAATTTGAAATTGAGGAAGATTTGTAAAGGAAAACTGTAATAGGTATGTTTTATAAACAATGCATAAGACTTCTTTCTTCTACTCAAACTAACGTCAGTGAATAGAAGAAAGGAGATTTAGCCACATGTATAAACGTATTAGTGCCGTATTGTTCCCGGTGGTCACTATTCTATTGGTTGGCTCACTTATGTGGGGGAACCAGGTTAAGGAAGATCGGAACAGTATTCAGATTAAAGCGGAGAATCAGTATCAACGAGCTTTCCATGATTTGTCTTTTCATATGGACCGAATTCACGGAGAAATTGGTAATACATTGGCGGTAAATTCAGCATCTCAGGGCATGCATCGTAAGGGCTTGATGAATGTCTGGAGACTTGCTAGTGAAGCCCAAAGTGAGATAAACCAACTTCCACTTACGATGCTTCCTTTTAGCAAAACGGAGGAGTTTCTTTCACGGATCGCAAACTTTACTTATAAAGCTGGCGTTCGTGACATGACCAAGGAACCACTTAACGAGAATGAGGTTAAGACATTAAAGTCGTTGTATGCGAATTGTGGTGAGATTACGAAGGATTTGGAGAACGTACGTAATACTGTTCTGGCAAAGAACCTTCGCTGGCTTGATGTAGATACTACAATGGCTAAAAATCATCAGCAGGCAGGCAATGCGATTATTGATGGGCTAAGTTCCGTTAATAAGAAGGTCGAGACATACCCTGAACTTGATTGGGGGCCATCGGTCACTAGCATGTATGAGACACGTTCTGTAAAGATGCTCTCTGGAGTGCCTGTAACGGAAAAAGATATTACCCGTAAAGCGTTGAAATTCGCAGATGCCGGGTCAAATGCGAGTTGTAAGGTCATAGAGAACGGGAAGGGGACCGATTGGGAGTCCTATACTGCGACTGTGCAAGCACCAAAAGGAAGTCCACTAACGATGGATTTTACTCGTAAAGGTGGCTTACTCACTTCTTACAGAGATGATCGTCAAGTGGGGCCCAAAAAAGTATCTATAAATGATGCTATGAATAAAGCTGAAGAATTTCTAGCGAAGAAGGGTTACCGAAATATGAAGGCAGTTAATGCTGATCCATATGATAACCTGGTAAACTTCACCTTTGTTCGGAAACAGGATGATGTGCTCATCTATCCAGAGAAGATGACAGTTAGATCTGCACTTGATAACGGTGATGTTGTTGGTTTCCAAGCGAATGAATTTGTGTACGAGCACAAGGATAATCGTGATATTCCAGAACCTAAGCTGAGCCTCTCTGAAGCTAGAAAAACATTGAATACAGATTTTGAGGAAGTGTACAATCGCAAAGCTTTGATTAAAAATGATCGCTCTGAAGATACTCTCTGCTATGAGATAGGTGGAAAAATCAATGGTGCCCAGTATCGTCTCTACATTAACGCAGATACCGGCCTTGAGGAAAGCGTTGAGATTATTAGAGATGCTGAAGCAGATGTACACTAAAATTTGATTATTCACTTGAAACGAGTCTCCAAATTGGAGGCTCGTTCTTTCGTTCTCTGAAGATTTTATATCTTTAGCAACTAAACTGCGTGGTATAATGATTTTTGTTGATATTATCTAGGTAGAAGGTGGAAGGTTTGTATCTTAAAATTAATGATATCTTGTTTATCCAGATGGATACGGGAGACGAAAAAGAATCAAAAATTGTTTACAAATCAAGAATTTGCGAAATTACCGAAGACGCTATTTTTATGGAGGTACCGATCCAGGAAGGCACAAATCGTCTGAAAAAACTGTACATAGGTGACGAACTATCCACTTATTTTTTGACAGAGGGTGGTATTAAAAATTATTTTAATACGTATGTTTTGGGTTTTCATGAGGATGTCATTCGTCAAGTTAGGATTCGAAAGCCTGATCCAGAGGAAATAACGAAAATTCAAAGGCGCAGTTTTCTACGGGTTCAAGCCGAATTAGAAATAGCAGTTAGTCATAAGGATGGCAGACGCTATGTATCCACAACAGAGGATGTTGGAGGTGGCGGAGTATCTTTTTATGCAGGGCCTGATGAAATGATTAAAGAATCAGACCTGTTATCCTGCTGGCTGCTAGTTCCTTATAAAAACGGTTCAGTTGAGCATGTTCCTTTCGAAAGTGAAGTTGTACGGGTCAAAGAACTTCTTAATGGTCGAAAACTAATTATGCTTAAGTTTAACAGCATTGTAGATATGGAGAGGCAGAAGTTGATTCGTTTTTGTTTTGAAAGACAATTCGACTTCAGAAATCGATAGAATAAATTAGAAGTGAGAATGCCATCCTAACCGGAAAAGATAAAAGGTGGTTATGTCTCATGACTAGAGTAGATGTGAGAGAGATTGAGGATGGGACTTTAACTGAGGTTAAGTTAGATCCATTAATAGAGCGTGTAGACTTTCTTGGCAACCTAATATTGAGGATTCTGAAGTGGTTGGGAATCAGTCTCCTTGTGATACAGATGCTGTTACATATTGATGGAATTCGGCCTTATCTCTCACCAGTCTATCGAATGGAAGGAGTACCCATAGATACACGGAATGTAAAGGATTGGATGGATGTAAAAAAGCCTTCTTTTTTGCATCACTCTAGTTAGTGTGGTATAATTTTCACGTCGCAGGCAATGCCTGCTTTTTTCTTGAGGCTCATGTTTGAGGAGGAATGCCCCGTTGGTTATGCAGGGTACTGAGAAGAATGACAGAATAAATATTGCCATCGACGGACCTGCAGGGGCGGGCAAAAGCACGGTTGCCCGGATGGTGGCGAACAAGCTCCAGTATATTTATGTAGACACCGGAGCCATGTATCGGGCTGTCACTTGGTATATGCTGAATGAAGGAATTTCTTCAGAAAATCCCGATAAGGTGCTTCAAATCGCGCAAAATATGGTGATTGAATTACAACCGCATGAAAATGGACAGTTGGTTCTGTTGAACGGGGAGGATGTAACACCATATATCCGCTCTCATCAGGTCAGCTCAGAAGTATCTCGTTATGCTCAAATCGAAGGCCTTCGTAATCAGCTCGTTGATTTACAGCGACAAATGGCATTGCGTAAAGGTGTCGTAATGGATGGACGAGATATCGGAACAACTGTATTGCCTGATGCAGAGGTCAAAATTTTCATGACGGCAAGTGTCAAGGAACGTGCTCTCCGCCGATTCAATGAATTGGGTACTGCGGAAGGAGTATCTTTAGAACAACTTGAATTGGATATCGCGACGCGCGATCGCTTGGATCAGGAACGCGAAGTGTCGCCACTGCGCTGTGCCGAGGATGCTATTGTTCTGGACACAACACAGATGAGCATTGATCAGGTTGTAGAAGCGATACTTTCTTACTGCACAACTCAAAAGGATGGGGAGAATTAGACATGATCTATGTGTTCTGCAGAGCGGTAGTTCGCGGGTTGTTCGCCGTGTTGTACCGGTTTGAATCCGTTGGCGTACATAACATTCCTGCGGAAGGCGGCGTGATGATCTGCTCCAATCATATCAGCCTTAGAGATCCAATATCTGTAGGCATACATGTGAAGCGACAGGTCAAATTCATGGCCAAAGCCGAATTATTTAAGATTCCGGTATTCGGCTGGTTAATTCATAAGCTAGGAGCGTTTCCTGTGAAACGCGGTGGTGTAAGTAAAGAATCAATTAAGACATCACTAAACATCCTACGCCAAGGTGAAATAATGGGAATCTTCCCTGAAGGTACGCGGAATTCGGATGCAGAAGCTGCCAAGCGTGGTGCCGCAAGCTTTGCGCTACGTAGTGACGCTACAGTAATTCCGGCTGCTATTATTGGGGATTATAAGCTTTTCCGAAAAACAAAGATTATTTACGGAGCTCCTGTAGATTTATCGCGATTTAAAGGGGATAAATCACCTGAGGCTTTGAATGAAGCCACTGCACTTATTATGAAAAGTATTAATGAAATGCGGGCTACAGGAAAACCTACCGTAAATTGATGTTTTTAACAAGTCATGTATAAAATACATGAACATTATGGAAAGCTATAACAGCAATTATGTTTTGAACTTCGCATAAGCGGGTTTAAATAAATGGGGTTTGAATTGAGGAGGTTATTGACATGTCGGAAGAAACAAAAAATGTTGAAACACAAAGCCAAGATCAGCTGGACCAAATCGTATCCTTGAAAAAAGGGGACACCGTGAAAGGGACGATCGTCAAACTGGAGGATAACCAAGCTTATGTAAGCATTGGATATAAATATGACGGAGTAATTCCTGTTCGCGAATTGTCTGCTGTTCAATTGGATAACGCATCTGATGCGGTTCAAATTGGCCAAGAAGTAGAATGCAAAGTTGTCAGCATTAACGACGACAAGGAAAGCTTGGTTCTTTCCAAACGTGCGATTGATTCTGAAAGCGCATGGGATGCACTTGAGAAGCATTTTGCAGATCAAGATGTTATTGAAGTTGTTGTAGCTGATGTTGTAAAAGGCGGTTTGGTTGCTGACGTAGGTGCTCGTGGATTTATCCCGGCTTCTATGGTTGAGCGTCATTTCGTTGAAGACTTCAGCGATTATAAAGGTCGCACTCTTCGTGTGAAAGTTAAAGAACTGGATCGCGAGAACAACAAAGTTATCCTTTCCCAGAAGGATGTTTTGGAAGCTGAATTCGAAGCTAACAAGCAAAAAGTTATGGCTGAGCTTCAAGAAGGTCAAGTGCTTGAAGGAACGGTTCAACGTTTGACTCAATTTGGTGCATTTGTTGATGTAGGTGGCGTGGACGGATTGGTTCATGTATCCGAAATCGCATGGAGCCATGTTGAGAAACCAGCTGATGCTCTTTCCGAAGGCGATAAAGTGACTGTTAAAGTTCTGAAAGTTGATCCTGAAAAAGGAAAAATCAGCCTCAGCATTAAAGCAGCTCAACCAGGTCCTTGGGAAACAGCTGCTGAAAAATTCCAAACAGGTGACGTTGTTACGGGTCAAGTTAGACGTCTCGTGAACTTTGGTGCATTTGTAGAGTTGGCTCCAGGGGTTGAAGGTCTGGTGCATATCTCTCAAATCTCTCATAAACATATCGGAACTCCACAAGAAGTTCTAAAAGAAGGTCAAGAGGTTCAAGTTAAGATTCTCGACATCAACGCTGACGAGAAGCGTGTAAGCTTGAGCATTAAAGAGACTGAAGAAGCACCTGCTACTCCATCTCCAAGACCTGAAAAGCAGTCAAAAGGTCCTAAAATCGACCTGAAAGACAATCCTAACGTATCTTTGAATAACCAAGGTATGAGTGTAACGCTCGGAGAACGTTTCGGCGATAAACTAAGCAAATTCAAGTAAGGCCCCGAAACGAATGACCGGTCAAATGACCTATCATAATTAAGTCGGCGGACCCAGTATTGGGTTCGCCGTTTGTTTTTTAAGACTTACTGCATACAGATGCAGTAAATTGGGAATGAAACTATTAGAAACTGAAGATGAAACGTTAGCCAATTGTAACGTTTTTTGCTATGATGATAATCGTAAGCATTGACAGGAGGAGTGAATATGGCAAGACCCGTAGTGGCTATTGTCGGCAGGCCGAATGTCGGTAAATCGACAATCTTTAATCGCCTCATTGGCGATCGGCTAGCCATCGTTGAAGATAAACCCGGGATTACACGTGATCGAATATATGGCGGTGCTGATTGGAATGGCAAGCTATTCAGTGTGATCGATACCGGTGGAATCGAGATTGACGGCGATGATATGATTTTGAGATCTATTCGCGTACAAGCGGAATTGGCTATTGAAGAAGCCGATGTAATTGTGTTCATGTGTGACGCGAAGTCGGGAGTTACCGGCTCCGATGAAGAAGTTGCACAAATATTGTTCCGCTCTGGGAAGCCAGTCATTCTGGCAGTAAACAAAGTGGATAATATGAAGAGAGCAGAAGATATTTATGAATTCTATAGCCTTGGTTTCGGGGATCCTATAGGTATTTCAGGAAGCCACGGTACCGGTATAGGGGATTTACTCGATGCTGTTGTTGAGAACTTACCTGATTTAACAGATGATGAGTATGATGATGATGTTATCAAGGTAGCTCTAATCGGGAGACCGAACGTTGGTAAATCCTCACTCGTAAATGCTATTCTCGGTGAAGAGCGGGTAATTGTAAGTGATATCGCGGGTACAACCCGTGATGCGATTGATACTCCCTTCGAGAAGGACGGTCAGCGTTACGTATTAATCGATACTGCGGGTATGCGTAAACGTGGTAAAGTTTATGAGACAACGGAGAAGTACAGTGTTATGCGTGCAATGCGTGCGATTGAGCGTGCAGATGTAGTTCTTGTGCTTATTAATGGAGAAGAGGGCATTATCGAACAGGACAAACATATTGCAGGATATGCTTATGAAGCGGGTAAAGCTTCATTGTTTGTTGTGAATAAATGGGATGTCGTGGAGAAAGACGACAAGACGATGCAGAATTTTGAGAATAAAATTCGCGATCATTTCCTATTTATGACTTATGCTCCAGTTGTGTTTCTATCTGCTAAGACAAAACAACGTTTACAGAAATTGCTGCCTGTAGTGAAGCATGTTGCTGAGCAGCATACGCTTCGTGTACAGACTCACTTGCTTAACGATGTTGTTTCTGATGCAGTAGCGATTAATCCTCCACCAACAGATAAAGGACGGAGATTGCGAATTAACTATGTAACTCAGGTTGCCGTTAAACCACCAACAATGGTTGTATTCGTAAATGATCCTGAAATGATGCACTTTTCATACGAACGGTACTTAGAGAATAAGATACGTGCAGCATTCAACTTTGAAGGGACACCTATTCGTATATTCACAAGACGAAAGTCTGATGAGAGTTAGGGGAGAGTAGCTTGATTCTTAAGATCGTAGCGATTATTTTATGTTACCTGCTGGGCTCGGTGAGCTTTAGTGTACTGCTAGCGAAGATTCTTAAAGGAATCGATATTCGTCAGCACGGCAGTGGAAACGCCGGAGCAACGAATACGCTCCGCGTTCTCGGTAAAGGTCCAGCTATTCTTGTACTAGTACTCGACGTTCTAAAGGGTGTTGCAGCTGTTTGGATTGGTAAGTGGCTTGGTGGGGACAATGTATGGATGCCTGGATTATGCGGTATTGCAGCGATAGCTGGACATAATTGGCCTTTATACTTCCGTTTTCGTGGCGGCAAAGGCATAGCAACTGCTATTGGTGTGTTAGTGTCGCTATGTTTCCTACCGGCTCTGTATGCAGGAATTATTGCGATTCTATCTATCGTATTTACTCGCTATGTTTCGCTGGGATCGCTCATTTTTGTAGTGTTGACACCTGTTTTCATCATGATTATGAATTTTCCTTGGTCTGTATTCTGGACAAGCCTGATCATATGCATTTTTGCTATTTGGCGCCACCGCACTAACATTGAGAAACTTGTGCAGGGACGGGAAAACAAACTTGGATCTGGTGGTAGCAGAAAAGGGGGGAAACGCGTTGTCTGACAAGGTGGCTGTTTTGGTCGCTGGCAGTTGGGGAACGGCCCTAGCCAGTGTGCTGGCTTATAATAATTTAGAAGTGGTTGTATGGACGCGTAGCGCAGAACAGGCTAGAGAAATTAACGAGGAGCATACGAACAACCGTTATTTACCGGGTGTGGAGTTATCGCATCGTTTACGAGCAACAACCGATATGAGCGACGCGGTTGCTAATGCAATGGCAGTATTGATTGTTGCTCCCTCATCGGCTATGCGCGAAGTTTCCAAGCAACTCAAGACCTGCTGGACTGAAGAAATGCTAATCATTCATGCAACAAAAGGTTTTGAGACAGAATCTTTGAAACGAATGTCTACCGTCATCTCTGAGGAGCTTGGGTGTAATGAAGGGGACATCGTTGTTCTTTCGGGTCCGAGCCATGCTGAGGAAGTGATTAGGAAGTGTCCTACAACTGTCGTGGTGGCTTCTTCAAGTGGTAGAGCTGCAGCAGCACAAGATTTGTTCATGAACGCTTATTTCCGCGTTTATACAAACCGAGATATGATTGGTGTGGAACTAGCAGGTGCTCTGAAGAACATCATTGCACTTGGTGCGGGCATGTCTGATGGATTGGGCTTTGGAGATAACGCCAAAGCAGCACTGTTAACACGTGGTCTTGCCGAAATCTCTCGTATAGGTGTGGAGATGGGGGCGAATCCTCTTACCTTTGCTGGTCTTGCAGGGATTGGTGACTTAGTTGTAACAGCAACGAGCCGGCATAGTCGTAACTGGCGCGCAGGATCACTCCTAGGTCAAGGTAAAGGACTGGATGAAGTATTGGAGTCGATGGGCATGGTTGTAGAAGGAATTCGAACGACCAAGGCGGCATATGCGATCTCTGATAAGCTTGGTGTTCAGATGCCGATCGTTAATCAGCTATATCATGTGTTGTTTGAGGATAGAGATCCGAGGGTTGCAGTTGAAGCCCTTATGGGTCGTGATCCAAAGACAGAAATGGAAATGATGCCTCAAGAAATATGGGAGCAGTGGCATACCTAGCTTATTCACCATTCAACCTTCTACCTCATATATTGATGTGAGGATTGCTGGAGGAGGGGTGGAAATGAGCAAAAACTTTCCCAAAGATGTACTGAACGCTATCAATAAAAAAAGCGGCAAACAGATATCATCAGGGGCTGTCAAGAAGCTAGCTGGAACGGTTAAGCCGTCTACGATGCAGAACGAAGCCCAGCTCCGTCAACTGATTAAGCAAGTATCAGCTATGGCTAATGTGCCAGTTAGCGAAGAGACTGTTCAAGAAATTGTCAGTGCCGTTAAGAAAAGCGGTATGAATCCAAGCAACATGGAAGCACTGATGAAGATGATGATGAACAAGTAGGACATTACCTGTCCTGCAATTAGAACAAAAGGTGTATTCCTTCTTGGAATACGATCTTTTGTTCTTTTTTTTGATGTGAGAGATAGATGAATTCGTGATATAATGGGTTGAAATATTTTGTCGATAGATTGGAGCGGGTTGTCGTATGGATCCAATGCAAAAAATGTGGTTGTCTATGATTGCTTTGTTGATTATGGGAGTATCTGTCGTCATAGTGACCTTTGCTCGAAGTAAGACGAAAGGTGCTATACGGATGGGGTTATCCACCGTTGCTTTTTTCATGATGATCATTGGTTTTATTGCTGGGCTAGCCTCTATCACCTAGTTGACTATTCATCAAATTGATCCGTTGTGGTTTAAAAGAAGAGGTGGAGCATGATACATAACTTATTGCCCGAAGATTTAAGAAAGTCACTTGTCATGACAGGGAAATCATTGAATAGAACTGATTTATTCTGGCTGTTAGGCGGAAGCTGTGGTCTATTTCTGCAAGGCGTTAATCTGAATAAGGATCCGCGTGACATAGATGTGTATACCGATATCGATGCTGTATCAGCGTTGCATCAGGAACTTGCACTATGGGCGGAGGATGCGCCTCATATCGATGAAGAGGGAATATATAAATCTGTACTAAGTCATTATGAAATTGATGGGTACACGACTGAATTAGTAGGTGGATTTAGGGTTACTTCCCAGGAATCGGTTTATCAAGTTAAGGTTAAGGATTTACTCTATGCTTATGCTCCAGAAGTGTCAATAGATGATACATCATTTCGGTTAATGCCACTGTCTCATGAGCTTGTGTTTAACATTTTAAGGAACAGAAGTGAACGGTACGAAGCGATTGCAGAAGTGATAAGGCAGCAACCAGAGACTCATGAAGAGCTATTAAAAAAGATCGTGTCACAGACTCAATGGAGCAGTTCGCATCTATCCTTAATTAAGCAATTGACGAGAATATCACTATAGAGACTTATTTATAATATCATCCGGAAGGAGTGGATACGGTGGACTATGAAGTTACTTTTCAACCCGAAGGTAAAAAAATAAAGGTTCGCCCGAATACGCATGTTCTGGATGCTGCACGACGGGCTGGAGTGAGGATTCCAACGCGATGCGGTGGTAAGATGGGGTGTCTGATGTGTAAGGTACACATTGGAGATGAAGAGAAGTCTAATTGTATTCCCCCAACAGAAGCAGAGCGTAGAAAGCTTGGTTCGCTTATTGATCAAGGCACAAGACTATCCTGTCAGACTGTAGTTACAGGTGATCTCGTGGTTAGTGTTCCCGAAGATCCACTTAAAGCTGCGGTTAGAAAGAAACTTGAGGCTGCCAGAAGAGGGGAAGCTGACGATTTTATTTAATGTAGATAAGGATGATGTGAATTGAAGTCGATTTTCTCTAATGATAAGAAGAGGCCGGTAAGAAGAAGTAAAGTTATATTTTCATCTTTCCTTCTCAGTATTTTGACTATTATTATGTCGGGATGTATGTATCAGAGTGAGGCAGAACAGGAGAATCCGGTTTCCTATCGTGAAAGCGTTAAGCGTATACAATCAGCAGTTGATGACTTTTATAAAGAACAATCGATTCTTCCCATTATAACGGCAGATGAGCAAGTTCCAAGGTATGAGAAATACAGAATTGACCTTAATAGGCTTAATAAGCTGGGCTACATAGACGAAATTCCGAAGACAGCTTTCGAGAATGGCGGCGACGGGTATTTTCTCATTATTAACGAGGAAGAAGATCCTAGTGTTAAAGTGATGGACTTGAATACACAACAAAAGGTGAACGAGGTCCAAATGTCTGTTAATAGGTATAAGACGGCGAATAACGGGGAGCTTCCGAAAGGAACTGAGCTGTATCCTGGATTCTCAACAGTAGATCTATCCAAGACCGATGCTAAGAATGTGAAACTAAAAAGTGTATTTTCAGGTCAGGAAGTTACTTTTATGATGGATAACAATGGAGTAGTTTATATCGATTATGCTTTTGATATCATGCAAGCCATTCAGAAAGAAGAGTCAGAGCCTACCAAAGATGAAGATTTAAGAATCTATCTTGAGCATGCCTCTTATTTTGTTCCTGTGAAGTCAGTTCCTTATTCCTGGCAGGATAACCAACCTGTAGCTAAATTATAAAACTAGCAAAACCCGCTGAGAAGCGGGTTTTTTGGTGTCTATATTCTGTCAAAATAACTTGTAGGCATATTAGAATGTTTCGGAGCATATCCATAACCGGAAAGCACAGTTCGGGTTTCACTGGGTGCCCGGCGGGTTTTACAAAAAAAAGGACGGACATATCCGGGCAACCGTCATATTTTGATTCCCGGTACATATGATGTTACTAGTCCAAATGCATGTACGAGTTACGCCGCTTTGCCGTTTCCATGTCAATCGGATACCGGCGGCGGACTGCTGGCGGCGTGGTAAAGGCTGCTCAATTGTTGCAATGGCTTTGGCTGTGAGATGGAACACGAAGCGGATGCTCTTAAAGCATTTTTCCTTCGGAGTAATTTGAGGAGGGGATCTCTTTTGGAAAAAGTGGACATTTTTAAGGACATAGCCGAACGAACTGGAGGGGACATATACTTAGGTGTCGTCGGTGCTGTCCGGACGGGAAAATCAACCTTCATCAAGCGGTTCATGGAAACGGTCGTGCTTCCGAACATAACGAACGAAGCTGACCGAGTAAGGGCTGTCGACGAGCTGCCGCAAAGCGCTGCCGGCAAGACGATCATGACAACAGAACCGAAATTTGTACCAAACAATGCGGTACAGATCAAAGTAACGGAAGGCCTTGAAGTAAATGTACGTCTCGTGGACTGTGTAGGATACGCAGTTGAGGGCGCGAAGGGTTATGAGGATGAGAATGGTCCTCGTATGATTTCTACACCTTGGTTTGAAGAGCCTATTCCTTTTCAAGAGGCTGCAGAAATCGGGACTCGCAAAGTTATTCAAGAACATTCGACGCTCGGTGTTGTTGTAACAACGGATGGCACGATTGCAGAGATTCCACGCAGCTCCTATGTGGAAGCGGAAGAGCGTGTTATTGCAGAGCTTAAAGAAGTAGGTAAGCCGTTTGTAGTCGTCATTAACTCCACTCGTCCAAGAGGGGAGGAGGCACTGCAGCTTCGAAGTGAGCTCGCGGCGAAATATGATATTCCGGTTATGACTTTAAGTGCAGCGACGATGACTGAGGATGATGTGACGGGTGTTCTCCGTGAAGTTCTCTATGAATTCCCAGTTCATGAAGTCAACGTAAACTTGCCGAGCTGGGTAATGGTGCTTAACGAAAACCACTGGCTCCGCAGCAACTATGAAAATTCCGTGCGCGACACGGTGAAAGATATTCGCCGTCTGCGTGATGTGGATCGTGTAGTCAGTCAATTCATGGAATATGACTTTATCGATCGCGCTGGACTAAGCGGTATGAACATGGGGCAAGGTGTTGCTGAGATTGATCTCTTTGCACCCGATGAGCTGTATGATCGGATTCTCATGGAAGTGGTTGGCGTGGAGATCAGGGGCAAGGACCATCTGTTGCAGCTCATGCAGGAGTTCTCTCATGCGAAACGTGAGTATGACAGGTTTGCTGAAGCACTCGAAATGGTCAAAACAACAGGTTATGGTATTGCCGCGCCATCACTCGCTGAAATGGCTCTCGATGAACCAGAATTGATTCGTCAAGGGACTAGGTTCGGCGTTCGATTGAAAGCTACGGCTCCGTCCATTCATATGATCCGTGTGGATGTTGAATCGGAGTTCTCACCAATCATCGGTACAGAGAAGCAGAGCGAAGAATTAGTTCGTTATTTGATGCAGGACTTCGAGAACGATCCTATCAAAATCTGGGAGTCTGATATCTTTGGTCGTTCGCTTCATTCCATCGTACGAGAAGGTATTCAAGGCAAAATTGCTATGATGCCAGATAATGCACGCTATAAGCTCCAAGAAACGCTAGGGCGTATTATTAACGAGGGTTCAGGCGGATTAATTGCGATTATCCTATAATTCATAGAATTTGAGCTAAGAACAACTATAAGTCGGCTGATAAAGCCGATTTATGGTTGTTTTTTACTGTTTTGAAGGTGAACAGATGTAAAACGCTTGAAATTATGATTTGGCTGTATTACTATAAGTTTGTTCCGCGTCATGCATCAGAATGCAGCGAAGGGTGAAAAATGCCCGGTGTACGTATATTTTGCGGTAAAACGGAAACAGTGAATACCAAGTGAAGTACATCCTTATTAGGGAGGTGAAAGAATGAACAAATCAGATCTGATTACTCAGGTGGCTGAATCCACAGAGCTTTCCAAGAAGGACGCAACTAAAGCGGTTGATGCTGTTTTTGATGCTATTTCACAAGCACTGCAAAATGGAGATAAAGTCCAATTGGTAGGTTTCGGAAACTTCGAGGTCCGCGAGCGTTCCGCACGTAAAGGCCGTAACCCGCAAACAGGTGAAGAAATCGAAATCCCTTCGAGCAAAATTCCTGCATTTAAACCTGGTAAAGCGCTCAAAGACGGAATCAAATAAAGATTTCTACATAATACCTAAAAAGCAAAGGTCCGTGAATTCGTTCACGGCCTTTTCTTTTCAATAGCATTGGGGGAGAATACGGTTATGGAAGATGTAAAAAACGGTGATTATTTTGTCGTTAAGGCTCTGGAAAATGGAGTTCAGGTGATCGGGTTGACCCGTGGACAGGATACTCGTTTTCACCATACCGAAAAGCTCGACAAAGGTGAGGTTATTATTGCTCAGTTCACAGACCATACCTCCGCTGTCAAAATCCGTGGAAAAGCGGAAGTCATGACAAAGCACGGTAAGGTTGAATCAGGTTCTTAAAAGACTAAATAGACAAAAAAGATGGGCAGCCACAGGTCAATTCGACCAAGGGGCTGCCCATCTTGTTATTACACCAATTACACCAATTTCAGATAATCAACGATCGTTAACAAACCAAGATCAAAATTCTCTAAGTTAAAATGCTCGTTAGGTGCATGAAGATTCTCATCCGGTAACCCGAAGCCCATCATAACGGCAGGGGCATTTAATGTACTTGAAAGCTTCTCCACGATCGGAATAGAACCACCGTCTTTAGTGAAAAGTGCGCGAGTTCCGTACACATTCTCAAAAGCATCAGCTGCTTTTTGAAGCATAGGGTGAGAAGGATCGATATTGAAAGCGAACGCCTTTTCCTTAGGTTCAAATGTTAACTTTGCTCCGACAGGTGTATGTGCGTGTAAATGCGCTTCAATGGCATCGAGTACAGCTTGAGGGTCTTGATCAGCGACCAAGCGGCACGTGATTTTTGCATGAGCTTCCTTTGGAATGACAGTCTTACTGCCTTCGCCTTGGAATCCACCGTACACCCCGTTTAGCTCGAGTGTTGGACGAGCGCCGACGCGTTCCACAAAAGAGAATCCTTCTTCACCGAACAACGCTTCTAGATTAAGGTCCTTTTTGAGCTGTTCCTCATCAAACTGTTGCTTCGCGAATTCTTCTCGCATCTCAGGAGATAGTTCCTGAACACCATCATAGAATCCATTGACACTTACCCGGCCGTTCTCATCATGTAGTGAAGCTAGCAGGGTGACCATAGCATGGAGCGCGTTAGGTACGCCTCCACCAAATGATCCGGAGTGCAGGTCAGTATTAGCTGTGTCAATCGTTAGCTCCATAGAGCATAGACCGCGGAGTCCTGTCGATATAGCAGGTTTACCAGGGGATAGCAGTGAGGTATCAGAAATCAAAATAGCATCGGCTGCTAGCTTGTCCTTGTTCTGCTCCAAAAAAAGCGGCAGGTTAGGACTCGAAACTTCTTCTTCCCCTTCAATACAGAACTTAATGTTGACTGGTAACTCTTTTTCTTGCTTTAGGATTGCTTCCACCGCTTTAACATGAAGAAACAATTGGCCTTTATCATCAGTAGCACCGCGAGCATACAGCTTGCCGTTCCGAATAGAAGGTTCAAACGGTGGGGTTTCCCACAAGTGAAGTGGATCCACAGGTTGGACATCGTAGTGACCATATACTAGCACTGTCGGTTTACCTTCTGCATGCAAGTAATCAGCTGTAATGATTGGGTGTCCCTCAGTTGGATGGACCTCCACATGCTCAAGTCCAGCTTCTACTAGCTTTTCAGCAAGCCAATTTGCAGCCTTGGTAACGTCACCCTTATGATCCGATATAGCTGAAATACTTGGAATGGATAACCACTCTTTAAGTTCATTCAGGTGTGTTTCGCGATGTTCAGCAAAATATGCTTTATAATCAACGCTCATAGTTCATAAATCCTCCTTCAAAAATATAACCAAGATAACAGCATCAGTTTATGCAGTTCTTTATTATTCTATCGCTTATTAAGAAAATACGAAATAACGAACATAAAATCGTTCCATAGTCAACGAATGGCATAGCTTGCTCTATTTATTTGTACAATAAGGTATGGGGGTGGCGTAGGTGGATGAAAATAAGTGTAAGGAGGTCTTAAGATGAAATTTTTCACGCGTTCTTCTGGATTGTGGGCACCGGTATTTATTACAATCTTATTCCTTGTACTACTCACTGGGCTGCATTCCGGCATTAGTTCACAGGAACTACGCAGTGTCAGCGCCTTTCAACCTCACTCTGGAACAGAACTATCAGATGAAAATCTTGTGGATGGACTCAGAGCACTACCTCTTAACCTAAGAATTGGTCAGGCTGATTGGGATAACGGCGCATTGTATCTCGACATGAGGATAACGGGGGAACCGTTGTCAATTGAGACACTATACAAGGATCTGGCAACGATTCTTTCTTTCACCTTTGAGGATAATATGAACGTGAATCGGCTCTTTCTTAGGTTTGAAGCCGTTGACCCTTGGTCGCAATCCCGTTATTTGATACTTGCTGCGAACGCGAGAAGATCTGAATGGGATCACGGCATGTTGGAAGAGTTAAAACAATTGAAGAATGAACCATTTTCCGAGAGATTGGTGCAGGGGCTTCATCTTACATTAACAAATCTCTGGAAGAAGCAGTTCATTCGTAGTTGAAAGGGGTAAAATAGTACATGTCAGGCGTTTACGTGCTTGCATGATGTGTTATAATAGATTGGATTATGATCACGACTGGACTAAAGAACATCAAGTGCACGGAGGCTGAGGATGAAACCGTATCGCGTTCCCGAGTTAGCAAGAAAGTATTTAAATTACGACATGATTCAAAAACACACGGAGCTTCCTGTTTTCCCGGATGCTCGCGTTCATTTGTTATACATATTTTTACAACATTCTGGTAGGAATGTATCGGAACGTGATGAGCTGTACGCGCTGGTTACTTCATTGGTTCAGGTAGGACTGGATACACATGAAAGTATTGATACAACAGCTGGGAACCAAGGTGAATCAATGATGCGTGACAGGCAGCTTAAAGTGCTAGCAGGCGATTATTATAGCAGCCGGTTCTATAATCTGCTCGCAATGAGCGGGGAGATCGAAGCTATCGCACTGTTAAGCAAAGCTGTTAGTGACGTCAATGTTTTGAAAATGAAATTGTACGGAAAGATGAAAGACATGCTTCTGTCAGCAGAAGAATACTTGAAGTACATGGTACAGCTGAACATGCAGCTGTTTCTTTCTTTTACTCCACTGATTGAGCCTTCCATTCAAGGGAACTGGAAGACATTGATGAACGAGTTAACATTGTGCGAGACCATTGAAAGAGAAGTTGATCGCTGTATCTCACCGGATGACGGCAAGCATGGATATGCATTTTGGTACGTTCTTGAACGGGCCAATGAAGAAGAGAAGAAGATGATGATCTTGAAACGGGTAGATTCGAGGGATTGGAAAAAACTGATGCTGAAATATAAAACGACGGATGATTTACTCGAAAAATTACGTAATTCTGTCAAAGCCATTCAATCAGCAGTGCCAGTCTTGAACGACGAAGTACCTTCTGCTCAGATTGGTCAGATTCTCGAACCATTTATTCAAAGACTGAGCAGATATCGAGCTGCTGTTAGGGAAGGATAGGTGACTGAGTTGGGGAATGATACGGTGAAGTCCGTAGTGAAGCATGATGAAAGCAATAAACCGAAAGAGGATTATGTTCATTCAGTGTTTGAGAGCATCGCAAGTAAATATGACATGATGAATGATATCAACAGTTTCAGGCAGCACAAACTATGGCGAAAGTTTGCAATGAAGAAGATGCACATAAAACCAGGCAATACAGCCATTGATTTATGTTGCGGTACTTGCGATTGGACAATTAGTATAGCAAATGCAAGTGAAACTGGACACATAGTTGGACTTGATTTCAGTCAAGAGATGTTAAATGTTGGTCGTCAAAAAGTTGAGAAGAATGGCTTAGACAAGCAAATTACACTCGTACAAGGCAATGCGATGAGTCTTCCTTATGAAGATAACTCTTTTGATTATGCGACCATCGGATTCGGTCTTCGTAATGTTCCGGATTACACACAGGTATTAACTGAAATGAAACGAGTTGTAAAGCCAGGAGGAATGGTTGTTTGTCTTGAACTTTCCAAACCTACGTGGCAGCCCTTTAAAGGTTTATATTATTTTTATTTTCAAAATATTATGCCATTAATGAGTAAATTGATTGCGAAGAAATATGAGCAGTACAAATGGTTACCCGAGTCATTGGCACTTTTTCCGGGCAGGAAGGAGCTCGCTGAAGTATTCCGTAGCATCGGGCTGACCCGTGTAGAAGACCATCCCTTGACCGGAGGAATCGTAGCCTTACATATTGGGATCAAGGAGAATCAGGATGTTTAAAAAAATAGGCACTTATCTTGAAATGATAAAAGTGGAGCATACCTTATTCGCTCTGCCTTTTGCGTTTATGGGAGCGATACTGGGATCAGTAGTCGTATTCAATCATTTACCTTCATGGGGAGACATTGGATGGATCTTTCTTGCTATGTTTGGAGCTCGGAGTGCTGCATTTGGCTTAAACCGTCTGACGGACCAATACATTGATGCGAAGAACCCACGAACCGTTGGACGAGCGATTCCTGCAGGTTTACTCAAGCCGATTGAAGTTATACTATTTATTATCTTATCATTTGGCGTATTTTTCTGGGCAACGGCAGAGCTGGACTCATTTGCATTTCGATTACTTCCTATTGCTATTTTTATGCTTATATTTTATTCCTATACAAAACGCTTTACATGGCTTTGTCATGTAGTTTTAGGACTCACCACCGCTCTTGCACCTCTAGGTGGATGGGTGGCTGTCACAGGGCAAGTGGATTATAAAGCGATCATCTTCTATATCGCACTTGCATTCTGGACCGCCGGTTTTGATGTGATCTATGCTTGTCAGGATCAAGATTTTGACAGCGATGAAGGACTGTACTCTATTCCTTCGCGATTCGGGTTGAATAAGGCATTGTGGTTCGCTCGTGGGTTTCATGTGATTACAGCAGCCGGATTTATTATCTTGTTCGTCGTGACACCACTCAGCTGGTGGTACTTGATGGGTATGATTATCGCGTGTGGTATCTTATTTTATCAACATTACATTTTATCACCTAGAGATATGAGCAAGCTTCAGACGGCATTTTTTACGATGAACAGTACTTTAAGTATTGTATTATTTGCGTTTACTTTGGTTGATCTGGTGGTGAAATACCTTTAATGGATACAAACCGGAGAAAAAGCTGGGTTGTAGGTATTACGGGGGCGAGTGGGAGTATTTACGGTGTGCGTTTGACTGAATGTTTATTAAAATTAGGTTTTGACGTACACTTGATTATTACGAATGCAGGCTGGCGTGTGCTGAAAGAGGAGTTGGACTGGCAGGCAAGCAATCGTGAGACTATTCTTGAAGATAAGTTTGGTGATATGGGAGGCAGCGTTCATTATCATCCGATATCGGATATCGGTGCGAGTATTGCCAGTGGCTCGTATCTTGTGGAAGGCATGGTTATTATGCCGTGTTCGATGGGAACATTATCGTCAGTAGCTCACGGATCATCAGATAACTTAATGGCACGAGCTGCCGATGTTATGCTGAAGGAAGGAAGAACTTTAGTACTTGTACCTAGAGAAACACCTCTGCATGCGATCCATTTGGAAAATATGCTGAAGCTTACTCAGTTAGGTGTTAAGATGATTCCTGCGATGCCTGCCTTCTATTTTAAACCGCAAAGCTTGGATGATATTGTGAATTTTCTAGTGGGGAAAGTACTGGATAATCTTCGAATCGAACATCAATTGTTTAAAAGATGGGGTGACTAGCATGCCGGGATCAGACACGAAGACCGTGATCGGCAAGATCAGTTATACCAATGCTTGGCCTTTATTTTATTATGTGGATCCAGAATCCCTACGTACACCAGCTCATGTGGTGGTTGAGGTACCGGCCATTCTAAATGAAGGTATGAAAAAAGGGGATATCCACATTGGTGCTTTATCCTCTTTTGCATATGCTGAGGCAGCGGATAAATTGCAACTGCTACCTGATTTATCGGTAAGTTCTGACGGAGCAGTGAAATCGATTTTATTGTTCTCCCGTGAACCAGTGGAAACACTGAAGAACGGTACGATTGCGTTGACCAACACTTCAGCGACATCGGTTAATCTTCTTAAGATATTAATGCAAAAAGCGCTCGGCGGAGCTCCTGAATATATAACGATGGAGCCTGAACTGGAAGAAATGATGGAAAATGCTGATGCAGCTCTGCTGATCGGAGATAATGCCATTAGAGCTTCTTGGTATAACCAAGGTAAATATCATGTGACCGATCTAGGTGCATGGTGGAAGGAATGGACAGGGTGTAGCATGACGTTTGCCGTCTGGGCAGTTAATCGTAATGCGGCTTCTAATAATCCCGAAGCTATGGCTGAAATCGCCCGCATGTTCATGGATAGTAAACGACGGAGCTTAAAGGACCTAAGTCCGATTGTAAGTGAAGCAATAAGCAGAATTGGTGGTACAGAATCATATTGGCAGAGGTACTTTAGCAACTTGTGTTATGATTTTGATGAGCGACAGCAGAAGGGCCTTCGCTTATATTTCAAGTATGCTTATGAGCTTGGTTTGCTACAACATGATGTGATACCGGAACTTTGGAGAGATAATATTCGGATGCAGGTGAAAGAATGAAACGACTGGACATTTTCGGAGCACTAAAGAAAGATATGGATGTAATTGAAAAAGAGCTTTATCGCAGCATAGAAGGTGATGATTCACAGTTGACTGAGACCTCGTTACATCTTCTTAAGGCAGGCGGTAAACGTCTTCGTCCAGTCTTTGTGCTGATGGGCGGCAAATTTGGTAATTATGACATCGAAAAGCTTAAATATATTGCCGTTCCTCTGGAATTGATTCACAGTGCTTCACTTGTGCATGACGATGTCATTGATGATGCAGAAACGAGAAGAGGCAAGCCAACGGTTAAGTCCAAGTGGGACAATCGAATAGCCATGTATACCGGTGACTATATTTACGGTAAGGCGCTCTTGCTAACAACGAAATTAAGAAATCCGGAAATTCATCGCATCTTATCCAAAGCCATGATTGAGATGACAATCGGCGAGATGGAGCAGATCCGCGATTTTTTCAACACAGAGCAAGACGTTAGACGTTATCTTTTGCGCATTCGCCGTAAAACGTCACTTTTAATCGCAATCAGTTGTCAGCTGGGTGCTATCGCATCTGATGCAGATCGCAATATTGCTAGTAGTATGTATCGATTTGGGTATAATGTAGGCATGGCCTTTCAAATTCAAGATGATCTTCTCGATTTATGCGGAACAGAGAAACAGATTGGTAAACCGCCAGGTAGTGACATGCGTCAAGGAAATATAACGCTTCCTGTCATTTATGCTCTTCAGGAGCCGGATTTGAGACAATCATTGCTTGAAGAAATAGAACGGATTCATTCATTGAATGGACAATGTGATGTTAGTAAGGCAGTAGAAATGATCAAATCCAGTTCAGGAATTTCTCGTTCTGAGGAGCTAGCGGATCGTTATATTCAGAAGGCGCTTCATGCGCTTGATACATTACCGGATATTAAGACTAAAAAGCAATTAAAAGATATTGCGAACTTTATTACAAAGCGTTCATATTAAACTGTAGTTGAAGGCCTCACTGTTAAACTTACGTTGAAGAATGTAACATCACATGTATGAAAATGGAGCGTGATGAAACCAATGGAACGTACTTTTTTGATGGTTAAACCGGATGGTGTTCAGCGGGGGTTGATCGGAAGGATCGTCTCTCGACTGGAAGATAAGGGATTCAAACTTGTGGCAGGCAAATTTCTACAGATTACAGATGAGCAGGCAAAACGCCATTATGCAGAGCATGAGGGCAAAGATTTCTTTGGTAATTTGGTAGGCTTTATTACTTCCGGACCTGTATTCGCTATGGTGTGGGAGGGAGATGAGATTATCACCTTATCTCGCATGGTTATCGGAAAGACGAATGTAAAGGAAGCATTGCCAGGAACAATTCGAGGTGATTTTGCATCTCATACACCTCATAACTTAATTCACGGTTCGGATTCACCAGAAAGTGCGGCACGTGAGATTGCTAACTTCTTTAGCCCAAATGAATTGGTGCAATATGAGAAGAGCATCTCTCCTTGGAACTAAAATTCTTATTTAATACAGGATGGTACAATGAAGGAATATGAACAAATAGTACAAGACCAAGATTATATTGGCTTTATTCGAAGTATAGAATCGAGTACAGGGATTAATCTTGCGGATTATAAAGAAGCTCAAATGAAGCGGAGACTCACCACCCTACGTCAGAAATATGGGTTTCATACCTTCGCTTCTTTTTACGAAGGTATGATGAAGGAAAAGTCTCTGCTACAAGAATTTCTAGATCGGATGACGATCAACGTATCGGAGTTTTGGCGTAATCCGAATCGTTGGGAAGTCCTTCGTGATAAGGTCTTGCCTGAGTTAAGCGGGACAGGCTTTAAACGTCTAAAATTGTGGAGCGCTGCTTGTTCGACAGGAGAAGAACCTTATACGCTTGCGATGATTTTAGCTGAACAAAATTTACTCGCTTCGAGTACAATTCTTGCAACGGATATCGATGATGGAGCACTTGCCAAAGCTAAGCAAGGGCTATACTTGGAAAGATCGTTAAAAGATGTACCGAGTACTGTTGCTGCTAAATACTTTACGGAAGAAGGAGCCTTCTACCGATTTAGTGATCAACTGAAAAAGGAAGTCAAGTTTCAGAAGCAGAATTTATTGACGGATCGATTTGATACAGGCTTTGACTTAATTGTATGTCGAAACGTAATGATCTATTTTACTGAAGAAGCAAAGGACAAGTTATATCAGAAGTTTGCTACAAGTTTAAGGCCTGGGGGTATTCTCTTTGTAGGCAGTACGGAACAGATCTTTAATCCTGGCCAATATGGCCTGGAGTCCGCTGAAACTTTCTTTTATCGCAAACTTAGAGATTAATCTGTTTTGAATAAATACGGCCATTATATCTGATACTATGAAATGATGATTTATATTCAAGCGGAGGTCAGTCATGGATAAACGAAAGGTAATTACCGCGTACCAGCGCGGATTGTTCAGTGTGCAGGAATGCGGTCAAATTCTTGGCCTTGAAAGCTTTCAGATTAATGCACTATTGGATCCGCAGCAGACTTTAGGGTATGGTCCTTGGAAGAGACCAGTACGTCATTTGAAATAAGCTCTACGTAAAGAGCACTTCTCATCCGTTGATGGGGAGTGCTTTTTGGTATGTCCAATTTCTTGTCAAAGCGGAATAGCTATACTATAATGAGCAGAAGATATTTACGGATTTTAGTGATTCAACGTCCTAAAAGTTTAAAGGGGGAACGCATCATGAGTTTACGCTTTTTGACCGCGGGTGAGACGCACGGTCCTCAACTCACGGCAATTATTGAAGGACTACCAAGCAACCTGAAAATTGATTTTGAAGCACTGAATTTTCAGTTGCAGCGGAGACAGAAAGGATACGGTCGCGGCCGCCGCATGCAAATTGAGAAGGATACAGCGCAAATCCTTGGAGGGGTTCGTCATGGATACACGACGGGAGCACCGGTTGCACTCGTTGTTGAGAATAAAGATTGGACGCATTGGCGTAACATCATGAACATTGAGCCGATTGAAGGAACAGATGAGGAGAAAAGACGTGTTCATCGTCCTCGTCCAGGACATGCGGATTTGAACGGTGGTCTAAAATATAATCTTACAGACCTTCGGAATGTACTTGAGCGTTCTAGTGCACGTGAAACAACGGTTCGGGTTGCTTGTGGTGCAATTGCACGTCAATTTTTGGAGCAGTTTGGCATCAAAGTAGCAGGTCAAGTTATTCGCATAGGGGAAATCGAAGCTCCTCCTCACCATCTATCCATCGATGAGTTGATAGCTCTCACAGAGGAATCATCCGTTCGTGTGGTGGATAAAGAGACCGAGAAGAAGATGGAAGAATACATAGATTTAATTAAGAAAGAAGGAGACTCCATCGGTGGGGTTGTAGAGTGTATTATTGAAGGCCTTCCTGTCGGACTTGGAAGTCATGTACAGTATGATCGTAAGCTCGATGGAAGAATCGCTCAAGGTGTAATGTCGATCAATGCTTTCAAAGGTGTTGAAGTAGGCATCGGATTCGAAGCAGGTGAACTAAGAGGTTCTCAAGTCCATGATGAGATTCTGTATACTGAGGAGCGAGGTTATCACCGTGCAACGAATCGATTAGGTGGTTTTGAGGGAGGGATGACGAATGGAATGCCAATCGTCGTTCGTGGTGTCATGAAGCCAATCCCAACGCTTTACAAGCCACTGCAAAGTGTAGATATTGATACGAAGGAAGCATTTACAGCTCAAGTTGAGCGTTCGGATGCATGTGCAGTTCCAGCTGCAAGCGTAGTTATGGAACATGTAGTAACTTGGGAAGTCGCTAAGGCGTTTTTGGAGAAGTTCGGTGGCGATTCC
Organism: Paenibacillus sp. FW507-14B1B; assembly: GCF_058781425.1. Taxonomy (NCBI): domain Bacteria; kingdom Bacillati; phylum Bacillota; class Bacilli; order Caryophanales; family Paenibacillaceae; genus Paenibacillus; species Paenibacillus sp. FW507-14B1B. Next base: position 1,030,626 of record NZ_JBYSWS010000001.1, on the reverse strand, counting down.
ATGGAAGAGATTCATGCGAATTATAGAAATTATCTTGCTCAATTGGAGAATTATTAAGTATGAGAACATTACAGGTAGAATTAGGCGATCGTTCTTATCCTATATATATCGGTTCAGGATTACTTCATAAGATTGGAGAATTGAGTCTACAGCATGGCATTAAATCGCAAAGCCCTCATTTGATTGTAACCGATGAATCCGTAGCCCCGCATTATTTGAAAAAAGTAGAAACACTGATGGCTGAGGCTGGATATGTAACTGTATCTCATGTGGTGCCGTCAGGCGAGACCTCTAAATCACTAACTGTATTTGAGCAGGTAATGACTACAGCTATTGAAGGTAAGTTGGACCGTAACTCTGCTGTTTTCGCTCTAGGCGGCGGCGTGGTTGGAGATCTTGCTGGGTTTGTCGCCGCTTCATATATGAGAGGTGTTACCTTTGTTCAGGTGCCTACTACCATTCTTGCTCATGATAGTAGTGTTGGGGGTAAGGTTGCCGTAAATCATCCACTCGCTAAAAATATGATCGGTGCATTTCATCAGCCTGTGATGGTCTTGTACGATGTTGATACACTGACTACACTTCCAGCAAGAGAAGTGTCCGCTGGTTTCTCTGAAATGGTAAAACACGGACTTATTCTTGACGAGGAGTTCGCTTATTGGTGTAGAGACAATGCCTCAGACTTACTCTCACTGGATAAAGAGAAGCTCGCCTACGGTCTGGAACGTGGTTGTGCAATTAAAGCGGATGTTGTTTCACAGGATGAGCGGGAGGGTGGACTTCGAGCCATCTTAAACCTAGGTCATACGATTGGACACGCGATTGAGGCTGTAGGTGGATATGGTCGCTTTTTACATGGTGAGGCGATTTCAATTGGTATGGTTGGTGCTGCAATGCTTGCTGAATCGTTAGGTAAAGGGAGCCAGATTTTGCATGAAACGAAGAAAATGCTTAGTGCTCTGAATTTACCTATTGGACTACCGGCTGATCTTTCTGTAGATGAGATTATGGATGCAATGCAGCATGACAAGAAGTTTACTGAGGGACGCATGGTATTTATTGTTCCAGATCGAATCGGAAAAGTGAGCATTGTGAAAGATGTATCCGTGGAATCCGTTCGTTCGATCGTTGAACAGCTTAAAAAGGAGAGATAACGATGATGAATCGTGGTATACGCGGAGCGACAACCGTTACGCATAATGACGAGCAAGAGATTTTAAGAGAGACTGTACTACTATTGGACGAAATAGTGAAGAGAAATGACGTACAACCGGAGGATATTTGCAGCGTTTGGATTACAATGACGCATGATTTAGATGCGACTTTCCCCGCTAGAGCAATTAGAGCGCTTGAAGGCTGGGATTTGGTTCCACTCATGTGCTCTGTTGAAATTCCAGTTCAGGGTAGCTTGCCTCTCTGCATTCGCTTAATGGTGCAGGTGAATACTGAGAAGAGTCAGAAGGAAATTAAACATGTCTATTTGAACGAGGCTCAGCGCCTTCGTCCTGATTTATCGGTCTCTTCAAATTAATCCTAAATTTAGTGTTGCATTGTACAGGGTCCATCCTGTATAGTGATTATCAGAATAGTTGAGTAGAGTTTTAGATGAGTATAGTTGAGCAGAGAAGAGCAGAGCAGTTTAGGATACATCATGAAGCGGTTAGAATAGACCATATTTTGTATTAGATAAGAACAGTATCTTATGATCCGGTTATGTCTTTGTCATACCTATAACCGTGATTGTGATTAGTGATTCTTTATCTTATATGGTTTCATCACATTAGACCGCGCTCTTTTTTTCATATACTTATCGATAATAGACCTCTACTTTGGTAGAGGTCTTTTTTGTATTACTACAACATTTAAGAAAGAAGGAGGGATTGATGATGGCTAACCCATCAATGGAACAAGTATTGTCCATGGCTGGACAATATAACTTGATTCCTGTTGCTATTCGTTTACTGGCGGATATGGAAACACCAATCCGTATTTTTCAGAGGTATGCACAGCGGGAGCGGGCATTTTTATTGGAAAGTGTAGAGGGTGGTGTACAGTGGGCACGTTATTCATTCATCGGAACCGATCCTTTCCTTTTGATATCAGGTAAACAAGGGCACATCGAAGTGGAGATGAACGGGAAGCGGGAGCAGTTAACCGGGAAACCAGTGGAAGAGTTGAAAGCTTTACTTCGTTCCTATCGTAGCCCACAGCTAGATGAAATGCCTCCCTTTACTGGAGGAGCCATTGGGTTTTTCGGATATGATCTTCTTCAATACTATGAAAAACTACCCGCTCATACATTAGATGATCTGGGTATGGATGATATTAGGTTTATGTTCTGTGATCAAGTCATCGTATTTGATCATGTGAAGCAGCAAATTCTCTTGGTTGGTAATGTTCATGTTAAAGAAGGCGATACCGACGAGGATATTAGGCAGTCATACATGAAGTTATGCCGCAAGCTTGAAGAGACGGCAGAACAATTGCAAGAACAAGGCCCAAGGGAAAATGTGAATTCCCGCGGCATTCCTACGGATGTGGACTTAGGTGAAATTAAGTCGAATATGACGAAGGAAAAGTATATGGATAATGTGGATAGAGCGAAGGAATATATCCGCGCTGGAGATATTTTTCAAGTTGTCTTATCGCAGAGGTTCCATATCGAAACAGAAGTATCTCCTCTTCATGTGTACCGTGTATTAAGAACATTGAATCCATCTCCGTACATGTACTACTTGAAGATGGATGAAGAGATTATTGTTGGAACATCTCCTGAAGCTTTGGTCAAAGTAGATGACAGAAGGGTAGAGACGAGACCTATCGCAGGAACACGTCCACGTGGTATCGATGAATCAACGGATCGAGCACTTGCCGAAGAGCTTCTAAAGGATGAAAAAGAGCGAGCGGAGCATTTGATGCTTGTAGATCTAGGGCGAAATGATCTGGGCCGTGTCTCTGAATTCGGGAGTGTGAAATGTGATTCATTTATGGAGATTGAGCGCTACTCTCACGTGATGCATATTGTCTCAGGCGTATCGGGTAAACTTCGCGAAGATAAGGACTTCTTCGATGCTTTCCTATCCTGTCTTCCTGCCGGGACTGTATCCGGTGCACCGAAACTTCGGGCTATGGAAATTATTGCAGAGTTGGAGCGTGAAGCAAGAGGAGCATATGCAGGGGCAATTGGATATCTGGGATTCACAGGTAATATGGATTCATGTATCACCATTAGAACGATTATCTTCCGAGAAGGTAAAGCGTATGTGCAGGCTGGGGCGGGCATTGTTTGGGATTCTGAGCCGGAGAAGGAGTACGAAGAAACGGTAAATAAAGCTAAAGGGATGTTGAAGGCAATTCGAGTTGCTGAACAGATGTTTCCAGCTGAAAAAAAACCTGTAAGTACGATTAATCAAGACTATCTTTATGAATATACACCTAACTAAAGTATTGGAGGAGGAGAGGAACATGGGTATTATGGATACGGTACAGTCCAGCATATCTAAACTGATAGAAGGTCATGATTTAGACCGCTGTGAGGCTAGAAATGTCATGCAAACCATTATGGAAGGCAGAGCGACTCACTCACAGATAGGGGCTTTGCTAACTGCACTTCGTATTAAAGGGGAGACTGTAGAGGAAATTACAGGCTTCGCAGAAGCGATGAGAGGTTCCGGTGGGCGGGTTGTAACCGAGTGCAGTCAATTATTAGATACATGCGGAACTGGAGGATCTGGTATCCATAAATTCAATATTTCTACTGCCTCAGCGATTATCTCTTCTTCAGTATCTGTGCGTGTAGCTAAACATGGTAATAGATCCGCCTCTGGACGTGCAGGCAGTGCGGACGTATTAGAAGCGCTTGGGGTGAATATTCATTTAACTGCAGAGCAGGCGAAGCGATGTCTGGATGAGATCGGAATCTGTTTCTTATTTGCCCAAATCTATCATCCTTCGATGAAGCATGCTGCAGCACCGCGAAAAGAGCTTGGGATCAGAACCGTATTTAATATGCTGGGTCCACTGACGAATCCAGCAGGTGCAGATCGACAACTACTAGGGATTTATGACCTTAATAAAACGGAAACGATCGCCAAAGTGCTTAAAGAACTCGGACTAAAGCGGGCTATGGTCGTAACGAGTCATGATGGATTGGATGAGATTAGCATCTCTGCACCAACTCGTGTATCCGAGCTCCGTGGTGGGCAAATTCAAACCTATGATATTCATCCAGAAGATCTTGGTCTTGAACTTCATCCGATGCAGTCAATTCTTGGTGGAGATGCGGCAGAGAATGCTGCTATCATAGGAGCTGTGCTCCAGGGTGAAAGAAGCCCTTATAGAGATATCGTATTAGCAAATGCAGGAGCTTGCATATATGTCTCTGGATTGGCAGATAGTCTTGTCGAAGGTGTGAGTAAAGCCGCAGACGCAATTGATTCTGGCGTTGCTCAAGCTAAATTAGATCAGCTTATCACAATGACGGGGGAATTAAGTTATGTATCTTGATCGAATTGTTGCAACGAAACAAGAGGAAGTGGCTAAGCTTCGCGAGACCTTATCCATACCAGAGGCTTTACATGAAATTTCATCACTTCCTCAGACAAAAGGTTTTATTAATGCATTATCATTACGTCGAAATCGAGATATGGGACTCATCGCTGAGGTGAAAAAGGCATCACCATCTAAAGGGTTAATTCGGCCGGACTTTGATCCGGTTCAGATTGCAAAGGCTTATGAGGCAGCAGGGGCAGACTGCTTATCTGTACTTACGGATGTACAGTATTTCCAAGGAAATGGATCATATCTTACAGCGGTGAGAGAGGCAGTAAGCTTACCGTTACTTCGTAAGGATTTTATTATTGATGAAGCTCAAATCTATGAGGCACGACTGATTGGTGCAGATGCGATTCTACTCATTGCAAGCATTTTGGAAGTAGAGCGAATTGCAGAGTTTATTGCTATTGCTGATTCTATCGGGCTGGATTGCTTAATAGAGGTGCATGATCGCAAAGAACTAGATGCCGTACTTCAATTGAATACAGCCAAGCTTGTAGGTGTTAACAATCGAAATTTGCATACATTTGAGACATCATTAAACACAACGGCAGAATTAAGCCGCGATATACCTAATGACGTAATATTGATTAGTGAGAGTGGTATTGCTGGTAAAGATGACATGCAATTTCTTGCTTCAACAGGCGCTCAAGGGGTGTTGATAGGTGAATACTTCATGCGACAAGATAATATTGAACATGCTGTTCTAGATCTGATGGGAAGCGTTAAGAATGCTCAGCCAAGTGGCAAAGGAGCACGGTAATATGACGAATACCGCAGTAAAAATATGTGGACTTCAAAGCGTTGAAGTGCTAAAATCGATGATAAACTTACCTGTGGATTATATCGGATTTGTATTTGCCAATAGCCGCCGTCAGGTTACTCCTGATCAGGCGGCTGAACTAATCACCGTGTTGAAGCAGTGGAAGAGCGGAGAAATACCTTCCTCTGTTGGAGTGGTTGTAAACCCCGAGATGGAGGAACTAAAGGAACTTCTTCACACGGCCAAATTAGATGTTCTGCAGCTACATGGACAAGAATCGCCGAAATTTTGCCGGGAAGTGAAAGCGAACTTCCCGGTTTCCGTTTTTAAGGCAGTTTCGGTGAAAGCAGAACAATTGCCGGAAGAGCATATTGCCGAGCTCGAACATTACGCCGGATGTATTGATGGTCTCTTGATTGATACATATGATCCGATCCATGGCGGCGGCTCTGGACGAACTTTTGGCTGGGATGTAATCCCGTTTTATAAGGAATGGGCTAGTCAACATGGGATTCAGCTGTTTGTGGCGGGAGGTCTTGATTCATCGAACGTAGGAACATTGATCAATGAATACAAACCCGACGGAGTGGATGTATCAAGTGGGGTTGAGTCTGCTCCTGGTGTGAAGAATATAGCAAAAGTTACAACATTCGTAGAAAGGGTGAAACGGATTATGACAGTGCTTCCGGATCGTAACGGACGGTTTGGCTCTTTTGGAGGGCGATTCGTTCCTGAGACATTGATGAATGCTTTAATAGAATTGGAAGAAGAATACAAACGGTTTGCAGAGGATTCTGCATTTCAAGAAGAGATTGCGTATCTGTTGAAACAATACTCCGGCAGGGAGACACCACTTTATTATGCCGAACGATTAAGTAACCATCTTGGTAAGGCGAAGATTTATCTAAAGAGAGAAGATTTGAATCATACGGGAGCGCACAAAATCAATAACGCTATTGCGCAGGGCGTTCTTGCGAAGCGGATGGGCAAAAAGAAGGTTATCGCTGAAACGGGTGCTGGTCAGCATGGTGTTGCAACTGCGACTGTAGCCGCATTACTTGGCTTGGAGTGCAAAGTGTTTATGGGTGAAGAGGACACAAAACGTCAACAGTTGAATGTCTTCCGGATGAAGATGCTTGGAGCGGAAGTAGTTCCTGTCACATCAGGAAGCCGAACACTGAAGGATGCAGGTAACGAGGCACTCCGCTACTGGGTTAGTAACGTGGAAGATACTTTTTATATTCTGGGCTCAGCAGTTGGTCCACATCCATATCCGATGATGGTTCGTAATTTCCAGCGGATTATTGGGGATGAGACACGTCGTCAAATTCTTGCAGTAGAAGGACGTTTGCCGAATACGATATTCGCACCTATTGGTGGAGGTAGTAATGCAATTGGAATGTTCTATCCGTTCCTGGAAGATAGCGAGGTCGCACTCGTCGGAGTGGAGGCTGCAGGTAAAGGTGTAGAAACAGAATATCATGCTGCAACAATGAGCAAGGGAACACATGGCGTATTCCAAGGTTCTATGAGTTACCTGCTTCAGGATGAGTATGGACAGGTGAAAGAAGCTCACTCCATATCAGCCGGATTAGACTACCCGGGAGTGGGGCCTGAGCATTCATACTTGAAAGATATTGAACGTGTGAAATATGTACCGATTACCGATCAGGAAGCGATCGAAGCTCTTCAACTTCTCAGTAGAACCGAGGGGATTATCCCTGCACTAGAGTCTGCACATGCTGTAGCCCAAGTTGCAAAGGTGGCTCATGAATGGAACGAAGATGATATTGTTGTGATCTGTCTTTCTGGCCGAGGCGACAAAGATGTGGAGTCCATCATGGCGTATACGGGAGGGAAATCGATATGAATCGAATGGATGTAACCTTTGAACGCTTGAAAAAGCAAAATAGGACAGCATTGATGCCGTTTTTGACGGTAGGTGATCCTAGTATTGAATTAACACTCGACATCATTGCTGAGGTCGAAGCAGCAGGTGCAGATATTGTTGAACTGGGCGTACCTTACTCCGATCCGCTTGCTGATGGACCTGTCATCCAAAGGGCATCTGAAAGAGCGTTAAAAGGACACGTAACGATACGGACTTGCATGGAGGTCGCATTAAAAGCTAGAAAAGCGGGTAGTCAGATGCCTTTCATCTTGTTTACTTACTTTAATCCAGCGCTTCAGATGGGATTGGATGTTTTCTTTGAGGAACTGATTGCCCATGATATCAGCGGATTAATCATTCCTGATCTTCCTATTGAAGAGTCTGAAGAAATCCGAAGAAGAGCGAAGGAGGCTAACGTACACCTTATACCACTCGTAGCCCCAACCTCGCATGAACGTATCTCTAGAATTGTAAGTGATGCTGATGGCTTTATCTATTGTGTCTCTTCACTTGGTGTGACAGGTGAGCGGTCAGATTTTTATAGTGGCATCAATGAATTTATTGAAACTGTGAAAAAATACAGTAAAGTCCCAGTCGCAATCGGCTTTGGTATATCCAATGGTGAACAAGTAGCTAGATTCTCTGAAATCTGCGATGGTGTTGTAGTGGGTAGCGCGATTGTTCGTCAGATTGAATCTGTCATACCATTGTTATTGCAAGAAAATACGAAGCAAGAAGGGCTTTTGCAAATCCGCCAATTTGTGTCACAATTAAAAGGAAATGAAGTTTACGAAAGGTGAGTTGATAATCATGAAGCCTAAAGCTAATATTGTGAATCTGCCGGTATATCAACCCGGTAAACCTGTTGAAGAAGTAAAGCGTGAGTTAGGTTTGAGTGAAGTTATTAAGCTGGCTTCTAACGAGAATCCATATGGATGTTCTCCTCAAGCAAAAGAAGCAATTATTGCTGAGCTTAGCAATCTTAGTGTTTATCCAGATGGAAGTGCATCTGAACTGACTGGAGAGCTTGCTTCTAGCTTAGGTGTTAACAAGGATCAGATAATTTTTGGATGTGGATCAGATGAGATTATTGCACTGATTACAAGAGCGTTTCTTGAAAGCGGAGACGAGACGATTATGGCTGACCAGACCTTCTCCGTATATAAGAGCAATGCAGATATTGAAGATGCTGTAAGTATTGAAGTTCCGTTGGTGGATGGGAAGCATGATCTAGATGCAATGCTTGCTGCGATTACAGACAAAACAAAAATCATGTGGATCTGTAACCCTAACAACCCGACAGGTACGATTGTATCCGAAGAAGAATTCATTCGTTTTATTGATGCTGTTCCTTCTAGCGTCATGGTTGTTCTGGATGAAGCTTATTATGAATATGTAATGGATTCCTCATATCCTGAAAGCATGAAACTTCTTGAGCGCTATAATAATCTAGTTATTCTTCGTACATTTTCTAAAATTTATGGATTGGCATCCCTTCGTATTGGTTATGGTATTGGTCAAGCTGAAACTATCAAATACATTAACCAGGTGCGCGAGCCTTTCAATACGGGACGTCCAGCTCAGGCTGCTGCCAAGGCCGCGCTTCGAGATCAAGACTTCGTAGAGAGTTGTCGCCAGAACAACGCAGAAGGAATTCGTTATTTCCAGCAGGAGTTCGATCGTATGGGGCTTCAGTATTTCCCAGCTCATGGTAATTTTGTGATGGTTGATGTGCGTACATCAGGCAAAGATGTATTCCAATCACTCTTAAGTAAAGGGATCATTGTCCGCCCGGGCTTCTCCCGCTACCCAAGCTACATTCGTGTTAGTGTAGGTACACCTGAACAAAATCAAGCGTTTATTGGGGTGTTAGAGCAAGTGCTGCGTGACGTGAAGTCACCAGTATAACCTTTGTTAACGCAATCTTGAAACGAGTGAGAGAGATAAAATGACAAACAAGACAACAAATATCGCAATATTTGGCGTGGGACTCATTGGTGGGTCTCTCGCTCTATGTTTCAAAGGTAAACCAGGCATAACCGTTACAGGTTATGCCCATCGTCAAGATTATGCAGATCAAGTCATTGCCCGTGGCGTCGTGGATCATGTGACGTTATCACCGGAAGAGGCAGCAAGAAATGCTGACTTTATTTTTCTATGTGTACCTGTCGGAAGTTTAGAGTCTTATATAACCCTGCTTAGCACTTTACAGTTAAAGCCAGGGTGTATTATTACAGATGTAGGAAGCACTAAAGCTAGTATCGCAGAATGTGCTTCAAAATTAGTACTTAAAGACGCCTGCTTTATTGGTGGACATCCGATGGCTGGATCTGAAAGATCTGGGGTTGGTGCTGCCTCTTCATTATTGTTCGAAAATGCCTATTACGTGTTAACACCTGCAGAAGGAGTAGATGAAGATAAAGTTTCAGCACTAGCTGATTTGTTATCTCATACCCGTGCTCATGTGGTTACGGTGGAGCCATATTTACATGACCAAATCGTAGGAGCTATTAGTCATCTACCCCATATTATTGCCGTAGCGCTGGTTAATCAGATCTGTGGTTACAATGAAGATAATTCCTTGTATCAGACACTCGCTGCTGGCGGTTTTCGGGATATTACCCGCATTGCCTCTAGTGATCCTGTCGTATGGCGTGATATTCTGCTTAACAACCGGAAGGTTATGCTACCATTGCTTGAAGATTGGAATCAAGGGATCGTACAATTCATGAATATGCTTAGAAGTGAAGATGGATCGTCAATTGAAGAAGCGTTCCGCCGAGCAGGGGAGTTCCGTAATGACCTTCCAGAAAGACGAAAAGGTGTCATCGTATCACAATATGATCTCTACCTTGATGTACCCGATCATCCGGGGATCATCGGTCGGATTACAACAGAGCTAGGGCAGAATAGCATTAACTTAAGTAATATTCAAATTATTGAGAGTCGTGAAGATGTGCCGGGCCTAATGAGGCTTTCCTTCCGTAATGAACGTGAGCAAGAGAGAGCAAAAGATCTGTTATTATCTAGAGGATATATGGTTTACCATTAAAATTTCCTCATTTTTTATATTACGGAAATATTTAATTTATTATTGTTGACAAAATGAAAACGTATACATATAATAAAAGTACAGTATGGTTTCTCTCCACTCCTATCCAATAATTGCACGTTTGTGCGACCGCCTTCCTTTAGGGAGGCGGTTCTTTTTTTGTTGTATGCCCTTACAGTTTGGGTAATATGGTTAATAATGGTGTGGCAATCTAGTAAACCTGATTCTTTCTCCAAAATATGCTACAATGATAGATATGGTTTGTAGAAGAATAGGGAAAATTGCCAAAAACACCAAAATACATAATATGATTAGGCATCACGAGGTGTAAAGTATGGTTTGACGACAGCATTGTGAGTTCTTGTTCTAGCTTTTAACGTTTGGATGAGAACAAGACACACTGATGGCGAGGGAGGAAATAAAAATCATATGACGGATTCCCAATTGATATTTGAGATTAAGCAAGGAAATATTGATGTGTACTCGGAAATAATGAGAAGATACCAACGTAAGATACTAGCTTTTGTATATCATATGTTAAAAAGCGCCAATCTGGAATTATTAGCTGAGGATATTTGCTCGGAGACATTCTATAAAGCCTTTCGAAGCCTTCATTCATTCCGTGAAGTAGATGCATCGTTCTCCACATGGCTGTATACGATTGCAAGAAATACAGTACTAAGTGAGCTTCGTAAGCAGCGTAGCGGTACACTTCCCCTTGAAGAGAGCGGTGTTATTCCTGTGGCACCTCTTGAGATAGCTCCTGAGCAGGCAATTTTGCGAAGTGAGCGAGTTACTTTGGTCCGTGAAGCTATTAATAAATTACCTGAAAAGCAGCGTTCTGCGTTAATTTTGCGTGAATACGATCAGCTTGATTATCAAGAGATTGCCGATATTTTAGGACAAACTGTAAGTTCGGTCAAATCTCTCTTGTTTAGAGCACGCAGTAGTGTGAAGATTCAGCTTGAGCCCTATTTCTCTGAGCCTGTTTACAAGGAAATTGAAGGGATGAGCAGCAGATGAATTGCGAGGAAGCCCAAGAGCTGATGGAGTATGTCTGGGATCTCCCCGACAATGATCTGAGGCGAATCAGGCTGAGACAGCATGTGCAGACGTGTGGCTCGTGTGCAATGGAGTATGAAATGTGGGAAGATAGTCTAAGACTAGTTCATGCGCTTGAGCATGAGGTATCCGAGGCCCGTGCAGAAGCGATCAACCGTAATGTAATGGACCGGATCTATCGTGATTTTCCAAGACTTGTTGAAGAGAATGAGAAGGGAAAATCCGTTGGTCGAATATTCCGTAAGCGACTCACCATATTAATCTCAGGTTTTGCAGCTCTGTTTGGTGTTAGTTTTTTGTATTTCTTTTTGAAGGGGAATACGCATAAACTGGAACCTGAAATACCGACAACAGGTATACTACCTACAGGTGTTGTGGGGGATGGCTCGGCGGTTACCGAGAGTCAGCAATACATTATACCTAGGATAAACAGTGGGATTATAGATCCATTGGTTGTGAACATGGACCCAAGCCAACCTCAGTATTGGATGCTTTTATCCATTCTGGGGGTAGGGCTGGCTTTGTTCTTTTTAATGAGGCTAAACAGAATATCAAGACGGTAATTTACGATTACCTAATACACATTTTTATGTTTACAGTAGGAGGTTTCAAAGGATGCTGATTGGTTTTATACGTCATGGCTTAACGGATTGGAATGCACTTGGCAAGATTCAAGGACAGACAGATATTCCGTTAAATGAAGAAGGGCGTCTTCAAGCACGGATGCTCGGTGAGCGTCTTCTTCAAGAGCCTTTTAAATGGGACTATGTCATTAGTAGCGGGTTGTCTCGTGCTGAAGAAACAGCCTCCATTATTGCCTCTATACTAAATATTCCAATGCTTGAGCCTGATCTTCGTTTGCGTGAGCGTGCTTACGGCCAAATTGAAGGATTAACGGCGACTGAACGAGAAACTCGTTATGGTGCGGAGTGGCATCTGCAGGATTTGGGTCAGGAGAAAGATTTGGAGCTTCAGGAGAGAGGAATGGCTTTTCTAGAAGAAATGTGGACAAAGTATCCAGATCGTAATGTGCTTGTGGTTAGTCATGGGGGCTTTTTAGCTCAGCTTTTCCAGGTGTTGTATAAAGATCGTCAAAAAGAAAGAATCGGAAATCTATCCTTGACCATACTAGAGAAGAAAGATGTGGATTGGATACCGCATCTGTTTAATTGTACGAGACATTTACTGGAGAAACAGCACTGATCCGAATATTCGGGTCAGTGTTTTCTTTTCAAATGAAAACCAAACTAACAGCATAGAGGAGACCGAAATTATGCAAAAATTAGTACAAATATCAGAGCATGTTGCTTATCTTCCCCCATATCAGGAAACAGATCGGCCTGTACTGGCAGCTGTTTCAGGAAATAAATACACTCTTTTAATGGATGCAGGGAACTCAGTGAGTCATGCTAAGCTCTGGTTGTCTCAACTTGCAGACCATGGCATCAAAGGAGATTGGCTTGTACTAACACACTGGCACTGGGATCATGTTTTTGGATTGAGTGAAATGGCCATGCCTGTCTTTTGTTATGAAGAAACGTTTAAGCAAATCCAAGAATTACAGCAACTAACATGGGATGATACAGCGCTGGATGAGCGTGTGGAAGAGGGAATTGAGATTCCTTTCTGTGCTGATGCAATGAAGAAAGAGCTTGGATCAGAACGAGATATTGTGATTCCATCCCCAAATATCACCTTTTCCAATAAGATGACAATGGACTTAGGTGGTGTGACTTGTATCATTGAACACGTTGGTGGTGATCATTCATCTGATTCTGTGGTTCTCTATGTTCCTGAGGAAAAAATTCTATTTCTAGGTGATTGTCTGTATGCGAATATGTACGCCAAAAAGTGGTGTTACACAAGAGAGAAAGTGATGGCTATGATCTCAAAGCTTGAAGAGTATGATGTGGAGCTAGCTATCTTGTCTCACGGCGAGAAACCTTTGGGAAAAGATGAGTATAAGTCGTTTATTGAAATGTTAACCTCTTTGGCAGAAATAACGCATCGTGAAAAAGGAGTTCAAGAGCAGATCACGAATTCGATGATATCTGTCTTAAATAGACCACTGAATGATCTTGAAATCGAAACGATACAATTTTTCATCCATGGTTATGAACAATAATTGTATGTCATTTATTGGGAGATCCTTTTATGGGTCTCTTTTTTTGATAGTAATGAAACGGCTATTGAGTTTGTCCTTCTACTGATTTATTTAAATGCATAAAAATGTGTTAAACAGAGCTTCCTAACAAAAGAATAAAAAGTTACACAAATCATGTTTATAATAACGCAATTCCGTTAAAAATGTGGACAACAACATGTTAGAACATGTATCAAATGGGCTAAACATCCCCATAATGGAAGTAAAACGATGAGGGCGATGGAAGATGAATCTAGCGGATATGCTCACTTATGCCGACATTGGACAATTAAGCAACATAGCCAGCTATTACGATTGCGAATGCAAGCGTAATTCCAAGCACGATTTAATACAAAGCATCCTGATTAAGCTTGGCAGGAGGGATTATTTCGAAGAACTGGTGGGACATTTGTCTGAGGCAGATCTTAGATTTCTGAACAGCGTTGTATTCGATACACGTAGTGGCTACAGCTTGGAGGAATTAACTGCAACCATTCGTCAAGCATCCGCTGAAAAAGTAGATGATGAAAAAGGCAAGTCGCAGAAAGTAGAGAGTCCTCGTGAAGCTGTTGCAAGATATCGACGGAGTGGATGGCTGTTCAACGGATTTACGCATTCCACCAAGTATACCTTTCAGGTGCCATCTGATTTAAAACAGCGATTCCGTGATGTTCTCCGAGGAAGGCTTGAAGAAAGATTGCAGTCTTCTGAAGAACCTGATGCTTATCGGGATGAGCAGGGGCTTATATCTGCCGATATGTTGCTGTTCTTGAAATATGTAGACGGTCAAGAAATTGAACTTAACGCTGAAGGATTTATGTATCGTCGATATCAGCAGCAATTGATGAGTTCGCTCCATATTCAAGAGCCGTTGATATCCAAGGGTGCTTGGAGATTCGGTTACGGTCGATCCTGTACAGAATATCCAGACAGGTTTGCACTTCTCTATGATTATGCCTTTGCACGTCAATGGATCAGGGAAGCAGGTACCAGGTTGATTCTTACTGAGCGTGGCAAGGAATTTCTTGAACAGGGAAAAGAAGAGAGTGTGTTGCAGGTATTCCGTTTTTGGTTAAGACTTTATAAAGGTGCTGTTCCTAACTTGTCCTCTTTAGTGTACTGGATAAGTAAGTGTGCGAAGGATTGGGTTACAACGGCATCTCTTTATGAGTCTTTAGGTTGGCTCATTCGCCCCTTCTATTACGATACTCCTCAAGCCATTTTGGATCAGCGTATTCTACGAATGTTAATGCATTTAGGAATGCTGCGAATTGGAGAAGGTGAGCAGTCAGGAACTGTAATCCGCATGACAGTTCTCGGTCATAAAGCTGCTGAGGCGTGTCTACATATTGGCGATAACGAAGATTTTCTGCATTGACAGAATGAGGTTCTGATTGCTACAATCACTCCCACTAATTAAAGGGGTGATCCTAAATGAATTATGAGTACAAAGGGTTATGGCCGTCTATTCATCCTTCTGTGTTTGTTGCCGACGGTGCGAAAAATATTGGAGATGTAAGAATCGGTAGGGATTCAACCGTTTGGTTCAACGCCGTACTTCGAGGCGATCTGGCTCCAATTATTATCGGCAACAATTGTAACATACAGGACGGGGTAGTAGGGCATGTCAACGATGAGCAGCCATTAATCCTGGAAGATGAAGTGTCTGTTGGACATTCCGCCATAATTCACGGTTGCAGCATTGGAAAAGGCAGTTTGATTGGGATGGGGGCCATCGTGTTAAATGGTGCTGATATTGGTGAATACGCTTTAATTGGTGCTGGTTCCATTGTAACAGAGAATAAAACAATTCCGCCTTATACGTTATCATTAGGAACACCTGCTAAGGTGATTCGTGAATTAACTGATGACGATCTGGCTCGAATGAAGCGAACGATGGAAAGTTACGTGCAAAAAGGGAAAGAATACAGGCAATTCTAAATATCGGTTGGAGGTGCATCCTAATGGATAAAATGAAGGTAACTTACGAAGTAATGTTAAGTCTGGCTGCGGAGATGGTATGGGACGAGGCTTTGCGAAAGCATCGGAGTGAGGAACTTTACAAAGGAATTGACGAGGCGTTGGCTTCGGGCGACGAGTTGGCTTTCCGAAACCTGACGGATGAACTGAGGACTTTAAATTGAAGAAATGCTTATGCATTTCTTCTTTTTTTTGCTTAAAATGAAAGGGAAACGTATAATGAAGAAATTAACAATTGGAGAAAGAAAGGATGCACAGCATGAAATTCAGTGAAGTGGATGAACAAACATGGCCAGAGCTGCAGCCATATTTTGATACGTGTGTCATACCGTACACCGGTTTGAGCGGACGTGAGACTCCATTGGAGGTAACTTCAGCATTAGAAAGATTAAGAGATTTTATGGATTTAGTAGAGGTTCCTTTTAAGGGGAGGGTCGTTACATATCCTGCCATTCAGTACGGAGGAGAGTCTGCTACGAAGCTACTAAACGACATTTGTCATAATGTCAAATTTTCAGGGTTCCGCTATGTGATCATTATGACAGCTGATATAGAGCTTTCGCAAAGCGATGTTCCTGAAAGCGCATTAGTGCTTTCCCAGCCTAGAATCATAGCATCTGGAGATAACCTATTATCAGGAGCTGTTGCGAAGTTAATTAGTGAGTTGTGGCAAAAAGAGGAAGGGTCTTAATTGTGACAGAAAACCGACAATTTATGTAGATATAGCTGGAAGCAGAGCCAGAATTAAGCTTCCAATTCTTGACGGTCTGTGGTGCCTAATATATTATTATTATGTCCTAGTACGTCGTGTGATATTAATCATTGAAAACACTTAGAATGGTTGACAAAGGGGGTTGAACACAGAATGAGTCACAACCACAATGACGAGCATGAAGAGTCGCACAAACCACCCCGGCTAAAAGAAATGTCCCGTAGACAGTTTCTTACTTATACGTTGGGCGGCGCCACAGCTTATATGGCGGGTGGAGTAGTACTACCAATGCTCCGGTTTGCCGTGGATCCTATTCTTCAGGATAGTGAAGAAGGGGCGTTCGTTAAGGTAGCTGAATTGAGCAAGATTACAAATGATCCACAAGAGTTTCATTTTGAATTGAAACAGCAAGATGGCTGGTATGCCAGCAAAGCTTCACTGACAGCTTGGATTCGTAAAGGCGACGACGGAAAAATTCTTGCGCTTTCACCGATTTGTAAGCACTTGGGGTGCTTGGTCGGATGGAACAACAACAAGAATTATCCAGACGAGTACCACTGTCCATGTCACGGCGCGCGGTACACACCAGATGGCAAGAACCTTGCCGTTGCACCTAAGCCGCTTGATATGTACACCGTTAAAGAAGAAAACGGCTGGATTTACCTCGGCGAGATCGTACCAAATACCGTAGCGAAATAGGAGGCGTAGATTCGGATGTTGAAGAATGTCTACAACTGGATTGACGAGCGTCTCGATATCACGCCGATCTGGAGAGACGTTGCGGACCATGAGGTTCCGGAGCACGTTAACCCCGCGCACCATTTCTCCGCGTTTGTTTATTGTTTCGGCGGCTTGACGTTTTTTATTACTGTAATCCAGATTTTGTCAGGGATGTTCCTGACGATGTATTATGTACCCGATATTATAAACGCTTACGCTAGTGTTGAGTTCTTGCAGACGAAAGTGGCTTTCGGTCAAATCGTCCGTGGTATGCACCACTGGGGAGCTAGTTTGGTAATCGTAATGATGTTTCTACATACGATGCGTGTATTCTTTACAGGCTCATATAAAGCGCCTCGTGAAATGAACTGGGTTGTTGGTATGCTGATTTTCTTTGTGATGTTGGGTCTCGGTCTGACGGGTTACCTGCTTCCTTGGGATAACAAAGCGTACTTTGCTACAAAGGTTACACTTGAGATTGCAAACTCCGTGCCTTGGCTCGGACCAATCATTAAGGAACTGCTGCAAGGCGGTACCATTGTTGGTGCCGAAACGTTAACTCGTTTCTTCGCCATTCACGTGTTCTTCCTTCCGGCTGTACTGCTCGCCCTATTGGTAGGGCACTTTATCATGATCCGCAGACAGGGTATTTCCGGACCACTATAAGAAGAAGGGAGGCATATTCATGGCACACGGACACAAATCTGATGAAAAAGTAGTATTCGTAGGCGATTCCCGCGTACGTAAAGGTAATGGTTTTATCACTCCACCAGACTATACGGCGTATCCCGGAAAGTCAGAAGCATTTATACCAAACTTCCTTTTGAAGGAGTGGATGGTAGGGGTCGTTGTGCTGGTAGGCTTTCTAGTATTGACCATTTCAGAGCCTGCGCCTCTCGGCTATCCGGCCGATCCGAGTGCATCTGTAATCCCCATGCCTGACTGGTACTTCTTATTCTTATACGAATATTTGAAACTGCCATATGCTTCTGGTGATTATGTAGTACTTGGAACCTTGGGTGTTAGTGGAGTGGCCTTCGGAGCTTTGTTGCTGGTTCCTTTCTTGGATACAGGAAAAGAACGTCGTTTCTACAAGCGTCCGATTACTTCAGCTCTGATGTTTCTATCTATTATCGCCGTCATTTACCTGACAAATTCCGCTTGGACACACTACACGCACGAGTTGGAAGCTTCCGGGCAGAAACCGGAACATATTCAGCGTGAAGAAGAAGCGGAAGAAAAGCGTGCTCAAGGTCTTCCAACGTCGAATGCTAAGCAGCCTGAATCTGAAGAGATTGCCATCGTAGATAAAGATAATCCTGCCATGGAAACCTTCAAAAAGGCAACTTGTATTTCTTGCCATGCTGCTGACATGAAGGGACAGGGGAATGCTCCTGGTCTTCGCGGAGTCGGTGACTCGCTTGATAAAGCCGCTATCGCTGGCATTATCAAGGATGGTAAGGGTGGCATGCCTCCGATGCATGACACTGCTATCGCTGCAGGCGTGACGGAAGAAGAACTTGATCAATTGGCTGAATGGCTTGCCAGCCAGAAAACTGCAGAGTAAAATAATGATGAACCTGATCGTATCCTACGATCAGGTTTTTTAATGAAGCAAAAAAGATTCTCATTAATAACTGGACACAGTGGAGCAGGAGGATGTGAGGTTGTCTGTTACATATTTATGGAGCCGTGAATTTTTATCAAAGCGTCTCATTCTGTGGGTATTACTGATCAGCAATGTGTTGGGGACGATTTATGGTTATATCTGGTATGGGGGTCAGCTTTATAATACCGCGATGAACCACTCTCTATGGCAACTAATATTCGTTCCGGATAGTCCGACAGCGAGTTTGTTTTTCAGTTTGGCGCTAATTATGTTGTTGTATCCTCCCAAACAGCTGGCAGGGTTATTATTTCAGCAATTAATAGAAGCGCTTGCTGTAGTTACATCCATTAAGTATGGCATTTGGGCAGTAGCCATGATCTTTGCTGGGGCATCGCAGGGAAGTGAGCTGATATGGCAGGATTGGATGTTGGTTGCTTCGCATACTGCGATGGCCGTTGAGGCGCTGATCTTTGTAAAGCTGTTTCATATAAGGTGGTCTGCATTGACTGTAGCCATGATGTGGACGCTTTTAAATGATACAGTGGATTATACCTTTGGTGTATTTCCGTATCTCCCAGGGCCTCTCTATGACCATTTAGAAGCCGTGGAAGCCTTTACGTTTGGTCTAACCCTGTTCAGTGGGGCGTTGGCGTGGATCGCTATCAGACGTTCCTTATCAAAGTCTAAGTATCGTTAATATGTTCTAGGGACATCCCTTCTGCCATACATTATGGTTAGGAGGGATGTCCCATGTTACGGAGATTATTTCAATGGTCAGCGGGTGTGTCCGCTTTTTTCTTACTGATCGGATTAAGTCTTGGCGGAATCGTTTGGGGGAGTCCTATTTCCAATGGAGACCGCCCTTCACCGGCCGCATCCATTCAAGCAAAGGCACTAAACCTTGAAGTTGAGACGATGTACAGGCTTGTAGAAGAAGGGAATTTGCAAGCGACTTTAGAATCTTTGAGGAAAATTCAAAGCATTTTCGAGGCATCTTCTTTTCAAGGTTTGACAAGTGTTGAAGGGATTCATGTATTAGCTGAAAGTATAGTAGAAATGAAGGAGACGACTGCTAGTAGCACGCTGGACCCGAAGCAGTGGATGATGTCTGCTGGCAAACTCCGACTTGCAGTAGACAGTCTGACCCATCCCAGAGATGGGATCTGGCTTCAATATTATAAGCTTATGCGTGAAGACCTCCAGATGATGGAGCAAAGTGCTGCTAAGCAGGACCGTGATGGAATCAAGAAAGCTTATGCTCTATTGGAAGATCATTATGAGTTAATTCGTCCAGCTCTTGTGATGCAGCGTAAGCAAGAAGAAGTATCGATGATAGAATCGTGGTTGTCTCATGCGGGGGGTGCTGTTTCAACAGCTAGCCCAGCTACGGTAAGAGAGATTGTTCCACAAGGAGAAGTAATCGTTAACTTATTATTCGGCAAGAAAAAAGATGAACCTGCACTTGCCCAATTGAATGAAGTTGAGGGTCCGTGGTTCTGGCAGTTGCTCTTTGCCGCATTTATTCTTTCAGCGCTAACGTTTGCCGCTTATCGAAAATACCGTGGACTAAGAGATGGATATTATCCGTGGTTTCCTAAAAAATCTTGAGATTAAAAAGCCCGGGAGTCCGGGCTATTCTTCTTTAAATCCTTCTCCATGCACATCGTTTACATCATTAATGATGATGAAGGCTCGTGGATCTAAGGATTTTGTAATCTCATTCAAACGACGAATTTCCTGTCTTGAAACGACGCAATAGGCGATATATTTGGATTGCTTAGAATACGCTCCGATTGCAGGAATAAGCGTTACCCCCCGTTCGAGTTCCTGGGTAAGGCGGTCAGCGATGTCAGGAGCATTGTCACTAATAATTGTACAAGCCTTGGCGGAATAGGCACCTTCTTGAATAAAGTCGATTACCTTCGAGGTGATGAACACAGCTACAAGGGTGTATAGAATCTTTTCAAGCGGAATATACAGCAGAGATGCTCCAATGATGATAATGTCTAATGCTAATATCACTTGTCCCATGCTATAACCTAATTTGCGATTCAAGATGCGGGCAATGATGTCTGACCCTCCGGTAGTCCCCCCGAAACGAAATACAATTCCAAGACCAGCACCTAAGGTTACTCCTGCATAAAGTGAAGCCAGGATGTAATCATGTTCCGTATGGAACGGTGTGATCCAGCCTTGATCAATCCATTTCTCAATGAGCCATAGAAAGAAAGTAAGTGAAATAATTCCGAGTCCTGTATAAATGGATTGCCGTCCACCTAATATCTTTAAACCAACAAGAAAAAGAGGAATATTCAGCATGAGCGTTGATAGGGAGGGAGGAATATTGAACGCATAGTTCAAGAGAACGGTGATACCGGTAACACCACCCTCCATCAATTGATTGGGAATGATAAAGAATAGCAAGCCGAATGCATAGATCGCTGTACCAACGATAATGGGTATAATCATTTGAAGTTGATTGACTATTTTGGATTTTTTCACAGGTAGCCCTCACATTTGTCATAGGAATGTTACGCTATTCTATAACTTCCGTATCTTTTAGCAAGGATATACCTTTTGCATTACAGAATAAAAAATATTTGTTTTCAAATGGGCTTTACGATAACATAGTTGTAAAACCTTGCCGATTATTGCGACTGGTAATCATTGGTGGACAGCATGAAGGAAGGAGTGCCCGTAATGGAAAAATCAATGGCAGAAATGCAGCGTGAAGTTGATCGTTATATATCGCAATTTAAAGAAGGTTATTTCAGTCCTTTATCCATGATGGCGCGAATGTCAGAAGAGGTAGGGGAGCTTGCCAGAGAGGTCAATCACCAATTTGGAGAAAAACCTAAAAAACCTGACGAAGCCGAAAACTCCATTGAGATGGAACTCGGTGATATTTTATTTATTGCGATCTGCTTCGCGAATTCACTCGGTATCGATCTAGCGGAAGCCCATGATAAAGTGATGCATAAATTTAATACAAGGGACGCGGATCGCTGGACGAAATTGAACACGGATTAGGCAGTGAATACATATGCTGTACCAAAACCCGCAGCGGGGGAGGGACAGCCAATGAAAGATGACATTTTTATACAAAAGGCGTATCATTTCATCTTGCAAAATGATTTTGAAGAAGCACTCCGTTGGTTTGAAGCAGCTATTCTTGCGAATCCTGGAGATGCTGAGGTGCACTATCGTTGTTCAATAACATATGGTCGCAATGGTAAGCTCTCAAAAGCGATCCATCATGCTAAGGAGGCCGTACGTCTTCAAGGGGATAAACCTGAGTATCATCTGCATCTCCAGCATGTCGAGGCGCTTGAGCTTGTACAGAAGGCACGTAAGATGGTAGATGGTAAGTCGGGCACTGAGCCTGCCGAACTTTATCAAGCTGTAAGTCTACTGAAGTCAGCCATTGCTAAAGATCCATTATATTCAGAAGCTTACGTGTGGCTTGCGCTTGTATATAGTGAATTGAATGAGCATCCGCTTGCCATTACTACATTAAAGGAAGTTATCGGTTTATATCCGCAAGAGAGCGAACTTCAACATATAATGGAGGAACTGAAAAAGCGTCTGAAGTCATATGTTCTGGATTCACCAACAGAATAAGAGTGGAGGAATGTTTGAAATGTCAAAGGTAATCCGAGTTGCGGTCGTTGGAGCTGGCGGCCGCATGGGTAAAGAAGTTGTGAAATTGGTTTTGCAGGACCCAGATCTTGAGCTAGTTGCTGCTGTTGGACGGGGTGATCGTGGAACCGATGCAGGAACACTTGTCGCACTTCCGGAATGTGGAGTAATGGTAACTCATGATCTGGAGATGGCTCTTGTTGAGCATAAACCGGATGTAATGGTTGATTTTACTACCCCGCAGTTTGCCTATGTCAACACTGCACTCGCAGTTAAACACGGTGTTCGTCCTGTTATTGGGACAACCGGGTTCACACCAGAGCAGATCGAAGAACTGGACGAGCAGTGCAAGGCTCGGGGGATCGGAGGTCTAATTGCTCCGAACTTCTCTATTGGGGCTATTCTGATGATGAAATTTGCAGCGCAGGCAGCAAAGTATTTACCGCATGTTGAAATTATTGAAACACATGGTGACCAGAAATTGGATGCGCCTTCCGGGACTTCCATTAAGACAGCAGAAATGATTGCTGCGAACCGAGAAGAGCTTCGTCAAGGGAATCCGAAAGAGGAAGAGATGATTGAAGGAGCGAGAGGCGGATATTATAATGGTTTCCGTATCCATAGTGTGCGTCTCCCAGGTGTTTTTGCACAGCAGGAGGTTATTTTTGGAGGCTATGGCCAAAGTCTTAAGATACGGCATGATTCTTATGAACGGGCTGGTTATATGCCAGGTGTGAAGATGGCTGTCGAGAAGGTTATGGAATACACGGGAATGATATACGGATTTGATCACTTTATTGACTAGAGAGAAAGAGGGAAGACATAATGAATATTGCATTTATAGCACATGACCGGAAGAAAGAAGAAATGGTTAACTTCGTCATCGCTTATGAAAAGGTATTTATTGATCATAGCCTTTACTCAACAGGGACAACTGGAACCCGGATTATGGAACAAACGGATTTACATATTCACCGCTTTATGTCCGGTCCGCTAGGCGGAGATCAGCAGATAGGGGCTCTAGTAGCAAAAAATGAAATGGACCTTATAATTTTCCTGCGTGATCCATTGATGGCACAGCCTCATGAACCAGACATCAATGCACTTCTTAGACTCTGTGATGTTCAGGGAATCCCACTTGCAACTAACATTGCAACAGCTGAAGTTCTTGTAAAAGCACTTGATCGAGGAGATTTAGGATGGCGAGAGCTAGTTGATAAATATAAACCGGGTACTGATATATGAGTCAGAAACTGGATATCTTGATCTTCGGAGCACATGCGGATGATGCGGAGATTGGGATGGCAGGAACGATTGTCAAGCATACCACAGCAGGTCTTTCAGTCGGTATTTGCGATTTAACAGCAGCGGAGATGTCATCGAATGGAACGGTTGAGCTAAGGAAGGAAGAAGCGAAACGAGCTGCTCAAGTGCTAGGGTTAACCATGCGAAGTAATTTGGGATTGCCAGATAGAGGATTGTTCGTATCACCTGAGAATATTGAGTGCATAACGGCTGAGATTCGAAAGTATTCGCCGTCGATTGTGTTCGCTCCTTACTGGGAAGATCGACATCCGGACCATATTGCTTGCAGTAAGTTGGTCGAGGAAGCCGTGTTCAATGCAAAGCTTCGTCGATATTTACCAGATCAGCCTGCTGTGAAGGTGGACGAGCTGTTCTTTTATTTTATTAATGATCTTGGCAAGACGGATCTCATCGTCGATGTCACGGATCATTATGGGATGAAGGAAGAAGCATTATCTTGTTATCGGTCGCAATTTGAGAAAAACCATGAGGATGCCGTCTCTACTCCACTTACAGAAGGATATATTGAACGTGTTCGTG
This sequence comes from Paenibacillus sp. FW507-14B1B, assembly GCF_058781425.1. Taxonomy (NCBI): domain Bacteria; kingdom Bacillati; phylum Bacillota; class Bacilli; order Caryophanales; family Paenibacillaceae; genus Paenibacillus; species Paenibacillus sp. FW507-14B1B. The sequence goes on along the minus strand of NZ_JBYSWS010000001.1, from coordinate 1,006,656 downwards.
CTAGGGATGCACTTCTTGGACAGCGCAAACTTATTCCTTACGCAGAAGGTTTTGCGACAAAGTCACCTTATAAGGTTCATCTATTTAACTCCAAAGAGACATATTAATAAGACATAGGCGATACGAAAGGAGGCCTCGATATGAATACACAACAGCCGTTAAAAATAGGTATTACTTGCTATCCCTCGTTGGGCGGCTCGGGCGTTGTAGCTACGGAACTCGGAAAGTTGCTCGCAGAACAAGGCCACCAGGTGCATTTTATTGCACACAGTATCCCATTTCGTTTAGGAAGTTTTCAAAAAAACATTTATTACCATGAAGTTGAAGTGAATGATTATTACGTGTTCAGGTACCCGCCTTATGATCTTTCGCTTGCTACCAAAATGGCCCAGGTGGCCAAAATGCAGCAGCTAGATGTTCTTCATGTCCATTATGCAGTGCCTCATGCAGTATGTGCATTTTTGGCGAAACAAATGGTAGGTGATCAACTGAAGGTAGTAACAACCTTGCACGGTACGGACATTACCGTACTTGCGCAAGATGAATCGCTGAAAGATTTGATCCGATTAGCTATTAATGAAAGTGATGCAGTGACAGCCGTATCACAAGATTTGATCCGGGAAACACGTGAGGTGCTCGATATTCATCGGAATATTGATCTCACCTATAACTTTGTAGATCACCGTGTTTATTATCCGAGAGATTCTGCATCACTCAGACGTGATTTTGCCGATCCGAGCGAGCGGATCTTGATGCATATATCAAACTTCAGACCTGTGAAACGTGTAGCAGATGTAGTTGACATCTTCGCTCGTGTGAATGAGAAGGTTCCTTCCAAGCTTTTACTCGTCGGAGAAGGTCCAGACTTGCCTAAGATCCAGTGCCGTATTCAAGAACTCGGACTTAGTGACAGAGTGCATTTTCTCGGGAAACAGGATGAGATTGCGCATGTTATCTCGATGGCAGATGTTTTGCTGCTTCCTTCGGAGAAGGAAAGCTTTGGGCTTGTTGCATTAGAAGCAATGGCTTGTGGTGTACCAACCGTTGGTTCTCTTGCAGGAGGCATTCCAGAGCTCATAACCCATGGCGAAACAGGATTCTTGGCTCCAATAGGGGATACAGATCAAATGGCGGAATACGTGGTTAAGGTGTTTAATGACGATAAGCTTAGTGCTGATCTTAAAGAAGCCTGCCTTCAAAGAGCAAAGACGATCTTTTGCAATGAGGCTATTCGAAGTAAGTATGAAGAAATTTATTACCGAGTATTGGGGCGGGAGGCTAGCGAGCTGAATCCGGTGTGCGGATAAGCTCGTCTCGCGTCCGTTTTTTCGGATAGAAGGAACGGGAGACTGATGTCTGAACAGCACCAAAGTATAGCGTGGCAGTACGCAGACTCCGATATGGCAAATGGAAGTGCTAAAGTGATCCGTACGCTGATTGATCATGGTTATGAAGCGTATTGGGTTGGAGGCTGCGTAAGAGATGAATATATGGGCCGCAAGGTAAGCGATATGGATATAACAACCTCCGCTTTACCTGAAGTAACAAGTACACTATTTCCGAAGGTCATTCCTACCGGAATTAAACATGGTACGGTTACTGTTATTGAGAACGGACAACCCTTTGAGGTTACAACGTATCGAGTAGAGAGTGGATATGAAGATCATCGTCACCCTACACAAGTTACTTTTGTAAGAGATGTGGAGGAAGATTTAAGGCGACGGGACTTCACCATGAACGCGATGGCACTCGGCATCGACGGTGTATGGGTGGATCCATTTGGAGGACGAAGTGATGTTGATCTTCAAATCATTCGTTGTGTGGGAGATGCCAGAGTTCGATTTCGTGAGGATGCGCTGAGGATGGTGCGTTGTATCCGCTTTGCTTCAGTCTTCGGTTTTGCTATTGCAAAGGATACGTGGAAAGGGATGCTGGAAGTTAGAGGTACGTTATCATGGATTGCTATGGAGCGTATTCGTACCGAAATGGATAAAATGCTTGCTGGCCCTGATCCTCTAAGAGGTCTTGAGTTGATCAAGAAGAGTGGTTTGTACACAAAGATGAAAGTCCCTTTTCCATATGTAACGGATAACCCTACAATTATTAGCGCTATCCCAGTGGTGGACACTGTACAACTGGATATTCGCTGGGCGCTGCTCATTCATGGATGTGGAATATCTAGTAGTGAAGCGGACAAGCTGCTGAGAGAATGGACATTCTCTAACCGGCGTAGAGAAGTAATCATGGGATTGCTTTCTTTTCAAGAAGCTTGGTTTGAACAAGCTCGGGGGATTGATCTTGCTGCAGATCGTCTGCTATGGATCAATCTAGTGCTGAAACACGGTTCTGAGACTGCTGAAGCATGGATCCTCATGCAAGAGGGAATACAGACGATCTCGAAGTGCTTGTGCAATGGAGTTTCAATTGAGCAGGCACGACAGTGGCTTGAGGCTATGCATATTAGAAGCCTAAAAGATCTGAAGTTGACTGGTAGCGAACTCCTACAGGCGTTAAATCGACGCGGAGGACCCTGGATGGGGAAGGTGTTACAGCATCTTCTGGTGAAATCGGCCGCTGGATTTCTTCCGAATGATAGAGATATATTGATTGAAGAAGCAAAGCAGGTGATTGAACGTGAAGAACAATGAAACGTTAACTCTTCTAGATATTTTTCTAGAACAGCCTGGGGAATTTCTTTCAGGTGAAGAGATTAGCAGACGTCTATCCATTAGCCGGACAGCGGTATGGAAGCAAATTAATAAACTCCGAAATAGTGGATATGAATTTGAAGCTCTGCCGCGTCTTGGTTATCGCTTAACCGAAAAGGCAGTACCTCTTGATCCTGCTTTACTGGCAAAGTGTGTTGAAGGGCATTCATTTGGTCAGCAAATGGAATTACTCGATTCCACAACATCGACCCAGGAGGATGCAAGGCGACTAGCTGAAGCAGGGGCGCCAGAAGGTACAGTTGTGATCGCTGAGGAACAGACAGGTGGACGTGGACGAATGGGGAAGAAGTTCTACTCTCCATATGGTAAAGGAATTTGGATGAGTATCGTACTGCGTCCAACCCAGCCACTGCATCTGACGCAGCAATTGACTCTCTTGGCTGGGGTTGCTGTTCGTAGGGCCATTTTCAAGACTACCGGCGTTGAAGCGGGGATCAAGTGGCCTAACGATCTTCTGATCGAGGGTAAGAAAGTGTGCGGCATTCTACTTGAGTCGGCAACCGAAGATGATAGGGTGCGTTACTGCATTGCTGGTATTGGCATAAGTGCGAACCTAAGGGAAGAAGATTATCCGGAGGAATTGAAGTCGATAGCTACTTCACTCCGAATCACAAGCGGTCACAATGCCGATAGGAATGAGTTAATTGGTTCAATACTGAATGAAATGGAGTCTCTCTACGAACTCTATAATGATCAAGGTTTTGAACCTATCGCTTCGCTATGGGAAGCGGCATCGGTAACGTTGAACCGTGAAGTCAGTGTACACTCATCAAGAGGTGTGCTTACGGGAACAGCTGCAGGGCTACATCCTTCGGGAGCCTTACTTGTAAGAAATGAAGATGAAGAGTTAGTTCCTGTATTCTCAGGAGATATTGTGCTTCAGCCCCTGAATGAAACAAGGTGAAAAAATAACGATTTTTTGATATACTGTGATCAGAGGCGGTATCTGCTTATTGGGAACTGCACTCTGAGGACAGAATGAATGATTAGGAACACCTTCATAACTGCTTTGTCGGTTACGTTGGATTCTGCTCTGAGCCGAAAGGACCGAGACAGAAGGGACGATCGCGAGTGACTCTTTTTTGCCTTTCGGACTTTTTAGCGAATTAATGCTAAAAGGTTTTTTTTGTTGTCTAAAACATTAACTGAAAGGGGCTTGTGTCACATGGCAAGCAAACAACCGCTAAACATTGTGAAAATGAAAAAAATGAAAACTGATGGTGTACCCATCAGTATGTTAACTGCGTATGACTACCCCTCCGCTCAACTAGCTGAAGAAGCAGGAGTCGATATGATTTTGGTGGGAGATTCTTTGGGTAATGTTGTGCTTGGTTATAATTCAACCATCCCCGTTACAATGGATGACATGGTGTATCACACCCGCGCAGTTGCCCGGGGTGCTGAACACACGTTTATCGTAGCAGATTTACCTTTTATGACGTACCATGGCAGTCTGGATGAATCACTACGTAATGTACGTCGATTAATGCAGGAAGGCCACGCCCATGCTGTTAAAATGGAAGGTGGTGCAGAAATTGCCGATACCGTTAAACGCATTGTGCAATCCGGCGTCCCTGTCCTGGGTCATATTGGACTCACCCCGCAGTCTGTCAACCAAATCGGAGGTTACCGAGTTCAAGGGAAGGATGCAGCTGATGCAGAGCGTCTAATGAACGATGCCAAGGCACTTGAAGCGGCAGGAGCTTTCGCGGTAGTGCTTGAGCTAGTTACGGAAGAGACAGCAGCTGAGATCAGTAAGGCACTCTCTATTCCTACAATTGGTATTGGAGCCGGACGATATTGTGATGGGCAAGTGCTTGTCTATCATGATGTTCTTAAATATACTTCTGCTTATAGGGACAAAAGATTCGTCAAAACGTATGCAGATGTCGGCACGATTATTCGTGAAGGCATTTCACAATATGTAAAAGAAGTGAAGGGAAAGTCATTTCCTGCAGAGGAGCATGTGTTCAAAGCCCAAAGTACGCATAAACCTTCAACTTCCCTTTACGGAAACGAAAAAGAAAAGGTGAGTTTAAAATGAAAGTGATTCGCACAATCGAAGAGTTGCGCACGGAAATCAAACACCGGCGTAGCTCGATCCCAGGCCCGGTTGGACTCGTTCCAACCATGGGTTATCTCCATGAGGGGCATGGGAGCTTGATGCAGCGTGCACGAGAGATGACAGGGACTGTCGTACTCAGTATTTTTGTGAACCCCATTCAGTTTGGTCCAGGTGAAGATTTTGAAACGTATCCCCGAGATGAAGAGCGAGATCTAGCTGTCGCACAATCTAATGGGGTAGACATCGTCTTTATACCGGATGTGCAAGAAATGTATCCACAGCCGACAAAAACGAAAATAGCCGTATCGGAATTAACGTCTCTTCTGTGTGGAGCTTCAAGACCTGGGCACTTCGATGGGGTAACCACCGTCGTGAATAAGCTTTTTAATATTGTGAAGCCTAATTTCGCTTTTTTTGGAATGAAGGATGCCCAGCAGGTAGCCGTGATTGAGCAGATGGTTTGTGATCTGAACATGGATATTGAAATTGTACCTTGCCCGATCGTAAGGGAACAAGACGGTCTGGCATTGAGTTCACGTAACGTATATCTAAAGCCAGAGGAAAGAGAACAGGCGCTTGTTCTGTCGAAGTCCTTGAAGACAGCTTTAGATCAGCTTGAGAATGGAACCATTGAAACAGCAGGTGAAGTGCGTGAGTTACTAAGCCGTATCATATCTGAATCGTCCATTGCGGTAATCGACTATGCTGAGGTCCTTTCTTTTCCAGAATTGACCCCAGTAGAGAATGAGACAAGGCTTGCGGATACAGGTTGTGCGACAATTATGGCGCTGGCGGTACGTTTTGGTAAGACGAGACTAATTGATAATGCATTATTCCAAGCGAAAGAGGGTATTTCTCATGTTTAGAACAATGATGAAATCCAAGATCCACCGTGCAACTGTTACGGAAGCTAATTTGAATTATGTTGGTAGCATTACGATTGACGAGGACCTAATGGATGCAGCGGATCTCCTTGAGAATGAAAAGGTTCAGATTGTAAACAATAACAATGGAGCTCGTCTTGAAACTTATGTTATTACAGGAGAACGCGGCAGTGGTGTCATCTGTCTGAATGGAGCGGCAGCAAGACTTGTTCAGCCAGGTGATAATGTAATTATTATTTCTTATGCCATGATGTCCAAAGAAGAATATGAGAACCATCAACCAACTGTAGTTATTGTAGATGGCGCTAACAAACCGATTATTACCGAGCATCGTGAGATTCATGCAACGATTCGATAAAGAACCGCACTCCAAAATGTAGCGCTTGTTTCGAGAATGAAAAAGACCGCTTTAACAAAAAATGAACTCATGCACGACGCACTGATCTCATTTTTCTGCTAGGGGTGGGATGCAATCCATGTTTCAGCATGTATTCGACGAAATGAACAACATGTTAGATGAAATTGTGAAGCATTACCCTTCCGCACACGGTCCCAAGAAACAGGCACTGGCTCATAACTGGAACTTGCTGAAGAGCATGAGCGAAGGTATCATTGACGAATGGCTTCATTTTGAAGAGAAAATGGCTTTATTCCGTGAAAGTGCAGCTACAGCTCCGGTTTTTCCGCCAACTGAATCACCTGAATTGCAGCTCGATAGCTTTATTCGCGGTCAAGGTTACTACAAGTTACTGATGTTTAGGCCCGCAATTACCCAGTTTGCTGCTGCTGCATCCGTTTACCCCGAGAGCTTACTGATCCGATTATATAAAGCGATGGCTCATCTGCATCTGGGTGAAACGGTAGAAGCTTCAGATTATCTAATGTCGATTCTGCCACTCGCAGACGATAAAAGGTTTCTGCAAGCCATGATCTATAATGCACTGGGGTGTATTCAGGTTATTAACGGAAGGACAGAGAATGCACGGGATTATTTTACACTAGCTATTCAAAGTGATCCTACGCTTCCCGATCCACTCAATAACCTGGAAGTTTGCCACAAAAACCGTGGTCAGCTGCAATACGGAAGTCAATTGATATCGCTGTTATGAATAGGAGTCTGTGCAAAAACGATGCCCACTCGGTGTTCTTACGTCGAGTCTGCGGCATCGTCTTTTTTATGTCTATAATGTTCAAAAGGCGTGACTTCTGTTATGCTGTTATTTAGACTGGAAGGAAAGGGATTTATACGAACATGAAATTTGCCGTATTGGATTTTGAAACCACGGGCAACCAGTCAGCCGATGAAATCATTCAAGTGGGGCTGGCCATCATCGATGAAGATCGCAGTATTTCCCGAGTATACGGCTCTTATGTCAATCCCGGGATTCCGATTCCACCGTTTATTACAGGTTTAACAGGTATTTCGGACAGTGATGTAGCAGATGCGCCTTCACTAGAGGAAATGATGATGGAACTGGTACCAATGCTCGATGATGTTGTACTTGTGGGTCATAATGTGGCCTTTGACTTTAATTTTTTACAAAATGCGCTCGACCGCTGTGGCTATTTGCCTTTTAGCGGACGGATTCTTGATACGATACACTTTTTGAAAATTTGTTTCCCATCACTAACATCGTATCAGCTTGGGATGGTATCATCCCACTTTGGCTTTGAGCATGATCGGCCACACCAAGCAGACAGTGATGCACTGGCTACCGCATATGCGCTCTTGAAGTGTCTCGAAGAGCTTGATCAGTTACCGCTCATCACGATTCAACGACTTAGTGATCTTTTTGTAGATGAAGACAGTGACCTAGGTTGGTTCTTTGACGGAATGCGAGTGAATTTAGAGAATCAAGCCCTTCAGGAACCAGATAACTTCACATACTTCCGCCAGTTTGCTCTGAATATAGAGGATTGGACGGAGATGGCGCCTCCACGGGCTGAGAATGAGAACAATCCGCTTGCAGATGTTTCTTTTGATGAATATATGTCTCAAGTACGCGACAATCTTAGAGAGACGCTGCCACAATATGAAAGCCGTGATGCTCAGGACATTATGTTCGAGGAAGTCATGACTGCTTTAGAAGAAGATAAGCATCTTCTGATTGAGGCGGGGACAGGAACGGGCAAATCGTTAGGATATTTGCTTCCTTCCATATATCAGAGTGTGAAACAAGAACAGAAGGTCATGGTCAGTACACATACCATTAACCTCCAAGAACAGCTTCGTGAACGGGATATTCCATTAATGACAAAGGTAATACCGTTTCCGTTTAAAGCCGCCGTCTTCAAAGGAAGACAGCATTATTTGTGTTTGAGAAAATTTGAACATAAAATAAACAGAAGAGATTTTAATACACCTAAAGAAGATATCATTACATCTGCTCAGATGATTGTCTGGTTAGCTCAGACAGAGACAGGGGATGATGAAGAGCTTAACCTTGGAGGTCGGGGCGGAGATTACTGGGAGACGGTTGCAAGTGAATCGGACTCTTGTTTGGGCCGTGCTTGCCCGTGGTTCCGTAAATGCTTCTACCATCGTGCGAAACACGAAGCGGGAATTGCGGATGTGGTCATCACGAATCATTCGAAATTGTTCACTGATGTGAAGGCTAATCATCAGCTCTTGCCATCTTATGAACGGCTTGTCATAGATGAAGCACATCATTTAGAAGATGTGGCAGGTAAGCATCTAGGGCTTAATTTGAAGTATTTCACTGTGGTTCATACACTGACCCGCCTATATAAGGATAGCCGGAATGGACAGTTGCCAGCACTGCGTCAATTGCTTCAAACCTCAGCACATGAGAAGGCAGGGGATTGGACAGCAGTCATTGATCGGATCTATCCTGATCTTCTGACGGTTAAGGAGAGTTGGGATCGCCTAAATGATCTCCTTTTTGGTCTTTTACCTGAGCGTGGAGATACTTCAGGTGAGTCGGGGCAATTTACACTTCGTCTTTCGCCGTCCAAGAAACCTAAGGATTGGGTTAGCTTAACAGAACTTGAGAATCAAATATATGTAACCTTAGGTGACGTGGTTCGACAGGGTGATCGACTCACTTCTGAGATTCGTGAAGAACTGGATGATTACAGTGCAGATAGTTTGATTACGGATATTAATGGACTCTTTAAGGATTTGGCTTCACATCGTGAGAATTTGAAGTTTTTTATGACTTTGAATGATGACGGTATTGTTTACTGGATGGAGGCCAATGGGAATTTCCGCAGCAAATCATTGCAGATGTACGCGGTACCTGTTGATGTAAGTAGTCAGTTGAAGGAATTATTTTTTGACAAGAAACAGAGCGTGATCCTAACGTCTGCTACCCTATCTGTGGATAAATCGTTTCAGTATATGATTGATAACTTGGGACTTCAAGAAGCTTCGGAACAAGGACGATTAAACACCGTTCAACTTCCTTCTCCTTTTAATTACCGGGAGCAAGCATTATTGTTAATTCCAAGAGACTTTCCGAGCGTAAAGGGAACCGTTGGAGATCCTTTGTTCGTAAATACTTTGGTCCAATCTCTATCAGATACGGCCATGGTGACGCGTGGGCGCATGTTAGTGCTATTCACCTCTTACCGTATGCTTCGTCAGGTTTATGAGCCTCTGAAAGAAGCCTTGTCATCTAGTGACATCGCTGTTCTTGGACAAGGCATGGATGGAACGAGTCGAACGAAGCTGATTCGCAGGTTTCAAGATAGCAGTGCTTCCGTTCTTTTGGGAACTAGTTCGTTCTGGGAAGGTGTTGATATTCCAGGGGAGGCTCTAACGTGCCTTGCTATTGTCCGATTGCCATTTCAACCGCCAAATCATCCGCTTGTTGAGGCGAAGAGTGAATTACTTCAACAACAAAAGAAGAATCCATTCATGAAGCTATCTGTGCCACAGGCTGTTATTCGCTTTAAACAAGGCTTCGGACGCCTTGTAAGAACAGCACAAGATAAAGGAATCGTCATTGTATATGATACCCGTGTAATTGAATCATACTATGGTAAGCACTTCTTGTATTCACTACCTGGACCGAAGATGGAGCATATGCCAACAGAGCAAATGGTTTCTCGGATCACGGAGTGGATGGGGAAGGAAGAGGAACATTAGAATATTATTTTGAGTTTATTATTAGGGGGAGCATGCATGAAATCGGAAAAAATTTCGGAGGCCGTAGTACGCAGACTGCCCGTTTACTTACGTTACCTAAACGAACTTCATGTTCGGGAGGTAGCAACCGTGTCCTCGCAAGAGTTAGGACAAAAACTAGATTTGAACCCAGCACAGATTCGCAAGGATCTTGCTTATTTCGGAGATTTCGGTAGAAAGGGAATTGGCTACGATGTCACATACCTAATCGAAAAAATCCGGCATATACTGAAACTGGATCAGCAGATTAATGTAGTGCTTGTTGGTGCAGGTAATCTTGGACATGCCTTGTCTAACTACAACGCATTCTTGAAAGATAATATGAAGATTGTAGCTATATTCGATGCTTATACTCCGAAAGTGGGTACATCCATTAACAATATCGTTGTTCAGCCTATGGAAGAATTGACTTCAACAATCAAGGAGAAGGGAATTCGGATCGGTATTATTACAGTTCCTGATGTCGAGGCGCAAGCTGTAGCAGATAGTTTGATATCAGCGGGGATTGAAGCGATTCTCAATTTTGCTCCAACGATTCTGAAAGCTCCACCACAAATTCGCATCCATACGGCGGATTTCACGACAGACCTTCAAAGTTTGGCCTATTACTTAGTTAACGGAAAGGAAGATGCCGAACATGACGAATCATAAGTGGATGATCAAAAATGGTACCTTTGCTGTCCTCCAGGAAGAGAAATCTATTCTGTGTGGATATATGGTCGTCGAGAATGATCGTATAACTTACCTTGGCGAAGAAGAACCGCAGGTCGAGGCCGATATTGAAATCATTGATGGTACGCATCTTTTCTTTATGCCCGGTTTAATCAATACGCATGGACATACAGCGATGTCACTTCTCCGTGGATATGGAGATGACCTCGCACTTCAGGTATGGCTGCAGGAGAAAATGTGGCCAATGGAAGCTAAATTCACGGCGAATGATGTATATTGGGGTTCCTCCCTTTCGCTAGTTGAAATGCTTAAAGGCGGCACTACAACGTACCTGGATATGTACGACCATATGGATCAGGTCGCTGCAGTAACGGAACAATCAGGCATGCGTGGTGTGTTAACCCGTGGTGTAATTGGACTATGTTCGCCAGAGGTTCAGAAGCATAAATTGGATGAGGCTACAGCTTTCGCCAAGGATTGGCATGGAAAAGCAGACGGCCGTATAACAACGATGATATCACCACATGCTCCATATACTTGCCCTCCAGATTACATTGAGAAATTTGTTCAGGTTGCACACGATCTGGATCTGCCACTGCATACACATATGTCCGAAACCGCTGCAGAAGTACAGCAAAATGTCCAGGATTATGGTCTGAGACCCGTAGCTCATTTACAAAAGCTAGGTGTGTTCTCCAGACCGACTTTAGTAGCGCATGGAGTTCATTTAACGGATGAAGAGATCGAAATTTTGGCAGCTCATAATGTTGCTGTGTCTCACAACCCAGGGAGTAATCTTAAACTGGCAAGTGGTGTAGCGAGGGTGCCAGAGCTTCTTAAAGCAGGTGTTACGGTATCTTTAGGAACAGATGGTCCCGCTAGCAATAACAACCTGGATATGTTCGAGGAAATGCGCTTAGCAGCTCTCATCCATAAAGGTGTTACGGGTGATCCGACAGCAATACCTGCATCGGAAGCACTTCGTATGGGTACCATCTATGGAGCTAAATCTCTATTCTTAGATGAAATTGGTACGCTAGCTCCAGGAATGAAAGCAGATTTTATTGCGTTGAATACGGATCAAGCCCATTTCTTACCACACACGGATTTCATCTCACATGCCGTCTATTCAGCAAGTGCGAAGGATGTGGAACATGTATGGGTCGATGGTAAACAGATCGTCAAGAATGGTAATTGTTTAACGCTTGATGAAGAGAAGATTCGCCGTGAAGCCCAAAGTGCGTTCGAACGGCTGTTAACCCTTTAGGGAATAACAAGGGAGCGAGGAACGCAGATTGAAGAAAAAAACAAAGTGGATACTCTCCAGCGTTTCTGGAATTCTGCTCATATTATTGGCTTGTCAAATTTATTATTCTTATGTCATGTCTGATACTTGGAAAGAAGAAAATGCGGCTATTATAGCAGCTCAAGAACATGGTGGACTGATTAAGAGGGATAAAACTTATAAATCAGTTTGGGACAAGGATAGTTTGTATTGGGTTATTACAGGTCAAAATGTTGATAACAAAGACATTATTGTATGGGTTAAGTTTACAGAAGAGCATAAACCATTCGGAGGAGCCGACACGGTTCATACAGAATTATTAAGTGACGGTAAGTCTGAAGCGCAGATAAGAGCTCAGATCAATTCAGATTTGCCTGGTGCTGTAATCGAACGGCTCGTCCCTGGAATGTATGAGGGTGAGTATGTATGGCAGCTGCTGTATAACCTAAACAATGAAACAAAATACCGATTCTACCGTTTTCAGGATGCTCGTCCAATCGGCGAAGACATTACATTACCGAATCAGTAAAGCATAATAACACTCCATTCATTTAGGATGGGGTGTGTTTGATTTCATATATGTAAGCGTTTGCATAAAAAATAATTAAATAGTTTTTAATATTTTCACAGCTTGAAAATGAAAAAGTATATAAGATGTGATATACTCATATTTGTATTTAACGTATACAAGTATATGTTAGAAGAAGACATACGTTATGTATGCATCATAAGATAGACCGGCTATATATCATCTATTTAACAAGGAGGAACTTCATTGAAACTACGTATTGTTCCTATCGTTCTGACGGTCGTTATCTCGGCATCGGTACTTTTTGGTGGATGGTATCTGTATCGGCAAATGGCTCTTCAGAATCCGTTGATCAATGTGGTATCACAGTATGAAGGCGTAAAAAGCTCTCAAATTGATATTAACCAGGATACCGTCACTTTGAAACTTGATTTAAAGCCAGACACGAATTTACGTGGATTGGTTGAACATATAAACAAAGAAGGTAAGGCGGTCGTAGGAAAACGTGCATTAAAAATTGAGGTTGAAGATCATTCATCAGAACAGCTAAATGAGTGGTGGGATGATGCTATGCTATCCGTCGCCGAAGCGATGGATAATAAACAATACACGGATATTCAGACATCTTTGGATGAATTGGCAAAACGCTCACCTGAGTTTAAAGCAACTGCGCAGATTGATGATCAGAACGTATATGTAAGTTTATCTGATGGAAAGTCTGGTAAGTTTATTATTTTGCCTCGTCAACCGGGCAAAGTGGAGGTGTGGAACCATGCCTAAGTGGTCCAAAGAAGTATTCATCGGATTCATTCCTGTCCTGTTTGTGTTTCTGGCCTTTATTGGTGTAAACATTGTTCCGATTCTGATTGCTGCTATGCTTGTTGGAACTCTTCTATTCATCGCGAAGATGAAGGGGGGAATTGCAGTAGGAGCGGGAGGGGATCGTAAACGTAAGAAAGGCTCCCCTATGAAGCTGACCTTTGAAGAAATTGGAGGCCAGGATAATGCCAAGCAGGAGCTAAGAGAAGCGCTTGATTTCCTAATTCGCCACGAAGAGATTAAGAAGTTCGGGATCCGGCCACTGAAAGGGATACTTCTAACAGGTCCCCCAGGGACAGGTAAGACTCTGATGGCAAAAGCAGCAGCTCACTACACGAACTCGGTGTTCGTTGCCGCTTCAGGTAGTGAATTTGTTGAAATGTATGTGGGTGTAGGTGCTGGTAGAATTCGTGATTTATTTAAAGAGGCTAGAACACGTGCAGCGAAAGAAAATAAACAAAGTGCCATTATTTTTATTGATGAGATTGATGTCATTGGCGGTAAGCGTGAAGGTGGGCAGCAAAGGGAATATGATCAAACATTAAACCAACTGCTAACTGAAATGGATGGCATCTTTACTTCTGAGGCTCCTCGAATTCTTGTCATTGCAGCTACAAACCGTAAAGAAATGTTGGATAGTGCGCTACTACGTCCAGGACGTTTTGATCGACATATACAGGTGGACCTTCCGGATAAAAAAGGACGTGCGCATATTCTGAATTTACACGCTGGAAATAAGCCTCTTCATAGCGATGTTGATCTGGAGAAAATTGCGGAAGAAGCTTACGGTTTCTCAGGCGCACAACTTGAAAGTGTTATGAATGAAGCTGCAATTTATACCATGCGTGAGAATGAGGAGTTTATCCACCAGCGGCATCTATCATTGGCAATAGATAAAGTTATGATGGGAGAACGTTCAGACCGTGAATCTAACTTCGAAGAGAAGAAGAGGGTCGCAATTCATGAGTTGGGACATGCTATCATGGCAGAACTCGTAAGACCAGGGAGTGTAAAGCAGGTAGCTCTAAGTCCACGAGGAAAAGCACTAGGCTATGTACGTCACAATCCACAGCAGGAGCAATATCTCTATACGAAGTCCTTCCTAGAAGAGCAGATTATGATTGCACTTGGAGGAGCAGCAGCAGAAGAGATGTATTATGGCGGACGTAGCACGGGATCAAGTAATGACTTTGAACAATCACTGAACATCGTGGAAACGATGATGAAATCAGGGCTAACATCACTGGGTATTATCAACATGAATATGGTTACAACCGAAGAGCTGATGAAAGAGAATAATATGATTCTGGAACAATTAATGAATAGAACGAAACACTTGCTAGAACAAAATCGAGCAGTTTTCGACAATTCTCTCGACATACTCATGAGAGAGGAAATATTGTCCGGAGATCAATTCAGATGTCAATTTCGTGAAAATGCCCTTTTACCAGCATAAATTGTTATGCTGGTTATTTTTTTTTACTTTTTTGTCATGCTAAGATATGATTATATCTTGTGCCTTATAAAATGTATTATTCGACAAAGAAGGGTACAATATTGTTTACAGATAAGGAAAGGGTGGAACAGAAACCATGTACTTCAAAAAAATCGGCGTTATTGGCGGAGGGACTATGGGGCAAGGCATTGCAGAAATGCTGGCAGCCAAAGGTCTTGATGTTATGCTGGTAGAGAAAACCCCCGAAAAGTTGGACTATTCGTATGGGATGATTGAGACCAGCCTCGACAAACAGCTCGAGAAATGGGGCATTACCCAAGCGGAGAAGAAGTTAATTCTTGGACGTATTCAGAAAGTAACACATTTTGCTGAACTAAGTGCCTGCGATATGGTGATAGAGACAATTACTGAGGATTTAGAATCTAAGAAACAAGTATTTGCACAGCTTGATCAAGTATGCCCAAGTAACATCATATTAGCTAGTAACACATCCTCGCTTAGTCTCACGGAGCTTGCAAGCTCTACGATGTATCCTGAGCGTGTTATTGGTCTGCACTTTATTCATCCCGTTTCTAAAGTGGATCTGGTTGAAATTATTCGCGGCTTGAAAACTTCAGAGCATACGTTTACTGAAACGAAACGTTTCGTTGAAGAAGTAGCTGATAAAAAAGGAATCATGGTGTATGAGTCACCAGGTTTTGTATCCAGTAGAATGATTTGCTTGTTAATCAACGAAGCACTTCATCTTTTGCAGGAAGGTGTAGCTTCTGCGGAAGATATTGATGATGCGATGAGAATCGGTTATAGCTTCCAATATGGTCCTTTGGAAATGGCTGATCGCTTCGGTCTTGACTCTGTACTTGCTGCGCTTGAGCGTATGTTCCGTGAATTCGGTGAACTTAAATTCCGTCCATCTACCGTGTTGAAAAAGATGGTACGTGCAGGTCATCTTGGTGTGAAGACGGAAGAAGGCTTCTTTAAGTACGACAAGGATGGTGACCGGATATGAATATTCTCGTAATTAACGCTGGGAGTTCTTCCCTTAAATATCAATTGTATAACATGACTGACGAATCCGTGTTGGCCAAAGGTCTGGTTGAGCGAATTGGGATGGATTCTTCAATTCTTACGCACAAACCAACTGGAAAGCAGGATGTAACAGAAGTTAGTGAAATTCTGGAACATACGACTGCGATTCGTAAAGTGCTAGGAATGCTGACGGATAAGGAACATGGCGTGATTTCATCCATCGAAGAAATTCAGGCTGTAGGTCACCGCGTTGTTCATGGTGGTGAATCCTTTAAAGAGTCAGCTCTCGTTGATGGCGATGTAAAAGCCGAGATTCGTCGTCTGTTTGACCTTGCTCCACTGCATAATCCTGCAGCAATGCTTGGTATCAAAGCGGCAGAATTGAACATGCCTGGCGTTCCTCAGGTGGTTGTATTTGATACAGCATTCCATCAAACGATGCCTGAAAAATCTTATCTGTACGCTATTCCTAGAGTTCTTTATAATAAATATAAAGTCCGTCGTTATGGTGCTCACGGAACGTCCCATGAATACGTGAGTAAAGCTGCAGCCGAATTCCTCAATCGTCCGATTGAAGAATTGAAGATCATCACTTGCCATATCGGTAACGGTGCTTCACTTACCGCTGTTAAAGGCGGTAAATCCATTGATACTTCCATGGGAATGACTCCACTTGAAGGACTCATGATGGGTACACGTAGTGGTGACTTGGATCCCGCTATTGTTCCTTATGTCATGAACAAGGAAGAACTGACAGTGAACGAAGTGAACTCGATGCTGAATAAACACAGTGGCTTGCTAGCCATTTCAGGAATCAGTAGCGATATGCGTGAAATTACGGAAGGTATGGAAAAAGGTGAACCGAACACTACCCTCGCCTTTGACATGTACGAATATCGTGTACGCAAATATATCGGGTCTTATGCTGCAGCCTTAAACGGAGTGGACGTCATTGTATTCACTGCAGGTGTGGGTGAAAATTCCGTAGTTCTGCGCCAAAGAGTGCTTGAACAGTTGACTTATCTAGGTGTTGAAATTGATGAGGAGCTGAACAAAGTACGTTCAGGGGAACCGCGTCGTATTTCCACGAAGAATTCCAAAGTGGAAGTCCTTGTTATCCCTACAAATGAAGAATTGGTCATCGCACGGGATACACACCGCATTGTAACAGCTTCAAAATAGTAAAGAGTAGTTCAAAGGGAGAGATTATTGCATGTCCACCAAATGTGTGATTCGTCACGTCAGCCAGCACGTCGGGGAGACGGTTACGATCGGCGGCTGGATCAACAACAAACGTTCCAGCGGAAAAATTCAGTTCCTTCAGCTTCGTGACGGAACTGGGTATATCCAAGGCGTCGTTGTAAAAAGCGAAGTTCCTGAGCAAGTATGGGATGATGCTAAAAGTTTGACACAAGAAAGCTCTTTGTATGTTACGGGTATCATCCGTGAAGAGCCTCGTAGTCAATCCGGATATGAAATGACTGTTACGGGCATTGAGATCATTCATATTACGGAAAACTATCCAATTACACCAAAAGAGCACGGTGTAGATTTTCTGATGGATCACCGTCATCTATGGCTTCGTACACAGAAGCAACGTGCCATCCTAGTTATTCGTGCGGAAATTGTTCGTGCAATTCAAGAATACTTCGATATGAATGGATTCACGCTTGTTGACCCTCCGATTCTGACTCCAACATCAGCTGAAGGTACAACGAACCTGTTCCATACAAAATACTTCGAAGAGGATGCTTACTTGACTCAAAGTGGTCAGCTATACATGGAAGCAGCTGCGATGGCGCTTGGTAAGGTGTACTCCTTCGGTCCAACATTCCGTGCTGAGAAATCCAAGACTCGTCGTCACCTGATTGAATTCTGGATGATTGAGCCAGAAATGGCTTTTACAGATCATGAAGAAAGTCTTCGTGTTCAAGAACAGTTCATTAGTCACGTGGTTCAGTCTGTTGTGAAGAACTGCCGCAAGGAACTGGAAGCGATCGGACGGGATATTTCGAAATTGGAAGCTATTCAAGCTCCATTCCCACGAATCACATATGATGAGGCAATCGAGTTCTTACAATCCCAAGGTCATGAAATTTCTTGGGGTGAAGATTTCGGGGCACCTCATGAAACGGCTATCGCTGAGAAATACGAGAAGCCAGTATTCATTACACATTACCCAGCTAGCTTCAAAGCGTTCTACATGAAGCCAGATCCGAACCGTCCAGAAGTAGTGTTGTGTGCTGATATGATCGCTCCCGAAGGTTACGGTGAAATTATCGGAGGTTCCCAGCGTATCGATGATCCTGAATTGTTAGAAGAACGCTTCAAGGAACACAACCTATCCATGGATTCATACCAATGGTACATGGATCTCCGTAAATACGGTACGGTTCCACACTCCGGATTCGGTCTTGGACTAGAGCGGACTGTAGCTTGGATTTGTGGTTTGGATCATGTCCGCGAAACAATTCCATTCCCTCGTACACTGTATCGGTTGTATCCGTAAGTGGTGAGAGAATTGATGAATAACGCTAACGGTGCTGGAGAGTCTATCTCTTGGGCAGCCGGTGCATCTGCGGGCATGAATCAGGGTATGGCCGTGATCCCTTACGCATTACTTCGTTATTACCATATACTAGGTATGAATAGCAGCGAGTGTATACTAATGATTCATCTGCTTGGATTTCAACAGGTAGAACACAAAGGTTTTCCTTCTCTAGAGGAGTTACAGCAGGTCACAGGGGCTAGTGCTGAAGTGCTGGCTATGACCTTACAGAAGCTCATGAAAGAAGGATTTCTAGGTATAGACGAGCATGTTGATGAAGAGAGAGGCATACAGTACGAGCGATATAATCTTAGCGGGTTATATGCAAAGCTCGGTCATCTGCTCGCCAAAGAGAACGAGGAAGAAGCTATAAGGGCGGCTAAGTCTGTTGTCCATCCGGATTCCATGAATCGGTTTAACGTACCAGTTCCTTCGAAGGCTGTTTCAGAGCAAGAAGAGCGAAATCTTTTTAGTATCTTCGAAAAAGAATTCGGTAGACCTTTATCTCCAATGGAGCTCGAGACGATCTCGGGTTGGGTGGATCAAGATCGTTATCCGGATGAGCTTATCTTATTGGCTCTGAAAGAGGCAGTGTTTGCGGGGAAAGTCCATTTCCGATACATTGATCGCATACTGCTTGAATGGAGCAGAAACCGAGTTCGTACTGCCCAAGATGCTAAAGCGTACACACAGAAATTCCGAAATATAGGTAGATAGATCGAAAGCACGTCCTTTATGGACGTGCTTTTTTGGTGCTGGGTTTATTGTATACTGGGTAATATAAGACAATATAAGTTGATGAAGCAGATAGTAAAAGCGGGGGAGATATTCGATGAACGAAGCTGTACTGGTTATCGAAGATGAAGAAAAAATTGCAAGACTGCTCGAAATCGAGCTCGAATATGAAGGTTACCGAGTAGGGAAAGCAAGCAGTGGAACGGAAGGTTTAGAAAAATATAGATCAGAGAACTGGAATCTAATCTTGCTGGATATTATGTTACCTAACATGAGCGGCATTGAAGTATTGCGCCGAATTCGCCAGCATAATGCGCAGATTCCAGTTATTCTGCTAACGGCTAAAGACTCCGTTGAGGATAAAGTTTCAGGGCTTGATCTTGGAGCGAATGATTATGTGACAAAGCCCTTTCAAATCGAAGAACTGCTGGCACGTATACGGGCTGCATTACGCTTGAGTAGTACAGCTGCAAGTATCACCGAGACTGAATCAAGCATGGAGTCGAAGGCTTGGTTATATATTGCAGATCTAAGCCTAAATGAACGTACACGCGAAGTAATTCGAGGTGGGGATCATATTGAGTTGACGCCAAGGGAATATGATATGTTAGTATTTCTGCTCAAGCACCAGCGACAGGTATTACACCGTGAACAAATATTACAGGCAGTATGGGGATTTGACTATTACGGAGATACCAATGTTGTAGACGTATATATTCGATATCTTCGCAAGAAGGTCGATCATGGACGGGCTACTGAGCTAATCCATACCGTACGAGGAGTCGGCTATGTATTGAGGGAACAAGTATGAAACTGAGGAGTAAGATTTATCTGTATTCCTCTGTTTTGTTTGCCGTTTTATTATTCATTGTGAACATAGCAGTTTATGTTCTGTTTGATCGCATGTCAGTAAGTGATGAGTTAAAACGTGCTGAGGCGGAGGCGGAATCGATTGTAAAGGGAATACAGCAGTCGGCCAGTACCATTCCACCGGATGACTTGCTCCGAGCTTACGCTCCACTGGATGGAATGCTGAGAATTGTAAGGTCTGATGGAACCAGCACTTCTCCAGTGATTACATCGAAAGAGCAGGAATTAAGTGAACTAAAGTATACGTACGAAGAGCATCGTAGAGTAGAGCGAATCAGAGTTGAGGGCACGGGCTATGCTTGGGTATCCGTACCTGTGATCTGGCCTGATGGTAATGTGGTCAATGTACAAGTAATGGAAAGCATGAATGAAACAGAGAATCGTCTTCGGGTGCTTAGGACGGTACTTATCATAGTTACATGTATTGCACTAATTCCCGCGATTGTTTCAAGCCGGATATTAGGAAATCGCATGATGAATCCAATTACTTCCATGATAAGAACGATGAGAGAGATCCTAGGGAGCGGACATTTCAAGCGATTAAAACTAGGAACTGATTCGAAGGACGAGCTGGCAGAAATGGGAGAGACCTTTAACCAGATGATCGACATGCTTGAATCAAGCTTTGAGCGCCAGGAACGCTTCGTATCAGACGCTTCTCATGAGCTCAAAACCCCGTTAACCATTATAGAAAGCTATGCGAGTTTACTAAAACGACGGGGAAAGGATAGACCTGAGGTATTTGATGAAGCTGTTGAAGCGATTTTGTCCGAATCCATTCGAATGCGTGAAATGACAGAGCAGTTGCTGATGTTAGCTAGGAAGCCTGAGCAGTGGAGTGTACACACTCAACAAGTGAATATTACGCAGACGGCTTTGGAATCCGTACGTTCCTTTCAAAATGCATACCATCGTGACATTTCTTTTACTGGGAACCTCCCAATATGGCTAGAAACAGATGAGAGTAAGCTCAAGCAACTCTTGTTTATTCTTCTTGATAATGCACGTAAATACAGTGAGGAACAAATATTGGTTCAAGTTGGTGGGAATGGAACTGAACATTGGATTCGAGTTACCGACACAGGGATTGGCATCCCGAAGGAAGAACTCGTTAAGGTTTTTGATCGCTTTTACCGCATAGATCCTTCTCGAACGAGGAAATTTACTGCAGGTGGTTCAGGGCTCGGGCTTTCTCTAGCAAAAGATATTGCACAAGTGCTAGGTGTTCGGATCGAGCTGGATAGCAAGATCGGAGAGGGCACGACAGCATCTATTGTTTTCTCCGCTTTCTCAGGAGATTCTAATCTTCGCTAGCTATACTGAGGAATAAGATAGGATGGAGAGGTGATGCGCATGAAGCAGCGAGAAAAACGATGGATTCCGCTTACTGGGGCGCTGGGTTTAGCTGCAGCTATAGCAATCCTACTATGGCTATGGCAGCCATGGAGTACTCAAGATAAAGAATTGACAGCTGAAGAGGCTGAACAGGTCGTATTAGGACAATATGATGGTGAGATCGAACAAATCTTTTTGGAAAATGGGCAATATCAGGTTATGCTTCGCTCGGAGAATGGGTTGTATCAGCTAGATCTTGACGCAGCCTCCGGTGCTATTCATTCCATTCGCCAAACTGAAAAGACAGGTGACACACAGCAAAAAGCACTACTGAGTCGAGATCGAGTGAAGGCAGCCTTGCAAGCTCGTACAAAAGGTCGGATTGATCGGTTAGAGCTCATTAGCCGAGATGGGGAGCCTGTGTATCAAGCGGTGATTAAGGAGGAGAATGGGGATTCGGTAGAGATTATTGTAGATCCATATACGGGCAAAACACTTTTAACTCAAAATATAGAACCATCTCCTCAAGTGAATGATGAGGATAAGTCAGCCAGACTACTGAATGAAGAGGAAGCGTCAAAAATTGCTCTTACTAAAATTCCTGGAGTTGTGGATGATGTTGATCTTCGGGACACGGATGGTGGCATTCCATACTATCTGATTGATATTGAATTGGAGGATGGTCGTGAAGCGACGGTAGAGATTAACGCGATATCGGGTGCGATTCGTTCAGTTACTTGGGACGATGATGAATCCGATAAGGATTCATAATGTTTTTCTGGCTAGTACGCTCGTTCTAAGGTGATCCTATCAGGACTAACTCATTCTTTGAGGTTTCTCATCAAATTCTAATCTTTCTCTTTCCGGCCTCTCATTCAAGTTGGATAATCTAGATGTGTAGGCAATGAACGAGCCATATTCTGAAGGAGGAATAGATGATGAAACAAAAATTGTGGATCGGTACTTTAGGTGTTGTAATGCTTCTTGGAGGTACAGCTGTTGTTGGTGCTAGTGGGAATACTGGCGGTTCAAATACGTTAGGAACGAAAGCTACTTCTCAAGGTTACATTACACTAGAACAGGCTAAAACAGCTGCCTTAAAGGAAGTTAAGGGCCATGTGGACGATATAGACTTGGAACGTAAGCAAGATAAAGTATACTATGAAGTTGAAATCGATCAAGATAACGGTGAAGTGGATGTCCATGTTGATGCCATAACAGGTAAAGTGCTTGCAGTACTGAATAAAGATACGAAAGATGACGACGATGATCATGAAAATCTGAATAGTTCGGCTGTAGCTTCAGCAGTTAAGATTACATCAGACCAAGCTTCGTCTATTGCTACTAAGAAAGTCAGCGGTGGTAAAGTGGTAAAAGTGGAACTTGATACGGATGATAATCGTTATATTTATGAAGTCGAGCTTAGAACGTCGAATGGTGAAGCTGATGTTGATATCGATGCCGTAACAGGTAAGGTGTTGTCCATCGATCAAGATTTTGATGATCACGATGAATAAGATTATTTCAGGAAGCTAGTCGCTTACTACTAAAGTAAGTATTGATACAAAAGAGCCCTAAAGAGACATCTCATGACCTTGAGAGTATGTCTTAGGGCTTTTTTTCATTTTTTGTAACTTCTTGTAGAGTGGGAGGAACTGTTAGGTTATGATTGAATCAATGAATTGGAAGGTGGTATGTCTCTGATATGAACTATAAAAATGTATTATTTGATCTAGACGGAACACTCACAGACCCCAAGGTTGGGATTACAAAATCGGTTCAGTACGCTCTAGCTAAGTTCAATATTATCGAACCGGATTTAAGTAAACTGGAATTTTTCATAGGTCCACCTCTTCAAAACAGCTTTATGGAGGCTTATTCCTTTACAGCTGAGCAAGCGTGGGATGCAGTTACACATTATAGAGAGTATTTCAAAGAACATGGAATTTATGAAAATGAATTGTATGTAGGAATTAAAGAATTGCTTGATCATCTTAAGTCACAGGGAAGAGACTTGTTCGTTGCTACTTCGAAACCAGAGGTATTCGCTCTAAGCATTTTGTCTCACTTTGAATTAGACTCCTATTTTACACACGTCTGTGGAAGTGAGCTTGATGGTACTCGCTCGGATAAAACAGAAATCATTAAGTTCATCGTCGATCAGTATCATTTGAATCCTATGGAAACGGTTATGATTGGTGATCGGAAGCATGACTTGATCGGCGCACACAACAATAACATCCATAGCATAGCTGTAGGTTTCGGATATGGAGCGGAAGAAGAGTTAATTGCGGCCGAACCGACGTATCATACACAAACTGTGAAGGATCTTCTAATGGCATTTAGTATGATTGAGGTTTGAAGTACATAGAAAGAGTTGATCAATAATGTATTCATTATTTCTATATAATTGGCAGGTTCGTGATGAGTGGTTTGAGGTACTGAAGGGTTTGTCTATCGAAGAGCTTACTGCGGAACGGGTTGGAGGAATCGGATCGATCATAAAGACGCTGTTTCACATTGTGGATGTTGAGTATAGCTGGATTCGCGGAATTGAAGGGTATGATGACCCAGCCCCACTGATCGAAGACTTCTTAAACATTCAATCGATACAGCGGTTATCGGATGACTATAGGAAAGATTTGCTACAAATTTTGGGGACACTGACGGATGATCGAGAACTAAGAGTCGTGAAAGTCCCTTGGGATGAAGAGTCCTATCGGTATGGTGAGATTCTACGCCACGTTATCGCTCATGAAATTCACCATATGGGACAGTTATCGGTCTGGGCGAAAGAGCTTAATATCGATAGAGTATCAGCTAATTTTATAGGTCGGGGACTTGGAAGGAGCATCTAACAAGGAGGGAGTATGCGGAAGAGTGTGTGAGATTTGAATGACAGGAACATAAATGTGATCAGGGGATAAGCAGATGCTGGTTGAATAGTTGCATAGTTAGATATCGAACATGAAACCTGCTTAGGCAGGTTTTTGTTTTTTATCGCTATGAATGTTAAAGTTAAGGTTAGAGATAACTATCTATTGGAGGTAACACCATGTCTGGAATCGCAAAAAACTTAACGGAACTCATAGGAAATACGCCGTTACTCGAACTATCTAACTTTAATCAGAAGCATCACTTACAAGGTAAGGTGATTGCTAAATTAGAATATTTTAACCCGGCTGGAAGTGTAAAAGACCGGATTGGATTCGCTATGATCAAAGATGCTGAGGAGAAGGGGCTACTCAAACCTGGCTCGATCATTGTAGAACCGACAAGCGGAAACACGGGGGTTGGACTTGCATTTGCTGCTGCAGCGCTTGGGTACAAGCTTATCATTACACTACCTGAGAGCTTCAGTGTGGAGCGTAGAAAGCTGCTAGCTGCACTCGGAGCTGAGCTTGTGTTGACACCTGCTAATGAAGGGATGTCGGGTGCGATCAAACGCGCAGAGGAAATCGCAGCTTCGACACCAGGGGCGTTCCTTACCCAACAGTTCGAAAATCCGGCGAATCCAGCAATTCATCGTAAGACTACAGCAGAGGAAATATGGCGTGACACGAATGGTGAAGTGGATATATTCGTAGCAGGTGTTGGTACGGGCGGCACCATTTCAGGTGTAGGTGAAGTACTTAAGGTGAAGAACGCAAGTGTTAAGATTGTAGCTGTAGAGCCGGCAGATTCTCCTGTGCTGTCTGGTGGGAAGCGTGGAGCCCATCAAATTCAAGGAATTGGTGCTGGCTTTGTTCCAGGCAACTTTAATAGAGAATTTGTTGATGAGATTATAACGATTAGTAATCAAGACGCCATTGAGACAGCTAGAGAACTTGCAAAAGTTGAAGGCCTGCTCGTTGGGATTTCGTCGGGTGCAGCAGCTTTTGCAGCGAAAGAGCTCGCGAGTAAGCCAGAGAACAAAGACAAGAATATCGTTGTTCTGTTGCCAGATAGTGGCGAGCGGTACCTATCTACGAATCTTTATGAAGAAATGTAAATTCTCTAAAAATTTTATATACGAATAGAACATAAAGAACAGCGACGATTCCGGAGCTGTTCTTTATGTTTATATTTATGTTATGCTTTACAGTGCCTTCTAATCATCAGGACATTTCACAATCAAGGAGGATATTTATGGGGAGTCGTAAAGAAAAACTGATATTTGCAATCGTAACCGTTATTTATCTGTGCATCTTCTATTTGGCATATAGTTGGTTATGGGAACAATGGGTGCCTTGGAACCCTCCATTAACAGATGTATTGTCCATTGTTGTGTATGTATTAGTTATCGTACCTATATCTGCCATGGCTGGAGACTTCACCGTTCGTAAAATTTGGGGTAAATCAGGAAATGACCTTAGCGTCGATGAAGAATATTGAGGTTGATAGTATAATGAAGAACGTCGAATGACGTTCTTTTTTATTTTTTTTATAAAAGTGCAGGGTTTAGATAAATGTCCGACGTCTATTATTAACGGGAAGGAGGGGAGAGCTATTGAAACAGAACGATTAATCACACGCATCTTGCAGGGCGATCAGGGCGCTTTTCGAGAGCTTGTAAATATGTACAGTAAACATGTGTTTCATACAGCGTATTCGGTACTTCGGGATGTTAAGGAAGCAGAAGATGCATCCCAGGAAGTATTTATCCAAGTATTTAAAGCTCTCCCCCAGTACCGTTCTGAAGGATTTAAAACATGGATAACCCGCATTACACTAAATAAATCGATAGATTTGAAACGAAAAATAGTAAGGCGTTCCCCTGAACAACAAGGAGAACGCGAAGAAGAGCTTGAACGGATTCCTTCCCGGGATGAGGATACTCTTAACTTATTGATTCATAAGGAAAAGAAACATGAGCTGAGGCAAAAAGTGCTGAGTTTACCGGATAATCATCGTGAAGTGATAACGGCTTTTTACTTAGAAGAGAAAAATTACGAGCAAATTGCCTGTGAGCTTGGTGTGACTGTTAAAACGGTTGAATCAAAGCTCTACAGAGCTAGACAATGGATTCGAAAAACATGGAAGGAGGAGAAATGGAGATGAACAAGGAGACATTCGATTGGAGATTACAAGCAGAGAGATACATAAAGGGAGAGTGCTCGCCAGAAGCTGCAGCTTCTTGGGAAGCATTAATGCTTTCAGAGGATGCTGCTCTCGAAATGTATATTCAGGTTATGTCTGAAATGGAAAGCGAACTCCCTGATATGGCTGATCCCGATGACTTTACAGATCGAGTGTTGGCGGATGAAGGAATGATCCCTTACCGTGCCCGTGTTATTCCACTTTCGTCCGACAGACCAAGGAAATGGTATGAGAAACCTTTGTTTCATTATACCGTTGCTGCTTCCATTACAATTGTATTCATGTTCTCTGGCACGTTTGACAGACTATTTCCTGAGGATACAAAACATAGACTTCCGCAATCTGAGTCTCCATCTTATAGTGAACAATTAATGGAAAAGACGACGAATTGGCTTGACCTGATCTTGCCACGATAATTTTTGATAGGAATGAAAGGATGATGCTTTGTGCAACCGCAACGCAATAAAGGGCTTGCATTTATTATGAATGTTATTCCCGGGCTAGGTCACTATTACTGGGGAAGAAGAGGAAGAGCTCTGCTATATCCTGTGATGTTTTTTGGTATCTTGATGGCTGCTTTTGTTCTAGCGATTGGGACTCATGATGACAGTCCGTTAATTCTTGGTTTTCTGGGTGCCCTTTTCATATGGGGGGTCAGTATGCTCGATTTGTTGATCGCTTTGATTAGACATACACCGACTATGATTATTCACGACGAGTATGGACGTCCGATCTCAGTCCCTCAGGATAAAAATGAAGATACAGAGCGATTTTATACCATTCTGTTATCCTTTATTCCTGGACTTGGACATTTTCAATTGGGTTTGATGCAGCGTGGTCTATCTTTCTTGATCTCATTTTTCGGACTCGCGACCATTCTTATGTTTCTTGCAGGTTTAACTAATGAGTCTGTATTCCTGCTGTTTCTCGGCATGCTGCCAATTATCTGGCTCTACTGCATGTTCGATGTGGTCCAATTGGTACACCGTAAGCAGGCTGGCGAAATGATTCTGGATCGTACGTTATTTGACGAACTGGAATCCAGTCGTGAGGAAGGTCGCCGTAGCAAAGTGTTCGCAACACTCCTTTCAGCGTTTCCGGGAGCAGGTCAGATGTATCTTGGTCTTCAGAAACGTGGGCTGCAAATGATGGTCTTGTTCCTGGGTAGCATATATGTGACTGATGTACTGAGACTAACCTTATTCTTTTTCCTCATTCCGCTGATCTGGTTCTATTGTTTCTTTGACGGATTGCAGCAGGTGGGTCGTTATGGTCGTGAACCCCTTCGTGATATACCTGTGATAGAAGGCTTTGTGAATCATCAAAAGTGGCTTGGATTAGGCTTAATCATACTAGGTGTCTACTTCGTATTTACAAGTGTCGTTCTACCTTATCTGGAAACCATATTTCCGGAAGCCCAAATTAGTTACCAGATTCGTAATTTCCTTAAGACGGGGATTGTATCTATTATACTGATTGGCGGCGGGATCAAGCTAATGGCCGGATCCAAAAAAGGTAGACGAGAGGAGGTACATTACCGTGAATCAGAATAGTCATCTAGCGGGTTATGAACAAGTTCCACAAACAGCGGGTCGACAGTGGAGAGTGGGAACGCTCTCCATGGGCATCTCACTATTACTGCTTGGATTGTTAGTATTAATCAGTCAATGGAAAGGCATAGAAGTGTTCGATTATGCACTGAAATGGTGGCCGATCGTGTTTGTACTCCTTGGGGTTGAAATTGTGGGATACACCTTATTTTTCCGAAAAGGGGAGTACGTAAAATATGATGTGTTCAGCATGCTCATCGTCGGACTTCTCACCATTAGCTGTATTGGTATGGCTGCCCTTAGCTCAACTGGTGTAATGGACTATATTCGCCGTGAGACTGGAGCGGTATATAAGACTGTCCAACTACCGGATATTCGAATGAATGTACCTCAAGGGGTTACAAAGGTTATTGTACAGGGGAGCTACATCTATAACGTGAAGAAAGATAACAGTAGTTCAGATGAATTACTTGTATTCGGGAGTTTAAACACATCGGAAGCTGAATTGCTGAAAGAAGAGGGAACCTTGTCCGAACTGATCCAGACGAAACAAGCGGGGAATATACTATATATAAACTTATCAGATCCACCATACAACAAATTGAATGGAGGGTCGAATCGGCTTGATGTGACGGTGTCAGCTCCATCATCGTTAAAAATCATTGTACGTGATTCTAACGGAGAAGTACGATAAGAAGAGTAATCCAATAAGCAATTAACATAACAAAAAAATGTAAAACGAAGCTGAATCCGCTTGTTTTACATTTTTTTGTTTGTTATAAAGTATTCATTTTATTTAGACTGAGCTGCATTAAGAAGCAAACGACGGTACGTATATTCAAAAATGAATTCAAAAGCTTCCAAATGGCGTTTCGCTTCAAATGCATTCTGTCCCCACGCATAAATACCATGATTACGAAGCAAGATGCCTGGAACTGTAGGATCAAGTGCATCAGGTACAAGCTCTGCGATTCTTGGAATGTCCGCATAATTTGGAAGAATTGGAATACGGATTGCCGCATCTTCCTCCCAAATATTAAAGGCTTTGATAAGCTCAATGCCTTGAGCTGGAACATAACCTTGTTCACCGTACCAATCACTGATCAGATTGTTATCGATCGTGTGGACGTGAAATATCGCTCCGCAGCCAGTCTTACGATAAATCTCACAGTGGATTAATGTTTCGGCACTTGGTTTCAGTCCTGTTGTTTCACAAGGACGGCCATCCTGATCTACAAAGAGATAATCCTCTGGTGTATGTACAGATTTATCTTTGCCGCTTGCTGTAATTGCAAAATGGAACTGCTCTGGCGTGAACTCACCAACTCTAACGGATAAATTACCGCTTGTACCAGGGAACCATCCACGAGATGCGAATAATTCTTTAACGCCCTTAAGTTCGCTTAGCGCTGTTTGTTTATGTTCCAGCCGAATATCAGAAAAACTCATTTACAGCACCCCCTGGTTCATTTTCAGTTTCATATCTTCAAGGATTTCATGGAACGTCTCGAAAGGAACATGGTTAACACCAATCTCTTTACAGCGCTCCGTGAGGGTTGATCTAGAATAGACCAGATCGGCCTTTTTAGCACCTTCAAAGTCAGTCACACTATCTCCGATTAATATTCTGGTATATTCCTCAGCAGGGAAGTTATTCATAACAGTCACCTTGCACATACCACAGTCATTGCTGCAAGGTTCTTGACATGGGTGAGGCCATGTAATTCGGATCTGCTCACCTTCAAAGTCAGCACCATTGCAAAAGATATGATCAGCAGGAATATCAAAAGGTTGAAGTAAAGGTTCAACAAAGAAGTCAATACCACCGCTTGTTACATAAAACGGAATTTTGCTAGCATTTAAGTAGTCCAAAAATTCACGGAAACCATCCCGGATGACAGCATGTTCCAGGGCATACGATACGATTTCATCTTTTCTAGAGGAAGGGAACAAGGCGAACATGCGCCCGACGCCTTCACGAATCGAAATATCTTGGTCCAGTACTGCCTGCATGACTGTTTCATAACCTTCTGGTTTGAAATGTTTCATGATGGCAACGATGTTGTCATTCGCGGTTATAGTTCCATCAAAATCGCAAAAAATGATCGGTGTCTTTCTAGATGTCATGCTTATCCTCCCCATATGTCAAGAGCAGCTCTCAGCTCAGGATGTTCAGCAGCATACTCGGCTAGGGATGTTCTTTCCATCGTTGCCTGAATAGCTTGTACAAAAGCGCGGCCTCCAGCTTCGGTTCCCATCGGATGACCGTGAATACCTCCACCTGCATTTACTACGACATCAAGTCCGAAGTCACTTACGATTCTTGGAACAAGCCCTGGATGAATGCCGGCAGAAGGCACTGGCATACTGCGTTTCACGCCGAGATCAGCTTTATGAAGTTCATCTCGAATGGCAAGATTCTCTTCTCGCGGCATTGTTACAGATCCGTAAGGAGAAGGGAACAGAACGAGATCTGCTCCAGCAAGGCGCATTAGTTGACCAAGCAGGACAGGTGCAGCTATTCCGTAATGTGGTGATGGGTACAAGGCACCTGCAAGAGCAGGATGTGCCGCGATAGGGATGTTAATCTCTGGATCGGAGCTAAGCTCCTGTAGTACATCGTAACCGTAAGACAAGACGTTAAATAGAAGTGCATTTGCTCCTGCATCAATTGCCCGAAGTGCTTGATCCTTAAGTCCTGAAGTGCGCCCGGTTAAATTGGCAGCATACAGAAGCTTTTTGCCTGTTTCCTGCTCGACTTCAGCTGCAGCTTGCATACACAGCTTCACACGAGTCGCAATCGGTGTCAGTTCATTCTCGAATAGGATCTCATCGTCCTTGATCAGATCAACCCCACCCCGAGCTTGTCTCACAAACTGTTCTCTGAGCTCATCTGCATTAAGGCCAATAACGGATTTGAAAATACTCATAAGCAAAGGTCGATCGAATACACCCAGTTGTTGACGAATACCTTCAATGCCGAATTTCGGGCCAGGGAAGGCAGACAGAAACTCAGGAGATAGGTCCAGAGAAATGAGTTTGATTCGTCCATCCATTGAAATTTTCCCGAATATCGTAACGAGGAGCGCAGGAATATCACGACTGAAATTAATGTCGGGATATGCAATTCGAACATCTGCATATCTGCCTCCAGGCTCGTTATCAGGTGATTCGTGAATTTCAACGGCATAAACTTCGCCAAGATGTTGCTGAAGTGATTCTTTCTTGGCTTGCGGGAGTTCAGTCCAGCTACCAACGGTCATACCAACAGCGATGGATTCAGCTTTCTTACGGAAATCAGCATGGTCATCGTGGATACGGTAAGTTGCTATACATCTGCTCATGAGGTTTGTCCTTTCAGCACTGCGCCCATTTCACGAGAGCGCTCGGCACAACGATTTACTGCGGCAATAACGGTTTCGAAAAAATCGCCTTGATCCAATCTTTCTAGTGCGGCTTGTGTTGAGCCGTTAGGTGACGTGATTTTAGCACGCAAAGCCGAAGGATGTTCGCCAGTTACTTGAACCATACGGGCAGCACCCATAATCGTCTGTAGGGTGAGTTCTCTGCTCTGATCAGCTGTGAGACCACCCCGAATACCTGCGGCAGTCATTGCCTCCATCAGATAATAGAAATAAGCGGGTCCACTTCCGGAGATGCCTGTCAGGATATCCATCTTATCTTCCTCGATGACGGTCACATCTCCGACCGCTTCGAACAAGGTCATCACAAGTTGACGCATTTCTGAATCGATTTCTTTGGAGAAGGAAATACCGGTTGATCCGAGCCCGATGGAACTTGATGTGTTCGGCATGGTTCGTGCAATAGGCTGCTTTTTACCAAGCAGATTTTGAGTCGTCTCAATGGAAAGACCAGCAATAACGGACACCAATAATTGATCATCTGATAGAATCGGTCCGAGCTCTTTTAATACTTTTGCCGCATCCTTTGGCTTTATTGCAAGTACGATGACGGGAGATGTTTTTAAAATCTCTAGTTTTTCCTGAGCGTCATTGCTTACTTTCACACCATAGCGATCCTGTAGTTCTTGCAGACGCTTGGTGTTGCTTCTATTCAGCATTGAAATATCTTCAGGACGCATGACTGAACGGCTAGAGAGACCGCGTACGATTGCTTCAGCCATGGAACCTGCACCATAGAAGGTGATTGCCTTTTCAATTAAAGGCCGATTCTGGGGAGATTGGCACATAAGTTGTTTCCTCCTTCTTGATTCTATTGACGGATTTGACCGTTGCCATGAATGACATATTTGGTGGACGTGAGAGATGGTAATCCCATTGGACCACGGGCATGAAGCTTTTGCGTGCTAATTCCGATTTCAGCACCGAAGCCGAATTCGAAACCGTCTGTAAAGCGGGTGGATGCATTATGATACACGGCTGCAGCGTCTACTTCTTGCAGGAATCGCTCTGCATTGTCTTGTGACTCGGTTACAATGCACTCGGAATGTTTAGTACCATACGAAGCTATGTGATCCATCGCGTCTTCTAGACTGTTTACCACTTTGATGTTCAGCACATAATCATTATACTCGGTAGCATAATCTGTTGACGAGGCCTGTGTCGCCCAAGGCACTAGTCTCAACGTTTCTGAACAGCCACGGAGTTCAACATTCGAGTCACGGAACTTTTGTGCAATAGCTGATAAATGTGTGTCAGCAAAACTTTGGTGAACAAGAAGTGTTTCCATTGAATTGCATACGGAGGGACGCTGCACTTTCGCATTTAAGCTAATGGCTTCTGCCATATCAGGTATTGCAGAAGCATCGATAAATGTATGACAGATACCAGCTCCTGTCTCAATAACGGGTACTGTCGCATTCATAACAACATTTTGGATGAGAGAGCTTCCGCCTCGTGGGATAATCACATCTAGGAGACCGTTAAGCTTCAACATTTCATCAACGGAAGAACGATTTGGGTCCTCAATCAATTGTAAAGCATCTTTAGGCATAGCGGTTTGTGCCATGGCCTCATGCAGTACCTCAACAATCTTCTTGTTAGAGGAGAGAGCGGAAGAGCCGCCGCGCAGTACGACAGCATTGCCGGTCTTGAGACACAGGCCAGCTGCATCAACTGTCACATTGGGACGTGCTTCATAAATGATACCGATGACACCCAGTGGAACGCGAGTCTTGCGGATGTGCAGTCCATTCGGACGTTCTATAACTTCAAGTGTATCGCCAATTGGATCAGGTAGCTGAACGATTTGACGAAGACCTTCTGCAATGGCTTCAATCCGCGATTCATTCAATGCTAGGCGGTCCAACAGGGAGGAGGAGGTGCCTAATTCTTTTCCACGCTTTAGATCTTCGGCATTGGCTTCAATAATATCAGCTGAGCGGTGAACAAGCGCATCTGCCATGGCTAATAGCGCTTCGTTTTTCTGAGTTGTGTTCAGTTTGTTCAGTATGGAAGTTACATTTTTGGCTAGTCCTGCCTTACTTCTTACTTCACTCATCGTTTTTTCCTCCTTCAAAATTCTATTTCAATGTTATCCATTCATCACGGTGGATGACTTCAAGACGATGAACTTCTCCGATCGTGCTAATAACTTCTCCACTTGGTAGACCGATAATGGTCTCAAGTTGATCGTCATCATAATTAACGATACCCCGTCCAAGCCGTTCATTACAGCTATTGATAACTTCAACTACATCACCCGCGTGAAAACTTCCTTCTACACGCTTTACACCAACAGGTAGGAGACTGTGCCCCCCATGTAGCAAAGCATCTTGAGCACCATCATCAACGACAATCCGTCCAATCGGTGATGACATAAATCCAAGCCACTGTTTCTTCATGGGAAGAGAGGATAAATGTGTGGCGAAATAGGTGCCTTTTCCATGAGATGACAACGTATTTTTCAGATCTCCTGGCTCGTTAGCCTTACCAATAAATACGGGGACTCCACCACGGGTTGCGATTTTTGCTGCGTCTATTTTGGAGCGCATGCCGCCAGTTCCCACACTTGAACCAGCTCCTCCTGCGAGTGCGTATATCTCATCCGTAATCTCTTGAACCTCTTCAAAACGCACAGCGTTTGGAGCTTTCCGAGGATCAGCTGTATATAGTCCATCGGTATCTGTCAGAATAATGAGTTGACGTGCCCTTACAAGGTTTGCAACCAAGGCTGATAATGTATCATTGTCTCCGAATTTAAGTTCATCGATAGAAACGGTATCATTCTCATTGATAATGGGGATAACCCCTTGTTTCAGTAGTTCATCAATCGTCATGCTGGCATTGTTCATTCGTTTGCGATTGGCGAAATCGGTCCTTGTCAGTAAGATTTGTCCTGCAATGAGGTTTCGTGCTGCAAAGGCGTTTTGATATGAACGCATGAGTAAAGCTTGGCCTACCGCTGCTGCTGCTTGTTTCTCATGTAGGAGACGTGGGCGAATCTTGTAGCCGATCTTTCGGAAACCAGCAGCCACAGCGCCTGAAGTAACGAGAAGTACTTCATGCCCTTCTTCACGGAGAGCGGCAAGCTCACCTGCATAAAAATCGATGGCTTCTAGGTTAAGTCCTCCCTCATCCGTAGTCAAGGAGCTACTTCCAATCTTTACGACGATGCGTGAAGGCATCGCTATCACTTCCTCTGTATAATGTTAGGGTTAGAAAATAAAAAAACTTTCGTCCTTAATAAGTAAAGGACGAAAGTTGTAACTTCCGCGGTACCACCTTTATTGATGAGTTTCTCATCCGGCTTTGACCTTGTAACAGAAGGGACTGTCCTGCCTGTTAAGGCAAGGCCGCTCGGGGGTAGGATTCGGAAAGGAAGCTACGGCAGATTCTCTCAGCCTTCGGAATCTGCTCTCTTATCGTGCATTTATCTTTCGTACTGGTCCCGTCATCACGTTTAGTTATCGTATTCTACTACTTGAAAGAATAACACAAGAAAAGCTTGATTTCAAAGAAAACCCTACCGGAACAACCCGAGCTTTCCGATGCGTTCTGCCGCTTCACGCAGTCGATCCTCGCTGCTGAGCAGCCCAATTCTTACATATCCCTCACCATGGGTTCCGAAGCCTACACCAGGAGCGACGGCAACATGAGCTTTTTCAAGCAACAGCTCTGAGAAGGAGACCGAAGTAAACCCTTCAGGAACCGGGAGCCAGCTGAAGAAAGATCCTGCAGGTTTCGGTGCATTCCAACCAATCTTAGAGATAGCATCAAAAAATGCATCGCGTCTGGATTGATATTGACGAACTAGATCTTCAACACAAGTCTGGGGAGCTGTCAATGCTTCAGCAGCTGCAGCTTGAATCCCACCGAACAGACTTACATAAATATGATCTTGGAGCTGGTTAATCAGTGAAATTAATTTGGAATTTCCGAGTGCAAATCCGACTCTCCATCCAGCCATATTATAGGTTTTGGACAAAGTATAGAACTCCAATCCGACCTCTTTAGCGCCAGGCGTCTGCAAAAAACTAATAGGACGCTGTCCGTCAAAGCCGATAGCACCATAGGCGAAATCACTTGCGACCACGATGCCGTGCTTTTGGGCAAATGCAACGGTTTCTTCATAGAAAGAGAGCGGAGCCGTTGCTGAAGTTGGATTATTCGGATAATTTAGGAACATGAGTTTCGCTTTTTCCCGATCTGATGAAGAGATAGCACTGAAATCCGGTAAAAAAGCATTCTCTGCACGTAGCGGCATAAAACTCATCTCAGCACGAGCAAGTGCTACCCCTGACCAGTAATCTGGATATCCGGGATCGGGAACGAGACATAAGTCTCCAGGATTAAGCAGGATTTGGGGAAGCTGCACCAAACCTGTTTTTCCACCAAATAAGATGGCTATTTCCGTTTCCGGATCCAGTTCAACGTTGTAATCTTCCTTGTACCGTTGAGCCATAGCTTCTTTAAGGAATGAGTATCCTGTAAACGGTGAGTATTTATGATAGAGAGGGTTTTCTGATGCTTCCTTCAATTTAGAGACAATATGTGAAGGAGTCGGTTGGTCAGGATTGCCTTGGCCTAGATTGATAACGTCATGGCCCTGGGCAACCTGCGCATTCACTTTAGCAACCAGCGTTGCGAAAAATTGGGTCGGTAGTGTAGCCATGATGGAAGCGGGCTGTATTGTAAAAGGTTCCTTCATATTAGACATATATGTATCACTCCGGTTCTAAATGTAAATCCACAGGATGAATGTATGATAAATCCTTTAGAATTTAAGAAATAATTTAACACGATTTATCCGAGCTGTATAGAGAGATTTCCGCTTTTAATATTGAAATTACTAGCTTGTGAGGCTATGATGACTACAATTCGTAATAAAACAGAACGTAAGGATAAGCAATTCCAGTGCTTAAAGTTCTAACATACAGGTGAAAGGGGTTAAGATACCATGAACATTGCACTTATTCAGTCTTATATTGAAGTAGGAGATCCCGCAGCGAATCAGAAACGGATCTTTGATCATATGGAGAAAGCTATGGCAGCTGATCCGAAACCTGATATTCTAGTTCTTCCGGAAATGTGGAATACAGGTTACGCGCTTGATCGAATTCAAGAGATTGCAGATAAGGAAGGACGAGAAACAAAGGAGAATTTAAGCTCGTTTGCTCGGAAGCATCGTGTCCAGATCATTGGTGGATCTATTGCTGAAAAAATGGATGAACAAATCTATAACACCATGTACATATTTAATCGACAAGGTGAACAGGTTGCGAAATATTCTAAGATGCATCTATTTCGTCTCATGGATGAAGAGAAACATCTTCAGGCCGGAGATGAGGCAGTTACGTTTGAACTTGAAGAAGGTCTGATCGCAGGAGCATCGATATGTTATGATATCCGATTCCCTGAACTATCTAGAACGCTTGCGTTAGCAGGGGCGAAAGTGTTATTTGTTCCAGCGGAGTGGCCACATCCGAGATTGAACCACTGGAGAACTCTACTTATTGCTAGGGCTATAGAGAACCAAATGTATGTTGTTGCATGTAATCGTGTTGGAGATAGTGGTGAGACTTCGTTCTTCGGACATTCGATGATTATTGATCCTTGGGGAGAAATTGTAGCAGAAGGTGGAGAAGGTGAGGCCATTATTACAGGAAATCTAGACAGTTCTCTTACGGATTCCGTACGTCAGCGGATTCCTGTGTTTGAAGATCGTAGACCAAGTTTGTACGGACTAAAATGATATAGCAGTTTGGTTTCATCTCCTGACGAGCGGGTATACTATGGGTAATCCCTTATAAGGAGGTCTAGCATGATGACCAACAACAATGAAAAGAGCACCAACCAAGAGAGTATGGAAGAGCAAAAGGATCAATTCCGGAATTTTGTTGAGGGTGTAACTGGCGGCGGACATGGGACTGGGGATGATGAAGCGATTCAGGAGACATCTCGTGTTGCAGATAAGCAGAATCGCTTGATTGACAAGTATAATTTACGCAAATAATAGCAGGATGATAAAGAGGCTTATCCCCAAGGATAAGCCTCTTTAATTCTACATACAGGTATAGATCACTGTTTGCTGTTGGTTCCTTCAGAAGCAAGCACACTCATGACTTCCTTGAAGGTTTCGATAAAGGCATCAGCAGCTTTGGATAAATAACGGCCATTCCGATAGGCAATTACAAGTGTACGGCTTGGAACAGGCTCGGCTAATTTTAAATATACAGGGATAAATTCACTGCGCTTTGCCCGGGCGATGAAATGGGGAACTAACGTAACGCCCATGCCTGTCGCGACTAAGGATTGAACTGTTTCGATGTTGTTGCTCTCAAATACGACATTAGGTTCAAATCCAGCTTCTCGGCACAAGTCGAAGGCAAGCTTGCGAAAACCCTGTCCTTTTTTCAGTAGAATAAAAGCTTCATCCTTCAGTTCAGCAAGGTCGATTAGCTGATCAGGAAACTTCTGTGCGCGGAGTGCAAGTGGATGCTCCGGCGGTACGGCTAAATCAATCGTCTCTACCCCTACAGGTACGTACGATAAAGAAGGTTCAGTTAATGGTAAGGATAGAAGACTTAGATCTGCCTTACCACTAGCTGTAAGTTTCTCAAGGTTTAATGAGGAATCTTCCATTAATGTAATTTCGATATCTGGATAGGACTGTTTAAATGCCGGTAGAACTCTTGGGAGCAGATGCGACCCTGTGATCGGCATACTGCCAACCACCACTTTGCCTTTTCGTAACTGAGAAATATCAGACATTTCTTGACGAAGCTGTTCAACGGCATCCATTATTTTTTGAGCATGTTCAACAAAGCTAGCTCCTGCATGTGTTAGTTCAACGGTACTCGTATTACGCTGAAACAGTAGAACACCAAGCTCCTTTTCCAATTTGGACAATTGCTGGCTGAGAGAAGGCTGGGCAATATGAAGCTTCTCTGCTGCGCGCGAAAAATTTTTGTCTGCGGCAATTTGCAGTGTGTATAAAAGTTGTCTGAATTCCATTCAAATCACTCCGTTATAGGTTTAACCTATTATTGTAGTTATATTATATAGGCTTTGACCTTTATTTGAAAGGAAAAAGAGATATCGAATATATTGATCTGGAACTTATAGATGTTACCTATTGCTTTTATAGCTTTTATATCTTGGAACAATGAGATAGGAGAGGATATAATACAATCAATCGAAAGGGAAGGTAAATCTTTCTTTTCACATGGATCGAATGAATTAATGGGGTGAATATGATGAGTAAAAAGACGATGTTCGAAAAAATTTGGGATAACCACGTCATTCATCAGGAAGAAGGTAAGCCCGGTATTTTGTATATCGACCTGCACTTGGTTCACGAAGTAACCTCTCCGCAGGCTTTTGAAGGGCTTCGTCTTAGCGGCCGCAAGGTACGCCGTCCTGAATTGACTTTCGCGACAATGGATCACAACGTTCCAACGAAAGACCGTTTCAACATTACGGATCCGATCTCGAAACAACAGATTGATACACTGACACAGAACTGTCGTGATTTTGGCGTAACGCTCTACGATCTCGATACAATTGATCAAGGTGTTGTTCACGTCATGGGCCCTGAGCTTGGTTTGACACATCCAGGTAAAACGATTGTATGTGGCGACAGCCATACATCTACGCATGGTGCGTTTGGAGCTTTGGCATTCGGTATTGGTACAAGTGAGGTTGAGCACGTTATGGCAACCCAATGCTTGCAGCAAGCGAAAGCGAAGACAATGGAAGTTCGTTTCGTGGGCAAGCGCAACCCGGGTGTAACGGCTAAGGATATGATTCTCGGCGTAATCGCAAAGTATGGTACGGACTTTGCTACGGGTTATGTTATCGAGTACACAGGTGAAGCGATTCGTGAGTTGACAATGGAAGAGCGTATGACGGTATGTAACATGTCCATCGAAGGTGGAGCTAGAGCCGGTATGATCGCACCAGATGAGACCACTTTCGAATATCTTCGTGGACGTCAGCATGTGCCGCAAGGTGATTACTTTGACCACGCTGTTGAAGCTTGGAAAGAGCTTGTGACCGATGAGGGTGCAGCGTTTGATACTGTTCTGGAATTTGATGTAGAAACATTAATTCCACAGGTTACATGGGGAACGAGCCCGGGTATGGGAACAGATATTTCTTCAACCGTTCCAAACCCTGCTGATTTTGCAACGGAAAATGAACGTAAAGCTGCTGAAAAAGCACTTGAATATATGGCTTTAGTTCCAGGAACGCCTATTTCTGAAATTCCGATTGATTATGTGTTTATCGGCTCTTGTACAAACGGCCGTATTGAAGATCTTCGTGCAGCGGCTGCAGTAGCTCAAGGGCACAAAGTGTCTGAGAATGTAACGGCGATCGTTGTTCCTGGATCTGGACGCGTTAAAATTCAAGCAGAGAAGGAAGGCTTGGATAAAATCTTTATCGAAGCTGGATTCGAATGGCGTGAAGCTGGCTGCAGTATGTGTCTAGCTATGAACCCAGATGTATTGAAGCCGGGTCAACGTTGTGCTTCAACATCTAACCGTAACTTTGAAGGACGTCAAGGTCGCGGTGGTAGAACACACCTCGTATCTCCTGCTATGGCAGCAGCTGCTGCAGTAAAAGGACGTTTTGTTGATGTTCGTGACTGGAATTTCGTAAACAAAGAAGCTGTAGTCTAAGAAGGGACGGGG
Source organism: Paenibacillus sp. FW507-14B1B (assembly GCF_058781425.1). NCBI lineage: Bacteria > Bacillati > Bacillota > Bacilli > Caryophanales > Paenibacillaceae > Paenibacillus > Paenibacillus sp. FW507-14B1B. The sequence goes on along the minus strand of NZ_JBYSWS010000001.1, from coordinate 966,806 downwards.
AAATACTATGCAAGCATTCACAAAATTCACAGGTATCGTTGGACCTGTTGATCGGGTCAACGTTGATACAGACGCTATTATTCCTAAGCAATTTCTTAAACGCATTGAGCGGACAGGGTTTGGTCAGTTCCTGTTTTACGAATGGCGTTTTGATGAAGCGGGAGCTGTGATTGATAGCTTCTCATTGAATCAACCTCGCTATGAGGGAGCTTCTGTACTTATCTCGAGAGCTAACTTTGGTTGCGGATCTTCACGTGAACACGCTCCATGGGCAATTATGGACTATGGTTTCCGTGTAGTAATCGCGCCATCATTCGCGGATATTTTCTACAACAACTGCTTCAAAAACGGTATTCTGCCGATCAAGCTGTCTGAAGAGCAGGTAGAAGATCTCTTTCAGCGCACAACCGCTCAGGAAGGCTATCAGTTGACTATTGATCTAGAGAACAAGAGTATCTCAGATGGTCAAGGTCTGAATATTGAATTTGATTTGGATGAACATCGTCGTCAGTTCTTGCTTCAGGGATTAGATGATATCGGACTTACGCTGCAACATGAAGACGAAATTGATGCTTATGAGAAGAAGCATGCAGATCGCTTGTTCGCTTAATCTCTCAATTGAATCTACAAAAGGTTACAAGATTATTAAACTTCCATTTCCGGTGTAGGAAATGGAAGTTTTTTCTGTTATTATGGGTATAATATACAGCTTTCTGAGAGACGGACTTCATTTACTTGTCGGCTTATGTCCTGATTACCTTCAGCGGAATGCTGAAAAGCTTTTGCAAACAATGGATGATTGAGGTGGATTCATGAAAAGGTTAGGGTTTTTAATGTTTTTTCTTGTTTTTTTGCTAGCGTTTCCAAAGGCGGGTGATGCTGCTTCAGCCAGTGCTAAGATTTTCTTGGACGGGCAACAACTGAATTTGTCGTCTGGCGTGCAAGTGGCGAACGTAGATAACAACATCTTGATTCCTATTCGAGTTGTGTCCGAGAACCTGGGATTTAAAGTCGATTGGGAGAAAGCAAGTCAGTCTGTTACCGTTCAGAACAGTATTACCACAGTGAAAATGGTTGTTGGTAGTAAGACAGCGCATATTGATGGATCTCAAGTAAGCATGAATATCACACCGGTGCTAAGCGGTCAGACCACACTGGTACCCCTTCGTTTTGTAAGTAGTCAGATGGGGATGGACGTGAAGTGGGACAACCAGAATAAGGCTGTATATCTGTCTTCCTCTGGAAGTATGACGGATCCTTGGATTGATGGCAATGGAACACCAAATGATCCTGATACCGAGGTTCCAAGCACTCCAACTGAGCCAGTGAATCCATCGCTGCCAGGTACACCTGGATCACTCGCATCGATTGATGGAATAAGCTTTAGCGAGAATCGCTTGATGATTGCTACCTCAGGGAATGTGAAACCTAATGTATTCAAGCTGAGCAGTCCAGAACGTATAGTAGTAGATTTACCGAATACAGCGTTCTCCGAAGTTTTCGGATATGAACATACGCTGAACACTAAGAATAGTGGCGAATTGTCTGTAACTGGTTATCCCGATGTATCGTTGGTCAGATATGCTCTGTTCAGTGATTCTCCTTCAACAGTCCGCGTCGTTATTAATCTGAACAATGCAATGGATTATACGGTTACTACTGAAAATGATGGTCTAGTATTTATTAATCTGAATGCACCCGAGGCGGTTCCTACACCTCCAGTAGGATCGAACGGTAAGAAAATTGTTGTACTTGATGCTGGGCATGGTGGTAGTGATCCTGGTTCCAATAGTATTACGGGAAAGAAAGAGAAGGCATTCAACCTTGCTCTTGCTCAAAAGGTAGAGAAACTTCTAAAAAAAGAGAAGAATATCGATGTTATTATGACACGGAGTGATGACTCTACACTGGGTCTTAAAGATCGCTCTAAAATTGCGAATAATCTTAATGCAGATATATTCGTATCCATGCACGGAAATAATAGTACTGTCGGTTCGCCTACTGGAACGGAAACCCTTTATACAAGGGCTGAAAGCAGTAAGCTTGCCCAAACCATCCATAAACATTTGGTCAAAGCAACCGGTCTTAAGGATCGTGGTGTAAAAACTCAAAATTTAAGTGTTACTCGAGAGACAAAAATGCCTGCGGTTCTGCTAGAGGTCGGATTTTTGAACAATAAGAACGATGAAGCTCAAATGTTTAGTGAAGATTTTCAGAATCGTGTTGCAGAAGGGATTGTAAGTGGTATTAAAGAATATCTTAATGTACAATGATAGATCAAAAATTAAACTACAAAGGGGGACAATCCATGAACAGAAAGTATTTGATTACAGGTCTGTTGTCACTTGTCCTGGTCTTTAGTGCTGGATGCGGCCAGAAACCGGAGGCTGCCCCGATCGAGCCAACACCGACGACACCTGAGCAAGTAGTAGACGTGGAGACTGTGAATAAAGAAATTACGCCTCCTGAAAACAATGAGACCGAGAAAACTCCAGCGAATACGGGAGGAACTCAAGAAGTTAAGACGGGCAGCAATAATGCGAAAGCAGAAGCGAAAACGGCTACCATCGAACTCTACTATACGGATCCAGAACTATTAGGCGTAGAGAAGACTTCAAAAGAAATTGCGTATACAGATGAAGAGGACAAGTATAAGAAAGCATTTGAGGGGCTTCAATCGAGTACAGATGATCAATTTGTTCCGTTATGGAGAGATTCCATTAAACTGACATCAGTGAAGTTCGAGCAGGGTGCCTTAACCTTGGATATTGTCAAGCCTGATGAAGCGAACTTGGGATCAGGTGGAGAAATGTATGCCATTGAAGCATTAAGAAATACTTTTTTTCAATTTAATGAAGTAAAGTCTATTGAATTGTTGGTAGAAGGCATGAAGGTTGAGAGTCTTATGGGACACGTGGAACTTGAACACCCTATGACCCGTTAAATAGTATAAGTAGTTGTTTTGAACTATATATTGTCTTCATAAATAATACTACCAAACTCCTATTTCTTTCTTGAAATAGGAGTTTTTTTGGTTAAAAGGGAATAAATTCGCAACTTTAATAAATAGGGTGCGTCTATAGTTTGTCAGGTAATGTCGGACAGGCCGAGGTCAGAAACGCCAATCTATGGCAGAACAATAGGATGGTAGGGGTGAATGATGAAGAAGTTCGGTATTTTATTATTTCTGTTTGTCATTATGGTGGCTTTACCTAAAGGAGTGGATGCAAGTTCATACAGTGCCAAGATTTATCTGGATGGAAATGAATTGAACTTGTCATCGGATGTGAAAGTGGAAAATATCGGTGGAACGGTGATGGTACCGATTCGCGTAATTTCCGAGAACTTAGGTTACGCCGTAAAGTGGAGTAAGGCAACACAGACAGTAACGGTGAATGACAGTGAGATAACTGTTGAAATGGTCATCGGTAGTAAGTATGCAAAGATCAATGGACAGAGTACGGAGATGAATAAAGCTCCATTACTTCGTGGGGGGACCACAATGGTGCCCATCCGTTTTATCAGCGAACAGATGGGCTTGAATGTTAAGTGGGATAACAAGGAGAAAGCTGTATATCTGATTACCCCGCCAACAAGTAATCCAAACCCTGGGGATGATGGACTAGCTACAATCAACGGTATAAGTTTCAGTGATAACCGCCTGATGGTTGCTGTATCGGGCAACGTTAAACCTAAAGTAATGAAGTTAACAGGCCCTCATCGGATTGTGATTGATGTTGAAAATGCGAAGTTCTCTGATACATTCAGCAGCAATAATACGATTGATTCCAATTTAAATGGACAGTTGTCTGTTACGGGATATCCAGATGTGAAGTTGATCAGATATTCACTTTTCAATAATGATCCTTCGACTATACGAATCGTAATTGACCTTAATAATGCGAAGAACTATACACTTCAAGGTACAGGAACTGGTTCTGGTGTGTTCATTGTTGATCTTAACACGACGACAACCGAACCTGCTCCGCCGCCAGGAACGGGTGGTAAGAAACTTGTTGTCATTGATGCTGGACACGGGGCGCATGATCCGGGTGCAGTAAGTTCTTCTAAAAGACAAGAAAAGGACTTTGCCCTTGCTGTATCTCTAAAAGTAGGGAAGTTGCTTGAAAAAGAGAAGAACATCGATGTTGTTTTAACAAGAAGTGATGATACTTTCCTGGAACTAAAGGACCGCGTGAAGATTGCGAACAATCTGAAGGCAGATGCCTTTGTTTCTATTCATGCTAATAGTGGACCATCCGCAGCAACAGGTACGGAGACTTATTATCAAAGAGACTCTAGTAAAGCGTTAGCGAATACGATTCATAAGTATCTAGCTAAAGCTACTGGGTTTAAAGATCGTGGTGTGAAGTATGGAAACTTCCACGTTATTCGTGAAACAAATATGGCGGCAGTCCTGCTTGAAGTTGGTTTTATAAGTAATAAGAATGATGAGACTCAGCTCTTCAACAGCGCATTTCAACAACGTGTAGCAGAATCTGTTGTTGTAGGATTGAAAGAATATTTAAAGGTTAAATAAGTTGAAAAGAAGATTTCAGGAGGTGGGCATATGAACAAGAAATTATGGTTCGTGGGAATGCTTGCAGCAGTCATGGTGTTTAGTGCTGGCTGCGGGCAAAAGCCCGGAGCAGCTCCGGGAGATACGACGGGACAAAACACAACAGGCACGCCCTCGCCTGGGGTTGATCCCGATCAACAACAACCGACTGAGGGTAACAATCAGACGGGTACGACAAACGGTGCAGGTACGGGTGAGGTCCCGAAAGATGATAAGAAAACCGAAACCATCACGGTGTATTATACCGACCCAGAGCTGTTGGGGCTGAAGAAAGGTTCCGTAGAAATCACATTTAAGAACGATAGTGAGAAATACGAAGCTGCCTTTAAAGCTCTTAAAACGAGCGATCAAGAAGATCTAGTTCCATTGTGGGAAAAGGTTGAGTTGCTTTCTTCATCTTTTGCGGATGGAAAGTTGACACTTGATCTTCAAATCCCAGCCGAGGCTCATTTTGGAGCAGGTGGAGAATCTTTTGCTGTAGATGCAATCAAGAATACTTTCTTTCAATTCGATGAAGTAAAATCAATTCAGCTGCTTGTCGATGGGAAACAGGTTGAGAGCTTGATGGGACATGTAGAATTACAAAATCCTGAAACTCGGTAGTGACGGTTTGAAGGAGATCACGATCTGTTGTCGAATAAAGGAATATTGAGGAAGCAGCAGATAGGAGAGGGGAAACAAAATGGTATCAAGTCAAAATAAACAATATCATTCCAAAAAAGTGGTCTCCGCCGTCATGGCCGGACTTATGGTATTAGGAACAGGTGCAGCGACTACCGCTGCTGCAGCAGAACAAACAGCAGTGAGTGCACCAGCTTCAACATCAAGTCTCTTCAGTGACGTGAAGTCAGGATTCTGGGGAGAAAAGTATATTTATCAATTAGCGGCACAGGGCATTGTTATGGGAGAGAACGGGAAATTTCGACCTAACGATCCAGTGAGCCAACAAGAAGCTGTTACAATGGCGATCCGCTTCTTAAATCAACAAGCTAGTGATAGTAATGGCTTGTCCACGACATTACCGACAAATATGAAAGTTAGTAGTTATGCAGTTCCTTATGTCAAATTGGCGCTTCAGCAAAGCCTGCTCGACATGAAGAAAGAATCAGCCTATTCCGACCCTAAAGTAACGTGGGGAGCCAAGAAAGCCTCTCGTGAGTGGGTATTGGAAGTATTGGTACGTGCCATTGGGCGCACGTCTGATGCTAAGGCAGCAATGAATAAAGCGACGGGCTTTGCGGATAACGCCAAAATTTCACCAGATCGGTTAGGGTTTGTGAATGTAGCCGTTAGTCTGGATCTTGTCCAAGGTGTTAGCGGTAATAGATTTGATCCACAGGGAGCGGTAACAAGAGCTCAAATGGCGACATTCTTAAGCCGTGCACAAGCACATATTGAAACAAATTATGCGAATCAATCTAAAGGCTATGTTACTTCGGTAGATAACGGAAAGCTTGAGATTTATGTTGATGGAAAACCAAGTGTATTTACGCTTGATGGTTCAACTACATATTTCGAGAAAGATTCAGCTAAGAGATTGTCGAATTCCGATATTAAGCCATATACGATGGTGACTGTTATTGGTAAAGATAATATGGCAGCTTATGTTGAAATATTAGATCCGAATCAAAAGGTTGAATCGTTTGAAAGAACGTATGCACGTTTATCACCGAATAACGTGATTTGGTTCGACTCCAACAGTACATTTGAAGAGTTGTCTTACGATGCGAATACGAAGTTCTTAGATCAGAATGGTAATGAAATTGATCCAAAGACAATGGCTGCTGGAAGTGTAGTAACGGTTGAGCGGGAAACATTTACGCCTCAAAAGCGAGTCGTTGCCATTCGTATAAAGAACGGTTTGGTTAACAAGACAGCAACAGGAACCGTGCAATCGGTGGATTCCGTTAACAAAACGATTTCGATTAAAGATGCATCAAGCACAGTGGTGGATTCTTTCAAATGGGACGACAGTACTTTGATTCAGTATCAGAACCAATTGCTTAGTCCTTCAGAATTGAAGGCAGGTTCTGTTGTCAGTTACACAGTGAAGAACAGTGTCCTTCAAAAGGTTGAGATTAGTCAAAGTGTTGACCGTACAGTTACAGCTATGCTGTATAACGTAGAAAGTAATGGAAAAACCATTACTTATAAACGTTCAAACAGCAACCAATTAGAAACAAAGTTTCTGGTTGAAAAGCCAGAGCTTGTGATCAGTGGAATTGCACAACCTGTGTTAGGTGATCTACTGGCTGATGCGACTTCAGGAGACCAAGTTGAGCTTACCATTAACGGTGAAGAGAAAGTGACTAAGATTCAAGTATTAGGTCGTCAGATGGAACAAATGAATGGCGTAACCGTCGTTTCATACGATCCTAAGAAACGCTGGTTGATGGTTAGTGATGATAAGAGCCTACCTAAAGTCATTATCTTGGATGACAAAACAAAGCTAGACTCTTCTTCTGGAAGCTCCTTGTCTGCTGTAGAGGGACTTCTCGGAGCGGGCCGGAAAGTAAACATTACGCATATTGGAAACCGTGCCCTTTCTCTTGAAGTTGTGTATAAGTATGATGGTAAAGTTACAGCTATTAATACGACAACCAAGACGGTTACGATTCTGACTGCAGAAGGACAAAGTATCAGTATTCCTTACAACACACCTAAGGTGGAGCTGTACAGCAAACCGGTTGCTTCCATCTCGGATATTAAAATTGGCGACGAGGTTTCTGCTCAGTTATCAAGTAATCAAGATAGCTTGTTCAGTCTGAGAGCCAAAACATCCCTTCAGTTTGAAGTAGTATCTACAGAAAATACCCTGAACCGTGTTCGGGTGAAAAACGAAGGTATTACAAGTGAGTTTTATACGGATAAGGCTGTTCTAACGGATGAAAATGGTCAAGCCATCCGCATTAATGATCTTCGTGCAGGTACGCTGATCAACGTAAACTTTGTGGGTACAACTGCAAGCTCTGTTCAGTATGTTAAACTATCTCTCGGCCAAGTGATCGAGGTTGATGCGGCTGGAGCTGCGTTTACAGTAAAAGCATTTAATGGTGCGAATGAGAAGTTGAGTACGTCAGGTAAGGTTAAAGTCATTCGTGGTGGAGTCGTTTCAACGAATCTGAACACGCTGACTGGTAATGATCGAGTAGAGGTTCGCAAGGATATCGATGGAACTACAATTGTGAAGGTTCTGGATTCGTTAACACGTTCTTTCTGGAGATATGACAATGGAGATGTGTTTGTAAAGCGCTCCTATACAACAGAGAATTATCGTTTCCCAGCGGCCTCAAATGTATATGTTCATGAAAAAGACCAGAACTTGTCCGTGCAATCCCTCAAAGAAGATGATAATATTGTACTGTATTTCAACAACGGAACCGTTGTAGAGATCGTGAAACAATAGTTATCACTTCGAAATACACGAGAAACACCGTCTTGATGCGGGGCTTTGTCGCATCAAGACTTTTTTTTGCGGGAGGGATCTTGTTATGAACTCGGCCACGGTACGACATATACTTGATACGATAGAAAACATGTTTCCGGATGCACACTGCGAATTACTTCATGAAAATGCTTTTGAATTGACAATTGCTGTTCTATTGTCAGCACAGTGTACGGATGAAACAGTCAACAAAGTGACCAGAGATCTGTTTCAGAAATATAAAACACCGCAGGATTATGTCGCTGTTCCGATTGAAGAGTTGGAACAGGATATTCGGCGGATTGGGCTATACCGTAACAAGGCTAAACACATTCACAATCTATGCCGATTATTAATCGAGCAGTATGGTGGTGAGGTGCCTGAAGCTCATGATGAGCTGGTGAAGCTGCCTGGTGTCGGGCGAAAAACCGCGAACGTGGTCGTATCGAACGCTTTTGGCGTACCTGCTATTGCAGTGGACACTCATGTGGAGCGTGTATCGAAGCGTCTTGGCTTAGCTGGATGGAACGATAATGTGCTTGAAGTGGAGAAAAAGCTGATGAAACGAGTACCACGAGAAGAGTGGACTTTAACGCATCACAGGCTAATCTTTTTTGGAAGATATCACTGCAAAGCACAAAATCCACAATGTCAGGTATGTCCACTACTCGACGTATGTCGTGAAGGCAAGAAGCGTATGAAAACGTCCATGGTCAGGAAGAATAAGGTACAGACCGCAAGGAGTAAGAATTAGACAAGAGAAAGAGGATGGGATTATTATGAAATGCATCTCGGTTTACACGGATAACTTTGAATTGTTCTCCGACATTTTTGAACAAGTGGTTGAGAGCCAACTGGAAGAAAATGAAGAAAAAGAATTAGAAGGCGTAACTTACAGCAACTCGGGAGAAGCTCCAGAGCATTATTTAGAGCGTATGTCTCAAAAACCTGAGGTTGTTGTAATGCGCGACAAATCGAGAGGTTTAACGATTCTGCAGCACGGGAGTGTTTTTGAAATTCTTATTCCTGAAGCAGAAAATGCAGCTCTTTCATAAACCATACTTATTGGTTTCAAAAGATCCGGCCCTAAATAGGGCCGTTTTTTTTATTTTACCTGCAGAGAAGTGATTTCTTTACAGCTCCAGCGATGTTACAATAAAATGATCTGAGAATATGTGACATTTATTATAGATAAGATGGACAGGAGCGAGGGATGACATTGAAAGTAGTAACTGAACATGAAACCGGATACAGTACTGATTTCTTAAAGGCTGTTAAAGATCAATTTATAGGGTGGAATGATGAGTCGTCTGCAGCACTGACGGAGGATTTAATCCGAAAGCAAGCTGCGGGAGAATTGACGCTGGCGTTTTGTGGACATTTTTCAGCTGGAAAATCGAGTATGATCAATGCCTTATGCGGTAAAAAGGTGCTTCCTTCGGGTCCAGTCCCAACAAGTGCGAATGTCGTGACCATCCGCAATGGCGCTGCTAAGGCGGTGATCCATCGTCCCGATGGTGGTCTAGGGGAGACGATGCGCGTTAGTACCGAGGAACTTGCTGCTTATTGTAAGGAAGGTGGCGAGTATTCTGCTATTGAAGTGTGGGATGATGTACCGATCCTCGGTGAGCAAGGCGTACTTATGGATACTCCGGGTGTAGATTCCACTGATGATGGGCACCGGCAAGCGACACATTCTGCACTTCATATGGCTGACGTTGTGTTTTATGTGATGGATTATAATCATGTTCAATCCGAAAGTAATCTATTATTCGCCAAAAGCTTATCCGATTGGGGCAAACCGCTGTATTTGATCGTGAATCAGATTGATAAGCATCGAGATGAAGAACTGCCATTAGCTTCATACTTAGAAGAGGTGAAGAAGGCATTTGCGCAGTGGAAGGTTCGTTATAACGGACTGTTGTGTGTTTCGCTTAAGGTATGGGACCATCCCTACAATCAATGGGAAGATTTGAAATCGGTCATTGGCAAGTTGTTAGATAGCCGTAAGGCGCTTTTGGACTATAGTGTCGAATGTTCGGTTCGTCATGCCGCAGAACATCACGCTGAATCATTTACCCGCAGTCATCAGGAAGAGAAGGAACAATTACTGACTGAAATGGGCGGTGAAGCAGCTGTTGCTGCGTTGAAGGCTAGAATGGAGGAATTGGAGCGAGAGCATAGCAAGCTTCGTGAGCTTCCGGATGAGGTGAGGGGGGAGCTGCGGCGAGAAGGAGATACACTTCTAGCGAATGCTAATCTCATGCCTGCTGATATTCGGGATTTAGCATTGTCCTTTTTGGAAAGTCGTCGCAGTGGATTTAAGAAAGGGTTCTTGTTTACTTCTTCAAAAACGGAGGAAGAGAAGTCTCGGAGATTGGATGTCTTTCATGAACGGTTAACTGAACAAGTGAGAGCTCAGGTAGATTGGCATGTACGAAGCCTAGTTAAGCCTTTTGTGGAACGGTTTGAACCTTGGAGCACGAAGTGGGATGAAGCGATGGATACATTACTTCCTGTCCTTTCTAAAGAGCAAATCACGAATAGCGTGAATGCAGATGCGGTACTTTCAGGCGAGTATGTGCTGAATTATTGCAAGATGCTGTCCGAGGAAATCAAGGGCAGCTATCGTAGAGCTGTATCGGATATTGCCGATCAGCTACGGGTGTTGGCGGCGGACGATGCCGCAGTCCGCCTAGAAGCGCTGGAGCGCCAGCGCGCTGAGCTGCTGGCGCAATCGTCCGCTTCCGCCCGCTATGCTGCATTGCAGCAAGCGGAAGCGGACCGCGCCCTTGCGGCGGCACAGCTGGTGCCGCCGCTCACCTCCCTCACCCCCGGCCTCCTGCCGGAGGTGAGGGAGCCGGCTGCGATGCCACAGGCCGCAGCCAGCAAGAGTTCTCCTGCTGCGCAGCAGGGGAACGGCGCCCCTGCGCCCCGGCGCAGCGCGCCGCAGGGCGCGGCCGGGGGCCGGCGCCAGCGGCTGGAAGCCGCGGCAGCGCAGCTTCGCGCGGCAGCACAGCTGCTGGCGCCGCATCCTGCGCTTGCTTCGCCCGCGCGGGATCTGAATGCTCGCGCCGATGCGCTCGCAGGAGGCACGTTCACACTCGCGCTGTTCGGAGCGTTCAGTGCGGGCAAGTCTTCCTTCGCCAATGCACTGCTTGGCGAATCGGTATTACCTGTTTCGCCGCATCCAACAACAGCTGCGGTAAACCGAATTGTTCTCCCAACCGAAGAGTTTCCTCATGGAACGGCTGCTGTGCGGATGAAGACAAAAGAAGTCTGGTGGGATGATCTCAAGTATTCATTTAGTGTACTTGGCTTAGCGGAACCGAGTGAAGAGAACTGGAGGAAGACAGCGAATGGTCTAACACCTGATGGTGTCCATCCAGCCGGATTGCCTCATTATGGCTTCCTCAAAGCAGCTGCAGCTGGATTTGAAGAAATGAACGGGAAGCTAGGTAGCATCCAGTCTGTAGGGATGGAGGAATACCGTGGCTTTGTAGCAGATGAGACCAAGTCCTGTTATGTAGATGGAATTGATCTATATTATAGCTCACCTCTTACGGAGCAAGGGATCGTTTTGGTAGATACACCGGGAGCTGATTCCCTGCACGCCCGTCATACGGGTGTGACTTTCAATTATATTAAGAACGCGGATGCGATTGTATACGTTACGTATTATAACCATGCTTTCTCCAAAGCCGATAGACAGTTCTTGTCCCAGCTGGGTCGGGTTAAAGATAGTTTTGCATTAGACAAAATGTTCTTTGTTGTAAATGCGGCTGATTTGGCTTCGTCTTCGGATGAGCTAGAGGAGGTTGTCTCTCATGTGCGTACGAATCTGATTCAAAATGGGGTCGCGAATCCACATATTTATCCGGTTTCTAGCTTGTCCGCTCTTAAAGGTAAGGTTCATGGGGATGATGAGAAACTAGATGCCTCTGGATTTGTATCATTCGAATCGTCATTAGAACGTTTTGCGGTTGAAGACTTGCCTGGATTATCCTTAAGGGCAGGTTTAGACGAAGTATCCTCTGTAAGGCGGAGGGTTGAAGCATGGGCAGAGTTAGCTGAGCAGGACGAGGACTCTAGAAGCAGACGTATTGAAAGGCTTGAGACAGTACGATTAAAGGCAAAAGCTGATTTGGAAGCTTTGAAATCACTGGATTTAACAAGAGAAATCACACAGGAATGTGGGGAGCTTCTCTTTCATGTCCGTCAACGTCTTGATTATGCGATGGGAAGGTTCTTTCAGGAGGCATTTCACCCATCTGTTCTCAGGGAAGATGCAGGAAGCTTAAAATCTGCTTTTGCCGCATGTGGACGGGATCTGGAGCGTACACTGTCCATCGAATTGGATCAGGAATTCTGGGCTACCACGCTTCGATTGGAACAGAAGGGTCGAAGATTAACGGAAGAGGCAGCTAAGCAGACGGCGCAAGCCGTAGGAGAGATGACCGAAGGCCTGGAGTTTTCTATTCGACAGGTTAGGGAATGGTCAGCTCCGTCACTTGAAGAAACTGAATTGAAGATTACAGAGGATTGGCTTTCCTATTGGTCTAACTTTAAGAATCCGAAACACTTTTTTGAAGGCAACGGAAGCTTGAAACTTCGCGATGCAGCAGAACCTAAGGTGAAGGAAGCAGTGGCACAACTTGTGAAACTACGCGAAGCACAGATGGCATCCCATTATGCCAATGAAATCGCCCTTTCGCTAGATCTTCATGCAGTCGTGCTTCAAGAGCAACTGGAAGAATCACTTCATGCGATGCTTTTGTCCTTACAGGATGGACAGTCACCCGAAATTTGGCGTGCACTTGCATTAGAGCTTTCTCAAATGGAAAGCAAGTGACCAAGCACTCACATTAATTTGTCTACATGGTGGATTTGGGCTAAATTAATTAGCAGATAATCTTTTTAGTTGTATTTTCAAGGGAAGCCGGATTATAAGTCCGGCTTCCCTTTTGTTATGGGCGTAAAAGGATTTTTTGTTTTTAATCGCTTGTTACAAGTCGTTAGAAGCGGAGAGGATAGCTGATAAAATGCTAAATAAATAACTTTAAAATGAGCAATTTTGAATGATCTGATATGGAAAAATGGAGCCGTTTTCATATCCTCAGTATTAACGAGAATTACTGACTATTTAATCATGAAAGTATGAAAAGTTGCACTAAACGACTCGTTTAAGTCTCATTAGCTCATTTATGACGGTTTATTCTCTTTGCCGCCTTAACGGGTCGATGATAAACTTCATAAATGCTACATAACTGAACGTTATTAATCCAAAGGAGGAAAAACATGAATGTTCTCAGGCAACTGCAGGGCTTCTTTTGGGAGAAACGAAGCTATCTCTTTCTTTCCATACTGTGTCTGGCGATCGCGACCGCACTTGGCCTCGTGTATCCGAACCTGCTGCAAAAATTGATTGATGATGCAATCCTGCCCGGAAATTTTGGTATTGTACCAGGACTTGCACTAATGGTGGTGGGGGTGGTAGCCCTCAAAGCGAGTATGCAGTTTCTTCACGGTTATTTTGGTGGACGACTGGGTAACTTTTTAGCTTACCGTTTACGTAACGCCTGCTACGAAAAGCTGCAATTTTTATCATTCCGTTACTATGACACAGCACGGACGGGTGACTTGATGTCACGGTTAACGGGTGACCTCGAAGCAATCCGAATGTTTATAGGCTTTGGATTTGCTCAAATTTTGAACCTTGGATTGATGGTGACCTTCGGCTCCATTATGATGTTCTCGATCAGTTGGAAGCTTACTTTGCTTACGCTGGTTAGTATGCCATTTCTTGTATTTACAGCGCTTAAATTTGAATCCAAGATTCATCCAGCGTTTCAGGAAATGCGACTGGCTTTAAGCTCTTTAACAACAGCTGTACAGGAGAATATTACAGGGGTTCGGACGGTTAAATCCTTTGCTCGTGAACCGCACGAAGTAGAGAAATTCTCCGGACGAAACGAACGCTATAAATCAAATCAGATTTTTGCATCATCCTTGTGGGCACGTTTCTTCCCACTCATGGAATTATTCGCGAATATAAGTGTCGTTGTCCTACTGCTTGCAGGGGGAACAATGGTTATTAATAAAGAACTTTCGCTTGGTCAATTGGTTGCCTTCTTCAGCTTGATGTGGTATATCATTGGGCCGATGTGGGGCATTGGTTTCCATATCAATAACTACACGCAATCCAAAGCTTCAGGTGAACGTGTACTAGAGCTACTGAATCAACCGATAGATGTCGAGGATCGCCAAGATGCGATTGAGCTAGATCCGAAATCCGTAAAAGGTCATGTGGTATTTGATAGCGTAACCTTTGCTTATGGCAACAAGATGGCTGCGGTTAAAGATATTAACCTGAATGCACCACCCGGATCCGTTATTGGTTTTCTCGGAGGCACAGGATCAGGTAAATCTACGATTATTCAGCTTCTCATGCATGCCTATAATGTGAATTCAGGAAGTATCAAGCTTGATGGAATGAATATTAAAGATATTAAGGTTCGTAGCCTTCGTAGTCAGATTGCTACTGTATTCCAAGAAACCTTCTTGTTCTCTTCAAGTATCCGCAATAATATTGCTTATGGAATGAAAAATGTAAGCATGGATGATATTATTCGAGCAGCTAAGCTGGCAAAGGCACATGATTTCATTATGGAAATGGAATTAGGCTATGACACAGTAGTTGGTGAACGCGGTATGGGACTATCTGGTGGACAGAAACAGCGGATTGCAATCGCGCGTGCACTCTTAAAAGATCCAAAGATCCTTATACTAGATGATGCGACAAGTGCGGTGGATATGGAAACGGAGCATGAAATTCAATCCGGTTTCCAAGAAGTTATGAAGGGAAGAACAACCTTTATTATCGCTCACCGTATATCATCACTGCGTCATGCAGATGAGATTCTGGTTCTAGATGAAGGTAAAGTGGTCCAGCGTGGTAAACACAATGATCTGATTAAACAGGAAGGTCCTTATCAGGACGTATACAAAATTCAATATGCGGACCTCATTGCCCGAGGCGTTACAGCGGCGTATGAGGAAGGGCAGGTGAAATCATGAGTTCGGAGATGAACATCGAGAGGAAGCCAAAACTGAAGGCTTCCCGTTCTAACAAGGAATCGGGGACAACGGGGGAACGGTTCGTATATCAAGATGATGATGCGATTGAGAAACCGTTTAACTGGAAGCAATTAACCCGGCTAATATCTTATATGAAGCCATATGCGAAACAGATGATACCGCTTATCGTTGTTCTCATGATCATTGGTACCATCACGAAGCTTGCGGTTCCATATCTGACAGGTGCAGCCATTGACCAGGCTATTGCTCCTGAAAAAGGTAGTCCAAGTTTAAATATGCTGTATAAGATTACGATTACTGTTCTTGTACTATATATTATTCAATACATCACAGGGATTTTCCGAATCAAATATACAAATATTATAGGCCAGAGGGTCATTTATGACCTGCGGGCAGATCTGTTCCGGCACATTCAGCGTTTGTCCTTCAACTTCTATGACAAACGTCCAGCTGGTTCAGTTCTAGTCCGGGTTACGAATGACGTTAACTCTTTACAGGACCTATTTACGAACGGTGTGGTCAACTTGTTGATCGACTGTGTACAGTTAGCCGGTATCGTTATTATCTTGCTCTTAATTAACTGGAAATTAGGTCTGGCTGTTATTGTTACGGTACCTATTATGTTCTTCATTTCAACGGCACTGCGTATAAAAATCCGCAGAGCTTGGCAGGAAGTTCGAACGAAGAATTCTCGAATTAACTCCCACTTGAATGAATCGATTCAAGGAATCCGTGTAACGCAGGCTTACACGCAGGAAGAAGAGAACATGAAGTTCTTTGATCATATGAATGCGGATAGCAAGAAGTCCTGGGATAGGGCTTCAGCGATGAACCAAGCATTTGGTCCACTGATCGAAATTACAGGTGGTTTCGGATCTTTGATCTTGTTCTGGCTTGGAGCAACGCTAATTCAGAGCGGGGAACTTACCGTAGGTCTCTTGATTGCCTTCTCAAACTATGTGGGTAATTTCTGGGAACCAATTAACCGTCTGGGTCAAATGTATAACCAGCTCTTAGTAGCGATGGCATCATCTGAACGGATATTTGAATTTATTGATGAGAAGCCAAATATTGATGACGCTCCAAATGCTAAGAAACTTCCTCAAATTAAAGGTGATATTAAGCTAGAGAAAGTGGTATTTGAATACGAGAAAGGTCGTCAAGCATTGAAAGGGATTGATCTGGATGTAAAAGCTGGGCAGTCGATCGCTCTCGTAGGGCATACTGGATCTGGTAAGAGTACGATCATTAACCTTTTGAGCAGGTTCTATGATATAACCGATGGGAAGATCACGATTGATGGATATGATATTCGCCAGGTAACGGTTGAGAGTCTTCGTCATCAGATTGGAATAGTGCTGCAAGATACCTTTATCTTCTCAGGAACGATTCGTGACAATATCCGGTTTGGTCGTCTCGATGCTACCGATGAGGAGATTGAAGAGGTAGCCAAAGCGGTCGATGCGCATGAGTTTATCATCAATATGCCGAATGGTTATGATACGGAAGTAGAAGAACGAGGTAACATGTTGTCTATGGGCCAAAGACAGCTATTATCATTTGCAAGAGCGCTTCTTGCAGATCCTCGTATCCTTATCTTGGATGAAGCAACGGCAAGTATCGACACAGAGACCGAGCTCAAAATTCAAGATGCGTTAAAGGTGCTTCTGAAAGGACGTACTTCTTTCATCGTTGCACACCGCTTATCGACAATCAGACATGCTGATTTAATCGTTGTTCTGGATCATGGTCAAATCATCGAACAAGGAAATCATAACCAGCTTATGAATATGCAGGGAACCTATCACGGATTGATCGAAGCTCAGTATAAATTTTTGTAACATTTAAGTGAATAATATTCGTATAATAGAGAGAAATTTGTCGGAACCCTCTTGCAATCTTCGTCAGAAACTACGAAAATAGATAATGTGGAGAAGATATCATACGAGAAGGGAAGCATGAGGGTATAATGAGCATGGATAGCGTTTTGTCTGCGCCTGCACTGCTGATTCGAACGTTTGAGAAAAAAGATTTGGAATCTGTCACGTCTTTAATGCGCGAGTTACATTATCCAACAACGCTGAATGTAATGCGTGATCGGATGGAAATGATGAGCGCAAACCCGCTCTACTGCAACATGATTGCAGAGCTAGACGGTAAGGTAGTAGGTATGATGATGCTTCGTCAGGTCAAATCCTTCGCAGAGACTGAATGGGCAACTCAAATCACTTCGTTGATTGTAACCTCAAGCTGCCGCAGCCAAGGAATCGGCAAACGATTGGTACGCGGTGGAGAGAATTGGGGAAAACAGCAGGGAAGCAACCTCTTGTTTCTCACAAGCGGCAACCGGGAAGGTTTAGCCCCGGCACATGCATTTTTTGAACATATCGGATTTGAAAAAGCAGGCTATCAGTTCGTAAAGCAACTGTAGTTCAGCCTTTTTCTCCAACCCGCTCCCTCCGTTAGGGAACGGGTTTCTCTTTTTGTAAGCATACATAATTGTAACCGTGGCATTTCGTATCATGCAGAATCATAGGAGTATCGGCCTATTCTTTCAATTTATTGAGGGAATAGGTCTTTTTTGTGTTCTGTATTGCAGGGAGCGGCTCTTGTAATCCAGAATATACATTTGGAAAGCGTTATCATTTTTGAGGGTTGAATGGATAAGTATTCATCTACAATGAACAAGTGAAGGAATAAAGGACGTGTGAAATATGTTAAAGCTGATATTGGTTGATGACGAAGAGGACGTTAGAGAAGGTCTGATGGAGCAGATCCATTGGGAGACATATGGATATATCGTTACTGATCGTGCTGAGAATGGACAAGAAGCGATGGAGATGATTGAACGGAGCAGGCCAGACGTTGTCGTGACTGATATTCAGATGCCCTTTATGGATGGCCTTCAACTAGCAGAGTGGATTCGGGAGAACTATCCACTGACAAAGGTCATTATTTTAACGGGGTATGATGAATTCGAATATGCCCGTAAAGCTATAACTTTGCAGATTGATGAGTATGTTCTGAAGCCCTTTTCATCTCAAGAACTCATTCAAATATTACTTAAGGTGAAGGAACAGATTGAAGTGGAAGTGGCTCAGACTGAGAATATTCACCTGCTTAGAGCTCATTATGCACGTAGCTTACCTATATTAAAAGAAATGTTTTTAGCTGAGCTGATGACAACTAGGATATCACTTGAAGATATAAGAATGAAGTGTGAAACGTTTAACCTTACTCTTACGGAAGGCGCTTATCTTACGGCAGTCATCTCACCAGATACATCTCCGTCTTGTTCAGAAGCCAATATCGAGAACTCCAGAGAGACGGTATCTCTGCGTAATGGGAACAACCGAAATCTTCAACTGTTTGCAGTTCGTAATATTGCAGATGAATTAAGCGACTCAGATCGGAATCTTGTTTTTATAGCAGGTGAAGAAGTTATTCTAATTACCCATGGGGATCTGAATGCTGAATGTTTGACGAAGCAAACTTTTCAGTTACTTGAAGTCATTCGTGATAAGGTGGAGAAATATTTAAAACTGACCGTGACCATAGGTGCCTCAGCCATTAGAAATACACCCGAAAGCCTTTATTTATCTTATCAGGAAGCGAGGCAGGCCGTAGATTATCGACTAGTACATGGCAATAATCGGGTTATTTGGATTGAAGATGTTGAAGCCTCAAGAGCCTCGCAGCCTGTTATAACCCTTGATGAACGCAATGAACAAAGACTTATTCGTAGTATTAAGGTAGGGACAGAGGAGGAACGTAGATTGGTGATCTCTTCCATGTTCGAAGAACAAACGGTGGAGACAGCCTCGATTCAAGATTATCAGATCTATTGGTTAGAGATTATGGCGCTTATTCTTAGGCTCACGAAAGAGAGTGGAACGAATCCACAAGAGTTATTCGGTTCGGATATGAACTCATTAATAGAGATTACTTCATTCACTGGACCTGACGAACTAAAGAACCGTCTACGGCAGATTTGTGACAAGCTTGCTTGCAATTATGAATCTGAACGGCATTTCAGCGCAAGGAATGCGGTGGAGGAAGCAAAAGCTTTTATACATAAAAATTATTCGGATAGCGATTTATCAATTGGCAGCGTATGCAAGTTGCTGCATATAAGCACGGGATATTTCAGTTCTATTTTTAAGAAAGAAACCAAGATGACGTTTGTAACTTATCTGATGCAAGTTCGCATGAATGCGGCTAAGGAAATGCTGCGAACGACCACGTTGAAGGCTTTTGAAATTGCAGAGAAAAGCGGATTTTCCGACCCCAATTATTTCAGTTTCTGTTTCCGTAAGACGTTCGGGGTTTCACCGAAAGAATACCGTACAGCCGGGGAAGGATGAGGAAGCGATATGGTACGGAGAGTTAGACGTTTTTTTCGTTTGAAAAGCTCTGTTTCAGATCGACTTCTATTCCGCTTCCGCAGCATTCAGGTGATGATCACTTTCCTTATCTCTATCATCACCATGATTGTAGTATTGGTGGTCAGTTTCATGCTTTACGATAAGTTCTCAAGGACTGCTGAAGAGAATGCTTACCTGAATATTCAGCAGATTATCGAACAGGTCAGCAGTAACCTTGAGACTTACGTAAAGGGAATGCAAGATATTTATCGCGTGGTAGAGGATCAATTCGATGGTAAGCGTACCGACAACAATTCTTCGTTAAGAGGGCAGTTATCAACACTTTTGCAGACTAGAGAGGATTTAGTATCTATTGCATTATTCACGATGGATGGTCAGTCCGTTATCAATGTACCCGCTCAGCCGATGATGGATAATACAAGATTGACTTCACAAAGCTGGTTCGAGACCTCGATACGAAGCCCTAATCAATTGTCTATATCAGCCCCACATATTCAGAACCTTTACCAAGGCCAGTACAAATGGGTCGTTTCCATGAGTCGGGTGATCAATTATCGAGCCTATGGGGAGACGCAAAAAGGTGTACTCATGGTTGATATTAACTTTCGTACGATTGATGAGTTAAGCTCTCAGGTTAGTCTGGGAAAAAAAGGATATGCTTACATAACCGATTCAGTCGGGAATATTGTGTACCATCCGCAGCAGCAACTGATTTACGCAGGCTTGAAATATGAGAATATGGAGCCTGTGCTTAAGTACAATTTTGGTAACTATACGGATCTATCTACAGGCGAGGAACGTTATATTACAGTTCGATCCGTGCAGCCAATTGGTTGGAAGATTGTTGGTGTATCATATCCCTCTGAGATTGTGACAACGAAACGTGATTTGGGAGAATTCTTGTTATGGTTCCTCGCAGCTGTATTGGCATGTGTCATTATCATCTCTGTATTCGTATCTGCCAAGATCTCTCAACCGATTCTACGACTAGAGAAATCAGTGAAAAAAGTAGAGAGGGGAGACTTCTCATCTCCAGTGGATGTTAAGGGGTTTGTCGAAGTAGAGCGCGTATCTCACCGATTCAATCTGATGGTGCAGCAGATCAGAGAGCTTATGGAACAGATTATTCTGGAGCAGGAGGCCAAGCGCAAAAGCGAGCTTGATGTGCTTCAAGCACAGATCAATCCTCATTTTCTGTATAATACGCTGAATTCAGTTATTCGGCTTGCGGAGAGAGGGCATAACGAGGAGGTTGTAAAGACCATTACCTCATTATCGAAGTTGTTCCGGATCAGCCTTGCTAAAGGGAATAACATTATCACAGTCAGGGATGAGCTTGAGCATGTCCGGAATTATTTGATTATTCAAAATATACGTTATAAGAACAAATTTCAATTTGTTATTCAAGCAGATGATCAGGTGTTGGATTGTCTGACCTTGAAATTAATCCTGCAACCCTTGGTTGAAAATGCAATTGTACACGGTTTGGAAGAGCAATATGACCCTGGAATGATTACGATTAAGGCCGTCTTGGATCAACATATTGTTCGGTTTACGATTGCTGATAATGGACTCGGAATGTCTCCATCGAAACTAAAGGACGTGATGAGTGGTGAATCTGAGGGAGGAAAGGGCTCAGGCGTGGGCGTTAAAAATGTGAATGAACGTATTACCTTAGCATATGGTCCTGAATATGGATTGTATTATGAAAGTGAGCGAGAAGAAGGGACGACCGTGACAGTTACGATTCCAGCGCAGTGGCCAAATGATCGTTCAGAAGGGAGGATCTCTTCATGAAACGACCTTGGGGTATCTTTTTAACGATGGCTATGCTGCTTGGAATGACGAGCTGTTCAGGCGACCTCCCAGACAATAAAGTTCGAGACAAAATGCGTTCCATTGATATGATCGTAAAGATGAACCGAGGAGACTACTGGAATACGGTAAGGATGGGCGCTCTTGTCGCTGCCAAAGAGTATAATATCGAACTAAATTTCAAGGCTCCATTCAGCGAAGACGATATCGAAGGTCAGATTCAGATGGTGGAAGAAGCTATTGAGTATAAATCGGATGCAATTGTCCTTGCAGCGAGTGACTATATGGAACTGGGACAGGCTGCAGATAAAGCTGCATTTTATGGCATTCCTATGGTTTCATTGGATGCTGATGTTGCTTCGGCTCGGGTCGAGACCCGGATAGGGGCGAATAACTATGATGCAGGTCAGAAAGTTGCACAGCGCTTGGTCGATCTGCTAGGTTCATCTGGAAAAATCGGAGTGGTTAGCTTTGTCAAAGGTGCATATGACGAAGCAGAACGAATGGAAGGATTTACGGATTACATATCTCGTTTTCCCGGAATAGAAATCATGGAAGTTGGATACTGCGGATCAGATGAGAATCTGGCAGCTGATATTACGGGCAGAATGATTAAATCCTATGACATAGACGGTGTTGCTTCTCTGAACAGTGTTTCATCAGTAGGAGCTGCAAGAGAGATCCGAGCACTTGGTTTAGGTGGTCAAGTTAAGCTGGTCACTTTTGATAGTACGCCGGAGATCATTGAACTTCTTCAGGAAGGAACGATTCAAGCAACGCTTATCCAGAACCCGTTCAGTAATGGCTATCTTGCTGTTCAATATGCTGTAGAAGCTCTAGAGGGCAGGAAGGTACCTGAACGAGTCGAAACACCAACCAAAATGATAGATTTAGATAATATGCTGTGGCCGGAGAATCAGAAACAATTGTTTCCTTTTGTAAGATGAAGATAATCATGAGAATTTTCATAAAACAGATGAGAATTTTGTATTAAGTTCATTTCCTTTTTCCGTAATAATGAGAACGTAAACAACGTTATGTCCGAACCATATAGAGTAAATAGGAGGTCATTGTTGATGAAAAAGGTAACATCTGTATTGCTGGCAGGAGCTCTCTTAGGTAGTGCACTCGCTGGTTGTTCCAGTGATGGATCGAAGGAAGGAAGCGGAGGCAAGGAGCCAAAGATTGGAGTTGCAATCTACAAATTTGACGATACCTTCATGACAGGGGTAAGGAATTCCATTAAAGAAAATGCCAAGGGGATCGCTAGTGTTGACATTGTGGACAGCTTAAATTCACAGCCTACACAGAACGATAAAGTGGATCTTTTTATTAGTAAAAAATCAGATGCACTTCTTATTAATCCGGTTGACCGGACTGCAGCAGGTGTCATCATTGATAAAGCGAAGGCAGCGGACACTCCAGTCGTTTTCTTGAACCGCGAGCCTTTGCCGGAAGATATGAAGAAGTGGGATAAGGTGTATTACGTTGGAGCGAAAGCTGAAGAATCCGGAACGATGTCAGGTGAGCTGATTGTGGATTATTGGAAAGCTCATCCTGAAGCAGACAAGAACGGGGATGGAGTTCTGCAATATGTCATGCTGATGGGTGAGCCAGGACACCAGGATGCGGAGCTGCGGACCAAGTATTCCGTTGAGGCAATTGTGAATGCGGGTATCAAAGTTGAGAAAGTTGCTGAAGACTCCGGCATGTGGGACCGCGTAAAGGGACAGGAGAAGATGGCAGCCTTCCTCGGATCGCACGGGGATAAAATCGAAGCTGTGCTCGCGAATAATGATGATATGGCACTTGGTGCTATTGAGGCATTAAAAGCAGCTGGTTATTTCAAAGGTGACAAAGTGATGCCAGTTGTAGGTGTTGATGCGACGGCTCCAGCTCTTGAAGCGCTGAAAGATGGGACGATGCTCGGAACGGTTCTGAACGATGCAGTTAACCAAGGGAAAGCTTCCGTTAAGTTAGCTTCATTACTAGCAAATGGTGAGACACCAACGAAAGATAATGCTGGCTTCGATATTACTGATAACCAATACATCTGGATCTCGTACAAAAAGATTACAAAAGACAATATGGATGACGCGAAATAGAAGTCTTTTGTTAAGAACAGCAGAGAGGAGCGGACAGCGGTTCGCTCCTTTCTTATACCTCATAGAAGGCTGTGGCTGTTGAATTTGGTGTTAGTCTAAGAGCCACAGTATGGATTTGAAGGAGGCAAACACATGACAGAGCAGCCCTTTTTACTAGAAATGAATGAGATGACTAAGGAATTTCCAGGAGTTAAAGCGCTTGATGGAGTTACGCTGAAAGTTCGTCCAGGTACGGTACACGCATTGATGGGTGAGAATGGAGCGGGTAAATCGACGCTAATGAAATGCTTGTTCGGGATCTATTCAGCAGATGGTGGCGAGATACGTCTGAACGGAGAGGTCGCAGATATTCGAAATTCTAAAGATGCGCTGCGTTACGGGATATCGATGATCCACCAGGAGCTCCATCCCATTCCTTTTCGAAGTGTCATGGAGAACATATGGCTCGGTAGGTTCCCTACTACTGGCCTGGGACCCATTCAATTTGTGAATCATAAGAAAATGAGAAGTGATACCGAGGAATTGTTCAAAGATATCAATATTGATATTGACCCCGATATTAATGTAGGAAAACTGTCCGTTTCCAAAATACAATCCATTGAAATAGCAAAAGCAGTTTCCTATCAATCACGCGTTATTGTCATGGACGAACCGACCTCTTCTTTGACGGGGGTTGAAGTAGAGCATTTATTCCGAATCATTCGTGATCTGAAAGAACGCGGCGTCGCCATTATCTATATTTCACACAAGATGGAAGAGATTTTACAAATATCTGATGAAGTTACGATTATGCGGGATGGAAGAAAGATCGGCACTTGGCCCGCCGGCGAACTGACAACCGATCTGATCATCTCCAAAATGGTTGGTCGTGACCTGACGCAGCGCTTTCCAGAGCGTGACAATGTACCGGGTGATGTACTGCTGGAGGTCAGAAATTTGACTTCGGTTGTCCCTAAATCATTTCAAGATGTCACATTTAACTTGCGCCGAGGTGAGATTCTTGGTGTAGGGGGACTAGTAGGAGCGCAGCGTACAGAATTGATTGAAGCTCTGTTCGGACTTCGGGACATTGCCTCAGGCAGCATGTTGCTAAATGGTCAACAGATTAAGATAAAGTCACCTGAAGATGCGAAGAAATATGGGCTTGCCCTATTGACTGAGGAAAGACGTTCCACCGGAATATTCCCGGTTTTGTCTGTGCATGAGAACGGTGCTGTGGCTAACTTAAAGCGGTATCCAAAGTTCTATATTTTATTGGACGAGAAGAAGAAGAAAACGGATGTCAAGATGATGGTTGAAAAGCTCCGAACCAAGACCCCTTCCCAGAGGACACGAATTATGAATCTTTCAGGGGGAAATCAGCAGAAGGTCTTACTAGCCCGGTGGCTGCTTACAGAACCAGAAATCTTACTGCTGGATGAACCGACTCGGGGGATCGACGTTGGTGCGAAATTTGAAATTTATAGCATCATCGCTGATCTAGCTAAGCAAGGAAAGAGCATCATTATGATCTCGTCCGAAATGCCAGAACTTCTTGGAATGTCAGATCGTATTCTCGTCATGTCTGAGGGACGATTGACCGGGATTCTAGATAGGTCAGAAGCGAATGAAGAAATCATTATGCGACTAGCAGCTCAGCATTAGGCAAAAGAGAGAAGGAGAGAGTCTATGAATACGCTAAAAGTTCGTAATTTTGCGTCAGAGAATGCTATTTATATGGTATTGGTCGTTCTTATTCTTGGTATTACGCTTTATGATCCAGCATTTTTTTCAGTACAATCGCTGCGAGATGTATTGATTCAATCTTCGACTAGAGCGATTATTGCTCTAGGTGTGGCGTTCATTCTGATTACCGGCGGAACAGATCTATCGGCAGGTAGAATTGTTGGATTGTCGGCAGTTATTTCGGCTTCTATGCTTCAAAGGTCAGATTATTCGAGTCCTTTTTTTCCGGATCTTCCATATATGCACTATATTGTACCGGTGATCCTTGCGGTACTCGCAGGCGTAATATTTGGATTTATCAATGGTGTGATTGTTGCTAAGTTTAATGTACCACCATTTATTGCGACACTCGGGACAATGGTTGTTGTCTTGGGGGTTAACTCCTTATATTTTGATATGGAGCCGAACAATTCACAGCCAATCGGTGGCTTGCGTCCAGATTTCACGAATGATCTGGGAACGGGGTTTATCGGCGGTGGTGATTTCCGGATACCTTATATTGTGCTCATTGCGATCGCGGTCGCCTTTGTTGTATGGGTTATCTTTAATAAAACTCGATTAGGTAAAAATATGTATGCGATTGGTGGCAATATTCAAGCTGCACGTGTCTCTGGTATTAATGTAGCCCGTAATTTAATTATCATTTACTCTATTGCTGGAGCACTTTATGGCTTGGCGGGTGTACTTGAAGCTGCTCGAACGGGCGGAGCAACGAATAGCTATGGTAATATGTACGAACTTGACGCTATTGCAGCCTGTGTTGTTGGAGGAGTATCCACAACAGGCGGGATTGGTACAGTCCCGGGAGTGATGGCGGGCGTTCTCATTTTTACGATTATCAATTATGGTTTGACCTTTATAGGTGTAAGCCCATATTGGCAGCTTATTATTAAAGGATTGATTATTGTAGTAGCTGTTGCTTTTGATATGCGCAAATATGCTGCGAAGAAATAAGCTTTAATTCAAAGATGAATCTTAGTCCGATGCAAATCGAGGCTAAGATTTTTTTTGTTGTATATTGAGGAAATAAAGTGCTTTCAAACATTATAATGTTTTCATTTACTTTGACGTAGAGCCGTGATATCTTAAACATTATAACGTTATATTATAAAAAGGTGATGCAGGTGGAAGAGAGAATCATACTATCTCACGTGAAGCGCGTTAGTGGAGAAGAAATCGATATCATCATCGATAATGGCAGGATTACAGCGATTACATCTGCCGGGGATGGAAGAGGTGGTCGGATCGTTAATGGTTTAGGCGCTTTTGTGTCTAGCGGTTGGATCGATATGCATGTTCATGCTTTTCCAGAGTTTGATCCTTATGGGGACGATATGGATGAGATTGGTATTAAGCAAGGCGTTACAACGATTATTGATGCAGGAAGCTGTGGAGCTGATAGGATTGCTGATCTGGTCTCGAACAGGAAGCAGGCCAAGACTCGTGTATATGCCTTCTTGAATATCTCGCGGATTGGTCTAGCACGAATTGATGAATTGTCTAGACTCGAATGGATTGATCGAAGTAAGGTTATGCAGGCAGCCGAGATGTACTCCGATTTCATTGTTGGATTAAAGGCACGGATCAGTCGAAGTGTGGTTTGTGAAAGCGGGATAGAACCGCTGCGAATTGCGCGTGAGCTTTCCAGTGCTACTCGTCTTCCGTTAATGGTTCATATCGGATCAGGACCTCCAAATATTGAGGAAGTTGTTCAATTACTACAGCGTAAAGATGTGATTACTCATTATCTGAATGGCAAGAAGAACAACCTGTTTGATGATGAGGGGAAGGCGCTTCCTGTACTACTAGATGCCATTGACCGTGGTGTTCATTTGGACGTTGGGCATGGGACAGCTAGCTTCTCCTTTAAAGTGGCTGAAGCGGCGAGAAAACAGGGCATCGGGCTTAATACCATTAGTACAGACATTTATAGAGGGAATCGTGTGAATGGTCCCGTTTATAGTATGAGTTCTGTGCTCTCGAAATTTTTATACCTGGGCTATTCGCTGGAAGAGACTGTAGCTGCAGTAACAATGAACGCTGCGGAGTGGCTGGGTAAGCCTGAACTTGGAAGAATTCAAGTGGGTGATGTCGCTAATCTGACACTGTTTTCTGTTGAGAATAGAGAAGCGGAACTCGTTGACTCTGAGGGCGACAAGCGAGTAACGAATCGAGTGATCGAAGCAAAAGGAGTGGTTATCAATGGGGAATTCATTGAATGCGAAATACGGTCTTAAACGTGTTATTAATGCCAGTGGACGCATGAGTATTCTAGGTGTATCCGCACCAACGGATACGGTTATGGATGCGATGAAGCAGGGTGGACAGAACTATGTGGAAATCGCCGATCTGGTTGATAAAGCAGGTGATCACATCGCACATATACTGGGATCTGAAGCAGCGGTCGTAGTTAACTCAGCTTCCAGTGGTATTGCTCTGTCCGTTGCAGCGATTGTAACGGGGGGGAATCGTCGTCTAAGTGAGCGTCTTCATCAGGAGAATATAGAAAAGAATGAGATTATTATTTTGAAAGGTCATAATGTGCAGTACGGCGCGCCTGTTGAGACGATGGTTTATTTAGGTGGAGGAAAGTTGGTTGAAGTTGGTTATGCCAATGAAGGTCGAGCTGAGCATATTGAGGATGCTATCTCGGACAAAACGGCAGCAATTCTTTATGTTAAATCTCACCATGCAGTTCAAAAAAATATGATCTCTGTTGAAGAAGCATGGGAAGTAGCTCAGCGTAAAGGTGTTCCGATGATCGTCGATGCAGCCGCCGAAGAAGATATACATAAATACGTGAAGTATGCGGATTTAGCTATTTATAGTGGCTCAAAAGCAATCGAAGGTCCGACTTCAGGAATTGTTGGTGGTAGACGTACTTATATCGATTGGCTGAAAGTTCAGTTGCATGGTATTGGTCGCAGCATGAAGGTTGGTAAAGAAACTACATTTGGTTTATTGCAAGCACTCGATGAATATATCGTCAAAGCGGATAACAGCGAATCTGAAAGAGCTGAACTACAGAAGTTAATGCCTCTAAATGACATCGATGGGGTGCGTGTATCCATCGTTCAAGATGAAGCGGGGCGCGCGATTTACCGTGCTAGAGTTCAGATTGATCCAGAGCAAACGGGCACAACAGCGAAGGAAGTAGCTAGCGGCCTTCAAAACGGGGAGATTGCAATATACACTCGAGATTATGGTGTAAGACAGGGTTATTTTGATATCGATCCAAGGTCATTAATGGGTGACGATATCCTTGTTATACAATCCAAAATAAGTGAATTAACAGGGGGAAGATAAAATGTCCAATATATCAAACCGTTTATACAGAGGTCGTGTTGCTTTAAACGTATTAGCTAATGATGTTGAAAACGCGAAGGAAGTTTTTGAATCCGCAGAAGGATTCGTGCTTGTAGGTGTTCTATCTAAAGATTATGCTACTGTAAAAGAAGCTGTAGTGGCCATGAAACAGTACGGCGAAGAAATTGAAAATGCAGTGTCGATCGGTCTTGGAGCAGGCGATAACCGTCAAGCTGCCGTTGTTGCTGAAATCGCTAAGTATTATCCAGGAAGTCATATCAATCAAGTGTTTCCAGCAGTCGGTGCAACCCGTGCTAATCTCGGTGATCAAGATAGCTGGATTAACAGTCTTGTATCACCTTCAGGCCAACCTGGTTACGTAAATATTTCAACGGGTCCTTACAGTGCTGCACAGAGTGAAGCGGCAATCATTCCGATTAAATCCGCTATTGCACTTGTTCGTGATATGGGTGGGAATGCTTTGAAATATTTTCCGATGCAGGGCCTTAGCCTTGAAGAAGAGTATCGTGCGGTTGCACAAGCATGTGGAGAAGAAGGGTTTGCGCTTGAGCCTACCGGTGGGATCGACATGCAAAATTTCGAACCGATTCTTCGTATAGCACTAGAAGCAGGCGTTCCTCAAGTGATTCCTCATGTGTACTCTTCCATTATTGATAAAGAGACCGGTGACACTAAAATTGAGGATGTTCGCGAGCTACTCTCCATTATGAAAAAGTTGGCGAATCGTTATGCCTAAAGCAATAGCTGCTTTTGGTGAGGTCATGATGCGTTTGCAGGTTCCTGGATATGACTTGCTTACGCAAGGCAACACCTTAAACTACACTTTTTCAGGCACAGGAGTAAATGTTATCTCCGCTTTAGCGCGTTATGGACATTCTGGATACCTCATTTCCCGATTACCTGTTAATTCTCTAGGTGATGCAGCTGCAGCTTATTTAAGGAAATTAGGTATTGCTTCAACGTTCATTCATCGTGGCGGGAACTATTTAGGAATGTATTTCTTGGAGAATGGGTTTGGTGTTCGTTCAAGTCGTGTAACGTATACGAATCGTCTTGAAAGCAGTTTTAATACCGCTCCTGAGCACGAATATGATTATGCCGAAATAGCTGCTCAGATTGATGCGGTTCATTTTTGCGGAATCGCGCTTGCTATGAATGATCGTGTGAGAAATCATATGAAATCATTAGCACAAGCTGTGAAACAGCACGGAGGAACCGTCATATTTGATTGTAACTATCGTCCATCTTTATGGGGTGAAGATGGCTATACCGCAGCAAAACCACATTATGAAGATATGTTAAATCTCGCAGATATTGTTATTATGAATGAAAAAGACGCGATATTTACATTAGGAATGGTAACGAGTAAGCTTGAACGTGAAGAGCAGCTTACAGACTTGATTCCTGTTGTTGCGAAGAAGTATCATATTCAAGTAATTGCGGGTACGCATCGATCGATCAACCACGATAATACGCATTCGCTATGTGGGTATATTTTTAAGCAGGATCAATTTGTATTATCGGATAAGCTGACTTTTGCTGTGTATGATCGAATTGGTGCGGGGGATGCTTTTGCGAGCGGAATTATTCATGGTGAGATGGAGGGGCTTTCACCGGATCAGACTGTACAGTTTGCCGCTGTATCCAGTATGCTGGCGCATACGGTGTCAGGGGATACCCCTATGGCATCTGAAGCGGATATCCGTCGTGCCATGACTGAAGCTGTAGGCGATGTAGAAAGGTAGTGGATTAGTTGTGAGCTTATCGCGAAAAGATAGGCCATTGTATTTGCAGATCAAAAATATTATTAAAGATCGCATCCTTTATGGTGTGTATACGCTCGGTTCCAACATTCCTTCAGAGCCTCAGCTGGAGAATGAATTTGGTGTGAGCAAAATAACTGTAAGAAATGCGATTCAGGAGCTTGTTCAAGAAGGCTATTTGGAAAAAGGAAGTGGAAAAGGTACGAAGGTGATTCGTATTACATCTACTTCTAAACTATCCAAGTGGAAACGATTCACCGAGGTTTTGGTTGAGGAAGGTCATCGCATTCATAAGCAATGGCTGCGTGTAGAAACGATTTCGTGCGAGAAGAATTCCGAGCCGAATCGTCTTTTTGGAGATCAATGCCTTAGGCTTGAACGTGTTTATTTTTTGGATGATGCACCGTATATTTATTACACGCACTATTTGACGCATACAATTGGTGAGTTGGACTTGCAAGATCTTAACGCACAATCATTATACGAGCTTTTGGAGGATCAGAATATTTCACTTGATAAGCTCCGCGATGAATTTGATGTACAGGCTCCACCAGAACATATTGCGACAATTCTACAGGTTACTAGTGGGAAGCCGCTCTTAAAAAGATCGCGATATTCTTATGATGAGCAAGGTCATGTAAAGGAATATAGTATCGGGTATTACAATACGGCGCTTCAAAACTATGTTGTGAATTATAATGTGTAACTCAGATCTAGCTCGTTAATAAGAGACTATCCTGTAGCGATCAATCGCTTAGGATAGTCTTTTTTTTTGTATTGTTCGAAGGTTCTTTCCAACATTTGAAGGGTAGATGAAGGTTTCGAATATGTTACAATGTGATCGTAGTTAATTACAAAATTGTAACTAAATCGAAATTAAGGAGATGTTATTTTATGAATAGATCCATGGTTAAAAAGCTTGTTAGCTTAGGGTTTGCCGCAGTATTGTCTGTTGGAGTTATGCTTCCTGCTTCTGCATCAGCAGCTACTCCTAGTGTTTCTCAAGAGACCATTCAAACTTTGCAGCAAAAATTACAGCAGTATTTAGAAAGTCAAGGATGGACTGGGGGCTTTAATTGCATTGTTCAGAAGCCTGTAACGAAACCTGAGCCAGAAAAACCTTCTACGCCGGAAGTAGAAAAGCCATCAACACCTGCGCCGCCGACGAGTCAACCGAGCGAACCAAGTAAGCCTAGCCAACCAAGCAAGCCTAATGAACAACCGAGCGAACCAAGTAAGCCAAATCAACAACCAAGTGAGCCTAGCAAACCTAATCAGCCAAGTGAGGAGAATGCCTCTTTTGCTAATCAGGTAGTAACGCTTGTGAACAAAGAACGAGCTAAAGCTGGACTTAAAGCACTTACCGTCCATGAAAAATTGACTGGTATGGCTCTCGATAAAGCAAAGGACATGCATGATAACAAATATTTCGATCATACTTCCCCAACCTACGGATCACCGTTTGATATGATGAAGAAATATGGCATTTCATACGGATATGCGGGTGAGAACATCGCGATGGGGCAACGTACACCAGAAGAGGTAATGAACTCTTGGATGAATAGTGATGGTCATCGTAAGAACATCTTGTCTCCTAACTTTACAAAGATCGGTGTCGGTTACTACAATGGATATTGGGTTCAAGAATTTATTAGCGAATAAATCGTAAAGTGATAATTAAGCAGGAGGGATAGTCCTCCTGTTTTTTTGTGCATGGATATGCTTTCATTTGCAAATTTTACATAGAAGTTTTATGTTTATGTACATACAGTCACTTCGTTTGGTAAATATATGTTATTGAATATCACATTAATCGGGGAGGACGTCCTCATGCATTCTTCAAAATGGATTTGGCGGATTACCGCATCGGTCTCCGTAATCGTAACTATTGTGTTAATTATCGGGTTTATATATGCCTTTCAAGATATAAATTCACCTCAATCCGCATCTTCAAGTTCACAACCTAAACCGTCAGAGAATCAAGGTGAATCGGTTACTACACCACAGCAAGATGAACAAGGA
The DNA here is from genome assembly GCF_058781425.1 of Paenibacillus sp. FW507-14B1B. NCBI lineage: Bacteria > Bacillati > Bacillota > Bacilli > Caryophanales > Paenibacillaceae > Paenibacillus > Paenibacillus sp. FW507-14B1B. The sequence goes on along the minus strand of NZ_JBYSWS010000001.1, from coordinate 934,563 downwards.
CGTGAGCAAGCATCTAGAGAACTCCCTCCTTTACCAGATGAATTAAAGATCACGGCGATTGGAGATTCTTTAGCTAAAGGGACCGGAGATAATACGGGAAGTGGATTTGTTCGTAGGAGCATTCAGATACTGAATGATGGTGGGCGCAAGAGCGAGCTTCTCAATAATCTTGCCATTAACGGTTTAACTACGGAGGCACTCTTGCCGAAGTTAGAAGAGAAAGGTGTCCAGTATGCACTGCAAGAAGCGGATCTGATCCTTTTGTCCATCGGGGGGAATGACCTGTTTCAAGGAAGTGGCATTATTGAGAGTACGAAGAGTGGTTTAGAGGAACTGGATCCCAAGCAGTTAATGCAGACTGTCCCACAGGCATCACAGCGCTTGAAGGAGATCTTGAAGCAATTGCGAGTCATTAATCCGGACGCAAGGGTGATTTATGTCGGTCTTTATCATCCTTTTGCTGACTTAAAGGAGCTCTTACTTCCTGGAAATTTTGCAGTTTCCACTTGGAACTATGCTGCACAACAAGTTGTGAATAATGATCCCAATATGGTGATGGTTCCTACTTTTGATTTGTTTCAAGGGAAATTAGATGTTTATTTATCCTCGGACCACTTTCATCCAAATGGTGAAGGCTACGAGGCCATTGCGAAGCGCATTGCACAAGGGATCTTGTAGTTGTAATAGCCTGTGATGTGAGGGGAGTGAAATACTGATGGACGATGAACAAAAAGAAGTTGTTTTGTCCGTGGAGAATGTGAAGAAGAGAATCGGCCGAAAATGGATCATTCAGGATGTTACATTTGACGTTCGAGCAGGTGAGATCTTCGGCTTCCTCGGACCGAATGGTGCGGGGAAAACAACAACGATTCGCATGCTTGTCGATCTTATAAAGCCTACGAAAGGTCGCATTAAAGTTTGTGGTTATGACGTAAATACTCAACAGGAGAAAGCTCTTGCGTTTGTAGGATCTATCGTTGAGAACCCTGAGGTATACACCTATTTAACTGGATGGGAGAACTTGGAGCATTTTGCGAGAATGCAGCCCGGCATTGGAGAAGATCGAATTCATGAAGTTGTTGATATCGTGCGACTGGATAAACGCATCCATGATAAGGTAAGCACATATTCGCTTGGTATGCGTCAACGTCTAGGTATTGCACAAGCTCTCTTAGGCAGGCCCAAGCTTCTGATTCTAGATGAGCCAACGAATGGGCTCGATCCGAAAGGGATCAAAGAAATGAGGGAGTTCATCCAGCGTCTTGCTGGTGAAGGTTTGGCTGTATTCGTATCCAGTCACCTCCTAAGTGAGATCCAGTTGTTATGTGACCGTGTAGCGATCATAAGCAGAGGTAAGGTGCTTGCCGTGGGTGGAGTTGATGAGCTTATTGCAGGGAGTACTGGTTATGTTGTCTGGGACTTGTATCCTGCTGAGGCAGGAGAAACCGTATTACGCAAGATTGCGGAGTGTGAGGTTATGGATCATCCTGAGTCTCTTCTGGATGATTCGATCTTAGCTGGAATGTCTACTGAAGCTATCGTAACGCGGATTCAAGAGGAGCATACAGCCCGTGCGGTAAAACAACTTGTTGCAGCAGGGGTAGAAGTTCGCGGTGTAAGCCGAATCAATCCAACGCTGGAACAGTTGTTCCTTCAGATGACGGAAGGTGAGAGCATTGAGTAGCATACTACCGCTGATTAAGAATGAAACGATTAAAATCGTGAAGAAGAAACGCTTTTACGTTATTCTACTGGTGCTGCTCGTTCTGGTTCCGATGTTTACATATGCGCAGATGAAGTCAGCCGAGCGAAGTCAAGGGAAGTTTAATGGGGATTGGCGCTTGGAATTGCAACAGCGGATTACGGATAATGAGAATTCCCTTGGAAGCGATCGGGTACCGGAGGAGTGGAAGCAGTACCGGGCTGTTTTTATTCAACAGATGCAGTATTATCTTGAACATGATGTCAATCCGAATGAACCTAATGGTGTTAACTTTACCCGTGAATTTCTGAACAATGCCGTATCTTTGTTTATTCCACTGCTCATAATGGCTATTGCCTCAGATATTGTGTCAGGTGAACGGACAACCGGTACAATTAAGATGTTATTAACCCGACCTGTGAAAAGATGGAAGATTCTCCTGAGCAAGTTGATCGCACTGGTGATGTTCGTTTCGCTGATTATTTTGGCAACCTATGTGATTTCTTACTTGATCTCAGGTCTCGCCTTCGGTTATAAAGGATTTGAGCTTCCTGTATTTACCGGTTTTCGAATTATTGGGTCAGAAGTAGATATGTCAGCAGTTCATGCGGTTCCGCAGTGGAAGTATCTACTTATGCAGGGTGGACTGATCTGGTTTGTCAGTCTCGTTGTGGCTGCGCTGGCATTTATGGTGTCGGTCCTTGTGCGCAGTACAGCAGCTAGCATTGTCATTATGATGGCAGCTCTCATAGCAGGGAATATACTGACCAACATGGCCTCTGCATGGAATAGCGCTAAGTATTTATTTATGGTGAATTTGAGAATTACAGATTATCTTGCTGGAACTTTACCGCCAATTGAAGGGATGACACTTAATTTTTCCCTAGCTGTTCTAGCGATATGGGCGGCAGCAGCTGTGATCATTTCATTCACTGTCTTTACGAAACGGGACATTTTGAATTAAAATGGACGAGGTATACAAAACATTTGTTTGCATTTTGGGGGTGCTAACCCCCCTTATAGTGAAATATGAAGGAGGAGCATGAATGGTCGAACAGATCGATAGGTTTGCAGAGTCATCACAGAACGGCCCAGATGGCCGCTCGGGATACGATGCTGACGACATTCAAGTGCTCGAGGGCCTCGTTGCTGTACGCAAACGGCCAGGCATGTACATAGGTAGCACAAGCTCGTCAGGTCTGCATCATCTGGTGTGGGAAATCGTTGATAATGCGGTGGATGAGCATCTTGCGAAGTACTGCTCGAGAATAGATATTACTTTACACAAAGACAGTTCAATTACGGTATATGACAATGGCCGAGGCATTCCAACAGGAATGCACAAGACAGGAATTCCAACACCGCAAGTTGTATTCACTATACTACACGCGGGTGGCAAATTCGGAGGTTCAGGATATAAGAAGTCCGGTGGTCTTCACGGTGTTGGTGCCTCGGTTACGAATGCATTGTCAGAATGGTTAGAAGTCGAGATTTATCGTGATGGTAAAATCCATCGTCAACGCTTTGAATACTGGCAGGATAAAAAAGGAATTGAGCACGTAGGAGAGCCGGTAAGTGGGCTTGAAGTGTTAGGGAATACGAACAAGACAGGCACGAAGGTAACATTTAAGCCAGATGCGCGTGTCTTTTCGGCTGGAATTCATCTGAATTACGATACACTTGCAGAGCGACTTCAGGAAATTGCTTTCTTGAACTCGGGTCTTCGGATTGTACTGAAGGATGAGCGAAGTGGTAATAGCGATGAGTTCTTTTATGAAGGAGGAGCAAGTCAATTCGTTGAGTTCTTGAACGAAGGAAAGGATGTCCTTCATGATGTTATTCACTTCTATGCCGAAAAGGATGAGATCGAAGCGGAAATTGCGCTGCAATATAACGCAGGATATACCGAAACGATTGCTTCGTTCGTTAACTCCATTCCAACGCGGGGTGGAGGAACACATGAAACGGGATTTAAGACAGCTTATACGCGTGTTATGAACGACTACGCCCGTAAGAACAATCTTTTGAAAGAGAAGGATAAGAATCTTGAGGGTAACGATCTCCGTGAAGGTATGATGGCTGTAATCAGTGTCAAAATGTCTGAAGTGGAGTTCGTAGGTCAAACGAAGGATCAGCTCGGTAGTGCATCTGCACGTAGTACGGTGGACAGCATCGTTACTGAGAAAATGCAGATTTTTCTAGAGGAGAATCCACAGATCGCTCAGACCCTTCTTAAGAAGGCGATTCAAGCATCCAAGGCACGTGAAGCAGCGCGTAAAGCCCGGGATGAGATGCGAACGGGTAAGAAGCGCAGTGAAAGTTCCAACCTCGGCGGGAAGTTAACACCTGCACAGTCCAAAGATTTCACTCGTACTGAGCTATTCATCGTAGAAGGTGATTCAGCAGGTGGGTCTGCGAAACAAGGGCGAGATTCTAAGCTTCAAGCCATTCTGCCATTGAAGGGTAAGCCGATGAATCCCGAGAAGTCGAAGCTTGCTGATATTTTGAAGAATGATGAATATCGTGCGATTGTAGCGGCGATTGGTGCTGGAATCGGTAATGAATTTACAGCTTCAGACAGTAATTATTCAAAAATTATTATCATGACCGATGCTGATACGGATGGAGCGCATATTCAGGTGCTTCTACTCACGTTCTTCTACCGGTACATGAAACCACTCATCGATGCAGGCCGAGTTTATATTGCACAGCCACCACTTTATAAGATCTCAAGTAAGTCAGGCAAACTCCAAACGGTGAGATATGCTTGGCATGAAGAGCAGCTTGCGAATTACTTGAAGGAGTTCAAAACTTATGAGCTTCAGCGCTATAAAGGACTGGGTGAGATGAATCCTGATCAACTGTGGGAGACAACGATGAATCCGGAATCAAGAACTTTGCTGCAGGTTCAGATAGAGGATGCAGCGAAAGCGGAACGACGAGTATCTACACTGATGGGGGATAAGGTTGATCCCCGGAAGCGCTGGATCGTAGAAAATGTGAACTTTGCAGAGTTTGAGGAATAGAAGGTGAAGTCATGAGTTTATCAGAACAGTTTTTACCGGCCTTTCTAGAAGAGATTGTGGGTGACCGCTTTGGTCGGTATTCTAAATATATTATTCAGGATCGAGCGATACCTGATGTGCGTGATGGTCTAAAGCCTGTACAGCGCCGTATTCTGTACGCAATGTACGATTCCGGCAACACACCGGATAAACCGTATCGTAAATCCGCCAAAACGGTCGGGGATGTTATGGGTAACTATCACCCTCACGGTGACTCGTCAATCTATGAGGGTATGGTTCGTATGGCACAGCCGTGGAAGATGGGACATGTTCTCGTAGACGGACACGGTAATTGGGGATCTCAGGATGATGACCCAGCTGCAGCAATGCGTTATACCGAAGCACGCCTGTCACCGATCGCGATGGAATTGCTTCGAGATATCGAGAAACGGACAGTGCTCTTTAAGGATAACTTCGACAATACGGCCAAAGAACCGGTTGTCCTTCCTTCGCGCTATCCGAACCTACTAGTAAACGGTACGAGCGGGATTTCTGCTGGTTTTGCTACAGAGATTCCACCTCACAATTTACGCGAGGTAATTGACGCTTGTATCGCCGTAATGCAAAAGCCAGATATTGAGCTTCATGAAATTATGACATTCATTAAAGGTCCGGACTTCCCAACAGGCGGTATTATTATGGGGGGAACGGGGATTCAGGACGCTTACCGGACAGGCAAAGGCCGTGTCTATCTGCGTTCGAAGACAGATATTGAATCTCTACGTGGTGGTAAGCAGCAAATTGTCATTACCGAAATTCCATTCCAAGTTGTTAAAGCACGTCTTGTCACAGCGATGGAGAACATTCGTATCGAGAAGAAAGTTGATGGTATTGCAGAAGTTCGGGATGAGAGCGGACGCGAAGGCCTTCGGATCGTTGTAGAGCTGAAAAAAGACGCAGATGCGAACGGTATTCTTGCGTATCTCTTCAAAAAAACAGATCTACAAGTGACTTACAACTTCAACATGGTTGCGATCGTTAACAAAACTCCGCAGCAGCTTGGTCTAAAGGCGATGTTAGAGGCTTATATTGCCCATCAGCGCGAAGTTGTTACCTTCCGGACCCAATATGAGCTGGAAAGAGCGGAAGACCGTGCGCATGTATTAGAGGGCCTAGTCAAGGCTCTTAATATATTGGATGAGGTTATTGCGGCAATTAAAGCCTCCAAGAACCGTCAAGACGCACAGAATAACCTGCAATGGATGTTTGGATTTACAGAACGACAAGCTGATTCAATACTGACCCTTCAGCTTTATCGTCTGACCAACCTGGAAATTCATTCGCTTCAGAAGGAACTGGATGAATTGACGAAAAAAATCGAGGGTCTTCGCGCAATTCTGGACAATGACAAGAAGTTGATTTCCGTTATTCGTAAAGAGTTGATGGAAATTCGCGATAAATATGGTATTGATCGTCGTTCATTAATTCAGGAAGAAGTGGAAGAGATTAAGGTGAATCTTGAGGTGATGGTTGCAGCAGAGGATGTACTTGTCACGCTCTCGAAGGACGGATACATCAAACGCACAAGCATGCTGTCATTTACTCGCTCAGGTGGGGAGCCTGACAGCTCAGGTGTAAAAGAAGGCGACTATGTCACCCGCTTGCTAGAGGTTAATACCCTTGATAACCTGTTAATCTTCACACAGAAAGGGCAATACTTCCTTCTACCCGTGCACCAGATTCCAGAGTACAAGTGGAAAGAGGCAGGTACAGCCATTGTTAACGTCATACAACTGGCCAAAGAAGATGAGATTGTGTCTGTCATTCCGGTATCCAATATCGAAGAAGAAGGGAAGACGCTTGTCTTCGTGACTCGGAATGGTCAAGTGAAACGGACGGAACTCAAGGAATACGCTACGAAACGGACTGGCGCTGTTGCAGCAGCAAAAGTTGCAGCAGAGGATCGGGTGCTTACCGTAACTTTAAGTGATGGAACGAAGGATATCATGCTATTTACTAAAGATGGCATGAGTATTAGGTTCCAAGAGCAAGAAGTTAACGCTATGGGACGTGTCTCTGGCGGCGTAAGAGGTATTCAGTTACGTGAGGGTGACGAAGTAACAGCTGCTTTATGGGTAATGGAGGACGAAGGTGAAATATTGACCGTGACCGATCTAGGATATGGTAAACGATCATTACTCCTTGACTATCCTACTCAGAGTAGAGGTGGAAAAGGTATCGTCACCTTCGAATTCAAGGAAGGCAAGCGTGTGAAACCGAATGGTAGTCGGATCGTTGGAGCATTCTATTGTAGGGAACCACTACGAATTATGGCGTACAGCCGAGAAGGTACTGCCTTTGCTATTGATTCTGAGAAAGTACCGATTCATGAACGTAAATCGATTGGTAAGCTGTTAGCCGATGTCGGTAAGAACGGTGAGATCACAGACTTACTTTTGACTCCTGAGTTAAAACATAATTCTTCAGAATAAAAACAATTTTGTTGAGTAGACAATATAGTTTTACTGCACTAATGGACACTGAATTCCTGTTATGGAATTCGGTGTCTTTTTTGATGCCGAAGAAGGTTTGATGGGAGAGTTGCACGGCTCTTGTCGAATGTGTGAGATGTCTGAAAAAGCTTGTCAGTAAAGGATTAGCGGCATTTGTCGGATGCTTAGAGATTATATTTTTTATCAAAAATAGCAGGAAAAAGAAGCTTATGGCACGAAAGTTAATCATATAAAATACCGGATATTCTGGTCGCTGAACTGTAATCTTTAAGCTGATTATTCGTAGTTTTTTCATGGAGAGGAAGGAGTTAATGATGATGCATACGAACGAATTTGCAAAAGTATGGTCTAAGCTGGCCAAGGATTATAGACTTCATATGGAGAGTGGTCTTGCACCTGCATTAACTGAAGCACAGCTCACAGTGCTTGAAGTATTAGAGGAACAGAAGAGAATGAAGCCTTCTGACTTCATACCTTATTTGGCAACAAGCCCGGCTGCTGTAACGATGCTGCTTGACAGGATGGAGAAGAATGATTTGATTATCAGGCAACGGGACGAAAAAGATAGACGAATCGTTTGGGTTACGATCTCAGAACGTGGACGAGCAGAGGTTTTGCGAGGGATGCAAGTTAGAGAAGATTATTTGTCACATGTACTTAACCGCATCTCTTCACATAATCAACAGCTCCTCGTTTATTTGCTGGGTAAAGTTAGTGCTGCTCCGCAGGAAGCTGGTTAGATTAGGGGTTACAACGAGGGAATGAATCGCTCCTACAAGGAGTTTTAACCTGATGAAATAGGAACCCCCCTGTAAGATATCATGATCTTACAGGGGGGTTCTCGTGTAAGGGTCTATTGATAGTTCTTTAACTCTTCAAGGATCCGAGCAGTATCAAATGAATTCCACGGATGCATGTCAGGAGGAGTCGATTCAATGCGTATCTCTTCCTTCGTGACCGGATGTGGGAATCCGACAAGCGCTGACCAAAGAGCGATCTGCTGACCAGCTTTGTTGAACCCTTTTCCATATCTTTGATCTCCGTAAAGAGGGCAGCCGGCATGGCTGAATTGGACACGAATCTGATGAGGTCTGCCTGTGTGAAGCTCAACTAGAACGAGGCTCATAGCACCTGCTGTCTCAAGAACAGTATAGTCAAGTATCGCTTCCTTAGAGCCTTCAGTCCCTTTAGAAACGACGCTGACTGTGTTGCTGCGGCTGTCTTTGTAAAGCGTATCGACTAGTCGTCCGGTCGGCTTTTTCATTCTTCCGTGCACTACAGCTACGTATAGCTTGCGAAAATTCCGGCTACGAACAGCTTCTGACAAGCGAGAAGCAGCCTTTGACGTCTTCGCGAAGACCATAGCGCCTCCAACTGGGCGATCCAGACGGTGAATGAGTCCAAGGAATACATTCCCGGGCTTGTTGTAACGAACCTTTATGTCATCCTTCAAAATCGTCAGCATATCCGGATCTCCGGAGGAATCTTCCTGAGAGAGGATGTTTACAGGTTTACTGACGCCTAGTACATGATTATCCTCATACAGGATTGGGATATCTGGATATTTATCTTTCATGTGAGTCATAGCCACTAAGATTCCCAGCGACCCAAAATGCCACACGGAAGATTCAGGCCAGAGTTGGTTATTGGAAGTCCAATCTCACCAGCACTAATGCTGCCACCGTATCTTGGTTGCATGGTCATAGAGAGCATGTTCTTCAATACGGTGGGTGATATGCCAGTTGTATACGAGTTAATCAGCATGAAGAGTGGATTGTCAGATAGAATATCTAAACAACTCTCAAGGAACGGATATAAGCTTTGCTCCAGCTTCCAAGTCTCTCCGCTAGGTCCACGACCGTAAGAAGGGGGGTCCATAATAATGGCTTCGTATTTATTACCACGGCGCTGCTCGCGTTGTACGAATTTAAATACATCATCTGTAATGAACCGTACAGGACGGTCTGCCAGACCGGATAAAGCCAAGTTCTCCTTCGCCCATTGGACCATACCTTTAGCCGCATCAACGTGAACAACCTGGGCTCCAGCGTATGCCGCAGCGACCGTTGCTCCACCTGTGTAGGCGAATAGGTTTAGAACTCGAATTGGACGCTGTGCATCAGCAATTTTATTCATCATCCAGCGCCAGTTCGCAGCTTGCTCAGGAAACAAGCCGGTATGCTTGAAGTTTGTCGGGCGAATATGGAATTTGAGTTGATCGTAAGAGATACTCCAACGCTCAGGAAGTTGCTTTTTCATATCCCAATTACCGCCACCTGACGAGCTGCGGTGGTAGTGACCATGCACATTTCTCCATACACCACTATCATTCTTTAGAGGCCATATAATTTGCGGATCCGGACGACGCAGAATCACATCACCCCAGCGTTCAAGCTTTTCTCCGCCTCCCGTATCTATAACTTCATAATCTTTCCAATCATCAGCTACATACATGTTGAAAACCATCCTTCAAATAGTCATTTAAGCTTTATTGTACAACATTTACTGCGTATATTGCCACAGCTTGTGCATATGAGCTTCTCGCTTCTTTCTTAGTGTTCTGGTTTTGTTTCAATGGTTAGTCCTTCGACATGCTTTCGATTCATGAGCTTTCGCTTTTTGCGATTTTCTTTGCTTTCGAGAACGATGTCCAGATCATAGTCATCCGGATACAAATCTTTGCCTGCAATATGCAGCTTGAGACGTTTGTGATTGATTTTGAATTTTTGTTTCTGTATAAGAACTCCCACCATGCCGCGAGAATCAATCGTTTCGTAGACAACACCTGTCCGGTTCATTGATGACACGTATACACTATCTCCTAGTTGATAGGAAGGAAGTGACCGAGCAGGAGCGGGATTATCATCATGATCCGCTTGATGTTCAATTTTGTCTTCTAGTTGATGAAGTGGCGCCGAAGCTTTCTCTAGTGACGATGTGTCCTTAATCAGATGATCTGCTTGAGTGGAGTCAAGTGTCATCTCACTGTAGGTTGTATCTTTTTCACTCACAGACTTGCTGTCTTTCGTGAATACTGTACCTTCCTGGGTTCGCCCTGCTTCTGATATTTGGCGCGAGCGGGTGATGATCGCAGATGGGATACCTAATTTTTCGGCTATAACAAAAGCGTAACTCTGTCCGGCTTCTCCGATCTTTAATCGGTACTTCGGTTCTAGTGTTTCCGTGTCAAATTCCATTCTTGCATTCTCGAAACCAGATGTCATTGTGGCGAAATTCTTGATTTCGGTAAAATGAGTCGTTACCACCACGGTTGATCTTCGGCGATAGAGCTCTTCGAGCACAGCGATAGAAAGTCCAACCCCTTCTCCAGGATCTGTACCTGAAGCCATTTCGTCTAAGAGAATCAAGGTTTTGCCGTTGGCGGTCTCTAGAATGTGTTTAACATTTCTAATATGAGCGGAGAATGTGCTGAGTGCATGTTCAATGCTCTGTCCATCGCCGATATCGACGGAGAGATGTTCAAATACGCTGCACATACTATTCTCCTCTACAGGTATGAGTAAGCCGGATTGTACCATCAAAGTTAACAAGCCTACCGTTTTCAGTGTCAAGGTCTTACCGCCTGTGTTCGGTCCTGTAATAATTAGAGACCGATAATTGTGTCCGATTGTAAAATCCAACGGAACCATGTGAGACCCGATCAGAGGATGGGTAGCTTGTTTAAGTGAAATAACACCTTGATCGTTCAGCTGAACGTCTCTTCCGCCGATCGACAATGCATATTTTCCTCTTGCGATGATGAAATCATATAATCCTACGGTGTCGGTATTCAAGTTCAGTTCATGGTTATATTTCTCGGCGAGAGCGGTTAATTCACTCAATACCTTGGTTTCTTCACGAGCTTCATCTGATTGAAGATAACTGAGCTCCATTTGAAGACTAGAGACTTCGGTTGGTTCAATATAGACGGTCTGGCCGCTTGCTGATTCATCAAGCACAGTGCCATTCACCAGTCTGCGATGTTCTTTCTTAATAGGTAGAACAAATCGTCCATTCCTTTTGCTGATTAGCGACTCTTGCATAATGTCCTTGTGTTTATGAAGTAGGCTATCCAGTTTGCGTTTAATCCGTTCTTCACACACGATGATTTTCTTGCGAATTTTTGCCAGGTCTTTACTAGCTGCATCAACAACACGACCGCCGTGAATACATTGCTCAATTTCTGTTAGAAGCGGTGTTAACTCATACATGGAGGAAGCGTATGAGGCAATTGTAGGAGCAATTTCACTCTTGCTAGTCATATAACGAATGAGCTGTCTACAGCTGCGTAAAAATTGCTGTATGTGTGTAAAATCTCTTTCACTGAGCACATATCCTGTTCCAAGTAACTGTAGAACGGGCTCGATACCTTCAAGTGATGGGATTGGAACACTCGCGCCTGCACGGAGAAGAGTCCGAGCTTCCGCAGTCTGATCAAGCTGATGGCGGACAGCTTTAAGCTGGGTTAGTGGTTTCATCTCAAGAATATGTCTTTTACCAACATACGAAACAGCGAATCGTTCCAAGTCTTGCTGCACCTTATCGTATTGAAGTTGTTTTAGGGTGGTTAAATTCATGGGGATCATAACTCCTTTTTTTGTGATTTATACATTCCTGAAGCAGCCCCGGGCAACAAAAAAAGGCAGAGAATGAACCATAGGTTCACTCTCTGCCTTTAGACAAGTCTACCTGCATATACGATGTCTAGTTAGAATATGCCGACAAAATAACAGCATACTCATAAAAAATCCGCGCTGAACACTCAGCACGGATAAATAGACGCCAAATATACAGGATAGACATCCTGGGCTTCAATTGATATCCGTAGTTCTTAACTAATTGCATAGACGGAAAAATCCACAAGAAAATAAACATAGCCATTTCGGACTATGATTCAAGAAATTTCCAGTCTTATGAAATTTGGTTAGTTAAGAACGCTCACCGACATCAAAATCTCTCCTTAAATAGAAGGTATGAAATAAATATAAATTTTTTTATAGGTGAAAGTCAAGTTGATATATGAAGTAATTTTAAAAATTTCAGCCAGTCATTGACGTTGTTATAGGTATCGAAAAAGTATCAATTTACGTTTAAATAGTTACAATCTATTCATAATTTCATGAAACGGACACAATTTAGACGTAAATTGTCTTGCTGGATGTGTTACCTTATTATGAGTAACTTGGAATAACTAATGGCTGAATCCAAGCGAGCATAACGTTTGGTACGGGGGAACTTAATTTTGGGGTGAATGTTTATTTTTATAAACTAGGAAATACCTCTTTCCGAATCCGGCAACTAACCTCGGAAGCAACAAGGAGGAAAACATCATGAATAACATACTGAAGAAACTTCTATTATCCGGAGCGATTGTTGCTTCATCATTCGCTCTTAGTGCTAATTTTGCAAGTGCCGCAACGTCTTCCATAAAGGTTCAAATTAATGATTCACTAGTATCATTCCCGGACCAGAAACCATTTATTGACGCAAAAGGTTATACGCAGGTACCGATTCGCATGATCGGAGAAAAGCTGGGTGCAACGGTTAAATATGAGAAAGTTAACTCATACATAGTTAAGGTAACGATTAAAAAAGGCAGTACCACAATTGTACTGAAGTCAGGTTCAAGCATTGCTACTGTTGGCTCCAAACAAGTTAGAATGGACACAACGATGCGTGTGGTTGAAGGACGTTCATACGTTCCACTTCGTTTTGTTACTGAAACATTCGGATTCACGCTCAAATGGGATTCTAAGAACAATATTGCTATGTTGAGTACAGATGGCAAAACCTATAAACCAGCTTGGACAGCTCCAGCGCAAAGCGCATCCAAAGGAGCCCAGGTAGTGACTGAAGCTAAGAAACACTTAGGTGTTAAATACGTATGGGGCGGTTCTTCTCCATCGCAAGGATTTGACTGCTCTGGCTACATTCGTTATGTATATGGAAAAATGGGTGTGAGCTTGCCGCACAGTTCCATTTCGATGCATGATAACCATGGAACTCCAGTTTCAAAAAGCAATCTTAAACAAGGTGATCTGGTATTCTTTATCACCAATAAAGTTTCAACTTCGCATGTAGGTATTTATATTGGGAATAATGAATTTATTTCGGCTACAAGTAAAGGAATTACGATCGCGAACATTAACAGTTCCTATTGGGGGCCGAAATATAATGGTGCAAACCGAATTTTTTAATATCGTGAATAGCAAAGGGTTGTCTCCACGTCATCATTGATGACAAATCGGGGACAGCCCTTTTTTTGTGGCAATATATTTTGGGGGATTTCCGTCAATTAATGTAGTAGGTCACGATCTTCGGGAAATTTATCGAAATGATATGCTGCATAGGAGCAAGCGGGATTGATTTTCAAATTCTCTGTTCTAGCATAATCGATGACTTTACGAATAAGCTTCTCGGCAATTCCCTTACCCCTTAATGAAGAGTCAACAAAAGTATGATCTATGCTAATAACATCATTACCGAGGGATGTAAAAGTGATTTCGGCAACGTTCTTTCCTTGTTCTTTGATATAGAATCGTCCGGTATCTGACTGAATTTCCATGATGGATGTAAACCTCCTTTGATCTATTTTTTATTTACCCGAATTTAGTACGCTCTAAACGATTCTCGATAGGCAATACACCCTATGCTAGGCGTCTGCATATGATGAGGTAAGGATAATTCAAAGGAGTGACGATATGACAACATACTCGAATCACCAAGTCGTGTATCAATGCGACCAACATACAGCGAACTCATTGATGCAGCACAAGGAAAAAGTACATCATACGTGCAAAAACGCTGTAAATCGTAAAGTGCGGATACAGACGGTCGATAATGAGATGATCGAGGGAATCATAGTAGGCGTGGACGCAAAATTCGTATATCTAAATATTGATAATGGTGGTTCTCGTGGATTCTATCCGGGTTTCCCACCTCCAAGACCCCCGTATCCCGCCTATAATCCCATTCTTCCGTTAGCTTTGTTTAACTTACTAACGATCAGTCTATTGTTATAAGAATGTTGTAAGATCATCTGATGGAATGAAATGACATAAAAGCCTGTGTATTTTTCCACAGGCTTCTTTTAGTTAAGGGAAATATTTACATATAAATAAACATCATAATCTAGCTTCGTCCTCATAACCATTTACAGAAAGGATAAGTAATCTGGTGTTCCAGTGCAGTGGGTTGTCATTCAAGAGAGGAGGAGGAGGTATTTGTCATCCACCCCAGTAAAGAAAGTGCATTCTAACCCAAGCGTTCTGTCCAAAAGAAAATTCAGATTTAATCGAAATGATTGGATGGGTTACTTATTTAGTGCTCCATTGATTATCGGTGTGCTTGCATTTGCGATCTACCCCATGTTCGCGGCTCTCTATATGAGTTTTCACCAGACATCAGGACTTTCTTTGAATGGAAAGTGGGTGGGATTGAACAATTACAGTTATGCATTACAGGATTCGATATTTTGGCAAGCGCTTTCAAATACATTTGTCATGGGAATATGGTCCGTACTTCTTGGTATTGCACTCTCATTCATCCTTGCAAGTATGATTAACAATCTTAAGTGGCATCTGGGAAGGAATTTTTTCAAAGCAGTATACTTCCTGCCGAACGTGGTATCAGGTGTTGCTACAAGTCTTCTGTTCTCATTCTTGTTCTTCCCGTCTAAAGAGGGACTCATTAACTTCATAATTAACCTCATTGGTCTTAATCCTGTCGGTTGGTTCACGAACCCGGATGTTTCACAGTACAGTATCGTCTTAATGAGCTTATGGGGAGCGCTCGGGTATAACACGATTATTTTTCTTGCAGGACTTCAAAGTGTTCCACGTGATCTTTATGAAGCGGCCGAAGTGGATGGGGCTGGTACTTATCGTAAGTGGCTGTATATAACGATTCCTTATCTACGACCCATTTTTGTTTTTATGCTTATTATGGGAACGATCGGTGGGATGAAAAGATTTACGGATGTTTGGTTAATTGGAGGCACAGCTGGGAATCCAGGAGGAAGTCTGATGACGGTTGTACTTTATATTTACCGAAATGCCTTCTTGGCTTCTCAAATGGGGCTTGCGACAGCCGTGTCCTATCTATTGTTTCTAATGATACTCATGTTGACCGTATTCCTCATGCTTCTTAACCGTCGGAAAGACAGTTTAGATTAAGTAATAGACTTAGCACAGCGATTGAGTATACGCAGATCGGAGGGTACCATGGCGGATACGACTTTTACTGAGAAAATGACGAGGCGTAGAAGGATTTCAATGAATCAATTCTTGTTAACAGTTATTCTGTTTTTAGGTTCATTTCTTATGATTGTACCTTTTCTCTGGATGCTAGTGACAAGCTTCGATTGGGGGGCGAGGCTTAATATTACCTTTCCACCGAAAATTTGGCCAGAAGAGCCATCAATTAGAACGTTTGAAGTTGCTTTTACAAATATCAATATGTTCAAATATATCGGCAACTCTGCCATTGTTAGCGGAGGTGTCATTATTGTTAGCTCGCTTTCGGCACTGCTATCAGGGTATGCGTTATCGAAGCTGCGCTTTAAAGGGGCTAATCTGGTGTTGTTGCTTGCGTTAAGTACGATGATGATTCCGTTCGAGATGACGATGATTCCACAGTACCTGCTATTCAGCAAGCTAGGCCTAGTGGATAATTATCTGGCATTTTATCTGCCTGCAATGAATTATGCATTTGGAACTTTTTTAGCTAAAGCATTCTTTGATCAGCTCCCAAACAGTCTAAGAGAAGCGGCGGTACTAGATGGGGCGAAGGAGATCACAGTTTTTAGTCGCGTGTATTTACCATTATGTACGCCAATTATTGCTACGATGATTATTCTCTTGTTCCTTGGGGTGTGGAATGACATGTTGTGGCCACTCCTAATTCTAAAATCAGCTGCTAAATATACGATTCAAATCGGCCTCGCTATGTTCACCTATAACAATGGTATAAACCAGCAACCAGCCATTATTATGGCCGCTACAACGATTAGCCTCATTCCGGTGATGGTTGTGTATTTATTTCTTCAGCGTTACATCATCGAGAGCATTGCATTATCAGGAATTAAGCAGTAAAGAGCAATGGATTGCCAATCCCATAGGAGGTGTAAGGAGATGAAAAAGACATTTTTACTCATCATATCCTTGGTGCTCGTTATTTCATTAGCTGCTTGTTCGGGAGGTTCAAAGATCGATGTGACTGGTGGTGTGAAGATTGAACAAGTGTCTGATATGAAAGGAACAGTTCGCGTTGCTCTAGCTGGGTGGCAGCTCGATAACGGGATCGACGCACTAACAGGTAATCCAACCATTGGACTTAATGAATACTTGGATAAAACGTTTAAGATCATGTACCCGAACATCAAGCTAGAGGTGTATCAGATTCCTTGGGAGAATGTAAAGGCGAAGCAATCCGCGATGCTGCTCTCTGGAGATGCAGATATATTTTATACAGCGGGTGCATTTGCATCACAGTGGTACCAAGAAGGATTACTGCGTGATTTGGATGATCTAATCGCTAAAGATAAGACGTTTGATTCTAGCAGTTATCTAGAAGGTATCATGAATAATTCTTATAGTACGAAATCACCTGATGGAACCAAGCAATTCGGCATACCGGTAGCTCTTGGTCGTCGGATGGTTGTATACGATAAGAAATTATTTGAGGACTGGGGTGTTGAAGCCCTATCTGAGAAGCCAACTGTCCAGGAAATTTTAGATAAAGCGAAGCGAATGACCGGAAAGAATCCAAAAACAGGGGAGGACAATTTTGGACTGCATTGGAGTGGTAACTCACTGAATGGTTCGACCTTTGTTGCTATAACGTTAGCCTTTGGAGCAAAGGGGGCAGAAGGGACCTTAAAGGATAATAAGAGCATTAAGTGGCATCTGAATTCCCCTGAGATGGTGGACGTTATGGAATGGCTCAAAGAAGCATCGAAGCTTCCGCCAGCTGGTTTTGTGAATGGGCAAGGAGCCGAAAATTTTGGACTGGAAAAAAATAATATTGCGATTGCGCTTGATTCATCAGGCGGTTCCGCAATGAGTGAATACCGAACAAAGAAGAATAAAGACAACTTGGATCGATTTGAGCCTGTGATGAATGTAGGACCTAAAGGTGAGGGC
This sequence comes from Paenibacillus sp. FW507-14B1B, assembly GCF_058781425.1. NCBI lineage: Bacteria > Bacillati > Bacillota > Bacilli > Caryophanales > Paenibacillaceae > Paenibacillus > Paenibacillus sp. FW507-14B1B. Next base: position 917,201 of record NZ_JBYSWS010000001.1, on the reverse strand, counting down.
TGGGTTGCGGTGGATCCATTTATTATGGCGAAAAATGCTAAAGACGTAGATGCTTCATGGGAAGTTATGAAGTTCCTTACAAGTTATATGACACAAAAATATATGTATGAAATGTTCTCTAATACGCCGACATTGAAAAATGCGGATTTTGTAACGGCAGAGGATAAATTTACGAAGAAAGCACTAGCAATTGCTGATGTAGGTCACTCCGAATTAATGGATGAGGCGAACCCGTTCTTTATGAGTGATATTATTCCTGCAGTTAACGGTTTTATCAGTCAGGCGGCATCAGGAAATGCACCAGATATTCAAAAATTCTTGAATGATCTTCAAGCTCGTGCAGAAAAATGGTCAGCTAATCTTAAATAATGAGGAGGACTATACATGATTAGAGTTGGTGTTGTTGGTGCAGGTATTATCGCTACAGAACATTTTAAACACATCAGTGCTAACGAAAGAGCTGAATTGGTCGCCATATGCGACATTGCATTTCCGGTTGCAGAAAAGGCTGCTGTGCAATATGGAGCAGTACCTTACACAGATGTTCGTGAAATGCTGGATAGAGAGAACTTGGATGCATTGTTCATATGTGTGCCTCCATTTGCGCATGGTGAGATCGAAGAGATCGCTGCTCGAAAAGGGATTCATCTTCTGGTAGAGAAGCCACTTGGACTTCATATGGATCAAGTAAGGCGTAAGGCCGCAATTATCGAAGAAGCTGGAATCATCACAAGCACAGGTTATTGTTTAAGATATATGGAAGTGGTACAGCGTGCGAAGCAGTATCTTGTAGGTAAAGAAATTGGTATGGTTCGAGCCTATCGTTTCGGTGGTTTGCCTCCGACAGCATGGTGGATCGATCATTCCAAATCCGGTGGTCAGCTAGTAGAGCAGACGACACATAATTTGGATTTGATGCTGTATTTAGCTGGTGGTGTACAGAAGGTATATGCAGATATGGGACTGCTGTTAAATCAAGATATTCAAGGGATAACCACTCCGGATATCGCATCGGTTAATCTTGTGTTCTTATCGGGGGCGCTTGGACATATAGATACCGGGTTTCTCCCTCAGCCTGATGACAGATCATCCTTCGAAATTATGGGCAGAAACTTTAGGCTTTCCATTGATGGTATGAAGCTGACGATCGTGGAGCCTGAAGGAACAACGACTTGGCAGGGTGCAGGTAATTTCTATAAACAACAGGATGATGCCTTCATTCATGCGGTTAATACGGGAGATACAAGTCTGATTCTTGCACCTTATCGTGAAGCTATACGAACGCTTGAGGTTACATTAGCAGCGAATCAATCGGCAGAGAGCGGGTTGCCTGTAAAGCTAATATGATTTAAGTGAAATCATATATGTTGGTTCTAAAACCAGCCATAAGGCTGGTTTTTTTATGTGAAGAAACAAATTAGCTCTGGACTCTATGGGAAATGATGGAATATTATAGAAGTATTAAAAATAAGGGAGTTGGAGTTATGGATGATCACAAGAATATAGCAATCCCCGTATTAGCTGAGCAAGTTAGTCGATTGGCAAAAGAAAAAGGATTCACGATGTCTTGCGACAATCTTACAGGGAGTCTATTGCGGTCACTCGTTTCTTCAAAACCAAAGGCGCGTATTTTGGAATTAGGTACGGGGGCAGGATATTCTACAACTTGGATCTTAGAAGGCATGGATCAGGAATCAAGACTTACCTCTGTTGAATTCGACGAGCAATACGCTAATATCGCCATAGAAGTCATTCAAGATCCTAGAGTCGATTTTCATGTTTGTGATGGTGGGGACTTTATAGAGAAGAATAAAGATCAGAAGTTTGATATTATATTTGCAGATACATGGCCTGGTAAATTCTATTTGGTCGAAGAAGTGCTGGAAATGGTAGAACCGACTGGGCTTTATATCATTGATGACCTTAATCCTCAACTGAATTGGCCTGATGGTCACGGAGAGAAGGTTGTGGAACTTATTGATATGCTTGATCAAAGAGGGGATTTTCATAAAGTGAAATTAGATTGGTCCACAGGCATTATGATCATGACGAAAAAATAATCGTTTCAAAATTCATATACCCTATTTATGGAATTTGATGTAGAATGGTGGAAGCTTTGGAATAAGCCCTAAAGCATAGGGCTATAAATAGGGAGATCTAATGAGAAAACTATTGATTGCAGTTGTAACTATTGGATTACTACTTGGAACATCTTCTGCTGCCTATGCGCATTCAGGGAGAACAGATAAAAATGGAGGGCATAAATGCTCTGCAAAATCTAAGCAAAAAGGGCTTTGTACTGGATATCACTATCATTCGAAGAAAAAATAAAAATATAATAATAGATAAACCCAGCTAAAGATAGCTGGGTTTATCTATTACGGGCAAGCACTGAGAAAGAGGTAAGGAATTGAAGAAGCATATCGTATTCGACTTTGATGGAACTCTCGTAGATTCGATTGATGTTGTGGTGAAGGTTTATAATGAATTGGCTATTAAATACAAGTTTAATACATTAAACTCGAGCGATTACCGAATGATGATGAACTTATCATTAAAAGAGAAGATTAAAGCACTTCATGTTCCTATGCGTCGAGTGCACCTCATTAAGAGGTTTAGTCAGGAATTTAAAAATAATTACAGCGTTCATTTGAAATCTCTTCGATTGTTCGATGGAGTTGTAGAAGTAATCAAACAATTGAATGAGAAGGGATACACGATATCTATAATTACTTCAAATTCTAAAACCAATATTTTAGAGTATATGAAGCATCAAGAGGTTTCCTACTTCAAACAGGTCATGTCATCTAATGGGTTATTCGGCAAAGACAAAACGCTCAAAAAATATATGAAAGATAATCGACTACATAGTTCAGAGCTAATGTATATCGGGGATGAAGTGAGAGATATTCAGGCTTGCAAGAAAGCGAATGTTGAGATCATTGCGGTTACATGGGGTGTTGATCCTAGAGAAGCTCTAGTTATCGAAAGGCCGGATCATCTTGCAGATGAACCGAAAGATATACTGGGAATTTTACAATCGAATTTGTGAGAGGAGATTATTCGTATGATCTTAGAGGTTGCCATATTAAATATAAAGCCAGGCTTAACGGAGTCATATGAGGTTGCATTCAAGGAAGCATCGACCATTATAGCAAGGATGAAGGGATATATAAGCCATGAGATTCAACGCTGCATAGAGAACGACCATCAATATATCTTACTGGTGAAGTGGGAAACGTTAGAGGATCATACGATTGGTTTTAGAGGATCAGATGAATATCAACAATGGAAGCGATTGCTTCATCATTTCTATGATCCTTTTCCAACGGTTGAGCATTATCGGATGGTTGAATAAAGGATCAAGCGAAGGAGAATTAGTACGTTGAGATACACTTTTAAACCAATGAACAGGCACATAGCTGAAATAATTTGTTCATGGGAATACCCTGCGCCTTATGATTTTTATAGCTTTGATTCTAGCGAAGAAGCGATTGAAGAGCTACTGAATGGCGAGTACTTCGTAGTGTTTGATCGAGAGAATCAACTTACAGGATATTTTTGCAGCGGTCAGTCTGCCAGAGTTGCTGGTGGGTATCCAGCTGGTGTTTATCTTAATGAAGAACGTCTGGATATAGGGCTTGGAATGAATCCGGCTTTCACGGGTCAAGGTCAAGGACGTAAATTCGTAGCTGAGGGACTGCAATTTATGAAAGAGAGATACTTACATGATCGGTTCAGGCTCGTAGTAGCATGTTTCAATACTAGAGCCAAGAAAGTGTACATAGAGAATGGATTCGTGGAGAGAAGTAGATTCTATAGTGAAGTGAAAGGGAAAAAAGTAGAGTTTCTGTGGATGGAAACGGAATGATCTGAATATGTATGGCTCAGGAGGTAAGTCGATGCAGTTTAAGATTGCCAAACATGAAATTCTGGTACCCTTACAGCACATCTCAAGAATAGCCACTTCGAAAGTGATCCCTATACTTAGCGGTGTTCTAGTTATCGTTAATCCTGATCGGATGATATTAGTCGGCGGTGATTCTAATAATATTTTGAGATATGAGCTGAGTAATGATAAATTCGAGTATGCTGAATCTGGCTCCATCGTGCTCCCCATAGCTAAGCTCTATGAAATGATAAAAAAAATGGATGGAGACTGGATTCGGATCGAACGGATGGCTAATCATAGCGTACATATTGTGTGTGGAAATTCAAATTTTCGGTTAGTAGGTATGGATGCTGACGAATATCCTGATGTGCGTATGGAACAGAGCGGGCAGCAGATGATGATTAATGGAGAGAAACTGAAGGAACTCATCAGTCAAACGATGTATGCGATCTCTTCACGAGAAGAAACGCCTCTGCTCACGGGTATACATATTCAATTGCATCACAATCAAGTTCAATTCACAGCTTGTGATAGACATCGAGTTGCGAGAATGACAGAATGTTTGGAATGTGAAATTTCAGAAGAGAAAGTAATTGCAGGAAAGACATTAGCCGAGATAAAGAACATCGTAAAAGACGGAGATCCTGTACTCATCGATATACTTGATCATCGTGTGATTTTTAAACAAGGAGCCTTTACCTATGCAGTGACACCGTTAGAGGGCAGGTATCCAAATATTGAAAAGATGATTCGTATGGAATCCAGTTCTCGTGCAGTAGTATCGACGAAAAACTTTTTACGCACGCTCGAGCGAACGTTGATCATCTCGGATCGTGGGAACGGATATATTACTACAATGCGAAAGAGTGACGATCACCTTAAGATTTTTTGCCAGGGTGAAAATGGTTATTTGGATGAAATGATTACACTAGAGCGTCATGACGGGGACAACTATGAGATTAATTATAATATTAAATATGCAATTGACGCTTTAAAAGCCATCCGAACAGAGTATACTGCTGTTCATTATAGTCATAATCAAAAACTTATTGTGTTTAAAGCCGATGAGCAGGAGAGTTCTGTGCACTTAATTATGGGAGCTTTGAAATAATGGGAATCAAGAGGCTGGTCCCAAAGTAGATTCTTGTTCATTCTCTCGGAGTGCCTTAGCGACTTGAAGAGAGGAATACATTCGCTGAGTGTAGGCGTAAATGAGCACCTTGGTTAGCATTTTGGGAGGGTAGCTATTTCGTCCTCCACCTGGATAGGCAGCCTGGAAGATTCGGTCATCTAAGCGATTGACAGCTTCATTGACTACACGAACAAGGGGATTGGACGGAATGTCGTCCTCTAAATCCATTGGCAGATAAGTTTGATCTATTGTGTATTGAATGTACAAATGAAGCCGCTCCTTTTTAGATGGTTGGTCATACTTCCATTCTACTAGAGGGCGGTTTCTTTCTGTTATCTGTCTTTGGATGGTATGCACGAAGTAGCGGAGAGAACGAAACGATTCCGGACCAGCGGTAGCGGTCGCCTTTGCCCCCGAATTTCTTCCTTGCTAGAATAATTCCCGGAAATTTGGGGGCAACAGCGAGGGGAGGAACGTTTCGTACGCGGAGCATCTCACAACAACAAACGAGGCCATCCCGCAAGATCCTAGATCTTTTGGTATTTACATACATTCTGTATGTATGTTATTTTATGGATAACACATTTGAAAGAGGAGGAATTTGGAAGATGAAACTGAATAGTTTTTATCCGGTAATTATGAGTGAGAAAGTTGCTGAAAGTGCTTTATTTTACACGCAGTACATGGGCTTCGAGATGGTGTATGAAGCAGAGTGGTATGTAAGTCTAAAATCTTCAGGGGATACACCGTTTGAACTGGCACTCTTGGATGCTACACATCCCACAATTCCTCAAGCGTATCAAAGCAAAGTCCAAGGTATGATTCTGAATTTCGAAGTGGACGATGTGGACCAGGAATACCAAAGATTAATTATGGATCATAAACTTCCGCTATGCCAGGATATACGCGATGAGGATTTTGGGCAACGTCACTTCATCATTTCTGATCCAAACGGTGTATTAATTGATGTCATAAAAGTGATCCCACCTTCTGAAGAAGAAAGTAGCAATTATATCTAATCTTTTTCAGTTTTGAGCTCGATTGATAGAATGAAGAATTAAGACAGGGGTTAAGCACACAATGAGAAGAAGCAAGGAAGAGACCAGAGAAACGATCAGTAAACTTATTAAGGTTGCAAGATATCATTTCACTTATAAAGGTTATGCAGATGCTGCCTTGGAGGAAATTGTAGAAGAAGCGGGGGTGACACGGGGAGCACTCTATCATCACTTTAAAAATAAGAAAGAATTATTTCAGAACGTACTGGAACAAGTGCAAGCAGAAATTGCAGAATGTGTAGAGAAAGAAGCGGCGAGAAGCGAAGATGCTTGGGAACAGTTGTATTTAGGTTGCCAAGCATTTATATCTGCTGCTATTGAACCTGAGAACAAACGGATCTTACTCATAGATGGGCCTGCAATTTTGGGATGGGATAGCTGGAGGAGGATGGATGAACTAAATTCGATGCGATTGATGCGTGAACAACTATTGATGATGCAAGACGAAGGATATTTAAAACCCATATCCATCGATGGATTAACGCATATGCTATCAGGAGCACTTAACGAAACTGCTTTATGGCTTGCCCAATTCCCAGAAGAAAAAAGAGCTATTAAAGAGACGATGGAAGTTATTCAACTCTTATTTATAGGTCTTAGAGCAAAAAGATAACAAAAAATAATTTTCTCTAAAACAGATCAACTATTTGATCTGTTTTTTTTATGTTCATTTTTACAGGGTCATTTACAAACCGTATACGACAATGTACAATGTTTGTATATTTACCGACGGGTTAATTAATTGATTATTCAATATTGAGTACATAGAAGATGGATGGAGGGACGGCATGACATCTAGAAGAAAAGCTATTATTGTGGGTGCTGGTCCAGGAGGATTGGCTGCGGGAATGTTACTTGCAGGCCGTGGATATGAAGTCACGGTGTATGAGAAACAATCATATGTCGGTGGGCGTACGTCTCGTGTAGAGCTAGGTGAATATCGATTTGACCGTGGAGCAACCTTTCTCATGATGCCTGAATTACTCGAGGAACTATTTACCTCGGTAAATCGCTCGCTTCATGACTATGTAGATTTGGTTGAACTTGATCCGCTATATCGATTGAAATTTGGAGATGTGAGCTTTGATGCGACAGCAAATCGCAAGTTAATGAAAGAGCGAATTGAACAGTACTTTCCCGGTAACGGGGAAGGGTATGAGCGATTTATGAAGGAGGAAAAAGTGAAGTTTGACCGCATTTCTCCTCTTCTCAAACGACCTATCGCGCGCTTGACGGATTATATACGTTCTGATGTTCTTAAGGCGCTGCCAAAACTTAACGCAATGGATACGGTCTACGGACGGTTGTCGAAATATTATACGGATGAACGTCTCAAATACGCGTTTACCTTTCAAGCCAAATATCTAGGTATGTCACCTTGGGAATGTCCAGGAACATTCTCCATCCTGTCTTATCTGGAACATGAATATGGACTCTTCCATCCTACTGGTGGCGTCAATCAGATCTGTACTGCTATGGCTGAAGTGATAAGAGAATATGGCGGGAAGGTGGAGACTTCGTGCGGTGTAAAGAAAGTTCTACAACGTAACGGTAAAGCAATAGGTGTGCAGTTGGAGAATGGGGAACGGATGGACGCAGATCATATTGTTATCAACGCCGATTTTGCCACAGCGATGACGCATCTATTTGAACCTGGTGAGCTTAAGAAATATACACCTGAGCGGATTGCTCGCAAGAAATATTCCTGCTCTACCGTCATGCTCTATTTAGGTATTGATGGGAAGATCGATATGCCGCACCATACTGTGCTGTTCTCAGATGACTATAAGAAGAACGTAAACGAAATTACGAAGCTTGGTGTGTTGTCCGATGACCCTTCCATATATGTTCACAATCCGGGCATAAGCGACTCGACGCTAGCACCGCAGGGTAAGACCGCATTATTTGTCTTAATGCCTGTCCCTAACTTGACTGGAGAAACAGATTGGTCCGAAGCCAGCGGACGTGTTCGGGAGCGGGTGCTTGAACGTTTGGAACAAGAGTCAGAGCTTTCAGGTATTTCCTCTCGAATTGAAATAGAAGAGATGGTTACACCTCAAGATTGGCAGGATCGCTTCCATGTATATCAAGGAGCTACCTTTAATCTGGCCCACTCACTTGACCAAATGATGCATCTACGCCCTCATAATCGCTTTGAGGAACTTGGGAACTGCTGGCTTGTTGGGGGAGGGACTCATCCGGGTAGCGGACTTCCAACAATATGGGAGTCCGCAAGAATCAGTGTGAAACAACTGATGGAGCAGGATCAACGTGCTGGATATCGTATGGATTCAACGGTTCGCACATCAGAGGAGGTTACATTATGGAGATAGGTATCGTTGGTGGGGGAATTGGCGCGCTAACGACCGCACTGCTGCTTAGCAAACGCGGTTTTGAGGTCACTATTTATGAGAAAGAAGCGCAAATCGGTGGACGAATCGCTTATCAGATGGATGATACGGGCAAATACCGAATTGATCGCGGTCCAACCATCGTGTTACTCCCAGATATGCTCTTAAGCATTTTAGAAGAAGGTGGAATTGAACGCTCAAGACTGCCCCTTATGGAATGTGATCCATTATACAAGGTTCATTATTCTGATGGGACATCTTTTACGAAACATCGAAATCTAGAATTACAGCTAGCAGAGCTTGACCGATGCTTTCCGGGGGAGAAAGAAGGATTCTTACGTTATATGCAAGACATGGAAGAAGCATATACGAGTGGTTCTGAAGCATTTTTGAACCGACCATTTGTGCAGAAGGGGCATTTCTATACATGGCATAACATGAAATTACTGCTTCGTATGAAAGCATACAAAAGCGTCCGTGCGTTAGCAGCTGATTATTTCCGAGACGAAAGGCTGCAAGATGCCTTCTCGCTTCAAACTTTGTATATTGGTGGTGCTCCATTCAAATCTCCCGGTCTATATACGCTTATCCCTTACGCTGAACATGCGTTCGGAGTGTGGTATCTCAAGGGAGGTTACGCAGGTCTCATCTCAATTCTTCGTGAAGAGCTGGAGAAGCGTGGGGTAAAGATCATCACCCGTTGCCCTGTTGACAAAATATTGATTGAGCAGGGGCAATGCCGTGGGATTTCATCTAGTGGAAAAATCTATTTGCATGACTCCATCATATTTAATGGGGATTTCCCTTATCTTGCGGACTTAATGCCGGAAGGAGCCAAAGGGGCTGCGTCAGCCAAAAAATCTTATGAGCCATCATCGGGATGTTTTCTTATCTATCTAGGTTTGAATAAGCGCTGGGCTGAAGCGGGGATTCATCAATTCTTTCTTCCGGAATCCTTAAACAATGGTCTAAGACAATTGTTTGTCGATCAACAAGTGCCGAATGAGCCTGCATTTTATTCCTTCTACCCTACAGCGTTGGACGAAGAAGCGGCACCTGAGGGCGAAAGTGTACTGTATTTGCTCGTGCCAGTCCCTCCAGCAGGTGAGGTGGAATGGGAGGGGCGGAAAGATCAATTGACAGAATATATACTGGGTGAAGCTGAACGTAGAGGGTTTCCAGGACTGCGAGAAGCGATCCAGTGGATGGATATACGGACGCCGGATGATGCAGAGCGAGAAGGGATGTACCGAGGAGGTAGCTTCGGAATTGCACCTAGCTTAGGACAATCGGCGGTATTCAGACCGCAAATTGTTCCTTATCCAGCGATTCATGGACTTTACAGTGTTGGAGCATCCGTTCACCCTGGTGGGGGTGTCCCGATTGTTATGCAAGGGGCACGTTTACTAGCCGACTATCTAACAAAGGAGAGAGAAATATGCAGCACGAAATCAGTTTGACCTTGTGTGAGGACATGATTCGTGAAGGATCTTCTACGTTTTATAAAGCATTCAGCTTTCTTCCATCTCCGCGGAAAGAAGCGGTATATGTGATTTATGCATTTTGCAGAATGATTGATGATGCGGTGGATGAGCCGGAGAAGGCCTTTTACACGATAGATGAATTAGAGTTTCATTTACACCATTTGGAACAAGCGGAAGGACATTTTATCTTTACAGCGCTTAGATGGTTGTTTGATCAGTTCCCGAATCTTGGTAAGGAGCCATTTTTCAAACAAATGGAAGGTCAGCGACGAGATTTAGTGCGATCTCATTATGATACGATGGAGCAACTGGAAGAGTACTGTTATCTAGTTGCTGGTACTGTAGGTGAAATGCTGCTGCCGGTATTGCACGACTCCCCTACAGAGGACATTACGAATTCGGGGATTTACTTAGGCAAAGCCATGCAGATTGTAAATATTGTACGGGATATTGGAGAAGATCGAGCAAGAGGGAGAAGATATGTACCTCTGGAATTAATGAAGAAGCATGGATATTCTGAATCAGCGTTTGCTGAAGGAGATATTAATCCTGCGTTTATTCATCTTATTCATGAACTTGAGAGGATTGCTAAGCACTGGTTTGAATTGGGACTTCGCGATCTGGATAGCTATCCGAGCAGAAGTGCGTTCAGTATTGAGCTTGCGGCTAAGTTTTATGGAGCAATATTGGATGCGGTTAAGGACAATCAATACCGTGTATTTACCGATAGGGCCTATGTAACAGGGATGAAAAAAGCCGCAATTCTAACAACGGTTACTCATCGTTTCGGGATATCCATGTTGAAACAAGAAAGCAGCGCTGTCTCATGAAAATGCGATATTTATTCTGGGGCTGGTATGCGATCGGTCTTGTCCTCATGCTTGCATTCTATGTTCCGGACTTTTTGCACTTCTCGAATGGACTTTTTCTAATCTTTTTTGCTCTTTATGCGATTCAGCTTGAAGTACAGGATCGAGATACATTTAGACAATCGAATGGAATTCTAGGTAATCGCCCGTTATCAATTGTTATGAGAGCTCTAGTTGTTGGTGTTGTTACTTATGTCCTGGAGGGAATAGGGACACAGACGGGTTATCCCTTCGGGACGTATCATTATAGTCATACGCTCAGCTTGTTTGGAGAAAGTGTTCCGCTAGCGATCGGATTTGCTTGGATTGGTGTCATGTCTTCAGCGATACTCCTATCAACTGCTACAAGTAGATGGGTTCGAGCTCTGCAGGCTGGACTATGGGCATTGTTATTTGACCTCGTACTCGACCCTGTGGCCTTTTCCAGAGGATTCTGGGAGTGGCAAGGGGAAGGGATATACGCAGGTGTACCTTGGCAAAATTTTGCGAGCTGGTTCGTGACCGCTTTTCTGCTCTCGTGGCTATATCCGCTTCGAATTTCCTATCGGAAACCATTAGCAGAAGGTGTGAGATTGTATCAGGGTATGCTATTGATGTTTGGAATTTTGGGAATCAAAGAGGGCCTCTATACTCCTTTCATGATCTCGTTAGTGGGTTCGGTAATCGCTGAGGGGGTTCTTAGATATGATCGAAGCACGCAAAAGCAAAAACTTTGAACTAATTTTTCATACATACAACAAGTATTATATGCTTCGACGTCATTTTCATAGTCTTACACTTCGGGGAACGTTTGATCATGAGGATACAACGAATAAACCTATTCTGTATATTATGAATCATAGCTCTTGGTGGGATGGATTGCTTGCCTATTATGCTATTCGTACATGTTCACGGAATGACCATTATATCATGATGGATGAGAAGCAAATGAAACGCTATCCCTTTTTTCGCAAGATCGGGGCATTCTCGATTGATAAGACATCTCTGAGAGGAATTATGCAATCCCTTCATTATGCCGGCAAACTACTGGATCGTGGAGCATGTGTTTGGTTATTTCCTCAAGGAGAGATTTATCACTCAGAGATTCGCCCTCTTCATTTTCAATCCGGTTGCGGTTATCTCCTTACTGAGTGTGAAGCAGCAGCTGTTGTCCCTGTCACGATGATTAGTGCTATGCTACAACATCAGAAGCCTGATGCTTCCCTATGGGCAGGCGAGCCGATTATTCAGAATTGGAAACAACTTGGTCGTAAAAAAACGGTGGAGGAGCTGCGTATTTCACTAGAGAATCAGCTTAACATTCACCGTCAGCTCGTTATTTCGGAACAGAACACGATTTCGGAACAATTTATACCGATTCTTGAAGAAGGACGGTCAACTAACGATATATTTGACGATTTCCGAAAGAAGGTGGGCATATGGAAAAGCTTTTTCTAATTACGCTGATCATTCTGATGATTCAGCTTTTGTTCGTTATCTGGAATGTAAGGCAGATGCCCAAGTTAGAAAAAACGAACAATTTCAAGGAGAGCGATCGTTCTCCTCTTATTTCCATCCTCATACCGGCTCGCAATGAAGAGAGGAATATTGGGGAGTGTTTAACATCCTTGGTTCAAAGTAATTATAAAAATTTACAAATTCTTGTACTGGATGATCGATCAGAGGATCGCACCTCAGATATCGTAAAGTCTTTCGCCTCCCAGGATGAAAGGATAAAACTTATTGAAGGAAGTCCTTTACCGTCCGGCTGGGCTGGTAAGGTATTTGCATGCCATCAGCTATCTAGACATGCAGCAGGAGAATGGTGGCTCTTTATGGATGCAGATGCCAGAGTAACGCCTGATGGGATTACCTCAACGCTACAGCTAGCTAAAAAGCAGGGACGAGGATTAATTACTGGCTTTCCTTATCAAGAAGTCGGAACATTTTTCGAGAAGTTAATCGTTCCATTAATGACCTTTACGATTGCTTGTCATTTGCCTGTGCGGTTGGTTCGGACATCTCGCGACCCTAAGTTCGTGGCCGCGCATGGGGCATTCATGTTTATTAATCGAGAAAGCTATTGGGTGAGTGGAGGTCACAGTGCAATTAAAGATCAGATTGTAGATGATATGGCGCTCGCTCGAAGAATGAAGGAGGTCGGTGAGCCTGTCACATTAGCCGATGTGCACACTAGTGTAAGCATGCGGATGTATCATAATAGCAAAGAGGTATGGAATGGATTTCGGAAAAATATATATGCAGGACTTGGTCGTCGTATTTCGCTCTTATTACCTATATTAATCACTTATTTCATGTTATACGTACTCCCATCCTTGTTGCTGCTTATCTTCTTACTTGACTGGATAATTTCACCGAAATCACCCGTTGCGACAAGTGAGATGTTCATCTGGGCAACGGCTTGCATGTTGCTTGGTATGGGCGTAAAGTTTGCAGCTGATCGAAATAGCGGACAACCCGGTTGGTTATCTATTTTTATGCCGCTAAGCACAATGCTCTTAATCTTACTAGCGCTTGATTCATGCCGTGGTGCATATTCTAGCAAGGGATATCAATGGAAAGGCAGGAAATACACATGAAAAAGGCTATCGTCATTGGTGCTGGACTAGGAGGGTTATCGTGTGCAATACGTCTAGCGACTTCGGGATATCAGGTTACGGTGTTAGAACAGCAGAATGCTGTAGGAGGAAAGCTTCAGCGGGTAGAATATGAAGGCTACCATTTTGACCGAGGACCTAGCACCATTACGATGCCAGAAGCTTTTGAACGAGTGTTCCGAACCGCGGGGCGACGAATGGAAGACTATCTGGACATGTATAAGATTGACCCATCTACACGAAACTTTTTCGCAGATGGCCATATTGTTGATATGAGTAGTGATACTGAGTGGATGAAGGAGCAGATTGCCTCTTACAGTCCACATGATGCTAGTAAACTTAATGCATTCTTATCTGAGTCGAGAGAACTCTTTCAACAGGCGGATCGACAGTTCCTGAACACCCTGCTTCTAGACATGAAAAGCAAACTGAAGCCCCAGCTCATATCAGCGCTACTAAGGATTCGCCCCCTAACTTCATTACAAAAGTTGCTTTATCGTTATTTTAATCATCCCAATACGCTGGCCATGTATGGAAGATATGCAACTTATGTCGGTTCATCGCCTTATCAGGCTCCTGCGATCTTCGCGATGATGGCACATTTAGAAGGCACGCTAGGTGTTTATGGAGTAAAGGGAGGAACTTCTGCCATTCCGGCTGCATTTGAACGTTTGGCGCTCGAACTAGGTATAGAGATATTTACTGGAGTTAAAGTAAAAAGGTTACTCATCCATGATGGAGAGGTAAGGGGAGTGGAGAGTGAACGAGGTGCCATGAGTGCGGATGTGACGATTGCAAACGGTGATGTATTGTCTATATGTCGGGATATGATTCCTGCACTTCATCGTCCATCCATGTCAGATTCTAAGATCGCCACTTACGAACCTTCGCTCTCAGGGTTTGTGTCCTTAATCGGTGTAAGAAAGCATTATGAGCAGCTATTACATCACAACGTCTTTTTTGCTGAACAATATGAACAAGAGTTTGAAGATATATTTGGAGCACGGGTTGCTCCGTCGAATCCTACCATTTACATCTGTCATTCGGGATACTCTGAACCGTCAATGGCCCCTAAAGATGCTAGCAACTTGTTCGTGCTTGCCAACGCACCGTATACTTCATCTTCTTGGAATTGGGATATGGAACGAGGGAGATATGGGAGTTTACTATTAAAGCGACTGGAAACTAGAGGTTTAGCGGGAATATCAAGTGCTGAAGTAAAACGGTTCTATACACCAGAGGATCTTCAGAAGGATACCGGAGCATATCGAGGTGCTATTTACGGAATTTCATCGAATTCAGCGAGACAGACGTTCTCACGTCCAGCCAACACTTTAAAAGGGTTGAATCGATTTTGGTTTGTAGGCGGAACAACGAATCCTGGAGGCGGAACTCCAATTGTCACCTTATCGGGGCAACTTGTGGCTGAGGAAATTTTATCTCAAGATGGAGGAATATAATATCTGAGTCAGTAGGCCGCTTTAAGGGTTATCCTTAGGTAGTCTTCTGACTTTTTTTGTCTAGTAATACATATGTAAAGCACATTGTTAAAGGAGGAGTTTGATTTGAAAAATAATAAAAAGGTATTCATGTGGTTACTTTTTATATTTGTACTATGTGCCCTACCTTTCTTATATTATTCTGAAGAATATCATATTGAGAATAATGAGAAGTCGATACAGACAAATTTAACAAAATGGTTAAATCGGGGGAGTGGCGGAGAAATGAGCCCTCACGTGAAAGAAATTGTGAGGTTGGGTGCTTCAGATACCTATATTACTTTATTTCAGCTAGAAGATCACCGTATTGGCTATGCTCAGATGATTATGGGATGGAATGGCAAGTTGAAGATTGGACAATCAGGATATGGAACCAATGAAGTATCCTATCGCAATATAGACACGAATCAAGGGATGTATGGAGTTGTAATTTCTCAAGATGAATTATTCATCAAGTTTGAGAAACTACCAAAGGATTTAAAAGAAACTTATCCTGCCCGTATAACTTGCTATGATCAATATAATAATGTAATTTAGTTGACCGCCTACCGACATTTGGCGGTTTTTTTGCAAATCATATCTACCATATATCCTAATCTTTGGTAAAATGCTAAGTAAGCAAGTTAGGATGATAAAAATAATAAATATTTCCATTTTTTAGTTTGGGTCATAGACATTATAACGTTTGATTTGATATATTGTTTGTATATTTAGTTAAAGTTGTTATAATCAATAACAAGCTAGAATAATGGGGCAGACTGGAAGTGAGTTAAGATGCAATCCAAGAATAAGCCGTTGTACATGATTATTTTGGAGGACTTGAAAGCCAGGATATTAAACGGTGAGTTTAAAGCGGATCAGCAGCTTCCAACGGAAGTGGAGTTAGCTGAGCAATCAGGCGTAAGCCGAATTACATCTAAGCGTGCACTGATCGAATTAGAGAGAGAGGGTCTAATTTACAGGAAACGGGGTAGCGGCAGCTACGTAAAGAAGCAAGATAATGAACATAAACTTCCAGAATTCACAACTATGCATTCAATGTCGAATCCGAATCCCATTATCTCTATGATCTTGCCATATCTAGCAACGAATGAACTAGAATATATCCAAGGAGCCTCAGAATATTTGGACTCAATGGGGTATTATTTAAGCATTCATTACAGCAATTGGGACAAGAACAAAGAGAAGGAGCTTTTACTAAGAGTTCCGAAGATTGGTTCAAGAGGTATTATATTATATCCAATGAGCACGATGATTAACATCGATGTTTTGAATGCGCTTTATTGGAATAATTACCCACTCATCATGATTGATCAATACATAGAAAGTTTGCCGGTTACAAGTGTCGTTTCAGATAACTTGGAGGGTGGATATCAGGCAACCAAGAAGCTCATTGATCTTGAACATAAGCGAATAGCATTTATATCAAGCATTAGCATAGAGTATCGAAGTTCAGTTAGAGATCGTTATCAGGGTTATTGCAAAGCGCTTCGAGATCACCATCTTCCTGTGGACCCGGAGCTGATCATTACCGATTTTTATGAAGAAGCAGATGAACAAGAGGATAAGAATGCGTTTTATAAATCTATGATTTCGCGTCTGATGAGCATCGGAGTTACAGCCATTCAAGTAGAGCATGATCATTTGGCTGTAGATTTGTTACGTAGTGCTTTAGACATGGGGATTCGAGTTCCGGATCAGTTGTCTATTGTTGGATTTGATGACCATATGATATCCCGTCTTGTAGAGGTTCCCTTAACAACGATATCACAAGATTGTAAGGAGATCGGTCGCCGAGCAGCTGAGCTCATTGTTCAGCAAATCCAGAGTCCAGATAAGGCAGCTCAGCAGATAACAGTACCTGTTTGCTTAATCGAACGAGGTTCGACGTCATCTCCAAGTCTATTTAACCTCGTACCTACACAGAGAAAATAATAAGCTGGAATTTCTATAAAAGTATAAAGATTTAAAGCTGTTCCTTCACAGGAACAGCTTTTTTAATTGTAAATGTAAGCATTTTCGGAATAAAAGGTATAATTATTTACACAATATTGAAATTAGGTATATTCACTATTTACAAAGAAGATTTATCCAATTATAATAGCTCCTATGAGTGGTGTATTAGATATACTTAATACATAATATGTAGCAACAGGTATACCATTTTATTTTTTTGTCTTTGATGTAAGCGCATTCTTAACAGGCGCATTTTTGCGCGAGAAGGGGTGGTATGTTTAACTAGAGTTCTGTTAACTAGGACTTAACGCAATTAAAGCTTGTTAAAAATTAAATCTAATAGAAAAATGGGGGTTTTACAGGTGAAGAAATTCAGATTACTTCCTATGTTGCTCATCGTTGTACTGATGACTTTTATGATCGCTGGCTGCTCTGGCGGTGGTGATAAGAACAATGCATCACAAGAACCAGCTACGGATACTCCGAAAGAGGATACAGCAGTTAAAGATCCTGAACCAGCTGCAGAAGATGAAGTTAAGTATGATCTTAAGGGTGAAACGATCCGAATTGGTGTTTGGTACGATGATGCTGACCCAAGATTGGTTGCAGAGAAAGGTCCTGCTGAAGAATTGCAGATCAAATTGATTGAAGCAGCAGAGAAGAAATACAACGCTAAGATCGAATACGTAAAGTTCGGTGATTATGGTAAATACATTGAGAACTTTACAACGACTTCACTTTCCGGAACTCCTTTTGCAGATATCGTTCTGCTTGAATTGTTCTGGGCCTTCCCAACAATGGTCAACAAAGACTTCATTCAGCCTGTGGACGATATCCTCGATCTGAATGATCCGAAATACACAGCTTGGATGAAGGCGGGTGGATCTTATAACGGTAAGCAGTACGGTATGACAGATTCATCTCCATCTCCTTACGGTTTCTTCTATAATAAAACACTAGTTCAAAAACTTGGACTTGAAGATCCTTATGAACTTCAGCAAAAAGGCGAATGGACTTGGGATAAATTCCGTGATTTTGCTAAAAAAGCAACGAAAGATACGAACGGTGACGGAAAGACGGATATCTACGGTGTAGCGGGCGCTTACGGAACGATGGACTTCTTGACTGAGCAATTTGTTTACACAAACAAAGCTTCAGTAGATAAGAACGAAAATGGAGAAACAGCATTCTCCCTTGATAGTGAAAATGCAATCCAGGCGCTGCAATTCGTATCTGATCTTTACAATAAAGACAAATCGATTATGCAACCTATACCTGAGAATGCAAGCAAAGAGTTTATTGCAGGTAAAGGTGTCATGTACGGTGCATTTAGCTGGGAGCTTAGCGGTCTGTTAGAAAGCATGCCAAACCAAGAACTTGGCTATGTGTTCTTCCCGAAAGGACCTAAAGCAGATAAACATGTTACATACACTCCATTTGCGAACATGTTCATGGTTTCTAAGTACTCTAAGAATGCTGAAGTAGCTGTCAAAATCTATGATGAAATCAGTCTCCATGAAGAAGGAAGAAAACTTTCCAAGCAGAGCTGGGAAGCATCTTATCCAAATAAAGAGTCACTCGATACAAGAGGACAAATGGCTGAGAGCATAGAGTATATTTCTTATTATGCCATTCCAGACGGCGGGGACTTATTCAAAAGTGTAGTTAAAGATATTACAACAGGTAAAATTTCTCCAGCAACAGCAGTAGATAAAGTTAAACCTCAGTTTGAAGCTAATATCAAGAAAATGCTTTCTGAAACCAAATAACTGTAGGATAGAAACTCTAGATGCGTACCCCTATTCTTCATGATGGAAAATAGGGGTATCTCTTAGAGAGAAGGGGTGGGTCCAATGCGGAAACCAATCATGAAAGTAGCACTCGTACTGCTTTTGTTGATTATTGCAGCTGGCCTGTTTTTTTCCTTTAGAGGTGGAGCAACTCGTGATTCTGCAGATTCCATTTCTCAAATACCACCTGAGCTTGACCTAACCGGCATTGGGGGGACGCCTAAGAAGGGCGGTTATGAGGAATATTTAAGCAAATTCACAGACGTCAGTTCCTCCGTGGAGAATGTCATCATCGAAGGGGAAGATTTCAGCAAGGTAGATGGCATGAAGACCACAGTATTGGAAGATTACAAAGGCAGACAAGGAAAAGCACTTCTCACGGAAGAGACGGGTTCCGTTTCTTGGGATGTACAGATTAAAAAAGCTGGGCTTTACAATATTAGAATGGATTTTTATAGCGAGGCAGGGAAGTCCTCCGACATAGAACGCGAATTACAAATAGATGGCAATATTCCTTTTAATGAGGCGAGAAGCTTCATTTTTAATCGTATTTGGGGTAACGAGAAAAATACGTTTGATCGTGATGACCGAGGAAATGATCTCGCTCCGAATCAGGTTGAGACTCAAATGTGGAGAAGTGAAGCATTTAGGGACTCAACAGGCTTTTATCAGGATCCTTTCCTATTTTACTTTTCGGAAGGCAAGCACACCTTGACCTTAACTTCTGTACGAGAGCCGCTTGTCATCGATCAGTTGATATTGTCTCAGGAAGAACTGACGCCTACATACGATGAAATAGCGAGTAATTATAAACAAGACAGACTTAACTCATCTGAGGATGTCTTCATAAAACTACAGGCTGAAGAGACATTGTATAAATCAACACCAAGTCTACTTCCTTATAATGATCGTTCCAATCCTGCCGTAGAACCATTCCACGTCTCCAAACTACGGAATAACGCGATGGGTGGGTACGCGTGGAGATTACCAGGGCAATGGATCGAATGGGAATTTGAAGTTCCTGAAGATGGACTGTACCAGATTGCACTCAAGAATCGACAAAATTTCTTAAGAGGAATGTCATCACTCCGTACGGTTTATATTGATGGCGAGGTTCCGTTTAAAGAACTAAAATCGTATCCTTTCCCGTATAGTGCAGATTGGCAAACGCAAGTCATTGGCAAGAGTAATACAGAACCTTATCTCTTTGAATTAGAGAAGGGCAAACACACGATACGGATGGAAGTTACGCTTGGAGATATTGCACCGATTCTTAGATCTGTCGAATCTACCATTCTAGAGCTTAACTCTATGTATCGGACAATCATTAGTTATACGGGGACGGTTCCGGATCCATTTCGGGACTATAACCTAGAGCAGCGTATACCGGAGATGACAGAGCTGTTCAGTGAAACGAGCGAACGTCTCTATAACATTGCGAAAGCGCTAGAAGGTCCTTCTGGGAAAAGTGATGATAAAACTTCGATCATTAATACTGTGGCATATCAACTAAAAGATATGGCAGATAATCCGGAGACTGTTCCTTCAAGGGTAGAAGCATATAAAGCGAATGTGGGTGCACTGAGTTCTTGGATGCTCACCATCAATGAACAACCGCTATCGTTAGATTATCTTATTGTAAGCTCCCCAGGTGCTAAGCTTCCAAAGGCTAAGGCTGGGAAGTTCGATAAGTTTGTTACAGATACAGAAGCATTCTTAGCATCTTTCTATGAGAATTATGATGATTTCTCTGCGGATCAAGATGACAAGAAGAGTGTTACTGTGTGGGTTACATCGGCTCGAGACCAAGCCCAAGTGATTAAAAAATTGGTCGATGATCAATTCACCGCAAAGACGGGAATTCATGTCAATCTGAAGCTCGTCGCAGCAGATGTTATTCTTCCATCTACGGTAGCAGGTAAAGGACCCGACGTTGCGATCCAGATCGGAAGCGACTTGCCGGTGAACTATGCCAGCCGGAACGCACTTCAGAATTTGTCTGAATTTAGCGACTTTAACACGGTGAAACAGCGATTCAATGAAAGCGCACTGGTGCCTTTTGAATACCTTGAGAATTATTATGCTCTTCCAGAAACACAGACCTTCCCGATGCTCTTTTACAGAAAAGACATATTGGAAGATGAGCTGAAGCTAGAAGTTCCTCAAACCTGGGATGATGTCTATGCGATGCTACCTGTATTGCAAAAAAACAATTTGCAATTTGGACTCCCACAACGACCGCTTGATTCGACGGGGAATGAGACAGCTAATACGAACATTGCGACTTTACCCATTAGCCCGGCTTTGATTATGTTTTTATATCAAAATGACGGGAATATATTCAAGGATGGCGGGATGTCGACCGACCTCGATTCTGAAGTAGCTATGAAGCAATTTAAGCAATGGACCGACTTCTTCGTGAATTATAAAATTCCGATTGCAGCAGATTTCGCTAACCGTTTCCGTACAGGAGAGATGCCAATCGGTGTTGTAGATTACACGATGTATAACAAGCTAAATGCCTTTGCACCTGAGATTAAAGGCTTATGGTCCTTTGCTCCAGTACCGGGAACGATGACGCCAGATGGAGAGATTCATAGAGAAGTGGGTAGTAGTGGATCAGCCTCAGTCATGTTCAAGAATGTAAAGGATAAAGAATCCGCTTGGACTTTCTTAAAGTGGTGGACTGAGAAAGATACACAAGTTGCCTTTGGTCGTCAAATGGAAATTCGAATGGGGACGGCAGCAAGATACCCAACTGCGAACAAGGAAGCATTAGCAGAATTGCCTTGGCCTACACAGGATTTCCTTAAACTCAAAGATCAAATGCAGTGGGCAAGAGGGATTCCGGAAGTACCGGGTGGATATTTGACTGGCCGGAACATCGACAATGCATTCCGAAGAGTTGTCGTTCAAGGCGAAGACCCGCGTGAAACGCTTGAGAACTATGTTCGAATTATGAATGAAGAGATTACGCTGAAGCGTAAAGAATTTAATCTTCCCTATGAGAAATGAGGGATCTAGAGTGAAACAACAGATCGCAGAGAAACCGGTTGTTACTGGGCTTCAAAAGCCCGGTAAGCGGAAGCCGAATCAGATGCTCCGCAGTAAATGGAAAAGTAATATTGGTTTAATGAAGAAAAACAGACATGCATACGTGTTATTAGCACCTTATTTTCTATTGTTCTTTACCTTTACAGTCATTCCAGTATTGTTATCACTTATTCTTAGTTTTACAAACTTCAATCTATTAGAAGCGCCGAGCTTCATAGGTTGGCAAAACTACGCAAGACTATTTGTTCAGGATGATGTGTTTCTCATCGCATTGAAGAACACGATATTATTCGCAGCGATTACAGGACCAATCAGTTATATTGCTTGTTTCCTGTTCGCTTGGCTTATTAATGAATTGCCACCGAAACTTCGTGCACTTCTAACGCTTGTCCTATATGCACCATCTATTGCGGGCAATACCTATTTAATCTGGACGTTATTGTTCGCAAGTGATTCATACGGTTATGCGAATTCATTTTTAATGAATTGGGGCTTTATCCAGGAACCGATTCAGTGGCTCCAAGATACAAGGTTTGTTCTCATGATTCTGATCTTGGTTCAACTCTGGCTCAGCTTGGGTACGGCATTCCTGGCGTTTATCGCAGGTCTTCAAAATGTGGACCGTACATTGTATGAAGCGGGAAGTATCGATGGAATTCGTAACCGTTGGCAGGAACTGTGGTTCATTACACTTCCAGCGATGAGACCTCAGCTGATGTTCGGAGCCGTCATCCAGATTGCTTCGGCGTTCTCTGTTGCAGAGATCTCCATCTTCTTGGTCGGATTCCCAAGTGTGGATTACGCTGCGCATACCATTGTTACGCATTTGGTCGATTACGGTACGATTCGTTATGAAATGGGCTATGCTTCCGCGATAGCTACTGTACTGTTCTCCATTATGCTTATGACCAATTTGATCACACAGAAGCTTCTTGGAAAAGTAGGTGAGTAGGCCATGAAAATAGCTTTTAAAATGCCCAAAAGACTGAACCGGTCCTGGGGTGTGGACTTGATTTTGTTCATACTGCTTGGCGGGGTAGCTGTATTCATGTCGCTACCATTGGTGTTTACGATTAGTAACGCGTTTAAGCCACTTGATGAAATTTTTACATTTCCACCAAAGTTCTTTGTTCGGAACCCAACATTCAAGAACTTTACGGACTTGGTAGGAATCTTCAGTGATTCTTGGGTTCCGTTCTCAAGATATGTATTTAATACTTTCTTCATCGCGATCGTTGGTACAGTTGGACACGTTCTCCTTGCTTCAGCTGCTGCTTATCCGCTCGCAAAAACGCAATTTCCTGGAAGAAAGATTCTGTTCAGCATTGTCGTACTATCGCTCATGTTTACGGCATATGTAACCCAAGTTCCCAATTATATGATCATTTCATACTTGGGAATGCTCAATACTTACTGGGCAATCTTGCTTCCTGCATTCAGTATGACTCTTGGTCTCTATCTCATGAAGCAGTTCATGGAGCAAATTCCAGATGCACTATTGGAGGCTGGAAAGATAGACGGAGCAAGTGAATATCGAATCTTCTGGCAGATTGTCATGCCGATCGTAAGACCGGCTTGGTTAACACTCATTATTTTTTCTTTGCAAAATCTTTGGACCAACGGTTCAGCTACGAGCCATAAGTTCATTTATAGTGAACAGCTCAAGACGGTGGACTATGTATTCGGTCAAATCGCAAGTGGTGGTTTGGTCAGAACGGGACCCGTGGCAGCCGTAACATTCTTGATGATGCTAGTTCCGATTACGGTGTTTATTATAACGCAGAGTAGCATCATTCAGACGATGTCCACATCGGGTCTGAAGGAATAACAAGGGGGCTTACAGATGACAAGATTTGTCACCGCTATCCTAATCGTTATGGTGCTATCCGGCGCGATTGCCCCTGCTCAAGTCTCTGCCAATGATAACTACAGCTATTCTTTCTGGGGAGAACCGGTGCCAGCACCAGATCCCTATAACCTGCAAAAGGTCATGTATGGTGACGATTGGAACATAGGCCCGTTGTCATCCCCGCAAGATTTGTACTCCGGTCAAGATGGACGGTTGTATATTGCGGATACCGGAAATAACCGGATCGTCATCTTGAACAGACAGTTGGAATTAGCTCATGTCATTTCGGAATTTGAGCGTGAGGGTCAAAAGGATCAACTGAACCAGCCGGAAGGCGTGTTCGCGGATGCACAGGGAAACATTTATGTAGCAGATACGGAAAACCATAGAATTGTAGAGTTTGATGTAAAAGGGAAGTTCGCACGTATCATTGAAGCACCGCAATCATCGATGCTTCGTAAAGGTTTTCAGTATATTCCTATTAAAGTAGGAATCGATAAGGCTGAACGCATTTATGTCATTAGCCGAGGCTCCTATGAAGGGATTATGGAATTTGATTCTGGCGGCGGATTTGTTGGCTTTATCGGGACAAACCGAGTGAAATTTAGTCCTGTCGACTTATTCTGGAAACGAATTTCAACCAAAGCTCAGCGTGAGCAGATGCAGCAGTTTATCCCGCTGGAATTCAATAATCTTGACATCGATGCGGATGGATTTATCTATACGTCTACATCAGAGGAAGAGTCAGATCAACCACTCAAAAGGTTGAATCCTTCCGGCGTTGACATTATGAGAAGTAAAGGCTATTTCCCACCGAAAGGTGATACGGGGAATTTGGAGACAGGTACGCCACCAGGTAGCTCTATTTTTGTAGATATTACATCAGACGAAGGTGGCATGTTTAGCGCACTGGATTCCAAGAGGGGCCGCATATTTACTTATGATAAAGATGGTAACTTACTGTATACTTTCGGCGGACTTGGTAGTCAACAGAGTAACTTCCGCACACCGTCCGCTATTGAAACCGTA
Organism: Paenibacillus sp. FW507-14B1B; assembly: GCF_058781425.1. Taxonomy (NCBI): domain Bacteria; kingdom Bacillati; phylum Bacillota; class Bacilli; order Caryophanales; family Paenibacillaceae; genus Paenibacillus; species Paenibacillus sp. FW507-14B1B. Next base: position 892,641 of record NZ_JBYSWS010000001.1, on the reverse strand, counting down.
GGCAACAAGATGCTGGTTCTAGACAAAGATAATAATCGTTTATCCGTGTTTGAACCAACACAATATGGAAGTTTAATTCGTGAGGCCGTGATTGCACTTAATCAAGGTGATAGTGAGAAAGCAACAGCTTCTTGGCAGAAAGTACTTCAGATGAATACGAACTTCGATGTTGCTTACATAGGGATTGGTAAGTCACTTCTGAAGGAAGGGAAGAATGACGAGGCAATGGATTACTTCAAGCTTGGAAACAGCAGGGAGTACTATTCCGAAGCATTTAAGCGATTCCGTAAGGAGTTCGTTATGGACCATTTCGGGTCGATTGTACTTGCCATAGTCTTATTCCTGGGTGTCATTATAGCTGCTGTTAAATTAACGCGTCGTAAGAAAGCCGAAGGCCAATTCTATCAGGAGTTCGGAATCATTCGTAATCCTTTTTACACGATGATTCATCCTTTTAATGGCTTCTGGGAAATGAAGTATGAGAATAAAGGAAGAATTAAGGTGGCTCTTAGCATCGTATTCTTCCTCGTTATAGGAACGATTATCAAAAGACAATTTAATGGATTTGTTATTAACTTTAACAATCCCGATCAGCTGAATTCTCTGGATGAACTTAAGTTTATCGTGCTACCTTTCCTCTTATGGTGCGTAGCGAACTGGTCGCTGACAACACTTATGGATGGAGAAGGCAAGTTCAAGGAAATCGTGATGGCAACGGCATATGCATTACTCCCACTTGTTATCGTATATATCCCGCAGATGCTATACAGTAATGTGATTACTTCAGACGAAAGTTCCTTCTATTATATGTTAGAAGCGATTGCGTTGGTGTGGTCCTGCTGGCTCCTGTTTACGGGTACGATGACTGTCCATCAGTATACGGCTGGGAAGACCATTGCTACGATGCTGTTAACGCTTGTTGTTATGGGTATCATTATATTCCTTGGGGTATTGTTCTTCAGCATGCTACAACAGATGATCAGCTTCGTGAGTTCCATCTATAATGAGATTTCATTCCGGTTGTAGCAGGCGAAAAAGGAGGTATAAAAGGTGGCCGCAAAACAGAAGAAGATTGCTGGACTCCTGTGCCTGCTGATTATCACAAGTATTGCAGCAGGAACAGGATTACAAGGGACCTTGAAACTAGACAGTGCCTCTGCAGAAGCAAAGGTGACAACAGGTTCGGGAACAGATAAACCACAACCAAGTATTAATAGCAAGACAGATTTAACGGCACCTACAAAGATTAACAAAGAGAAGAATGCAAGCACGAATAGCCCCCAAGAGCTGAGAGCTTTAGATGCGATGGAGAAAGTATCTGAGAATGAGACGCTAATCCTTTACATCAATAAAAAAACTGCCGAAATTGCAGTTAAAGATAAGCGTGATGGCTATGTTTGGTTCTCTAATCCGGTTACACGAGAAGAGGATCCGATTGCTTCTCCGTTGTATAAATCAGAATTGTCAGCCCAGGTACTCGTTAGTTATTACAATGAGAAAGGGCAGATCAACACGTTTAACAGCTATGAAGATAGTGTTGCGAAGGATCAATTCCAGGTTGACGTGAACGAAGGAAAGATCAAGGTTGTTTACCAGATCGGAAATATGAGCAAGAGCGTTGCGAATATTCCTAAGGTAATCAGTCAGGAACGTTTTCAGAGTCAAATCCTAGATAAGCTGCCGGATCAGGAAGCACGTGATAGTGTAGAATACAAATTCCGATTTGATGAGGCAAAAAAAGTCTATGAACTCCGTAAGCTTCAGGATTACATTGCGGAAGAGTTGTCTGTTCTGCTAGAAAGCATAGGCTACACAGCGGAAGATGCCGCTGCTGACCAGCAGGAGAATGGACTTGCAGAGGAAGCTGTAAAGGCTAGCGCTCAGTTTACGATCCCTTTACAATACTCACTTGACGGCGAGCATTTGGTTGTATCTGTTCCTGTGCAGGAACTTGAATTCAACAACGCGTATCCTCTTGCATCCATACAGGTGCTGAAATTCTTCGGTGCAGCGGATACAACAGGGGATGGATATATTTTTGTACCTGACGGATCAGGTGCGCTCATTCATCTCAATAGCAGCAAACCAAGTGCAGAACCTTATAACTTGCCTGTGTACGGCGATGATGGCACTTTTGATGTAAAGGATGTTATACAGCACAATCAAATTACACGCTTACCTGTCTTCGGTCTTAAAAAGGATGATCATGCATTCGTTGGGATCATTGAGGGTGGAGATGCTGTATCCAGTATTCGTGCTGATATAAGTGGACGGAATGATTCTTATAACTCCGTTGGCAGTGAGTTCAAAGTAACATCGATGGACTTCTATACACTGTCATCTGGTACGAAGACCAGTTCTGTACCGATGTTCCAAAAGAACAAATTAAATGGTGATCTGCAGTTAAGATACGGCTTTCTGTCGGGAGAATCCGCGGACTATACAGGTATGGCCGGACATTATCGATCCTATTTAACGAAGAAGTATAATCTGCAGCAACTGAGTAATACGGAGAATTCACCTTTTGTATTAGAGGTGCAAGGTGCGTTCCGGAAAAACAAGTCGTTTCTAGGAATTCCCTATAATTCTACGGAAACGTTAACAACATTTGATGAAACAGTAACGATTCTGGAAGAGTTAAAACAAGCGGGTGTTCCGAATGTCGACCTAAGACTTGTTGGTTGGTTTAATGATGGAATCAATCATTCTTCACCAGATGAAATTAAGGTTGTTGGTGCACTTGGTGGTAAGAAAGACTTGCAGAAGCTGATGGATTATACGAAAGAGAATGGTATCGATCTGTATCCGGATGCGGCTTTCCTTCAGAAGTATAAAGGAGATTCCGGAGCTGCTGTCTTCTTGGATCGTGGAAAAGCAAAAGTATATAACTACAATCCAGTAACCTATGCCAAGGATCTTACAAGTTTCTCACACTACATTCTGTCACCAACGAAGCTATCCAAACAAGTCGATGGTTTTATGAAAGATTACTCTAAATTATCGTTGTCCGGCTTGTCTTTACGAGATATGGGGAACGAGGTGAACTCCGACTTCAATCCGGACCATCCTGTAACTCGGCAAGAATCACTTTCCCTAGTACAGAATGAAATGGAGAAGTTGAAACAGGGTGCTGGTTCGCTACTGATAAATGGAGGTAACGCCTACACCCTGCCATATGCCAATGTCATCGTAAATGCGCCGACTCGAAGCAGCCGGATGAATTTGACGGATGAGGATGTTCCTTTCTACCAGATCGCGTTGCACGGATATTTTGATCTGGCAGGAGCTCCTTATAACATGGATGAAGTTCATAATCCACGTCTGTCGATGCTGAAAGCACTCGAAACGGGTTCGAACATTTATTATCAATGGTTCCATAGTCCTTCTTCCACTGTGAAGGATACCAAGTTTGACCACTTGTATGCACTTAACTACAAAGATTGGTTTGATGAGGCGGTTGCACAGTATAACGAGGTAGACAAGATCTTAAATCATGTACGTACCGAAACCATTGTTGGGCATGAGACTCCTTCACCTGGTGTGGTTCAGACTACATTTGAGAATGGAACCCAAATCACGATCAATTACAACGATGTGGCTGTGTCCATAGATGGTGTAACCATCGAGCCGCAGAGCTATCAGGTAGGTGAAGGCGGTGAATAGAATGCTCAAAAAACCACTTACGCTAGCACAGAAAAAAGCATGGATGGGTGTATTATTCGTGACACCACTCATCATTGGCTTAATTCTTCTGTTCATTTTACCGCTGATTCAGTCGTTTCGATTCAGTCTAAGTACGATTCGGTTGGTCGAAGGTGGGTTTGCTGTTGATTATCTTGGCACAGTGAACTACACCAACCTATTCTCAACCAACCCTGAGTTCCCTCGAAGATTAACTGAATCGGTGACGAATATGTTAGTCAATGTGCCGATCATTATCATTTTTAGTTTGTTTGCTGCGGTACTGCTTAACCAGAAATTTAAAGGCCGGGCTTTAGCAAGAGCGATCTTCTTCCTGCCGGTTATTCTGGCATCTGCAGCAATTGCGAATATGGATATCAGCAGTTTCGTAGGTAGTACAACCTCCGCTGGAGGTGGTGAAGACGGCGGAAGCATCATGCAAAGTTTCGAATTGCAGAAGTTACTGACTGAATCGGGACTTGCGCCCGTCATTGTTGATTATATTACCGGAGCTGTCGATCGAATCTATGAAATTATCAGTTCCTCTGGTGTACAGATTCTGATCTTCCTTGCAGGTCTACAGTCGATTTCTCCAACGCTGTATGAGTCATCCCGGATCGAGGGAGCGACAGGGTATGAGATCTTTTGGAAAGTAACATTTCCGATGATGACACCACTGATCTTAACGAACTTGGTATACTCCATCATTGATTCATTTAGCGCCAATACCATAAACACATTGATCTCGGAAACGGCGTTCAAATCGTTTGAATTCGGTCAAAGTGCTGCAATGTCCTGGATCTATTTCTTAGTTGTCGCACTAATTCTAGGGATTTCAACAGCCATTATATCCAGAAAAGTATTCTACTACGACTAATGAGGAGGAAGAGACTATGAAATCGCCAACTGAATTTGCGAATTTCATCTCGTACAAATTCAATCCTCAGGAGAAGGCAAAATATTGGCTGTGGATTGTGGTGCGAACCGTACTAATTACAGGATTTTGTTTCATTATTTTGTTTCCATTGTTTCTACGATTCTCTGTAGCTTTCCGTAGTAAAACAGATATTTATGATCCTACGGTGCTGTGGATTCCGAAGCATTTTACGCTAGATAATATTAAGATCGCCATCGGTGCTACGGATTACTGGTCTTCTCTATTAAATACCTTCCTGATCTCTACAGGTACGACACTGATCCAATTGGCGTCCTGTGCATTAGCCGCTTATGCGTTTGCACGGTTAAAATTCAAGGGAAGCGGACTGTTATTTGGACTTGTCATCTTTACGATTGTTGTTCCACCACAGACGATTATGATTCCGCTCTATCTGACTTACAGATATTTTGATCTGTTCGGGATTGTTAAGGTTCTGACAGGGAAGAGCAGTCTGAATCTGATCGATACGTTCTGGCCGTTCCTGATCTCTTCCGCGACCGCTATGGGTCTTAAGAATGGTCTTTACATCTACATCTTCAGACAATTCTTTAGAGGGATTCCGAAGGAGATTGAAGAGGCATCTCTGGTGGATGGCTCAGGAGTATTTAAAACGTTTTACCGAATCATGCTACCGAATGCAGTTCCTGCAATCATAACCGTTGTTCTGTTCTCGTTCGTATGGCAGTGGAATGACAGTTACTATGTATCCTTGTTCCTAAGTAAGGTTAAGGTACTGTCAACACAGCTTATGGATATGGGGATGGCGCTAGGCAAGGAACCTGATTTGGTGTATCAATCCATGCTCTTAAACACAGGTGTCCTGTTACTTATGGGACCGTTGATCATTTTGTATTTATTCGTTCAGCGCTATTTTGTTGAAAGTGTGGAGCGTACAGGTATTGTAGGATAAACGCATAGAATGTCGTTTATCAAGCATTTCAATCTGCAGAATGTAATATCTAATATCATCTTAAAGAGACAGGATTGGAGAACATCCATCCTGTCTTTTTTTATGTCTAAAACGTATATTTTTAACATAACAATCCTATTTATTGGAAACGGTGGTATCATAAAAGGAAATCATTTACTGACTCAGATCATTGTGAAAGAGAGGTTGAAGTGTATGGTTATCTGTCCATGGTGTGCAGAGAAAGTTATTATTGTAAGCGATATATGCCCTGAGTGTAGGATGGAGGTGTTACCGGAGCATTTGAATGCTTATATTGAGATTGGAGACGACAAGGAGCCGGTATCAACAGAAGTATTAAACGAAGACTATGTTGAATTAAGTATAGAAGAAAGAATCGAGCATCGATTTAATTGTGTGACATGTGGAGGCACAGCATGTGAAATTCAAGAGGTGGCGATGAGTGGCACGGGTTTAAGTAAAGTCCTCGATATCGATTACAATCATTATCTATTCGTGTCTTGTCTAAACTGCGGAATCGTAGTTGTTTATAACCCGGATGTTCTAAGAAGGAATAGGCTGGAGAAGAGCTGAACAGTGATGGATATTGTGCTGGATTCATAGATTGAATAAAAAGGAGGGTGGATTCCAATAGAACATACTTATAAGGTGAAGAATCCTAGAGGTGCAAGTATTATAATTTCGATGTTGTTACTAATAGGAATTCAGTTGAATTTGTTGTTTAGGATGAATTCAATCCATAATACATCATTTTCACCTATTTTATTTTTCATTACTATGGCCGTATTAGCTTTATCTGTTACTATCATTAGATTATTCAGTAAGCCGTACACAATGCAAATAAGTAAGTTTTCATTACATATTAAAAATAGAAATCTTAAACCAGAAGATATCAAAGAGATCAGAATCCAAGGGTACTTCAAACCGCTAATTGGTATTATACCAACAGGGAAGGTATTCACTCCATTCGATCTTTGTTTTCATATAAATCCTGACCAAGAGGATAAAGCCATGAAAGAATTAAAGGAATGGGCTGAGGAGCACGGTGTGACTGTGTTCTCGAATAAGATGGTTAGACGTTGGATTTAATCAAAAGAGTTTAACGGGAGGGAAGCTGGTGGAGAACGAAACAATGATTATAGCTAAACACCCTTCCGGAACAGGGTTGATAGGCTTACTGATCCTTTATTTATTCATTTTTCTGAAACCCTTTAATCGCGATAGAAGCTTCAATAATAACTTTGATTATTTCATGGAATTTTACAGGATTATATTCATAGTTTTCTGTGGGGGCGTTATCCTCATCTTGTTAATTAGAATGTTTGCTAAGCCATTTACAATACATCTGACGCATGACTCTATAAATGTAAGAGGTAGAATGGTCAAGGCGACCGAAGTAAAAGAAATTAGAGTGCAGCTAGGACGTTACGAATCGCTTGTTGGGATTACCCCTGTGGGGAAACGAGTAACCCCTGTTGCTCTATGTTTTCGAGTGATGGGAGATGAGGTTCAAGCCATAGGTCAGATAACCGAATGGGCTAGTATGAATCATATAAAGTTGTCCCATAGACAGATTCGGAAATGGTTATAATGAATTGCTTTTCTTAAGAATATCAATGATCTTAAACATGAGCTGAATTGCTTTTCTTGTTGTTCTGAACTGATTAAGACTACCAATAAGATAGACGTCCATCCCTGGATGATAGAATAAGAATGATCCTGTGGAACCGAAATTCCCCCACATGTTATATCGAGCAGGCATCAAGAGTGGGATAGTACGGAATTGAACCAGTCCGTATCCGTAATCAATACCGAATGAGAACTTTGACCAGTTCTTCATTCCTTCAAAAGAATCTTCCGAGATGATCTCATGTGACACTAACGCCTTCATGAATTTCAGTAAATCTTCTGATGTAGAGATAATACCACCTCCAGCAAACTCAATACTAAGACTGCGATGGTCATTAAGTACTGTCTTATTCACATAAACATCTGCAATGGGATATTCGCTTGGAGATAGCGGGTTGGAGTAGTGGATCATATGCGATTGCTCCATGCTAAGTGGTCGAAAGAAATAATGTTCGAATATTTGATGGAGCTGTAGACCTGTTATTGTCTCAGCGATCAGTCCAAGCAGGTGATATCCTGTATCGGAATAGTGAAAGCCACCTCCAGGAGGAAAGTGTGATTTCAAATGTTCCTTAGACCATAATATGACCTCTTGCGGAGTCCAAATCCGAGAAGAGTCGCCTAGAATCAAATCCAGCATACTTTTACCTTGCTGTGGTTTGTCCTCGAAGAAGTCATTCAGCCCTGATGTGTGCCCGAGTAAATGATGAATTCGGATATCCCGCATGTAATCTGTTCCTTTATAGATATGAAGTTTGTTAAGAAGCTCTTGCTCTACATATAAATGAATCGGGTCGTCATATGATAACTTGTTCTGTTCGGCAAGTCGAGCGAATAATACAGAAGTGAAAAGTTTGCTGATGCTGGCAATGAGATAACGCTGATCAGCATGTGCAGCTATGGTTCCACTAGAACCCTCGGCAAGATTGAGATGGACATTTCGTTTATCGGAATGCACTAATAGATAGGCATTGTGTATGCGAGCGTTCTTTTGAATAGTTGTCTGGAACAGCGTTTCAATTCTCATATGGGGATCCATCAGTTCTTGTCTCCTTTCAAAAGTAGGGAGAATCAGTGCATGTATTAGAAATAAAGGGGTGGGATCAAATCGAACGAATATATAATGCTAAGAATCCGCGGGGTATAAATGTAATTATTGGAGCGACTCTATTGATGAGTATGTATGCATATACCTTAGTGAGATTCAGTTATGATCTGGATAATACTCTGGATGTACTATTATTGGGCATGAGAATCTTAGTTGTGATCGTTTGTCTAAGTACCATTGTGATTACAATGATTAGAATGTTTGGGAAACCCTTTACACTGAAGATCCAAGGCGATTCCCTATCTATCAGGAATAGAACTCTTAAGGCCGCAGATATCAAAGAGATTCGGGTGCAAGGTTACTTTAAACCGCTGATAGGGATCATACCTGTTGGTAAGCGAATAACTCCGGTCAATCTTGTCTTTCGCTTCTTCTCGGAGGAAGAGGATCGGGCGATAAAAGAGTTAATGGAATGGGCTAACGTTCATCAAATAAAGGTGAAGAAATACACGCAGATTAAACGCTGGGTATAATGGACGACATTAACAGAGTATGATGCTCTATCAACATATATGTTGGCAAACTAATCTGTCCGATGTTTCGTTATAAGCTAAACAAGACTAAAGTCCAGCTTGAATCCACTCCTATGGTCGGTTTTGGAAAGGCAACGAGCCGACTAAACTAAAGATATCGTATTTTTATGAGCGTGGAGGAACGTGTGATAATGGCAGACCCTAAATTTATATATGTATTATTAACGGATACAGGAACGATGTTTACGAGATTGATAAAAAGATACACGGCAGCACCATATAACCATGCTTCGATTGCGCTTGACGTGGATTTGAAGGAAGTGTATAGCTTTGGACGAAAATGTGCGACCAACCCGTGGTCAGCAGGATTCGTAGAAGAGGATATTCATGAAGGTGTGTATCGTCATTTTCCTTCGACTAGGTGTGTGGTTTTAAGGTTAAAAGTTACAACCGAGCAGCGCGAAGTTTTGCAGAAGAAAATTCTGTTTTATAAGAAGAATAAAGAACGGTACAAGTATAATCTTCTCGGATTGTTCTTTCTAGCCATGAAACGAAGTTATGCCCCTAAACATGCCTACTTTTGTTCTCAGTTCGTAGCTGAACTAATTCGAGGAATGGATTTAGAATTGTGGAGTCGCTCTTCTGCCTTGGTGACACCCCATGATTTTCTAATTCATCCGGACTTTGAAGTAATCTATGAAGGTATGCTTTATGATTATCCCTTATTCTGTGCTAACCATCATACACAAGAACTGCAATTTAGTTAGTTCCTGCTCATTATACATAACTCATAAGAACATCAAACAAAGGAGCTTTCCCTAAAAAGGGAAGCTCCTTCTTTAATTATGCCAGGGAAGTATTTCTCTGAACATTCGTCACTCTGCTAATGATGTTCTCTCGCATTGTAGTGTCCACGGGTTGGCCATATGCAATTTCGAGTGCCCATAATACCGCTCCTGTTGCAGGAGGGACTTGTAAAATATGAAATCTGCACTGGTGTTCTGTAAGTGAGGTAATATATGTTTTATATTTATGCAGTAGGAGTGGGCTCTCAGCCTTGACCCAAACAGAACCTGCAAGAATAACATCCACTTCTAATCCGAAATCAAGATTATGCATGCAACCTACGGTTGAATAGGCAAGTTGCCGGGCAGTGTGGTCTATAATATTCAGTGCTTGCTGGTCACCATGGTCTGCAGCTTCAAACATGATTCGCATAAGTTCTGTATTGGGGAGTGTTCGCTCTAGAATACCATTCATAGCATGCTCGATAAACATAGATTTATCTGGAATCTGGAGCAGCTTCATTACAGGTAAAGTCATTGAAGTTACGGGTCCCATCCGATAAAAAGAGTCGTACACCGTTCGAAGAATCTTACGAGCCAGAAAATAACCACCAGCCTCATCTCCAGATAACTCGCTGCCAACGCCACCGATCTGAAGACGGTCGCCACTTGGAGATATCCCACCCGTAACGGTGCCCGAACCATTGATAGAGCAGATACCGAAACCTTTCTCACTACCGGCCTTGATACCAAGAAAGGAGTCATTATCTACAGCATATTGTGTGAAGCCAATTCGTTCAACGACCTTACTTAAATAAGTCTTCTGGGAAGGAACATCAGCGCCAGCTAAACCGAAAGCGCCAGCAACAACATGGTCCATAGATAACTGGTTCCGGCTCAATAGCACCTGAATATTCTCATTCATGATGCGGTAGGAGCTATCGTAGCTGTCAGGAAATCGTTCATGACTACACGTTCCCGCATGAATATGATCTATAAACTCCCCGGTCAGATCGAATAGAAAGTAGTCCGTTTTACTATTTCCACCATCAACGCCAATGATATATTGTCTGTTCATCGTGACATCTTTTCCTTCGGGAAGAACTGTGGAAGGTATTCCTTATGGGCTTCTTTCAACTCCTGAAAACAGTTATATGCAGCGTCGTAATCCCCCACAAGTGGATTCATTAACAGTGCGCGCATCGCTGCGTCCTCACTACCATTCACAGCAGCAGCTACTGTCTCACGCTCATAAGCCTTTACCATGCGCATATAGTCGACGATATGTTCATTGTTGAAATCAGGGACAGCAATCGGCGTGGCACCATCTTTTCCAATCACAGCACACATCTCAACGGCATCGGAATCCTTCATGAATTTGAGAGCTCCGTGATTGAGCAGGTTTACGACATGAACCTCTTGCTTATTATTGTAGATGGCATCCACCAAGCTGATAGCAACTTCGGAATAGTTGGCTCCACCACGAGATGCTAGAAGTTCAGGCTTCGTATGCAGCTCTGCATCAGAATAGATATTTAGAAGTTCGTCCTCAATCTGCATACATTTCTCACCACGTGTTATTTCACTTTCCTGAAGTAGCTTAAACTTCTTCTCTTTAAAATAATAATACTCCAGATAAGAAGAAGGGATAGCACCTACCATCTGAACAACTTCTTTACTGAATCCGCTAGAAGGAATGTTCTTCATGGCTTCGCTATTTAGTCCCATATCGAGCGCAGATCTTAAATAATCTGTACCGTCTTGTTCGATTGCCGTGATCCAGCTAAGGTGATTGAGACCTACATAAGTATAATGAGGATGATCTAAATTAAGCGTTTCGCTTATGCTTTTAAACATATTGAATGGGACATTGCATAGTCCGAGCATTTTGATATCGGTATGATTAAGTATGGCTTCCGTAATGATTCCGGCGGGATTGGAGAAATTAATGAGCCAAGCGTCTGGGCATAGTTCTTTCATACGTTCTGCGATATGCAGCATGACAGGAATGGTACGCATCGCTTTGAAAAAACCGCCAATACCACATGTTTCCTGACCGATCAGTCCATGTTTCAAAGGGATAGTCTCATCCAGCACTCTGGCAGACAGTTTACCAACACGAATCTGTCCAAGGACAAAATCAGCATCTCGAAGCGCTTCATCTAGATTCTGTGTTCTTGTTACACGACAAGGCAAATGCTCTGCCTCTATCATTCGTTCACAAAGCATACCGACGATTTCTAGTTTACGAGAATCAATGTCCATTAATACAAGTTCACTTATCGGTAGCGCCTCTTTGCGTTTAATGATTCCCTCAATAAGTTCGGGGGTATAGGTGCTGCCTGCGCCGATAATGGCAATCTTCAAAACCTTACTCATGCTAACTCCACCCTTCGATAGCTGTTCTACGTGTTCATATCGTGCTCAATTTTGCTGTTAGTATATCATTGCTATTGTAAGCGCTGCAATATAAAATAGAATTAAATTTTCATAATGATAATATTTTAGTGAAATAAAATTTCGGTCAACAGTTGATCTATTTATCATAAACCTGACGTAATCATCTTGTATTTTGAGGAAATTGAGCTTATGATGATATTGATTTTTGTAATACTGGAGAAGTAGAAAATGATTTTTATTCAATAGACTAAAGGATAAGTAGGGAAGCCAATGTCAATTAATGATAATATTTTGATTAAGATTCGAGATATGAAAGACAGCTTGACACCAGTGGAAAAAATGCTTGCCGAATACATACTAGAGAATTTAGAGGAAATTCCCCATCTATCGATAAAAAGCTTGGCACAGTTAACCAAGACTAGCGATGCATCGGTTCTTCGTTTCTGTAAGACGATGGGATATACTGGTTATCGAAGCTTTATCGTCAGTATTTCGGCCTCGATTGGCTCGATGGATGAGGAGCAGAAGCATCAGTATACGGATATTCAGCCAGGAGATGATCTGTCTACAATCATTGCGAACATTTCGCGTAATAACATTAAATCCATTGAAGATACCCTTAGTGTAATCAACAAGGATGCGATAGATCGAGCTGTAAAGGTACTTCGGCAGTGTAAGCGAATCGTATTTTTTGGCATTGGTGCTTCAGGTTTAGTAGGTATTGATGCGGAACAGAAATTCACAAGGATTAATAAAATGAGTCATGCCTATACAGATGGTCATAGCCAGCTTACCGCAGCTACGTTGCTTGAGAAGAACGATGTAGCTATCTTTATATCCAATTCTGGTGAAACTGTGGATATTCTTGATGCACTTGATATTGCGAAGAAAACGGGTGCGACTACAATTGCCATAACGAAATACAATAAGAGTGAACTAGCAGATAAAGCAAATATTGTACTAAGTATTTCTACGCCAGAGCTCACCATACGAAGCGGGGCCATGGGATCGCGTATTGCTATGCTTACAGTGATTGATATTTTATTCGCTGGGGTAGCTAGTGCAGAATATCGGAATGTGAAGAAATACTTGACGAAGACCCATAATATTGTATCGAGTAAACAGCGAAAATAAAGGCAGACATCGGCGAGGGTAGCACTTTAGCCGGTGTCTTTTTTTGTCATAAAATAAAAATAAAAAATCATTGAAATATTTTATAATAAAATTTTATTTCAAAAACTGTTGACCGAAATGAAATTTCTCGTTAATATGCAATTATGAAATGCAAATACTGGGATAGGGGGATGGCCATGGATGAGTATCTGGCGGGATTGACGACCGAAGGGATCAATGAGAATACTCAGATGATCGATGAATGTACAACGGAACAAATGCTCCGTCTAATGAATGAGCAGGATTCCAAGGTTCCAGGCGCTGTTGCAGCAGAAATACCGCAAATTATGAAAGCGGTTGATATTGTACATCATGTGCTTAAGAATGGCGGTAAAATGTTCTACATAGGAGCTGGGACTTCCGGAAGACTTGGAGTGCTTGATGCTTCGGAATGCCCTCCTACATTTGGTACCGACCCGTTGCTGGTGCAGGGACATATTGCCGGAGGCGATGTGGCGCTGAGACTAGCAGTTGAAGGTTATGAAGACAATGCAGAGGAGGGGGTCGCACTTATTGAACGAAGCGGTGTAACAGACAAGGATGTTGTCATCGGTTTATCAGCAAGTGGTAGCGCGCAATTCGTTATTGCTGGACTTCAGAAGGCAAGAGAAATTGGAGCTGCAACCATCGGTGTAGTAAACAATAAGAACTCGAGGGTTGAGCCGGTGTGCGATGTATGTATTGCTCCTGTCGTTGGACCTGAGGTGATTATGGGCTCGACAAGGCTGAAAGCAGGCACCGCACAGAAGCTGGTACTGAACATGCTAACTACCTGTACGATGGTGAAGCTAGGAAAGACTTACAATAATCTAATGGTCGACTTGAAAGCTAGTAATATCAAACTGTATGACCGCTCGGTTCGTATTATTCAAGCAGCTACGGGGGTAGACGACAAGACAGCTATTGCATATTTAGAAAGCGCTTCCATGAGTTGTAAACTTGCGATCATGATGATTAAGACCGGACTGGATGCAGCCAAGGCAGAACAAGCGCTGGAAGAGAGCGAAGGAAGTCTGAAAAAAGCTTTTGCTCAGTTACAAAAGTAATATCTAAAGTGCATTGTATATTCCTAGGGGAGGTTTGTGAGTAATGAAAAAGAAAATGCGTGTATTAGCTCCTGTTCTTGCTTTGACCCTCGCGTTGTCCGCTTGTGGTGGTGGAGGCGATAAGAAGAATGAAACACCAAATACAGGATCAACAGACGGTGGTACGAAAACCGAAGCTAAAGATACGATAACAGCTCTTCTTCCACCGGTATCCGCTAATTTCCAAGATAGTTTCTCGCAACTGGAAAAAGATTTTAATGCTTTGTACCCGAACCTGACTTTGAAAATTGAGCCTGCCAGCTGGGAGGATATGACCCAAAAGCTTGATACACAAGTGAATGCAGGCAGTCCGCCAGATATCGCATTTATTAGCTCTAGTGGTCTTTCTAAATATGTTGAGCAAGGAATGCTGATGGACATCACAGATACGGCGACCAAGGAAATGGTTGAGGACTTTGATGCAGCACCAATCGAATACATGAAACTTGGCGAAAGTCTTTATGGATTTCCAGGATACATGGAGGTTCACGCGATCGGTGGTAACAAGCAGTTCCTAGAGGAAGCCGGAATTGATTATAAGAAGATTCAAAAAGAAGGCTGGACTTATGAACAGTTCCGCGAGGAGATTAAAAAAGGTGTTGTAAAAGAAGGCGATAAGACTTCCCGATACGGCTTCGTATTTGCAACAGCGGGCGTAGCTTCCAAAGACTATCTGCAAATTTTGATCAAAAATGCAGGGATGCCACATGCCTTTGATAAAGATCTGAAATACGCTTACACCAGCAAGAATTTCTTAGAAGTGCTGAAAGCAATTCGTCAGATGATCGACGACGGCTCCATGCCTAAAGAGCTTAGCTCCGTGGATGCTGGTAAACGCTGGAACATGTTCCTAACAGGGCAAACAATGATTACGGGTAAAGGTCTTGCAACGTTTGAGAACTCTGCGAACAAGAACAATGAGAAGATCAAAGCGAATGATGGAAGTGCTGTACAAGGCAGTATCCCTGTAGACTATATCGTTCTCCCTGTTCCAACTTTCGTAGGTCAAAAACAACAGTCGAGTGTTGCTGTTGACGGCTATGTCACATTCCGTGGCAAGAAAGAGCCTACGCCTGAGCACAAAGCGAATGTAGTCAAAGCAGCTTACTTCCTTGCTGCTGGTAAAGTTGCAGCAACAACGAACAACGACCTGTTCGCAGCGCATATCACGAAGAGTGGTAGAGAAGCAGCAAAAGATATGACGATTAACAGAAATCCGGATAACGTGGCTGCGGTTGAGACTCTTCTCTCCCAAGCGACACCTGCACGTCCTGATATTCCAACAGACCTCGGTGCGAAATCCATCAAACTTGAAGATGAAGTGATGATCCCGAAACTGCAAGCGCTGATTGCTGGCGAAATCACACCTGAAGCCATGTATGACGCTGTGAAGGCAGCAGCGATTCAAGCCTTTGGTGAAGACGGCATTGTAAAAGACTAATCGATTGAACAGGATAGCCGCTTGGCCCCGCCTATGCGGCTATCCCTTATTATGTTGCTTAAACCCAAGCCGTGAAAGGAGCTTCGCATGATGAGTCAAATTGCCAAACCTATGAAAAGACGTCGTATCAAAGGAGACAGCGGCTATGGATATGTCTTTATCGCTGTTGCGCTTGTTGTATTTGCGATGTTTACCGCATATCCCGTTGTAAGTGCGTTTATTATCAGCTTTCAGAAATATAAACCGCTTGGTTCAGAATACATCGGATTCGAAAACTACATGGAGACATTTGGGGATAGCCTGTTTTGGAAGTCGGTTGTCAACACGGTTGTCTATACGGTGCTCACGGTACCCGTGGGGTTGTTCATCTCATTTGCTGTGGCCATCTTAATTCTACCCCTAAGAAAAAAAGTCCAGAGTATATTCAAGGCAATTTATTATTTACCGGCAGTTGCATCCGGTGTGGCTCTGTCCGTTGTATGGCTCTGGATCTTCGATCCGATGCCATCAGGTATCTTCAACCAATTGTTAAGTGTGTTTGGGATTAGCAACAACAACTGGCTTGGCTCTAGCTCCACAGCTATGTTCTCACTTGTGCTCATGGCGTGGTTGTCCAGTCATGGTACGAGTATCATCATCTATTTGGCAGCTCTCTTAGGCATTGACGAAAGTTATTATGAGGCCGCAGAGCTTGATGGTGCATCTTTCTTGAAAAAGGTATGGTACATCGTCATTCCTTGCTTGAAGCCTACCACATTATTCTTGCTTGTAACCGGCGTTATTGGCTCCTTCCAAGTATTCCAGAACGCTTACCTGATGACAGGCGGTGGACCGGATAATGCAACAACGATGGTCGGTTTGCTTATTTTTAATAACGCTTTCAAATATTTCGAGTTCGGTGAAGCCGCCGCACAATCCTTAGTATTGGCATTCATCATAGCTACAATTTCCTTCATTCAATTCAAATTCATGGGCAAAGAAGTGGAATATTAAGGAGAGGAGGGCACCGATATGGCGTTATATAACAGTCACACAGGTAAACCTGTGCGGAGACAGACCCGTAATACGGTGATCATGGTTTTACTTGTGATTTTTGCATTGGCAACACTGTTTCCAATTTACTTCATGGTGATTTCATCATTCGGGGATCCCGTAGAAGCGGGGGCGATGAGTTATTCGCTGTTCCCAACCAAAATATCGTTAGATTCATACAAATTTTTCTTCAATTATAGTGAGCATTCTGTGCGTTGGTTGATCAATTCCTTGGTTGTAGCAACAACTGTCATGGTATCCAATGTATTCTTCGCAAGTCTTGCGGGTTATGCGTTCTCGAAGATTCGCTTTAAAGGAAGAGCCGTCCTGTTCTCCGTTTTACTCATCTCGATGATGATTCCTTATCAAGTTACACAGGTGCCTCTTTATATCCTGATTGTGAATACATTTCAAATACAGAATACGTATGAAGCCATGATCTTACCGGGTCTGGTTACAGTATATAACATCTTTTTGGCTAAGCAATTTATGGGAAGTATTCCTTCTGAAGTACTGGAATGTGCGAAGATTGAAGGATGTAACCAATTTCAGATTTACTTCAAAATTGTATTACCTTTATCCAAGACCGTACTTGCGGTTATGGCGATCCTTACGTTCATGGACAACTGGAACACATTCTTCTGGCCATTCCTAGTAACGAACACCATGGATATGCAGACTATTCAAGTGGGACTTAAAAACTTTAGGTTTGCTAACACGACGTACTTCGCACCGATGATGGCAGGGGCTACAATTTCTGCACTTCCAATGTTTATTCTCTTCTTCAGCTTACAGAAGTACTTCTTGGAAGGTGTAACGGTCGGGGCAGTTAAGGGTTAGCATTGGACTGAAATGTAAGATGTTGCACCATAACAACGATGAATACTTGGAGGAGCCATTTGCTCTAGAAGCAGGCAGTGAAGTGCGCCAATCTTCTTCGTTTGTTGCAACATGAGGCCTAATGAATTCAGCCTGTCTGTTTCTTTGGTCGGTCAGCAAATGGCTCATCTTAAATAGATAGCATGTGAACCCTGCTGAATGATTCGGCAGATGGTGGAGGTGTGTGTCTGGATGATTGAGACTTGGAAGCGAGATTATACACAAGCAGTGATTGACCTATGGAATAAGGAAGCGGTGAATGACGGTTATAAGGAGCTGACGGAAGAGAGCTTTGCGTCTATTTTTCAATCGAATCCTTATTTCGATCCTGAGAATACGTTTGTGTTAGTGGAATCGGGACAGCTCAAGGGGTTCGCCTGTGGATGTACCGGTGATGATCTGCCCCTAGGTGGTGTCTCCGGGTATATCACTTGCATTGTACTTTCGGATCGTTTCCGAACGGAAGAACATTACAACAAGATGTTGGAGTCTTTAGAGAATCGGTTTAGACAATTGGGCAAGACGCAGTCGGACGTGCTTTTCTTCAACCCCATGATGCTGCCATGGTACATACCGGATACCCCGAGGCACGAACATAATAATGCTCCTGGTGTACCTGTGGACAGTGCTTTATATGATGTTCTGGTGCGTCAAGGATACATCGAACGTGCGAGGGAATGCGCAATGTATTTGAACTTGTCCGATTTTCGTGTCCCCGAATCAAGTCGGTTGAAGGAAGATACGGCAGCAGAAGATGGTTACCATGTTGAATTATTCGACCCGACAAAACATCATGGTGTAGACGAGATGCTCGAAGGATTTGATAATCTACTGTGGCAGAAGGAGATTGGGGAGTCCACGCGCAAGGGTGTGCCGGTTGTAATAGCTGCATATCAAAGTAAGGTTGTTGGTTTCGCTGGTCCTGTGATTCGTCAAGAGAATGGTCGTGGTTACTTCGCTGGTATCGGTGTTCATCCGGATCACGAAGGGCATGGACTTGGAAGTATTCTGTTCTATAAGCTATGCGAAGCGTTCAAGAACATGGGGACGGATTATATGTCACTTTATACCGGAAGTACGAATCCAGCTATACGGATCTATGAGAAGGCAGGCTTTCAGACCGTGAAGCAATTTTCAGTCATGCGAAAGGAGTTATGATGATGAGTGAACAGAAAATAACTGTACTTGCGATTGGTGGACATGTTGGCGATGCTGAATTGACAGCGGGCGGGGTCCTTGCACATCACTCCTTAAAGGGGGATCATATCGTTACTTTAGCCCTGACGGCTGGGGAACGTGGGGTTCCTGCTGGACAGGATATGGCTGAGTACCGAGAGCAGAAGGTGCGGGAAGCGAAAGCTTTTGCAGAAATGTTAGGCGGAGAATCGATCGTGTTCGACACACCAGATGGGGAACTGAAGGACGATGAAGATAACCGCTGGGCCGTGTGTGATGTGATTCGCAGAGTGCGCCCAAATGTCATCATTACGCACTGGAAGAACAGTATGCACAAAGACCATATGACAACACATCGGATCGTGAACGATGCCAGGTTCTATGCCGGCCTGCCTTCATTCGAGCGTGAGCTTCCTGCATTCTTCGCCTCTCGTCTTTATTATGCGGAGAATTGGGAGGATGCGGTTGATTATAAGCCCTACGTGTATGTAGACTTTTCCAAGGAAGCATTCGATCTGTGGGTAAAGGCTGTGTCTCAGCATTGGTTCGTCACGAGCAGTAAGTCATTCCCATATCTAGAGTACTACAAGCATCTGGCTAGAGTACGAGGTATTGAAGCGAGAAAAGAGTATGCGGAAACATTCATGATTCCAGAAGAAAGTAAACGTGTCTTGAAAGGTGAGCTTTAACACGATCAATGACTGTAACAATAATTTTGTTACGGTCTTTTTCTAGATGACATACGTTTAAGGAGGTAACGATGATCCGTAATGGAATTGATCGAATTTTAGACTACGCGCATTTATTTCAAGGAAAGCGAATTGGACTTATCACGTCACCGACAGGACTGAATCATAAATTTGTATCCACGATTCAAATATTGCATGAAAATTATAATTTAGTGGCGCTGTTCTCGCCCGAACATGGTGTGCGCGGGGATCTGGCTGCAGGGGCTATGGTAGATACATACATGGATCCGATTACAGGTGTACCGGTTCATAGCCTGTATCGTAAAGATTCTAAGCGCCTTACTTCTGAAATGCTGGATGAAGTAGACGTGGTTGTTTATGACATACAGGATGTGGGCGCACGGTATTATACATTTATTTATACGATGCTCTACGCTCTTGAAGATTGTGCGAAAGCGGGCAAGGAAATGGTCGTACTTGATCGGATCAATCCGCTGGATGGAATTACGGTGGAAGGGAACGTATTGAAGGATGGCTATCAGTCATTTGTCGGTAATTATCCACTGGCAGTACGATATGGCTTAACAGCTGGTGAGATTGCACGAATGGCAAATGAACAGATGAACTGGAATGGGAAGTTACATGTCGTAGCGTGTGAGGGCTGGAATCGGAGCATGCTATTTACGGATACCGGGCGGCCGTGGATCATGCCTTCCATGGGTCTACCTCGGTTTGATTCTGCACTTCTCTATCCTGGGACCTGTCTATTCGAAGGGACGAATCTTTCCGAAGGAAGAGGGACGACGGCACCGTTCGAGATGATTGGGTCGCCTTTTATCGAGGCTGAGAAGTTAGCAGATGAGATGAACGATCATCGATTGCCGGGGGTAGTGTTTCGTCCAGTCTATTTCAAGCCAACATTCTCCAAGTTCCAGGGAGAGTTATGTCACGGTGTGCAGATTCATATCACAGACCAGAAAGCGCTTAGACCGCTGGATACCGGTGTGACTTTAATGTATACAATTAAGAATAACTATGACAAATTTTCGTTTTTGCCTCCGCTAAAGGAGGGATCAAGGCCATTTATTGATCTGCTCGGTGGGGATAATATGTATCGTAACGATCAGGTAGATGTACCAAAGCTGCTAGAGCAGTTTCGTGAAGAAAGCCGAGAGTTTTCTCTTATGAAGCAGGAGTTTCATTTGTATTAAATTGAGCTGCGTTTGCTCATTCGTATGAGCATTAAGCTTGAAGAAAGCCCTTGGAATTTATTCCAAGGGCTTTTTCGTTATTAGATTGATTCAGTAGATGTATAAGAAATCATGGAATGGATGTGACTATTACAAAGAGCCATTCTCACCAACATAAGTGACCACGCTTTTTGGTGGGATAACGACTTGGAACTTTCCGTTTACTAAAGGAATCGCTGATCCTTGAGTTAAAGCGGAACTATCATTGGTCGTGAATGGGGTTAGATGTCCTGAGGTAAAGCCGTTAGGTGAGAAGTCGAGCTCTGCATTCGAATTATTATCGTTAATGGCAACGATCGTGAATTTTCCGGTAGCTGGATCTTTATAGGCTGAGGTATATACGCCGAACTTCGGAGTATCTGGTGCCCCGATCCGCACGTAGCCCGGTTTAATGAACTTGCTGAAGTTCCCGAAAGTATAGAAACGTTTGGTCAACGCGTAAGTACTCGAGGCTTTATCGACATTGATAAGACCTTCATCATTATTACCAGGAATCGCACCTGTCCAATACATCCACGCATTGACGTTGGCTTTGGTCATAAAATTATGTGTCTGTTTCGCAAATTTGAGGCCTGATCCCATACCTGGATCGTAAGAGTCAACCTTGGAGACCTCTGTCATCCACACTTTTTTGCCTTTGGAGATGGCAGTCGAGAATGGGGTTGTCGGCATCTCTGTGTTGATGATAGGTATCGGGTAATTGTGTCCTCCGACAATATCGATTCTTTCTGCAGAAGCGGGATCATTTAATGAATCCTTGATTAGATCTTCGGACCACCAAGACGATTCACCAGCAATAACTTTTGCAGATTGGACCCCTTCATTAATCATCGCTTGCTTCAAGTGATTCTTTAAGAATACTTGGAAATTGGTTGAGTTCCACTCACTGGAGTCCCACGTAAGGAAAGTCATGGAGTTAGGTTCGTTGGCAATGGAGACAGCATAGAGATCAAGATCGAATTGCAGCTTATATTCTTTAATGAATTTCGCCATCAGCAGCGCATAATCGTCATAATTAGCTTGTTTTAAGTATCCACCATTCGTTGTGGAGTTGTTCGTTTTCATCCAAGCTGGAGGACTCCAAGTACTTGCAACTAATTTATCAACGCCTCTGGCTTTTGCTTGCTGCATCACCCAGACTTGATCTGGCCTTGCATTGAAATCGAATTGACCAGGTGCAGGGTTAAACTGCGGGAACAAAGCGCCTCTGAAGATGGAGATTCCAATTCCTATATCGTCACGAAACAATAAATCCATGATCTCACTGCGGGCTGGTTCCTGAAGATCATAAATGGCATCAGACCATCCTGCTTGAGAGACCCCGAAGCCGTCAATTTCTTGTTTCACATCATTCCAATTCACACTAACATTTGTTGCTGCGTAAGAGCTGAGCGGCATTAATGGGAGTGTTACTAGTAGTGCACTCATCACCATAACCACTAGTTTGTTAATGAATTTTTTTCTCATTCCAAGCCACCTTTCAAAATGTAGTTTAACTTCCTTACAATCCTTTCATTGTCTGCATTAAATGCAACAATATTTAACTATTATGTATGTATATTGTATATATTCATTTCAATTTACTTACAACTCTGTGAAGAATATTTCGAACAGCAAACCGATCAAAAAAGTGGAGAACTTGTTACAAGGAGGTAAGTAGAAGAGGAAAGGTACAAAATGTTCTGGATAAATCATGTAATTTGTTAGAAACTGAAACATGATACAATCATGAACGTATTAAAATATGTTATTTACTCGTTTTTTAATGGAGGGCAAAATAGTGTCAAATCAAGGATCTACCACTAGAGGGGCTTTAATATGGTCAGGAAGAAAGTGTACCATCTTCGGCTTACCGCTTTCATTCACTAAATATTTTGTATATGAGAAAAGACTGGTCACAAGAAGAGGCTTCCTTAATTTAGCGGAGGATGAGTTGGATTTTTATAAGGTGCTTGATAAGAGTATCAAGTTACCATTCTGGCAGCGAATGTTCGGCTGTGGTTCGATTCATTTGAATGTTGCTGATGTTGATACGCCTATCAAAGTGCTTGAGTCTATAAAAGCACCGCGTGAAGTCTATGATCATATAGATCGGATTGTTACCGATATAGCGGTAAACCATCCTATGCGTTCAGCAGCCCATATCTTAGGCTCAGTCGACCAAGGGGAGTTTTTTAATTAAGTTGTAGATAAGCAGGTATCCTCGCGTTTTGTGAGGACACCTGCTTTTTTATTTTATATTTTAGGAGCGGTATTTAGGCAATACTTTAACTCGTAAGCAAATTGTTTAAGAGTCCACCCAACAGAGACTTCTCTGCTCAGAACAGAATCTTTGAAATATCGAAGGTAAAATCTACTTCCTTCTAATTCACCTGGAATGTGATATATGAATTCAAATTCAATGCACGTTTCTTTATTCTCACAGTCATAAAGTTTAGCTAAGTTCAATCTCCTGTTATATTCGATCATATTAATACCTTCCCCATGATGCTTGTGATATGTTCCTTAAATACAGTGAGTTGTACAGGTGTAGCGTATTCTCGTAACGATTCGAAGCACACGATAGCATGCTTATATAATCCATCATTTGCTGCTTTATGAGCGTAGAACAATAATTGAAATGTATAATCGATGGCTGAGTGATGTTCGAAATGATTTATTTTGTAATCTATAATTTGTTGTAAGAAGGATTGGTAGTAAGCCGTATTAATAACATCTTGAGAGGCGTGTCCCACAGAGAAAATGATATCGTGAGAGAAACGATTAATAATCGAATCGATATTGTAATTATGGTTGTTAGCTGCTTTTAGAATAGAAATCAATCCAGGTAAAAGTTCATTGCGGTTACGAGCGAGATAATCTACATAGGCATCTAACGAATTAAAGTCACCTGACAGGAGGTGAATTTCGAATCGATTTGGTTCGGAAATATACTGAAAATATTGAACTTCTCTTATGTCATCTTCGTTGAAATCTTCTTCAAACCAGTACAAATTGGAATAACGATCAATGCATTGTAGAGCTTTATCATAGCTTCCGAGTTCTTTATACCCGTGACCTTTCATCAATAGACTATAGCCATAATAGTAAACAAGCGGTCTTTCAGCTAGTACTCTAATCGGTTTCGTGAATCTATTCTTATAGATATGGTTGGCTCTTATGTATAGTTTATTGGATAAATCTATTAATTGCTCCCATAGTTCAAGGGAATACGTCAGTTTAATCATTTTCACGGCACTATCAAGTGTAACCGTGTCGATTTTTATTTCATTCATCTGGTTCACTTCCCTATATTTTACATAGGAGTAGTATAAATAATGTTTATTCCTAGGTCAATTCCTTACTTGGTGAGAAGATGTTCTGTAGACTTTTAGAGTGAATTTATGTTAGTTTAACTACAATAATTGTCCATCTACAGTGGATTATGACGGAGGGATATGAGATGTTGGAACGACCATCACAAACGGATTATCCTGCATATTATCAAACGTATGTAGGATTAGTACCGGATGGCAATTTGCAAGAGATTCTTCTCGAACAGCAACAGTTTACTTATAATCTGATCTCATCGCTTACGGACACACAGGTGGATTACCGCTATGCTCCTGGGAAGTGGAGTATTAAAGAAGTATTAGGACATATGATTGATACAGAACGGATCATGAGTTATCGATTGCTGCGTATCGCTAGAGGAGACCAGACACCACTTGCTGGGTTTGAAGAAAATTTCTATGTGGACCATGCATTTTATGAGAAACGCTCTATGGATAGTCTGCTTGAGGAATATAGGACCGTGAGGAGTTCATCCCTGAGCTTAGTGAGAGGGCTTGCTGAGGAAGCATGGGAGCAAACTGGAATTGCGAACGATAATAAGATATCAGCTAGTGCAGTGGCTTATATAATTGCAGGGCATGAGCTCCATCATCTGAATGTATTAAAGGAAAGATATTTATCATAGTTAAGGAAGTAACGAAGGGAAAGACACTGACTGGTGGGTTAGTGTCTTTTTGGTATGTTGGTTGTTCCGTGTAAAAAGTGGAGTTTATAATGATTTGATCAAAAGCGGAATAGATCCAATCATCGCCATAATGCCGCCTAGTTTGCACATAAAGTAATAGAAGTCGCTAGGCTCATGGTCATTCGTCCATATCCATTTAAGTGAAAGGATAAATAAGAAATACTGAAACTTCTCGTATCGAAATCCGCACCAGCCATAAATGAACAGGAGTATTGCTAACCAATAGAATGCAGGAGTTCCCTGCTTCTCATGGTATTCAGGGTAAGCTGCTTGGACAAGTGAACGGGGATGGTACAATTCTTCTCCATCGCTCAAAATCCTCTTATTACCCATATAAACGGTTCCCTGAGTCACGTAGTGGCCATCCGCGTCATAGGTGGTCATTCGATGGGGTTGCCCCTCAACCCTGTACCAGTTCCCGTTCGGATATGTAATATGAAATACTGTGCCTTCCGTATTGTTGATCGTGCTAATTAAGTATTCTTCTTCATTAATAACGACAACTCGTGTATCGTCTCTAGGAACTATGTCGATTATAGGACCTCTTCTAGATTCGTAAGTGATTATACCGTTATGTTCGCTAGCTTTCTTGTACTTTTCACCGTCTGCATAAAAAACAGATTGAGAGAAGTAAGAGCTTGCGAAGGAGAAGAGGATGACGCCAATGATTCCCAAGATTGCGATGGTCAAAATGGTGGCGAACTTGAACGGTTTGGAGGCGTGTGAGCGTTGGATCATGTTTAAGGGTGCTCCTTTCATGAAGTGGATCATTGATTTAAGTTGAATACGAGGGGCGTAGGGAACTGGTTTCACTAATATTTCCAAGTGAGGGGATAAGTCCAGGAAAGGCACGAGGAAGGGATAGTGAGATTTTTATGAACTAGGACTATAAGATTTGGTATGATAAGGAAAGGAGTGGAAGTAGGATCAGGCGGATATATCCGCACATACGAACTGCATCGCGGCTATGCTATTGGTCGCATAGATCGGTGGTATGTCGCGAATAAGGTGACGTTAGATGAAATCGCAGAAATCATATATTTTGTGAGGTATAAACTTTGAGAATAGAATATAAAACTAATGACTGCTGTAGTGTCAAAGAAGTGGAAGAAGTCTTTAATAGATCTGGAATCAGGAGACCAGTTGGTGATATTGATCGAATTCGGAGAATGATCGATAATGCTGATGAAATTATTACGGTAAGGGATGGCGAAAGACTTATTGGACTCTTAAGGGCAATCACAGACTATTCTTATTGCTGCTATATATCAGATATTGCTGTAGATAAAGACTATCAAGGCCTAGGAATCGGTAAAGAACTAGTAAGAATATTAAGGGGAAGATTAGGAGAAGAAGAAATTCAATACATTTTAACCTCAGCTCCTAAAGCGGTAGGATTTTACGAAAAGATTGGGTTCGTTAGAACGGATAAAGCATTTGTAATTAAACGAAATAAGAATTGAATAATTTGAATACATTTAAGAGCTTATCCAATGAGTCTTTTGGCATTATCCAACAATGTTTTTACGCTGATTCTGTTCGGTCCTTGGTTCACAAGAAATGGCAGGTGGAGAAGTGTCCACAACTCACAACCCTGTGAGGCTAAGTTTATCGGTCCCGGTAGCGTAGGCTAAGTTATGTGGAAAACCAATGAACAATTTAATTGGGAGCATAATATGATATCAATTATTTCAAGAAGTATAGTTGCTTCGGTTCTTACATCCCTTATCTCTACATTTCTTGCAAGTATTCTTTTCATGAATGAATCATATGGATTTGGTTTTTATTTTATTGTTTTTTTTATTTATAGTACTCCTCCAATATTCATAATCGGGCTACCACTTTCGCTATTATTTGAGCTGTTACTTACTCGTTATAAAATCAAGAGTAAACCTCTTTATGTGACTACTATTATTATTCTTTATGCTGGAGGCGGTTTTTCTGGAACATTGCTTTATTTTTATGCAATGTCCACAGGGAAAGCGCTAAATTACAAAGAAGTTTTTCCATTCACTATTTTTGGAATACTGGTTGCTCTATTGTTTTTAGTTAACATTTGCATTATAAATCTAGTTCATATGAAGAAAATGAGTAAAAACAAATAGTATTAAGTATAGCAACAAAGGGTGGAATTTACTTAACGATAAGTTCATTATCTTCACTTTTTCTTTCTCTTGAAAAAATCGAACTTAATCACATAATCAAAGAGAGAGGTAATTGCAATAGCTCCAAGTGGAATCATTGGATACGCCCAAGGCGGATTATTTGGAGCTTCGCCAGGGGGGCATCTATTAATATCTCGAATAGGACAATACAGTAAATTTTGGCCACAATAATACCTGTGATGTTTCTATTTCTTCTTCTTTTAAACATAGATTTCCCACCTCCGTTAACAAGAAAAAACTGTAAACAAAAATAATGACTATTTCTAATATAAACCATAAATGTATGTAGAGATAGGTATTTGTATTAAGGAGGTAAAATGAAACATCAATGGAGGATCACAAAATATAATCCAGATTTCAGAAATGAGCATGGACATTATTTATTAGATGAATGGACTTGCCCATCCGAAATCGGAAAAATAATAAATGGTGATTTATTTACATTCGAGAAATATCTTTACGTGGAAAACGCATATGTAGAGACAATAATAGAGTTTTTAAAGGAAATAAGACAAGATACTCTACGAGTTATTCAAGTAGTGTCAAATAGATCGATGTCACAAGAAGATGAAGAGTCTGTCTTATACGAGCTAGAATTTAGCGAGATCAAAATAAAAGAAGACATGATTATTAACATAAATGAAATTCGTACACTTTGTAAGATGAGATTAAGAAATTATATCGGATTTCAGCTTTATTCCAAGGATAACTTCTTTGTACATTTTGGTTGGGATTATTATATGTACATCGGAAGTAGCCATCATTCTTGTAAAGCAATTGAGTTTGCAACGAAAAGGGGATTATTTGTGGAGGAATGTACTTCTCCCTATTTCTTTGAGGAAACAGACACAACAAGGTTGATTCAATGGAGTGAAGTAGGTGCAGAGGTACCAATCGTTATTGGTGAAGAGGAAATCAAAAATGTGCCAATAAAAGAATATCGACATATATTTAGTTTATCAGATGAGCATCCTGTTTTCGGATATTTTGAGATAACAATAGATCATAAGGATTTCTTTCAATCAAAAATAAATCATAAGTTGGATTTCAGTAAGTATAATTACGGTTTGTGGGCGGGGTATTAATACTGAGAACCCATTGTACTAACGAGCTATCTAAGGGGGATGGATGGCGTGAATACAGAAGCGTTATCAACGGATGAATGCTAAAACTAGAAGTCAAAGGCTTAAAATACTACTAGATAGACAATCATTAATGAATCAAAAGTACAATCCAAGTACTTTATTTATTGAATGTATAGAAGCTCTTGGGGACAATACTATTATTTTTAGTCCAGACAAGACTAAGGAAATATATAATAACTTTACTAATGAATATGAAGTTACCTTTTATGGACGTATAGAATGGACAAAGTATACATATGAAGAAATAAATATCGAAGAGGTGACAAGATTAGAGGTATTCAGTGGAATCCAAGATGATGATGTATATATCTTATGGAGTCATGGTGATGATCCAGTGATACAAACAACCATTAGGAATGCATTTACACATATAGAGGAACTCTCTAGCGTAACATCAGATGTATGGTTGTATAAACCTAGTAAATATGTAATCGAGATCTTCCATGATGGTATCATAAGAAAAGTGGATAAAAAATAAGGATCAGAAGAATAGAGCTATCAAAGTGAGGGGGAGACCATAAATGAATCATTTGAAGCTTATCGAACCTTCTTTAGAATATCGAGATGAGTATCTAGACATGATTAATGAATGGAGTAATACGGGTGAGAGAATGATTCCATTTATATTGAGATTTGATTGCAGTAATTTTGATTTGTTTCTAGAAGAGATACATAAATTAAAAACGAATAAAGATCGAGGAGAGAACAAAGTAAATAGTTCGACTTTTTTATTAGTGAATAATGAAGGAAGAGTACTTGGTGCAACCAATATAAGGCATGAACTAAACGAACAACTACTTAAAATGGGTGGGCATATTGGTTACGGTATAAGACCTAGTGAGCGAAAGAAAGGATATGCTTCTCAATTATTAAGCTTGGCATTAGAAAAAGCTAGATCACTAGAAATTAGAAGAGTCTTAGTAACATGCGATAAAGATAATGTTGGATCAGCGAGGACTATCTTAAGAAATAATGGAAGTCTAGATTCCGAAGATATAGTAGACGGAGTCGTAATTCAAAGATATTGGATTAACAATAATTTTGAATCATAAACTCTGAATATTATCTAATCATACTAGAATGACAAAAAGATAAAGGCGGGGGAGTATCTATGGTCGCATTTAAAGAAATAGATCGACATAATTTTTTTGATGTCATTAAGTTGAAAGTATCCGAAGAACAGAATAAGTTTGTGGCAACAAATGTGTTCTCGCTCGCACAAGCGAAGGCATTTCCAGAATGTGAATGCTTAGCTATTTATCACAATGATGAACTGGTCGGATTCACAATGTATTGCATGGATCATGAGGATCAGGAATATTGGATTTACCGATTAATGATAGATGCTAAGTATCAGTCAAAAGGTTATGGGAAAGCTGCGATGGAGTTAGTTATTGAGAAAATTAAGGAAGATACACAACATCGGGTCATTTACATAAGTTTTGAACCTGAAAACATCTGGGCGCAGCAATTATATGAACAATTAGGATTTATTGCAGATGGCCGAGTAATCGATGGGGAAGTCGTATATAAGTTAGAATACTGATCGTTCCAAGTTAGATGTTTTAAATGAACCATTGATGTTGAAGTAGAGATCAAGTGTTCGCGCACTTGGTCTTTTTTGTATTTATGGTAACATAATAGAAAAATATGTCGTTTAAACTATGAAGCTTCGCGCTTCAGACGGGAATACTCTTTTTATTGAAACAGGAGGTGCATTATGAGAACCATGAAAAAAAGTCAAAAACATAAATCTATCCTAGGAGTATGTGGTGGTATCGCGGATTTTGTAGGTATATCTGCATTTAGTATTAGATTGATTTTCCTAGTTACATTACCCGTATCGATCTTAATTTATATTATATTAGCTAATTCAATGGAAGATATGCATAGGCTCAAATAACGGAAAGGTGTTTTGTAAGGAGAGGAGCTTAAATAGGTAATGAAGAGAAAATTCCTGAGAGTATTTGTAGTGTTATTTTCCTTCCTGTTATTGATTGTTTATATTTTTAACCAATCAAATTACTCAATTAGCGAAAGAGATGCTATCCATAATTTGTATCCTTCTGAGAATGGTGAATGGATGTACTCCAAAACATATGATAATAAAAAGGTAGTGATTTTGAGATCAGATCATAGAGATTATGCCACTTTAATAGAGAAAAAATGGGGTGTTTTACATCGTGCGTCTGTTATTTCTGAGTTAGATCCAGTTACACCCTTGAAAGGGAATGAGACAAGTATAAATCGAACATGGCATGCCAAGATCAACTCCAACAAGTTGTATGATACGGTAATAGCAGTTGCGACAGATAACAATGAAATAACAAAGGTCATTGTAAGTAATGAGGATTCCGACAGTAATGAAAGTTTAAATGATTTAGATGAAATAAAAGAAAACTCCACGATATATATCGAATTAGTATTAGAGGATGGTTTTGCAGCTGCTTATCGTGAATTAAAGGCTCCTGGAGAATTTAAATTTAGAAGCTTAAACGAAAAGGGTGAGATCATCATATTAGGAATTTAGTATAAATAGAAATTGGGGATTATATAAGAAGGGGGATCGGAAATGAATGTAAACTTTGGAAAATATGACATACCACCAACGCTTCAAAGAGTAATGCTTTTACAGGAGGAACTTGATGATCAAGAACATTTCTATCTAGGGATGAATTTTTATCTCTCGCTAGATAATTTTCGCTATTTCAATACACCTAGTGATGTTGTCGTGTTCGGAAACTCGGGTTGCGATGGAATTCATTACGGATTCTTGACGGATTATGGTTCAGTAGATAATCTTGAGACCGCTCCAATTGTGTGCGTTTCTCCTATGGATTTTGACCGACCCACTCGCATTGTTGCTAACAATCTAGCGGAGTTCCTTAGGGTGAATGGTTCAGATTCAGCATTATTTTATAATGAGTTTGAGTCTGAGAAAGATTATATAATGGCAAGGCAACAATGGGATGAGGAAAGTGAAAATTCGTTATATCCTCCTTCAGAAAACGATAAGTTAGTACAAGAGAACATATTGACTTGGATAAGCGATAACATTTACATGCCTGAAATAGACAAACCTTATCATTATATTCAGGATGTCCGTAATAAACGGCAAGAGAGGGTTAGAATCTCAACACAGGATGGTTTAGGGATTGTTCATCCATTATTAGAAGGGGAGAAGCATATATCGTTTAATATCGACAAAAATAAAGATCTTAACGTGATATCTTTACAGGAATTCTTGGACAGTGCACCATTCGCTTCCCGACTTGCTGTGTTCAGAGATATTCAACAAAATCACGTGCTGCCGCAGGAACCTGAATTAAATAGAGTAGTTGTTGATGCCATGAACAGCATGGGACTTATGGATGAAGCCCAGCGTTTATTATCCGTGGAAACGGATTACTCTATGAATGCTGGTGGCCAAGAGGTGTTGCAACAACATGAATTAGTGTATGTAGTAACTGATGAGAATGAAGCGTAACACAGCAATAATAACACGATGACTAGAAAAAATTAATGCTCAAACTATAACTGAAAGTAAAACTTTGTTCACAATTCTAGGTGCGAAGTGAGTGATTTTGGATGATATAATTAACTGAGAAAGATTATCAATGACTGTAAAGTTGTTGGTTGGAGTGGAGGATTTATAAGGTAATGAACAACAAGAAAATCGTACTTCCTCATGAACATGGGGGATGGGCTATGGTTAGCGTACCGTTTCTATTCGGAGTGCTAGCGGGAACACCGCGCTGGAGTCATATCCTATTATTTATAGCATGGTTATTTTTATATCTTGCTTCATATCCTTTATTGCAAGCATTAAAAAGAAAGAAGCAGCGCAATCATTTGCTGAAGTTCTTTGCAATTTATGGAGTCATAGGTTTAGCTGCAGTCATCTATCCGTTGATCGTCAAACCGCAATTGTTCTATTTCGGAATTCCATTCATCATACTATTGAGCCTAAACATATGGCATGTAAAACGTAAATCTGAAAGAGCGATTTTGAATGATTTTTGCGCTATTCTGATCTTCTCACTGGGCGGGGCTGCATCTTATCTGTATGGTGACGGAGGATGGAATTTTGAAATGCTGACGATTGTTCTCTACAATTTGGTGTATTTCATGGGAACTGCGTTCTTTGTGAAGACGGTATTTCGGGAGAAGAAGAATCCTACTTGGAAGAGAGTCAGTCAGATTTATCACATCGTTATTCTGAGCGTCCCTATTCTATTAGGTCAACCTTGGATGATCTTGCCCTTTATATTCCCACTGATTCGTACATTCTTATTCTCCGGAAAAACGATGCGTCCGATGAAGGTAGGTATTATGGAGATTATCGGGGCTGTGCAGTTTATCATTATTTCTTGGATTGTCTATTAAAAAGAAGCCTTAGCACCCGTGCAAGGTCGCTTATTATGTAGGGAAACCCTGTCCTTTATGAAAGGATCAGGGTTTCATTGTGTTTTTTGCAAATTACAATGATTCCAGAAATACCGGCAGTGCGCCTACCATCATTAGTATGCCGAGAAACTTACAGATAAAATAATGAAAATCATTCGGTTCATCATCTTGCCATGAATAGCGTGGATTGATATAAAATAAAAAGTTTTGGACTTTCTTATACCGGTACCAACACCAACCTAATACCAGTAAAAATACGGCAATCCAGTACAATGGCTGGGTTCCTTGCTTCATATGGTACGCTGGATAAGCTGCTTCCACTAACGAACCAGGATAGAATGATATTTCTTCTTCTTCACCAGCATTGTTCAAGAGTTTGGTTCCATTTCCGGCATAGGCATTAATAGTGATGAAAGATACCATCTCGCCGTTCTCATCATAACTAAGCATCGTACCCGAATGGTCTACTACTGTGTACTTCTCGCCATTGGGATAATTCACATGAAATATGGAGCCATTTATGTCTTCCTTCCTGGTAATTGTATAGTCCTCATTATTAATGCGTACAACTTGGACATCATTACTAGGGATCACCTCAATTGAAGGTCCGTTCCTAGATTGGTAAGTGATCAGGTTTGGTTGTTCGATGGTTTTCTTGTATTTCTCATCGTTTACATAGAAAACGGATTGAGAGAAGTATGAGAGTGCAAAGGAGATCATTAGAACACTTACAGTGATCAAGACGACTGTGGTCAGAATGGTGGAGAGCTTGAATGGTTTGGAGGTAATCCATTGTTTAATCATGCGCCCGTGAGCTCCTTTCGCGAAGCGCGTTATATCTAAAGATTGAGTACGCATGGAAGGGGGAATGGTTTCACCAGTATTTTACATGAGTGGTTGTGAGATGAGAAGATAAGAAGGTTATAAATATGACATTTGAATTATGATGATCTAGGTATAAAGATTATGGTATGATAGGTATAAAGAACCAAATGTGAGTTGGGTGATATTCAGTTGAATGAGTATTCCTGAACTTCGTGGTTTCATCTGTGATGTGGTGTTTGCGAAGTTCATAGATAAGACGTTATATGCGATCCCTGCAAAAATAATCTATTGAAAATATCAGGAGAAAAACTATGAAGAAAAAAGTTCAAATAATAGGAGAAGTAAAATACATAATTAAATATGGGACAAAAAAACTTCAGAACTACTCGTATGAGGACTTATTAAGACTAGAGCAGAAAGTAAAATTTCAATTAGAACAATTAAAACAGTTTAGTATCTTTGGATCAATATTTACTGTTTTGTTTACATTTTATAATACAAGCGTAACTGTTGGGATGGAAGAAAATGCTACTACTACTGTTAATTTCTATTTGATATTACAAGCGTTATTAACATTCGCTGTTATTATCTTTGTTGGAATATTTATTAGCCGGCACGGCAAACTTCTTAGGATATTTAATGAAATAGAAAGAAGAAAAACGATTAAACAGAATATTATAACTAAAAGAAATGAGATGTTAAAGAATAAATATCTTAAAAAATAGTTGTATTTAATTAGATCTAGGAGCTACTCGGGAAGGCTAAGATAGCATATAACAATGTATTCGCACGTCTAGAGGCGGGCACCCTTGGTCTGCCCAAGGCGATTCGGGGAAGTGGATTCAGGCAGACAACCTCGCGAGGCTAGGTGGTAGAGCCACCCGGTCCTGGCGGACCTTAAGCCTCTCGGGTTTCTGAATAAAAGAAGGTTATAAGAAAGTCAGGAAAAAACGAGTTCATTAAATCAATACTGCATTTAATAAAATAAATTGGAGGTACGCATGAGTTTTTTAGTGATGGAGGACGATGAAGTTGAGTATATCTGGGAGACAATATGTGAGATGCAACTAATATTTCATCCAAAATATTCTCCTGAGGGAGCATCTAGTTATCAGGAATTAATAAACTACAATAAAAAGATTATAGTTTTATTAGATAGAAATCTCTTGAGTGGACTACTAAAACTTGCTCGTGATGGTTTTCTTAAAGATGATACAGAAATGCGTAAAATTGCACTATTGATGACATGGATTATTATGAATGATTTTTCTGCTAGTGCGGGTCTAGCTCTATTGGAGTATGGAACAAAAATTAACGATAGTGTCGAACCCAAAAAAGAACTACAAGAGTTTAATAATATTTTTGATTACTACCATAGCATGATATGGCTTAGACTGGCTGAAGGAGAAATAAACAGTATTCCAATTTGTTCATTGCCTGTTGATCCATATATTAATGAAATAATTTATAACACGGAAGACCATCACTTTCTTATGCATATCGCAGAAATGCTTCATTTAGTATATCTACAAAAGCAGCGTGATTTATCGCCAATAGAAAAAATGATTGAATTTCTAAAATGGAACTATAAAAACTTGTTAATTTCTGAGAGCACTATAGCATATGTAGCAATGCTATTTACAAATCAGCCGGGTATAAAAGCTCCAAAAAATTCTGGTAGCAACGATATTAACAAAATAATAATTGGATGTAAAAATCAAGCTTGGGATCTGAATTATTTATCAAATTGGAGTTGTTTTCATTATACCGAAGAAACTATTGATGAGATATTTATGTTCGCAACGAATGATGTACTTTTAAAGACTATTTTTATTAATACTTATGGTGAAGGTGGAGTGGGAGGTTTAATTGAAACAGTGTTTTCAAGAAGCGACTCCAAGAAAATTGTTGAACTAATAAAAGAAAACCAGGGAGCTAGAGTAAAACCGGATTTCGGAGTGGATCCGAACCACTATTTCCATAAATTAATTGAGAATGAGACTTTAAGGTTAAAAAAAGAAATGCATGTATAGATTGAATAACCATATAAATAAAAGCTAGTATTTAAAGAAACCTATACATTCTAATAACATCCTATCTATAACATCCTATCTACGTAGTGTCTTTAGCGCTCCTTGGTTTGCCAGAGTTTCGGATTAGATTCACAAAAGTTATATTCATCCTGATAGGCACAAAAAAGCTTAAAAGATTATGAATTGAGTGAAAGTAATTTCGACTCTTTTTGTTTACCCTAAAGGAGAAAAGATGTTAAAAATATATATAAGAGGTTAAAGCTTTAGGATCACTCCTCTTATGGATGAGACCCTGGGAACAGGAAGCTCAATAATGTTTTGGACAGTGCGAGTGTAAAATTTGAGAAGAGGAAAGAGGAAAGAGGAAAGAGGACAGAGAAAAAGCATGAAATCTAGAAAGAATAAAAGTAAGTAAGGTTAAGAAATTTGGAAATCGACAGTCAGCTTAAAATATTATATTTAATCGCTGGGTGTAATTCCTCAGAGCCGCTAGATATATCTAGTGTTCGGAAGGCATCATGTGAGAACGTTATTAGCAATACATTCCGCAACAAAAGAATCAGTTAAGGGGATTATCATGGTTAATTATAATCAAGATGGAAATAAAAACGAAAAAAGTGAAGGGGTAATAAATAATAACAGTATTTTTGGGAAACTTTTTTTTCTGTTATTACTAGTTTCTCTACTAGGTGTAATTGTAGTGATTGTTTTGGAAGAGAAGGCAGATATGAAGATACAATATGTTATTGAAAATAAGCTGTATTCTAATTTTAATAATCAGGGCGAGATGAATATTGGTGGCTTAATTGGAAAAGCAGAAGAGCATGTGAAAGTTGAAAATAGCAATGCAATATCTACGATTAATACGGGCTCAGTAAATCAAAATTATGTTAAAGAAAACAAATCAATTAATTTCGAAAAAATAAAAGAAGATGCAAATCTAAGTTTTCTAGAGAAACATCCACTATTAGCAGGGATTTTAACAAGTTTTATTTCATCATGCATCTTCGCAGCAGTAGATAATAAATTTAGAAAATACAGAGCCAAAAATACATGGACGATGTTGTTTATTGTGAAATGAACTATATAATAGTGTATTTCTAAGATAGTGGATAGAGGAATGATAGATGTATCTTAAATATGGAAAATATGTAGTCTGGAAGACTGTCATAAAACATAGGATTAAGCGCTGTTTCGATTCTTTTGTTTGGACCAAGGTGGAAAAAATCTTGAGAAATACAAAAAGGTTAAGTAATTCAATGAGGGCGTGAATTACCTATTACAATTGCAAATTATGCTAAAAAGAAAAATAAGTCCGTCAAACTCAATTCATTCCTTCCTTAAGCGAAATCGGGTTTGTAGATACATCAAAATTAGTCAAAATATATAGTAAGCTATAAAGGAGAAAAGATGGAAGCATTAATGAGTGATTTTCTATCAAAGATTGGAGTTCCCAGTTTAGTAGTATCGTTATTTTTAATAGTAATAAGGACAAAACCAATTACAATGTTTACCTCCTCAATAATTGAGCAAAAAATATTGTCAAAAGAAAGAATATTATCAATAAAGATTTTTAAATTAACCCTTGAAGGCTTGGCTACTGTAATGATAATGTTCTTTATATCTGAGATGTTTTTTAAATATAAATATTTGTATAACGGTTGGATTGCCTTAGCTGCCGTTATAATATTAGTGATTTTTTTACTAATTGTAATGACTCTATTAGAAATAAATGAAAAGACGTTTTTTGATTTATTTGGACATTTATCTAAAAAAATCAAAATCATTTTATTTATATCATGTGCTGTAGCTTCACTTGGATATTACTTACTACCTACGTATTATATTGGAACACAAATATATTCTGAAGTTTACCGAGAGAGTATTTCCACAGCTGAAACGTTCGGAGTATTGTTAGCGGTATTAATCATGTATTGTTTAATTACTTTTACAACTTTGATTCCTATATCTAGAGTAATATATAGATTTTTTGATTTTGAAAAACTGAACTCAAGTGTTCAAACGAACAAACCAGTTTACTTTGAAGATGATGGAGCTAAGTGGTACATATTTCATCCTATCAATGAATCTTTTTTTTGTTTAGGAAATGAACCATATTTAAATATAAGTACAAAATTTAGATTTATAGCTAAGGATGAATTAATGAAGCGAATTCTTCAAGTGGATTGATTCTTCTGAAATTTCTAAGAGTCAGCAACATCTCCTAACAATACTTCTACATGGAATCACTAGTAGTCTTTAATCTGTGTAAAGATATTGGGTGGAAGCGTGAATCGGGCTTGGACCCTCTGAGGCTAAGTCCATCTTACTCGGCAAGCCTCGCGAGTTTGTGAATCAAGAATATAGAGAGCATAAAATGGGAGAAACCAACCTAATGGAAATAAAATAATGATAGAACAAATGAAAACTGTATCGCAAGATCAAACCAGATCTAAATTTGAGCCTGGTTTCTTAATTTGGAATTGGACTGGGGTATAGATTATAAAGAGATATTTAAGCACAAACATCCAGTTTAGTAGGACATCTTGATTACAAGAATATTATTCGAAACTGCTTAAAGACAACATAACAACATAACATTATTCATTTAAATTTGAGTAATCATTTATTCACAACACCCCCTTTCACATCCCCCACACCCTATTTGTAAATCATTTCCGTTGCCGAATGACCCATCACTTTCTATAATAAATGACATACAACTTCATAATCTGGATGAAGTATACGGGAGACAGACCGTAGTCTGGCCGAAGGGGCAAAACTCTCAGGCGTTCGCACCAATCTGCAAGATTGGACGCTAGCAGGACCGTATATGGACAGAACTCTGGAGAGACTCCGCTCGAGCGGGGCACCGAAGGGGCAAGACGTAATACATACGTTCAAACTCTCAGGTAAAAGGACAGGGATTGCAGAGATTGCATTGTTATTCGAAGTGAAATTTTTCACTCATCGTTGTATTTGCTATTCTGCAAAAATGTCCCCAGAGTCAAATCCCATAGATTTGGCTCTTTTTGTGTCTTCTAGACACATCGACATCATGAAGAAGAGGGGATTCGAAAATGGATCAGTTAGAACAGTGGTTAAGTCGTGTGAATCAATTCGTATGGGGGGCGCCGCTTCTTATATTGCTGGTAGGGACAGGCATCTATTTTACCATTCGACTCGGATTGTTACAGGTGCTGAAGCTTCCGCTGGCACTTAAATTAATATTTACCTCGAAGAATGAAGGGCAGGGGGATGTGAGCAGTTTCGGTGCGTTGGCTACTGCCCTAGCTGCTACGATTGGAACAGGGAATATTGTCGGTGTCGCGACAGCGATTCAGATCGGTGGACCGGGTGCATTATTCTGGATGTGGGTTGCAGCTTTTTTTGGAATGGCTACGAAATATGCAGAAGGTGTGCTTGCGGTTAAGTACCGGAAGGTTGACGAGAATGGACAAATGTCAGGCGGTCCGATGATCTATATTGAACAAGGTCTGGGTAAACGATTTAAACCACTTGCTATATTCTTTGCTGTGAGCGGTGTGCTGGTCGCATTATTCGGGATTGGTACATTCCCGCAAGTTAATGCCATTGTATCCTCTGTACAGTCTAGCTTGGGGGTACCGACTGTAGCCACAGCCATTGTGATAACTGTGTTGACGCTTCTGGTAACCATGGGCGGAATTAAAAACATATCGAAGGTCACTTCGAAAGTTGTCCCAATGATGGCGATTGTATATATCCTAACTAGTTGTGTTGTGCTGATTGTGTTTGCTAACAAACTTCCAGATGCACTGCTGCTAGTATTTCAGAGCGCATTCAATCCGACCGCAGCAAGTGGCGGTTTCGTAGGTGCAACCATTATGATGGCTATTCAGACAGGGGTTGCCAGAGGTGTCTTTTCGAATGAATCGGGCCTTGGTAGTGCACCCATTGCCGCTGCTGCAGCTAAAGTGAAATGGCCAGCAGAGCAAGGGTTGATATCGATGACGGGTACATTTATTGATACACTCATTGTATGCACGCTTACTGGCTTGACGCTAATTGTAACGGGTGTTTGGAATGGAGCAGCACTCGGTGCGGAGATGACTCAGACGGCATTTGATGCTGCGATGCCACTGGGGTCACTGATCCTGATGTTATGTTTAGTCTTGTTCGCTTTTACGACGATTTTGGGTTGGAACTATTATGGTGAACGCTGTATCGTCTATTTATTTGGTGTCAAATCCATCTTGCCATACCGTATCGTGTTTGTTTTACTTGTGGGTGTGGGTGCGTTTATTAAGCTACAGGCTGTCTGGGTACTTGCGGATATCGTCAACGGACTGATGGCGCTGCCGAACCTGATTGCATTACTTGCTTTATCTGGGGTCGTTGTGGCGGAAACGCGTTTGTATTTAAAACATCTAAAAAAGAATTAGAAATAATGATGTTTAACCAGACGATAGTTGACTGGCCATCTTTCGGATGTGTTAGCATGAATAAATAGGTGGGAGAGTGTAGCTTTTGGGATAGCTTATTGGCTTGTTATTGTCATTGTATTAGCTGTTGCCTTTGGATGGATCAGGAGTAGAAGGGGCAAATGAGGCTTACATCAGTCCCCAAGCAATAGTCACTTTCCTCAGGCACGATAAGAATTATTCGAAAAAGGGAATCCCAAAGGTCCATAGACCTGCAAGGGATTCCCTTTTTTATAACTTAGAAATTCATATAAATAAACGATGACGTCTCACCCGAGAAGAATAAAATGCCTAACACTATGGAGATCATGGCGATGGCACCCGCGACTGTGACTAGACTTAGATACATCACGCGAGTAATTCGCTTGCCAAGTGAATAAACCTCAGGACTCTCTTGTTCCTTACTGCGTGTCTGTAATTCCAAATGATCTCAGCCTTTCATATAAAATTTCCCCGAAAATGGTGCTTCCATCATCAATAAGATGGGATGCGTCATGATAGTACTCATGAGGAATAAGATTGCTCTCTTCCTTGTTGAACTCGATGAACGGATAATTGCGAGACTCTATTAATTCCTGATAGGCTCCCATTACGGTGTAGTAATCATTCCAATTGAGCATATGATGTTCATCAATCATTTGCTTATCCAGTGGAGCGGTATAGAAGACCGCTTTTTTCTTATGCTCATCCAGAAGGTCCAGCGTCTTCTCCATCAGGAACAGACCGAAGCTCTTACTCTTATCAAAGGGTTCGTCCCATGCGTACAGAGAAGTAAAGTGCTTCACAATCTCTTCTTGCTGATGTTCTTTGAGCTTATCAAAGGAACGATACGGCGGGATATAGGTCGCTGCAATTCCTTGCTTGGCATCTCGTACTTTTTTGACCTCTCGACGGAGGTATTCGGTTGTGGTACGAGTCTTGAAGAATCGATAGTTAATGACATCTCGATCATGATAAAGGGTCCAATGGTTCAAAAGCCCGGTCGTTAGGGTGTCATGGACATTACTTGGTACTGATTCTTTATCTTTATGATTAAATTCATTAAGCCACTGTCTAGGAATATTCTGATCCAGTTTACTCATAAGTGTCGGGTATATGGATACCGAGGGATCGTTATCAGTGACTGACAATATCCCATAGTTAATTTCATAGACTACATAATCTATTTTATCAATGATAGAAGAAAGAATGGCATAGGTTTCTGCAAGACGAGCGCCGGATAATCCAAGATTGAGTACGCGCTTGTCCTCTAAGTGTACCTGTATGATGCCAGCGGGGGTGTTCCACGCATCTTTAACCGTCGTTCCATATACGGTGGAGGCACCAAACATACCGATTACGGGTGTATCAAAATTTTGTTTCTGTAAATATTCAAGCCATATTGGTGTATATACGATGGAATCATATAGAGGAACGCGAAGATTTTTCTCCGCATGTTCAACAACTTCTTGTCGGACATCCTCCACAATCGTATCTGCCCACTTGGTGACGATAGCTAATCCAACGATGGCCAAGATGACCATAAGAATCAGCAGTCTTTTTATTGGAAGCTTGCTAAACATTATTTCTTTTACCTCACTCTCTGAGCCTTATCTCAGACCAAACAGTCTTAACATCAAATCCCAGCCATCCATCACGGGCAGAACGAAGAATACCCGGCTTAGAGTCACTCCGAAAAAAGTCACGCCGATTGCAAGCAAAGTCGTTCCTGGTTTCAACCATTTCGGTACCGGCTTCAGCTTAGGTTTTAGCTCTTTCAAATAGAATCGATGAACACATAACATGACGCCGTGGAACATACCCCATAATACAAAATTCCACGCTGCACCGTGCCACAAGCCAGAGACCGTCATGGTGCACATTAAGTTGAAATAAATGCGTAGGGGAGGAACTCGGCTACCTCCAAGTGGGAAGTAAATATACCGAGTTAGCCAAGAACCAAGTGATATATGCCATCTATTCCAGAACTCTGCGATACTTCGAGCTAAATATGGGAAACGGAAGTTCTCAGGGACAACAATCCCGAATAAACGAGCCGTACCGATCGCAATGTCCGAATAACCCGAGAAGTCAAAGTAAATGACAAAGGTATAGGCTATTAACGAAATCCATAACGTCGCCATGTCAGAATTCGCAATTCCAGCTTGGGAATACACAGGTTGTGCGAGTAGATCGATGGTACCTGCTAATACTAACTTCTTAAAAAGACCGATCCCGATTCGGGTAACGCCAGTGATAAGATGATCCATACGAAAGCGAGCCGTCAATTGAGGATAGAACATTTGGAATTGTTTAATTGGGCCTGCTACCATCGTGGGAAAGAAGAAGAGAAACGAAAAAAAACTTACTGGCTTATGCTCAGGAAGGTTTCCGCGTTTGCGCTCAACTAAATAATGAATTAACTCAAATGTGAAATAAGATATTCCGAGCGGTAATACGATGTCTTCTGCTTTTGGCAGAAACGGCTGATGAACGAAAGATAGTAAATCATTGATCGTCGTGATCAGCATATTACTGTACTTAAAATAACCGAGAACAAGAATGACACCTATGATCGCTGCTGCGTAAATCCACCTGTTGGTTTTTTTGATAGCTATTTGAATTAGTATGAATGCAATAATAGCTTCGAGAAGCAACAAAATAACAAAAGATCCGGCATAGTAGTAGTAGAAAGTGACTCCTGCTGCCACTAGAACTAAGGGTCTTAAGCGGAATGGACTTACATGGTAGATCACAACGGCCAATAACACGAAAAGCCAATAAAACCAGTCTGTATACATCATAATATTACTTCCACCATCCGAACCTAGTACTCTATAATTTCTTTCAGAAAATTAATAATACCACGAAATGCAATAGTTATCGATCAA
The DNA here is from genome assembly GCF_058781425.1 of Paenibacillus sp. FW507-14B1B. Taxonomy (NCBI): domain Bacteria; kingdom Bacillati; phylum Bacillota; class Bacilli; order Caryophanales; family Paenibacillaceae; genus Paenibacillus; species Paenibacillus sp. FW507-14B1B. The sequence continues at coordinate 850,049 of NZ_JBYSWS010000001.1, read as the reverse complement.
TTATCCATTTCATATATATAAACACCAGATATTACAATTTGTTAACATATGAAGTCATAGATTATTTACATGAAAAAACCGCCAGGTTATGAACCCAGCGGTATGATTTGAATTATTTAACGCGTTTGCCAAGAAGGATCAACAGCCATATGAAACCTGCGCCTAATATCGCATGACCGAGACCTGCGATGTGAGGCAAGAAGCTAATGTCTCCACCATTCAATTGCAGCATACCGCGAGTTGTCATAGCACCAATCGTAATCAACAGGCCGAGGTTGTAGACGATATACCATGCACCAAAGGATTTTGCCTCATGAACTTGAAATACCTTGGCTAGAATCAGAGCAATCATAAAGAACATAAATCCGAGGACGAGAATGTGCGTGTGAAGCGCTACTAATACCGTATTTCCCGTAAAATCACTATGTTTCGTAATTTCCCGATAAAAAATACCTGCTATTAGCCCGAGAACAGCATAGAAAAAGGAAGTGTAGTAAAGTTTCTTCATTAAGATATCTCTCCTTTATAATATAATTTAATCGTATCATCTAACGACAGATTAGCATGTGAATAAGAACACAATATGAACTAAATATTACAAAAGTGATACTATTCACGAGGAAAGAGGGAAGATACCTATAATTCAAAGTTGAAGGGTAGTGTTCCTTATCGAATAACTACAAATAGGACTGCCTCAGGTTACAAGAACCGGGGAGCAGCCCACAAAATTATCGTTATGTATTTAGTTAACCAGTTCTCTAACCTCTTTAAGAGAGTATTTGCCGATCTCCTTCTTAGCTTGTTTCTGTTGCTCTGGAGTAAGGTCAGCATAAGGAATGCTGTCCGGATTTGTTTCGTAGTATTCTACCACGTTTCCATTCTCCACATAATATTGAGCCATTTCTTTTGTAACTTTCTTTTGCTGAATAGGGGATAGTGCGGTAAAGTAATAATCATACTCGGAACCATCTGTAAAATGGGATCCCCCTTTTTCTTCGATTGCATATGCTTTACCTCCGAATAGGTTGACTTCAGGCGAAAATTTTGCAGCCCATACAGCGGTGGATGTCCCAATAGCACCCATGACAATCAGTGCTGCGATCGTCATAAATATAGTGCGTTTCTTAAGCTTCTTCACATTCATCATCATCGTTAATCTCCTCTTCAATTGTTGGCCATTTCCAGATAAGGAAGCAGCGAAGCGGACAGGTAAATCCCGTGTTCCGATCATGACATTCAAGATGGTCTCACCGTATCTTTTTCGCTCGGCATATGTCATACCTCGAACGACTTCTTCATCACAAGCTATTTCGCTCCAGAAATGAATGTCTTTACGTAACAAGTGAACCAAAGGATTGAACCAGTGCAGGCAACTAACAACTAACATAAGCATTTTCACCCATAAATCTTTTCGTTTGAGGTGAATTAGTTCGTGGTGAAGGACCATGCGAAGCTCTAAATCTAGTTCCCTGCTTGCGGGTAGCAGAATCGTTGGCTTCAAGAGTCCAACAAGAACAGGGCTTTTAATGTTAGAGCAATAGGCAAGGTTCACATGAGGTTTTATCTCAAGCGCCTGCCTAAGGTTAGACAACAGTTTATAATCTTCGTTGTTTGGTGAAGAGGGTGAACTGGTTTCATTTAGGTTTTGTATAAACTTCTTGTAGCAGTAGATCTGCCAACTCGCAAATAGCAAAGCCCCGATCCCCCAAAAGCTGAGTACGATCCATGCAGCTTCAGCAGGAATAGACAGCTTATGGAGTTCATCATACAAAGAGGTTGAAGTTGATATGAATACCTCATTCGATAATCCACTACTATATCCATCCATAGCTGGCCTTGAAGGAAAGACGTCGATAAACCCCTTCAAGATAAAGGCTATCGGTAGTATGTAGAACCAAACAGTCATTTTCCCTAAAAAGTATCGCCATTTCGTAGGTACGACAAGAGAGGGAACGAGGCGTAAGAGCAGAATACAACCCGTAATGGTGCTACCTGCAACCGTAAGCGTGATCAGCAGTTGGAGAATTTGACTCATATGTACGCACACCTACCTTTCGGAGAACCAATGCTTTAACTCTGCGATATCTTTCTCTGAAAGCTTGTCACCGTCATAAAGCGCGGAGATCATATTCTTGACGGAACCCTGATATAATCCATTCAATATATTTTGGGTCTCCCATACCTTGTAATCTGCCTCTGAAAGGGAGGGGACATAGGAGTTGATGCGACCATGCCTCGTTGCAGTTAAAGCCCCTTTATCCACGAGTCTCGATAAGAAAGTAGAGATTGTCTGGGATTTCCACTCCTTCCCTCTCTGTGCGAAAATCTGCAATAACTCGGTTGAAGTTACCGGATGCTCACACTCCCAAATTACCTCCATCAGTTCCATTTCTGTATCAGATAACTTTTGTACTTCTTTCACGATATTCACCTTCTCACTTCTAGTATTGAACATATTTAATCACTACGCAATGTAGTGATTAAAATCTACTACATTGCGTAGTATGTGTCAACCTAGTTATACTCATCTTTTGCTAAATCACATCTTTCGACCTATTAGTATGTAAATACAACCATATTGTAGTAAAAAATGGTCTTTCTTGTCATAAAAAGCCCTCTTATTCGCATCTATTCAGGGAATTGGAACTATATACAAATTTTTATCAATTTCTATAATTAAGTAAACATAACCAATTTAAAGAAAAAAGGAGAGTGTCTATGTCTAAATGGAAGTATCCCTTATCTAGTAAGTTGATTCAACGCTCCATTAGTGTATCGCTTGGTGCTGTGTTATTTGCTTTACCGGTGACTGTTTCTGCTGCAGAGGTAACGATTGAAAAGAATGTATCGAACAGTGGGATAAGTCATACGATCGTCATCAATGAGAACAGTTATGAAGGAAGTTCACTTACCGTGGGTGAGAATCACTTTCTAACGCTCAAAGAAATCGAACGTGAGTGGGATGGTATTGACCCAGACTACAAGCCCGACCAAGCAGTTGACGCTGTGAAATCTGTTCTGCCTGAGAAGGAATACGAGTTTCTATTTCCGAATCGATTAGGATCACCAGAGTGGTTTAAGGTTGCCAAAGGCAAGGAATATTTCAAAGAGGACCAGAAGGATTACTTCTCTTATGAAAACCTAATTGCAGCTGTAACAGAGGTTTCGAACATTAAGCTTAAGATTAGCACCCGTAAAGGTACGAATAACTCACAGGAGATACATAGACTGGATAAGGATGCTAGGATTGAGACATTAATCTCTCGCTCTTCGGATTTCAATTCCATTTCGAATCGGAACAAAGAAATTGAAACCGTTATCATTGATTTTGGAACATTTTTGAAAGAAGGATTTAAGAAGGATCGTAAGCGTGAGCTTGCAGCATTCCTCGCGAATCTTGCGCATGAGACGGGCGGCGGTTGGGCCACTGCACCTGGTGGTGAGCTTAAGTGGGGGTTATTCTGGAATGAGAATATTGCAGGCAGAACGGGTGTTAATAAAGATGCGTTTGTGGACCCAGGAAGTAGTGAGCTCTATCCAGGAGTGAAGGACAAGCGCTATTATGGTCGGGGTCCGATCATGCTTAGCTGGAACTTTAACTACGGTCTGTTCAGTTCCATTATCTATGGAGATAAAAATATACTGCTTAAAAATCCAGAGATTGTAGCTGCGGATGGAAAAGTCGGATTTATGACAGCTATTCTATTCTGGATGACGCCGCAATCACCAAAGCCTTCAGCACATGATGTCATTATTAACAAATGGAAACCTTCAGCACAAGACCTTGCCAAAGGACTGAGCCAACCTGGGTTCGGGATCACGATTATGGTGCTGAACGGTCTGGAAGCCAATCTTGGGGAAACAGAAGGTAGCTCAGTGAAACGCCGTGCCGGACATTATCGTGATATTACGAGCCGGATGGGTGTAGATATTACGGGTGAGAAGATTGATACACTTGGTATGAATCCGTTTTAGAAGCTTGATCAGAAGCTGTTCCAATCGTGGAGATTTTCTGCGAGGGGACAGCTTTTCTCTATGATATCTATTTTATGCTCAGCTAATCTATTAAAATAAAGGTAACCAATGGTTCGTTGCTCGTATCATAAGGAGGGTTACCTATTTCCATACAGACTCAAATTCGAAATCTACCATCTTCCCCAGGTGTCTATCTAATGAAAGATTCGCTCGGTGGAATTATATATGTAGGTAAATCAAAATGCTTAAGAAAAAGAGTTCAATCCTATTTTACAGCATCTAAGTCTCACACTCCTAAGATTAAGAAACTTGTAAATCATGTGAGGTCAATTGATCATATCACGACAGATACGGAATTTGAAGCTCTCATGCTGGAGTGTGAATTCATTCAGGATATGAAGCCGATGTACAATCGCAGAATGAAGAACCCTCTAGCATATACCTATCTAGAAATCAGGCAAAAGGATGGTTTACGTCGTATTGAAATTACCAATGAACCAAACTTTGAAGAAGGGGATCTGTGCTATGGACCCTATACAGCAAGCAAGAACGCAATGGAAAGAGCCATTCAAGGAATACAGGAATGCTTAAAAATAGCTTGTAATCAATCATCTGCTACGCATACGCCATGTTTGAATTATTCAATTGGGCTGTGCTTTGGTATGTGCCTCGGCGGAGAAGCTGCGAAGAAGTATGAACAATTAATGGACCGCTTCATTGCGCTCCTCAATGGAACGGAAAAGAGCTTGAACGATGAAATAGAACAGAGTATGATGAGCGCAGCTGAACAGTTTGATTTTGAACGAGCTGCAAAATACAGAGACTACATGACAGCCATGAACTTTATTCTGAAAAAGGAAGAAGTCCTTGGATTCACAGCAGAGAGTAGTAATATTGTTGTTGCTGAGCTTATTGACGATGAAAAGATGAAGATTTTTCTAATTAAGCGAAGTACGATTCTTAAATCCATTATATTTAATATGGAAGAGATGAGCCCCGAACAATTACGTGTGGAGATTAAATCGTTGATTCGAAGTGAGTTTACGGGTCATGATTCTGTCTTGAATACGAGGGTTAAGCGTGAAGAGATTGACCGAGCACAGATTATATTTAGTTATCTTCGGAGTAACGGAAGCAAGCACATGCTCGTACCCGAGGACTGGACTACTTCTTTGGACTCCTCAGACTTGGATCAGGCACTTGAACATTTGGTGAATGAAGTGCTGGAATAGTTTACCGTCATCATATCTAGGATGCGTTTGATTGAGAGCGCTAATTAGCGCTATATAAGAGGAGAGATATTATGGAGAATAACGTATCCAAAGGACATCCGATCTGGTTTTCAATTATGTTTGGGTTGGGATTAACTATATGGATTGCAGTAGCCTCTGCGGTTGCGACCATAGCGGAGTTGAAAGATACCGGAATCATGATTACTCAAGCTTGTGCTTTCTTCGTGATGGCAGTCATTGTTATGGTGTACATGAGAAAGAAGGATCGCTCACTTGGAATATTCGGATTTCATAAGCTGGATAAGCGCAAAGATAAGGCAGCTCTCTATTACATTCCATTACTAATTATCGTGCTTATTCAACCGATGATGGGTGGACTGAATACAGAACTCACTGCAGCAAAGATCATACTTATCATTGTTTTTTCATTAATTGTTGGATTTACGGAAGAATCCATATTTAGAGGGATTATAAGGGCGAAGTTGATACATAAAGGACCTGTATTTTATATTATGTTCTCTTCCGTCTTTTTCGGACTTTTGCATATGGCTAATGCATTTAGCGGTAGTGATTCCCTCCAGATCATCCTACAAGTGATAAATGCTCTTCTTATCGGCTTTATTCTGGCTCTGCTGATTGAGACGACCAACAATATTATTCCTTTAATCGTATTCCATTTTCTATTTGATGCTTTAGCTCAAATGACGAGAAGCGACATCGCAGATAAAGAAATTATGATCGTTTCCGTGCTTAATGTTTTATACTTACTTTATGGAGCTTATCTCGTGTTCGTGTTATTACATAAAAGAAAGACAAATATTCAAATACAAGCTTGATGGGCTTTAGTGTAATGTATAAGAAGCAGGCTGACCTAGCGGCGTCTAGGGCACAGCCTGCTTTCGTTTTGGCAATAAATTTGAGAAGATAGGGATAGAAGTCGAGTTAGAGCAGAAAGGCGGACGACTATGAAAGATCACATGGTTAATTATGAATTTACGAAGCGAGACGAAGATAATTCTTATGAAAGTATAAAAGGAGCCGTTCTAATGCTTCAAGGAACTGCTTCGGATGTGGGCAAAAGCATCGTTACTACGGCATTATGCCGTATTTTTGTTCAAGATGGACTTCGCCCTGCTCCTTACAAATCGCAAAACATGGCACTCAACTCTTATGTGACCATGGAAGGGAAAGAAATCGGAAGGGCGCAAGGCGTTCAGGCTGAGGCTTGTGGAATTGTAGCAACAACGGATATGAATCCCATATTGATCAAGCCGATTAAAGATATGCAATCGCAGATTGTAATCCATGGGGTACCTGAGATGCAGATGAGTGCTATGGATTATCGGACACAGTTTTTACCGAAAGCGAAAACCATCGTTCTAGAAGCGCTAGATCGTCTTCGAGAGGAATATGATATCGTTGTCATGGAAGGTGCAGGAAGTCCGGCCGAGATTAATCTCAAAGATCGGGATATTGTGAATATGAATCTGGCTGGATGGGCGGATGCACCGGTTCTGTTGATTGCTGATATTGATCGTGGTGGTGTTTTCGCATCTCTCGTGGGTACTCTCGAATTGCTTGAACCTCATGAGGTCAAGCGGATTAAAGGTTTTATCATCAATAAATTCAGAGGAGATGTTGAATTATTAAGGCCGGGGCTTGATTGGCTTGAAGAAAGAACAGGCATTCCGGTGCTGGGTGTTCTTCCATATATTCAGGATATGCGTATCGAGGCAGAGGATTCGGTTGTGCTTGATGAACTTCAGTATCGAAGACAACAAGAACGGGAGCTCGACATCGTTGTTATTCGTTATCCTCGAATATCTAATTTCACCGACTTCGATGCGCTAGGATATGAACCTGATGTGGTTATTAGATATGTCAATTCAGTTCATGAGCTTGGCATGCCTGACGTCGTTATTCTTCCAGGAACAAAGGATACGATCAGTGATCTGAAGTTCCTTAAGGATCGTGGATTGGATCAAGCCATTCTCGATCAAGTTCACCGTAGAGGTGTTCAGCTTGTTGGAGTGTGCGGAGGTTATCAGATGCTGGGGGAATGGCTATGCGATCCTCATGCGGTAGAAGGGGATGCTCGGGAAGCTAAGGGACTCGGATTGCTTCCGGTAGCAACGACATTTCTTAAGGAGAAAAAAACGGTTCGAGTCAAAGGAAAGTTAATGCCGGACCATTCGCTGCTTTTGTCCAGATCAGATTCCAATTCCTTTAAGATTGAGGCGTATGAGATACATATGGGTATAACGAAGCGAGCCGATCTAAGTGGAAATCAAGAGTTTCGCTCTATTTTTAGGTTAGTACAAGACCACGAAGAGACCGAGATTACCGATTCGAATGCAGCACATGAAGAAGGATGGGCTACCTCAGACGGCACCGTATGGGGGACATATCTGCATGGCTTGTTCGACAATGATGATCTCCGGCGATCCTGGCTTGATGGAATTCGTACGAAGAAAGGCCTTCAGCCCATTTCGCAGACATTCAATGCCCATGAAAGAAAGTTTGAGGAATTTGATCGCGTCGCCGATATTGTTCGGGGACATATTGATATGAAGCGGATATATGACATTGTGAGAGAGAAGTAATTAGAAGACGGGTCACGAAGAGGTTTTCTTTATTTCTGAGTAGACCCGTACATCTTCGTTCACTATATAGACGCTAATAATAAACAAAGATAACAATAACTCATATGATTTATTCGCTCGTAAATAATGCGCTCTACTTTTGAGAAGACATTCTCTATTATGCTATTTACCACAAAAGAATGGAGGGTGTGACTCGTGTCCATTCGGATTAAGTTGCTGTTATCTTACACAGGGATGCTTGTCGTCAGTTTAATGATCTTCGTACTCACCGCAAGTTTATTTACAATTGCTTCAACTGGGGATATACATAGTCTGAGAGATTTTTATAAAGTGCATTACCAATTAAATCCTTTATCGGAGCAAGAAGAATCCATATTTTTAGAATTAAAGTATCTTGCAAAGAATGACCCGGATGAATTAAGAAATAAAGAATTATTAAGCGAATATGATTTTAAGCTGAAGACTGAAAGAGCAGGGCTATATGTAAGACGTGAGAGTAACACGATATTCGAGTCCTATTCACTCAATCAACCCGAATTAAGTAAGTCATTGCCTCCCTACGATCTAAATAACTATCAGATTAGAAGCACTTTTAATATCAATGAAAGATTTTATGGGTATGCCAAATTTGACTTTAAATATTCAGATGGAGATAAAGGTAGCGTATTCGTCATTAAAGAACGGAGTCCATTTGTGGAAGTTACTCGCAGATTGTTGCCGATCCTATCGTTCTTACTGATTGGTGTATTGGTTATAGCGAATGTATTATTGTATCGTTCCATAACCCGAAGTGTGGTTAAACCTCTAAACTTATTAAGAGACTCTGCCGAACGCATACAAGAAGGTAATCTTCAATTTGAACTGAATCTGAAGTCGAAGGATGAAATAGGAGAGTTGAATCAAGCATTTGAGACAATGAGGCAGCGATTACAAGAATCAGTAAACCTTCGTCTTCAATACGAAGAGAATCGTAAAGAATTAATCTCGAATATATCACATGATTTGCGTACGCCGATCACGACTATTAAAGGCTTCACAGAAGGTATACGCGATGGTGTAGCCAATACGCCTGAGAAGATGGACAAATACGTTGAGATTATTTATAACAAGGCTGTAGAGATGGACAAACTTGTTGATGAGTTATTCCTATATTCCAAGCTGGATCTGAATCAGGTCCCGTTCACTTTCGAGACCGTTGATATCGTAAGCTTCCTTGATGATTGTATTGAAGAGATGCACTATGATATGGAGAACAAAGGTGTAACTTTTCAGTGGCAACAGCAAATTTCTCAGCGGATTGAAGTCATTGCTGATTTAGACAAGTTAAAGCGTTTGGTAGTAAACGTCATCTCAAATGCACTCAAGTATATGGATAAGCCTGACCCAGCAATCACGATTTCACTGCATACCGTTCCCGAATGGGTGACTGTAGAAATAAAAGACAACGGAATGGGAGTTGATCCAAAAGCGCTTCCCCACATCTTTGAACGGTTCTATCGCGAAGAGCCATCCCGGAACTTATCGACAGGTGGCAGTGGACTGGGACTTGCGATTGCTCGCCAGATCATTGATGGGCATGGAGGGGAGATTTGGATGGAAAGCGAACAAGGTGTGGGTTCAAGTCTATTCTTTACATTGCAGAGATCAATAAAGAAAGAAGGACAGCATTCACATGACACGAATTTTGATCATTGAAGATGAAATTACGATCGCACAATTGGAACGGGATTATTTTGAGATTAATGGATTTAATGTTGATCTGTGTCATTCCGGTTTAGAGGGACTTAAGCTAGCTCTTGAGGGAGATTACAATCTCATCGTCATCGATTTACAGTTACCGGCACTCGATGGATTCGAATTGTGCCGCCGTATTCGAGAGGAGAAGGATGTACCTATCTTTATTGTTTCTGCCAAGAAAGAGGAAATTGATAAACTTAGAGCATTCAATCTCGGAGCGGATGATTATATTACTAAACCGTTCAGTCCAAGTGAATTAGTGGCTAGAGCGAAAGCGCACCTGACTAGATACGAACGTATACTGCGTAAGCTGGAACCTATGGAGAAGCATGAGATTCAAATTCGAGGCGTTCATATTGATAAAGATTCACGCAGGGTGTTTATACGGAATAAAGAGGTGTTATTTACCACTCGTGAATTCGATTTACTAGTGTTCTTAGCGAGTAACCCCAATCGTGTATTTAGCAAAGCTGATCTGTTCGAACGGATCTGGGGCATGGAATCCAGTGGAGATATCGCAACTGTTACGGTTCATATCCGCAAACTGCGGGAGAAACTAGAATCAGATCCTTCAAATCCTCAATACATTGAAACGGTATGGGGAGCGGGGTACCGATTTACGGTGTAATCACAATTTGGTCATCAAATTTCGATATTTTTAAGATATCGTTAATACTTTGTTAATCATTTTTTCTTGGGAGTTTATTTCTATCCTTTATCATTCACTTAAGACAGAAACATAAATAACCGAATGATCTGAGGAGGAAATGATATGAAATTAGCATCTAAAACAATTGGAGCTATGATGGTGGCAGCAACACTTGGTGTATCCTCTTTACCTTTCACGGTACTAAATGCAAACGCACAATCCGCGCCAAGTCTTTCCGGAATTTCTGATACATCGTCAAATTTAACAGATCTAGAGATACAGCAAGCGGTTGAAGTACTTGCAGGGCTTGGTGTACTACATGGTTATAAAGATCAGTCCATGCGTGCACACACACAAATTAATCGTGCGGAGCTTGCAAAAATGGTTGTATTGACCTTCAAACTTCAGGGTGAAACAGAGGGTACTACTCCATTCTCTGATGTGAATCCAAACGCTTGGTATTACAAATATGCGTCGGTACTTGTAGATCTAGGTATTATGGAAATGAAGGATGGAAAATTCAATCCAAATGCAGCAGTAACCGATGAAGAGCTTGTACAAGTCGTATCTAAGGCATTAAAGCGTGATATTTTATCGGTCAAATACTGGGCTAATCCATTCTATTCCGCTAATGATTTCGCATCACGAGGAGAAGTGGCAAGATTATTGAATATTGCACGCCAAGCTATTCCTTCGGATAAAGCTAAAATTACCAATGTGAAAGCAATCAATAATATGACACTCATCGTTACTTTCGATGCACCATTAACAGCTGAGAACGAAGTATTCGCACAAGCGAAAGAAGATTTCGTTTTTAACGATGGATTAACATTGACGAATATGCCGCGCTTGAAGTCAGGCTCTATCGCAACGTATATCGTCCCTACTTCGGTTCAACTCCCCGGCGTTACATATACCTTGAACTATAAAGGCAAGAAAGCAGGGACTTTTGTTGCAAATAAAGTGAAGGTGGATATGACGACAACAAGTCAAGTGACAAGTGATACTTTCGAGATTGAATCTTTGAAAGCTAATGGCGTCATTGACTATGGATATGTCATTTCTGCGTATAGCGGTGGTCGTGGTGCGAATGCATTTGTACTAGATGAGAATGGGAGCGCAGATGGTGTGACCTATCAGATCATTCCTTCTATGCAAGGAAGATATGTCATGATAACGCCAGAAGGCGGAGAGGCAGTGATTGCTAAGTATGTACCATTTACACAATCGACTGACGGAAAAAGCGAGCCAAAATTCCGACTTCCTGAAGGGGAAACTTTGAAGCCTGGTGTGAAATATACCGTAACTTCAGACTGGGCAAATATTGAGACTCCAACATTCGTAGCTTCGGAAATCTCACCATTACACATTACTGGTGCAGAAGCAGTCAGCGAATCCTCTATTCATGTAACACTCGCACAAGATCCTGGTGACGAGCTGTTTTCTGGCCGTAGTGTTGAACTGATCGCCCCGAATGGAGACAAGTTAGTTGCCGCTTATAAATACTCCAGTCGTAAGAATGCAGTAGGTGTGTTCGATATTTTGAATAATGATAAGATGGTTGTAGGGACTACATATTCAGTAGAACCTGTAGGCCAATGGGCAACAGCATCACAAGTAACCTTCACCAGCAAGTAAGCTCGAAATTGAAATCTATACGAAAGGGTGTTGGTTCGCTATGCGCTTTCTCGTATTGACACTTATTCTCCTGATTACAGGATGTCAGACAGACGATGTCAAACGGTTAGGCCATGAAGAGCAGCAATCAACGCAGAAGGTGAACAAACCAATGGATAAGTTAAACCAAGCACTGTTATCTGCTGCTGAGCAAGGGAGTAAGGATGATATAACAAGTTTATTAGCTGAAGGTGCTGATATTGATGCTAGAGATAGTAATGGTAGAACATCTGCAATGATTGCTGTTCACACGAAGCAATTGGATGTATTCGAATGGTTGATTGAGCAAGGTGCAGATATCAATATTCGCGATAACCGCTTAGACAATCCGCTTCTTTATGCAGGAGCAGAAGGAATGCTTGATTTTGTGAAAGTGGCTGTAGCGGCAGGGGCGGATACAACCATTACGAATCGTTTTGGCGGGACTGCGCTGATTCCTGCGGCAGACCGAGGTCATGTGGATATCGTGAAAGAACTGCTTACAACGTCAGATGTTAATATTGATCATGTCAATAATTTAGGTTGGACGGCTTTGCTTGAAGCAGTAATCTTAGGTGATGGGGGACAGAAACATCAAGCTATAGTAAAGTTATTAATAGATCATGGCGCTGACGTTAATCTAGCAGATTCTGATGGGACGACCCCACTACAACATGCAAAGCGTAGGGGTTATCAAGAAATGATAGAAATGTTAGTTCGCAAGGGCGCTAAATAAGTTTTACTAATTTCATCTATGGGAAGATCGGGAGGGTTTATATTTATGAATACATCCTATTGGGTAACGAATGTAAGATTAGAATCTGGATATGTAAGGGAAGAGGGACAGGTTACAGGAACAGAAACAAAAATCTCTAATGTACGGATCGATGAAGGTAGGATAGCTGAAATTAGTGAGACTATAACAGACCCGTATCGAGACTTGCCTAAATACGATGCAAAAGAGTTGTTGATGTTACCTTCTTTTGAAGAGGCGCATATTCATTTGGATAAAACTTATTTTAGTGCTCCTTGGAGAGCCGTGAAGCCGATAGGTAGTATCTTCGAGCGAATCGAGGAAGAGAAAGTTTTACTTCCTAAATTGTTATCTACAGCGCAAGAACAAGCAGAAAGCATTTTGCAACATATACAGGCTTTAGGCTCTACCCATGTTCGTACCCACTGTAATATTGAGCCTGTTAGTGGGCTGAAACGGCTGGAAGCTACAAAACAAGCCCTGAACACCTTCTCGGGGAAACTCTCACACGAAATTGTAGCTTTTACGCAGCATGGTTTACTTCGTTCCAATTCGGTAGAGCTTGTGAAGCAATCTTTAGCAGAAGGAGCGACCCATGTAGGTGGAGTCGATCCCTTTACAGTCGATGGGGATATCGAGAAGTCGCTTCAGACGATGGTGGAGCTGGCAGTTCAGGCTGATGCGGGTATCGATCTTCACTTACACGATGGAGGAGAAGCTGGTAAACAGACGATCACTAGGCTCGTTGATCTGACGGAAGAAGCAGGGTTAGCTGGTAAAGTGACCGTTAGTCATGCCTTCTGGTTTGCAAAAGCTGATCCCCAGGAGGCCGAGCAACTAGCCGCTCGTATGGCTTCACTTGGCATGTCGATTGCTTCCACCGTTCCTATTGGAGGAACCATGATGCCGCTCCCGATGTTACATAAGCAAGGCGTTCATGTTAAGCTTGCCACGGATAGCCTTACGGATCATTGGTCTCCCTTTGGAAATGGAGATTTACTAGAGAAAGCTGGTCGATTTGCAGAATTGTATGGATATAGTCATGAACAGTCATTATCTCAATCTCTTAAATTTATTACTGCTGGGATTACGCCCCTGAATCAGGAAGGTGAACAGGTCTGGCCACGAGTGGGAGATGAAGCGAGTTATGTCTTGGTTCATGCAAGCTGCTCAGCAGAGGCAGTAGCACGAAGAGGCAAGCTTCAAATGGTATGTTATCAAGGTCGGTTTGTAAGCGGGACTTTGTAGTATAAGAGAATAGGGAGGGGAGCCTCTATGACGGATCAACCTAATTACATTGCATGGTTAAGGGAAAAGGTTGGACATGAACCCATTTTTCTCAACTTCGCTGGTGGCATCATCTGTAATGAGTTTAACGAAATTTTATTACAACGTAGAGGCGATAGCGATTCTTGGGGATTTCCAGGTGGAGCGATGGAATTAGGGGAATCTGCCGAAGAGACTGCGATCCGTGAAATATTTGAAGAAACGGGTTTGACTGTTTCCGTAGAACGACTTATCGGTGTCTATACGAAATATACGAATCAGTATTCGAATGGTGATCGGGCCCAGACGATAACGTTTTGTTTCGAATGCAGACCTGTGAACGGGGAGTTGACGGTAGATAATTTGGAAACATTAGAGCTCCGATACTTTTCGGTAGATCAGTTACCACCGTTATTCACTGAGCAGCATCAAGATGCATTTGATGACTGGGTATCAGGAAAGTATGGGGTGTATCGTTAGGTTTAAATAAAGATGAGCTTATAGGCATTGGTTAGTGGGTTAGGCTTCGTCTGGAATACAATAAGCAGGTCGATCTAGGGAAGATCCTTGGAGCGGCCTGCTTTTTTGTGTGAAACATGAATACAAAGTAATAAAACAGAATAAAAACGAATAAAAATGATATCAATTCCCTTGTATAACTGAACAAAGCAGCATATAATCGAAGTGTAATTGGAATAATATGATAATTCAGGAGGAGAAATGCATGGTTCAAGAAGGAGCAGGACTATTTGCGGAAGAACGTCGCGAGAAAATTCTTTCATTACTAAATCAACATAAACGGGTCTTAGCCAAAGACTTGGCAGAAACATTCCAGATCTCGATTGATACGATCCGTCGAGATCTGAGCATGATGGAGGAACAAGGGCTGCTTCAGAAGACACATGGCGGTGCTATTCCTAAGATAAAGGTTAGACAGTCCCCGCAGCCTTCTGAACATCGATATGGCGCAGGTTCACCAGAAGGAAATGCAATTGCTAAATTAGCGGTATCCTATATAAGAGAGAAAGAAACAGTGTTTATCGGTAGTGGTTCTCTTTCATATGTATTATTGCATCATCTTCCTGAACAGATGCCGCTAACGATTGTAACGAACTGTATGAAGGTAGCCGATGCCTTACGTGAACGGGAATGGATCGAAACTTATTTCGTAGGTGGTCGTGTGAAGTCTTCGGGCAATATAACAGATGTCCTTGCGCATGAATTTGTTCGACAATTTAAGTTTGATCTTAGTTTCATTACAGGAGGTGGCGTCTCAGATGAAGGTATATTTGTAGCTTCTCCTGAAGTCGCTGCATTTGGGAGAACTGTCTTCTCAGTATCTCGTCGGTGTATTGGTTTAGCCACCTATCATTCGATAGGGAACGATGGTTTTGCAAGAGCAGGATCCACAGAGGATCTGGATTTGTTAATAACTGATGAACAAGCGGATCAAGAAGTGGTTGAACGAATTCAGGCGTTGGGTGTTGAGGTACGCATTGCGCAAGTAGAAGATTTAGAATAAGAAGGACTTGCTACTTCTTAACGGATAACTATGATAGAAAACTCGAATTGCAACGAGCAATGTCTTAGGCGAATCATTCACCTAAGCATTGCTTTTTTTATGTCAGTATTACCAATCAGCAAATTATTTGGTATCTAACTTAACAATAGAGTTCAGTACTTTGACCAACTGCTCTGGTGTATTTCGGCCCGTCAAAATATACCACAATTTCTCCTTATCATAAGACCAGCCTGCATCCGAAATAACTCCCTCTTTTGTTTCAAAAGTTACGAATTGTCCGCGTGTCGCATTCGGAACAGGAGTTGCGTCATTATTTAAACAGAGCATCATTCGTTCCATTATATTTATTGCATGATTGGGGTTCCTTGCCCATACAATGTATTCCCAATTCGAATGGTTCCAGATCAATATATTTTTATCTAGGTAATAATCAACGTGATATCCGCGGAACGTAAAGGAACCTTCAGGCTTTTCAAACATATCTGATGTGGCAAACGGTTTTTTTCGATAAACAGGAAGTGTGCCAGCTGACATGGTTAACTCATCGTAAGGGAGAAGATTGTTTCGATTGACATGTTTCTGGTGACGCGAGCGGGAAATACGAAATAAATAATGATCTTTATTCACATCCAGTTGGCTAACAAACAATTGGCCAATTCGACGCGTCATTGCAGATGTAGCTACAACAGTGGGGATATAAATGGGAACTTTTGATTTCTTTAATTTTTCTGTAGTTTGTCGATCCCATCTAAACGGCTCTACTGACTCATCTTGATAAGCATAAGTGACAGGAGTAAGACAGAGTAGCAGGGAGATGAAGAGTAATAATGACTTGTGCATTTTGCACCTCCTCACCTATTATTTGTTATGATTTAGGTTTTATGTAATGGTCTACAAAAAGGAGTGAAAATGATGAATATCAAACATGATTTCATGCAAAGTAAGATACTTAGGGAGTTATTAGTATGAGAGGAGGCTTTCTATGTTTTGAAAGCGAATACATTGCAGGAGGAATCAGTATAATTTAAGTCTAACTAAATCGAAAACAGAAAGAGGTTGAAATGTTGATGAGCGATACTTGTATGAGCGAATTGGATCAAATTTCTAGTAAGTCTACTAGAACAAGGCCAGCAAAAGATTGGTTAATTGAACCTGCAGATTATTCAGCTAAACTCTATCAAGGAGAGAATGAACATGAACTCATCTTAACCAATGGTCTTATTAGTCGGACATGGAGAATTGCTCCGAACGCAGCAACCATTTTTTTCGATAATCTAATGACGGGGGAAAGTATTATACGTGGTGTAAAACCCGAAGCTTTATTGCAGATTGATGGCGTATCCTATGAAGTGGGAGGCTTGGAAGGCCAGCCAGACTATGCATATCTGCGTAATGAGTGGGTTCCGTTGTTAACGGCTAATTCAGAAGCATTTCAGTTTACGGGATTCGAGACAGGTCCGACGGAACCGAGGTTTCCATGGAAGCGAGTACGTTACAGTACGAATTCTGCTTGGCCACCGCCAGGTGTGAAGCTAACTCTACATTTCCAATCGCCGATTGGAGAGCTTCGCGGGGTAACGGTATCCGTACATTATGAGATGTTTGACCATATTCCGCTGTTATCCAAATGGATTACGGTGACCAATGACACGGGTTCAGATTTAGTTATTGATACATTCACGAGCGAAATTCTTGCCGTCGTAGAGTGGGAGTCACCTGTTGAGACACCGGAACGCTGGGATTATCCGAACATTCATATAGAAAGTGATTATTCATTCCAAGGGATGACACAGAAGAAGGCAAACCGTACTACAAAATGGATACCGGATGAACAATATACAACTCAAGTTAATTACGATATGAAGACGCCGAGTCTACTGGTGAGTCGTCCGCCACTTGGTCCGGATGCGATTGTTCTATCGGGTACAACGTTCGAAACCTTTAGAACATTCGAATTAATTCATGATAGCACGGATCGTGAGCGAAAAGGCTTAGCACAGAAACGTATGTATCGAACGATTGCACCTTGGGTAACGGAAAATCCTATTCTGATGCATGTATTAAGTGATCAATCAGAGGTCGTGAAGAATGCTATCGATCAATGTGCTGAAGTTGGCTTTGAGATGGTCATTATTTCTTTTGGTAGCGGATTTAACATGGAGAGTGATGATCCAGAATATATCGCTCGTCTTAAGCAACTCGCAGATTATGCGCATCATAAAGGGATCCAGATTGGTGGGTATTCGCTTTTAGCGAGTCGATCGATTAGCTCGGAAGATGATGTTGTTACACCAAACGGTGCTTATTACGTACACGCGCCATGTTTAGGAAGTACTTGGGGACAGCGTTATTTTGATAAGCTGCAAGCTTTCTTCCAGAACACAGGTTTTGATGTGCTAGAGCATGATGGATCGTATGCAGGAGATGTTTGTCATTCTCATAAACACCCTGGACATCGTGGCTATGAAGATTCGCAGTGGTCGCAGTGGAGAACCATATCGGGTTTTTATCGTTGGTGTCGTGAGAATGGCATTTATTTGAATGTCCCTGATTGGTACTTCCTAGTGGGATCGAATAAAGCAGGAATGGGATACCGTGAAGTAAATTGGTCACTTCCTAGGGATCGACAGATCATGATTGCTAGACAAAATATTTATGATGGCACGTGGGAAAAGACACCATCAATGGGCTGGATGTTTGTACCCCTAATGGAGTATCAGGGCGGAGGTGCAGAGGCGACAATTGAACCTTTATGTGAGCATTTGGATACATATGGTGCGCATTTAATGACTAATTTCAGCTCAGGCGTTCAAGCAACGTATCGTGGAAGTCGTCTTTACGATACTGAAGAGACGAAGTCTGTTGTGAAAGAGTGGGTTGATTTTTATAAGAAGTATCGGGAAATATTAGATTCGGATATCGTTCATGTTCGTAGACCTGATGGTCGTGATCTGGATTGTATTTTGCATGTCAATCCACAGTTGAAGTATAAAGGCTTAGCAGTTATTTATAATCCATTGGATCGACAACTTAACACGATCGTTGACCTGCCACTTTATTATACAGGTTTAACGGAGAGGGCTACTGTTAAAGAACAAGGACATGGTGTACCCACTGAGCTAAAGCTTGATCGAAAATATCATGTGCAACTGGCTATTTCACTTCCAGCTAAATCGGGTACTTGGTTTGTTATTGAATGAAGATAGATTTATATTGGGAATGGTATAATTAGGGTTCCCAGCTCCTGACCTTAGTTGTCAGGGGCTTTTTGTTGCAGATTTACTGATATTCACAAGTAATGTGGAATAGACATGAACAGAAGTGGAGAAATGTTACTAGCCTTCTTGGTAGACAGGCGAAAAAAGTACCTGCTATGATGGGTATAATAATAGAAATGTAATTTGATTTGTTGATAACAAGTAATCATCACCGTCTCTAGACGGAGGAAGAAGCCGTACCTGGGTCTGTTGGTTAATTCATAGGGATCAAGTATGATGAATAGGCATGAGACGGTTTCGATAAATTAGAGAGACGTGAACCGGAAGGATGGAGAAGCATGCAATGGATTAAGAAATTGGATCAATCGATATTTTATTGGTGCAACCAGAGATTAAGCAGTCCAGCCATGGATCGATTGTTCGCCTTTATTACCCATTTAGGAGGAGCTAGGTTTACGATCATTTGTGCGTTACTTTTACTGTGGTTTGCTGAAGGTGAATATAAGAAAGTAGGTGTTCAAAGTTCGATAGCACTTGCGGTCAGTCACCTCATCGCAGTCCTCATTAAGAAGTCAGTACGGAGAAATCGTCCTTTTCGCATGCTGAATTCTGTGAGATTAGGAAACTACCCGCTCAAGGATTACTCCTTTCCATCCGGTCACACTACGGCAATATTTGCTTTTCTAACACCAATCATGCTAGTTTCGTCGCCAGGCGTAGGTCTTGTGTTGTTCATTCTGGCCTTACTGGTTGCTTTGTCCAGGGTCTACTGGGGGTATCATTATCCGCTAGATTGTGTAGTGGGAGGAATGATTGGGTTTAGTACCGCAATGATATCTTCTTGGCTGATGGTAATTTAATATCGCGAAGGAGGGAATATGGTGGAGAGCTACAAACGTGAACAAATATTAATACTGTCTGGTTCACTTGGAGAGGGGCATATGCAAGCGGCAAAAGCGATTGTTGAAGCTTCGTCTTTATATAAACCGAATGTAACTGTGAAAGTGGTTGACCTTATGGCTTGGATTCATCCCCGTATGCATGTGATTGAACGCTATTGTTTTAAGCAGTGGGTGAAGCATTTTCCTTCACTATACGGGTACTTATATCAAAAAACTCGTGCGGACAACCCGCTTACATATCTGTTAAAACAGTTTCGTACATCCAGTTTACAACGATTGTGTAAGCTAATTCAGGATGTGAAACCATCCGTGCTTGTTAGTACATTCCCACCGGCTTCAGCAGCTATTTCAATGCTCAAGGAGAAGGGATTGACGGATCTACGTTCAGTGACGGTAATTACAGATCATTCGGATCACAGTTACTGGATTCACCCTAATACCGACCTGTATCTCGTTGGTTCAGAAGAAGTTCAATCGGCACTAAAAAGGAAGGGCATTTCAGATACAAAAATCTCAATAACAGGCATCCCCGTTCGCCCATTTCATACTCAGGTTAGTAACAAACAACGTTTGCGTGAGAAATTGGGCATTGATCCATCATCGTTTGTTGTACTGGTGATGGGAGGTGGCTGGGGGATGATTGATGATACCTTTATGGAACAATTACAATCGGAGCATCTGCCACAAGTACAATTCGTTGTCATCTGTGGACGTAATGTGAAACTAATGCATAGAATGCACGAATCTTTACACGGCAAGCACAATGTTCAGTTGCAGGGGTTTGTCGAAGGGATTAACGAATGGATGGCTGTTTCGGATTTGTTGATCACGAAGCCAGGTGGATTGACCACTTCGGAGGCACTTGCGCAGCAGCTACCGATGTTACTATTCGAACCACAGCTTGGCCAAGAACGGGACAATGCAGCTTATCTGATTCAAAAAGGAGTTGCAAAACGTTGCGAGGTTGAAGGATTATCATCGCAGCTGAATGAAATCGTTCAGCAACCGGAGTTACTGAGACTGATGAGAGAGAAGGCTGGGGAGTGCAAGCAGCAAAATTCTGCTAGTCTAGCGTTAACGCAAATATTAAAGACAACAACTAGTGATACTGTAGCAGTAGATAAGAATGCAGTTTCTATTCCACAATACGCTTGACGATAGCTTCGGCTCGCGAATTCCCGTTCAAGATATCGTAGCTCTTGTAAAGTGTGTGGTTAGTCTATCCAAGGCTGCTTGTGTCAAAGAAATTCATGTTCCTGCTATTACAGATCTAAATGCCTAATCCTTTATACAAAGAAAATAATTCGCAAATCTTAATGGTGATAATATAATCGGTATTGAAGATCTGGTCATTAAAACGACGCTCCATTTTGTTTTTAAAGGAGAGTCGTTTTTTTATGATATCTATATGTGTGCTCAATTACGTAATGGTTTCCTCTGGCTCTATAATTGTAGGAATTGTAACGGTGAACGTTGTGCCTTGCTCTGGTTCGCTCACGATGGATATGGCTCCGCCATGATTATGTATAATATTGTGCGTAATCATAAAACCTAGGCCAGTCCCTGTTTCTTTTGTTGTGAAAAAGGGTTGTCCCAACGCTTTGATCTGTTCTTCTGTCATACCACAACCCTCATCCTGAACATTAACCCGAACTTCATTATTACATGTAAAGACATGAATATGTATTGTGCCTCCATGGTTCATGGCTTCCATAGCATTTTTGAGTAAATTAATAAATACTTGCTTCAACTGATTGGCTTCACCATTAATCCAAATGGATTGTTCGGTGAAGATCGGAAGAATCTCAATATTTCTCATAGAAGCTTGTCCGCTCATGAAGGTAATTACCTGTTCGATGATAAGTATGAGATTCATAGGTTTACTATGATGAACAGCTTGTGGCTTAGATAATACTAGTAACTCATTGACGATAAACTCAATCCGTTTCAATTCGGACTCTATAATCGAGAAATAATGTTCTTTTTTGTGCTCCGTAGAACGAAGAAGTTTCATAAATCCATTAATCGCGGTTAACGGATTTCGGATCTCGTGCGCTATACCGGCGGCCAATTGCCCAGCTGTAGACAATTTCTCGGATTGCATGAGTCTTTCACCCTCGATCGTTTGCTCAGATATATCTTTGAAAACACCAAGGATTGCTCTCTTCCCATTAAGTGTGATGGGGATTGAGAACCCCTCCACATATTTCTGTTGTCCATTTAAGCACTGGATCAAATATACAACTGAACCTACCGATTTATGAGAATAGTATTTCTTTCTACGTTCAGAGAGCCTATCGTGATTGGAAACGTCGACAATACTGTTCGTAGACATTCCAATTAATTCATCAACACATTCAGCCTGGAGTAGTTGAAGACCAGAAGGATTTACATACTGAATGACCCCATGATCAGTAATGAGCACTGCTAGAGGTAATCTCTCTAAAAGTTGCTGGAATGAGTCCTCTTTCTCATGGAGATTTGTCTTCGTAAAATGAAACTTCGTCTCCATTTGTCTTATCATCGTCTTGTTCTCAAATTGTGCAAAATAATAGAGAGGCAGATTATGATGATCGCGAATGATTGAAATGCTAATTCCTAGAGATAAGCGATATCCCAACGGATGGTTATAATACTGCTCCAATAGCACCTTTTCCAGTACCTTAGTCTGAAGTGTAATTCCGTGTTGGACGATGTGATGGATGAGAAATCGAGCTTCTTGAGGTATTCGTGAAGGTGAAGTTAATTCTTCCATATGAGTTCCCAGGAGATCACATAGTGCTGTATTTATCTTAATGAGGAATCCATCGAATGAGATAAGAGCCATACCAATCGAAGCTTGAGTAAAGGCAAAATCATAAATATGCTCTTCATTTGGGAACAAGGGGGAATCTCCTCTCTTTATCATTCCAGATGAGGTGGGTTACTCATATTATAATCATTAGATAGAAATCAGCAATATAGAAATAAGGGAGAGTAATAGTCTTATGAATTTATTTATTGTAGGGGATGTACTTACAACATATCGAGAATGGTCCTAATGAATATTGGCTTCCGCAATGCGGATCAGATACACTTAATCAGCTTAAATCAGCTAACATGGAGCTGCAGATCGTTTCGGAGTGGATTCAGGAACTTCCACTTGTTTGGGAGAACGACCGTGTTTTGATAAGTCATGCAGGAATTGCAGATCAGGTGGATGCCCCGTTTGAGGAAGGCAACGAGAGAGGAGTTCTGTGGAATCGTACACCGCTGAGAAATATAGGTAAACTTCAAATAATCGGTCATACACCTTGTCGATCAGGCTACCCAGAGTATGACGCAGAGTCGAATTCGTGGAATATTGATACTGGAGCTTATCGGAAATGCGCACTTAATGGTGTTCACGTTAGTCCTTTAGGTGAGGTGCTTGAGATTGTCCAGGTAGAAGTGGATTCAATGGATGTGAAATAACCTTGTGCGATCATTAATACTTTCATTTCGTTAAATAGACCGGACAGAAGCCCGGGTTCGCTAAGCATAGCGATTCTGTAAACTGGGGTTCACGTTTGGAGAGTTCCCTGAAATAGCTACTAATGATGTGATTAGCACTGATAGATCCATTGGCGAAAGTCAGTGATGATAAGGATTGGACATGTTGGTAGTAATATTTCTTCTCGCGTCTAGGAAGTTTGTAGATGGATGGGGGAGCGTGGGTCACGATATCAAGAATATTAGCGTAACGATAAGTGTTCTGTACATATTGTTTGAAGACATTCGAGAAGGCGGGATCACCGACACGTGGGGACCCATAGGTATATAGATGAGGTGAGGTGTAAGGTGTGTTTACTGCCATATCTATAGCGCATAATGTCGCTAACGCAGCGCCAAGGCTGTGACCCGTTATGAATAAAGATTTGTCAGTTGACATCCTTGATAGTGCCGCAATAATCCCGAGTCGTGCCGAAGCGTAAATATCTGTAAATCCTCGGTGGGTTAATGTGTCTTCCGGTATATAATTAAATCTCTTCTGTGAGGCAATCATGTCAGATACCCAATCAATAGTTGTGCTAGTTCCTCGAAAGGCAATAATAATCTGCTCTGGTGATTCCAAAATATATCCGAATCGCTCCCACACATTATTAATGGATTTTGCTTCAATCGTATAGTGGAGCTGAAAGTTGAATGGAACAACGAAAGAGCCATCAACGCTCAAAAATTGGTCATAGGTCTGACCGCAGATTGCCGCTAAAAAAATTGCCCAATGATCTTGACCATCCGTCGTATTCATATGAATCCCGCCCTTCGACTTCTTCCTAATCTATATTAGGAATAGGAGGGAGAGATGCCTTTATGAGCGATCCTCTGCGTAATGATATTACGGAAGTAAATAAAGGGGCAGTCCAAGTCAATTGACCTAGACTGCCCCTTCTTATATACTACCGTGCAGTTTATTGTTCTACTATTGCGATGATCTCATCTTCTAGATCAAGCTTTACCTTGTCACTGTATGTCCGAATATCATATTCAGAGTACAAGTAACGGAGTATCGCTTCAATCAGATTGGATTCGATCAAATACTGGCTTCGGCTGTTAACCCAGACCTCAGCGGTAAAACCAGTATCTTCTTCCCAGCTCAGTTCAACCGTAACATCTGTAGGTTTTACACCTTTGCGTTCAGCTTGATGCAAGCAGACCGCATTGATGATTTCATCCATCGTTAGAATCATAATTAGTACCGATCGTCACGACGCTCGTTCTGACGACGACGATTTTTAACTGCGCGCACAACAGCCATCACGACCATAATAAGAACCCAAACTGCAATCAGGTTAATGAGAAGACCCATGATGTTTCCAAGCATACCCATGCCAGCAAACATTCCGCCGAACAGCATACCTGCAATACCACCAATCATGAGACCTTTCATCAAGCTACCACCACTGAAAAATCCTGGCTTCTTAGCTGCACCAGCGGTACCTGATGTATTGGACTTATTCGTAGATGATTGAACATTATCTGTCTTTTTAGGTGTAGTGTTGTAGGTTTTCTTTCCAGAACTAAAGCCGCCGCCACCTCTTCTAGCATCAACGGAGTCTGGAGCAATTACCATCAGGAACATAGTAAGGGCTACAAAAATTGCAAGTACTTTTTTCATCGTGTTCTGTTGAACCTCCCAGTAAAATTAGAATTTAAGTCATAATGAGTAATACGGACAATCTCACGTTATGGTTTCAAAAAAAATAATGAATCATGAACTGGTTGTCTGCATTTTGTGCTGTTTCAGAAGCTTCAGAACCCAGTCACACCATTTCAGTTCCGTTTCAGCCATCATTATGCCTTTGGAAGCGAGGATGAAGTTGCTGAATTCCTTGCTGCCGAAATGACATTGGTCTTCGGGGATTTTCTGTATAATCCCTTCGTAATACTGTTTCTTCTCAAGATAGATGCTGCGACGTTCCTCGTAAATGTCAAACGCAATACCAATATCAGTTAACCATAGGCAAAAAGTGCGTAATGACAACTCGTCTTTTGTAACAGACGGTGCAATCGGAAGATGCATCCAATCGCGTAGTTTCTGCATACCAGACTCAGTGATGACATAAATCTTCTTGTCAGGTTTATCGCTTTGTTGAACCCAGCGTGAGCTAAGGAGCTGTTTATCCTCCATGCGAGCTAGAAGTGGATAAATCTGACTGTGCTTTGCTTGCCAAAAAGGTTGGATACGGAGCATTAACTCATAACCAGATGATTCTCTACGCGCGAGTAGACCCAGCAGGCCATATGACAACGTGTTCATGTACATAACTCCCTTTGAAACATAATCGCGGAACCTAGGATATAAATTCTCACCCTAAGCTGGTCCGTTTGTTCAAAGTGTACACTGAAACTGTATGGTTTGACAACCTGAAGGCGGAGGAGCAACAAAAAAAGCATAAGCTGATGACCAGCCCATGCTTTTTTGTGAACAATGAATGACAATTTTCTGTTATTTATTGTAACCTTCAACAACCAGATCCAGTGCTCCGGTGGTTGGGTCAATGACCATACCGTGTACAGGAATGTTTGGCGGTAGAAGAGGGTGTTTTTTAATGACACCAACTGTATGCTCAACAGCAGCCGTAACGTTATCGAAACCACGCAACCACTTGGTTAGCTTAATGCCGGAGTTTTCAAGGGTTGACATTACCTGCTCGGAAACGCCTCGTTCAATCATTTCTTGGATCATATGATCTGCATTCAAGGATGCCATGCCGCATTCATGGTGTCCCACAACAATAACTTCATCAGCACTTAGTTCGTATATGGCAACGAGTACACTCCGCATAACGGAGCCGAATGGTTGAGAGATAATTCCACCCGCGTTTTTAATGACTTTAACATCACCATTCTTAAAGTTCATAGCTTTAGGCAGCAATTCTACGAGTCTTGTATCCATACAAGTAATGATAATGGTCTTCTTATTTGGGAATTTACTAGTGCGGTACGCTTCGTACTCTTTGTTCTCGACAAAAGTGTGGTTATGTTCCATAATTTCGCTAACATGTGACATTAGATAGTTCCTCCTAGTATATAAATATATAGTATTGCCATAATGTTATGATCTGGTATCTACCAGTTGGATGTTCGTTCCATAGCTCTGATTACGGCTATCTAATCGAAAAGAGCTTAGCTCCGGAAGAACATCTAATTTCATAAAATCTTCAAAAAAAACCTCTTGCCTACGGTTGATGACGAATGGAATGGAGTCGCCGGTCATGACGACAACATCATCGGGATCCATTTCGTTAATGATTTGTAATCCCGGTATCCCGTTTACAGCACAGCCGCATCCTTCAGTGTCATATATAAGCCTAACACTGCCCGGCGTTTCACCGATCTGTTCCTTCAGCTTCCTTTCCGCATCTACGGTCAGTTCAATGTTCATGGCTCTTAGACACTCCTTTAATTATGTACAAATTTAAAATCTCTACTTAAAAGTTGATTATAAACCTTCTAAAAAGTATCATCAATAGTGAGCATTTTACAAAATGAATCAGGGTTGTTCAATCGACAATATATTGAGTCAATTATGACTACTTTTCTATATATTGTGCCGGAGATCGACTGATATCAAATTTTGAGAAATGCAATAAATACGAAAAATACATATTTGAAAGCAGGTGGCCCCATAATGAATGCACAGTTCACAGAGCGCTGGGAACAATTACAACAATTGATGCGCAAAATAATAAGTTACTCAGAAGCCGTTGGTTTATTACATTGGGATCTGCGTACAGGAGCTCCGCGTAAGGGAGTAGAAGCTCGTTCTGAAACCATAGGTATGCTCTCTACCGAGGCGTTTAAACTTCAAACATCTGCAGAAATGGGCAAATTGTTAGATTTTTTTGCTCAACCGGATATCGAGCAGCAGCTTGATGAGACTAAACGACGTATGGTCGAAGAGTGTCGCAAGGAATATAACCGCAGCAAGTTAATACCCGAGCAAAAGTTTAAAGAATATACAGTGCTTGCAGCTCATGCTGAATCCAAATGGGAAGATGCCAAGGAGAATAGTGATTTTGCTGGTTTCGAGCCGTTCCTATCCAAGATTGTTGCATTCAAGCAGGAGTTTATTGATTATTGGGGCGTAAAAGAAACGCGTTATGATACACTTCTAGATATGTATGAACCTGATTTAACTGTACAGAAGGTCGATGAAGTATTTGATCGATTGCGTGCCCGTCTGGTTCCACTTGTGAAATCAATTCTGGATTCGCCAAATAAACCGGAAACTGGATTTCTGGATCAATTGTTTGCAGATGAGCAGCAGGAGAAGTTCGGACTGTTTATTTTGGAACAGATGGGTTATGACTTTGAAGCAGGTCGTATGGACGAGAGCGTTCACCCTTTCTGTACGGGACTTAACATTGGGGATGTTCGAATTACAACCAACTACCTTCAAGACGATGTCACCAGTGCTATGTTCAGTTGTTTACATGAAGGTGGGCATGCACTTTACGAGCAGAACATCGATAAAGAACTGGAAGGTACGCTTCTTGCAACAGGTACCTCCATGGGGATTCATGAATCTCAGTCCCGACTTTGGGAAAATATGATCGGACGTAGTCGTCCATTCTGGAACCGCTACTTCCGTGATCTGCAGCAGCATTTTCCAGATCAGTTCAGCTCCGTTGAGGTGGAGGAATTCTACCGTGCGATTAACAAAGTAGAAAATTCACTCATACGGATCGAAGCCGATGAATTAACGTATAACCTCCATATCATTATCCGATATGAAATTGAGAAGATGCTGTTTAACGAGGGTCTATCTGTAAAGGATCTTCCTGAAGTGTGGAATAGCAAATACAAGGAATATTTAGGCATTATGCCGCCGAATGATGGATTAGGTGTGTTACAGGATGTTCACTGGTCAGGAGGAGATTTTGGATATTTCGCCTCCTACTCTCTGGGCAATATGTACGCTGCTCAATTCATGCACACCATGCGTAAAGAGATTCCAGATTTGGATAGCATGATTGAAGAGGGCAACCTTAAACCTATCAAGGAATGGTTAACTGAGAAAATCCATAAGTACGGTAAAAGTGAGACACCGGCCGAGATCGTCATTCGAGTGACCGGAGAAGAGCTAAATCCAGATTATCTAGCGGATTACTTGGAGACGAAGTATAAAGAGATTTATAAGCTTTAAAGAACAATATGTTCTTTCATAAGGACAGCTGCTCCGATTTAGGGGTGGCTGTTTTTTTATTGGTAATACAGGCGCTTAACCATTCACAGGCACTGCGCATATGCTGAAAGGAAAAGTGTGGTTAATGGAATGGAGGCTTTGAAGAATGCACAAAAGATGGTTTGGCATGATGTTAACGATTCTGCTCGTATGCGGAATGGCGTTAGCGGGTTGTGGTGGTGGCGGATCAGGGAAAAAGGTGAAGATTGGTGAGGTGACACGTTCTATTTTTTACGCGCCTCAGTATGTGGCATTTGAACAGGGTTTTTTTAAAGAAGAGGGGCTTGATGTAGAGCTTCAGACGACCTTCGGCGGCGATAAGACGATGACAGCCTTACTCTCCGGCGCGATTGATGTAGCATTGGTAGGCTCGGAGACGTCGATATATGTGTATCAACAGGGAACGGATGATCCAGTCATAAACTTTGGTCAGTTAACCCAAACAGATGGAACTTTCCTTATGGCTCGAGATCTCGATGGAGAATTTGATTGGAACATGTTAAAAGATAGCGTTTTTCTTGGTCAACGTAAGGGTGGGTGAGTGATACCTATATTTAAATAGGCATATAGGTAAGAGAAACTTTTGTTCCATCCGTAATTCTTATTTCTTTAACAATTTGTCGGATAGCATTTTTAACAACAAGACGTTCTTTGGAAAGCAATTGACCCTTGAGGGAATCAACTTTGTCTTTCATCTTTAAATTTAAAACTTCATCCGACTCTGCAGTCGCTTCTGCCAATTGTTTGTTCAATAAAGATCGTTCTTTTTCAATTCTATTTTTGGCGTTGATAAAATCTTCTTTTGAAAGATCCCCTTCTTCGTAAAGTTCCAATTGTTTTTGTAGTTTAATGCTACATTTATTGAGTTGATCTTTAATCGATTTAATATCATAACCTGGGGCAAGGTCTTCCGATTTTGTGACAGATGCTTTACCAAAGTTAAATGTATCCGTTAATAGGATATCGTTAATAACTCCATTCTCTAGTTCATCACGATTTACTGAATGCCTAAAACACTCACCCTTTTTATGATATCTGGAGCAAAGATATGAGTAGTATTCTTTTCCAGAGGATGGTTTTCTTCTATGTTGTCCGATCATACTAGCCCCACAGTGTTCACATACAACGAGACCAGACAATAACCATCTTTCATTATCAGCTTGTTTTCGTGCGAATTTCCGACTTTTCATAGCGATCTGAACGTTTTGGAATGTTTCTGAATCAAGAATTGCTGGATGATGGTTGTCGACAATTATCCATTCTTCCTCAGGGCGCGTCAGTTGCTTTCCTTTGTGGTTATAGGTCCGATTGTATACCAAAGTACCTTTTATTGTTTCTCGTCCCATGAGCTTGCGTACAGCCCCCTCTGAGAAGGTGTTGCCATCTTTGGTTCGAACTCCAGCATCGTTTAGTAATTTTGCGATCTTCAAACAACCAGCACCCTGTAGTACCCACTCAGCCATTTTATGGACATAAATTGCTTCTTGCTCATTAATAGCTAACTCTCCATTCACAATGTCATATCCAAAACAAGGACGCCCGATGGCCTTCGTTGTATTTTTGGCAAGGGACCTCATATTGTCGCGTACCCGTTCCCTAATACGCTCCCTTTCGAATTCAGCAAAGGCTCCAAGGATTTGAAGAACCATTCTTCCTGCTGGAGTAGATGTATCGAAGCTCTCACTCGCGGACGCATATCCACAATTATTGGTTTCAAGAAAATCTATTACTGTAAGCAGGTCCAGCAAGTTACGGCATAATCGATCGAGTTTGGAGGTTACCACCAAATCATAATCCGCTACTTTGCTTAAAAGTTTTTTGAGCTGCGGCCGATTCATATCCTTAGCTGAATAACCGTCATCTTCATAAAGATCAACTTCATCATATCCCATCGCCTTACAATAGGCGCGCAAACGTTCATTTTGCTCTGATAATGAGTTTCCTTTTTGGACTTGTTCATCCGTACTTACACGAGTATATATTGCAGCCCTCATTATTGTCCCTCCGTAGCTTTTACATGCTGAAAGATTTCGTTAGTTGTGCAATTCAATGCAGAGCAAAGCTTATCAAGGGTGTCGAGATCAACACGTTTAGTCCGATTGTGATATAAATCAGCAATTGTATTTCGAGCTAAGCCTGTCCGATTTATAACGTCAGATATTTTCAGTCTTTCTCTTCCCATAACTTCGCTTAAACGATTAATTATCATGCATTTACCTCCCTTGATGATTGAAATAGTATCTTATTTGATTGATTTCATCAAGAAGGTGATTATTACTAATTGGTGTACACTAAATTAAATAGAAAATGAATGCAAAAATTATCTAATTGTTAGTGAATCCGTTAGCTTTTAACGTGATATATTTGTAACATAGGAAATCGAGAAGAGGACACCACAGGGGCATGAATGCCCTAATGATCGGGTCGGCCATTGTGCCGGCCTATTTTATTGGAGTGGTGCAAAGCTCCCTTCTCGGTTTCTGATTGTAGGATATTCCAGATTGATGTCGAAATAGTCAATCTGGGGGGTGAGGAAGATGTCCTTTGATTGGGGCGGTTTTACAGGCGGTATTATTGGTGTTATAGGAGCTTATGGGGCAGCGCGATATTCATTTAAGAAACAACAGGAAAGTAATGAACCTTTTAAGCACAGAAAAACTTATGACCTAACTATTAATATTAGAAATATATATGAAACTCATTTTTGGGCCATGAATAATACTGGAAGAATAGAAAATTTTGAAGAGCTATTTAAAGTAGCGATAGACTTCAAATTTGAATTGCAAAAAATAATACCGGAAGCCATTGAGTTAGATAGATCCTTAGTAAGTTCTTTAACTGACTCTATACATCAGATAGCACATATTCACATGACTCATTTGGTTTTGGAAAGGAATATGGATAACTTTATCAATTGTAAAAATGAGTTATCTAATCTCATCCACTTAAAACAAGAGGAATGCGACAATAGAATTAACGAAATTCTTAGAGCGCATCTTTCATAATTTACCGCCTCTCACTGATCGTACCTCACGGTATAATCGAGGAGAGGTGTTTTTATGTTCATCAATCCAATGTTATTAGAAACTACTGATGGTCCTTTTAGCCATCAGGATTATATATTTGAACCAAAGATCGACGGACATCGTCTTCTGTTCTCTCAGGAGAATGGACGAATCCGGTTATACACCAGACATGAGACAGACTGCACCTTGCAGTATCCTGAGTTACTGACACCATTTGATGATGACATACTCCTGGATGGCGAAGTGTGCTGCACTGATCCTGAAACAGGTGGTGTAGACTTCGAGACTGTAATGATCCGGTTCCAAGCCAAGAAGGAGCCACGCATTCAGCAGCTGATGAGTATATCACCCGTAACGTTTATTGTATTCGATATACTTAGATACAAAGGTAAGGATCTTCGTAAATTGCCTCTGATGCAGCGTAAAGAGATCCTGAGTGGTCTTCAAATGCCGAATCAACACTTCGGTATCATTCCTTATGTAGAAGCAGCAGGTGAGGCGCTGTTTGCTCAGATGGAAGCACAGCAACTTGAGGGTATGGTCGGAAAGAAAAAGAACAGCATCTATGAATGCCGACGATCTCCATCATGGCAAAAGGTGATCAACTGGACTTATGTCGATGTCTTTATCACTGGGTACCGGAAAGAGGAGTTTGGATGGCTTGCTGCTGTTCCGACAGACTCAGGTAGACTTCGGCCCGCTGGGGTTATAGAATTAGGTGTTCCACCAACCGCAAAGAAAGCTTTCTATGGAGTTAGCAAGTCGCTTATAACTGGTGAGGATAAGAGGTTCGTTTACGTGGATCCGAGGATTCAGGCGAAGGTGAAGATCCGGAACTGGACGAAGTCGGGGCTGTTACGTTCGCCGGCATTTGTGGAGTTTGTTGTTTAATTTGATAATGAAGGAATCACCCTCTTGATGTCGAAATGTGATGTCGAGGAGGGGAGTTTGAAAAGATGAATTTTAAAATTGAGGATCCTTTAAAAGAGGTTGAAAGAATCAAAGCAAGTCAGCGCGAATGGGGAAAACAAATAAGTGATGCACAAGATGCTCTATATGAAGAAAACCGTCAAAGGGAAGAAAAAGATGAGCAGTATAAATTATCAATCTTAAATACATTGCAGGGAATCGAGAAGAACACTGGTGGGATTGCTGAACTGGTAAAGCTCGTTCATGACAGCAATGAGAAGCAAGAACAGATTATTGAACTGTTAAGCGAGATAATGAGTATAAGTGCTGCTAAAACAAAAGAGGAAGCCGATAGTAAATTTAAAAAAGCCTTAGAAAAAATCAGTTCTTTAGGAACTGCGGTGGAATCAGCTCAGACTCTATTCGGATTATTGAATACAGTGTATAGCTCTGTTCAGCCATTACTTACATCAATTGCACAAACTTAGCACCCACAAGGCGCTTTTTTTGTGAACTCTATTTTCAAATGAAATCACGAATGAAATATTAGATTATGTGGTCCATATTTTATAAGTTACATCGTATATACAGTAGGGACACCTTAAGTGGTGCTTTCCTATAAAGCACTTCTTGTTAAAGGGAATCGATGAATTTATGTCCAAATATGATGTCGAGGAGAGTGATCTAATTGAATCAAATAAGTTCGTACTTGTATCAGGTGAAAACTGAGGTGGGCAGTATTATGTCTCAGTCTTTGTGGCACTGGGAAGTAAAACTAGCCAAAGATAACAATGGGAAGTTTATGGGGTATGCATCGGCGGTTAACAAGCCTCATTCACACACTTACGGTTGGATTGATACAAACAAAGAAGATCTCGATGGAGCCTTAGAATACATGAAGAATGTTTGTGATAGAAAGTCACAAGGATAAGCACCCAACAGGGTGCTTTTTCTTTTACATAAAAACCGCAGAGGGGAGGTGATTCGAGTGATAAGAAATCAAACAATATACATTGGTCCACCGTACAAAGGTCTGATACCTAATCAGGTCTTTTCTAATGGTATTCCAGAGCATGCATTCAAGGCGTTGCAGCTTTCAGGACCTGTGCAAAGGCTTCTAGTCCCCGTTCACCTTCTGTCTGAAGCCAGGAAGAAGACACAGATTAAGGGGACGCAAGAATATAAGGCATATCATGATCTACTGACCGCAGGGGGCGGTAACGAAAATGGTGAGGGAGTGAATCATGTAATGAATAGTGAATATTTTAAAACGCCAGTACCAAGTAGACAGTACAACAGTGCTGGTCAGATTATTAACCCTGCTGATGGCTTAGATCCGGACGGAGTTCAAAAAGTAAGACTCGCAGGAGCATCAGTTCAATCGATAACACTTCAGAACAATGCTACAGCTGCAGGTAATGGAACGGAGTTTACACCGAGCGATAGCAACTACACACTGACTTTTGAGATTGTCGGGACCAGTACGAGCCGAACGGTCGTATTTGAGATCGCTGGTCCAAGCGGAGTCTTTGGACCGCATACAGCGTTTAACGTGAGTGATCCGACTAAGTTTGGTCCTCAGACTACAGGTGGAAGTAATGCAGCTCCAGAGAGTTGGCAAGTGGAAGTTCCGGCAGGGTATAAGTTTAGGGCAAGAATCAGCGCGGTGGCTGGTGGTAATGTGACGATCAAGGGCAAGGCGGTGGCGTAATATGACAATTGATCGTATAGCGAGAGCATTAGCGATTGAACTAGGTAAAGGAGTCGCTAACAGAAAAACATTTGCCATTTCTCGGAGTAAATATTATTCAGGTGCATCAAATGGGACTGATATTGACATAACCCATAGAACCAAGCATGAAGCTTTAACAGATTGTCATACTTTACGGCTTGTGTATGCAAACTTTTTTCAAGATGATCGTGTGGTAGGTTTAACCGACTATACTTTAAATGTGACAGTTGAAATAGGAAGTACCATCTATCAAGCATATGCAGGAGGTCGGACCTCAACAGTGGTACAACTAGGTGGGATAGTCGAGTTCGATCCTATAGGAATTGATCTTAAAAAGGGT
Organism: Paenibacillus sp. FW507-14B1B; assembly: GCF_058781425.1. Taxonomy (NCBI): domain Bacteria; kingdom Bacillati; phylum Bacillota; class Bacilli; order Caryophanales; family Paenibacillaceae; genus Paenibacillus; species Paenibacillus sp. FW507-14B1B. The sequence continues at coordinate 815,818 of NZ_JBYSWS010000001.1, read as the reverse complement.
GATACCTTTTTTGTTCGTTCTCATGTTGTTGTTCCTACCGGAGGTAAGTTCCCTGTTGGGCTGACAACTTGGATTAATAACAGTGGAGAAGGTTGGGCAGATGGAGACCAAACACTTGCTACAACTTTCACTTCGCGTGGAACAGGCTTTAGTATTGCGCCAGTTATGATCTATGCGACTCCAACTGATAAGGAATTTAAATCGCTCGTTATCGTAGGTGATAGCATATCAACTGGCGCAGGTCACGAAAATATATCTGTTGATGGTCACCCTGTTGGTGATATAGGCTTTTTACAGTTGGGTGCTATGAGAGCAGGATGGGGATATGTAACGCTTGGGATGAATGGACAGAAAGCAAATGATTGGACACAATCCAAGCGCAAGAGTAGAATTGTTTGGGCTATGGATGGGGATGTGGTTATCTGTAACTATGGAACGAATGACCTAGCGATGGATAACCCAGTTCAGACTGTTAGTCAAATAAAAGCATCTCTTACAGAGGTTTGGACATCCTTGAAAAAGCGTGGTCTCCCAGTATATCAGACCACAATTACGCCACATACAACATCTACAGATGGATGGGCAACTGTCGAGAACCAAACCCCTACACGAGCCAATACAGCCGGAGGTAGTTCCAGCGCAAGAAGTGTTATCAACGATTGGATACGCGCTGGTGGTGACGGACATATTGATGGTTATATAGAAGTTGCAGATGCTGTTGAGACAGGTAGAAACACGGGTTTATGGAAGCCGAACTATACTAAAGATGGTATTCATCCTCATACTATCGGGCATAACGATATGGCGATTCCAATTCGCAATTTACTGGTATCCCTAAACTGACGAAAATTATGACATGCCGATTAATTCACACATTTAAAAAAGAGCGAATAACAACGAATTTACGCATCTTTAATGAGTTAATATGTGGAAAACGGGCAAATTTGAACCCATATCCTCTTTGACGGCTTATTCTGAACATCAGTATAATGGGTTTGTCCTTCTTATCTCTCTAGTAACTAAGTACAGATGCTTTTAAGTACGGAGCGAAGCAATCGTATGAAGTTGACCTTCAACGATCTGAAAGAGAGATCATTTAAAACACGGTGTCGCGAAACGTCTTTTCAGTTTCGGGACTAGGACGGGTGAATGCCGAAGGCAGAGGGGTGGCTATGAACCCCTTATTTCTTTCTTTGGGTCATGCTCTACAATGACCCAGCTTTTGATCTTAAAACACGTACTAAGTAACTTTAGTGCTATAAAGGGAATATACACGATAAAAAGTCACTTAATTGAGTGGTTTTTTTTGATAGAAAGATAATTCTGATCCATGTAAGACATCTAGTTTACGACGAAAGGGATTACTTGTTTGTCTATATCCATAAGTGGTATAATTTGGATCTAATAGGAGGTGTATAATGAAAAGATCACTAATTATTCTGTCCTTGATTGCTACCCTATCCCTTATTGGCTGTACCGATGATAAAACAACCGCCGATGTTAAACAGAAGGTTGCAGTCGGTTTAACTCAGGAGAGCAAAGTAACTGATCTAGCCGGTTCAACTCTGGAAGAGACTGTTACGGATCTAGAGAAGGATTCTCTCCGTAAAGAAAATGCTAAACTTAAACATAGGGTGGACGAACTCGAAGGCTTAGTTCAAATGCATGACACGGCCAAAGACCTCATTAATGAATCATTTAAACTTTTGGTTGCTATGGATAATAAGGATTTTAATTACTTGAAATCTATAGCTGGACCGAATGTTAAAATCTCCGAGAACAGCGATAAGATAGTAACCGACGAATATGGCGAAATTAGTTTTCTAAATACTCCAATGAACGAACTTCAATATACAGGTTTTTCTCAATATGATGATAGGTTCCAAATTGACTTAACCAGCGAGTCCGAAAAAGGTAATGCTGAGCTCTACACCTTTGATTTTGTCAAAGTGGATAACAAGTGGAAATATAACGGTCATTTCATTAACTAAAAAAGCCAACAAGGAAAACGTGAACACCTCAAATTGATGGGGTGTTTTTTTAAAGCTTAGAAAGATAGGGTGAAAATCTATGATTTCGTTAAAAACCATCTGTCGAGTTGGTGAGAAAGAAATAGAGCAGTCTTTGGATATCAGTGATTTATCTAAGCTTTCAGCAGAAGAAAGAGCGAGATTGTTTCATCTGATTGAGAAGAGATTTGAGCAAAAGGTGGAATCGAATCATGAACAGTGAACAGCCAGTATTCAGCGAGGAAGAGTGCGCTCAGTTTATACAGGACGGACTATTGAAGTCTGGGGTTGTTGTGAGTATTGAAGATATTAATAGAGTGCTGGATCTAGAGATGGAGTACATGGTCAAGGTTGGATTAGCACATCCAGCTGAAGAAGACTATGAGGATTGAGTGCGTCCTTAATACGACACGATACTAGAGAAACTACAAGGCACTATACAGGCGTCGTGTAACAGAGATGAATAAATACACAAAGATATATAAACAGGGGGCGAAATCGGGCGCACAGGCGGTCATGGGTCCCTCTGGAGCTTCAGATTGAGTGCGGGTGCGGATGACCCCGAGATAGCGCTAGAATTTATTTTTCAAAATCACTTTCCCTTTACATGTACCTCTCGCCTAATGAGAGCTCATTTAAGGGCTATTTGTGCTTGGTTTGAATAAATAATCGCTTCTAATTAAGTGGCTCTAAAAAGTGCCCTGAAATCGGTCTAGAAACGTCATCGAAAATACAGAGACAAAAGGGAAAGTGGGGGAATGAAATTGAGGAAAGGAGAAAAGAAGCCGGAAGGCATAGTTGGAACAAGTGAATTCGCCGCGATCGTAGGCAAAACAAAGCAATGGATCAGTCAATTAACCCGTGACGGAATCCTCACTCAAGTGTCACGGGGGAAATACAACCTAGCTGAATCAGTCCAAGCTTACATTAAGCATATTACGGGTGTAGCTGAGGAGGGCAAGGTCAGTTACAACGATGAGAAAGCTCAGCATGAGCAGATCAAAAAAGAGATTGCTCTACTTGAGTTGGAGGAGAAACGTAAGAATCTCCATACGACTGAAGATGTTTTAGAAGCGTGGAGCGACCTTTGCGTTAACTTCCGGGGGATGATCATGGTTCTTCCACCGCAGCTATCTACGGAACTGACTTATATGACGGATGCCAAACAGATCAGGGTCTTGCTAGAAGATAGATTCACTCGGGCATTGGTCGAATTGTCGAAGTACGATCCGTTCAAGGAAGAAGAAAAGCCATTTGGTGGCGATTCCTCATGAACATAGGAAAACGCCGAACGATTAACCTGTTAAAACAAGCAATAAAGCTGGTCGCACCACCTGAACCACTAAAGGTATGGGAATGGGCAGATCAGCACCGCGTATTGTCTCCTGAAGACTCTGCCGAACCTGGTCCTTGGCGTACAGACCGCTCACCTTTCCAACGTGAGATTATGAACGCTGCCAGTGATCCGGAAGTAGAGTCTGTTGTTGTTATGGCTGGCTCTCAACTGGGGAAAACAGCGGTCCAACTCAATGTAATTGGCTATTACACCGGACACGATCCTTCACCGATCATGATGGTACAGCCGGATTTGGGTGTTGGTAGGGACTTTTCGAACGACAGATTAATGCCAATGTACCGTGATTCTCCTCAATTATCGAAGCTTTTTGGAAAGGGGAAGAGTCGAGACAGCCGCAATACGATCTATTACAAGAGCTTCCCAGGGGGCCGGATAAACATCGCAGGCTCGAACGCTCCTGCATCACTTGCTTCTAAACCTATCCGGATCCTGTTGGCGGATGAGATCGATCGATTTTCGAAGTCTGCAGGAACTGAAGGGGATCCACTTAACCTTGCAATCAAGCGTACAACGACATTCCACAATCGAAAAATGATTTTCGTCTCGACTCCTACTATTAAGGGACACTCGAAAATTGAAAAGCTTTTCGAAGACAGTACGCAAGAGCGACTTCATTTCATGTGTCCTAGTTGTGATGAGCTCCAAACATTGCAGTGGTCTCAGATCAAGTATGAGTACGATGAAGAAACGAGCCAGTGTATAGAAGTTCATCATGCTTGCAAAAAGTGTGGGGCCATGCATGAGGAACATGAGTGGAAGAGGGATTATGAGAATAGAACGAAGTGGATCGCTGGTAAAAAGCACGCCACAACGCGAGGATTCCACCTATCAGCTCTTGCCGCTACCATCAATTACACATGGAAAATGGCCGTCAAAGAGTGGGTACAGGCGAACGCAGAGGGCAAACAGGCACTAAAGGTATTCATTAACACAGTCCTTGCGGAAACGTGGGAAGAAGAGGGCCAGAAGCTTGAGCATGAGATCCTGTTGAATCGGCGTGAGATGTATCAAGCGAGGGTGCCAGAAGGCGTTCGATATATCACGGCTGCCGTAGATACTCAGGATACACGGTTTGAAATTGACGTAGTCGGATGGGGTAAGGGGTTTTCGAGCTGGAGAATTCAGCGTCATATCATTGTTGGAGACCTTAATCAGCCGCAGCCGTGGCAAGAGTTAGATGAATTTCTGTCACGCACTTGGAGGGATGAGTATGGCCGTGCATTTCGTCCGGTCAGAACGCTTATAGACTCCGGTGGTCACTTTACGCTCAAGGTGTACAAGTTTTGCAAGCCTCGACAGGCTAGAAACATCTACGCTCTTAAGGGGGAGGAAAAGGGAGACGGTCAGGAGACGCCACTCCTCAACGGAATCAGCACAAACAACGTTCCGAAAGCGACTGTTGTCCGAGTTGGTGTGTCCGAGGGGAAGTCAATTATATTTTCATCGCTCAGCTTAGAACCAGGTAAGCCCGGATCATGCCGATTCCCATTACCACATCCAGATAGACCGGATCCATTTGTGTATGACGAAGAATATTTCCTACAGCTCACAGCTGAACAACTTGTTACGAGGCACAAAGAGGGGAAGCCATACTCTGTGTGGGTGCAAACAAGAGCTCGAAATGAAGCTCTTGACCTTGCAGTGTACAATCGTGCAGCGATTGAAATGGTAAACCCTAACTTTGATATCCCTCTACCTGATCCGAGGGAAGGTGGTGCTGAAGTGAAAAGACCTTCTCGTAAGAAGAAAAAGAACGTATCTAGCAGTATCTAGCCCCACTGGAAGGAGGTGAAAAAGGGAAAATGCCGAGAATTTCATACGAAGAAGCCAAAACGAAATACCAAATGTGGAACGAAGCTGAGGACGCTATAGCAACGGGGATGTCATACAGTATTGCAGGAAGATCCTTGACTCGTGTTGATATGGCAACGGTGCAGATGATGAAACGAAAGTACGGTCGTATCGTTGACGCATATGAGAATGGCGGTAAACGACGCGCCAGAACAGCGGGGTTTTACCCTGTTGATCGATGAACATCATTGATAAGGCATTAAACGTATTTGCTCCGGGGATCGCTGCCAAGCGAGAACAAGCAAGGACGGAAGTTGTGAGACATCAAGCTATACGCAAAGTCACCAACAGTTTAGTCGAAGGATCCGGAGGTAACGGGCGGGGCTATGGTAAGCATGGCGCCAGCACAAGTAAATCCTCAATGCGCTTCTGGCAGACTCCAGTCGGTGATGCTGATATAGACATTCACCAGAACGTTCCTAAGCTTCGTGAAAGAGCAAGGGATCTTCACATGGGATCTGACATCGTCGCAGCAGCTCATAAAGGGCTGAGGACCAACATCGTTGGTACAGGCTTAAGGTTGAATCCTGCCTTTGACGCATCTTTCTTAGGCTTAACAAAGGAACAGGCGGAGAAACTTCGAAGCTCCATTCAAAGAGAGTGGGCTTTATGGGCTGAGACAACCAAATGTGATGCTGCCGGTCTTAACGACTTCTATGAACTACAGGGGCTTGCATTCATCTCAACACTTATGAGCGGTGATGTATTTGCACTCATGCCGAATAAGCCACGTCCTTGGTCAGTGTATGACCTGAAGGTGAATTTGATCGAAGCAGACAGGTGTTCAACTCCTCCAGACAAGGTCAACGTTGAAAGGGATCGCATTCAGTCAGGTGTTGAGGTAGATGCTGATGGTTTGGTTGTTGCGTATCACTTTAGCAACCGCCATCCTGGTGCAGGTGGTTATAGTCTTGGTGGTGCGAATGAATGGGTTCGCGTTGAAAAATACGGCAAGCGCACTGGACGGGTGAATGTACTTCACTTGTTTGAAGCAGAAAGACCAGGGCAGCGCCGAGGAATACCGATCATTGCACCAATCATTGAATCGCTCAAGCAGCTTAGTCAGTACACGAACGCTGAGCTTGCAGCGGCAGTCATCACATCGATGTACACGGTCTTCATCACAACCCCTGCAGATGATGAGGGAGGAAGCCCTTTTGATGGCATTGGGATGGATGATGAAGATTTGGATGGCGTTGAAAATACTCCAGGAGCTACTGGGGATGAGATTAAGCTCGGTCAAGGTGCAATCATGCGGACTGATCCGGGCGAGGATGTTAAGTTTGCCGACCCAACGAGGCCGAATCCAAACTACGAAGCCTTTGTACGAGCCATGCTTAAACAGATGGCCGCTGCTCTAGAGCTTCCCTATGAGATCTTGACCAAGCAGTTTACGAGTTCCTATTCAGCTTCTCGTGGTGCGCTTCTTGAAGCTTGGAAAATGTACCGTATGCGCCGCGCTTGGCTATCAAAAACGTTCTGCCAGCCCATTTATGAAGAATGGTTTGTGGAGGCAGTGACCAAAGGAAGAATTGACGCACCCGGCATCTTTGATGATCCGGCTATTTTTGCTGCCTACACACGAGCAGAATGGCACGGTCCATCTCAAGGGCTGCTTGATCCGACCAAGGAAGTAGCTGCTGCTATTAGTCGTATTGAGTACAACATGTCTACAGCTGAACGAGAAACAGCAGAGCTCAACGGTGGGTCGTGGGAGCAGAACGTTCAGCAGCGTGCATATGAGAAAGGTCGTCTAGCTGAATTGGGTCTGACTGAAGGGGCGGCACCAGTTACCCAATCAGAACCTTCAAGTATAGGTGATGAAGACAATGACGACGAGAAAGGGGGTGAACAAAACTAATGCCGAAGAAAATCAAACTTAACGGCCCAGTGATTGGAGATGGAAGCACATGGTTATATGACTGGCTTGGCATGCCGTATATCGGAGCTGCCAAGCTATCGAAAGAGTTAGATGATGCTAGAGGGGAAGATATTGAGTTATACATTAACTCTCCAGGGGGAGCTGTGTTTGCTGGTTCCGAAGTGTACACCATTTTGAAGGAATATCCCGGAAAGGTGACAGCTAAAGTAACCGGTGTAGCAGCCAGTGCCGCCTCATTCTTTTTAATGGCAGCTGATGAGATAAAAATGTCTCCACCATCCCAATTGATGATTCATAACGCGGCAAGAGGGACAGACGGGGACAAAAATATTCATTTCAGCAATGCTAACATGCTGAACAACACTGATATCGGCATTACCAATGCATATCGCCTTAAGACTGGGAAGAGTACAGAAGAATTGATTGATCTGATGAACAAAACAACCTGGATGAATGCACAACAAGCAGTTGAATTTGGTTTTGCGGATGGAATTCTTTTTGATGACGAGAATGCTTTGATGAGTGTGACGAACAGCATCAGCGGAGAGATTCCACCGGATGTGGAAACAAAGATTCGAGATGTGCTGATCAACGCCGTGCTCAAAGGCGATGTCAAGAGTGATGACAAGCGAAATCTATTTGCTGGTCTGGATTTATCGGCAATTACGCCCGAGCTGTCCAACAGTTTGGGAAATCAAGATGGACAGCATGAAGATGATGCTGAACCGCAAACGAAGGAGGAAGAATCAATAATGGATCAAAATGAACTGAAGGCAAAACATCCTGATCTTTACAACGAAATTGTAGATAGTGCAGAAAAGGCTGAGCGTGACCGCGTCACTTCTCTGCAAGCATACGCATCAGCACCAGGTGCGGCTGAATTTGTGAACGAAGCTATTACGAATGGTGGGACAGTACAGGATGTTGCAATGAAGGTCATGGAAGCATCGATGAAGCGCAACGGTCAAGAAGCCAAGAACCGCCAACAGGATGCTGAGGAAAGTAATGTCGATCAAGTAGTGACAATCGAAGCCAAAACGCCTGACGCTATCAAGGATGAGAAGAAGGCCGATACAGTAGCCAGTATGGTTGCTATGGCTCAAAAAATGAAGAGTGGAGGTCGTAAGTAATGGCAGAGTATACAAGCCCAGCTTTTGATGAATTGTTTGCAGGTGGAGTACAGGCGGAGAGAATGACGGCGATTATCATTAAATCTGGTTCCGGTGTGGTGACGCGAGGCACTGTGTTGGGGCGTGTAAGCCAGTTGGCTGAAAGTGACCTCTATGCAGGTACGCCAATCACGGTTCCAGTCAATTCTGCTAGTTCAGACGGTTCCCAAGATCCGTATTGCATCTTGGCTGACATGGTTGTTGATGCGACCACAGGTGATGCTCGCGCTGCAGCATACCTCGATGGGGAATTCAATCGTGATGCACTTAAATTTGGTGGCGCTGATAAAGTGGCCACACATGAAGTAGCAATGCGTAAAATCGGCTTGATCACAAAACGAGTAGTTAAATAAGGGAGGATAAAAAAACATGGCATCATATCACGAAATTCTAGAAATTCCAACACTAGTACAGGTTGTTGAAGCATTCCCGAAGGATTCCTATTACCTAACGAATACGTTCGCTAATGAGGGCGATACTTTCACGACAGATGAGATCGAGATTCAAACCAAAAAGGGTCACCGTCCTCTTGCGCCATACGTGAACGAATTGCTTCCCGGTAAGGTTGTACTGCGTACCGGATTTACTTCCAAGACGTACAAACCTGCGCTGTTGAAACCGATGCGCGTAATCACTCGGCATGATCTGAAAGTAAAGCAATCTGGTGAGACGTTGTTGAACCCTAAAACTCCAGAACAACGATATCAGGAACTGATCGTCAAGGACTTAGCCGAGCTTACGGACACTATCGATCGTCGTAAAGTTCAACAACTCTCAGAGATCATATTCACTGGTAAAACTGAGCAGATCGGTGAGGGTGTTAGTCAGATTCTTGACTGGGGTTTCACGAACAAAGAAGTCTTGTCGGGATCGGATTTGTTCTCTAACGCCACAACTGACGTTGTTGCTTATTTAACCGATAAGGTACAGGAAGTAATGGAGAAGAGCGGTCGGACGGTGCGTAAAGTACTTACTACCGCGAAGGTTGCTCGTACTATTGTAAATCATCCAACCTTGCTGAAACTGATCGAAGCCAAAAAGGAAACATTGGATGTGGGTGATCTAAATCAAAGAATCCTTCCAGAAGGGGTAATTTATCACGGTTACCTGCGTCAGGCAAACTTGGAGATTTGGTCGTATACAAACTCTTACACAAATGAGGCAGGCGATGAAGTGAGTTATATTCCTGAGGGTACACTTGCCTTATTGCCTGAAGGTAAACCTTTCGAATTCTTGTACGGAGCGAACCTAGTGGCTGATAAAGACGGTAATTTTATGTTTGCAGAAGCTAAGGTCTACCCGCAAGTGTGGGGAGAAATGGAGCCGCCTAAACGCGTGTTGCAATTGCTTTCCCGTCCGATTTGTGTTCCTGAAAACGTTGATGGCTGGTACGTAGCTAAAGTTCTTTAATCCAAAGGAGGATAAATAATCATGGGATATATTGCTGAATGGAACATCCGTCATAATGGTAAGAAAATCGCAATCGGGGAAGAAGTCCCTAAAGACATGAAAAAAGAGGATATTGATCGCCTGCTTGAACTAAAGGCAATCAAAGATCCTGAAGCTGAGGCAAAGGCGATCAAAGAAGCTGCAGCTAAGAAAGCAAAGGAAGAAGCAGCTAATTAAGGAGCTGATTCGCAGTGAATCTCCGAGAGCAAATGGCGAAAGACGTTCAGGGGACTTTCATGAACTCGAATGAATTTGCCGAGATACACACAGTCACGACCTACACTGATGAGAAATCGAAAGAGGGTCAGAAGGATCGGCCGCTAAAGATGATCGTCGAGAAATTCACTCTAGATGGCAGACCAATTCAAAGTGCAGACGGTGTCTCTGCGCATAATGCAATCATCCATATCGATCCTAAAATTCTGGTTTATACCCCAAGGGTGGACCAGAATTTTTATTTGGACTTTATGCAGTACAGAGTGATGGGTGTCTCGAACGATACGGGAATCTTGAAGATCGTCTTACAGGCTAATGGTAAGCGGCCATGAGTGATCTGATAGAAGTCAAAAGCAACTTTAGGCAGGTTAGTCGTTCCCTAAAGCAAATGGACAAGGCTGTGCGTCAAGCGGTCTTGTCCAGCATTAACAGGGCTACGCAGCGTTCAAAGACTGAGACAGGGCGTAAGGTTCGTGAGAAATACGTGATCAAGCAAAAAGAGGTAGTCCAAACTCTCAGTATCAAGAGAGCCGCGGGCAATAATCTTAAGGCTGTACTGACTTCCAAAGGGAACACGATCCCATTGATCCAGTTTTCAGTTGCCCCTAAACGAAAGTTGAAGACAGCCCCCAAGTCGTTGAAGGCTGCTGTGTATCGAGATGGAATTAAGAAACCAATTCCGGGTGCATTTATCGCTACTGCTGGAACTCACTTGGGAGTGTTTATGAGGGAAGGCAAGCGGCGTCTACCGATCAAGGAGCTTCGTGGTCCTGCTGTACCTTCAATGGTTGGTAATGAAGAGGTTCGCCAACATGTACAGCAAGTATACGGTGAGGAAATGCAGAAGCGCCTACCGCATGAATTGGATCGTATGTTAGGGAGGCTGAAGATGTGACTCCTACGATATTAATGAATCAGCTTGAGGCGTATTTGCAGGAGATAACGAAAGAGATGTTTTTCGGACCAGATAGATTGGCTCCGAACATTTATCAGGTCGATCTTCCGGCAAGGGCAACGCCAGAGTATGAGGATCAAGTCCCTGAAACGGATATTAAGCCGGCAGATACAACGATCGAAGATGAGAAAGACGAGCGATTGCCGTTTATCATCATCCTATTTAGTACACCGGCAGAAGATAACGAAGAAGGGTATCGCACGATGAACATGGATTTTATATTTGGTTGTGAGGGAAGAGGTTCCAGCGGCTACATGGATGTATTACATCTTATGGAGCATGTCAGGGCCTCTTTTTTACGCGAAACATATGAAGGATGGCCTGCTCGCTTAACACGGCCACTCTCATATGGATTTTTCGAAGAACAAGCTGAACCCTATTGGATGGGCTATATGTCCACGACGTGGGAAATGCCATCAATAGTACAGGAGGTTTAAAAGCATGGCTACTAAGAAACGAGAACAGCAGGATCAGGAAGAGGTTCAATCATCCGAGGAAGTTCAGACTGACTCAGGTGAGATGGTCACAGAACCTGAACAGCTGATTTATATAGGACCATCGATCCGCAAGAACGGGGTTGGACTCCGAACGAATCAGGTGTTTTTAGGCGGACGCCCAGCCTATCTTGAGGCGTTATACGCAGAGTATCCACATATTAGAGCGTTATTTGTTCCGGTGGATAAGCTGCAAGAATCATTAAAACAAATCAAACTGACAGGATCGGCATTAAATACCGCACTCTTGTCCTTGAAAGGAGTTTGAACATGTCTGAATTTCACGGAGTCAAAGCCACAGAGGTATTTGAACCGAAGAAGGCAGTCGAGCAAGCCAATACTCTGCCGGTGTATTTCGGAACAGCACCAATTAACCTCGCATCTAACCCTGCAGCAGCAGTGAACAGAGTTATTCTGGCTTCTAACTTTGACGACTTTAAGCGAAAGCTTGGTTACAGCGAAAACTGGGAGAAATACACACTTTGCGAAGCTGCTTATGCCCATTTTGTGGAGTCTGAACAGGGGCCTATCGCATTCGTAAACGTGCTGGATATTGCTGACACAGAAACTACTGCAGCTACTTCAGCGGAGTTTGTTGATGGAATGCACACTATTGCAGAAGAAGGTGTTCTTAAAGCATCTGTAACTGTTGCGAATGGTCCGACAACCTATGTCATGGGTACGGACTATACTTTGACGTTTAACGATGCAGGGCATCTCGTCATCTCCGTTATGAGTGGTGGGGCTATTGCATCAGGAACAGGATCTCTACAAGTCGGATATAAGACGCTGAATCCGTCAGCAGTCAATGCATCTAGGGTTATCGGTGGGACTGACTCCCTTACAGGTAGCAGAACAGGATTGGAGTTGATCGAGGATGTATTCCTTGAGACATCATTCATTCCTAACTTAATCGTGGCACCAGGATATTCAGATGATCCGATTGTGGCTGCTGTAATGGTGGCAAAAGCTCAATCTATCAACGGTCTCTTTGAGGCTCATGCAGTTACTGATCTTGATGCAAGTGTGAAGTATGTTGATGTCGTGAAGTGGAAAGAGGATAACGGCTATATCAGTCACCTGCAGACCAACACATATCCGATGGCAACGTATAAAGGGCATATGTATCACATGTCTACACTCGTTACAGCGGGTATGGTGGCTACTGATCAGCTGAACGAGGGATTCCCGTATCAAACTCCATCAAATCAGCCGATCACAGCGGATAGTTTGGTTTATGCTGATGGCTCACCAGTACGGATCCCGTTTGATCAGGCCAATGTTCTGAATGCAAACGGCATTGTAACAGGTATTCGCTGGAACGGTGGATTTAACGCATGGGGTAACTACACGGGTGCTTATCCTGAGTTTAAAGATGCACAACGTGCATTTATTCCGGTTCGTCGGATGTTCAGCCACGTTAAAAACCAGTTGGTACTGAGACATTGGCAACAGGTAGACAATCCTCTGAATCTTCGCCTGATCGAGTCCATCGCTGACGGAGCGAACGTCTGGCTTAATGGCCTGGTCGGTGCTGGCTATCTTCTTGGTGGTCGTGTTGAGTTCCGAGCAACTGATAATCCAACGGATCAGCTTGGCAACGGCAAGATGGTTTACCGTATCTTCATCGCACCGCCTTCAATGGCTCAGGAAATCGAATTTATTGTTTCATATGACCAATCATATCTTGCTGCTTTAACAGCGGCTTAAGGAGGTTTTAAGCGTGAAAGGAAAAATTCCTATTAAATTGACGGGCTTGAGCATCTACAAGGAAGGCGGTAATGATAGCTTTGCAACTGGAGATGTTGCGCTCCCCTCGTTGACTCTTATGACCGACCCGGTATCTGGAGCAGGCATACTTGGTTCGGTGGATGTTCCAGCAGAGGGGCACTTTGAATCAATGCAGCTTGGTATTACCTGGAGGACTATCGATCAAGATGTGTTTTCTCTTATGGAGTTGAATGGCGGATTGGAAATTCGGGGGGCATTCAGCGGATGGGATACAAAAAACACAAAAACTGATTACTCATCGATTAAGATCGTCGTTCGAGGTATGAGTAAAGGAGTAGATCTCGGAACTCTGGCACAGAACGCTACAACCGATACGACCAATAACATCGAGGTTGTCTACATCAAGATCTTTATAAACGGTAAAGCGGAGTTTGAGTTTGATCGTTTTAACTATATTTATCGCATTAAAGGGAAAGACATGCTTGCAGACGTTAGAAAAGCGTTGGGTTTGACTTAATAAGAGGAGGTTAACGAAATGAGCGATAAAGTGGTAAGCACTGAAAATTTAGAAGAGGTAAAAAAGGCCGGGACGGTAATCAAGCTGTCACGGCCTTTTTCATGGAATGACGTGGAATACATGGAGTTGACACTGGATTTTGACAAACTTTCTGGAGATGACCTGATTGCAATTGAGTCTGATTTTATGGACTTTATCAAAGGCAAGAAGAATGTCTTTATTCAGTTTAAAGATGAACATCCAGCTTATCTCATGGTTACAGCTGCTAAAGCGGCAGGGGTGGATCCATTTATGATCAAGGCCCTCCCCGTACGTGATGTTTTGAAAGTGACGGGTGCTGCAAAAGATTTTTTGAACGGTTGGGTTTAGCGGATAATCCTATTCGTAGCATCATGAAAATTGCAATAAGGTTATCTCGCGCTATGGAGGCAGATGTCTCTTATTGGATGAGTGTGCCGATCTGGACGTTGTATGAATGGAATGCGGCTGCTCATGAATTTTATGAAGAATACGAGGCTCGGAAGGGAGGGGGATCATAGACCATGCCAAAAAAGTATGAAATGTCGTTTGAACTCAATGGTAATATCGACCCCCGACTAACGAGGACATTCGATAACTTGAGCAAGGATGTTACAGGACTTGAAAAAGATCTTGGACAGCTCAGAAGAGCGAAGGGTCTTGATCGTCTTACCCGAGATGCAGGAGAAGCTGGCGGAGCCTTTCACGAGCTCCGTGAAGATGTAAGAGAGTTCGGTCAAGTGTTTGAGCGTACTCTGCAGTTTACAGGTGCCTACGCCATTATTGAGAAGATAACCGGATCAATTGGAGAGATGGTAAGTACCATTGGAGAGCTTGATGCTCAGGCAGGTCAATTAGGAGCGGCTACAGGAGCTACTGCGGCTGAGTTAGAAGGGCTACAAGACATAACTCAGTCAATGTACCGTGAAGGACTTGGAGAGGGCGTAAATGACCTCACAGACGCTTTGGTTATTGCTCGGAACGTCACTAAACAGCAAGGGGACGAACTGGCGGAGACCACCAAAAATGCGATTGTGCTTCAGGATGTATTCCGTTTTGATATTCCTGAATCGGTGAGAACAGCAGACACCATGATGAGGCAGTTTGGGATCACATCCGAGCAATCAATGAACTTGATAGCTCAAGGCGCTCAGGAAGGTCTTGATAAGTCAGGCGAATTGCTCGATTCTGCGAACGAATACGCTCCGCACTTTGCGGCACTGGGATACTCAGCTAACGAGATGTTTGATACGTTTAGCGCCGGTCTAGAAAAGGGCGCGTTTAATCTGGATAAGGTTGGGGACGCAGTTAAGGAGTTTAACATCAGGATAAAGGATGGTAGTGACTCTACAAGTGATGCCCTGGCTGAGTTATTCGCCCCAGATAACATTGATGACTTTGTATCTGCGTTGATGAAGAACGGTAAAAAGAGCACAGAGTACATGGAGTTGCTTGGCAGCGTTAGTAAAGAAACAGCAGATGAAATGGTCACTAACCTGAAAAAGGGCGGCAAAAAGGCAGCACTTACTTACAAGGTTATCAGCATGATGATGGGCGAAGGACAGGCAATGCTGGATGGCCTGACTGATGGAACGATGTCTGGTAAGGATGCAATGGAGTCAGTCATCAGAGAACTTACTGCAATCAAGGATCCTCTAGCTCAAGCGCAACTTGGTGTGGCTCTATTTGGTACCCAATGGGAAGACCTTGAGTCGGATGTTGTACAGGCAATGGGGTCAGTTAATAGCCAATTCGACATGACCAAGAGCACTATGGAAGACATGGCTGCCGTTAAGTATGATAACCTCGCTCACGAGCTCAAGGTGTTAGGTCGAGAGTTAATGGATGAAGTGATCGTACCCATCGGTGAGGATTTAATGCCAGTACTTAAGGACATGACTGCATGGGCCAAAGACAATAAAGATGTAATTAAAGCTATTGGTCTTGCGGTTCCAGCTGCTTTGCTTGCTAAAAACACAGTAGGGATCGCCAAGGACTTTGGTAAAGTGGGTAAGGCTGTGTTTGACACAACAGAGGGTGTTAGTAAGTTCGGTCGAATGGCTGGTTTATTGACCAATCCTCTAGGCTTAGCAGTGGGTGCTGTCGGTGCTCTTTCAATAGGTGTTATTGCATACCAAAGACACCAAGAAAAAGCGCGTCAAGCATTAATAAACATGGGTGACGCTCTTGATGGTGCTTTTGATGATTATGGAGATATAGAGCATCAGACAAAGCGAACAAAGAACCTGATTAGGGAATATGACCGCCTTTCTGACAAAATCAACAACGCAGAAACACCAGCTGCTCAATTAACCGAAGCACGACGAAAGATGGCTCTTGTAGAACAAGAACTAATTGATCTTAACCCTAAAATTCTGAACGCTGAAGATGCTAAGAGCGGTAAGTTTCGGGAGCAGCTAGGACTTGTCGATAAAATGAACCAGACTCAGCTTGCTATGGCTAAACGTGATCTAGAAAACAAAATTCTGAATGCGGAAGCTGATTTACCTAAGCTGGAGGAAGAATACGACCGTCTAACTAAAAAGGCAAGAGAATATAGTCGGACGAATGAAGAAGCGACAAAACAACATGTCCAGTTACTCGATTACCTTAACCAAAGAAATGCAATCATGGACAATGAAAGTCTCGGCACTGATGAAGCCATAGAAAAGCTTCAAGCATTGGCAAAGGAAGTAAGAGAGGTAACTGGCCAAGATTTCGGAGATCAGCTACAACTTTTGGATACAGCTCCTCAAGATTTACTTGATGCTGCAACCAAGAGCTGGGAAGCATTTAATAAAACGAATGATGAAATAGCTGAGGCAACTAACAGTTTCCAAGATCTTTATGACAGTCAGGTGGCGTTAATTGAACTCAATCTTGGTGCTAAAATCGATGAGCAATCAGCCAAGTACGACACATT
Source organism: Paenibacillus sp. FW507-14B1B (assembly GCF_058781425.1). Lineage (NCBI taxonomy): Bacteria > Bacillati > Bacillota > Bacilli > Caryophanales > Paenibacillaceae > Paenibacillus > Paenibacillus sp. FW507-14B1B. The sequence continues at coordinate 799,247 of NZ_JBYSWS010000001.1, read as the reverse complement.
AACAACAAAAGAAAAGGCTCGCTTTGACGCTGCAAAAGCTCAACTGCAGGAACTTAATCGAGAGATGGCAGGTTTGCCAATTGATAAGCAGATCAATGTAAGTGTTGTGTGGAAGCAGATGGGCGACATGACGCCTCCGAGAATTGGCGGTAAACAGACCATGCAAGCATTCGCTGATGGTGGTTATGCTGATCAACCTTCTATCTTTGGCGAGGCAGGTCCTGAGATGGCAATCCCACTTCGGAAAGACCAGCGTTCCCGAAATCTCCATGCTCTTACTGCTAGATTAATTGGGGCTGAGCCTACAGGATCCGGAGGAGGGGACTTTATCTATAATCCTCAATATGTCATCCAAGGAAATGCTGATGTCCAAGCGATAAAAGAAATGGACAACAGGAATCGGACTGACTTTAAGCAAGAGTTTGAAGCATATAAACGTCAACAGCAAAGGGTGAGTTTGGCGTGATGAAAACATATAGAACAATTCAAGGCGATACTTGGGATAGTATCGCTTTTTCTATTGCGGGAAAAGAATCGTTTATGGTTCCTCTCATGAACACAAATCCTGATCATGTAGAAGTAGTAATATTTCAGGCTGGTGTTATCCTTAACATCCCGGATGTTCCCGTTTCTGTATCTTCTACTCTTCCACCTTGGCGTATGGAGGAGGTTGGCTCATGAAAACGGTATTGGATGGACGAAGGTCGTCTCTAATGCTCAAATATAACGGCAAAGAGATGGGCACCGAATACCTTAGTAAATACCTAAAGGACTTTACTTATGAGGATGCAGCTCCTGGAGATCAGGACAGTATATCTGTGACGCTGGATGACAGAGAGGCCAATTGGCAAGATACTTGGAAGCCTGAATTTGGTGACAAGCTTATTGCTGAAATTACAGTCGTCAATTGGGATAAAGTTGGTGAGAAAGCGAAATTGCCGTGCGGATCCTTTGAGGTTGATGCTATCGACATCGATGGTCCTCCCGACAAGGTGGTTATACAGGCGTTAGCCTTACCGCTTGAAGGTGCTCAGGCTAAACAGGAGAAGCGCACAAAGGCTTGGGAAAAGGTCAAGCTTAAGACCATTGCTCAGGACATAGCAACTCGCGCAAAACTCAAACTTGTGTACTCTGTTACAGCTAATCCAACCTATGAACGTCTGGATCAGAGCGAACAAACGGACTTTTCCTTTTTAGTAGATAAAGCAAAAGATGAGGGTATAGCCGTCAAGATTTCAGGAGGAAGTTTGGTCCTATTTGACGAGGCTGAATATGAGAAGAAGCCTGCTGTTTTGGATATCGTTAAAGGTAAGAGCAGCATACTCAGTTATGGATTTAGTGAGAGTAGCACAACAACAGCATACGGCAAGTGCATCGTTACTTATCGACCGCCAGCTCCAGCTAAGAAAGCTAAGAAGAAAAAAGGCAAGGGCAAGGGTGACAAGCCTGAGACAATTAAAGCAGCGGCCAAGGCACAGGCTACTCCAAAAGTAATTATAGGAGAATACAGCCTGCCGAATGCAAAAGGTCTTCCGGTGCTCCGAATCAATGAGCGAGTCGAAACTGTTGCCGAAGCAAAGCGTCTGGCTAAAAACAGGCTTCGAGAGAAAAACAAACAATCAGGACTTGCTGTATTTACGCTTGATGGGGATATACGATTGGCTGCTGGCATTACGATCAATGTAAAGGGGTACGGTCGATTCGATGGTAAATACATCGTTGTTAGTGCAACTCACCGGATTGGATCATCAGCATATACGACAGATTTACAAATACGCAAAGTTCTGGGGTGGTAAGCATGTCTACAAATGCATTAAGAAATATATTCCGAATCGGTGTGTGCTCCACCTCAGATCCGGATTCAGGAACAATAACAGTTACTTTTGAAGATCGAGAGGACATGGTATCAGGTGATCTTCCAGTGCTTAATCGGGGTGGATGGGCAAGGGGAAATGATTTACCTGAGCCAGGTCAAGAGGTGGCGTGCTTGTTCTTAGCAAGTGGGGTATCTGAAGGTATTTGCCTTGGAGTCATCGATGATGAGGAAGATCCTCCTGGCACGCCTGATCAGCGAGGTATTTGGTACGAGGATGGATCTCATGTTTATTATGACCGTTCAACCAAGAAGCTGATGGTTAAAGCAGGTGGTGGCGTAATGCTTGATGGAGATGTCACTATCTCAGGCAAACTGACTGTAGATGGAGACGTAAAACTCGGCAGTAATGTAAAGACAGTAGGAAATCTTGTTGTTGATGGCAGCATCACACGAGGCGGTGAGATATTGTGAGTATAGGGCTTGGTGCGTTAGGAGATATCGTATTTATATCGTCGTTTAAAACTCCGAGAAAGGTTAGGACATTTACCGACTTTCAAAGAGATTCAACAGCTCGTTGGGGGACAAACGACATTCATCTCCAGAAGCCCCGTAGCCAATTCCAAGGTCCGGGGCTTGATACGATTACCTTCACAATGTCGTTTGATGTGAATCTTGGTATGAACCCCCGTGTTGAGATGGAAAAGCTCCTAAAGTATCAGACGGAAGGAAAGGTGCTGCTTTTGCAGATCGGTGGGAAAGCTCTTGGGCAAGGGAAGTGGAAAATCATGAGCCTAACCCAATCATGGAAAGACGTTGATCGAGACGGAAATCTCTTGAGGGCTGACCTGTCCGTCACATTGGAGGAATACGTATGATTGAGCACAAGGTTATAGGCGAGCAACCAACAATGAGGTTTGGTCTCACAGGTATCGAATCGATAAAACAAAACATACAGGTCATAGCTACCACCTTTGCTGGCACGGTCCCTCTGGATCGTGCCTTTGGTATATCTGCTGAGGTCTTGGATCAGCCGTTTCTCGTTAGTCAAGCATTGTTGGTTAATGAGCTCACGGAAGCAATCACAGAAGGTGAGCCTCGGGCTGTGGTAACCAGCATTACATTTGAGACAAGCCAAGAAGATGCTGAACAAGGTAAGCTGGTACCGATCATCAAGTTTGTAGAGAAGGGGGTGGAGCAATAATGGCGTTGGTTGAACTACCGGATATTAAGTTTGTGGAAGATGATGCGGAGAAAGTGTTTGGAGAAATGGTTGCCGTCTTCCAAGGGTTTACTGGACGGAAACTCAATCGCGCAGACCCTGAGATGCTTGCTTTACGGGCCTTTGCTCAAATGATCATCCAGCAGCGAGTATTAATTAACAAGGTTGCTAAAGGTGAACTTCTAAGGTATGCCAAGGGGATTGTCTTGGATTACTTGGGTGAACCCGAGACACCTAGGCTTCAAGCAGAGCCCGCAGTCACCACAGTGAGAATCAATTTATCGATTCCACTCCTAGCTGATCAAACTATTCCAGCAGGTATTAGGGTCGCACCTGAGGGAGCGGAGGGCACGATTATGTTTGCAACCAAAGGCCCGGCGACGATCCCAGCAGGTGCAACAGCGGTTGACGTTATGGTTGAGTGCTTAACTCCGGGCGTGATCGGTAATGGATTTCTTCCGGGACAGATTAATGCTTTGAACGATCCACTACCCTTTGTAGCTTCTGTTACCAACCTGACGACCACGGCAGGTGGCGCAGATACAGAGGATGACGATTCGTACCGTGAACGTATAAGGATGGCTCCCGAATCGTTTTCTACGGCTGGACCAGAGGAAGGGTATAAATACTGGGCGAAGACAGCAAGTGCGGCTATCGTAGATGTAGCAGCTGTCTCAGAGGCACCTTCAGAGGTGACTGTCGTACCATTACTTGAAGGTGGCATAATCCCAACCGAGACGGTATTAACTGCGGTTGCTGAAAAGATCAACGCACGTAAGGTAAGGCCATTAACAGATAAGGTAACGGTTCAGGCGCCTACAGCTGTCACCTATGATATCAACCTAACTTATTACATCAGCAGGGATCGAGCGTCAGAGTCTGAAGTGATCAAGGCACGTGTTGGTGATGCGATAAAATCATATAAGCTGTGGCAAAGATCGAAGCTCGGAAGGGATGTGAATCCATCGGAGCTTATTTGGCGTGTTATGTCTGCTGGTGCGCTTAGAGTCGTAGTAACTGCCCCGACTTTTATGGATATATCTGATCTTCAGGTTGCACAGGAAGCGACGGTTAATGTGGTCGATGGAGGGCTTGCTGATGACTAACATAGATCAGATCAGCGTTTATGATCTGTTACCGCCTAATGCTCAAGCGGATCCAACGGTATCAGCTGCAGCTCGTGCACTGGATAGTCACGTACACCAGCTTACGCAGGAAGTTAAGGACTTATCTTTTTACACTAGATTGCTTAAAGGACAAATCACTGATGCCGAGGCAGACGAGAGAGCTTGGCAAGATCATCTGGACTACTACGACACATCACTCCCTCTGGAACAGAAGAGACAGCTGTTACTTGGAGCTAAAGAAACTCACATGATTAAGGGGACTCCGGCAGCGATCGAGGATCTGATAACAATCCTCTTTGGTGAAGGTCAAGTGCAAGAGTGGTTTGAGTACGGCGGAGAGCCGGGAAACTTTCAGGTGACCACCAATAACCCTACGGTCACTCAGGAACGAGCGCAAGAGTTCTATCGCGCTGTTGATTCCGTAAAACGTCTAAGCGCTCATCTGGAACGTGTGATACTGTCTCAAACCGAAGAGATCCGACTTTACACTGGCTTCGTATTTCAAGTTGGTGAATTTATCAGAATTTAGGTAGGTGATGAAATGTCTGTATTTACTAAAGCGTTAACAAGCAAAGGGATTGCTCTTCAGGCTAAGGCACAAGCTGGAGTCAAATTGAATTACTCGCGATTCGCAATTGGTGATGGACGTCTATCAGGACAATTACTTCCGACCATGACGAATCTTATTAGTACAAAAAAATCAGTCCCTGTTACAAAGTTAAAGATGCGTCCGCCTGATGAAGCTATTGTAGGTTTCACATTATCTAATCAGGACGTGACCACTGGCTTTTACTTCCGTGAGCTCGGTCTGTACGCAATGGATCCGGATGAAGGAGAGATATTATATCTGTATGCAAATGCTGGTGAGACTGCAGATTACATTCCTCCTGCTGAGAGTAGTGATGTGGTTGAGAAGAGTTTTGATGTTCGTGCCTTTGTAGGGCAGGCACAGAATGTGACAGCTAATATAGACCAATCCCTTGTGTATGTATCTCATCCAGAATTAGAAGAAGCACTTGCGATGATTGATGTCGATATTCCGGACGCATCTCTTACGCTTAAAGGTAAAACAAAGCTCTCTAATGCAACGAATAGCACATCTGAAACAGAAGCTGCAACGCCTAAGGCTGTTAAGGCTGCTTATGATCGAGGGAGTGCTGGAGTTTCAGCAGCAGCAACAGCTCAAGCTAAAGCGGACTCTGCCTATGCCGAGGCTCTTGCGGGAAAGCAAGCTGGAATTGATCGTAAAACGGAAGTGGTTGCCGCGCTCAATTCCATAGGTATTACGGCTTCCACAAGTGAGTCATGGGCGCAGTTAATTCCGAAGATGGCAGCAATAATCAAGGCAACTGGAAATGCTACAGCCGCGGATGTGCTAATTGGTAAGACGTATAGTAACGAAGGGGCTAATGGATTGACGGGCGCAATGCCGAACAATGGGAATGTTACTAGGAACCTGACCACACAAAATGCCGAATATATAATCCCCAAAGGCTACCATGACGGTGCTGGTAAGGTTAAGGCCACTTATGTTGAAGGAAAACCATTTATAACAGGATCAATCACCATTCCGTTTAGGTCAGACGCATACATTAGCCCAGGATGGCCCATACATCATGTGGGCATAGCGACCAATGGTTTAGGTACAGCAACGTATGACTTACTACTAGGTCTTCTAAGAAATCAATCTTTTATAGACAACCAATTCAACCTTGAACTATTTGGTTCAAGCCAGGCAAGGGTCAGAGGTGAACTTTATACAAATGCAGCGGCAACGTATCAGGTGGTGGGAAAATGAATGATTGGATCATTGAAACATATCCGATATCTCATGACAGAGAAATCATATTTGTTGTTGATCCTGTAGTTTCTATATTGACACCGATTGACGTGTTTGTTGAGTTATTCGGCTTAGTTATAGAGGAAGCGGTATCTAAAGGGGTAGACGTCAAGCAGGCTATTAGGGACGCTGATCCTACCAACTCATACGGATTTAACGACATTATTTAAGGAAATAAGAAAGTCTCAGCAAAACGCCGCAAGGTGTTTTTATTTTGTCCTCGGGAGTGGTCCGGGGGCTTCTTTTATACAGAGAGGGGGAAAGAGTATGACACCGGAAGGGGTGAGTGACATGCAAGATGTAAACACGCTGGTAACTTTGCAGATACAACTCGCCAGAATCGAAGAGACGTTGAAGCCATTGGCAGCGTTGGTACAATCCGTTGCAGAGGTCAGAGATACATCGAAAGAGGCTCTTGCCTGTGCCCAGCAAGTTAAGGATAAGATGACCATTTTGGAGGTTGACCTTGGTCAGACAAAGGATATAGCAGAGGAAGCACTGAGGAAAGCGAATGAAGCTCTAGGGGTACAGCAACAGCAAGCAAATGGCCGGGAGTGGGCTAAGAAAATATTTTACACTGTGGTGATTACGACATCTACAGGCGGCCTACTTGCGGCTTTGTGGGCTGGATTTAAATTAGCGGCACTTAAATAAGAGAGGATGATTGAAATGGAATGGAGCATGATTTTTGAACTTATTGATCCAAAGTTGTTAATCGTTGTTGCTGCATGTTGGGCGATCGGCTATATCTTAAAGAAAACCCCGAAGGTTCCTGATTGGAGCATTGTATATATCGTTGTGGTGCTGGCTGTTGTATTTTCCAGTGGGTTGCTTGGCTGGACCATTGAGTCGCTTATTCAAGGAATCTTAACAGGTGCATTCGCTGTATTTGGCCATCAGGTTGTGAAACAGACCAAGATCGGAGCTGATAAGGATGTTGACGCTTAAACAAGTAAAAGACAAATCGGCCCCTCGTCTTAATGGTTTACAGCCTGTTGTGAAGCAAGCTGCAGTGTTGTTGATTGAACGGTCGTATGCCCGTGGTGTTCCTATCCTAATCACGCAAGGTCTACGTACAATCGCTGAACAGGATGCTCTGTATGCACAAGGTCGAACGAAGCCGGGAGCTATCGTAACCAATGCAAAGGGTGGAAGCAGCTACCACAACTACGGACTAGCCATAGACTTTGCTTTACTGATGCCAGATGGGAAATCTGCGTCTTGGGATATGAAGAGAGATGGGGACGGAGATAAAGCAGCTGATTGGTTGGAGGTTGTGGAAGAAGCCAAGAAACTTGGATTTGAGTGGGGCGGTGACTGGAAGAGCTTTAAAGACAATCCGCATTTCCAAATGGCATTTGGGCTTACATGCACTCAACTTAAAAATGGTGCTAAACCAGATCCTACGAAGATTGAGGCTATGTTTAATAAGATGAATGCATTGAAGGAGGAACAGAAGATGCCAGCAGAACGTGATATTAACAAAGTAAGCCCATGGGCCGAAGCCGTGTGGAAAGATATGACCGATAAAAAATACTTTGATGGTAATCGCCCCGGTGCTCCGATCACAAGAGAAGAGATGGCTGTTGTACTTAGCAGACTCATCAATAATCTTTCCCAGAAATAAAAAAAAGACCCTACCGGCTAAGTGCTGGCAGGGTCTTTTTTACGTTCTAATTGTATTAATCTACTCACATGTTTTATATCCTCTAAAGGCACCCACACAGTTCCATCCTCGCGCCGTATCTTCACTCGATCAGTACAGATCTCCGGTATACCTTGTAAAACTTCTCCGTCCAGTAGTCGTATAGTTATTGATTGTTTCTTATCAATCGCCAAAAGTATTTCTTTTCTCCACACAAAGAAGACCTCCTTTTGTTCCTTTGTTGAATATTCTGCAAACACCCAGAGAATCCTTTATTTGACGTTGATTACAGAACGAGTGTTCGTTTATAATACAAACAAACGTTCTTACTTGGAGGCGAAAACGGTGAAAAAGTACATAGGACGGATTGTTGAAATCATCTATGAGGACCGTAAAGGCAATATCACACAGCGACGAATTGAAGTATTAGGTGTTAGGCAAGGGCGAGTTAAAGCGAACTGTTTAAAGTCGGGGGAACTTCGAATTTTTAATGAGGATAACATTTTAGCAATCAGACCGGTAGGTGTAATTCATGCGTCCTGATCTGGAACATAAGTCGGGTAAAACTATAACGACTGAAGAACTTACAATGATTCGTGATTACATCCTGCTGCCACACATGGAAAAGATGGTGCAAAAGAGCATAGATGATGCACAATACTCCACCAATATTCTGAAACGGCTGTATATGTTAGCTAGTCAAAAAATTCTAAACCAAATCACTCAGGATAAGATAAGTTTACGCCGGGAGCTTACGAAGAGAAATATAAAGGTGTTTGAGGAAGAACAATCAGACTTTATTATTTATCACCGGTATTATTGTCGTGGATATGAGGACCAGTTTGGCATGACACGCGATGTGATGAAAGCAGAAATAAGTGTACAACTAACTAAGTACACATCAGATTTAGCAGCGGTTTTGAAAGCATATCCCAAAGAAAAACCTGTCAGCTGAAATGCCGACAGGTTTGTTTTATTTACATACGGAACTAGGTTCGGTATAGATCGTCGGGTAAATTTCCATAAGTTTTTCTTCCATTTCACAAACTTTTACTTTTACATCTCCAACTTCAACTTTTTCATCGATAATTGATTCCATTATTTCGGTGTACTCTTCTGCAAGAGTTCGGTTTTTGTCTATTTCTGCTGCAGTTTTCTTATAATCGTCCATTGCTTCCTGGAGTCCATCCCCCATGTTTAATAACGCTTGTCGATCAGCCTCTTTTTTATTTTCATACAACTTCCATCCAACGGGAACAGCAATGATTAAGGCGATAATAATAACTATAGGTATGAACTTCTTTTTTCTTGCCATCTGAACACTCCTCATCAAAGCATTATTTTCCAGTCTATCAGACGGGAACGCTTATTTCTATCACCAAAAATCACTCCGATTCACTTGCTTCCCAGACAAAGTAGAAGCTGCCTTAGCTAAAGCATCTTTAGTAATACTACGCATAGCAGGTGCATCTTCATTACACGCTTTTGAAATAGTGTCCTTATTAAGCTTGGACAATTTTCTGATTTCTTCTTGTTCAATTCCGTATCTATCAAGGAACGCTCCGTATTTACTCCTCTTTTTGCCTAACCCAAACATATTTAGCCCCCTCCCGAATTTCCTCAATTTACTATCAGGATGGACAAATCTCGTAAAAAAGATACAAGCAATTTACAAGAAAACGGATATAAATCGGAAACATGACCGAGCAGTGCCCATAGATATGTAACTAGATACGGCACCACGGGCTAAGGCGCCAGTCCAGTACCGTAACCAGTTATACAACAAGGTGGGATACAAATGATTTCAGCTATTGATGCAGGGAATTACAAAACTAAGTTTTATGACGGAAAGCACTTGAGGTCGTTTCCTTCCCTGATCGGTGAGTATCGGGACCGGAACCTTAAGACACAGCATGGTGATTATGATTTCGAATGGGAGTATGAAGACCAGAAAGGATTCGCAGGAACTCTTGCCTTACATGAGAGTGAATGTGCGGAGAGTCAGAAGGGAGAAACAAAGGCACACCCTGATGCACGCCTGCGGATCCTGTTAGCACTCCATCAGTTTGGTGAGGGGATAGAGCACAAGATCATTGTTGGTCAGCCGATCAGTACGCATCAGGACTCTGAAAAAACAGCCATCAAGGATATGCTTTGTGGTCGGCATGATCTCGCTGTAAATGGTAAGCGGAAGATCATCCTGATCAGGAAGTGTGAGGTGGCAGCTGAAGGGGTTACTGCTGGCTTATTGGTTCCTGGTGGAGGCATTGTCAGAGTTATAGATATCGGGAGCGGTACGGTCAATTTTGGCACTCTGATCGATCGCAGGTTTAACGATAAGGGCAGTTTCACACTTGGCACCGGAATGGAGACATTAAGAGCAGTAAGCCCTGCCGATTTCGCTCGTCAGATTGCTCTGAAGGCTCTTGCAGGAGGGTGGAAAAGGCAAGATGCAGTATACATCTGTGGTGGTGCAGCAGCTGCATTATTGGAAAATCTGCGGGTGTACTTTCCGAATGTAAGGCTGATTGATGGCGATACGTCTTATGCAAATGTAAAAGCATTTTATCTGATCGCGAGGAAGCTCTATGGCTAAGGAGATACGCATTATACAGGTGGCATTTAACGTGTTGGATCCGGATCAGCTGCAACAATATGAGCACGTTCGTGAGCGTCTGAATCAGTCGGGTTATCTAAAACGATTGATCCAGCGAGACATTGACGGATATGCAGGAGTGCCGGCAGCTGCTCCGATCCGTGAGGTAACTGATGATTTTACAGTTGAGGGATTTATTTAAGGGGGAATTGGCATGGTGGAATTGACTCCAATCTTTGAGGTTCTTGGCGTAGGTGTTGTATCTCATTTTAGTGGCAATGTCCTTGAGCAAATGGGGCACGGTGGAAAGGTAATGTACATCAAAATCGGCGGGTATGTAGCTTGTGCGTACATCGCCTTTGAAGCCTGGTGGGATTGCTTGCGAAGTGTTGCCCACACCTTTGGAGTGCATGTCTGATACCGAGGTAGTAACCTCTGCTGATACCTAAGTAGATACAACAGTTTTAATACCAATGTAGTACATGCAAAAAGGCTGATAGATAGCGGAAAAATGAATTTGTTTTGAGCGATAGCGAAAAGAGGCGAAGCGAATGATAATGAGCGGAGTAGGGGGATTCACAGTTTTGAAATTAGCGGCGGCTTGCGGCTGCCTTGGTGGGGCATGGTCGGTTTATAGATCGAGTGCAGAATCAGTGTTCAGAGGAAAGATGCGGAAGCTCTTTATCTCAGGTGATATTTGCTTTAAGCGGAAGGTTCGTAAGGGGAAGGAGATAAGTGTTTATCCTCAAGTGAATCGAGTGAGTGTTTATCATGACTGCATACAAGTGGTGTTTATCCTGCCGAATGGATTGGACCCTAAAGAGGTTAGAAAACGGGAATGGTTATTTGAGCAGACGTTCGGTGACAACATCGAGCTCTCAGGCACGTCCAAAACCTTCACGCTTAATATCTACAGTCAGGATGTACAACGCTTTGAGTACGACCCAGAGGCGGTACAGAAAGCAACTGAAGGGCTCAGACTCCCTATCTATGTCGGACTTAGCCGGACAGGAGATGAAGTCTATGACATGACTGAACACCCTCATCTGTTGGTGGCAGGGGAAACTGGTAGTGGAAAGTCTGTGGCATTAAGGTCAATTTTATCAACGCTGATTCGGACAGCTTCGGACAGATTGGAATTGTATTGCGCGGACCTTAAACGGTCAGAGTTTCATCTGTTCAAAGGCGTTGCGAAGCAGGTCGTGATCGAAGCCCCTCAGCTGCGCCAGATTGTCCTGATGATACGGAAGGAGATGCGGAGGCGTGGTGATTTAATGGACCGAGCAGGAGTTGCAAATATTGATGAGTTAGCTGAAAAGGAGCGCCCGAAATACATCGTTTTAGCAATTGATGAGGTTGCACTATTGAAGAAGGAAAAGGACATCATGGAGGGGATCGAGGAGATCAGCGCCATAGGGAGAGCTTTAGGTGTATTCCTCATCTTATCCATGCAACGTCCTGATGCGGATGTCTTGGATGGCAAGCTCAAGAATAACCTTACAGTTCGAATGGCATTCCGTCACTCTGATGAAATCAACAGCAGAATCACATTAGGCAGCGGTGAAGCCGCAGATATTCAGCAGAGCCAAAAAGGACGGATGTTACTGAAATTGGATGGCCTTAAGACTGTTCAGGGGCCGTACTTAGACTTACCCAAAGCTAAGACATTACTGGAGCCTTACAAGGTCACAGAAGAGCCGATAGTGCTCAAGAAGGAGCCTGTAAATGCTGAGGAAGAAGACACCATAGAGATAGGGGTGTTGTAAGTTGAACGCAAGAGATAAAGCGATAGTATCCGACTTGGAACGCTTCCGCTGCATGACTCGTGATGATGTGGCGGAGCTCCACTTCTCAAACGTTAAGAATCCAATCAATCAAGCTAACATGGTACTCAAAAGACTGAGGAGGGATGAGGTTATTACCTGCTCTACAGATCGCAGAAAGTACATTTACTTTCCAGTACCAGGGATTAAAAAGGACAGTGCAAAGTTAGGTCATTTCTTGGCTATCGTGGACTTCTATAAACAGATAAAGAAGGTGGAAGCCCCAAGAGTATTTAATGTTGAACCGAAGCTAGGTGGCAAGGGTAGACCAGAGCCGGATGTATTTACGATATGGAAAGGGGTACCGTGGTTTGTGGAGATACAACGAAGCCAGTTTAGTGAGCGCGTTATGAATGATAAGATGAACCGTTATGAACAGTACCATTTAAGCGGAGAATGGGAGAAGGAATCATGGCAGCCAGCAGCCAAGAAGATATTTCCTTACGTATGGATTATTGGGGCTGGAGCAGGAAAATATAAGACTGAGGGAAGAGCATTTAGGGTATTTCAGGATAGTGTCGCAGATATGGTACCAAAGGTTAGTCGGTAAGGATCCGGATAGGGTCCTTATTTTTTTTCGAAAAAATATATGATAAAGTCTTGTATTTTATATGACAATGTCGTATATTTATTTCCAGAATCAAACAACCCAATATATAACAAATGAAAAGAAACAAGAGGAGGAGATGGTTTAACTTGACCTTGAATCAGTACCGGAAGCTGGCTGATGAGATAGGGGGAGATAATGGACAGAAGGTATTAGAGCTTGTTAAACAGTTGGAAGAGGCAAGAGATATTATTGCGGATAAGAAGTTTCCGCGAGTCCTTGGTAATAAAGAAGCAGCAGACGCCATCGGAATTGACCCCAAGAACATGCACCATGCCCGAAAGACTCGTTTCTTTCCAGAGCCTGACTTTATGGTTGGATCCCGGCCGTTTTGGTTCGAGACAAGCATACAACATTATAAGGATCAGGTAGAGGAGTGGCGGAATAATAACAAGTAGTTCATAGGGGGAAAGTCAGTGGAAGCCTTTTGGTTTATGTTCTGTTCAACGCTTGAAACGCTAGCCATTTATTCATTGATCATGTCGCTGTTTAGATTTAAAACATCTGAGTACATATGGCAGGCACTAATTGTAATGCTGTTGGCAAATCTTCAGAGCTTTCTATTGCGAAATGAACTTTCACTAGCATTTATAGCACCATTGCTTACTATCGCAATCTTCATTTTTTTGTTTGCAACAGTAATAAAAATGCCTATTGTTTGGTCAGCGATATGTACAATACTTGGTTATGTTCTCTACGCATTCATTCAAACGTTGTACGTGATGGTTCTCTTCGGATCTGTCGAAGAGGCTCAAGCGTCAGGAACAGATGCATATGTGCTTCAATTGATTTCAGCTGCTACAGGCTTATTAATATCTTGGTTGATGTACAGATTCGGAATTGGTTTCGCCTTTGATTTCGATAAGCTTCGTTTTAAATTTGAGCATATTGTATTGTCGGTCCTTATCGCTCTAGTTCTGATTCTGGTTACTGTTATTTTTTATTACAACCAGATATGGATAAATATCATTTTCTTTGCTACTACTTTTGGTGTCTTTATTTTCTACTCGATTCGGACTGAGGAGAAGGATATAAATGGTGATTGAGACAGCTGCTCTAAAGATTGCAGAGGGGATTAAACGGCAAGTTCCGGATCACAAATCCTCTGTTAATGTCTTAAAGCACGCCATAGCTATTGTGCTTAATGTTTTATCGATTATTTCGTTCACTCTTTTGGTTTCGATTATAACCGGTAATACAAAACAAGCGTTGATTGCATTGATTGGATTCGCCCTTCTTCGGCAGTTTTCAGGAGGGGTTCATTTAAAGACCGGAGCTTGGTGTATTTTTGTAACAACTGCGCTATTCTCGGGGATATCGTTTATTGATTTATCAATGGGATATATTCAAATACTAAATATTCTCAGCCTACTGCTGGTTATAGTATTTGCTCCCAGCCGGATCGAGAAGCAATCAAGGATTCCTAAAAAGCATTATTCCAAATTGCGTATGATTAGCAGTTTGATTGTTGGTACGAACATCTTTATACAATCTCCGACGCTGGCACTATCTTTTTTGGTTCAAGCGTTAAGTTTGATTCACTGGAAAGGAGGTGAACGTCCATGACTATAGCTAACAAAGTTAAACATAGCGTTTTTTCAGCTATCGCATCCGCTTTGACATTGGTTGCAGTATTTTTTGTAAATGTTGCAAGCCCTGTTTACATCTACAGCGGCGATACACCGGAAGAACTGTTGAAATAAATTTGATTGGAGCTGGTTCAATGCAATATCTTAGCCTTACGAGGGATATTGATGGTGAATCAGGAATTGTGAATCTTAGTGGGGAAGACATCGTATTCCTGGAGTATTTAAAGTCTGATCAACGCGTGGCCTTTCACACAGTGGATAATGAATTCTACGCCCCTGGAACATTGAAGTATTGGACTACAGCTCTTAACAACAGCGGTCATCATTTCAAAGTTGTAGATCGTAATAACGCTGTTAATATCGAGCGCATCGTGCTGCTGGATAGCCTGCAGAAGAAAGCATACTTTAGTGGACAGATCGATAAGAAATCGAAACACTGTACCATGGCTTTTAGGCGATATGCCGAGCTTGAAAAGGAATTCCTTATCTTTAATCCACGTCTCATTATCAGCTAAATAGAAAAGAGACTCACATCAGTGAGCCTCTTTTTTTATGCGCATTTTATGTATAACACCTAATATTATATAAAGTTTGCTTTGATTGTAAAAAAATTCGTCTTTCCCAATTTCAATTTACAATTTGACCCAATCAGGGTTAAATTATCTGTAACGAATAAATTTGTTGACAAACATAAACTTAACAACATCGTAAAGTCGCAACTAGCAGGGAGTAGTTAATCTACTCACTTCTGCACCTATCACGCAAGGGGCCACTCGTATAGATCTGCTTCAGAACAGCGCAGTATCAGGCAGATCCCGCGCATAACTAGCGGGGACATGGCTCGGTGGTTGTTCTCATATTGAGAAATCATTGTTGAGGATACTGTCAAACCCATCTCATTCTGGAGCAGTTCTGCAAGTTGTTCTTGAGTCAGTCCTGTCTGTAGACGATGATAGCGCAATAGGCACCTGCCAAGTTGCAGTGCCATATTGATCCTCCAATTATAAAATTTTGGTTTGAATAAGAACGGTTGTTCGCATATAATGATAAACATGAACATATGGGGGTTATGCATAATGGATAGTACTGAGAGTATTGATATCGTTCATTTCCTTAAGTCAATTGCTGGAGAATCCGATTATCCACTGATTGAAAAATTTTTTACTGATCTTGCCGAAGTAAAAACCGAGCCATATCCACCAAAGTCTTCTTCTGTGCCTCTGACATCTTACGTCCCTCAAACTCCATGTTCGGAAACATCTTAATAATCTCACTGTCAGGCATGTCTAATTTCAAATTTGTTACTAGGTCCCTCTCGGTAGTAGTTAATTCACCGTGAGGGTTGTTTGTGTTCCCCAGAACCCAATCGGTAGAAACTTCGAAGAGATCGCATAAATCTTTAAGAGTTCCGTAATCAGGTTCGCTTATTCCATTTTCATAACCACTTAACGTTTTATTGTTTATCCCCGTATGTTGCATTACTTGTAGTTGAGTTAATTTAGCTTTAGTACGCGCTTCTTTTAAACGTTTAGCATACGTTGGCAACATCTCTTAACCACCTTCCTTAAACAATTCAGATAGTATCATAATTCATAAAAAAAGAGAAACACTCTTAAAAAGATAAAAAACTATTAAAACTTTTGAAAATTATGGTTGCATTCTTAGAAATTAAGAGTTATAGTGAGTTTACGAAATTCTTAGAAACTAGGAATTGGGAATTTAATAGATTGGAGGTGATAACCTTGTTGAATTCATCAAATGAATCCTCCGTATCTCAACGTATCAAGAACCACATTCGTGCAAAGGGCATTCCGTTAAAGGTTGCGGCTGAGAAGTCCGGCATACCACTCGGTAGGTTTTATCGAGTAATGGACGGTTCATCAACGCTCCATGCGGATGAAGTTGAGAAACTATGCAAGGTTGAGGAGTTAGGACTCAATCCTACGGAATTGTTGCGCCTATGAATTCTTAAAAATTAGGAATTTGGCTACAAGATGA
The DNA here is from genome assembly GCF_058781425.1 of Paenibacillus sp. FW507-14B1B. Classification (NCBI taxonomy): domain Bacteria; kingdom Bacillati; phylum Bacillota; class Bacilli; order Caryophanales; family Paenibacillaceae; genus Paenibacillus; species Paenibacillus sp. FW507-14B1B. The sequence goes on along the minus strand of NZ_JBYSWS010000001.1, from coordinate 782,987 downwards.
ATTATACGGTAAAGTCGTATATTTCGTCAATAACTTTTGGATATTATTTCCGATTGGGGGAAGAGCCTGTGAAAGCTCATTCAATTGTCATAACTGACATTCAGGCAGCGTCACTAATCCAGAGAGGTACCGCACATACATTGACGCTCTTTGAAGCTGATGTTCATGATCTGGAGCAAGGGACCTATATTCCTGCAAAGTCCATAACACTTTCAAATACCAAGGGCTTGATTGAGTTAAGAGACATGTTGATTCGAGCGAATTTGGAAGGACGTGAATAAATATCGCCGTAATCATCCATCCAGCACATCGCAAGCTTGCCGAAATGTTGCAGCAAGCAATCGATCCACAAACTAAAGAGTTGAAACTAAGAGAAATAAGGCTCGATATACTCTTATCTCTTTTAACGGACAACCTCAACTTAGTCCGAAGAACGGACGAGCTTAAAAACCTTGCACTTGAAGCGCAGACAGCTGGGGACATGGAATGGGTGCAAGAGATCACCATTAAATTAGATGAGATGGAGGCGATGTATTCATGAGTTTCGCAGTGATGCTGAATCAGCAAGGTCTGAATCGAGGTCCAGTGTACGCAACGGGGATTATGAAGGGTTACGAAGTTGCTCGGATGGTTGCAGACTTTAAAGCGCAGGAAACAATCAAGCCGATGACAGACCGGATCATCCAGGAGAACCAAGCAAGATGACGATCTTATTGATCATAGCAGCTTGGGTGCTAATAAATTTATTGTTTGTCTGCATGTTATGGATGTCTGCTGAATCTCGTCACAATCAGAAGCGGAAAGAACCATGTAAAATTTATGATTTTGAAAACTTTAAAGAACGGAGGGTGTCGAATGAAAAATCATCAAATCATCAACCACAAAAATCACCGAGTATTAACAACTGCACAGTTGGCGGAGTCGTTTGGGACAGAAACGAAAATAATCAGTAAGAATTTTGAACGTAACGAAACTAGGTATTCGGAAGGAAAACATTTCTACATGCTGAAAGGCGAAGAATTACGGGAGTTCAAAGCAAGTCGTCAAATTGACGTTTTGCCGAACATAAACTGCCTGTACCTCTGGACCGAAAAAGGCGCGTGGATGCACGCCAAATCTCTCAATACTGATCAGGCATGGGATGCTTACGAAATGCTTGTTGACGATTACTACAAGGTCAAGCAGGTCGATCAATTGACTCAGCTCAGTCCAGAGCTTCAAGCTATCTTCCTTTTGGACAAGCGAACGCAAGAATTCGAAACCAGAGTTGAACGCCTGGAGAACAACACGACAATTGATTATGGACAACAGAACGACCTGCAGCAGTTAGCGAATAAGAGCATAATCAGTCTCCTCGGTGGTAAGGAGAGCCCAGCTTACACAGACAGAACAATCCGAAGTGAGTCGTATTCCGCACTGTGGCGTGATTTCAAGGGATACTTTAACACTAACTCTTACAAGAACACGCTGGTCAAGGACTTTGAGAAGGCGAAGGAATATGTGCATGATTGGTCACCACAAGGTAAGCTGCTACGCGATATTGAACAAGCAAACTCACAGCTCACATTCCGATAGAAAGGAACGTCATATGGACCTTGATCGCTTTTCACTGCCTTTGTGCGAAGAAGAAACATCACAGCGCCTAGAAGTTGATGCATTGGATGCTTACAAGCAACAAGTTGAAGATAGCATGATCGATTCCTTGGAGGGAGGTGAGGAAAGAGATGAGTGAAGTCACTGAAATGATTTTAGATGGTCTGATGTGTCAAGTGTGTGGCTGCTACATGGATGACTTGGAAGAGCCGGGATATCCACGAACCTGTGAAAATTGCAAATAGGAGGTGAACTAGACGATGAGCAAAGTAGAGCTCGGGAAGAAATTCAAACTTAAGTCATCAGGACAAAGTTTTGTTGTGGTGGAAGAGATCAAGATCTTCAGGCTATCACCAGTTTCCGCGCCAGCATTTCAAACACCAAACTTAACCGAACAAGATGTACTGGATCAATTTGAATCAGATGATGAAGTTGACGTCCAAAAGGCTGAAAATCAGTAGCCTATTTATTTTTTTGCCAAAATCGGGGTTTTGAGCCCAAATATCAAGCGAAAGCGAGGAATTAACATGGATCAGAAGACGTTGGAGTACATGGCTGAACGGGTTGATAAGGCTCGGAATATCCAGAAACGCATCAAAGAGTTGGAGCACTTCATCAGCTACAGCAATGATAAAACTTCAATCTTGATTCTCGACCGTATCGGTAATGGCCCACAAATTAAACGGGATGATTACCCGAGACTAGCAAGTAAGGCGAAGGCTTTGGTCATCGAAGCAATTCAGGAAGAAATCAAACTGCTCAATCAAGAGCTTGCGGAGCTCTGAGTCATGAGAACTGAAAGTGAACTATTCAGTCAGTTCCGCGAATCCCTTACTCCTGAAGCTCGGGAAGACATCGATAGGTTGCTCTACCTCTATGACTGGTTTCTAGATGAGAGCGATCCAGCAACACGAGAGATCATCAAAGGAGAATTAAGCATCATCGAGCAACGTTACAACCTGGTCACAGACCACACAAAAAAAGCCGCCCAATGAGAGCGGTCAATAAGAAATTATACAAATCCATAATAGCACGGAAAGCGAGGAAGGCAAATGGTAAAACAAATCAAGCTTATCTCCTTAACCTATAGATTTTTCAAAGGACTTAAAGAATTTACGCTTCACTCTGATGGTCAGGACGTGAACATATATGGTCCGAATGCTGCTGGCAAGACAACTTTGTTCGATGGATTTTACTGGCTTCTGTTTAACAAGGACAGTCGTGAGAAGAGCGAGCCGGAGAAATGGATTAAAACATTGGAAGCTAACGGGGAGCCAATGCATGGAGTTGATCACGAGGTAATTGGCGTACTAGAGATTGATGGGAAGCGCAAGGAGCTCCGCAAAGTGTTCTCTGAGAAATGGACCAAGAAGCGCGGTGCAGCGAAGTCAGAATTCACAGGTCACAAGACGGATTATTACATCGATGAAGCTCCACTCGGTAAGGGTGTTTACGAGAAAGAGATTGCCACAATCATCGATGAGGATACATTCAAGCTACTAACGAATCCGGCAAACTTTGCTGATAGGGATTGGAAGAAACGGCGGAAGTTACTGCTTGAGGTTTGTGGTGACATATCAGACAGCGACGTGATTTCCAGTAATGATTCCTTGAGTGAGCTTCCGACTCTGATGGAACAACGCTCTATGGAAGGACATCGGGATAAGATCAAAGGCGACCAGGATCGTATCAATAGCAGATTGAAGGAAATCCCCACAGGGATCGCTGAGATTCAAAGAGTTATGCCAGATACGGATGGCCTGAACGAAGAGATGATGCAAAAGCAAATTGAGTCACTTCGAGAGCGGATCAACAACAAAGAAGAGCAGATGAATCGGATTCAAAGCGGTGGGGAGATCGCCGTTAAAACAAACCGACTCAGGGAGATCGAGGGCGAGCTGCTTAAGATCAAAAACGATATTCAATCGGTGTCCTTTGAAAAAATCAACACTAAGCGCCAGCATCTCTCCAAGAAGAAAACAGAATATGGAGCGCTTGAGGACGCCACGAAAAGATCGGAAAACCAAAAATTGAGGCTCCGTTCCCAACTTGAGGAGAATGAATCCGAGAGAGCGCGATTGAGAGAGGAACGAGACAAGGTCAGGGCATCTGAATTTACTTATGACGGAGATACATCGTGTCCGACGTGTGGTCAAGCCTTACAACCAGAAAGTATTGAACAAGCACGGAATAAAGCCGAAGCGCAGTTTAATGAGCGCAAGGCACAGTCCCTTGAATCAATCGTTAGTCGTGGTAAGCAACTGAAACAAATAGCGGATCAATGGGCAGAAGAAATCGAGCGAATCTCTGGCACAGTTGAATTCAATCAGTTTAACTTGGAGGCCTTGGATCAAGAGATCCGAGGGCTAGCACGCGAAATCGAAATGTTAGATTCCTCTACTCCTGACGCCTCATCAGATCCAGCGTACGCAAGTAAGTTGCAGGAACGAGAAGAGGTGGAACGCGCTATAAGAGATCTCCGTTCACAGTCTGTTAGTGCCTTAAGTGATGCCCGATTGGAAGTAGTAAGCCTAAGAGCTGAACTTGAGTCCCAGGAAAGAAAATACGCCGGGTTCGATCAGATTCAAAGAGGGCAGAAGCGCATCGAGGAACTCAAGGCGGAAGAGAAAGAACTCGCCCGACAATACGAAGAATTGGAACGGCAGCTCTACCTTACAGAGGAGTTCATGAGAACCAAAGTCCAGATGCTTGAATCCAAAATCAATGCCAAGTTTAGGAATGTGAAGTTTCGATTGTTCGAAACCCAGATCAACGGGGCTTTGAACGAGACGTGCAAGATCCTTTACGGGCCTAACCTTGTTCCTTATGAGGATGGCCTGAACCGAGCAGCACAGGTTAATGCCGGATTAGATATTATCAATACTTTATCTGATCACTTCAAAGTGATCGCTCCAATATTCATCGATAACGCGGAGGCTGTTACGGATATAGAAAACACCTCCGGTCAACAGATCAGACTGATCGTAAGTAAGAACCACCATGGCTTACATGTTGAAAAGCAAGAAACCATTACACAGGAGGCGTTTAACCTTGAGTAACCAAACCTATTCCACTGGATTAACAAAAGTAAATGATACCTTTCTTCCTATGATCGAAAGCCAATTAGTCAATAACGGCATCAATATGGACCAGTATTCAAAACAGTGTGTTATGAATGCTTTGTCTTCCATTAATGCTGCTCTGGATACAAAAGGTTTGACATTCAGCGACCCGAGTCTCGACAAGAACAACGTGACAACTACCTTGCTGAATGTAGCAGCACTGAAGCTGAATGCGGCTGCCAGCCCACGTGAAGTGTTCTTTCAAATTAGAAACGTGAAGGTCAAGGTCGATGGTAAGGATGTTTGGAAGAAGCAAATTGAGATGGGTATCGAGGGCGATGGTAATGATGCGATACTGAGCAACTTCGGCCGCAATGTCGAACAGGTACGCCCCTTCTGGTTGGTACGCGAGGATGATGAGTTTGAATACCCATCCTTCAATGGCTTGGAGATGACGCCACCAAGATGGACGCCTAAAGGCAAAGGAGATGTCGTTCGAGTTGTATACCCCATCATCTTCAAGGATCAGAGCATTCAGTATTTCATCTCTGAACGTGATGATGTCGCTAAAAACCTAGTCGCTCATATCCAAAATAATATGATGAATGAAACGTTCGGTGTGCTACCTGCAGGAAAGACGAGATACGACGCTAATGCTGAACAGCTTAAAAAGATTGCTGAGAAGAAAGTCGTGTTCTTGAAAAAAGCTGCTGAACTAGGGCTCAAGGCTCTTGATGATGAAGAGCTTCAAAAATGGATTAGCCCAGCATGGTCGGAGTACCACAGCCGTGAGGCTATGATAATCCGCAAGATGCGTAACAATGTGGTCAAAAAGATACCGAAGGATTTCGGAAACGCCTTTGTTGAGCTGATTCACGATCAAGCAGATGGAGATTATGCTGCAGTTCGGGAGGAGATTACCGAGAGAGCAAACCGAGAGCCGATCGATATCAAGCCTGAGCCACCAACTGAACCGCAAGGGCAACCACAAGATAACCATGTTCCTGATCAAGTTGAGGCATCACCTCCAGCTAGCACAAAGCCTGAGAAGAAGAACGATGCGACTGACGAAGATTTTTAATGATAGAGATTAGGCCATTAGGATCCAGCAGCGCGGGCAACGCCTACTATGTGACAGACGGGCATACCCCACTGCTGCTGGAATGCGGGCTACGGTTCAAAGACATACAGCGAGCCCTCAATTATCGAATGTCGGACGTAGCAGGTTGCTTGTTGACCCACAACCACCAAGACCATTGTAAGTCAGCCAAGGACGTTATGCGAGCAGGAATTGATCTTTATGCGTCAGCTGGAGCATTGGCTGCGGCAGGACTGACTGGACATCGTGCAGTCATAGTGAAAGCAAGAAAACAATTCAGAATCGGAACTTGGACAATCCTACCCTTTGAAGTCGAGCATGACGTTGATGAACCGCTTGGTTATCTACTCGCCAATGAGGCCGGAGATAAATTACTCTTTGCTACTGATACATTCTACATTCGCTATCAGTTCATCAGCCTGACTCATTTGCTCATAGAATGCAATTATTCGGAGGCGATCGTGGATCAGAACATTATCGCTGGAAGGATCCCTGTAAGTATGAAGCGTCGATTGGTTCGTTCTCACTTCAGCCTTGAAACCATGAAGGAGTTCATCAGAGCAAACGACATGAGTAAGGTCAAGGAAATTTGGTTGATTCATTTATCTGATACGAATAGTGACGAAGAGTTGTTTAAACGAGAAATACAAGCATTGACCGGCTGCCCAGTTTATGTGGCAGACCGTTAATCATATCTAATCGGAGGAATTATCCTATGAAAAATACTCTTAAAAAATATTCCCTTAAAGCAGCACTTCAAGCAGGAGCAGCTCGTGAATATGCGCTCATCAAATCTCGTCGTCAGTTTAAGCACGAAGCGTCTGAAAAGAAACCGTACAAGCCTGGTAGTATCGGACCATCTGTTGTTGCTACTGCGATTCTCGAAGAATACAAAGGCTTTGCATTTACCCGTCGTGATCGTAGATATCTAGCAAAAGTAAGTAGACAGCCATTCCAAAAATTCTACGCTCAGGGGTGATCGAGATGAAGAACGGTAAAAATCCAACCCGGCGGCAGAAGCAGATTATCAAAGATGCAGGCTCTAACCCTGACAACTGGCTCGTTTGTAAGGCCGAAGCATATAAACTACATCTTGTTCATCGCAATACTAATACGACTAAAATCATTCATCTTTAACATGAAACAAGCAGTTGTAGAAATCTATAGACGATGTCCTGATTGCCAAGTATGCGGCAATGAGATAAACCCTGGGCGAGAGGAGTATATCCGCGGCATGCGGGTGTGCTCCCTGTGCCACACCGAGTTAAAGCACACTCAAAAGATCAAACATGAATCAAGAACGTTGGTGAGGAGGCATGAGCGGGTTTATCCCGATAGGAAGAGATCTTCTGAATCACTGGATCAGACGTGATAAGGAATATTGGATGGTGTTCTGTGAAATGGCATTCCTCGCTCGGTTCTCTGATACTCCAGAGGTGCGGGTAATCGACGGGCAAGAGGTGACCATTCGAAAAAAGGAGTTTATCTTTGGTCGATCTTCATGGAGTACCCGATTGGATATCTCTGAGCGCAGACTCAGAACTCTGATCAAAAAGCTAGTCGAAGAAGGGCTCATTAAACAGAACGAAAAGTACAGCAAATTCACCATTTATTCATTCGAATATGTGCCTGGAATGAACCAAAAAAGCGACCAGCAGAATGACCAGCATGGCGACCAGCAGGAAAAAGAAAAGAGACCAGCAAAAAACCTTACGCCACAAGGGATTTCAGCGCAAGGCGACCAGCAGGATTTAAAAGAGCGACCAGCACAACGACCAGCTGAGCGACCACAGAAAGAAGAAGGTATTAAAGAAGAAGGTATTAAAGAAGAATGCTTAACTGATAAAACACGAAAAGGAGCTGTAGATAAGATGGCTTCTAAATCCAAATTGGAAAAGAGTCGCGAATGTAAAACAGAGTATGCAGAAAGTGTATGGCTCAAGCCTGAAGAACATGAGAAGCTGCTGAACGAGTTTGGACAAGAAGGATTGACCTGGATGCTAGATGTTCTCAGTTCTTATAAATTATCCGTTGATAAGTTTTACGCAAGTGATTATGCAGTGTTTAAACGTGGCGGATGGCTACGACAGAAGTACGAGGAGCATCTATCAAAAAATAAGCAGAAGGCTGGCGGGTATAAAAACCGCAGCCAACAGGCTCATGATGATTTTGAGGATATGAAACAATTGTACTTGAACGAGGTGAACGGTAATGGTCATAACGATGGCGGAAACAATCGGCCTTCTGTCCAAGATCAAACGAGCTTACCCGAACTTTACCCTTATAACGAATAGGGCTCCAGATGGTTCAGTTATTTCAAGTCCCACTGCTGAAATATGGCACGAACGCTTGAGTTTGAATGGAATTACACTTCAACAGGCTATACACGCTTTGGATTATCACATCGACAACGAAAGATTCGAACCAACAATAGCCGATATCCTAAGACCAAAAAAACAACTTTCTGTATATGACGTGCAGAAAATAGAGCGAGAGCAAGAAGCGTTGTCACTCAAAGAGTATCACGAAAACAACATTGTAGGCCCGCCTCCTGATCATGTGTTGGAGAAGCTGCAGAAACTCTTTAAAAAGTCACGGGTCCCAGCCTTCAGTGATTACAGTGCAGGTGGTGATGACAATGAGTGATTACAACTATCTGTATGAGGCTGAGATAAACGTACTGGGATCTATCATGCTAGATAAGGAACTCATGGCTGAATGCGTACTGATGCCAGAGTCATTCTCACCAGAATGGGACAATGGGAAAATTTTCGAAGTGCTTCGATATGCTTATAAGAAGTTTTCTGATCAACCAGATCCCTTTTACCTTCCTTTGCTTGCTCAACATTGGGGAAAGAAACTGGAGAAGATCGGTGGCTTCAGTAAGATTACCGAGATACAGAGATCGGTACCCCACACCAATGGGATGTTCAGGCATTATCAACAGATTGTAAATGAAGAGTATGTCCAACGTGAGATGAAAGCTACAGCTGAATTAATAGCGGCAGGCGGATCAACCTTGCAAAACGCAAAAGCAAGAATGGACGAACTGGAAGACATCCAAGCAAGAACATCGGTTAAGGATGGTCCTGTGAATCTATCCGACCTGCTAGAAAAGCATACTTCAATTATCATCAAGCGGTCGCAGCACTCTGGAGGAGTTACGGGACGAAAGTCTTGCAGCACGGAATACAACAACATGAGTAGGGGGCATCAGGACGGTGACTTTATTGTTGTTGGAGCTAGGCCGTCAGTAGGCAAATCAGCATATCTTTGTAACGAAGCTTATGCATCCAGTGAAGACGGATCGACTTCATTTATTGTCTCTGGGGAAGATGGGGCATTCAATATGCTAGAGAGAATGATTGGGGCGGTTGGGCGTGTCAAGATATCGCACATGAAATCGGGCCAGATGACGGAAAGCGATTGGGATAGATATAGCAAAGCTGCCGATCTCATTGGAGGACGAAAGATATTTATTGATGACTCTCCAAGTCCGACGATCGAACACATCTGGCGTACTGTCCGAAGGATGATCAAACTGTATCCCAAAATGACATTATACATCGATTATCTTCAACACCTTCGGAGCGAGAAGACTTTCACCAGCGAACGAGAGATGTACAAGTATATCTCATATCAGCTAAAGCAGATTGCTCGGACCTTTATGATTCCAGTTGTATGTTTGGCTGCCGTTGGTAGGAGCGTTGACCAACGGCAGGATAAGCGTCCTATGATGTCAGATATTCGAGATTGCGGAAATATTGAGAGTGACGCTGATATCGTTATATTCCTTTACCGGGACGATTACTACAACGCAGATAGCGCCCGAAAAGGTCTGATTGATCTGATCGTTGCTAAGGGTCGGAATGTAGGTACTGGAACGATAACTATGGTTTTTGATAAGCCTTACCAATCCTTCTTAAATATTACCGAGGACATGAAGCAGAAGCGCAAGGAGAAGGGGCTGAGCGCATGAGTAGAGTTATCAAAGATGATGAGGAGTTCGATCGAGCTATACAAGGCATGGTCACGCTGACTGAGGAATTGGAGAATATTGATCCCCTGGCAGAAGAGGATGAAATCAACCGGAAGAAATGGATGCTAACTCGTACAGCACAGCTTGTACAGGAATACAGCAGGGGGAAGTATGCTGAAGAGTTTCCGAAGTTACGTAAGAAGTACGATGAGCTTGGATGGTCTTATCTAGACTTCTCCAGTCAAACAGGTTAGAAAGCGAGGGGAAACGGATGTCAGAACAATACATTTGCATAGCTATACCAGTGATCGATTATCCGATCAAAGGTTATCAGCCAGGAGATATGCGATTGAAGCTGCAGGAAGAAGTTAACGAACTGATCGATGAGGTTGAGATTGTTCATTTTGATCAACGCCACATGCTCAGTGAACTTATGGACGTGTTGCAGGTGACCGTCGGAATGATCCGGCAGCAGGCACTAGAGACTTTCGCGCCTGAAGAATCTACAATGCTCCTCCGAGATGTAATTGACCGAGCTAATAGCGATCACATAGATAAGATCCGTGAATATGCCCTTCAGCGTAATTGGGAGGTTGCACAAGGATGAGATTCGTAGGCGTAGATCCAGCAACAAAAACAGGAGTTGTTATTCTGGATCAAAACGGGGATGTGCTTTTTGAAAAAGAGCTTAAGGGTGAGGGGCCCAAGATTAGGGGCGGAATATCAACGGAACAGCTCGTATCCCTTGAAGACCAGTTTTACAGAGTTATCAAACCTGATGATGAGGTAGCAATCGAACAACCTGCAATGGGCACTCAAATGGGTGTTACAACCGGAATGATACACGGTGGATTAAGAACAATGATCTTCCGTAGGAAACTCGCTTACTGGGACGTAAACCCTGCTTGGACTAAGAAATATGTAAAGGTGACCGGATGGATCGTAGAGGACGGTAAAAAACGCAGGTTCAAGGATAACGAGAAAAAGAAAGCGATGAAGGAAGCTGCGCTGGAACACTTCGGATATACCCATAAGAGTGACAATGTAGTCGATGCTTATATCATAGCCAGAATATCACTGAATTTGTACCTCATGCGAGAGTATAGACCTTTGATAGACACGAACTCATATCAAACTGAAGTACTTGAATCCATATTGAATAAAGTTTAATACCCGGGGCCGATCAGGTCTTGCGGCGGACAGTCACACCCATTTGGAGGAACAACAGTTCTTATTTTGAGGGAGGCGAAAGGGTTTGGACAGAGGTTTTATCAAGTGGTTTCAAAAGATAAAGGGCATGAGTAACAAGCGTTTCTGGCAAGAAATGAACCATATCCACACCAAAGCCTACGCCATGGGCATGAATCACATGAAAGAGGCCATGGAGTGTCATCCCCGGATTAGTAAGCCGATGGTCGAGCAGGTATATGCCAAGGCTGAAGAGATTCGTGAAGAGTGGGATGGTTTGAAGATGATCACTATCAACGATACCGAAGATGTTGAATTCAAAACAGCTGCTGAGCTGATCCATAACCTTACAGCTACTGAGGCATATATTTTCAATCTTAAAGAAGAGGCTGTTATTTACATCGCAGGACGTCACTTCAAGGTACAGCCAGTACAAGAGGAGGGGCAAGATGGGGACGTCAGTACCGAGAAGGTCGAATGAATTAAAAGGCACACCTCCTAGCCCAGTCATTGAATACAAGCTCAGTCCAGAGGAACTGGATAAGATTCAAGGCAAGCCAATTCCCAAGTCTCAAACGAAGCCTATAGAGTTCAGAGCAAAAACCAGCATTCCAAAAAACGAAGAGGACGTGAAGGATATGCCAAAGGTAAATAAAGCTGATTACTTAGAACTTAGAGTTAAGGGAGTATCTAAGAAAGATGCAGCCAAGAAGCTCGGCACCTCTTTAGCAAGTCTTGAAAGTTACTGGATCCCCAAACAGTGGGGGATTAAGAGTGATGCTTCGGAAGAGATTGAGATCGCTCGTTTTAAGGAGTCACGCCAGGAGAAAAAACAGGAAGCACCGCCTGCTCCTCCAGTAGCAGAGAAGAGGCAAGAAGAGGCGCAATCCTCCGAACCAATTCCTGTCCCAGTTATAACAGAGAAGCCTGCAGAACCAGAGAAAGAATCAATCCCCATCCTACCAGTGCAGATTACTCAAGAACAAGCTGCTGCATTGAAGCTGATTCTTTCACATAAGTCTGCTGACGAGATTGTTCTGCGTCACTCTCAGACTTTCATCATCACTCGTGAGAGATGGCTTGAGGATCTGGACTCACTTAATGATCTTTCACTAGATGACATGATCCGGGCTGTGTATTTCGGCTATGAGATCAAGAGGACTCCAGAGGAGCAGCTGTTGCATGAGTTTAAGCAAGCAGAAGCGATGTATGGAGCGCAAGAAGGATTGGTTTATCGAACAGGTTTGCAGATTGCAGCTGAGATCTTAGGGCATAAGGTTTTGGGCGTGAATGCCTAACCACCATACCCCATATAAGGAGGGAGATAACGATGAGCGAACAGAACAAGATAGACGAGATAATGTGGGAATGCCCTTCATGCGGATTTGCTTTTGACGCGACCCATCAAGATATCGATCCGGTAACAGGTAAAGGGAACGGAAATTATACATGCCCATTATGCGAATTAGTAGAACAGGACGCTGAAATAGAGCTCCTGAAAGCAGAGATAGAACGCAAGGATGAAGCGCTGAGGTTTTATGCGGAAGAAGAGAACTATCAGGCGAAGATCATGGAAACCGAATGGGGACCAAACATAGCCATCGTCAAGGACGGCGGAAAACGCGCTAGGGAAGCCTTATAAACCCAAGGAGCGAATGTATGCAAACGGTCATGAAATGGGGTGCTATGTACGGACAGCTTGAGGACGGAGATCAGATCACTCCAGATATGATACAACTCGGAAATCATCTCATTATTCCTGGTGACAGGATCACGAGTATCGGAAAGAAAAAGCGTTCGATGTTTGCAATGCAAGATGGGTTTTGTCTCGTCTATCAAGGGGTTTGCGATAGTCACTTAATGTTCACCTCAGAACCGACAGGGTGCAGTGGTGACCCATGGTACTATTCTTTCGCTTATGTTGATTCAACTACTTTGCTCATCGGCGGTAAAGGGTGCATGGACATTAGGGTTGATGATCTTCTGTTAAAGCCATCCCTTTAGAGAGGAAGAAGAGAAGATATGAAAGATTACAAGTTTCGTGGCATGGACATAGCCGGAGATTGGCATTATGGGAATTTAGCTGTGATCACAAAGAAGATGGGGTTAACCGAGCCGGGATATTACATCTCAAACGCTGTCGGCAAGCCATTCGCCTATATGGTTCGTCCCGAAACAGTAGGTCAATACACCGGACTAAAAGACCGTAACGGTAAAGAGATATATGAAGGGGACATTCTTGACGGTAGTTATGTCAGTCCAATGTCCGGGGGAATGTTGAAAAGACATTATCTAGTTGTCATGGAAAGAGGCGTTTACTACGCGGAATTGATTGGTCACCATCCTTACGGTACGACATTACTTTACTTCGAAAACTTGAAAAGCGAAGTCATCGGAAGCCGTTGGGACAATCCCGATCTATTGGAGGGTGAGAAGATATGATGGGACCAGGCAGACCAGCTAATGAATGTGGAAATGATGAATTGGTGGCTGAGTTTGAACAGACTTGCCGTGGTGGTGATTACGAATTTGCAGGAGAGTACCGCGAAGAATTGTTAAGACGTCTAACTGTGAATAACCAAGTAAAGCTAATAGAAAACCTAGAAAAAGTCATACGGCATGAATTAAGTAACTTCCCAAGAAATGAAACTGTTGTCTTAGGCGGATCCATTGCTCAGTTGCTAGATATTGCAAAACGTAATTCCCCATCAGTACCCACCATTAAGCTGGGAGATAAGGTGCTAATCACAGTGGAGGGTCCTTTGAAAGGAAAAACACTACCAGTTAGCGCTCACCATGCACATAAGCAGTTGATTTCTGTTATAGCAGAAGATGGGCTATGGAATATCGGCTATGGAGGATTTGAACTTTTGGAGGTAGTGGAATGAAGAAGGGTGATTATCTGCGGATGAAGGCCGCACTTCGAAACATCCTGGAAATATCGACAGACGAGTTTGCGAAATCTCAAGCTCGTTATGGCTTGAATATAAATCAGCAAGGCCAAGCAATGAATTTATCTGATAATCGAGAGGAGCAATAACCTATGAAAACAAGTATGAACGTACTTTTTAAATCGATGCAAAAAGATGATAAGAAAGAGATCCTGAAGTTTGAAATAAAGGGTGCTGAGGATGTAGATGGTGAAGCTGAACTGTTTGATCTCTCTGGCGATATCGTAATAACGATCTCCATGGAAGTAGGTGGTGATGATGTCTGTGGTGAGATCAACGCGGAATTTATCTCCATGCAGCGTGACAGCAAGAAGACAATTATGAAGTTCGGGATCAAAGGTGATAGCGAAGAGAAGGCAGTGAGCTTATATCGATTAGCTGGAAGAAACGTCACTCTGAATGTTGCTCCCAGTCAGATGAGCATTGATGAGTTTAACGAGCCGAGAGAAGGCGTTCGTGGCAGGATCAACCGGGATGGAACAGTTGAAGTGGACGAGAACCAGATGACTCTGGATGAGGCGGCAGCCACTAGTGAGGATGGTCCACCGATGCCAAATGATGATGATCTGCCGTATTAATGATTACTCCCCGGCTTCGGTCGGGTTAACCTAATAGCGAGGTGATACCATGGAACAGATGAGCCTCGGGGATGATTTTCTTCCTGATCTTGATGCATCGAAAACAAAGAAAGCCGTCATTGAGGCTTTTGATAGATATCGGAAATGCAAATATCTGACCTTTGAAGAACGTGAAGCTAATGTGACTGCAGGTCTTAGTGATACTCCCAAAGGATATACAGGAACAACCAGCGATCAGACAGGAGATATAGCAATATATAATGTAGACAAGCAAAACGAACGTAAGAAGTATTGTTTGAGAGTTGAAAGAGCTGTCTCACGTCTCCCTAGAATGGAAAAGTTTCTGATAGAAAAACGTTATATGTCTGAGGAAAGTGCCTATATAAACGATCAACATGTTTATAATTTTGAATTCCAACCTCCTATAAGTTGGCCAGTCTATAAGAAGTATCGTTGGGAAGCTTTCTACAAATTAGCACTTCATTTAGGGATTGCGGTGAAAGTCGAGAATAACTCAGGTGGTGAGGAATAATAAATCCTCAAATTGTTTGTAAAGATGGACAAACGGAGATGCATACTCATCAAGTGGAGGGGATGCACTTGAAAAAAAAGAAAGAGCTCGTCTTCACTCGTTCCTTTTATGATAAATATACAGGCGAATACTTGGGCGATAATCCAGAAGAAGTCTTCGCCAAACTCTCATCTGAGCGGCTTTCCCCACTGAAAGCATTGACGATGGAGATCATTACAGGTAAACCACACAAAGCAGTTATAAAATAACTAAAAGAGCACTGATTATAAGGTGCTCTTTTTTAAGGTGCTCTTTTTTCGTGTCACTAAAATTACTTTAGGTCAGCGTAAGGGTGGAATGCCACAGATGGCTGGCGAATTCACACTGCGTAAAAAAGGTATTGATCCTAGAACGGATCTGGAATTAATTCAGAATATCGATTTTGCGAACATCGCCTCTGCATTTGCATCAGGGACAGGGCAATTTGTGCAGTTGTTTGAACCACAAGCGTCAATTTTTGAAAAAGAAGGCAAGGGGAAGGTTGTCGCTTCTTTCGGGGTTGAAAGTGGACATTTGCCTTACACCGTATTTATGACCAAACAGAGTTACATTAGCAAGAATAAGGAAACGGTGCAGAAATTTACGAATGCGCTTTATAAAGCACAACAATGGGTGGATTCACACAGCGCTGAAGAAATTGCAGATGTGATTATTCCTTATTTTAAAGATACGGAGCGGGATATCGTGGTGTCTTCGGTTAAGCGATATAAAGAGCAAGGGACATATGCAACCGATCCGATACTAGATGAAGAGGAATGGAATAATCTGCTGGATGTGATGGATCAAGCTGGCGAGCTAAAGGAACGAGTATCCCGAGATAAGATTGTTGATAACAGTTATGCAGAGAAAGCGAAGGAATCGGGAAAATAATGGTTAAACATCCATTTCGACCACGAAAGGAGAGAGCAATATGAAACCGGTGGTTGAACTTCGGAACATCGCACATGTATACGTGACCGACCGGGAAGCCCTTCTTTCTGTTGAAGGGATTCAATTTAAGGTGCTAAAAGGCGAGTTCATTAGTCTAGTGGGTCCAAGCGGCTGTGGCAAAACAACGATTCTGTCCATCATAGCTGGACTTCTCAAGCCTTCTCATGGGGAAGCCAAAGTAAAGGGTCATCTGGTGAATGGGCCTTCTCCTGAAGTGGGTTATATGCTGCAGCAGGATTATCTGTTTCCATGGCGGACGATCATGGACAATACACTGATTGGTTTAGAACTGACAGGCAGATTGACGGAGCAGACCAAGAACCATACAGCAGAGCTTCTTAAAGAAATGGGGCTTGCATCAAGCAGTAGGTTATATCCGCCGCAGTTGTCTGGTGGTATGCGCCAGCGCGTCGCGCTTGTTCGTACACTCGCTACAGATCCTGAATTACTACTGCTCGATGAACCTTTTTCAGCATTGGATTATCAGACTAAACTTCAACTTGAAGATCTCATTGTAGAGACGCTTCGTGACCGGAATAAGACAGCTATTCTAGTTACGCATGATTTGTCTGAGGCCATCGCTATGAGTGATAAGGTCATTCTGCTAAACAGAAACCCAGGCAGAGTTCACCGGACATTTGAAGTGCCAGAGCATATTCGGCGTTCGCAACCTTTCTATGCCCGTAAGGAACCTGGATTTAATGAGTTATTCCATGAAATATGGAGCGAGATGGAATCCATAGGAGGTAAGGAGTGAAGCGATATGACTGATTCTGATTCGATTCATACCAGCTCGAATTCCTTAGATTCCGGCTGGCTCGAAAGCATACATGCCCGTCATATGCGCCATAAACGCAAAATCAAGCATCGTGTAATTATGGTTCAGACTGCACTATTAGTCTTGTTTTTTGCCTTTTGGGAACTGGCTGGTCGTTCGAAGTGGATTGATGTACTGCTGTTCAGTTACCCAACCAAAATCTTTGTGAACATTTGGGATGATATGATCACGGGAGAGTTGTGGGGGCACATAGGGGTCACCGTTGGGGAGACCGCGGTTGGATTTTTGTTAGGAACGTTGTTAGGAACAGCGATAGCAGTCTTGATTTGGTGGTCCCCTTTTCTGAATCGGGTGCTGGATCCGTATATGGTTGTGTTTAACAGTATGCCTAAGGTCGCTTTAGGCCCGATATTTATCGTAATGTTCGGATCAGGATTTACAGCAATCGTGGTCACGACGTTATCCATAACCGTTATTGTAACTACGCTAGTTGTATACAACAGTTTTTCAGAGGTTGATTCCAATCTGATCAAGGTTGTACGAACATTTGGGGGTACGAAAGCACAAGTATTTAAGCGAGTTATTCTTCCAGCCTCTTTTCCAGCAATCGTATCGACTTTGAAAGTGAATGTTGGTATGGCGTGGGTAGGTGTTATCGTTGGTGAATTTCTCGTAGCAAAATCCGGTTTAGGATATTTGATTATGTACGGATTTCAAGTATTTAACTTTACGCTAGTCCTCTCTAGCTTGTTAATTATCGCTGTTGTAGCTACGGCTATGTATCAGATGGTTGTGTATATTGAGAAAAAGTTGTTGAAGCATCGTTAGATGTAAAGTCGTTTCTTTTAACTTACTGGGCCTCTGGTAGGTGCTCAAGTTGTTTGGATAATGAAAATCGGATACCATGAGAATACGATAAAGACAAGAGAGGGTTGCTCATGGGATTTCGTATTATCAAGACAGCAGTAGCAACGATGCTTGCTATTTTGGTTACCGATGCATTAAATATTCCGGGGGCAACATCGGCCGGTTTGCTGGCGATCCTGGGCGTAGATGTGACGCGAAAGCGCAGTCTGCGCTCTGTATCGGCGCGTTTTTTTGCATCTATACTCGGATTGATTCTGGCGTCCGTTCTGTTCTATTTCTTTGGCTTTCATTATTGGGTGCTAGCTTTATACATACTTCTTGGTTTCCCTCTGATAGCAAAGGCTAACTTTAAAGAAGGTATTGTTACGAGTTCTGTCGTTGTATTTCGTGTGTTCGGTTCAGAAGAGCTTAGTGTGGATATTTTCCTTACACAAGTGGAGTTATTGTTGATTGGACTTGGTTCAGCAATGTTAGTGAATATGGCGTACATGCCCAAAAGTGAAGGTCGTCTGATGGAGATCCGTCGTGAAGTGGACGGGCTATTCTCTGTCATATTCAATCATATATCGCAGACGCTTCGCGATCCGAATCATATATGGGACGGTAAGGAACTGATCGAAGCGAATCAGGCCGTAGAGCGAGGGCTTCAGGAAAGCAATCGTCTCTTGGAGAATCAGATGCTGCAGCCCGATGTCGCTTGGAATGTATACTTCTATATGCGAAAAGAACAGCTCGAAAACATTCAGGCGATGATGCATCTGATCTCCCAGGTCTATGAGAGGCTGACTCATGGGGAACTTGCAGCGAATTTGTTCGATCAGATGAGTAAGGATGTTGTCACGGAACAATATACAGGGAAGACGGAGAAACTTTTGAATGAGTTAGAAGTTATATTCAAAGATATGGATCTACCGCATACAAGAGAAGAATTTGAATTACGCTCTGCCATTCTTCAGTTGTGCCGTGAACTAGAGTATTTCTTGAAAATTTCTAAGAAGAATAAAGCACCGACAAGCAAGACTAATCCGAATCGCTTGAAAGATAAGGGATAGGATGATAGAGAATGGAATTTATGATGCATTGACGCCCATATATTGAAGTAATGCAATAGGATGATGTGCAAATAGCTTGGACCTTTGACTCGTGTCCACCAGATTAGGGAGAAGAAACAGTCCTGTTTTCTCACTTTTATAATCTTTTTCTGCTATTTTTAGCATCATATGAATTTATTTGGACCACTTCATTCAACATTCGCCCATCTCCTGCATACACATGTATGGAATGATTGTATGGAGGAGGTTCGAAGATGTCATTGAGTAGTAAACACCAATGTAGAGAGATCATTACGAAGGCGATCTGCGGCAAGGGTCGTAAGTTCTCTACCGTAACACATACCGTGACTCCGCCCAATAATCCAACCAGCATTTTGGGGGCCTGGATTATAAACCATCAATATGAGGCGGTTGCCGCCGGCGACGGAATTGAAGTTATTGGTACTTACGATGTTAACATCTGGTATTCCTATGACAAAAATTCACAGACCGATGTGGCAAAAGAAACGGTAACTTATGTAGAGCGTGTACCTTTATCGTACTTGGATCCCAAACATCGTGCCTCTACGGTAGAAGTATCCGCGGAAGCGACTCAGGAACCGAGCTGTGTGGAAGCAAGCGTCTCTTCTAATGGCAAAAGTGTTCTCTTGCGTGTTGAGCGTGAGTACTCCGTAGAGCTTATTGCTGAGACGAAGGTCAATGTGAAGGTATGCGGACTTCATCATGGGGATTATGAGGACAAAGAATTTGAATTCGTCGGCGGGGAAGACGGTGATTACGAGGACCTCGACTTTGATGAGCTGGAGGATGAGCTGTAAGCCTTCCCTACCCGGCAACATAGTACAGCATATGCAGTGGGGGCGGCTTTGCAGAGGGCAAACGCCCTCTTTTTTTATTTTAAACTATTTTTAGGGAGGGTTTAAATGTGGCAAGAATGCTTGATGACCTTACAGAATTATATTCAAGCGAATGGATCTCTCCGGAAACCATGAATGCACGTTTAATACGCTCTGGTGTGCCTAGTCGAATTCTTAACAGCCAGAGAAGCGATAGAGAAAGATTCAATGCAAGATATCGTGTTAGGGTCAATGGACTTTGTTCAACGTTTGTGACGCCGTCTATTCGAGGTTCGAGAAGTGGTGGTTTAAGCATAGGTGGAGTTCTATCAAGTGGTCTTGAAGACGGACTGTGTAGAAGAGTGGAGAAGGCGGCTATTCGAGCACTGTACACCTTAGGAACCGATGTTGGGGAGGTCGAGATCATAGCTCTACCTGGCCGGCGTTATGCGGTGAATGGAATCATACCAAGGAAGATGAACCCGCCATTACTAAACAGTAAGCTGGTTGATTCTAAGGGGCAAGACGAAGAGACTCGGATACTTATGGGGATGGACCCGGAATTTATTCTGGTAAATAAGGAAGGCCACGTCGTTCCTGCTTCCCTGTATCTAGATCGATATGGGACCGCGGGGAGTGATGCTGTGCGTGTAGGTGATGAAGTTAGCTACCCACTCGGAGAGCTTCGCCCAGCGCCGCACGCTGATCCAGATGGGCTTCTTAAGGCAATGCGAGCAGCTATGCTTACTGCGCAGCAGTGTATTACGGATACATCCTTGCAGTGGAGAGCCGGTGGATTGCCAGCTCCTGGTTTGCCATTAGGTGGGCATATTCACTTTAGCGGAGTGCCCTTAACGATGTCTGTTCTTCAATGTCTAGATAATTACTTAGCACTTCCCTTGGCGATTGTAGAAGACCCTGCTGGTCGAGGGCGCCGTCCTCGGTACGGGTTTCTTGGAGATTTTCGCATACAACCCTACGGCGGTTTCGAATATCGGACACTACCAAGCTTCATGGTATCTCCACTGATATCGAAGGCATCGCTCTATATAGCTTATCTGATCGTGCTCCACCATGACAGATTACGTGCAAGACCTCTAAACCGGGAGAGGTACCATAAAGCATATTATGGAGGGAGGAAGGAGGTACTCAGAGAAGTTGCTGAAAAGCTACACCAAGATCTCACACGTCTTCCTGAATATCCTACATACAGCAAAGTTATTGATCGCTTATTTGAACAGATCAAAGAAGGACGGAATTGGGATGAGAGTCGTGATATCCGTCCCCTTTGGAATATTCCGGCCGTACCGTGACCTTCTCTTGTTTTCTGTTATAATAGAGGTCAAGCTAGAAACGGCATGGAGGTAACTCATGGCAAAATATACGCCTATGATTGAACAATATTTAAGTGTTAAGGAACAAGCGCAGGATGCGTTTCTTTTTTTCCGTTTGGGAGATTTTTATGAGATGTTCTTTGAAGACGCCGTACTTGCGTCCAAAGAACTAGAAATTACGCTAACCGGTCGTGAAGGTGGTGGCGCTGAGAAAATTCCGATGTGCGGTGTGCCATATCACTCTGCAGAGGGCTATATTCAGCGTCTGATTGAAAAAGGATATAAAGTTGCCATATGTGAACAGATGGAAGATGCGTCGGCTACGAAAGGGATGGTACGGCGCGAGATCGTTCGTGTCGTCACGCCAGGGACGATCATGGATGGCAAAGTGGTTCATGAGAAGTCTAACAACTATATGTTATGTATCACTTCTCATGGTGGCCTGATGGCTCTTGCGGCGTGTGATCTATCTACAGGAGAACTGTATGTAACTTCCGTTCCTGCTTCACACGAGTGGCTGCGTGATGAGATTGGTATCTATGAACCCTCTGAAATTATTGGAGATGAAGATCTGCTGGAGATCGTTTCCTCTCATACAGTGGCCTTTAGTCGTCCTGTTGTACGTACACCTTGGGAACGGCGGGATGATAATTTAGTTCGTTCGCAGTTTGGGGAAGCGGTATGGGCTCGATTAGACGAGGAAAGAAGAGCGTGTATATCTCTGTTAATTGGCTACTTAAGTGAGACCCAAAAGCGTTCGCTTGGTCAACTTACACAGATTAATTCCTATGAGCCTGGGCAGTTTATGGTTCTAGATCCATTTACACGCCGGAATCTGGAATTGGTGGAAACCGTTCGAGAACGTTCCAAGAAAGGATCTCTACTCTGGCTGCTGGACCGGACTGAAACATCGATGGGTGCTCGTTTAATGAGACGACGCATCGATAAACCCCTTTTACAGCGTAGCCGCATTGAAGAGCGTCTTGAAGCTGTGGACCATCTGTATAACCAGTACATACTCCGCGAAGATTTGCGGATGGCTCTTAAAGAGATTTATGATCTGGAACGATTGGTCGGAAGGATTGCATTTGGTAGTGCAAACGGTCGGGATTTGAACGCTTTGAAGCTATCCTTGCGTCAAATTCCGATGTTAAAGAGTCTATGTGCTGAATCAGGCTCTGAAACCCTTCAGAGGCTGGCGGATGCTACAGATGTATGTGATGATCTGTGTGCACTGATTGAAGAATCTATTGTAGATGAACCACCAGTCTCCGTACGAGACGGAGGAATTATTAAGCCGGGATACCATGAACGACTCGACGAACTGAGAGAAGCGAGTACGAATGGTAAGCGGTGGATTGCAGAGCTGGAAGCAAGAGAGCGCAGTGTAACAGGAATTAAATCTTTGAAGATTGGCTACAACAAGGTATTTGGCTATTATATTGAGATTACGAAATCGAATATCGCTTCACTGCCTGAGGGCAGATATGAACGCAAACAGACGCTAGCTAACGCGGAAAGATATGTTACTCCAGAGCTGAAAGAGAAGGAAGGACTTATTCTTGAGGCGCAGGAAAAGATGGTTGACCTCGAATATGCGCTGTTTACAGAGCTGCGTGATAAGCTGAATACGCAGATTTCTAGACTACAGAAGCTTGCTGAGAAGATTGCAGAGATTGATGTTTATCAATCACTGGCTGCGGTAAGTGCAGAGCACCGTTTCGTTAAGCCAGAGCTGAGCGAAGGTTATGATCTGATCGTAGAAGGTGGACGACATCCGGTTGTAGAGGCGGTCATGAAGGATACGTCCTTTATAGCGAACGGTACGGAGCTTAAGAAGGACGGCTCATCGATTCTGCTCATTACAGGACCGAATATGGCTGGTAAGAGTACTTATATGCGTCAGGTGGCTCTTGTGTCTATTTTGGCTCAGATCGGGTGTTTCGTTCCTGCCGAAATGGCAACACTGCCGCTCGTTGATCGAATCTTTACCCGGATCGGTGCTGCTGATGATTTGATTGGTGGCCAGAGTACGTTTATGGTGGAGATGGCAGATATTCAGGTCATGACGGAAAAAGCGACACCGCGAAGTCTGATTATTATTGATGAATTAGGACGGGGAACTTCAACTAGTGAAGGAATGGCAATCGCGCAAGCAGTGATTGAATACGTTCATGATCATATTGGTTGTAAAGCGCTCGTCTCGACTCACTTTCACGAACTTGCTCATCTGCAGGACAGCTTAACAGGTCTTAAGAATTACTCGATGGCCGTGCAAGAGAGTGGTGACAAGGTTCATTTCTTGAGAAAGCTCATTCCAGGTGCGGCGGATAGTAGCTACGGCATCTACTGTGCCCGCTTGGCTGGACTCCCTAGCAGCATCACGGAGAGGGCTTATGGATTGCTGCAAGGGCTTGAGCAGGCGTCGTACGTCGCGGTTACTGGGGAAGTAATTCATTCGTCTGAAAAGCAAGCCATGAATCCGGAAGCAGATGCGTTCACCAGAGAAAATACTTTGGTGTATGACACTATATCGGATCGTGATTCGGGTCGTGACATGGAAAGATTGGATCAAGGCAAGGATGCTTCTGCACAACTGCAGAACGACAATGCTGTTGTACAGCTATCCATATTTGGTGATGAAGAATCCCAATCCACGAAGTCATCTTCCTTAGAATCGGAAAGTACGGCAAGGGATTCTGATCGTGTCGACCCGAAGGTCATGGGGATTATTGAGGCTGTAAAGTCAGTAGATGTCATGAATATGACGCCTCTTCAGGCAATGCAGCTACTTAATGAATTAAAGATGAAAGCAAATCATTTATAAATGATATAAGTCTATAAACGGGGGTAGGAAACATGGCTAAAATACACATATTGGACGAGCATATCGCCAACCAAATCGCAGCCGGTGAAGTGGTGGAGCGGCCTGCCTCCGTCGTGAAAGAGCTGGTGGAGAATGCGATTGATGCAGGAAGCACGAAGGTTGATGTAGCTGTAGAAGAAGGCGGTCTGCTAAGTATACGGGTAAGTGATAACGGCTCAGGAATAGATCCTGAGGATTGTGAGACAGCGTTCTATCGACATGCAACCAGTAAAATCGCTCAAGGACGCGACTTGTTTCATATAACAAGTCTAGGATTTCGAGGAGAAGCACTTCCATCGATTGCAGCAGTATCCAAGGTCAAATTAGTCACCTCTAATACTTCAGATGGACGAGGAAGAGTTCTTGAAATTGAAGGTGGACACCTCAAAGTCAATGAGGAAACTGCAGCACCGAGAGGGACCGATTTCTTAGTGAAAGAATTGTTTTACAATACACCAGCAAGGCTGAAATATATGAAGACAATTCAGACAGAGCTTGGTCATATCTCGGATTATATGTACCGATTAGCACTTTCTCGGCCGGATATTGCTTTTACAGTTCGCCATAATGGGAACACACTCTTACAGACGCTAGGTAATGGTGACCTTCTTCAGGTGATTGCAGCAGTCTATGGTACCCAAGCAGCCAAATCCATGATGCCCATTAAGGCAGAGAATATGGATTACACCTTATCGGGATATATCAGTCGGCCTGACTTTACAAGAGCGAATCGAAATGCCATGTCTTTTATTATCAACGGGCGTTATATTCGCAATTACGGTTTGAGCCAAGCTATTTTGAGAGGGTACCACACCCTGCTGCCCATTAATCGATTTCCTATGACGGTTTTGCAGTTAGATATGCATCCATCACTTGTTGATGTGAACGTCCATCCTTCTAAACTCGAAGTTCGCTTCAGTAAGGAACCAGAACTTTATGCCTTCGCAGAAGAGGAAGTGCGCAAGGTGCTTATGCAAGAGGTCCTGATTCCTCGCCCTGTGAAGCAGAACATCAGTAAGGATGCGAATGCGTTTATTCAGGAACAGTTTCATTTTTCGAAAAATAATTCTGAGGGAAATCGAGATGAATTACCTTCTACACCTGCTTCGGATCTCGATAAAGATGAGAACTTTAAGAATCTTATAGACAGAGAAAAAGGTGGTGTTTCGTTTTCGGGAGGAGCATCCTCAAACGTTGAAGAAACGCCAAAAAATCCAGGGTCTTCTTATGGTCAAATTGAGCGAAGTAGTGCTTCGTCGAATGTAGGTTCTTTCCAGATGAAGGAGTCAGCAGCAACGACGTATCGATCTGACTCTCGTGCGGGTAACAGACCAGTTCCTAGTAAGCCTGCGATGACACAAGAGTGGCTTCATGCTGCAGGAGGCGTAGCTCCAGAGATACCACCTTTTCCAGAGTTGACGGTCATAGGGCAGCATCACGGGACGTATCTGATTGCTCAGAATGACACAGGTCTTTATTTAATCGATCAACATGCAGCACATGAACGGATTAATTATGAATACTACTATGAAAAGTTCGGGAAACCAGCTGATGCGTCCCAAGAACTGTTATTACCTATCACATTAGAGTTTACGCCTTCCGAATCCGAAAAAGTGAAAGATCGATTGCATTGGTTCGAACAGGTAGGAGTCTATTTAGAGCATTTTGGAGGTCAAACATTTCTGGTCCGTTCACATCCATTCTGGTTCCCTAAAGGGGATGAGAAGGAACTGATTGAAGAGATGGCGGAATGGGTGCTCAGTGAACGAAATATTGATTTAGCTAAATTGAGGGAAACCTCGTCCATATTATGCTCGTGTAAAGCTTCAATCAAAGCGAATCAAAAACTTACAGAGCAAGAATCAGCGAAGTTAATTGAACGTTTAGCCGCTTGTCGGCAGCCGTACACTTGTCCGCATGGTCGTCCAATCGTTGTTTCTTTCTCGATTTATGATCTGGAGAAAATGTTTAAACGCGTCATGTAAAGCAGCAAGGAGGAAACTATGATTATTACCACAGGAGAGGCGGAAGCGCCTGCTCTCGTTGAAAGGGCCAAGTTATTGGCGGAGGAAGTGGGGTGCCAGTATGTAACCCGTGGCGGCCAATCACTTAGAAGGCTTGCTATAAAATTTGGAGAAGAGGATATATTGGTAGTATTGGATGGACATGTCCGCTTAGGAGGACCTAATCGGGAAGTCCTAGAGTTCCACCCTAGTATGGGATATGTAAGGTTAAAGCGTGTGCTTCGAGGGGACCCTGATCCGATGCTCGAAGCGACGAGAATGGAAGAGGGAGATACCGTACTAGACTGTACAGCTGGACTTGGAGCTGACTCACTCGTATTTTCCATCAAGTGCGGTGAGCGTGGTAGCGTAACGGCACTTGAAAGCTCGTTCCCACTCTACGTTTTTCTAAAAGAAGGTCTGCGTTCTTACCAAAGCAATCTGAAAGCAAGTGATGAAGCTATGCGAAGAATTCAAGTTGTGCATGGTCATCATTTAGATTATTTAAGGTCTTTGCCAGATAATAGTGTTGATATCGTATATTTTGACCCTATGTTTCGTGAACCGTTAACAGAATCGGCTTCGATCAATCCCCTTAGACATTATGCAAACGGTGAAGCACTTGATGAGCAAAGTGTTAAGGAAGCAGTAAGGGTTGCGCGAAAAACGGTTGTTTTAAAAGAAAAGCGGGGAAGTAAAGAGTTTTCACGTCTAGGTTTTACCGTTCCTGAGCGGAGTCAATCGAAAATAACGTACGGAGTGATAAGTATTGAAAGAGCAAACTAAACCCAATCTCCTCGTGCTGATTGGTCCGACAGCTGTAGGTAAAACAAAAATGAGCATAGAACTTGCCAAAACGTTTGGCTGTGAAATTATCTCAGGCGATTCCATGCAAGTATACCGTGGAATGGACATCGGAACGGCAAAAATATCCAAGGATGAAATGGAAGGAATTCCTCATCACCTAATTGATATTCACGAACCGGATTATCCCTATTCTGTAGCTGAATTTCAGGAACAAAGTGGAAGGTTGATTACAGATATTACGAACCGCGGCCGCTTACCATTTATTGTGGGAGGCACTGGCCTCTATATTGAATCCGTATGCTATGGTTTTCAATTCAGTGAAACCGGTGCTGATGAGGATTTCAGGCAGGAACAATTTAAGTATGCGGAGGTTCATGGCGCCGAGGCACTTCACCATAAGCTGGAAGAGGTTGATCCTCAAAGCGCCACGAGATTGCACCCGAATGACCTCCGTAGGGTTGTTCGTGCTTTGGAAGTTTTTCATTTAACGGGCAGCCCTCTATCAGCTCAATTAGCTTCTCAGAAGAAGGAGTCACCTTACCATCTTTGCTTGGTCGGTTTGACAATGGACAGGCAAATGCTATATAACCGTATTGAAGAGCGCATTGACTTGATGCTGCATCAGGGATTGGTTGAGGAAGTAACCAAGTTAATGGATAAGGGGTATGCTCCAGGCCTCGTATCTATGCAGGGATTAGGTTACAAAGAGATCGTATCGTATCTTCAAGGCGCTTATAGCTATGAGGAAGCAGTAGAGTTATTGAAGCGGGACACACGTCGTTTCGCGAAGCGTCAGCTATCTTGGTTCCGTCATATGAAGGACATTGAGTGGGTGGATGTCACCGACTCTCAAAATTTTTCTGCTAATTACGAAAAAATCCATGGTATAATAGCAGGAAAGTTTCTCTCAAATCTTGAATATACTTCAAAACAATCAAAATGAATCATTGGGGGTACGGCTAATGAACAAGTCCATAAACATCCAAGATACGTTCTTGAACCAACTGCGTAAAGAGAACATTCCGGCCACGGTATACCTGACTAACGGCTTTCAGATTCGTGGGACGATCAAAGCATTTGATAATTTTACGATCGTGATCGATAGTGACGGACGCCAACAAATGGTATACAAGCATGCCATCTCTACGTTCATGCCGCAGCGCAATGTTTCCCTGATGCAGGACAACACCAACGAATAATCTTGGTTATTTTTAGCAGGGACGATTTATTTGAAACTTTTCGGTGAATAATTCGTTTAGTTGTATAGGAGTGCAGAGGAGCAACCTGAGAAGGTTGTTCTTTTCTTTCCAAGGTGCAACAGATATCTCATAAGAGGGAGTCAGGAGGGGAACTATGGCTGGTAAAGATCGAGATCAAATGTCCAGGGTGAACAAAAACAAAGAGACCCCTAAGACATCTCAAAAATCAAAAAAGAAGAAAAAAGGTAGAGGAAAACGAATTGGTTGGGCGTTGTTCTTTACGGCGGTCATCGCTATATTTTGTGCACTAGCTGGCTACTTGTTTATTATGGTCAGCGGTGAAAAGCTGCTTGAGGAGAATAAGGACAAACTTACGGCATATGGCTCATCAAAAGTATATGACCGAAATGGGACGCTGATGGGCGAACTTTCAATTCAGAAGAGCGACCCAGTTAAGAGTGAAGATATTCCACAGCTATTGAAGGATGCTTTTGTAGCAACCGAGGATAAACGCTTTTATGAGCATAGTGGCGTGGACATCTGGTCGATTGGACGTGCAGCGGTAAAAGATATTATGGCACGTTCCATGGTTGAAGGTGGTAGTACCATTACCCAGCAACTTGCCAAGAATATTTTCTTAACGCGGGATAAGACGTTTTTCCGTAAAGCAACTGAGGTTTCGATTGCGCTCGCACTCGAACGAAACAATACCAAGGATGAAATCCTTGAGATGTATCTAAACCGAATTAACTTCGGTGGCCCATATTACGGAATTAAAGCTGCATCTGAACGTTATTTCGGAAAGACTGATTTGAAAAAGCTTAAGCTATGGGAGATCGCTACTTTAGCAGCTATGCCAAAAGGGCCTTCTAAATACAATCCGCTGAAGAATCCGGACCTCAGTAAAGAGCGTCGTGCTGTTGTATTGACTCTCA
This sequence comes from Paenibacillus sp. FW507-14B1B, assembly GCF_058781425.1. NCBI lineage: Bacteria > Bacillati > Bacillota > Bacilli > Caryophanales > Paenibacillaceae > Paenibacillus > Paenibacillus sp. FW507-14B1B. The sequence continues at coordinate 754,359 of NZ_JBYSWS010000001.1, read as the reverse complement.
TGGAGGAGCAAGGATATATAACGGCGAAGGAAGCAGCAGAAGCCAAGAAGGTAGATTACGCCTATGAACCACCTGCTAAGCAGCAGAAGTATACGGCGTTTATCGACTATGTCATGGAGGAAGCTGAAGAGAAGTGGGGCCTTACAGAGGACGATGTCAATATTGGCGGATATCAAATCTATACAACCATGGATGCGAACGCTCAGCAAGTGCTTGAATCTGAGTTCAATAATCCAGATAACTTTGAAAAAGGTGTCGGTGATGCATTGATTCAAGGGTCCATGGTGATTATGAACCAACATACAGGCGGAATTGTTGCCATGACTGGTGGTCGTGAATACCAACGTGGTGGCTTTAACCGAGCGACAGATAGTCGACGACAGCCTGGATCAGCATTAAAGCCGATTGCTGTGTATGCACCAGCTCTCGAGACGGGTGGGTACAATAAAGACTCCCGACTTAGTAATCAAAAGCAATGTTTCGGCAGTTACTGTCCGAATAACCTGCATGGATACTCTGAAACGGTAAGTATGCAAGATGCTATTCAACGTTCTGAGAATATTCCAGCGGTATGGTTGCTAAATAAGATTGGTGTAAAAACCGGTCACAGCTTTGTTGAGAAGATGGGCATTAAAGTGACCGAAGAGGATAAGAATCTATCGCTTGCGCTCGGCGGAATGAGCGTAGGGACGAATACGTTTGAAATGGCCCAAGCATTTAGTGCATTTGCTAATGGGGGCGAATTAAACGAGGCTTATGCGATCAAGCAGATTAAAGATAGTAAGGGCAAAGTTATTCATGAGAACAAAGGTAATAATCGAGATCGTGTAATGTCCGCTCAGACAGCGTCAGAGATGACTAAAATGATGGAACGAGTTGTACAAGATGGTACCGGACGGAACGCAAGAATCAGTCGACCGGTTGCCGGTAAGACAGGTACCACTCAAAGTGGTTTGAAAGGCGTTAGTGGTGTACGTGATGTGTGGTTCGCTGGTTACACACCTGAACTAACCGCAGCAGTATGGCTTGGTTATGATGAGCCGAACGCTGAACGTATGTTGCGTCAGAGTAGTCCAATGGCAGCTGCATTATGGGGTAAGGTCATGGAGAAAGCTGTGCAAGGGTATGAAGCGAAGAAATTCCCAACTACTGAAGTGACCCCACCGCCTGTGGAGGAACCGCCCGTTGTAGAGCTTGAAAAAGTCAGAAACCTGACTGGCTCATATGATCCACAGACTCAGAAGGTTAATTTGAACTGGAGTGCAGTTGATGGTGAGGGAATCGTGTACCGTGTGTACCGTAAAGAATCTTCTGAATCTGATTACACTCAAGTAATGGATACATCACTAACTACAGCTGATGACATCACGGCTATGGAAGGGTTAACGTACAGTTATTACGTTACAGCTTACGATCCTGCCCAGGATCTCGAGACAGAACCTTCGAATATACTTGAGGTCGTTACCGCTGGGGTAGCACCTCCAGAAGAAGAACCAGAGGAAGAACCGGATGACAATGTTGAACCTACTCCGCCGGTAGAAAACCCAGATGAGGGTGGTAATAACTCGGGTGAAGAGCCTGGGACTGGTGAAGGAAATGGCGAGGGTAACGGTGGCCAAGACCAAGGAAATGGAAATGGTCAAGGTGGCGGCGAAGGTAATGTTACCCCTCCAGATCAAGGTAATGGACAAAGTGGTAATCAAGGAAATGGGCAAGGAAATGGCCAAGGAAATGGTCAAGGTAATGGAGGACAAGGTGGCAATAGTGGCACCAACAATCCCGATAATGGTACCGGAGGTGACACCGGCGAAACTGGCGGTGAGACGACCGTACCTGGCACGACCCCACCTACCGATGGAGATGCTGCAGATCAGACAGCTCCTCAGGAAGTTCAGGGTACCGAATAAACGATTATGAAAATGAACGAATTGAAGCCCCCGCATTGATGCGGGGGCTTCTTTGTTTTGAGTGTGAAAGTTAAATGTGGTAAGCTGAAGTTACGATATGGGGAGGAAAAGTTCCATGAAACGTAAATTCGGAGACCGGGCGAATTGGCGCCGCATTACCCGCCGGCACTTCACTTCCCGTTATGTGGAATGTGATCAGTTTACAGGATATCTTACCTTATATACGATTTACGGCCTGAAAGAGCCTCTGTGGAAAACTTACGGGCAGCATACATACCGCATTGCGGATAAGGGATATTCCTGGTTACAGTACTATCCGAAAGACAGTCACTTTATAGTGACAGCTATGTTCGATGACAAAAGGCATATTGTTCAATGGTATATTGACATATGTAAGAAGCAGGGTGTTACCGATCAAGGCGTTCCATGGTTTGATGATTTATACCTCGATGTTGTTGTTAACAAGAATGGTGAAGTGTTCTTGCTAGATGAAGATGAATTAGAGGATGCGCTTCGGAAGAGCGACATTACCCGCGATGATTACCGGCAAGCTAAAGTTACGGCCCGAAATCTGCTAAGGGCAATTGACGCACATGAATTTCCTTACTTTATGATGTCTCTTGCGGATCGAGATCGTTTGTTTCATAACGGAGAGTTTAGGAGGAAAACATAATGCGTCAACCACAATACTCAGGGGTGCGAAGCACAGGTTCTATGAAAGGTCGTCTCTTTCTTAAAAGGAGTCTTTATGGAGTGTTTGCACTTATTCTACTTGGAATGATGTGGACTGGGTATGTTTATCTTCAAATAAATAAGGCCGAAAGTACGGTCACAGAGAAGGCGGATGTCGGGATCATTCTTGGTGCTTCGATGTGGGGAGATGAACCTAGCCCAGGGTTGAGAGAGCGATTACAGCATGGGCTTAAACTCTACGAAGATGGATTTTATAAATCAATCATCGTTAGTGGGGGTTTAGATGCACCGGGGTTAAAGTATACGGAAGCGGAAGGAATGCGTAATTTTCTTGTGGCTAATGGTGTGCCAGAACAAAATATCCTGCTGGAAAACGAAGCTACTAGTACATATGAGAACCTGTTGTTCAGTAAACGAATTATGAAAGAACACGGATTTAATTCTGCGATTATCGTAACACATGACTATCATGGTACGAGATCACTTGAAGTTGCTCATACACTTGGCTATGATCATCCAGCGCTTTCTATCACGACCTCCTCTGTACTTCCTATGGTAAAGCATAAAAGTCGTGAGGTATTAGCCTATACAAAGTGGACTGCAGACAAGATATTTATCAAGCTTGGCTTGAAGTAATGAAAACTTCTAATAACCTGCTAATAAATAGAATACATTGGAATAGATAGTCAGCCTTTTGGATAATGAGGTGAGGAGCTATGAATGGACGTGTAACGGCCACCAGCAATCGGGCTGATGGACGGCCTTCGAGACAGATTAATGTTGTGCTCCGCAGTGCTGAACCTCCACTTGTCAGCTCTGCAGTTCCCGAGCGGGAACCGGCCCCATCGCCGAGTCCATTGACACAACATGTTCTATTCCAAGAAATTCAAAAAGAGCTCGACCAACTGGTTGGGCTTGAGCAGATTAAAGATTTGGTCTACGAGATTTATGCATTACTACAAGTAGCTCAGATGCGTTCAGTGGCTGGTTTGTTGAGTGGTGGACATGTGTTTCATATGATTTTCAAGGGGAATCCAGGTACAGGGAAAACGACGGTTGCCAGAATCGTTGCGAAGTTGTTCCAGAAGATGGGGGTTCTCAGCAAAGGACACTTGGTTGAAGTGGAGCGAGCAGATCTTGTAGGGGAATATATCGGACACACCGCTCAAAAGACAAGAGATCTTGTGAAGAAAGCAATAGGTGGTATTCTATTCATCGATGAGGCGTACAGCTTGGCACGTGGTGGGGAGAAAGACTTCGGTAAGGAAGCGATCGATACACTTGTAAAAGCGATGGAAGATCACAAGAATCAATTTGTGCTTATTTTGGCAGGGTACTCTGATGAAATTGACTTCTTCATGTGCAGTAATCCGGGGCTTCATTCCCGATTTCCGATTCAGATGGATTTCCCGGATTATAATATGGATCAGTTGATTCAAATTTCGGAGCTGATGGCTAAGGAGAGAGATTATATTCTGATGCCGCAGTCGATGATTAAATTAAAGGAACATCTACAAGCTGAAAAAGATAGTCATATTCATGCATTTAGTAACGCAAGATATGTCCGTAATGTAATTGAGAAATCAATCCGTAACCAAGCCGTTCGGCTTCTCAATCATTATGTCGCTGGGAATCCTAGCAAACTAGAGTTAATGACACTGCGTCCGGAGGATTTTAAACTTCCGGCGAGGGGTATAACGTAAATATACAAATATGAAATCAGTTACGTTGTCCTTGTAGGACACTGATAACAAAGGGAGCAATGAATATGGCAAATGAAACACACGAGACGAAGACGAATCTACCGGATAGGGCCGTTCTGGTAAGTTTAGTAACAGATCAAGTGAAAAGGTCCGGGATCAATACAGAGCATTCCCTTCAAGAGCTGGTGCAGTTGGCTGAAACGGCAGGAGTTCAAGTTCTTGAGGTCATTACACAGAACCGTGAAACACCTGATACGAAATGGTTCATTGGGAAGGGTAAAGTAGAAGAACTCCGCATGGCGATTGATGGTCTAGAGGCCAATACAGCGATTTTTGATCAGGAATTGTCTGGAGCTCAGGTTCGTAACCTGGAAGAAACGCTGGATGTCAAGATTATTGATCGAACCCAATTAATTCTGGATATATTCGCACAACGAGCGAAGACGCGTGAAGGTATTATTCAGGTTGAGCTGGCTCAGCATAGCTATTTATTGCCACGTTTATCGGGTCATGGTAAAAATCTATCACGCCTTGGCGGCGGAATTGGTACCAGGGGTCCAGGGGAAAGCAAGCTGGAAACGGATCGTCGACATATCAGAGGACGAATAAGCGATCTCAAACGACAGCTCGATGAGATTATGAAACACCGGGTTCTACAGCGTGAGCGCCGCAAAAAAACAGGTGCTGTTCAAGTTGCTTTGGTTGGATATACGAATGCTGGTAAATCGACGCTTCTTAATCGATTAACCGCCGCTGATGTTTATATTGAGAACCAGTTATTTGCAACGCTTGATCCTACATCTCGAGTGCTGGAACTCCCGAGTGGTAAAGAAGTTGTATTGACAGATACGGTTGGGTTCATTCAAAACTTGCCACATGATCTCGTCGCAGCCTTCCGTGCCACACTTGAGGAAGCGAATGAGGCAGACTTGATTCTACATGTGGTCGATGCGTCTTCTGAAATGCGAGAAGAGCAGATGAAGACGGTTCAGTCTATTTTGGGAGATCTGGGTGCAGGAGATAAACCACAATTAGTCTTATTCAATAAAAAAGATGCATGTGATCCGAAGCAGCTAGAAATGCTCCCTTCTGGAGAAGGGTACCTCAAGATCAGTGCATATGATGAAGACGATATGGAAGCTGTGCGTCTTGCGATTCAGGATCATCTCTCGGGTGGTACCATTAAATTCCGAATCGCAGCAGATCGTGGTGATGTAAGCTCTATCCTCTATCGCATTGGGGATGTTGTAGAACAGACTTTCGAAGATAATGACATTATCTATGAAGTCCGAGTGAATAAAGCTGATTATGAAAAGATGGGCTACATGCTCAAGGATTATATTGAAGCATAGAACTATAGAGTATGAACTGAAATACAAATATACATGAGAGATACTAGAGGAGAGACTGGCGCGTTATGGCAAGATTTTCACACGAGATTGAAGAGTTAAGTATTAAAGCAGAATGTAAAATCGCAAATCGAATTCAGGAGATCGATCGAATTGTCGATCGAAATCAGTGGAAAGTCATAGAAGCATTTCAACGTAATAAGGTGAGTGACTTCCACTTTGCGGGATCCACTGGATATGCTTACAATGATCGTGGTCGAGAAGTAATAGATGATGTATATGCAGACGTATTCGGGGCTGAATCGGCCCTGGTACGTCCTCATTTTGCTTCTGGAACGCATACAATATCGACTGCTTTGTTTGGAGTTCTAAGACCTGGAGATGAGTTGCTCTACATAACTGGGCGTCCATATGACACTCTCCATAAAGTGATTGGTGAAACAGGAGATGGAACGGGATCGCTGAAGGATTTTGGGATCTTATATCGTGAAGTCAATTTGCTTGAAGATGGAGGAATCGACTGGGAGAGTGTTGAGGAAGCCATTACTCCTGCAACTAAGGTTATTGGTATCCAGCGCTCACGGGGATACGACTGGCGTTCTTCCTTTACGATTGAACAGATTGGCGTGATGGTGGACAAGGTTAAGGCGCTTAAATCAGACGTTATCGTGTTTGTAGATAATTGTTATGGTGAATTCACGGAAGAGCTTGAACCAACACAGGTAGGTGTCGATTTAATGGCTGGCTCACTCATCAAAAACCCTGGTGGTGGGATTGCTGAAACCGGTGGTTATATTTGTGGGAAACAGAAGTATGTCGATCAAGCTGCATATCGATTGACAGCCCCTGGTATAGGTCGTGAAGTAGGCGCGATGTTAGGAACAACACGGGGGATTTATCAAGGACTGTTCCTGGCTCCTAACACGGTGGGACAAGCTGTAAAAGGTAGTGTTTTTGCAGCTGCCATTTTTGAAGAGGTCGGATTTGTAACCAAGCCAGCTTGGAATGATCAGAGAACCGATCTTATTCAAGCTGTTTCTTTTGCGGGACCGGCTCATCTGATAGCCTTCGTACAGGGGATACAGAGAGCGGCTGCAGTGGATAGTCATGTTGTGCCTGAACCTTGGGATATGCCTGGATACGAGCATCCCGTTATCATGGCAGCAGGGACTTTTATTCAGGGAGGAAGTCTGGAATTATCTGCAGACGCACCGATTCGCGAGCCTTACATTGGATATATGCAAGGTGGTCTCACATATTCACATGTTAAATATGGAGTGCTCATGGCACTGCAAACGATGAAAGACCGAAATTTGTTGTAAGGTTTCCTGACATATGGTTGACATATCGTAGTAGGAAATATACAATGGAACAGAAAAGATCACTTGGAAGGTTGATGATTAATGGGTGATGAGATTCGGAGAAATATGGCTCTGTTTCCGATTGGGATTGTCATGAAGCTCACTGATTTGTCTGCTAGACAAATTCGTTATTACGAGCAGCACAGTTTGATCGTACCTGCTCGTACCTCAGGCAATCAACGCCTATTCTCCTTTAATGATGTTGAACGACTTCTAGAGATTAAAGCTCTAATCGAGAAGGGTGTCAATATCGCAGGAATCAAGCAGGTGATGAACCCGGTAACGAAGGAATCAGAAGAGGCAACAGTAATTACCCCTGATACCGAAACTAGACGCAGGGAGATGTCGGAGACTCAGCTCCGTCGCCTGTTGAAACAGGAATTAATTACGGCTAAAAGACCGGGGCAAGTGTCTTTAATACAAGGGGAGTTGTCCCGGTTTTTTAATAAATAAACATATACAGATCTTGTAAGGGAGAGGATAGAATGAGTTACTCGAAAGACGACATTCTGCGCATTGCCAAAGAAGAAAACGTTAGGTTTATCCGCTTGCAGTTCACCGATTTGCTAGGAACGATTAAGAACGTTGAAATTCCAGTAAGCCAACTGCCTAAAGCTCTTGATAACAAAATGATGTTTGATGGCTCTTCTATCGAAGGCTATGTACGGATCGAAGAATCGGATATGTATCTTTATCCGGACCTTGATACTTGGGTTATCTTCCCATGGGTATCACAAGACCGTGTAGCTCGACTGATCTGTGATGTTTACATGCCAGATGGTAGTCCGTTTGCAGGGGACCCGCGTGGTATTTTGAAGAGAAGCTTGAAAGAAGCAGAGGAAATGGGCTTTACTTCTATGAACGTAGGACCAGAACCAGAATTCTTCTTGTTCAAGACAGATGAAAAAGGCAACCCTACAATGGAGTTGAATGACCAAGGTGGATACTTTGACTTGGCTCCTACCGATCTGGGTGAGAACTGCCGCCGTGATATCGTACTGACCCTAGAAGAAATGGGATTTGAAATTGAAGCATCCCACCACGAAGTAGCTCCGGGTCAACACGAGATTGACTTTAAATATGCTAGTGCTATTAAAGCAGCTGACCAGATTCAAACGTTCAAACTCGTTGTTAAGACGATTGCACGTCAACATGGTCTGATTGCAACATTTATGCCTAAACCACTCTTTGGGGTGAACGGTTCCGGTATGCACTGCAACATGTCTCTCTTTAACGGTAAAGAGAACATGTTTGTGGATGAGAGTGATCCGTCAGGCCTTAGTGAAACAGCACGTCACTTTATGGCTGGTGAGCTTAAGCATGCTCGTGCTTATGCTGCTATCACGAATCCGACAGTGAACTCCTATAAACGTCTAGTTCCAGGATACGAAGCTCCTTGTTACGTGGCTTGGTCTGCTAGTAACCGTAGCCCGATGATCCGTATTCCAGCTTCCCGTGGACTTAGTACTCGTGTGGAAGTTCGTAACCCGGATCCAGCAGCGAATCCTTACTTGGCTTTGGCTGTAATGCTTAAAGCAGGTCTTGATGGTATTAAGCGCAAGCTTCCATTGCCTGCTCCAATCGACCGTAACATCTATGTGATGACGGAAGAAGAGCGCATTGAAGAAGGTATTCCAAGCCTTCCAGCTAACCTGAAGGAAGCACTGAACGAGCTGCTTCGCAGTGAAGTGATCTGTGATGCTTTGGGTGACCATGCCTTGGCACACTTCTATGAGTTGAAAGAAATTGAGTGGGATATGTATAGAACACAAGTTCACCAATGGGAACGCGATCAATACATGACTTTGTACTAATACCTTCAGCCCTTGGCGCTCTAAGCGCCAGGGGTTTTTATTTTGGGGGGCACTATGAGGGGAATGGTTAATTTGAGGTCTTTGCCCCCATATTACCCCCAAAGTTTGTATAGGCTTCATATTTTTCAATGCTGTCGTTTTCGATTTTCTTAGAAATATGAGCGTTTTTCACATCATGTTTCTATCATTCTTCTAAAAAAGGACTAATATCGGCTCCTCATTACCTACACTATGAAGTCACTGTTTGAATAGAATAGATTTATGAATGAACGGGAGGTGATCCTATGATAGGAAGAAGAAGTAGAAGAGTAAAGGTTATTGTCCTGAAACCTGGTGAAAAAGTAGTTGTTGTCTGTAAACATCATCGTCGTTAAGTTTCGTAGATAAGAATAGCAGACCCAGGCAAGTTGCTTGGGTCTGCTATTCTTATTAGCACAAGATGCAGAAAAAAGCTACCGCTTGTACAAAGACAATGCGGTAGCTTTTCATGTTCAAGTACTTATTCAGCTCTTTAATGAATATCTCTAAAGACACCTACAACTTTGCCGAGAATCGTAACATGGTTTAAGCGTAACGGCTCATAAGTTGGATTCTCCGGCTGAAGACGAATATGGTCTTTCTCTTTATAAAAAGTTTTCACAGTGGCTTCATCTTCCTCAGTCATAGCAACAACAATATCACCATTGTCGGCGGTTTGTTGTTGACGGACGATTACATAATCTCCATTATGAATCCCAGCTTCGACCATACTGTCACCCATAACAGTAAGCATGAACACCTTGTTGTCACCAACAAAATGCTGTGGTAGTGGAAAGTAGTCTTCAATATTCTCTGTTGCAGTGATCGGAACCCCGGCAGTAACTTTACCAACTACAGGAACTCTAGAGATCGTGTGGGTAAATAGATTACTATTCTCCGATTCTTCTTGACCAAGCAACTCAATAGCTCTCGGTTTTGTAGGGTCACGGCGGATTAAGCCCTTCTTCTCCAAACGGTCAAGATGACCATGCACTGTTGAACTGGAAGCAAGTCCAACAGCTTCACCGATTTCTCGTACGGAAGGCGGATAGCCTTTACTCCGAACTTCGTTGCGGATAAACTCCAAAATCGCCTGTTGGCGGCTGGATATCTTCGACATTCCGTATCAACCCCATTTTAGTAACGTTTGGGAAAATTATATCATAGAACTTCCGTTCGTACAAACATAAGTTCTAAAATAATTAAGAACAACCGTTCGCAAAAGTATTGAAACAAACAAGTGTTCGTGTTATATTAAAAACATAAGAGAACACTTGTTTGGGAGATGATGATAAATGAGATTTACTACATACCGCAGTATTTATGAAGGTCAATATCAAGAAGAACTTAATGAGATTACATTTTGGGATCGGACCATAGATTTTATGAAGACTCGTATCGGTAAGCTCACATTAGTTATTCTTATATTTGTATCAGGATGGACAGGAGCCATTTCCGTATTTGCTGGAGGATTGGACAAGCCAGTAGCTGAGAAGAATGTAATCGTCCAGCCTGGTGACTCGCTCTGGGGGATTGCAGCAACCCATAAGCCTAAAGAGATGGACACAAGAGTATATATAAGCTCTATACGAGAAATTAATGGGCTGAATGGACCAGATATTCAAGCCGGAGATGTACTCTCTCTACCTCTATGGTGAACCTACTGATAGGACAATGCTGGATTCAATATCTATAAAGATAATGGTATAATAATAGAAGAGCGCGCATGTACGAGCTTGATAAGGAGAGGCTTCCTTGACAAGCTCTTTTTCACATGTCAAAGTTAAAAGTGAATTTTTTATTGGGGGCGAAGGAATGGATATCGATGCATTGGTAGAACGTATTAATGTTCTGGCTAGAAAACACAAAAATGAAGGGTTGACGGAGGAGGAACATAAAGAACGTTCCGAGCTTCGTGAAGTCTATCTTAATAATATTCGGAGAAACTTCCGACAGCAGTTGGATTCGATCGAATGGGTAGATGAAGAGAAAGACGGATCTGGACTTAAACATTAAGTCGTGACCGGGCGTCTGCTCGAGTAATCTTTTCATTATAGATGTAAGCGAAGAGGAGGAGACCTATGTCTCGATCATGGGAAAGAAAAGTCAGCAAGAATATGTCTCAGCTTAACAAACAACGTAAGAAACAAGGCCAATCCATGTTGGGGACCACGACAACAGGAGCGAGTGATGGGGATGTATTTAAAGGGCGCAAATTTGTGCTGCCTATCGTTCTTGTTGCATTAGCAGTTCTTTATGGACTACTTGGCATAGTAACTGCTGAAGCAGGTAATACAGTCTTGAACTGGATTGGCGTAAGTTTATACTTACTTCTCGCATTGATGATTTTTTTGCGGAAACCATTTTTGAAAGTTGGACGTAGCACGCTTTCTACATTTAAATTTAACCGTGAACGTAAATTGTCAGCATCCGAAATTTCAAAAATTAAGATTTTGCAAGGATCTGTAGTCATCGAGAACAAAGCTCGCGGAGGAAACTGGGTATTCTCACGTCTTATTAATCGTTATGATACCAAAGCGATGGGAGAAAGACTTGAGGAGTTCGCTAAAGTAAATAATATTCCTGTAGAGCATGAGTAATAGTTACCTGGTTCATCTAAGAGATATGTAAAGGGAGATGGGGAGAAGATGTCGGTATCTGCGGTACTATTTGATTTGGATGATACATTATTGTGGGATGAAAGAAGTGTAGAGGAAGCATTTGAAGCAACCTGTCAAGCTGCAGCAGAGAGCACTGGAATCGATGCCTCTGCTCTGCTTGCTGCTGTTCGAAGTGAAGCTAGATCTTTGTATGAAACATATGACACCTTTGCATTTACCAAAATGATTGGTATTAATCCTTTTGAAGGGTTGTGGGCTAATTTTACGGCTGGAGATCAGCCGGAATTCCGCCGTCTGCAGGAGCTCGCACCGATTTACCGCAAAGAATCCTGGAACAGAGGGTTAAAATCTCTAGGGATAGATAACGAAGAATTAGCAGGGGATCTTGCTGAAAAATTCGGGAAAGAACGCAGAGAGCGGCCATATGTTTATGAGGAGACCTTTGATGTTCTGAAGAAGCTCCAGGGGAAAGTAAAGCTTCTCCTTCTAACGAATGGTAGTCCTGATCTTCAACAAGAGAAGCTGGACGGAGTTCCGGATTTGGCTCCTTATTTTGATCATATTGTCATTTCAGGGAGCTTTGGTAAAGGGAAGCCGGATGTATCCATCTTTACTCATGCACTGGATCTTCTCGGTATCCAGCCTGAAAATGCTGTCATGGTTGGAGATAAGTTGACCACTGACATTAAGGGCGGCAATGCTGCAGGACTGACGACGGTATGGATTAATCGTACGGATCGTGAGAAAGATCCAGAAATCGTACCGGCTTATGAAATTCAGAATTTGAATGAGCTTCATGCTATTTTATCTTCTTTGTAATTTATATGGTGAATTAAAATAATAAGAATTGCCGTCTGACTCACTTGGATAAGTGATCAGACGGTTTTTTGTTGTGTTTTTTTATGAATGTATGAGAAACGTCACACAATTGTAAGCGATAGATCATACAAGATAATCCAGATTGCTGTATAATGATGGAACAATTATGGATTAATTGAATTAAGAAATGGATAAAATTTATGACTCCAAAGTAGGTGTTAGCTTGATTAAGAAAAAGTACGCTCTGATTTCTGTTATGGTCTTAATGGCAATTGCCTTGGCAGCTTGTAGTGAGAGTAAAGCGGATAAAAGTGAAGAATTGGTTATGATGGATCCAATCCTTGTCGATCTTACGTTGAATGCCGAGAAGGTTTCAGTAGGAGAGAAAGTACTCATTCAAGCAAAGGTTACACAATCTGGTGAGCCTGTTGAAGATGCCAGCAAAGTAGAATTCGAAATCACTCGTGAAGGAGGGGGCATGAAGGTCACAGTCCCCGTAAAGCATGTTGAGAACGGTAGTTACGAGCTAAATAAGTCATTCAATGAACCAGGAACATATCGGATTATTTCACATGTGACTGCTCGTGGCCAGCATTCCATGCCTTTGAAAGAGCTAACGGTAACCGAATAACAACATAGGCTATTAATGGAGCGTAGATGTGTATTGATTGTAATAAAAAAACAGCAGCCCAACCATCCACCGGATGTCCAAGGCTGCTGTTTGACTATCGAATAAATTAGATCAATACATGAATGCTTAATATAATCCAGGATCAGCTACAGGTTCAGCGATCCAGCCGTTCTCTTCAATAAAGAGGCGAACTGCAATAATTTGACGATTATCCATCAATGTGAAAAAGTGGGGTGTGTTTTCGGGTACAGAAATCACATCACCGGGTTCAAGTTCAACATTGAAGTAACCTACGTCGTCAGTTCCTTTAATTATAAAGATACCTTTACCACCCACAATTGCACGGATTTCATCTTCTGTATGTGTGTGTACTTCCTCAAACTTTTTCAATAGATCTTCCAGATTAGGAGTCGACTCAGAAAGAGTGATCACATCCCAAATTTTATATCCACGGCGGGAAGCCAGGTCACGGATTTCTTCATCATAAATATCGAGAATACGTTTCTTCTCTTCATCGGTCAAGGCGAAGTTCGTTTGCAGCTCCTCAGGAAGCTTTTCAATGTTCCAGTGCTCATAAATAACTTCTTGTTTGTTCAAAAAATTCCGAACATTATCGACTCCAGTAATCCGCTCGTTCGTGTTACGAATAACGATTTCTGCCATTTTCTATCCCTCTTTCTCCACTTGGATTAATAAGTATTATATCGTTGCCGCTCTTATTTGTCACCAGAAAATTATCATTTGAAGCTGAAATAGCGCACATTTCCTCAGATCTCGTTCTTTTCTATTGAAATATATTCTGTTACACTAAGAGCTAACGTTTTGCCGGGAGGGGTACACATTGAGCAAACCAAGCTTACAGGAAGTACTTAAAGAACGAATATTAATCCTTGATGGTGCAATGGGGACCATGATTCAACAAGAGGATCTTTCAGCAGAGGATTTTGGTGGAGAGGAATTGGATGGATGTAATGAAATGTTGGTGCTGAAGCGCCCTGATGTCATACAATCCATTCACGAACAATATTTAGCCGCTGGTGCGGATTTAATTGAGACCAACACTTTTGGTGCAACCTCCGTTGTACTTGCCGAGTACGATGTACCAGAGCTTGCACGTGAGATCAATTTGGAAGCAGCTCGTCTGGCACTTGCCGCTGTTGCGAAATATTCAACACCCGAGAAACCGCGATATGTAGTCGGAGCCATGGGACCAACAACGAAAACGCTGTCGGTTACAGGTGGTGTTACATTCCAAGAGTTAATAGATAGTTATGAGGAACAAGCTGTAGCTTTAATTGAAGGTGGCGTAGATGCCCTCTTACTTGAAACTTCTCAAGATACACTTAATGTGAAGGCCGGTACGATTGGTATTCGTCAAGCCTACGATAAGACGGGAGTTAAGCTCCCTATTATGATTTCAGGCACGATTGAACCGATGGGTACTACATTAGCCGGACAGAACATCGAAGCATTTTACATATCACTAGAACATATTGAACCGATATCGATTGGACTGAACTGTGCCACAGGCCCAGAATTTATGAGAGATCACATTCGTTCTCTTTCGGACATGGCTAAATCAGCAATAAGCTGTTACCCGAATGCTGGGCTACCAGATGAGAATGGTCATTACCATGAATCTCCGGAATCCCTTGCTCAAAAAATGGGCGCTTTTGCTGAGAAGGGTTGGCTAAACATTGCGGGTGGATGCTGCGGTACTACTCCTGAGCATATTCGTGCTTTATGTGATGTTATGAGCCAATATCCACCACGTCAACTCGACGGTTCACATTTGCCAGCACTTTCAGGAATTGATCCGGTATATATTGAACAAGATAACAGACCGTACATGGTCGGCGAGCGAACAAACGTTCTCGGATCCCGAAAGTTTAAACGCCTCATCGTAGAGGGCAAGTACGAAGAAGCATCTGAAATTGCTCGTGCACAAGTGAAGAATGGCGCACATGTTATCGATATTTGTGTACAGGATCCGGATCGTGAAGAGAAAGAAGATATGATTAAGTTTCTGGAGCTCGTTGGCAAAAAGGTGAAGGTTCCACTTATGGTGGACACGACAGACCCAGAGGTTATTGATCTCGCACTTAGCTATTCGCAAGGTAAGGCGATAATTAACTCTATTAACCTTGAAGATGGGGAAGAGAAGTTTGAGAAGGTTACTCCACTTGTTCATAAGTATGGAGCTGCGGTTGTTGTAGGAACGATTGATGAGAGTGGGCAAGCAATTAATCGTCACGATAAATTGAATGTAGCACGTCGCTCATATGACTTGTTAGTGAACAAGTATGGTATTAAATCGGAAGATATTATTTTTGATACCTTGGTGTTTCCCGTAGGGACGGGTGACGAGCAGTATATTGGTTCTGCGCAAGAAACAATCGAGGGTATTCGACTCATTAAAGAGGCCATGCCTGAATGTCATACGATTCTAGGTATTAGTAATGTCTCCTTCGGTCTTCCTGAGGCCGGAAGAGAAGTGCTGAACTCCGTGTTTTTGTATGAATGTACTAAAGCAGGTCTTGATTATGCTATTGTGAATACAGAGAAACTTGAACGCTATGCTTCCATTCCGGAAGAAGAACGTCGATTGTCAGAAGATTTGATCTATCGTACGAATGATGAGACTCTTGCAACTTTCGTAGCTGCTTTCCGGAATAAAAAGGTTGAGAAGAAAGAGAAAATATCGAATTTAAGTCTAGAAGAAAGACTAGCGACTTATGTAGTTGAGGGAACAAAGGAAGGTCTAATTCCTGATTTGGATGAAGCCTTAAAAAAATATGGTGCTCTCGAAATTATAAACGGGCCGCTTATGGCAGGTATGACAGAAGTTGGCCGTTTATTTAACAACAATGAGTTAATTGTTGCAGAAGTTCTTCAAAGTGCTGAAGTCATGAAAGCATCAGTTGCTCATCTTGAACAGTTTATGGAGAAAGATGAAACATCGGTTAAGGGCAAGATTATGCTTGCAACTGTAAAAGGTGACGTACATGATATCGGTAAAAACTTGGTTGAAATCATCCTCTCTAACAATGGTTATGAAATCATTAACTTGGGTATAAAAGTACCACCGGAGCAAATTATCGAAGCCTATCGCCGTGAAAAGCCAGATGCTATAGGTCTATCAGGTTTATTGGTAAAATCAGCTCAACAGATGGTTCTAACCGCACAGGATTTGAAAACAGCGGGTATCGATGTTCCTATCATGGTGGGAGGTGCAGCGCTTACTCGTAAATTTACGAGAACCCGAATAAGACCAGAGTATGAAGGCATGGTGTTGTATGCAAAAGATGCCATGGATGGTTTAGATATTGCTAACAAGCTTAGTGATCCCGTACAGCGTAAGGAAATTGAAGACAATGTGAAGGCGGAAAGAGAAGAAGATACGACAGAAAAACAAGTGGAGAAGAGACTGCCTGAACAGACAAGAGTGAAACGTTCGAAAATCTCTTCTGAAGCACCTGTCTATATACCGCCAGACATGGAGCGACACATCATAAGAAATTATCCGATATCGCACATTCTTCCTTATATAAATATGCAAATGCTTCTTGGACATCATCTGGGTCTTCGCGGTTCTGTAGAACAGTTATTGCAGGCACAGGATCCAAAAGCAGTTTCCCTTAAGGCTACAGTAGATGGTATATTACAAGAAGCAATACAAAATGGTATTATACAAGCTCATGCAATGTACCGCTTCTTTCCGGCTCAGTCGGAGGGAAATGATATTGTGATTTATGACCCAGAAGATAAAAAGACGGTTCTTCACCGTTTTAGCTTCCCAAGACAGAATGTAGAACCTTACCTGTGTCTATCGGATTTCTTACGATCCGTTGATAGTGGTGTAATGGACTATGTAGGGTTCTTAGTCGTTACAGCTGGACATGGTGTGGGTCAGCTTTCCTCTGAATGGAAAGACAAAGGTGATTATCTTCGTTCTCATGCGCTGCAGTCTGTTGCACTCGAAACCGCAGAGGCACTTGCTGAACGAGTTCACCATATGATGCGAGATTCTTGGGGATTCCCAGATCCAGAAGATATGACAATGAAGAGACGTCTCGGAGCAAGGTATCAAGGAATAAGAGTGTCATTTGGTTATCCGGCATGTCCAGATCTAGAGGATCAGGGACCATTATTCCAACTAATGAAGCCTGAGGATATGGGTGTGAATCTTACCGAAGGTTTTATGATGGAACCTGAAGCTTCCGTTTCAGCGATGGTGTTTAGCCATCCTGAGGCTAAATATTTTAATGTGGATAAAGCTTAAGTATAAATTTTAGATGTGGATGTAGAAACGATGAAATCCTCCGAAATTTTCGGGGGATTTCTCCGGTTTACACACATGGAAGGGGAGAAGAGTATGGAACTCTATTTTTTAGGGACAAATGCAGGGGTTCCTACACTGCAGAGAAATGTTACCTCAATCGCACTGCGATTACTAGAGGAACGTCGCAGCATGTGGTTATTCGATTGTGGGGAAGGTACACAGCATCAAATACTTCGTTCGCCATTGAAAATGACTCGGCTTGAGAAAATATTTATTACACATCTCCATGGTGATCACATTTTTGGCTTACCTGGTCTTTTATCAAGTCGTGGAGCCCAAGGTGCTACATCTCCTATCACGGTATATGGCCCAAAGGGAATAAAAGCGTATATCGAAACATCACTCGAACTTAGCCAGTCACGCGTGAACTATCCTCTAGAGATTGTAGAACACAGTGGCGGTATTCTATTCGATGATGATGGATTCTGTGTAGAAGCTGCATTACTGGAGCATAGAGTGGAAAGCTATGGGTACCGAATTATTGAGAAGGATCGTCCTGGTAATTTGGATTTGCAGAGATTGGAATCCTATGGTCTAAAGCCTGGGCCGATGTATGGTCGACTAAAGCGCGGTGAAAGTGTAGAGACGCCGGATGGGAAGACTATTCATGCAGTAGACGTTTTACTTGCTCCGAAAAAGGGGCGTATTGTTACTATTCTTGGCGATACAAGACCTTGCGCTAATATTGTGCCACTTGCAAAAGATGCAGACCTATTGGTTCATGAAGCAACGTTTATGCATGAGCTGGAGGACACAGCACGTGAATATTACCATAGTACAGCGCTTCAGGCAGCACAAGCTGCATTGGAAGCGGGTGTGAAACAATTAATGCTTACGCATTTCAGTTCCAGATATAAAGATATTGAACATTTACAACCATTGTTAGAAGAGGCACGACAGGTATTCGAGAACACGAAATTAGCGGAGGATTTCGGGCTTTATTCTGTTCAGAGATAAGGGAATACTACGAATTATTTTCCGGGAAAGCGCAGGATGTGACAAGGGTTAGTGCTAGTCACACGACTTGGACAACCTTCGATTGGATTCGACCTGCATGGATGTCGTTTATGAGGTTAAGCTGGACTTCAGTATAGTCATGACGTTCTTTATCCTGCTATGGTTGCAGGCTAAGGTGCCATCTCTTACAATAAAGATATTGTGTGTAACTAAGAATTGTAACGAACTAATATGGTGCTCAATACATGAATTACAAGACTTACTTTGTGAGCTATATTCAGCTTGTTTATGATATTAATGATTAATACAATGAATAAAGACGACTGAAGAAGGTGTTATTTATGGAACAAGTAAAAGGACTGCTTATTGATCTTGATGGAACACTTTATCATGGGAAGAACATGATTGATGGGGCGGATGCTCTCATCGGCAAGCTCCGCGAGAAGAATATTCCTTATTTGTTTGTGACTAACAACTCCTCTCGCACACCGGAGCAGGTTGCTGCACATCTTATAGGAATGGGAATTCCAGCTTCACCCGAAGAGGTGTGTACATCATCACTTGCAGCTGCAAGTTATATTGCACATGAATCTCCGGGCGCAAAAGTGGCGATTCTGGGAGAAGAGGGGCTTCGTCAAGCACTTAAGGATGCTGGTTTAGAGGTTACGGAAGAGCAACCGCATTATGTGGTTCAGGGAATAGATCGCTCTTTTAGTTATTCATCGCTGGCTAAGGCTGTACAATGGATCCAAGGAGGAGCTATTTCCGTTTTGACGAATCCAGATTTGCTTTTACCTTCGGATACTGGATTAACACCGGGGGCAGGTTCTCTGGGTGCCGCAATTGAAGCAGCTTCTGGTGTCAAGCCGGTAGTTATCGGGAAGCCTTCTTCAATTCTTATGAAATACGCTACTGACCGCTTGGGATTGTCTCCAGCAGAGACCGCCGTTGTCGGCGATAATATGAGAACGGATATTGCTGCGGGAGCTAATGCTGGTTGTAGGACGGTGTTAGTGATGACCGGCATTACAACCTCAGAAAATATGGAATCCCATATGACTGCTGCAGGTGTTCGTCCGGATTATATTTGTCAAGATTTATCCGAAGCAACTGATCTGCTATGTACTGACTAAATACACAATCACCACAACTTAACATGCACGTCACGAAGGGGTAGATGAATCATGCCGGAACTTCCAGAGATGGAGAACTATCGAAGAATGCTGTCTGCCAGTATTCTAAATAGACCGATAAGCAAAGTTATTGTTAATCGGGAAAAATCAATCAATGTTCCTTCTGCTGAATTTGTATCCAACCTAATTGGATCAAAAGTAATATTTGTGGAAAGAAGAGGGAAACACCTGATCTTTCATCTGAACGATGGGCGACGTCTGCTACTACATCTCATGCTTGGCGGATTATTATACATGACACGGGGAAGTGAAGAACGTCCATCTAGGTCAACACAGATAGAAATTGAATTTGGTGATAAAGTACTCTATTTTATAGGTCTTCGTCTAGGGTATCTACATATGATATCTGCTAAGGAGGCGGAGGAGGTTCTGAGCCAACTTGGGCCCGAACTACTTGACCGGAGGATGACAAAAGAACGTTTTGTAAGTCTCATGATGAAACGTCGAGGCGCACTTAAAAGCTTACTCGTTAATCAGCATGCGTTCGCCGGTATAGGGAACTGTTATGCTGATGAGATCGCTTTTGATGCGAAAATTCATCCAGCAGCTAAAATTCAAAATATGAATGAGGAAACGCTGGAGCAGCTCTTTGAGAGCATACAAAAAGTACTTCGTGAAGCAACGGATGGCGGGGGTTATATAGAAATGCCATTTACAGAAGATGATCACTTAACAGGTCAATACAATGAACAATGTAAAGTATATGACCGTGAAGGTGAGCCATGCGTTCGTTGCGGTACTGAGATTGTCAAAGTGGAACAAACTGGGCGCAAAGTGTTTTACTGTCCGACATGTCAGCATGAGCAATAAGATCCGCATAGGAAGTCATGTTAGTACAAGAGGTGGCTTTATCGGAGCGGCTCGAATGAGTGAAGGAACCGGAGCTAGGGCATTTCAGTATTTCCCGAAAAACCCGCGTAGTTTACATATAAAAACGCCTGATTTACGGGATGCCAGAGCTTGTGCAGCTTATTGTGAAGAACACGATCTGGCTTCGATTGCACATACTCCTTATCCCACGAATATGGCTATCGGCCTTTCTAGAGGAGAAGATCATTACAAGTTAACGGTTGAATCTTTGCTAAATGATCTAATCATTGCAGAAGCATGTGGTTCACTTGGTATTGTTGTTCATTTTGGACATCTAAAAGGCGAACATGTTCTAAAGGGTTATCAGAATATTATACAATGCATGAATGATGTGCTCTCTGCATGGCATGGACAAGCCAAGCTATTGATCGAGAACCAAGCAGGAGACCACGGTGATATGGGTATGACGTTGGAGGAATTGGTAAAGGTAAGGGAGCTTGCCAACCAGCCTGGAAAAATCGGATTTTGCTTGGATACGTGTCATTTATTCGCAGCCGGCCAGTGGGATATTCATCATACAGATGATCTGCTTGAAAAAGGTACAGCTCTAGGGTATTGGGATAATTTAGTGGCAGTCCATCTCAATGATTCGAAATATGGTTCGGGATCAAGAAAAGATCGTCATGCACGCGTTGGTCAGGGTATGATAGGTACCAATGCACTTAAAGCTCTGGCACTATCACCGGAACTAAACGGGAAAGCCTTTGTACTGGAAAGTGAAAAGGGAGAAGATGGGACACACCGGGAAGATATTGCTGAAGTGTTGTCCTGGTCTTGAATAAGGAGGGGACATAACATGATTCATCTATATTTAGATGATTGGCGCTCATGCCCCAAAGGCTTTGCACTAGCTCGCAATGGGGAAGAGTGTCTAATGATGCTTCGAGAATGCGAAGTGGATATTCTTTCACTTGATTATGAGCTAGGTCCAGACCAGATGAATGGTGGGGATATTGTAGCGGCTATGGTGGTTGAAAAGCTTTATCCTCGTCAAATTTATCTGCATACGTCAAGTCCATGGGGGCGCAGAAAGATGTATGAGATGTTATACGAACACATGCCTGCCGATGTTCGTGTTCATAACGGTCCTATGCCTGATGAGATTTTAAGGAAGGTAGCATCAGGTTCAATATGATAACTGTAACTGAGCGTGAACTAATCGAACGCCTAGATTGGCAACAGCGTTTAGCTCAGCGAGATAAACAAACTTCCCCCTTGGTCGTGTTTCTGTATACTCCACTATGTGGCACCTGTGGTGCCGCTAGAAAAATGTTGGATGTTACGGAGCAATTAATACCTGAAGGTGTTTTACTTGAGGCAGATGTGAATTTTTGTCCAACTGTCGTTCAGCGGTATCAAATCCGGAGTGTTCCTGCACTTTTAGCTATGTCGGGCAAGGCGGGCGAGCCTCCTCGAGTACTTTACCGTATGGGATCGGTGCAGGATACATTAAATTTTATCAGGGATGTGATTCAGTGATTTCGATGCAAAATGTTTGCCTCAGAAGAGGAGAACAACAAATCCTGAAAGACGTATCGCTTGAAATGGGGCCTGGTGAGAACTGGGTTATCCTCGGAAGGAACGGATCTGGGAAAACGACACTTTTGGAAATGATGACAGGCTATATGTTCCCAAGTGAAGGAAGAGTTGAAGTTCTAGGCAATGTCTATGGACGATGCGATGTACGCGAAGTTCGTAAAGATATAGGTTATATTAGTCAATCTCTGATGGAGAAATTATCACTCAGTGATCCCGTCTGGGAAGTCGTTGCTACGGGAGCATTTGCTTTTCTACGTTTTTATCAGACAATACCTGTAGATATAAAAGAACAAGCCTTAGCGATGCTAGAAGAAATGAATTTTAGCCATTTGGCTGATCATCCGCTTGGAACCTTATCACAAGGGGAGCGCAAGAAAGTTATGCTTGCAAGATCTCTGATGGCATCCCCTAAATTACTTATACTTGATGAGCCTTGTGCCGGACTTGATCTGTATGAGCGTGAGAAAATGCTCTTGGAGATCGATCGGTTAAGAAAGCGGGATATAGCCGTAGTCTATGTAACTCATCATATTGAAGAAATTGTTCCTCTTTTTACGCATGTTGCATTAATAAAAGATGGCCAATTAGCAGGATCAGGACGTAAAGAAGAGGTCCTTAATAAAGAACTTATAAAACAAACTTATGATATTAATGTTGATCTGGAATGGGACAGAGGACGTCCTTGGATCAAAGTAATTTCTGGAGGGTAATCCATTTGGTTGAACACAACGCAAGTCAAAAGCAAGATAATGATCAATATTCAGCAAAAATAATATGCACAGCAAATCATGGATTTGCTCCATATGCGCAGGAAGAATTACGTCGTCTTTTTGGCAGTTTAAAGAGTACAATGCTCATTCCTGGAGAGGTATTTGTTGTTACATTAGGAGCGACAATCCAAGATGCTGTAGAACGCATCACGGAAAAATCTCCAGTGTTTCTGCGTCATATGTTTCCTGTGCTTATGGAAATTCCAGGGGAAGACAAGGAACTCGCTTTTGAGCAAGTAGTCGCTTATCTGCTAAAGCGAGATTATATAGAGGGTAGTCGTGTTTCCGTGCAAGTCAGAAAAGCAGACGGGAGCACATGGACGGAAAGCCCGGGGAGTCTACGTGATAAGCTTCAGGAAGAATTAGCACCACTAGAAGCTGAATTTACAGTTTTAAATCCGGAATGGGTGATATCCTTATTTGTAGCCAAAACGACTTGGTATCTAGGTGTATCACGACCTGAAAGCAACTTATCAGACTGGAATGGTGGTGCAATTCGGTTTCAGCGTGAGGAAGGTCAAATATCCCGTGCTAAATTCAAATTGCTTGAAGCAGAGAAGGAGTTCGGCATCCCGTTCACCTCTTTCCGAAACGCGCTAGACATTGGTGCTGCGCCTGGTGGATGGAGTAGTTTCTTGCTTGAAAGAGGGCTTAAAGTCACTGCGGTCGATCCGGCAAAAATGCACGAATCTTTGTTGGATCATCCTAACCTTAGAATTGTGAACAAGAATGCTTCTGATGTAAAATTTAAGGAAGCACAGTTTGATTTATTAGTGTGTGATATGAGTTGGAGTCCTAAATTGATGGCTCGAATGGTTACAGACTTGCTTTACTCATTAGCTTCTGGTGGTACGGCAGTAGTCACTGTTAAGCTCTTGACCAAGAAACCGATGGCTTTGATTCATGAGATCATGGATATATTTGAAGATTCTAGAATGCAAATTCAGGGTGCAAAACAGCTATTTCATAATAGAGATGAAATAACTCTATATATGATTAAGTATTAGAAACTAAAAATCTCTTTACAAGAAGCATAGATTCGGTCTATAATGATTCCAAAATTAACCAAAGGCAAGTGAAGGGAAAGCATCCCGCAAGATCAAGCACGGTTTACCGTGAATGATCCAGCGGGATGCTTTCTTTTTTTTGCAGCTGTTGTAGTAGAAATGAGGTGATCGTATGAATCATGCTTCGAAACTTGAACGAGGAATGATGCTCGGAGGTCGTTATCGAATTGATCGTAAACTTGGTGAAGGCGGTATGAGCTGTGTGTATCTGGCGGAGGATATGAAGCTTCCTGGTAAGAAATGGGCGATTAAAGAAAGTGTGACTCAATCTGGAATGTTCCAAACCGTTCAAGCTGAGGCGGAGTTACTGATAACTCTTAATCATGCTCGTTTGCCGCGAATTATTGATTTTTTTCAACCTGACGAGGCTGGATACACCTATATGGTTATGGATTATATCCAGGGCATGACATTAGATAAGTATTGTCGACAATATCGCGGGCACTTGAGCGCTGATTTTATTCTCCAACTGACGCATCAATTATTAGAAGTTCTTGAATATCTTCATACCCACGAACCTCCCGTCGTATTCAGAGATCTTAAGCCTTCTAACATTATGTTGACCGAAGAAATGGAAGTACGATTGATTGATTTCGGCATTGCCCGTTGTTATAAGCAGGAACGGAGTGAGGATACTGTTAAGCTCGGGACGGTCGGTTTTGCAGCACCTGAGCAGTATGGAGGTGGTCAAAGTGATGCTAGATCAGATCTATATGGATTAGGGGCCCTTCTTCTTTATCTGATAACGGGTGGGAAGTACAGTGAATGGTTCGCAGGTGTGGAACAGCATATTCGTGGAGATATATCGAAAATGCTACCACCTGTTATCAAGAAGCTCCTTCAATATGATCCGAATCAACGTTTTCAATCGGTTCATGAAGTCAGGCAGTGTCTTGCTTCTAGTCTTATTTCAGATCGTGGGCTAGCAAGCCGGACACAGAGCATAGCAGGGACACTGGTTACCGCGGTACTAGGCACCTCACCTGGAATTGGAACGACACACAGCAGTATTACAATCGGGCATTTTTTGGCTCGTAAATACAATAAGGTAGCTATTATTGAAATGGGCACAGATCTTCAGGCGTTCACAAGGATACAAGAAATTGCAGAAGGCTCACCACCAGGATCTGTCCGTAAATTTACGATTAATAGCATTGATTTCTGGCGGCAGACAGCAAGAGGAGATGTGATATCTCTTCTTGCAGGAGGATACGATGCGGTAGTGCTGGATTTAGGTGCTTATCGGGATAACGAACGTCTGGAAGAATTCATACGAGCAGATATACCAATTATCATAGGTTCAGCAGCCGAATGGCGTCAGCAGGATGTATTGACACTAGTACGGATGTTGGCACGACATGAACATGCTAAGCGCGTTTATGCATTACCACTTGCCTCAGCCAAAAGCATTCAACAGCTTCGCAGATTACTAGGAAGTAATAAAGTTCTTGCTCTACCCCTTCATACCGATCCTTTTTCCTATTTAGAGGAAACGGAAAAAGCAATAGAGCACATATATGAGTGGATTATTAAACCCAAAGAACGCAAGAGAAGATTTCGCTTTGCTTGGGGCTAAACGATGTTTTGAAAGGAGTATATGTAGATGCCAATTATAAGGCAGCGCAGCAAGAAACTGCTGTATGCCGGGTTCGTCGGAGCCGGATGTATGAGCGTGATTTTGGCAGGAGGTTTTTATTTCATACAGAATGATAGTGCCAACCGTCATGCAGAGGAAAAAGATAAATTTCAGCAGAGAATTCAATTGTTAGAGGCATCACAGCTAGATGATATGAAATCTATGAGAACAGCTTGGGTTCCTCTAAAGGATATTCCAGCAGGACAATTTATTAATAGCGGAGACTTGCGTGAAATTCGTCTTCCTTTAGATGCCTCTCCTGATAATCTCCCTGTTTATAAAGAAGAAGTTACAGGGAAAGGTACGAAGATTGAACTGAGGAAAGGTACGCCCATCACTTTAGGCATGCTCTTCTCCGAAGAAGCCACACCAAAAGATCTGCGGAATAGGGAAATGAAATCTATATATTTACCAAGTAACTTGAAACAGCAAGATGTTGTAGACATTCGTATTCAATTTCCTACGGGTCAGGATTACATCGTTCTGTCTAAGAAGCGAATTGATAAGCTCTCAAGTCCAGCCTTTTGGACGACACTGAGTGAACAAGAAATTTTGCTATTTTCAAGTGTCATAGTCGATGCCTATATTCATAAAGCTTCACTCTATGCCCTTACATATGTGGAACCAGAGATGCAAGATAAGGCTGTACCGAATTACCCTCCGAATCAGGAGGTTATTAAGTTAATCAAGAGCAATCCTAACATTGTAAAAAAAGCCGAAAAGCAGCTAGAATCCTCTGTTCGGTCTGCTCTAGATCAGGATTTGAGCAAAATAAAGCAAGTTGATCAAAAGCATGCAGCAAATGAAAGTGAGTACATTTTCGACCAGGGATCCCAAACCTATGACAGCTGGACTTCAGGGAACTCTATTGTGGATAACAAGGAATTTATTCCAGATCAATCATCTTCAGTCATGCCTCAAGATGAGGTGGAATTAGAGGAGAAGAAGGACAGGATGACTGAGGCAAACGACATTCTAGGTGGACAAAGTAATAAGGAGGATAACGATAGGGACGAAGACAGAGATATGGAGACGATTTTTACAAGTCCATAATTACTGAAGGATGGGAGTAGACCATTTATGCAAACTTGGATATTTGCAGGCATTTGTGATAAGAGCGATTTACTCATGTATCTGTGCAAAATTTTAACACATGCGGGGAAGAGAGTGCTCCTAATTGATGCAGCTCTTGCAAGAAAGTATACGCATTGTATTGGTAGATTAGATCCACTGATGTCAATAACAGAATTTGCAGGATTTGACGTAGCAACAGGTTTCGAGCATTACCACGAAGTGGTGCAATACCTCAAGGAAACTGGAGAATTCGAATATGACTATTTCCTGGTTGATACAGAGAAAGAATGGTTTCTAAGTGAAGATGATTGGGATCAGGCAGATGCGAAAGTTTGGGTGAGTAGCTTTGAGGTAGCAGGACTGATGAAAGCGGCTAGCTGGCTCGAAGAACTGTCTACTCGAAAGAAGAATCAAGATAGACGAGCCTTCCATCGAGTGTATTTGAATGTCATAGAGGATTTTACGAACGATGACTATATCGAAAGTTATTTGGGCTGCGCCCAGATCCAGTGGATGGATGAACCTGTTAGAATTCCATGGGACGAAATTTCATTTGCACTCAAGATTGAGAATGAGCACGCTGGAAGACTTCGAATTAAACCACTGTCCAAGCGATACAAAAAAGCACTCATAGAGCTAGTAAAAAGACTAAGCGACATGGAGAATCGTCAGATAAGACGTTCATTCCGACATGCTGAGAGGAGATGGGCATGAAGACGATTGCATTATGGAGCCCTCTGCCAAGTGGGAGTGGTATAACAGCTCTTGGAGCTACATTACCGATAATTTTGGCGTTAGAGTTTAGATTGAAGACGTTATTATTGCATGGCGGAGGTAGTGGGGAACGTGTAGAACAAGCTTTTTCGCTCAGAAAGCATTCCTTAGATAACACATTGGTGACATTTCAAGATCATGGAATGAGTGCAGTCAAACGATTAGCTACAAGCGGTAGGTTGTTGCCTGAGATTTTTCGAGATTATACAGCTTCTATTCTGCCAGATCGAATGGACTTTCTTGAGGGCAGTAAGGAAAGCAATTCTGAATCTAGCGTCAAACATGAAGGGCTGATGAGCCAAATCATTGAAACAGCGATACGAGGATATGATGTCATTGTAGCCGATGCTGGAAATGGTCAGCCCGATGTTATGGATAGAGAAATATTAATGGCAGCGGATTTAATTCTTATTGGAGTGAATCAAAACTTAAGGTCTCTGGAAAAGATTTTGGAGCATGGAGCAATATTTGACTGCTTACAAGGTAAAGAAATAGGTTTTGTAATCGGACGTTATGACACATCCAGTCACTGTACAATTCAAAATCTGAAAAGACGATTCGGTATAAAAGGAATGGTAGAAGGAATTCCTTATTGCTCACAGTTAACAGATGCATGGAATATGCGTTCGGTTCAGAGTTGTATTCAAAGAGGGAGAGGTGGTGGAGAGCGAAAAAGAGAGACTCCGCTTTATTACGCGCTTAGGCATACCGCGCTAGCTTCAGTAGAACGACTCGGGCTTCCTTCTACTGGATACACGGAGAGGGGTGCTTAGATGTTCTCGAATTCACTCTTGAATTCGCTATGGATCGCTTTAATTGTGCTCTTGATTTCTATATTTCTCTATGTTCGGTGGTTGAGTGTGAGAAAAAAATCATTTCATCCGGAACATGGACCAGAGCAATATTCACTACAGGCAATGACTGATTTTGTAAAAGAAACACTTCATCAAATGACTCACAGCCAGTTATCAGATCTTGGATTACATGAAGAGGAATACCGTAGGCGCCTGAGCAAGCGAAGCGAATTACGACGTGCACTGAAGGGGTGTGTGTCAGGAGATGTGCTCGATAAACAATATGTGAAACAGTTTTTGAAAGAATTGTTAGTTAAAAGCTTGAAGTTAAATGAGACGAATATTAACATCTCCATTCCATTCGAGCAGCATGAGGCTTTAACACCTCAGGATCAGTTTGAGATTATCTTACATTTGTACAAGCAGCAGTTTCAAGATCACGCATTAGCTGAATTATTTGAGAGGTATCAATTGTCTAAGCCACGGGTTATCCCTGGATACGGAGAAGATAGCGTTTATGCCATTACGGTAGAAGACATTGCCTATATATATGGTAATGAAATTCGTACGTTAACCTTTCAAGAGAAACTCGATATTGTAGTTCAAAGAATTTATCAACAGTATAAAGGGTTTTCTGTAATTGATGAGATTCGCGATCAACGGATTGATGGAGTTAGTGGTGGGGTCAGTGGGACACTTGGTCATTCCACCACACAGCATTTTCCCATAAAACCCTTATTAGAAAGAAATATAAATGTAGAAACTTCGCTTTCTGAATGCGAAAGTGTGTGGGTTTTTTACAGAGGCATTTCGATTCATATGGGCTTTTTAACATTCGGAAATGTAAGAGAGTTAAAGCGAGTATGCCAGAACATCTATAAATACAATCACCCAGGGCAATTGTCAGAAGCAAGCGGTTATAAGGTAAATGAAATGAAGGATGGGTCACGGGTTGTTGTTGTGCGCCCGCCATTCGCTGAGTCGTGGGCCTTTTTTGTTCGAAAGTTTGATGTCAATAGTACCAGTCTGGAGCAGCTTATAACCGGTAAAGGTGCCGAAATTCCAATTGAACTTCTGAAATATTTGATGAAGGGAAGCCGAATTACAGCGATTACGGGAGCGCAGGGATCAGGGAAGACGACTTTACTCATGGCTATGATCAGACATATCTATGCTTCTTATACGCTACGTGTTCAGGAGATGGCATTCGAGCTTCATTTAAGAAAAATATATAGCAGGCGAAATATATTAAGTTTCCGTGAAACAGACCATATCCGTGGTCAAGACGGATTGGATTTACAGAAAAAGACAGACGGGACAGTTAATATCCTAGGTGAAGTTGCAAGTGATGAAGTTGCCTCTTGGATGATCCAGATGTCTCAAGTTGCGAGTCTATTTACGGTCTTCACCCATCATGCGAAGACATTTAATGATTTAGTCCAATCTCTTCGAAATTCATTGTTAAAGAGCGGAATGTTTCGAAAAGAAGACATCGCTGAACAACAAGTAGTGAGCGTCATTAACTTCGATGTTCATTTGAAGCGAGACTCATTCGGTAATCGATACATTGATAGAATTACAGAATGTGTTCCCTGTGATCGTGAACCCTTTCCGGAATGGCTTCCACCTGACGAGCAGGGTAGAACCATTGATATGGTCAATCAATATATGGAGCTGAGTACGGAGCATTTTCGAAGACAGAACAGACCATCTTCCTATATTTCACGAAACATTGTTGAGTATATAGATGGACGATATGTAGCTGCAGAACCTATAACGACGAGAAGTATAAGAGAGATGGAAGAGCAGATGCAACCACAGGATATTAATGCTTTCAGGACCTTTATCGCGAAGGGATGGGGAGGGTCGGCGTGACTACAAAAGACATACTTATATACATACTCTTCGTATCTTTAATGATATTCGTTGGGCTTTATGGAGCGATGATTATTATTCGAAAGAAGAATGGTCATTTCGAAGATGCTGTGGACCAGCATAATACTCCGATTACAGGGCTCATGAGAGATAAGCATAGACAATGGTTTCAATTTCTTTATATCTATACTTTAAAAGTACCCGTGTTGTCACGATATGTAAGACAAATCAGTAAGAAGCTTTCTATAATTCATCCGTATGATGAAATATCTCTACGATATGAAACAACGAAAATTGTATGTGCTGTAGCTACTGCTGCTGGCTTAACAGCTATTCTGTTAATCTGGATAAGCCCAGGTGTGGGATTTATATTAATCGCTTTGCTTGCCGCTATTGTGATTCATGATCTAATCATCGATATTTTCATGAACAGATTAGAGAAGAAACTCTTGCTTCAATCCATCGAGTTATTCTCCAGTGTGAGGCATCACTATCAACAGCATGGCATGGTGGAAGAAGCGATCTATGAAGGTGCAGAGACGGCTGGTCATGAAATTTCGATTCATGCCCATCGTATTTACAACGCTTTGATCTCTCAAGACCCAGAAGAACAGTTAGAGCGTTATTATGAAACCGCGCCTAATCGATATTTGAAAGCCTTTGCGGGTATATCACATCTAGTCATGGAGTTCGGTGATCATGCGAAGAAGAAAAGCTCAATATTTCTTCAAGGTTTAAGTGGCTTAACGAAGGAAATTCAACTAGAAATATTACGTAGGGATAAACTGGATTACTTGTTAAAGGGACTAAACATTATTGCATTAGCGCCTGTTTTTTTTACGAAGCCGATAGAAAACTGGGCGCGTGGAAGCTTTCCGTCGATGGATGAATTCTATATGAGTAAATTAGGCTATATCACTAAAATATCAATCTATGTTGTCATCATTATTTCGTACACACTCTTACAGAAGTTACAACAAAATAATGAATCCGATTATCGTGCAGGTTTTGATAAGCTGCCATGGGAGGCAAAGCTCTTTAGGTTAAAAATCACAACAGTGCTAGTGAAATTTATGGCTCCAATGCCTGGGACTCCAAAGTATGAATCACGAATCAGATTACTTAAGGAGAGTAACACTCGATTACGTATGGAATGGTTTTACATTCGAAGGCTTGTAATATCACTGATTGTACTGCTAACCGTACTGTCAGCCTGCTTATTTCTACATTACAACGCTAGACATCAACTCCTTTATGCACCAGTTTCACAAATATCACTGTTCGGCAAAATGAGTGCGATTGAGGAGAAAGAAGCACATAACCGGGCTGAAACGGATCGTGAGGCAATGGACAATTTGAATCATTCACCGGAAGTTACAATAGATCAGGTCAAAGAGACGGTGAAGATCGTCGGCGATGGAAAAATGACTCAGGAGCAACTATTGGCGAATGCGGAGCGGGTGCTATACAAGCTTCAGCGCTATAACAACGAATATTTGAAATGGTGGGAAGTCATCTTAGCTGTATTTTTGACGATTGGAGCATACTATTTTCCACTTTGGACACTCCTATTTCACCGGAAGGTCAGAAGTTTGGAAATGAAACATGAGGTGTATCAATTTCAAACGGTCATCTCCATTCTGAGAGGGGTAGAGCGTATATCTGTCGAGGTTATTTTAGAATGGATGAATCGTTTTTCGATGCTATTCAAGGTTCCGATTCAGAAGAGTCTATTACATTATGAGCATGGCGCAGACTTAGCACTACAAGAACTTAAGGAAGATATTTGGTTTCCGGATTTTCAACGTTTGGTGGACAAGTTGTTGCTAGCCGTTGATAAAGTTCCGATTAAAGATGTTTTTGACGATCTGGAAGGGGAAATGGCATTTATATTTGATCAGCGAAAGCAAGAGTATGAACGTATGGTTGAGACCAAAGCAGCATGGGGACGCATGATCGGATTTGCTCCGATGTATGCACTCATCTTTATGTATCTTGTCATTCCATTGATCGGCATGAGTTTTACGCAAATGAATGCTTATTATGAACAAATTCAAAGACTGTAATTAACACTAAATCGTCTCCAGAGTGGGACAAGGAGGATAAGGTATATGAATAATGCATCTTCAGCTCTAAAGGTAGCCGCAGGTATTTTTTTAACCATTGCTTTGATTACGATCGTTGTTATTTTATTTATTTCTGCACAGGAAGCAACCAAGACGGCGCAGAACAATTTTTCGGATATCCAGACAGAGCTCTCTCAAGCCGCTTTTACGGTATATGATAGTACGACGATTAGTGGATCTCAAGTAACCAATGCACTCCGGAAATATAAAGATAAGGATCAATTCGGCATTTTTATTAAGACAGGAAAAAACCCTGCGGGGCAATGGTATGGAAATGTGTTGGATTCAAATGGTTCTGTGGAGCATCCGGATTCCCGCCAAGGCAGTATCACTCAGACATTAAATGAGAAAAGCACCGAGTATGTCAATCCTAGTGGAAAATTTAAAGCTTCAATTGTAAAGGATGATTCAAATGTGATTAGAGGAATTATATTTATTCAGTAAATATAAGTGAGAGGCTATTCATATGCGAGAGCAAACGATAACAATGATCGAATGGTCAGCAGCCATAGCTTTGTTCATGGGAGCCAGCTGGTTCTCCTTTCACATGCAATCTGAAATTGATGCAGGGCTAGAAGCAGCTAACAAAATGGCACAAGAGCAGAACTCGGCCATAACAACAATTGAGATGAGTGGTAGTGTTATGAAGGATACATTTACCTACCAAGGCAGCGAGGTATTGTTTATGCTTCGACAAGTTGAGAAGGGGGAATATGAAATGTCTGTCGATGACGTTGTGTTCTCTCCAGGGGTAAACCCCGAGATATCGGACATTTCTGTCATTGATGTTGATGCAACATACGAAGCACGCTATACCTATACAACCGATGGTAGAATCGTCCGGATTCAGCAATTTAAAGTGAGGTAAAGAAATGGCAAATTCGGTTTCCAAATGGTTTGCGGCATTTCTGTCGGTCCTACTTTTATATATGGTGCCAGCGGGTGAAAGTGCAAGAAGGCAGGATGATTTATCCAGAATTGTCGTATATCAATCTGTGACGAAGTTCGTGGATAGCGTCCGTATGAAAGGATATATAACACCTCAGATGTATCAGGATTTTATGCGTGAGCTGGATGTCACAGGTAATCTGTATGAAGTGGAAATGGAGCATCAGCATAAGAAATATGAACCTGATTATAGTGATCCTGCAGATAACGGTACTTTTCAGGATAGCTATTCTGTCGTGTACGATGCTTACTTCGAGCGTGAAATACTCAACCATCTGTTCCCAGAATCCTCACCACCAGAAGATTATCAAGGCAGAGTTTATAAACTAACAGCAGGGGATTTCCTCCAAGTGAGGGTAAAAAGCCTGAATAAAACGCCATCATTACTGTTGTTTGATGCGCTTACTGGATCAAATTCTGGAGAAAAGTCTGCTATCGTATTCCCGTATGGAGGGATGGTTTTGAATGAAGATTACTGACTTAGCTATTGTATTTACAGCGATTTTCTTTCCATTCTTCATGCTAATCAACATGCATGCACAGAATATGACCGATACTACTTTTGTCGAAATGAAGTATTCTGCAGGATTACGGACGGCTGTTCAAGATGGGGGAGAAATGCTGAATGTGAATGAGATGCAGTCAGAGGAAGCGGGGTATGAATCCTCCAAGCGGTTTCGTGCTGACAAGGATAGAGCGTTAGCTACATTTTCGAAATCATTGTATATCAATATGGGGATCCAGGAAGATCAACAAGCACAATCAGCACTTTGGTGGTACATTCCTGCATTTGTTGTTATTGATTATGATGGTTATTACATATATTCCATGCAATCATATTTAGGTCCCAGTGATGAAATGAATTACCATCATACTTGGAGTCCTAAAATTCCTTATGCCTATTCGGACGGAGATGGGAACAGTATTCACTTTACACTCGATAAGCGGGTCGAAGTATATAATAGCTCCACTAAGACTTGGAATTCGGGTTTACAGGGTGAACTTGTCGGGAGAACAGGCGTACCTCTTCTGGATCAATCAGAGACGTTTGAAGAGATTAGACGAATAACTATCGTCAATACCGTACAGAATGACTTGGCTTATTACATAAAACGTCATAATACGCTAGCTTTAAGAAATGGTATTTCTTATCAGTTCTCCTTGCCTACCATCGATCAAGAAGAATGGGTTAACACCATTAATGATATTGGTCTGATGGCTTTTGTACAGGGAATCCCCATGGGTGATCGTTATTACAATAACTACTCCTATGGTGGGGGTAGGCTAGTAAAGACGCCTGTTTATTATGGTGGTGTTGAAGCAGGTACAGGCAATAAATACGTTTACCGTAATACATGTCCTTTTCCTTATGAAGTTCGTGAAGTTTTTGGCACTCGAAAAGAAGCAGCTGCTTTCGGTTATAGGGAGAAGAGTTGTTATTATGATGCTGGTTAATAATTAAGGTTTCGACTTATATGATGTCTGTGATACAATGAACTCTTGACTGTGATGCTTTTTTTAACATGAATTGAGTTTATTTATATAGACAGGAGTTACCGTAAATATGAGTTTATTGACTGTAGAGAATGTATCCCATAATTTTGGAGACCGGACGTTGTTCAAAGATGTATCCTTTCGTCTTCTTGCAGGTGAACATGTAGGTCTGGTTGGCGCAAACGGTGTTGGTAAATCAACATTAATGAATATCCTTACAGGCCAGCTCTTAAAAGATAGTGGGAAAGTAGAGTGGACACCAAAGGTTCGGTATGGTTATTTAGATCAACATACGAAGTTGACACCAGGAAAGACTATTCGGGATGTTCTGAAGGATGCATTTCTTCCGCTGTTACAACAGGAAGAAGAGATGATAAAGATTACGGAGAAGATGTCTGATGCTACTCCGGAAGAACTTGAAATTTTGCTTGAACAAATGGGTGATATACAAGAACAGCTTGAGATCGGCGACTTTTATTTAATTGATGTGAAAGTTGACGAAATGGCAAATGGACTTGGTCTATCTGTTATTGGTCTCGATCGTGACGTAGCTTCTTTAAGCGGAGGTCAGCGCACCAAGGTTCTACTAGCGAAGCTGCTTCTTGAAAAGCCGACAGTACTTCTATTGGACGAGCCAACGAACTATTTGGACGTTGAACATATTGATTGGCTCACGCAGTATTTGAAGCAGTATCCGTATGCATTTATGCTTATATCACATGATACAGAGTTTATGAATCAGGTGGTTGACGTTATTTATCATCTGGAATTTGCTAAATTAACGCGTTATACGGCGAATTATGAGAAGTTTCTTGAAATGGCGGATTTGAATAAGAATCAGCATATCGAAGCCTATGAGAAACAGCAGGAATTTATCAAAAAGCAAGAGGATTTTATTCAGCGGAATAAAGCCCGCTATTCTACCTCAAGCCGAGCAAAGAGCCGTGAGAAACAACTGGATCGTATGGAACGCATTGATCGACCAGAAGAAGCAGCTAAGCCAGTCTTTAATTTTAAAGAAGCGCGTGCAAGTGGTAAGACTGTCTTTGAAGGTATGGACTTTGAAATCGGTTATGACTATCCGCTATTACCTAAGATGAATATTACCATTGAACGTGGTGAGAAGATTGCAATTGTTGGCTGCAATGGTGTGGGTAAGTCGACCCTTCTAAAGACAATTCTAGGTAAATTGGCCCCATTCAGTGGGAAAACGTATCAAGGTGACTATTTGTTCCCCGCATATTTCGAGCAGGAGGTTCGAGCAGGAAATTTGACGCCTATCGATGATGTATGGAATGAATACTCGCATCTCAATCAACATGAGGTGCGTGCACATTTGGCACGTTGTGGTCTGAAGAACGAACATATCACTCGGCCATTGAAAGCTTTAAGTGGTGGTGAGCAAGCTAAAGTTCGACTTTGCAAACTCCTTATGCGTGAGAGTAACTGGGTTCTGTTTGACGAGCCGACCAATCACTTAGACGTTATTGCCAAAGAAGAGCTTAAGAGAGCATTGAAAGAGTATAAAGGCACTGTGTTGCTGGTTTCTCATGAACCTGACTTTTACGAAGACTGGGTGACGAAGATCTGGAATGTGGAGGATTGGTCTCAGCAATCCTAGATAGGTATGAAAGCCACTCCAATTGGAGTGGTTTTTTTCAAATCGTTGATTGATCGAATGAGGAGAGGAGTGATCGGGATTTTGAAAGAGTATCAGGAAAGTCGTTATTCACGTCAGGAACGTTTTGCACCCTTTGGTGCAAGTGGTCAAGAAGCCATTATGGATCGTCATGTACTTATTGTAGGGGCGGGTGCGCTTGGGAGTGCGGTAGCTGAAACATTAGTCCGAGCTGGTGTTGGTAAAATTACGATTGCAGATCGAGATTATGTGGAGTGGAGTAACCTTCAGCGTCAGCAATTATTTACGGAACAGGATGCAGAAGACCGACTCCCTAAAGCGGAAGCGGCACGTATGCGATTACAATCCATTAATTCAGAAGTGCAGATCGAATCACATATTATGGATGTCAGAGCAGAGGAACTAGCTGATCTCGCTAAATCCTGTGATCTGATCATGGATGCAACAGATAATTTTGATACGCGGCTTATGATTAACGATATTTCACAAAAGCTAAATATTCCTTGGATTTATGGAGGCTGTGTGGGTAGCACCGGTATGTCGTACACCTTTATTCCTGGTCGAACTCCATGTCTTAACTGTTTGCTTGGAACGGTTCCTTTAGGTGGTGATACATGTGACACAGCGGGAATACTCCCTCAGGCAGTGCAGGTGGTAGCAGCGTATCAGACATTAGAAGCAATGAAGCTTCTGTCAGGAAATACGAATATGCTTCGAATGAAACTGATCTCTTTTGATTTGTGGCGAAATGAATCTATCGAGATGAAACTTGATTCTGCTAGAAAGGTTGATTGCCCATCATGTGGAGTAGATCCGATATATCCATATTTGACAACAAGTAACCAGACCAAGAGTGAAGTATTATGTGGTAGAGATACAGTTCAAATCAGACCTGCGCGAAAAATAAAACTAGATCTTCTCATGCTAGCTGACCGTTTAAAAGGTCTTCTTGAAGGAAAGATCTCGCAGAATCCGCATATGGTTATCTTTGAAATGAGTCGTTATCGTTTGGTATTCTTTGCAGACGGGCGCGCATTGGTTCATGGGACCTCGGATCTGATAGAAGCCAAAAATCTGTATTACCGTTATCTAGGTTAATAAATCATGTTGCTGTAGCACATCCATTTCTCTATTGAGGAATGGATGTTTTACATTTGAGGCAATCTAAAGGTTAGTGATATTCAGGCGATCAAGAATATGGTGTCGCTTACCCTAGAAGTGAAAGAGGGGGGCCCTTTGGAAGAACCAGTCCTATTAGCAATTTCGGAAACTGTTGCGGTAAGTCGATTACGAAGTATACTCGAATCGTCTGGCTACGCTGTCCATTCTGCGGATCATCTATCTCAGGCGATTATACTTTTCCAGCAAGTGAACTTTGTAATGATTATTGTGGATAGTAATTTATCTGGGATGCATGATTTTGATTTTGTACGCAGAATACACAAGAGCGAACACAGGATACCAGTAATGGTTTTGGGTCATGATGGATCTGTCGAAGCAGCAGCAGCTCTAGAGGCAGGGGCAAACGACTACATTTCTGAACAGATAGATGAACGTGAATTGTTAGCAAGGGTTAATAATCTTCTATTCTTATTTAACTATGGAAAAGAACGGAAAAATCAGAAAATAGAGCTTCGGGATTTAAGGATAGAACCTCTAAGTAGGCAAGTTTTTAGAGAAGATCAACCCATCGAACTGACTCAGCGTGAATATGATCTTCTATTATATTTATCCAAAAGGGCCAATCAAGTATGTTCTAGGGAAGAAATATTGAGCCATGTGTGGGATTATGACTTCCATACAGGTACAAATGTAGTAGATGTATACATTTTGCATTTGCGTGAAAAGATTGATAAGGGTAGGAAGTGGAAAATGATTCGGACAGTTCGTGGTGCAGGGTATATGCTTAAAACATCTGATCCAACATAATGAACAAGAGTATTTTTTATATTATAAAAGTATTCGCTGAGCGCGTGGCTCACTGTAACAATAAAACAAGCTGACTCCTGTTATTACAGGAGTCAGCTTGGAATTAAGTTATATACTAAAGTACACGACGTGCTTTCAGATAAGTTTTTTTCCAAGTGCCAGAATTTAGGTTGGAAATCGTTACCCCAGGTTTGCCATAAGTGTGAAGGATTTTACCGTTTCCTGCATAAACCGCTACGTGAGTTACATTTTTACCGTTAGCACGGCTACCGCTTGAGAAGAACACCATGTCGCCTGGTTTGAGGTTAGCTTTGGAAACAGCTACGCCTACTTTGGATTGTTGTGCAGCAGTACGGGGTAAGTTTACACCATACTTTTTAAAGATATGTTTCATGAAAGAGGAGCAGTCAAATACTTTTGTTGTGCTTGTGGAAGCTCCGAATTTATATGGTGTTCCCATGTATTTTTTACCGAAGTTTACAACTTGTTGACCTTTGGTTGTTGCATATGAACTGGAGCTGGAAGTTGCAGCGTCTGCCTGTGATGCAGGGGATACTGCTAATAGTGTTCCAAGTCCCATTGCTGCACTGATGCTGATAATTGCGGCTTTCTTAATCAAAGTCTGTTTATTCATGATGTATGACCTCCAAGAATTTTGTTTTTGTCTCTCGCTTGAACCGAGTATAACAGATTCATATACTTCCTAAATTATGGTAAAAGCAATGAAACCTATGGTGGTCAAGGACTGAAAGCGTATTATTAAAAAACCATTAAAAGTTACAAAAGAGTAACAAATTGATCTGGTCTTGTTTTAATAACAACAAAAAACCCTTGATAAACAAGGGTTTTTTGTTGTTATTAACTTATAGATGAAAATAACAAAAAAGTAACAATCATTGATCTTTACTCTGAATGATGAGTAGTAATCCACCTTCTACCGATACAGTTCCCCGACGACCAGAGAGGCGGTTACTGATCCCTAAGGACTGTCCAATCTTCAGTGTTGCTTGATGAAGTGGGTATTGAAAGCCTTCCAGATCGATACCCGTTACCTCAGGTGTGAGGGGGAGGAGAGAAACGTAAGTAAATCCTTGGTCTTCAACTTCGCAAGTTGATCCCGTTAGTGTAATGAAATTATGTTCGTCCAGAATCGAACAATGAACATGGTGCTGAACCCCTCGGAGCAACATATGTATGTTAGCTAGTGTGTGATCTATTCGTGTACCAGTTCCACCAAGTATAAGAATTTCAGAAGCATCACGCTCAATTGCGACGTCGAAGGCGAGTTCAGTGTCGGTTAAGTTTTTGTCGATTGGATCACATTTTACGGTTTCCTTGCTCTTGGAAGTGACCAATTCTAGTTGTTCCGCAGAGATAGAGTCAAAATCACCTACAGATATATGAGGCGAAATTCCGTTTTCTATTAAAAAGAGAGCTCCGCGATCTGCACCTATAATATAATCATTCTCTTGAATTATATCTAATATTTGCAAGGATAAATTCCCGCCAGTAAAGATTAAAGCGCGTTTATTCGCCACATTAATTCCTCCCACATGTAAAGCTTGTCATTTTATATCAGTATAGATCAGTTTTTGTGCTTGCACAATTTCGTTACACACGGATAAAATGAGGGTATCAAATGATGCGAAGCGGGGGAAAGACATTTTGGACATGCACGTGTTTGAATTGTTAAGCATTATAGGTACGGTAGCCTTTGCCATGTCCGGAGCTTTCGTTGCCATGGAAGAAGAGTATGATATCCTGGGTATACTGGTGTTGGGTCTTGTTACTGCCTTTGGTGGAGGCGTCGTTCGGAATGTTCTAATAGGTGTTCCGGTTACAACATTATGGGGGCAGGGAGATTTAATATTACTCGCTATCATCTCTGTGTTTGTCGCATTTGTTCTTCCTATTGGATGGATTAAACATTGGAAAAGAACGGAGGCCTTTTTTGATGCGATTGGCTTGTCGGCTTTTGCAGTGCAGGGTGGTATTTATGCTTCACAAATGAATCACCCACTCATTGCAGTAATTGTTGCAGCAGCCTTAACTGGTATTGGAGGCGGGGTCATTCGGGATTTATTAGCTGGGCGTAAGCCTTTGGTGCTTCGTGATGAGATCTATGCCGTGTGGGCAATGGCAGCTGGTGCGGTTATTGGGCTCGGAATTAGCAATTCGACTTGGAAGCTGTTAGGGTTATTTGTAATTGTTGTTGTGTTCAGAATGCTTTCGGTTCATTATAAGTGGCGTTTACCAAGACGTTCACTTGGAGAAAGCAGTGCCTCAATTAACGTAGAAAAGAACCTGCCTTTATAAGTTTTGTTTTTCGTATCATATTGCTTGTAGGAAAGGAATGATTGCAGATGATATCCGTTCTATTTGTATGTCTCGGTAATATATGTCGCTCTCCCATGGCTGAAGCTGTGATGAGATCCAAAATATCACAAAGAGGTTTAAGTGATAAGATATCAGTAGATTCTGCCGGTACAGGAGATTGGCATATTGGGAAAACACCGCATGAAGGAACACGTAAACTTCTCGATGACTTCCGTATAAGTTACGAAGGAATGAGAGCTAGACAGGTGGAGAGTCGCGATTTTTCTCATTTTGATTATATCGTAGCTATGGATGACTCAAATGCTTCCAATCTTCGTAAAGTCCCTGGTGGGGAAGAGGCAGAGATCGTAAAGCTTATGGACCTTCTTCCAAACGAGAAATTGCGCGAGGTGCCAGATCCGTATTTTACAGGTAACTTTGAAGAGGTTTATCGACTGATTGATACAGGTTGTGATGTACTGCTGGACAGGATCGTAAAAGAAAAGTTATAATGGGCACTGACAAGCGGATCACAAGTGCCGCTTTTCTTTTTCGACACAATGTAAGCGCGTGCAGAAATTGACGGGTGATATAAAAAAGATGAACAAAGCACATTCCATAAAAAATGCGCGCTTGTTCATCTTTTTTTGCAAGTGATTCATTAAGACTGGAAGAAGTACATAAGAGCTGCTGGAAGTTCCTTTTGCCAAAATCCCCATAGATGGCGTCCGTCTTTTTCTTCGTAATGAACTGTGGCGCCGCGTTCTTCAAACAGTTTTTTGGCAGAGCGATTAAGTTCTACGAAATTATAAACACCCGTATCCGTCGTATAGCTGTCCTCCTGCAAGCCAACAATCATGAAGATGTTAAGCCAGGACAAGTCTGTCTCCAGCGCGATGATATGTTGGGATTGGTCGTAGAACGCACCGGACATGCAGATGATTCTTGTGAATAACTCAGGATAACGTAGAGCTAGATGAACCGAGACACTACCACCTAGGGAATCTCCAGCTAGTACTCTTTCTGATGGATCTCTGCGTACGGGATATTTCTGCTCGATGTAGGGAATAATTTCTTCGGCGAAGCATGCCAGATAAGCATCGAATCGATTTCCAAATGGAGCATACTCTTCTGTGCGGACTTTGGTATCTACTTCAACGCCAACAATGATGAAAGGTTCAATCCCTTCTTCTAATATAAGTTGGTTAGCCCAAGTAGCAATTCGTCCGAAGTTGAAAAACTCTTCTCCGTCCTGGCAGTACACCACAGGATAACTAAGAATTTCGTTATAACCAGGAGGGAGATAGATCCGAAGAGTTCGATTCTCCTTTAGGTGGCTGCTAAGTATTTCCTCTTTAACTATGGTTCGTTTTAACAAGCGGGCATCTGTCATCATTCGTCACCTTTCGATGGGTAGTTTTGAAAAGCTTCTAACAATAAGTTAAGATTAATCTGTTGTCCTAAAGATACTGCTGTGCTGTTATGTTTGTCACACTGTTATACAAATTGCTTAAACCTGTTATACATACAAAAACAAAAAAATATGAAATTTAATGAGGTATTTCTTTGACGTTTGGAGTAAAACAGGTGTATAATAATTCTATAACAGCGGAACTTGATATTCAAATATTTATTGAGGTGAAGAAAATGACCAAGGTTCCTTACGAAGTATATACCGAGGAAGTCGATACACTATCCGTACTTTCCCCGGACGGCGAAATCATTAACAAAGATCTTATGCCGAAGTTAACTGATGATCAATTGAAAGAAATTATGTATCGCATGGTATTTACACGTACCTGGGACGATCGTGCCGTTAATCTCGGCCGTCAAGGACGTCTCGGTTTTTATGCTCCAGTATCGGGTCAAGAAGCAACGATGGTTGGTAGTGAATTTGCTTTAGAAAAAGAAGACTTTGTATGTCCGGGTTACCGTGACATGCCACAAATTGTTTGGCACGGCCTTCCGCTATATCAAGCATTCTTGTACTCCCGTGGACATCAACACGGTGGTCAAATTCCTGACGGTGTAAATGTATTGATGCCGCAAATCATCATCGGTGCTCAAATTCTGCATGCGATGGGTATTGCTATGGCTTATAAACTTAAGAAACAAAAGCAAGTTGTTATCACTTACACTGGTGATGGCGGTTCGTCAGAAGGTGACTTCTACGAAGGTCTGAACTATGCAGGTGTATACAAGCTTCCAGTTATCTTCTTTGTACAAAACAACGGGTATGCGATCACAACTCCATTCTCGAAACAAACAGCGGCTCTTTCCATCGCCCACAAAGCAGTAGCAGCGGGTATTAAAGGTGTGAAAGTAGACGGTATGGACGTTCTTGCTGTTATCAAAGCAGTTCAAGATGCTGCTGAACGCGGACGTAACGGAGAAGGTGCAACATTGATCGAAGCTGTAACTTATCGTTTCCGTCCACACTCCTTGTCCGATGATGCTACAAAGTATCGTTCTAAAGAAGAAGAGGGTCAATGGAACGAGAAAGATCCAATTGCTCGTCTTGCGAAATATCTTGAGAAAAAAGGACTATGGACAGAAGAAGATACTGCTCGCATTAAAGACGAAGCGAAAGCTAAAGTCAACGAGCAAATTAAGAAAGCTGAGCAAACTGAAAAAATGACTATTCCTGGTCTGATTGACAGTATGTTCGAGCAAACACCTAAACATCTTGAAGAGCAAAAAGCCGATTTCCAATAAAAATCGGTTCCTTTTTGCCGCGGTGAAGAGCGACGGGCTTTCCTTCCGGGAAGTTCCTTCTTCACAGTGGATCTAGTATGAATAAGGGTTGCTTTCGATTAATGATACGGTATAACAGCCAAGCATATGTGATCTGTAATGTCTAAGGAGGAAATGAAGCAATGGCACAAATGAACATGAAAGAAGCGATTCGTGACGCAATGCGCGTTGAATTGAACCGTGATCCAAACGTCCTCATCTTTGGTGAAGACGTAGGTAATGTCGGCGGTGTCTTCCGGGTAACTGAAGGCCTGCAAAAAGAATTCGGTGAAGAGCGTGTATTCGATACACCGCTAGCTGAATCTGCAATCG
Organism: Paenibacillus sp. FW507-14B1B; assembly: GCF_058781425.1. Taxonomy (NCBI): domain Bacteria; kingdom Bacillati; phylum Bacillota; class Bacilli; order Caryophanales; family Paenibacillaceae; genus Paenibacillus; species Paenibacillus sp. FW507-14B1B. Next base: position 711,034 of record NZ_JBYSWS010000001.1, on the reverse strand, counting down.
GTGGTATGGCTGTTGGTCTTGGTATCCAAGGGTTCCGTCCAATCGCTGAAATTCAATTTGTTGGATTTATTTTTGAAGCACTTGACCAAATCGTTGTTCAAGCTGCTCGTATGCGTTACCGTTCTGGCGGCAAGTACAACTCTCCAATCGTATTCCGTACACCTTTTGGTGGTGGCGTAAAAGCGGCTGAGTTGCACACGGATTCCCTGGAAGGTTTAATTGCACAAAGTCCGGGTATTAAAGTGGTAGTTCCATCTAACCCTTACGATGCTAAAGGTTTGCTGATCTCTGCAATTCGTGATAATGATCCAGTATTCTTTATGGAACATTTGAACTTGTACCATGCTTTCCGTGCGGAAGTACCGGAAGGTGAGTACACTGTAGAACTTGGTAAAGCTAACGTTGTTCGTGAAGGTTCTGACGTGACTATCATCGCTTATGGCCTGATGGTTCATACGGCAACTAAAGCAGCTGATGAGCTTGAGAAGAACGGTATTAAAGCAGAAGTCATCGATTTGCGTACGATCTCACCGATCGATATCGATACAATTGTTGAGTCTGTTAAGAAAACTAACCGTGCGATCGTTGTTCAAGAGGCTCAAAAATCTTCAGGTGTTGCTGCAGAAGTTATTGCACAAATTAACGAAAAAGCGATTCTTCACTTGGAAGCACCTGTGCTTCGTGTATCTGCACCGGATACGATTTATGCATATGCACAAATTGAGGACGCTTGGTTGCCAACTCCTGCTCGCATCGTAGCAGCAGTTAATAAAGTAATGGAATTTTAAATAGCTGTACATCTAATTGCAGTACATTTCTAGGGAGGTTTTACAGTTGGCAAAATTTGAATATCGTTTTCCAGAGCTGGGTGAAGGTTTGCATGAAGGTGAAATCATCAAAATGCATATCAAACCGGGCGACAAAGTAACAGACGACGACATCATCATGGAAGTACAAAACGACAAGGCAGTCGTGGAAGTTCCTTGTCCCGTTAACGGTACGGTTCAAGAAGTTTTTGCCAAAGATGGTCAAGTATGCCGCGTAGGTGAAGTGGTTGCGATCATCGATGCAGAAGGCGACATCCCTGAACAGGAAGGTCACGCTGAAGAGCAATCTGCTCAAGAAGCTGACGCAGCTAAAGGTAGTGCGGATACACAATCTTCCCCTGCAGCAAACGCTCCTGCGGATGCTAAAGACGGCGAAGCAAATGGTTCTGCTCCTGCAGCACCTAACAAAGATGTACTTGCAACTCCAAGTGTACGCAAATTTGCTCGTGAGCAAGGCGTAGACATTGCACAAGTACAAGGTAGTGGTAATAACGGTAAGGTTACTCGTGAAGATGTGGAAGCATTCAAGAACGGTGGAGGTCAAGCAGCAGCACCTGAAGCTCAAGGAACTACTGAGTCTAAAGAAGCAGCACCTGCAGCAACTTCCGCAGCGGTTGATACTCGTGCAGAAGAAGAGCGCGTACCTTTCAAAGGTATTCGTAAAGCGATCTCCAATGCAATGGTTAAATCGGCATACACAGCACCTCACGTTACAATCATGGACGAAGTGGATGTTACCGAGTTGGTTGCATTCCGTACTCGCATGAAGCCTATCGCTGAGAAAAAAGGAACAAAAGTTACTTATCTTCCATTCATCGTTAAAGCACTCGTTGCGGCTTGCCGTCAATTCCCTGCTTTGAACGCTATGATCGATGAAGAGAATAACGAAATTGTCTACAAAAAATACTACAATATCGGTATTGCAACAGATACAGACAACGGTCTGATCGTTCCAGTTATCAAAGATGCTGATCGTAAGAGCATCTGGATGATCGCTGACAGCATTCGTGATCTCGCAGGACGTGGACGCGATGGTAAACTGAGCGCGAACGAAATGAGAGGCAGCACGATCTCGATCACAAACATCGGTTCTGCTGGCGGTATGTTCTTTACTCCAATCATCAACTTCCCTGAAGTTGCAATCTTGGGTACAGGCCGTATTTCCGAAAAAGCGGTTGTTAAAAACGGTGAAATCGTGGCAGCTCCAGTAATGGCACTGTCCCTAAGCTTTGACCACCGTATTATTGACGGAGCAACAGCTCAAAACTTTATGAATTACATTAAACAGCTGCTCGTTAACCCTGAGCTGCTTGTTATGGAGGTGTAACATATGGTAGTAGGAGACGCTTCTCTTGATATCGACACGTTAGTCATTGGTGCAGGTCCTGGTGGATATGTGGCAGCCATTCGTGCTGCACAGCTAGGTCAGAAAGTTCTGATTGTAGATAAATCTGAAGTTGGTGGCGTATGTTTGAACCGTGGTTGTATTCCTTCCAAGGCTCTAATCTCTGCTGCTCACTCCTTTGAGTCTGCTAAGCACGCTGAAGCTTTTGGTGTTAAAGTTGGCGAAGTATCTGTTGACTTTGCAAAAACCCAAGAGTTCAAGAACGGTGTAGTTAAAAAATTGACTGGCGGCGTTGGTGCACTTTTGAAAGGCAACAAAGTTGAGATTTTCAACGGTGAATGCATGTTCATTAATGAGAACGAAGCTCGTGTCTTCAATGAGCATGAATCCCCACGTTACCGTTTCAAGAACTGTATCATCGCGACAGGTTCCCGCCCGATCGAACTCAAAGCTTTCCCGTTTGGCGGACGTATTCTGTCCTCCACAGAAGCTTTGGAACTGCAAGAGCTTCCTAAGAGCCTTGTTGTAATCGGTGGCGGCTACATCGGCGCTGAGCTTGGCCAAATGTTCTCCAAATTCGGTACTCAAGTAACTATCATTGAAGGTATGGATTCCATCTTGAATGGTTTCGATCCTGACATGACAAAACTTGTAGCTAAGAACATGCAGAAGTCCGGTGTTGAAATCGTGACGAATGCAAAAGCTGAAAGTGCAGAACAAACGGATAAAGACGTAACTGTTAAATATTCCGTGAATGGCGAAGCTAAAGAAATCACTGCGGATTACTTGCTTGTAACTGTTGGACGTCGTCCTAACACAGATGGCGAGCTTGGTCTTGATCTGATCAACGTTGAGATGACTGATCGCGGTCTAATCAAAGTTGACCACCAAGGACGTACGAACCACCCGCATATCTTTGCGATTGGTGATATCGTTCCAGGTCCTGCTCTGGCACACAAAGCATCTTACGAAGGTAAAGTTGCTGCTGAAGCAATCTCCGGACTTCCATCTGTTGTAGATTACAAAGTAGTACCTGCTGTTGCATTTACAGATCCTGAGTGCTCGAGTGTGGGTATGACCGAAGCTCAAGCGAAAGAACAAGGTTACAAAGCGAAATCAGCTAAGTTCCCATTCGCTGGTAACGGCCGTGCATTGTCACTGAACAGCCCTGATGGTTTCGTGAAGATCGTAGCTGACGAAGAAACAGGTCTTGTACTTGGTGCACACATTGCTGGTATCGAAGCTTCCAACCTGATTGCCGAAATCGGTCTTGCGATCGAAATGGGAGCAACATTGGAAGATATCGCTCTTACAATCCATGCTCACCCAACACTTGGTGAAATCGTGGCTGAAGGTGCTGAGCTTGTTCTCGGTCATCCAATCCATGTGATGGCACCTCGTAAATAATAACAATTTACGATAATGACCGATATCGGTTATTTCAAGAGACTGTTCATGCTGGTCTAATAAGACCGGTGTTGAGCAGTCTCTTTTCGTTGTGTTTTCGGTAAGAAAATGATCGCTTTTTTAATCATGCTTCGTGAATACGGGTGTGGTACACTATTAGTTGATAACTAGAAATAATAAAGGTGGGTTTTACGTTGAAAAATTACTTGGAGTTACTACAAGATATATTGGACAATGGGATTGAAAAAGGAGATAGAACAGGTACTGGTACCACGTCTGTATTCGGACGCCAGCTCCGGTTCGATCTATCCAAGGGATTTCCACTCGTAACCACAAAACGGATACACTTGAAATCGGTAGTACATGAACTCCTTTGGTTCCTAAGTGGAGAGACGAACATCCGTTATTTGAAGGAAAATGGAGTTCGGATCTGGGATGAATGGGCAGATGAGAATGGGGATTTAGGCCCGGTTTACGGCTCGCAATGGCGCGCATGGGAGACACCTGAGGGTAAACATATCGATCAGATTGCGAACGTAATTGAATCGATTAAGCTTAACCCAGATTCAAGACGTCACATCGTCAGTGCATGGAATGTTGCAGAAATAGATAATATGAAGCTGCCACCATGTCACTTCGTGTTTCAATTCTACGTTGCAGGTGGGAAGCTCTCCTGTATGCTTACAATGCGCTCTGTAGACTCTTTCCTTGGGTTGCCTTTCAATATAGCTAGCTATGCGCTTCTGACGCATATGGTGGCACAGCAGTGCGATTTAGAGGTAGGAGAATTCATATGGTCAGGTGGGGATGTTCATATCTACTCTAATCATATGGAGCAAGTTAAGACGCAATTAGAACGCGAGCCTTACCCTTTGCCGGAGCTTGTGATTAAGAGAAAACCAGATAGTATCTTTGATTATACCTTTGATGATTTCGAGTTTAAGGATTATCAGCATCACCCAACGATCAAGGCGATTGTAGCAGTCTAATCTGTCATAAAACGCCTCAGAATTAACGGATAGTCATGGGGAAGGAGAGATAAATATGAGTATATCGATGATATGGGCAATGGGACAAGACCAGGTGATTGGACTTAATGGCACAATGCCTTGGCGTCTCCCTCGGGACATGGCTTTTTTCAGAGAAATGACGTTGAACAAAACGATCTTAATGGGTCGAAAAACGTGGGAGTCTTTTGGAAGCAAACCTCTGCCACAGCGTAAAAATGTTGTATTGACAAGGGATGAGGAATTCACTTTAACTCCAGAGCAAGGTATCGTTATTCACCATCTTGAGGATGGAGTGAAGCTGGCCCATGATGGTGAGTTGATGGTCATCGGTGGATCACAGATTTATGAACAGATGCTTCCTTATGCTGACAAACTTATTGTAACTTTCATTGATTCTGCGTTTGAAGGCGATACGTTCTTTCCAGAAGTGAACTGGGAGGATTGGACAGTAACCGATGAGGTTCAGGGAATTACGGATGAGAAAAATCCGTATTCGTATCGTTTTGTAACATACGAGCGTAAACAATAAACGATATTTTCTTCCATCCGTTTTCATTTTAACTTTGTTCTTCTTAGTAGAATAGTACAAATGATTGTGCAGATAATCCATTTAACAGAGGAAATGACAAATGCTACGATGTTTTTACATTAGAGAAGACATTGAGCGCGAAATCACAGTGTACAAGCGGTGATAAAAGTTTTTCTTAACCTGAATAGAAAAAATGAATCAGGTTGATGGCCATTTTTGGCCCCTGGAATGGATAGTAATCTTATGTTTTATGATATGATGAAAAGTACAATCATACATGTTATTCAGCACGAAGAGAACGGATGGGGGAAAATTGTATGTCAACACCAACAGGATTTATGGAATACGAGCGCCAGCTTCCGGCTGATCGGGATCCCGCTGAGCGCATTAAAGACTGGGAAGAATTTCATAAGCATCTAGCAGAGGAAGAGCTCCAGACGCAAGGAGCGCGTTGCATGGATTGTGGAACGCCATACTGCCATACAGGCATAGATATGATCGGTGGTACTTCAGGGTGTCCAGTACACAATTTGATTCCAGAGTGGAATAATCTTGTGTATCGTGGGTTATGGAGAGAGGCGCTTGAACGCTTGCACAAGACGAATAACTTTCCGGAGTTTACTGGACGCGTATGTCCTGCACCATGTGAAGGCTCTTGTACGGTAGGTCTGATTGGGCAGCCGGTGACGATTAAAAGTATTGAACAAGCCATCATTGATCGAGGCTTTGAAGAAGGCTGGGTTGTTCCTCAGCCACCAGAGAAGCGAACAGGTCGAAAGGTTGCTGTCGTTGGGTCAGGACCTGCAGGACTAGCAGCAGCAGCCCAACTTAACAAAGCTGGGCACTCGGTGACTGTGTATGAGCGGTCTGATCGAGTAGGCGGTCTGCTTACTTATGGTATACCGTCTATGAAGCTTGACAAAGCTGTAGTTCAGCGTCGCGTAGATCTACTGATTGCTGAAGGTGTTGAGTTTATTGTCAATACCGAGATTGGGAAAGACATACCTGCGAAGAATCTGGTAGATCAATACGATGCAGTAGTGCTGTGTGGCGGGGCTACAAAGCCGCGTGAGTTTAATATTGAAGGTAGCGAATTGAAAGGTGTTCATTACGCGATGGACTACCTAAACGGAACGATTAAGAGCTATCTTGATTCCGGTCTTGAAGATGGTAATTACTTGTCTGCTAAGGATAAGGATGTCATTGTTATTGGTGGCGGGGATACGGGTTCGGACTGTGTTGCTACAGCACTTCGTCATGGGTGCAGCAGTATTACTCAGTTCGGCACACATAAGCAAGCTCCACTAGAGCGGGACTCTATATCCAATCCATGGCCGCAATTTCCAAACGTATACACACTAGATTATGCTCATGAGGAAGCTAAAGCATTGTTCGGACAGGACCCTCGTGAGTTCTCTATCATGACAACTAAATTTGTTGGTGATAATGAAGGGAACCTAAAGGAACTGCATACGATTCAAATTGAGCGGATTGTAGATGAAACAGGTCGAAAAGTTTATCAGCCTATACCTGGTACTGAGAAGGTCTTTCCTGCACAGCTTGCGTTGATTGCTATCGGATTTGATGGACCTGAGCAGACTCTTCTGGAACAATTGGGTCTTGAAAGTGATCGTCGTACCAATGTAAAAGCACCTTATGGAAAATATACGACTAATGTGGATAAAGTGTTTGCTGCTGGAGATATGCGCCGTGGTCAAAGCTTAGTCGTATGGGCAATCAATGAAGGACGGGAAGTGGCTCGTGAAGTTGATAAGTACCTGATGGGCAGTACCGTTTTAGTTTAATCCGATCTCAACCTATGTTATAATTAAATATCATTGTTCATAAGGACTTCGCTGGGGCGGAGTCCTTTTTTGGAGTCCATATGGGAGATCCACTTGTGGTTTTCTATTCTGGATTACACGGGAAGGAGAGGTTACGTGAAGACGCTGGTCATTGCCGAAAAACCGGACATGGGGCGAAATATCGCTGCGGTGATCGAACCTCGGGCCAAGAATAACCGGTCCTACTTAGAAGGAGAACAGTACATTATTACATGGGCGATCGGTCATCTGGTTGGTCTCGCGGAACCTGATGCATATGATCCGAAGTATAAGCGTTGGAACATAAGGGATTTACCGATTATTCCAGAGCAATTTCGAATTGTGCCAAATCCGAAGACAAAAGATCAGCTCAAAGTTATTGGTGATGTGGCCAAGCGCTGCGATCAGATTGTAAATGCCTGTGATGCAGGGAGAGAGGGGCAATATATCTTTGCCTTAATACAGCAGCAACTGAAGCTGCATCAACCTGTAAAGCGACTCTGGATATCGGATTTGACACCAGAGAGCATTTTACAGGGGTTTGCACAGCTAAAGGATGGTTCTGAGTTCGAAGCTCTTACATTAGCTGCTCGCGCACGAAGTGAAGCGGATTGGCTAATAGGTATGAATGCTTCGCGCGCATTTACAACTCGTCATCAGACACTTCTATCTGTAGGGAGAGTTCAGACTCCTGTTCTTGCACTGATATATGACCGTCAGAAAGAAATTGAAGCATTTGAATCGCAGACATTTTTCGATGTCAAAGCTACATTTCGCCAAGAGTCACTTGAATATGTTGGCACATGGCAAGGGGAACGGTTAACATCTCAGGAGAAGTCTGACGAGATTGCTGCCAAGGTGAGAGGGAAGAACGGATCTATATCCAAGTATGAGGTTAAGGAGACGAAAGAACATCCGTTTAAACTCTACGACTTGACTTTGCTTCAACGTGAGGCTAATGCGAAGTACGGTTATTCTGCCAAGAAAACGTTGGATATCGCACAGGGATTGTACGAAAAGCATAAAGTGATTTCGTACCCGCGTACGAACTCCAACTATGTGAATGAGCAAAATATTGAAGGTATGCATAAAGCTTTGAACATGCTGAAATCAACTTCCTACAAATCAATGGCAGAAGGCGCTGATCCAAGCCGGGTGCATAAGAACAACAAGTCAGTCTGCAACCCGGAGAGGGTAGAAGATCACCACGCTATTTTGCCAACATTGAAGCGACCGGGCACATTAAGCAAGGAAGAACAAAATATTTATGAACTGATCATCATTCGATTTTTATCCCACTTCTATCCACCTGCGATGTACAAGCAGCATACGGTGCTTACTGAAGTAGAGGGAGAGACGTTTAAGACGAACATCAAAGAGCTTTTGTCACTGGGCTGGAAAGTTTTGATTCAGCAAGATAAAGATCGAAAGTCCTCCAAGTCCACAGGGAAAAAAGGTAAAGATGATGAAGAAGAGGAATCGCAAGAGTGGAATGATCGATCGTTTGATGTTCAAGCGGACAAGCCCGTTCAATGTACGAAAAGTGAAGTTAAAGAAAAGGCAACACAACCGCCCAAGAGCTATACCGAGGGTACATTGCTTAAAGCAATGGAGAGCGCCGGTAAGAGTATGGAGGATGAAGAGCTACGTGACGTCATGAAGGATAGTGGACTTGGAACGCCAGCTACTCGAGCGGCTACGATCGAGCGGCTTAAGAATGTTGGTTATATTACGATGCAGGGCAAGAGGATCACCGTTACGCAAAAAGGGAGGACAGCTATAGAGCTTATCAGACACGCAGGAGTAGAGCTCTTGGCTTCACCCGAAATGACAGGACAATGGGAACGACGGCTCCACCAAATATCGAAGGGGGAAGCTTCTGCGGATGTGTTTATGAAAAATGTGCAGAAGTTTACCATTTCCATCATCGATAAGGTATCCACGCAGCGTCCTGCACCTCCATCTATGTTTGGCGATACCGAAGATGCAAAAGGGAAGAATGGGCGCAGTTCCACACGTGGTCGTGGGACCGGGTCGGCTAGCGCAAGTAAACCATCTTCTCGATCTGCTGCAAAAAGTAACGGAGTAACTTCAGCTAAAACCGTTGCTTCAGATCGTCCTACTGCACCCGCAGGTATTCGTGTTCCACTTGGTGAATGTCCTGTTGCAGGCTGTGGAGGTCAGATTATTGAAGGAAGAAAAGGTTATGGTTGTTCTCATTTCAAGTCAGGGTGTAAATTCGTCATATGGAAAGAATTTGCGGGCAAAAGTATTTCACAATCCATGTTGAAATCACTGCTTACGAACGGGAAGACACAGCTCCTGACGTTCAAAGACAAGAGTGGAGGAGCTTTTAAAGCTCGAATCGTGCTTAATGAATCAGGCAGCGGTCAACTAACCGTTGAACGAGAGGGTTCAGGTTCAGCAATTTAAACGATACACATATGTTTCAACAACATAAGAAGAGCAATGCAAGGATGTAGTTTCCATGCATTGCTCTGTTCTATTCACATAGAAAAAGGTTGTCCCTCCGTGTAGTTTTTACGTCGAGGAGACAACCTTTTTTATTATGATGTCGCTACTGCATTACCTAAAATGATATCAGGTACCTCTGTTAAAGCGGATACGGTATAGAGTACATTATGTGGCTCTTGTTTCAGCTCAACCAGATTATAGTGCCATTCGCGTTTTTGCTTGATATAGATGCTGTTGATTCCAGCTGTAAGAGCAGGAACAACATCCGTTCTTAAAGAGTTCCCGATCATCCATGTCATAGAGCGATTGAATTTTCCAGCGGAGAGAATTTCTTCAAGCGCTTTTACATTTTTATGCTGTCTTATATAAATGCGATCATCGAAGAAATCAGCCAGCTTCATTTGTTCGATTTTACGCTTCTGTATACGGCTTTCGCCTCCTGTATACAGATATAGTCTGTGTCCTTCATTCTGTAAGGTGTCCAATGTTTCCACCATGCCGGGATAGGCTTCAATTTCTTGATCGTAAACACTAAGACCTAGCTTGAAGAGCTGTTCTTCTTCGTGAAGGACAGGTGTCTTCTGGTGTTGGTTGCAGAAGAACCGGTACGTATCAATCAAAGATTGAGGGAAATTTGCGCTTGCGAATCCAAGTTTGTCAACACCGGCAACATCGATTTCCATCTGTTTGGTACGCACTTGTTCGGTAGTCACCCCATACTTCTCAAACCAACGTGTCATCAGCTCGAAAAACTCGCCTAGAATCAAGTCGAAATACTTGTTGCAATGAATCAATGTGTCGTCCATATCAAAAATGATATGTTGTGAGTCTTTGCTCATTTTTCTCACTCCTTTATCCACTTATATCTCTCTATATTGTTTATTTATTTTAAGATAACCTAATATAGGATTCAAAAAACATTTGAAGTTCAGCAGCTCCATCTGGACGGAGACTGAAGCGCTCCGTTTGATCACCAGCATTCACATGAGAACGAAGAAGTCCTGCTGCTCTAAGAATAAGTAAATGATGCATAAGTGCATCGTATGGCTGATTCAGGTTAGTTGCAATATCATTCACGGTTTTGGGTTCATCAGCGACAAAACGAAGTAGTCTTAGCCGGTCAGGATCTGCAAGAGCTTCTGTCATACGTAATAATACTACTGGCGGGTCGTCCTCATTTTCTTCAGGCACATCAACAGGGTACTGAATGAGGAGTAGTTTATCATAGAAACAGTACGTATTAATAGGCCTAAAGTGCACACATGGAGTGAGTAGGATAGAATCGACAGGTATATCATCTAATATGACGCCACCTGTAGCATATTCAATCAGTCTTTCCGCTTCCATTTTAGGAAGAAGTACTGCTTTTTCCTGTGCATCTTCATAAATGAGTGGTTTTATATCGTGTTCGATCTTAACAAAATAGTGTTCATACCATAAACGAAGCAGTGGCGGATAATCTTTTTGAATACGCGATAAGTACTCTTCTGTAACAGAGGGCGTATAATCGAACAGCCGGGGGCCCAAATCCGCAACTTCCGAATGTTCAACCCAATCAAGAAAGGAGACGACTTCAGGATCTCCTTCGCGTAAAATAGCTAGAGCATAAAGTACATCGTAATCAAAAAATGGCCAATCGTGTGCTTTTTGAAGCTCAGTACGGACTGCATGGGGGAGACGGGCATCCATATCCGTAATTAAATGTGAGCCGATATCAAGATTGTCGGTCCATTTTCTCGTTACATAGATCATAAAGCTGCCGATCAGTTCGTATACCACGGAAACGTCTATGCTTACTTTATACTTCATGAAACCAGTTCCCTCCCGATTAATGACATTGTTTTTATTATGGCTTGTATGGATCAGGGTTGTCTACTATAATGTTCATCTGGCAAATTTTTAAAGCTTGAAATAAAGAGGGGGATACAGCGTCGTGTCAGTCACAGCTCAAGCTCGTCAAGGAAGAATGCACTATTTTATTTTGATATCGGTTGTTGTAGCTGCAGGATTAAGTCAGGGTATGCTACTTCCTGTATTAGCGATCTTTTTGGAACGTATGGGCGTCTCTTCTTCGATGAACGGGCTTAACGCAGCAGCATTATATGTAGGGTCATTTGCTATGACGCTCGTTGCAGAAAGAGTATTAGGTCTAGTTGGATTTAAAAAGCTCATTATCGCAGGTCTTATTCTTGTAATGCTCTCATTAATTGCGTTCCCACTGGTTCCCAGCGTTGGAATCTGGTTTGTGCTTCGAATATTGGTCGGTGTTGGCGATAGCGCACTTCATTATGCAGCGCAGTTATGGGTGCTTATGATGTCATCTGCGAGTAATCGTGGACGAAGCATATCGTTTTATGGGATGTCTTACGGACTTGGATTTAGTATAGGACCACTTGGGATCATTCTTTTGAATTACGGTGAAGCAGTTCCTTTCATTGTACTCGGCTTATTATTTCTGTTTGTTCTATTAATGGTACTCTTTAAACTTCCGGATCTGAAGCCTGAACGACATTCCTCAGGTGAAGTATTCGAAAAAGGCAGATTCAGAAAAAGCTACCGCTTAGCTTGGTATGCACTCATGCCAGCATTTCTATATGGCTACATGGAAGCAGGCATTAACAGCAACTTCCCGGTGTATGGACTTCGAAGTGGCTTCACGATTGAACAAATATCTTCTTTGCTACCGTTTGTCGGTATAGGAGGCCTTATTCTGCAGCTTCCACTTGGCATTTGGAGTGACAGATTCGGTCGGAAGCGAGTGTTGACCGTAGCAGGCATTGTAGGCGGCCTATGTTTTATTCTGATTCCCGTAGCAGGGACGAGTTACTGGCCTGTACTTATCCTTCTAACCATTGCAGGCGGGCTTGTGGGTTCTTTCTTCTCTCTTGGTCTTGCCTATGCGGCAGATATTCTTCCAAGAAATTTGCTTCCTGCTGCAAATGTAGTGGCATCATTTCATTTTAATATAGGAAGCATTGCAGGTCCAAATATAGGGGGTACATTAATCCATATAGGATGGACTTCAGGTATGTTTATTCTGCTTGGTGGAGTCTATATTGTTTTTGCTTGCTCAAGCATATTCTTTAAAAATAAGCCACTAATAGAGTGAGAACATTTGTTCTCATGGCAATTGCTTTCGCTTTCTTCTAAACTAGAGTATAGAAAAAGTTACTCGACGGGAGAGACGAGAACATGATAAAAGTGGAACGACTGAAAAAAACAGTGAACACCGAGAAAAAACCGGTGTTGAACGACATAAGTTTTCAGATGGAGAAAGGCGAAATGATCGGCCTAATTGGAGCTAGTGGAAGCGGGAAAAGTTTGCTCCTAAGTTGTTTAGCTCTTCGTGAAAAATGGGATTCCGGTCGATTTATTATTGATGGCGAGGATGTACTCAAAAACGGGGGAAAGCGAAAGATTAAACGTGAATGGGCATACTTAGAGCAGAACCCAACTTTAAATGTGAATAGAACAGCACTTAAGAACGTTCTGATCGGGCAATCCAGCCAAACTCCATGGTGGCGGATGCTGACGGGAATGGTACGTTCTGATGATTATATGGGCGCTATGGATACAATTGAGCATCTTGGTTTACTCGATAAAGCCCACAATAAAGGAAATGCTCTTAGTGGTGGTGAACGCCAGCGAATTGCCATTGCACGTGCATTGGTTCATGGCGCTAAGGTTATATTAGCGGACGAGCCGGTCATGGGACTGGATCCGAAATCCGCTGAACATGTTCTGCAGACCCTAAAAAAACTATGTGAAGAAGAACGTATAACCGTCATTACTGTCGTTCCCATTGAACATGCAGAGCGGTATTGTTCTCGAATTATTGGACTTTCGGGTGGACAGATTGTTGTTGATGTTACCGGGCGTCGTTTGACTCATGGAGAGAAGAACAGAATATAGTTCTGTCAAATAGTTGATTGAAATAGAAAGAGTTGATGCTTTTGAAATCTAGAATGATGAAGGCAGCCATCTCGGGGATGCTTATGATGGTTCTCGGGGGGTGCAGCTTTATTAGTGACCCTGTATCACTGATGACTACACCGGATCTTCCGGCGGATGAGGCAACATTAATGGGGGCGATTAACTCTCAGAAACCAGAGAACAGTAATATCATTCGACCTAGGAGCAATAGTGACCCAAGCTCTATCCGTGTAGAGGATTTGAACAATGATGGCATTATGGAGGCTGTGGTTTTTTATATCACACCGAATGAGGATGTTCAGATCCATGGCATGATTCTTCAGCAACAGGGAACAACATGGGTAAAGAAGTTGGATTTTGAAGGTGAAGGCACGATACTGGAGTCATTCGACCTGATCGATATAACGAACGACGGTAATGTGGATATCGTTGTCGGGTTCTCCCGAGGAGAAGATGATGTTCAGAACGGTCTTGTTGTGTACACCTATGCGAATGATGCGTTAGAGAAGGTTTTGCAGCTTCCTTATACTCATTTCGAAGTGACTGACTTGAATGGAGATAAGTTTAAGGAATTGACCGTAGTATCTTTACAGAAATACGAGCTGTCCTTTATTACAACTTATCAGTTCGATAAAACTACACATGACTTTAAGGAATTGGCGAAGCTTGATTTGGGACAAAATGTTGAGAAATATTACAATATTGTCTCAGGAAAAGTAGCTAAGGACAAAGAAGGGATTATATTAGACACGTCTATTGTATCCAATTCATCCACTTCCAAACTTATCGTTATGGAGAATGGTGCACTTGTTGATGTTTTGAAGGAAGATGCTGCCTATAAAGAGCTTCCGGTCGAAAGCGAAGACATTGATGGAGATGGAATTCTTGAAATAGGCTTACTTGAGGAACCGATCGGTTGGAATAGCGATATTCTTGAAGATATTCCGTATTTCTATAATTATTATCAATGGGATGGTAAGACGAACTTAGCAAATATGAAGAATGGCCTGAAATTTATTACACAAAGGTATCAAGATCCTAATAATAGATTTTTCTTGACCTTCCCTGCTGAGTGGAAGAACCAATTGACAGTGGATCCAGATTCAGATAAGAATCGGTATCTGAAGTTTGTTATGCTGGGTACACAGGAAACCGTAGCAGAAGTGAAATTCTTCTCACTCCGAGAGTGGGAGCATGTGAAAAATGATTGGAAAGTTCTCGTGCGTGAAAAAAATCAAGTAATCGGTTATAAAGGGGAGCTCAAGTTGAGCAAGAATGATAAAAAGAACAGCAATGATGTGGCTCCCATTGAAAGAAAGGGGAATTAGACGTTGAGTAAAGTACTCATTTTAGAAGACGAAGAATCCATCCGCAGTTTTATTGTAATTAACCTCAAGCGTAACGGCTTTGAAGTTCTGGAAGCAGGAGATGGTCTTGAAGCGCTGAACCTGTTGCAGTCTGTACCTGATATTGATATTGCACTTCTTGATGTTATGGTTCCAGGCATCGATGGTTTTGAAGTTTGCCGGCGTATTCGGGAGACCAACGAACGAATCGGTATAATCTTTTTGACAGCAAAAGTTCAGGAACAGGATAAGGTGTATGCATTGTCTGTTGGAGCGGATGATCATGTCAGCAAGCCGTTTAGTCCAACTGAGCTTATCGCACGTCTACAATCCTTACTGCGTCGCGTAAATGTACAGCGTGCAGGTACAGCTAAAGTTTCCTTTCAATCCGGTCCTTTCACACTGGATTTAATCTCTAAGTTATTCAAGAAGAACGGGAAGGCCGTCGAGTTAACACCGACAGAGTTCTCACTCGTACAATTCTTCCTGGAGAAAGAAAATACACCACTCAGTCGAGATGTCCTTCTGGATCATGTATGGGGCAAAGAGTATATGGGTGATCCGAAAATTGTTGATGTAAATATCCGCCGTCTTCGTCAAAAAATTGAGAATAATCCTTCCGAGCCTGAATTTCTGCAGACGGTGTGGGGTCACGGCTATAAATGGAAGGGTCAGGGCCAATGATCAAAAAAGGTATCCGCCGGCAGATTGTACTTCATTACTTTCTGGTCGTGTTTATGGCATTGCTGCTGGTGGAGATTATATTTTTACTTGCGATTCGCACCTATTATTATGATAGTGTGCACACTCATATCGCGAGACATATTTATTATGCGGATGAATATTATCAGAAATTTCGTTTAAATGAGGATGATACGGCCAAATTGACTGAAATCATTTCTTATTTCGAATTGACAGGTACAGAACTTCAATTGCTTAATCCATCTGGTCAAGTGCTGATTACTTCTAATAATTTTGATTCGGATATGACGATCAAGACTAGTGATGTGACACAGGCCTTGGCAGGCGATACTAGTCGATGGGTTGGGAAGCAGCAGGGAACCGGACAGATGGTTATGGCTGTATCCTACGCACTGCAAAATGGTGGAGAGAATGAGTTTATTCTAAGATATGTGACTTCTCTCCATAAAATTAATAATAAACTTCTCAATGTAACGCTATGGGCTGTTTTCATTGGAGCCGTGGTACTAGCGACCGTACTCGCTTTTAGTATCGGACTTGCCAATTCCATCGTGAAACCTCTAAATAACATCCGTGCAGTATCTGCTCAGATGGCTAAAGGACGCTTTAACGTTCGTATTAAAGGGGATTACAAGTACGAGCTCGGGGAGCTATCCTCCACGCTGAATTATATGGCACAGGAGATTGTACGAAGTAACCAAGTCAAAGATGATTTCATCTCATCCATCTCTCATGAACTGCGAACCCCGTTAACCAGCATTAAAGGTTGGAGTGAAACGCTAACTTCAGGGGGATATGATCCAGACGAAACCAAGATCGGTATGCAGATCATCACGAAGGAAACGGATCGCTTAATTGGTCTTGTTGAAGAAATCTTGGACTTTTCCAAGCTTCAGCAAAATGAGATGAAGATGGTGATGGGTATTGTCAGTCTGCGGGAGTTGTTACAGGAGATTATGCTGAACCTGTGGGCTAAAGCAGAGAAAAAAGGCATTGAGATTAAACTAGAGTCAGAAGAAAAACCGCTGATTTATGCGGATGCTAACCGTTTGAAGCAGGTATTTCTGAACCTAGTAGATAATGCAATTAAATTCTCACATGAGAATGGCGTTATCTTACTATCCATTGAACTCGAAGAGAAATACGTGACAGTATCGGTGCGTGACTTCGGGATTGGAATTAGCGAAGAACATATACAGCGTGTAAAGGACCGTTTCTTCCAGGTAAACCATGTTAATGGCGGTACCGGGCTCGGACTTGCCATTACACAGCAGCTGGTGGAGCTTCATCATGGAACGCTTGATATGGAGAGTGAACTTGGGCAGGGGACAACCGTGAAAGTGAAACTACCTCTTCCTGAAGGGAAAATTCCTGAAGCGGGAGGATTCGATCATGGTGATGATGGCTCAGAAGGAACACAACCAAATAATCCAGTAGTCTAAATATTTTGTTTTACTCTGTGGAGAGGGGGAAACGAATGGAGTTTAAGGTATTGGAACGATTTGAAACAAAGAAGGGTTACTTTGATATCGGACTTGCTCAGGCAGAAGATACAGAAGATATGTTAATGATTTTTCAGAAGACATCTGAACTTATGGTTAAGCAAGGACTCAATCAATGGACACCCTCTATATTTTCTCTTTCGCTAATGGAGGATTATATTGATGAAAGAGAAGTGTATCTTCTGAAATTCAAAGGAAAACCAGTGGGTATTTTCACTCTTCAGGACAGTGATCCTTCTTACTGGGGCGATCGCAACGACAGTCAATATGATTATTTGCATCGGCTTGCTATTCTTCCTGAATATCGTGGGTTACATCTTGGTGAGGCCATGATTCAATTCGGAGAAAAGCGAGTTCAAGCGAAGGGCAAGCGAGGTCTTCGTCTTGACTGTGTATCTCACCTAGAGAGTTTAAACCAGTTCTATAGCCGACAAGGCTATGAATTTGTTGACAAGCAGAATATGGGCACACGAGAAGTGCATTTGTATGAGAAGCGGTTTCCTTTGTCTTCGTAAAAGGTAGTGTTCTTTATACATCAAAAAAAGCGATCCGCAGAAATGGGATCGCTTTTTTTGAAAAGAACATGTTAAAATTCTATGACGAGGAAACATTGGCACGCAGACGGCCTTTTTCGTATACCTCTTGTAGAAGACGTGATGGTTGAGTACGCACTGAAGGTTTTGGCAGGACAGTTTCATGTGGTCCTACCACAATAACTTGGCCTGGTGAACCTTTGACAATCGCACCATCTTTGATGACAGCACCCTCACCTATGATTGCATGCTCCACGTGCACACCCTTACCAATCTTAACATTTGGCATAACGACACTGTCTTTGACAGTGGAGAGTTTACCAACTTCTGCCCCACAGAAAATGACGGATCTTTTGGCTTTACCCTCAAATGTGCAAGTATCATGAATAAGACTATCCATGTTTTCAAGAGGGCGAGTGCGATGTGCTGTTAATTTAGTACGCCAAGGACGAGTGAACATCGGCCAATCTTCTTGTTCTAAGATGAGATCTGTTTGATTCAATACATCCATATGGGCTTCCCACAGACTTTCTACGGTACCAACATCACGCCAGTAACCTTGAAACCGAAATGCATGTAAAGCGTCGTTAGAAGACAGCATTTTAGGAATGACGTCTTTCCCGAAGTCATGACTCGAATTCGGGTCATCGGCATCCTGAATTAGATGTTCTTTAAGGTAATCCCACCGGAATAAATAAATTCCCATCGAAGCTAAATTACTCTCAGGTTTTTCAGGCTTTTCGGCAAATTCAGTGATTTTTAAATTGTTGTCTACACTCATGACACCAAACCGGCTAGCCTCTTCCCAAGGTACTTCCATAACTGAAATAGTTGCATCTGAGCCTTGCTGAATATGCGCATCCAACATTTCTCGATAATTCATATGGTAAATATGGTCACCAGATAGTACAAGTACATGCTCAGGATTCTGCTCATCTATATAAGCAATATTCTTAAAGATTGCATCGGCAGTTCCTGTATATTCTTTTTGTGCCGTATTGTAGGAAGGGAGTAGGGATGGATTGAATCCCCAAGGTTCTCCTTCTCCGATATGCTCATGTAAAGACTCAGCTTCATATTGCGTAAGTACTCCAACGGTATTAATACCGGAATTTACACAATTGCTGAGAGGAAAATCGATAATACGGTAGTGACCGCCAAATGGTACAGCGGGTTTCGCCAGCTTGGACGTTAAAGGAGCTAATCTTTTTCCTTCTCCTCCTGCCAGTAGCATGGCTATGCATTCATTTCTCTTCATCACGTTTCCCTCCCAAGTATTTTTCAACGTAGTACATACATAAACGAATATTAAAGGGTCTGAAACGATTATATTGAAATATATTTATGAAAATTACATTTTTATTTTTCAGCCATCATTTTTTATTTTCATTATGGCTACAATGGGGTAATAATCATATATTGTATATCTAGAAGCAGGTGATGAATTGATAGGTCAAACGATTTGGGAAGGAAACATAAGCTTGGAAGATGTGTACTTATTTCATGAAGGTAATTCCTACCACAGCTATCGTTTTATGGGGGCCCACCCTACGCAAGAGGATGGCGTGGACGGTGTACGTTTTACAGTCTGGGCTCCAAATGCAAGACATGTGGGTCTTGCAGGTGATTGGAATCGTTGGGATGGTTCGAATGATTCATTATTTAAGATACCCGAATCCGGCATTTGGAGTCGTTTTTTTCCGAATATAGAAACTGGAACTTTATACAAATATCACATTACCGGTCCCTATGGTGAAACTTTCTTAAAAGCTGATCCTTATGCATTTCAAGCAGAAGTTAGACCTGCAACCGCATCAGTGGTCGCGGATTTATCTGGTTATCAATGGAATGATGGTGCATGGAAGAGGAAAGCTAAAGCACCTTATCAGAGGCCAATGAACATATATGAAATGCATTTTGGAACATGGCGACAAAAAGAAGATGGCACCTTTTATACTTACAGGGAAATGGCAGAGCTATTGATTCCATATTTATTAGAAATGAGTTATACCCATGTTGAATTCATGCCGCTCGCAGAGCATCCGTATGATCTATCTTGGGGATATCAAGGAACAGGTTTCTTTGCCTTAACAAGCCGCTATGGATCAGCGCATGATTTCATGTATCTAGTCGATCAGCTTCATCAGTCCGGTATCGGAGTTCTGCTGGATTGGGTACCTGCTCACTTTGCGAAAGATGCCCATGGTTTAAGACAGTTTGATGGCACGCCGCAGTATGAGTACGCAGATGCACAAAAGGCGGAGAAGCCGGGCTGGGGAACACTGTCTTTCGATTATTCCAAACCTGAGGTTCGTTCATTCCTTATATCCAATGCTATTTTTTGGATGGAAACTTTTCATATTGATGGACTACGTGTTGACGCGGTGACAAGTATGATTAGGCTTGATTTTGAGAAGACAGAAGCTCAATTCAGCCGGAATGAACAAGGTGGTTTAGAAAATCTAGAAGCGATCACTTTCCTTCAGGATCTTAACAAAACAATTTTTGAATACTATCCGAATGCCTTAATGATGGCTGAGGAATCAAGTGCATGGCCTGGGGTTACATCCCCCGTAGACCAAGGAGGACTTGGGTTTAACTATAAATGGAATATGGGTTGGATGAATGACACGCTTTCTTACATAAAAGAAGAATTCAGAGCTCGTCCGTCCCATCATAATTTACTTACTTTCCCGATTTGCTATGCTTACTCTGAAAACTTCACGCTTCCTTTATCGCATGATGAAGTTGTCCATGGCAAAAAATCATTACTTAGTAAGATGCCTGGTACATATGAACAGAAATTTGCAGGGCTACGAGTACTACTCGGTTATCTAATGACTCAGCCTGGTAAAAAGCTTCTGTTCATGGGTGGTGAATTCGGACAATTTATCGAATGGAAAGATGAAGAAGAGCTTGACTGGTTGTTGTTAGATTATGACTCACACCGTAAAACACTGTGCTTTACTGCTGCTCTTAATCGGATGTATGTAGAGCAAAAAGCGCTGTGGGAATGCGATCATAACATGGACGGATACCAATGGATATGTGCTCATGATGTGAATCAAAGTGTTATTTCCTATATGCGAAAGGGCAAGAAGCCAGGGGATACGCTCATAATTATTATTAATTTTCAACTCTATCAACATGAACAATATCGAATAGGAATGCCAAAGTCCGGACAGTATGAGGAGATTTTTAATTCGGATCTGACGGAGTTTGGTGGAGAGGGAAGAGTGAACAACGGGATCTTAAGAACGGAGAAGAAGCCATGGCATGAGCAGCTTCAAAGTCTTGAACTTACTGTGCCTCCACTAAGTATGATCGTATTAAAAAAGAAACCACCTCGTCCGCGTAAAAAAACAACAACGATCGAACAGCAACCAGAGGATGTAAATGCTTCGTTCATCGATTGTGAAACGGGACAAGCAACTTTAAAGATTAAGAAAAACAATAGAGGGGGAGAATAGAGTAATGAAATTGTTATTTACAGCCGCAGAATGTGTTCCTTTTATAAAGACCGGTGGGCTAGCAGATGTTATCGGGGCGCTGCCAAAAGCGTTGCAGCGAACGGGTGCAGACATTCGTGTCATGCTGCCGAAATACCGTGGTATCTCTGAAGAGTACCGTAACCGAATGGAGCATATCGGGGAAACTCGTGTACAAGTCGGTTGGAGACAACAGTTTTGTGGAATTGAAAAGTTAGTAGAAGATGGAGTGACGATCTATTTTATCGATAATGAGTATTACTTCGGAAGAGACGGCGCATACGGATATATGGATGATGGTGAACGGTTTGCATTTCTGAATCGAGCCATTCTGGATGTGTTACCGATTATCGATTTTCAACCTGATGTGATCCATTGTCATGACTGGCATACGGGAATGATACCACTACTTCTCGAAGCGAATTATCGTCGTGAGTCTTCGTTCTATAACGAGATTCGGACCGTCTTTACGATTCATAACCTGTTGTATCAAGGCGTGTTTCCATATGAAGTGCTTGTTGATGTATTGGGGATACACAGCCGTTATTTCACCCCTGAAGGTGTCGAATATTATGGTAATGTGAATTTCTTGAAAGCAGGGATTGTATACGCAGACCATGTTACAACCGTTAGTCCAACGTATGCGGAAGAAATTCAAACTTCTTATTATGGTTACGGACTCGATGGTCTGCTCTCATCCCTTGGAGATAAATTAAGCGGTATTGTAAATGGCATCGATACGAAAAGTTATAATCCATCGACGGATCCATTTATTGCGATGAAATATCGGAGTAATTTGAACAAGAAAGCTCAGAATAAAATGGAGCTGCAAAAGGAGCTTAATTTACCAGTTGATGCAAAGATCCCGATGATGGCTATGGTTACAAGACTTGTTGATTCTAAAGGTCTAGACTTAGTTATTCGCATATTGGACGAGCTTCTCTATTATCAGGACATGCAATTTGTAATCTTAGGTACAGGAGATCCTTCCTATGAGCATTGGTTCCGTGAAGCGGCAAACCGTTATCCTAATAAAATGTCAGCTCAAATCTGGTTTAATGAGCCGTTATCACGTCGCTTGTATGCCTCTAGTGATATGTTCCTTATGCCATCGAAATTCGAGCCCTGCGGAATTAGTCAATTAATCGCACTCCGTTATGGAAGTGTACCCATCGTGAGAGAGACCGGTGGTTTGAATGATACAGTTCACGCCTACAATGAGTTTACTCAAGAGGGCAATGGTTTTAGCTTTAAGAACTATAATGCACACGACATGATGAGTACAATAAAACGTGCGATTTCGATATATGGTCAACCCGAACACTGGAAACAAGTAACCAAGAACGCATTCTCAGGTGATTATAGTTGGCAAGTATCGGCACAGCAGTACGTTGATATCTATCATAAAATTTTGGATTAGATGATTTAATCGGGAGGCAGTCCTATTCACCGGACTGCCTTTTTGTTTCGTAAACATTTAATGATTGAGAATATACAAATCATGGGTATACTACCGTAAAGACAATTTATTATTCATGAGAATTCAGATGATTTGAATAAAAATACATAATAAGCCTATGGATGCAATTGGAAACAATGTTTGAAGTGAGAGATAAATTAGAATAAGATTCAAAATAAAACCCATTAAATGGTTGTGTTAGTTTGCGGGTGTTAACATGAAGGTTAACTACAAGTATATATTTTCATTGTATTCGAGTGTTAGTCCCAAAATGATTCATTTAACCAATGTTATATAAATACATCAATATTAATATTAATACACTATTAAATATCAGGAAAAGGTCGTTGCATATTCATGCAACATGATTTATAATGACTCAATCGCTTACATTTGATGAGATAGATAGGGGAGATTCAAGGGTCATGAGAAGAAAAATAACGACTTGGATGCTTCTCTGCATGGTTATGCTGCTGGCATTTGGCAGTATCGCTAGTGCGGAAGGAGAGAAAAAGACGGTCATCCTCGGAACAAGCGCCGAATATATGCCGTATGAATTCCATAAAACGATTGATGGTGTTGACACCATTGTTGGATTCGATATTGAGATTGCTAAGGAAATTGCCAAGGACATGGGAGCAGAACTGATTATAAAGGATACTTCCTTTGATGCATTACTCCCTGAACTGACTACAGGGCGAATCGATTTTGTAATATCGGGTATGAATCCTACAGAAGATCGAAGAAAAAGCATAGACTTTTCTATTCCTTATTACAAAGCTGAACAAACGATCGTTGTTCGTAAAGAAGATAAAGATAAGTTTAATACAATTGAAAGTCTGGAAGGTGCTAGCTTCGGTGTACAGAAATCTTCTGTTCAAGAGAAGATTGCTAAGTCTATTCCAAATGCGACCGTCGTTTCTTTAGATAAGATTCCGGATTTAATGCTTCAGTTAGAAACTGGACGTGTAGATGTCGTGATCGCAGAGTATCCAGTTGCGAAAGCAAACATGGATGAAGAGAAAATGGCCATTACCGATGCCAAACCTAAAAGTGAAAATGATGAATATGCAGTTGGTGTCAGAAAAGGTAATGAGGAACTGTTAGAAAGTATCAATGGAACACTCGAACGCCTCATCGCTGATAACCAAGTCCAGAAATTTGTTGATGAAGCTGGTGACCTGGCTGCGGATCGGGTAAAAGAACAACTTAATACATTCGAGTACTTCTGGAAGTATCGGGATTATTATGCCAAAGGCGTACAATATACACTGCTGATATCAGCGCTCGGTGTTCTCTTTGGATTTATGCTAGGCCTTGTGATTGCATTATTACGGATGTCTGGTAATTCAATCTTGAAATTCATAGCTACCGCCTATATTGAAATCATGCGCGGAACTCCTATGCTTGTGCAATTGTTTATTATCCATTACAGCTTGGCCTCATTTGACATTAAGTTCACACCGATACAATCAGGTATCCTTACCTTGTCCTTGAACAGTGCTGCATATTTGGCTGAAATATTCCGTGCGGGTATTCAAGGTGTAGATCGTGGTCAACTCGAAGCTGCTCGTTCATTAGGAATGAAGAAGAGCCAAGCAATGCGTCATATTATTTTGCCACAAGCATTAAAGAGTGTACTGCCTGCAATCGGCAATGAGTTTATCGTTATTATTAAAGAGTCGTCTATCGTTTCGTTTATAGGTGTTATGGACATCATGTACCAGGCTCAAATTTTGCGTGGAAGCACCTATGCAGCATTAAACCCGCTGTTAGTTGCAGCTGTGATGTACTTTATTCTGACATTTGTTCTTTCGAAATTGCTCGGGGTCTTGGAAAGGAAGTTGAGTGCTAGTGATAACCGTTAAGGATCTTCATAAATCGTATGGCAAGGTTGAAATTTTAAAAGGCATTGATGTTGAAATAGCAAAAGGCGAGGTTGTTGTAGTCATCGGACCAAGTGGATCGGGGAAGAGTACCTTTTTACGTTGCTTGAATTTATTGGAGCAACCCACTAGCGGAGAGATTTCGTTTGAAGGTGAGAAGATTACGGCTAAGAAGCATAACATCAATGCAACTCGTGAAAAAATGGGTATGGTATTTCAGCAATTCAATCTATTCCCTCATAAAAGTGTTCTGAGTAATATCACCTTAGCACCGATCCAAGTTCAAGGGAAATCTGCTGCAGAAGCGGAGAGAATCGCAGAAGATTTGCTTAAATCCGTTGGACTTCTTGATAAGAAGGATGCCTATCCTTCTCAATTGTCAGGTGGTCAGAAACAGCGTATTGCTATTGCAAGAGCTTTAGCAATGCAGCCTCATGTGATGCTCTTTGACGAACCTACTTCAGCACTGGATCCTGAAATGGTAGGTGAAGTATTAGAAGTGATGAAGAAGCTTGCTGATGGTGGCATGACGATGGTCATCGTAACCCATGAGATGGGTTTTGCTCGTGAAGTCGGAGATCGGATTTTGTTCGTTGATGGTGGTAAAATTGTGGAGGATGCAACACCGGAACAGATCTTTACGAATCCTCAGCATCCACGGACGCAAGAGTTTTTAAGTAAAGTTTTGTAATCTTTTTAAGATGAAGTAAGTGCATATAACAGCGGTTCTGGTGCCTATTATGGCGATCCAGAGCCGCTTTTTTGTGTTTATACCAGCAATTTCATAAAGAAAAGGTTACAAGATTGTGATATATTCGTAATCGTTATACAAGGGAGGCATCAAGAATGAAACAAAATATGAAATGGTGGCAAAAGAAAGTCAACCGCAATACAAGCGGAAAGAATAGTAGAGGTAAAACGGTGAAGCTATTATCTGCGGCAGCACTTGCTCTATCATTAGCTTTTGGGGCATCCACAGTACCGGTAGAAGCAGCAAGCTCAACGCATGTTGCGAAGCAAGGTGACACCTTCTATCTTCTTTCGAAAAAATATGGTGTTAATTTAAATAAACTAATGCAAGCAAATCCTAAAATCAAAGCCACAAACATTTATCCAGGCTTGAAGATTAAAATTCCTACGACTTCTACAGTGAAGTCAACTTCGACTGCAGTCATGCTTCCAAGTTTAAGTGTGGATTCTAGTAATAAAGTGGTAGAAGCTTGGGGAAAAACTTTTAATTATAGCAAGACTATTTCGGTGAAAGCATCAGCTTATTCGGCAGCTGCAAGTGAGAACGGAGGCTGGGGAGCTGTTGACTATTTCGGCAATCCTCTTGAACTCGGGACGATCGCTGTAGATCCGAAGGTTATTCCGCTTGGAACCAAGGTGCTTGTGACGGGACATTCGCATCCTGGGTTGCCTAAAAAAGCATTTGTGGCTGTGGCAAGAGACATTGGTGGAGCGATTAAGGGCAATCGAATCGATATCTTCATTCCGGGATCTCAGAAATCAGTGAGTGAATTTGGCTTTCAAAATGTAAAACTATTTGTCATTAAATAATAGAATAGCGTTATTAAAAAGACGGGAGAATTAGTATAATACTAAGTTCTCCCGTTTTCTGTTTATTTTCCTTCAGATACACCAAGCATGTCAGGTAAGGTTACAAATGTGTAGCCCTTGCGCCGTAGTTCAGAAATAACTTCTGGCAATGCATCAATGCTTCCTTGTAATTCTGATCCTACTCCACCGCCCGCATGTTGAAGGATAATTGCACCTGGACCTGTGGCAGACAAAATGTTTTCTTTAACTTCTTCTTTGGAGAGGCCTTTCCAATCCAATGAATCTACATTCCAGTTCACTACTTTATAATTGTTCTTACGAGCCCAGCGAAGTTGTTCCTCGTTAATTTCACCATACGGTGGTCGAATAAGCCGAGGTTCTTGTCCAGTAATCGACTTTAAAATACGATTTGTACGTTCAATCTGATCTCTGAACTCATCAAGTGTAAGCTTGTTGAACTGGGCGTGATTGTAGGAATGGTTTCCGATCGCGTGACCTTCTCGTTTAATGCGAGCTAAAAGGCTAGGATGTTTTTTTGAACGCGTTCCAACCGCAAAAAAAGTTGCCTTTACACCTTCTTTTTTCAATACATCCAGTACTTTAGGCGTGAACCGAGGGTCTGGTACGTCATCAAAGGTTAACGCTACCTGCTTGATACGTGGTCCTCTCACACGAAAAGTGTCGGGGTATTTTTTTATGAGTTGGCTAAGAGTAAGGCCAACAGGTGGATTAGTGCGTTTCTTATCCTCCGTTTCTCTATGCTCGGACATCACGGATGAATTGATAGGGCTCTGAAGAAAGGAGCTTGTGTTCTGGACGACGGTTTTCCCATAAGGTGTAATATTCACTTGTGGAAGCATTAGTGCAATGAATATCAAACCCCATACACGTGCGTGGTTTAGCATCATTCCTCGTCTCCTTTTCTCTTTTTGTTTGGTATACCCATCTTTATCCTTAATTATCCTTATCTTCTAGTTAGGTTTGTGTTTTTGGTTTTAGGATGGAAACGTGTATAATAGCCATTGGGTAAGATCAAATAGGTACGGAAGGAATGTGATCGTTTGGCTGATTTATTTACACCCTATAATTTTAAAAACTTGACACTTAAGAACCGAATCGTGATGCCACCAATGTGTCAGTATTCCGTTCTTGCAGAGGATGGTATTCCAAACGATTGGCACTTTGTCCATTATGTAAGTAGAGCTGTAGGCGGTACAGGTCTAATAATTGTAGAAATGACAGGCATTCATCCAGATGGACGAATTTCCAATCAAGACACAGGATTGTGGAGCGATGAACAGATTCCGGCTTTTCGGAAGATTGTTGATGGCGTTCATTCATATGGCACAAAAATAGGTATACAATTAGGTCATGCTGGTCGTAAAGCACAAGATGCTAAGCCACCCGTGGCTCCTTCGGCTATTGCATTTAGTTCCCAATATCAAATGCCTCGGGCGCTCACTAAGAGCGAGATCGAAGAAATGATCCTAGCTTTTAAGGAAAGTGCGCGAAGAGCAGTGGAAGCTGGATTTGATACAATCGAAATTCATGGAGCGCATGGTTATCTTATTCATCAATTCCATTCTCCACTTACGAATCATCGTGATGATGAATATGGTCAGGACCTTGGACTGTTTGGTGAACAAGTAATAAAGGCAGTTAAGGAAGTGCTTCCCGAGGGCATGCCACTTATTATGCGCGTTTCTGCGAAGGAATATGTAGATGGTGGTTACGACGTTGAATATTGTGCTAAGCTCAGTGAGCGATATAAAAATGCTGGCGTTGATATTTTCCATATCACTTCCGGCGGTGAAGGCCCAATCGGTTCAGAGGGTGGACCTAAGGCTGAGCCTGGTTATCAAGTGGAGTTGGCTACAGAATTTAAACGCATGCTTCAAGTTCCAGTGATTGCAGTTGGATTACTTGATGACTTTGAAGTGGCGCAAGACGTCGTGCTTTCAGGTAAAGCAGATTTAGTCGCTGTAGGAAGAGGCATGTTGCGCGATCCATATTGGCCTGTACATGCGTCTAAGGCTCTAGATGGAGAACAAAAGGTTGCGAAACAATACCAGCGAGCTTACAGGTAATCATTGTGAAACCATGTTGAAGTAATTATAGAAATGAAGCAAAGTCCGGTATAGATGCCGGGCTTTTTTGTCATCTTTGCAAATCTGTGAACTGTATCACTGACGTTTAGACGATTTCCGTGCAAAGTTAGTGGGATTAGACATGAGCAGGAGGTCTTACGATGGCAACAGTGATATCGAACAAGAAGGTAGCGGAGGGAATCGGCCTGCTGGAAGTGGAGAGCAGCCTTGGGGGTAAACCAGGACAATTTTATATGTTGAGGGCTTGGGATAAGTACCCTTTACTCTCAAGACCGATTAGTATTTTTGATGCGGGTGAAGATCGAATTCAATTTCTTTATCAAGTCGTTGGCGAGGGTACAAGACGGTTCTTCGAACTTCGTTCTGGTGATCAGCTACAGATTGAAGGACCGTTCGGGAATGGTTTTCCAGAGGCGAATGGATCCGTTGCACTTGTTGGTGGTGGAATTGGGATTGCGCCACTGTACTATATGGCCAAAACATTAAAGAATGCAGATATATATCTTGGCTTTAGTAAGGAGTCATATCTTACGGAAGAGTTCCAGAGTGTGAGCAATCAGTTACATATTCAGGTCGGGGGGACGGTTCTGGATCAAATTAATTTCAGAGATTATAAGACGGTTATAGCATGTGGTCCCCACGGTATGCTGAAAGCAGTTCAAAGTATGCAAGAGGAGATCGGAGTGCCTAATCATGTGTATGTGTCATTAGAGAACCGGATGGCTTGTGGTATTGGGGCGTGTTTAGTGTGCAGTGTGAAATGTAAGGATGGACGCAAAAAAGCATGTACCGACGGACCTGTATTTCCGGTGGAGGAGGTTGTTTTCAATGATTGATATGCGTTGTGAAATCGCTGGAATATCTTTCAAGAATCCAGTTGTTATGGCTTCGGGAACATTCGGATTTGGGCGTGAATACGGTAAGCTCTATGATATTAATATACTGGGTGGATTGAGTGGGAAAGGATTAACACTACACCCAAAAGAAGGAAATAATGGTGTTCGGGTGTGCGAGACGGCTTCCGGCATGCTAAATAGTGTTGGACTTGAGAATCCAGGGATTCAAGCTTTTTTGGATCAAGAATGTCCTTTCTGGGAAACGCTTAATACCGTACGCATTGCTAATCTCGGTGGAGGTTGTCTTGAGGATTACGTAACCGGTGCGAAGCTGATTCAGAATGATGAAGATGCTAGGCGCAGAGCGGGCCGATCTGCTGTGGATATGATTGAGCTGAACATTTCATGTCCGAATGTTAAGGAAGGTGGTATGGCCTTTGGTATTCAGACAGAAGCTGCACAGAAGGTCGTTCGTGCAGTTCGAAATGTAGTAACCATGCCGCTTATAGTTAAGCTGTCTCCTGGCGCGGAGAGGCTCGCAGAGATGGCTTATATGTGTGAGACAGAAGGTGCGGATGCCGTATCCTTAATAAATACCATATCTTCAATGAAGATTGATGTAAGGCAGAGAAGAAGTGTGTTCGATCACGGCTATGCTGGATTGTCCGGCCCTGCTATTAAACCGATTGCTTTGCGGATGGTACATCAAGTGGCGAAAGCGGTGAACATTCCTGTCATTGGAATGGGCGGAATTGCTTCTGGTGAAGATATCATCGAGTTTATTATGGCAGGTGCAACCACCGTTCAGGTGGGTACGGCTAGCTTTGGCGATCTTCGAGCAGGTGAAAGAATAATTGAAGAACTTACTCATTTTATGAATACTGAGAAAATTAATCACCTAAATGAGATTAGAGGTATTGTTAAATAAAAAACTCACTGCGTTAGCTTGGTTAAAGGGAGGCGCATATGACGAAAAACTTTGGTGAAACTTTAACATTGGATGAAATCGATGTTGGAAGGGATAAGCTTATTGTCATCAAGGGCGGAGATGCTCATATTGGTGCAGTATCTACAGCATATTTTGAACAAAAAATCCCCTTAACCATTAAGGTTGACACCATGTCTGTCCCAGGCCATAAGGAACATCTGTTAACCGATACAATCGCTCGTCAATGTGCAGAGCACCTAGGCCAAACAGTGACGGTTGTGATGGGAATCCATTTCGATAATCTGAGTAAAAGAGAAATTGAGTACATTGTTTTATTGACTGAAAACCTAGTGGATCGTTTTTTAACGAAGAAAAAATTAAAGAAATAAACTTGTTTACGAAAAAATTGAAACGTTTATTTAAGTTGTCACGTAGATAATGAACATAAGAAAACATTTAAGTCTGCTGGGAGGCACGAAACCATGTCCATTTTCAAAAGATTACGTGATTTAACCATGTCCAACATTAACGCTATTATTGACAAAGCCGAAGATCCAATCAAAATGACTGACCAATACATTCGGGATATGACCGAAGATCTTGAAGATGCTGAGAAAGCAGTTGCTTCTCAAATTGCGATCGAAAAGCGTTTCAAAGCATTGTATGAAGAACAAGCAGCATTGGTTGAGAAACGTACACAACAAGCACACACGGCTGCACAAGCGCAGAACGTTGATCTAGCTCGCCGGGCGCTTGAAGAGAAGAAAGCAGCGGAAGCGAAGAGAGACGAATATAAAGCAAGTTATGATCAGAATAAGCTTGCTGCAGATAATCTAAGAGCTAAGCTCGAAGAGATGCGTAAACAACTTACAGCAATGAAGAATAAGCGGGAGACGTTAGTTGCTCGCTATAACGCAGCTAAGGCACAGACTGAAATCAACAAAGCGATGAACGGATTTAGCTCGGATTCTGCATCTTCTGGTCTGAAGCGTATGGAAGAGAAAATGCTTCAGATGGAAGCGCGTGCTGAGGCAAGCAATGAAATGAACACGAGAGAGAAGTCGCTTGATGAAGAGTTCGAGAATCTTGGTAAAGATAAGGTTGTTGAAGATGAACTTGCTGCATTAATGAAACAATATGAGAATAAAGATCAATAATATCGATATCGACGTTTTATTGTGAAAGAGTGAAGTTTGAAGAGGCGAAGGGGATAGCGCTTAACATGCGGTTTTCTCCTTCGCTTTTACATGAGTAGTATGTTGAATATGGAGGCTTAAGTGGATGAATTTTGATGTGATCTTAGGGATTACGGTATGGACCGGTGTCGGTGCACTGCTGCTCTTTGTGCTTATGTATGTAGACTCTTTGTTTACAAAGTATAAAGATCTAGAGGAAGTAAAAGCAGGAAACATGGCGGTTACAACACGTCTTGTCATGAAGCTACTAGCACAAGGGTATATTTTGTCTGTATCAATTGGGACTTCACCACATCTGGTAGAAGCCATTGTAGTATCCATTGTTTCGTTTGTAATTCTGCTTATTCTGGAAAGATTAGCGGAGCTGATGCTCAAAATGCTTGGGAATATTGATCTGGATAAAGGAACGATGGAAGGCAAGACTGGATATGGGTTGTTTGCAGGTACACTTCATATTGTAGGAGCTTTAATTATTACAGCCTGCCTATAATCATGCATAAATGTGATAGGGGATTGAAAGAATGAGCGTGTGGAAAAGAATAGGAAATTTATTTGCGAAACCAGAGCCGCCGAAGGTAGAAAAAAGCATGTTACAGCTTAACCCGGGCGACATTTGTGAAGTTTCACTTGTGACGTATGAGGTTACGGGTCGTGTACATAACCGTGCTCGTAACGCGGTTGTTCTGACACTGCAAGATGGAAGTAGCATTGCTTATCTTCATATCGAAGAACGAGAAACGGTCCAGTATGCTTTATATACACCGATTGATGGACGACTGGATGCACCTGATGAAGTACCGACGATCATTGAACTTGATGATGGTGTATATCATCTTGAGGAAGAATACGGTGGTCATGTGTCGATTACAGGACGCACCCCGTTCACACAAAGCGGTGAACAACATGTATGGCAGTATCAATCTGATGATTATCGTCTTGTAAGGATTGAATGGCAGAATGGGCGATTTATGCTCTATGAAGGAGAGAAAGTGATTCCGGGGGATGTTAAAGTCATCCGGGCTTAGGAGTGGTATCATGAAGCGACGCTCTTTATTATCGATCAAATTATTATTAGTTCTTAGTTTCCTTGTATCACTTCTAAGTGGATGTGGGGCACCACCGAATGTTAAAGAATCCTACCCATTAGAATCTGTGAATCGGGATGGGAACTCAAGTTCATATGTCTATCGCGCAGCAGGCAAAAGTGTGCCAGTTGTTGCAAAGGAATTGTCGGAAGAGAATAAACCGGATGATATGTCCGCCGAGAATAATGAACGCATGTTCCTTGTATATGGCGATGACTTTTATCATCTGCAGCAAGATCCAGCGAAGCCGGAAGATACCTTAATCGAGATCGATTCCAAAGAGTATGTTAGACGTAATTATGACTCAAGCTTCCTACAGGGATATTTAACAGCTGTTTTGATTAGCGACTTGTTTGATTCGTTAAGTGGTAAATACAGCGGTGGGTACCGTGGGTATACAAGTAAGGACGTGTATAAGCCGAAAGACGGAACCTATCGTAAACCGACAGATAGCGATAAGAAGGTTGCCCCTCCGTTGACGGTGGATCGAAGCGGGAAGATTTCAAGACGTGGTCAGAGTAGTAAGGTTGGTTCGGGTGGGAATATTTTTAAACGGGAACCGGCAAGTGACCAGAGTAAAGGAACGATTAAACGAGGTGAAAGTGGCGGCGGCGGTGGACTTTTCGACGCTCCAAGGAAATCTTATAAAAAACCGAAGACTCGTATTGGATCAGGGAAAATCGGCAGAAGAGGTCGAAGGTAGATTGAAAAAGACGTGTGGCATTTCGATGCCATACGTCTTTTTTTTTGCTTGGAATAGAGTATATAATTTGCCAGCAACAGAAATTGAAGTTATAACTATTTTATGGGGCTAAGAGCTCGTTTAAAGATCAGTCGAAGCAAGCCCATTGGAAAGTGAGGACACAGGTACTTATGAAACAACATATCACGAATGATAAACTAGACATTAACGGACAAGACCCTTATAGATTTCAGCGTAAAGCGTTGCAGGTACATGATGCACAAGCCTTAGTTAAGGGATATGTGAAGCGAGGAACATCCGAAATGGTCGACCTAGAAAAAAGTGATGGGCGTATACTAGCGTCTGATATTTTAGCACCGCATCCATACCCGACCTTCCGCCGTTCTGGAATGGACGGCTATGCAATAACAGCATCAGATACTGAGGTGTGTGGTGATGGTGAGACTATATGGTTAAAAGTTATTGATAATATTCCTTGTGGAGCGGTATCAGAGAAAGTGATTGAATCGGGTGTAACATCCCGAATTATGACAGGAGCGCAAGTTCCCGAGGGAGCGGATGCGGTGGTCATGCTTGAAATGACGGAGAGCAGGACCGAAGGTGAAACGGAATGGATTGGCATTAAAAAAAGAATAGAGAAGAATAAAAATATTACCCCCATAGGATTAGAGCTAAAAGGTGGAGAGGTTATTCTCAATCAAGGAACTCGGATCGGACCAGGTGAAATATCGGTCTTGGCTACATTTGGAGTGTCCCAAGTTGAGGTTATGAAAAAACCGGTGGTTGGTATTTTTTCAACAGGTACCGAATTATTGGATATTCGTGATCCGCTAGAGCCTGGAAAAATTCGTAACAGCAATACTTATATGCTTGCATCACAAATCCGTGAAGCCGGTGGTGAACCGGTCATAATGGACGCGATTCCTGATGATATTACAATGGCTAGAGAAAAGGTGGAAGAAGCGCTAAAACGTTATGATATTGTTGTTACAACAGGTGGAGTCTCTGTAGGAGATTTTGATATCATGGGTGACCTCGTCCGTAATGGGACGATGACAATGTTGTTTAACAAGGTAACGATGAGACCGGGGAGTGTAACAACGGCTGCGGTTCAAGAAGGAAAGCTATTGTTTGCTCTATCAGGAAATCCAGGAGCTTGTTATGTTGGCTTTTTGCTCTTCGTAAGACCGACGATACGCCAAATGCTTGGCATGGAGGATGCTTATCTTAAAGAATGGGACGCAGAGTTAGGTGTAGAATATAGCAGGGTGAATAATTTCACTCGTTTTGTCAGAGGGAGATTGGAAGTTAGAGAAGGAAGGCTGGTAGCGATACCAGCACTATTGGACGAATCCAATGTAATGATTACGATTAAAGACAGTTCCTGTCTCATCGTTATCCCTCCTGAACTAAAAGGTGCTGATGTTGGACAAAAGGTTAAAGTGTTATTACTGCCGGGAACTTTGTCATGACAAACGTGTGGCAATTTGTTGGGTATAAGAATAGTGGTAAAACGACGTTGATATCGTCACTAATTCCTTTTTTTAAGGATAGAGGGTTCAAAACTGCTGTTATCAAACATGATGTTCATGGATTTACTCTTGATCACCCTGGAACAGATACCAGTGAATTTCATGAGGCTGGTGCTGATGCTGTGGCCATCACTTCGCCTTTTCGTACAGCTGTTATTCATGAAGAAGGAACAAGTTTACAAGGTCTGATCACCCCTTTACAAAGGTACGATCTCATTCTGGTGGAGGGGTTTAAGCAGGAAGCCTATCCGAAGTTATTACTTCTCAGAAGTAGCGAGGATATAGAACTAGTAGATCAAGTAAGTGAGGTTAGAGTACTTATACTGAATCCGAATTTGGACAAGAATAACGAGCTACTTCTAGAATTTCAGAGAAGTAGCTCGGTTCCAATCTTTGATTGGAATGAAGTGTCTAAGATCGCTGAGTGGATGTGTCATGAGATGAACAGACTACGAACTGAATAATGCTGTGTCTATGATGATTCAGTGCGGCGTTCAATGGCTTCAGACATCGTCTTGTCGGTGAGATGAGCATATACTTCTGTCGTTTCTGTTGATGCATGACCAAGCTGTTCCTTGGTTTTATAAATGTCATTCTGGAGATAATAATCTGTGGCAAAAGAGTGACGTAGCTTGTGCACGGTAAGTGAAGGCTTGCCGAAACGTTTGGCATATTTAATGATCATGGCTTGGATCGCGCGTTTCGTCATTCTCTGGCCTTCGACTTGTCCATTACGAAGTGCTACGAACAGCGCTTTTTCTCTCTTAGGAACTTTATAACGGGACTGTCTAAGCGCTAAATAATGCTCCAGATCGTCTTTAGCCTGAGCGCGGAAATAAACAGGGGTCTTGAACGTTTCGTCATTATTACCTTTCCGATAGACATGCAGCATATTGTTGTTCATATCGAGATCACTAATGTTTAGATTTACAACTTCAGATACACGTAGACCAGAGTTTAGAATTAGACTAGCTATGCAGGCATCTCTCTCTTTATTTAGTTCATGAGCGTATAAGGCTTGCTTATTGTTAGCGACATCAACCGCATAGCCTTCATGGATGTAGCCAATAAAGTCGATGAGTTCCTCATCCTCAAGAATTTTACCTTTAAGCTTAGCTGCAGTATCTTTTGGTTTATGTATTCGTTTATTCTCGACTTTTGCCATTATGTTGCGCTTAAGAAGAGGATAAAAGTCCTCATCCTCAGCGATTTGGCTTAAATAATGAAACAAGGATCGAAGAGAGGACATCTTACGTGATACGGTGATCCGGGAGTTGGTACCCTCTGTTCTCGTTGTCAGATAGAGACGGTAACCAGTTACACTTTCCATGCGAAGCGTCTCAAGTTCCAGAAGTGTTACCTTGCTGTTTTGCTCTGCTTCTGAAAGACCTTCAGAGCGAAGCCAATTAAAAAAAGTTTCGTAATCCCTTACATATTCCAACAAGGTAGATGGAGAAAGATCGGGCAATTTATAGTCGATAAACTGCTGTACGTACCAAGGCATAGAAGGGACTTTTTCATCTAGTTTTTTACGGTCAATGCCTTTTTGTATGTTCATGTGTATCACCTCTTAAGAATTCATATTGAATTGTGAAATAATGAATCAAAATGATTGAAATATTGTAGTTAGATGCTATGACATGTCATGCATGTCTCTATAGTTTACCATAACCTGCAGGATACTAACTATGTATGGGTAGGAGGAGATATCGATGTTCTCACGTGAGAAAAATACTAATCCAATGGGAATCCGTCTGGTTCCGAGCAAACAAAAGAATGTGATCGAAAACTTAATGCAATTTTATTTGTATGATTTCACCCAGTTTCTAGATATAGATGTAACAGAGAGGGGCGATTTTGCTCCGTATCCTGGCCTTGCTGAATACTGGATTAATCGTGAAATGAGATATCCCTATCTAATTACCTATGACGATAAACCAGCTGGATTTGCATTAATTGATCGTTTAGATGGTGAAGACGAAGTTGATTTTTACTTGTGTGAATTTTTTGTTATGAAAAAATATCGTCGAAGCGGGTTAGGTACCTGGGCATCGCACCAATTGTTTGATCGTTTGAGAGGACGCTGGAAAGTAACACAAGTGAGTACAAATACGCCTGCACAGGCATTTTGGAGGAAGACAATCGGGGCCTATACGGGCAATGAGTATACGGAAAGAGTAGACCCGGAGCGTGGGAATCCTTCGCAATATTTTTCGAGTGCCAGTATTTAATGACATTAATAATTCAGGTTATTAATAATAGGGGATTACGAGTAGCTTACTTAGTAAAGTTTCTGTGTAAATTTAAATCATGAAGAGTTATTTGATGATTTGCATTCATATGCTTGCATAAAGGGTAATTAAAAGAATTATCTTTTTTATAAAGGAGTGCTGATACATGGAGCGAAGAACTTTCGGTCAGACGGATATGCAGGTAAGTATTCAAGGCTTTGGTGGTGCAGAGATCGGACAGGCGGATCAGAGGACGGTGGATCGGCTGCTTCATAGTGCTGTTGATGCTGGATTGAATGTGATAGATACAGCAGAGTGTTATGGGAATAGTGAGGAATTGATAGGTAAATCTTTAGTGGGCCGAAGAGAAGATTATTATCTGTTAACCAAATGTGGCCATGCTTCTGGCTTTGATTATTCGGATTGGGATCCTGTTATGCTCAAACAGAGCATTGATCGGAGTCTGAAGCGTCTGAAAGTTGATTATGTTGATGTGATTCACCTTCATAGTTGCTCAGAAGAAATACTTAGACAAGGAGAGGTTATTGAGGTCCTAAAGAGGGCTAAGGAGCAAGGGAAAACGAGGTATATTGGATATAGCGGTGATCACACAGATGCGTTATATGCGATAAAGACAGGGGTATTTGATAGTTTTGAGACCTCTGTAAATATCGCAGACCAAGAAGCAATCGAACTCACTGTCCCCGAAGCTGTAAAAAGAGGCATGGGTGTGATCGCTAAGAGGCCCATTGCTAATGTAGCATGGAAAAATGACATAGTTAGTGAACAAGCGTATGCCTATCCATACTGGGTACGTCTCAAAGAACTGAAATACGATTTTTTGGAGGATATTCAACTCGGAGTTAAGACAGCCCTCAAATTCGCTCTAAGCGTTCCGGGAGTTGCAACCGCCATTGTTGGAACGTCTAATCCCAATCGATGGGAACAGAATGCAACGATGTTATTGGATGGAGGACGATTGACTCAAGATGAATACAATGAAATCCGTTCAAGATGGACAGAGGTAGCCAAACCAGATTGGGTGGGCAAAGTTTAAGGATTTATTAAAAGTAATTAGAAGCGGTCACATCATATTTATTATGTTAACTCTAAAGAATTAGAATCGTTCTGAACCGCTTAATAATTTGTTGGTTTATTAGGCGGTTAAATAAAAAAGCGAAATGCCTTGCATAAAGTTTCGTTTGTGTGGTATTATAAGTACATAGCAAATAAGAAAACCTTGTGATTCACATATTGAAAAGGTTGCGACTTATGCTTGGCAACTTTTTCAATATGTGAATTTGTTATTTTGTACGCTATAATTTCAGAAGAGCATGTTAATAAAATTTTGGAGGTTTTTACATTATGGAAACAGGAACAGTGAAATGGTTTAACGCAGAAAAAGGATTTGGATTTATCGAAGTAGAAAACGGCAACGACGTTTTCGTTCACTTCTCAGCAATCCAAGGCGACGGTTTCAAATCTTTGGACGAAGGCCAACGCGTTGAGTTCAACGTAGTTCAAGGCAACCGTGGTCCACAAGCTGAGAACGTTGTAAAACTGTAAATCTATGAATAAAGAAACTGTCCTTAACCCATAAAGTTAAGGGCAGTTTTTACTTTAAGGAGGGGTTAGGATGTACTTCAGAAAAAAATCGTTAGAAGAGCTTCCTCAAGAAGAGACCGCGGTTTGGACATGTGAGAAGGAAGAGTGCAATGGCTGGATTCGTGATAATTTTGCCTTTGAGCATCAGCCAACATGCCATCAGTGCAGCTCACCAATGATCAGAAGTATTAAGACGCTGCCCCAACTGGTTAACTCGAATCATGATATGAAGGCTCTTGCAAAAGGAATTAAAATTTCCTAAAAGGAATTAAAATTTCCTAAAAGGAAATTTAATAAGTTATTTTAAAGATGCCTATGAAGGTGTCTTTTTTTTGTAGACTGGAGGAGAGAGCTGTGAAGTTAAGAAGATTTCAAGATGAGGATATAACTCAGATTGTGAATTTGTTTTACGATACTGTTCATTCGGTAAATAAAAAAGATTATACGATCGAGCAGCTCAATGTGTGGGCACCTCCAGAAGAAGAGGTAACAAAACTTGAACGATGGCGGGAGTCTATGCATCGCAATATCACCTTAGTTGCACTTGTCGGAGAGAGTATCGTTGGGTTTTCAGATATGACTAGTAATGGACACCTGGACCGTTTATACGTTCATAAAGACTATCTAAGGCAAGGGATTGCTACAGCATTAGTACAGAATCTAGAAAATGAGGCTAGGAAGCTCAAGTTAACTGAAATAGATACGGAGGCAAGTATCACCGCAAAACCTTTTTTTGAACGTAATGGTTACAGGGTGATCCATAAGCAGTCTGTGGAAAGAAATAGTATCTTACTGACTAATTACTTCATGATTAAGAGCTTGCTCAGCTAAATGATAACTCAAAAAAAAACGCCTCCTCTAGGCGTTTTTTTTTGTGGGGAAGAAAGGTATGAATCCTGTTTTTAACAATACTAATTATATTATATTTTCATCATATGAAAAATTCACAACAGATAAAAACTCATCACTGCCTTATGTACTTCATCCGTAAAAAACCTCCAGATTAGGACTCCTTTGTTACATATACATAGACAAAAGACACATCATAAATCCAGATTGAGCAAATTACAAGCTTTAATTTTTACCCCTTATTTAGAGGAATATCCCCCTTTGATTACGATCAACGTTGGCATAATATTTTATTAAGACAGCTAGAGATTCTGGTTGTTACAAATATACTTAGGGGGATTCAAAGATGAAAAGGTCTTCATTAATGCTTTTGAGCTTAATATTATTGCTCAGCATGTTTATGGCTGCATGCGGTAATAAAAGCTCTAACAATTCTGCAGGTGAAGGTGACAAACCGGCACAGGAGCCGACTAAGAAAGAAGAACCAGCTAAGGAAGTATCTCTTCGCGTCTTCTCGACATTTGGTGGTACAGACGCAGCTCGCGAAACATTCAAAGCTCTATTGGATGACTTTACTGCAAAACATCCAAATGTAAAAATTGAAAACGATGTCATGTCTGCAAATGATGACGGTTTCAGAACAAAAGTAAACACAGATATGAACAGTGGCAATGAACCAGATCTGTTGTTCTACTTTATCGGAGCTGATGCTGAAGGTTTCGTGAACGCAGGTAAAGTTGTTCCATTGAACCAAATCCTTGATGAGAACGCGGATTGGAAAAATGGATTCA
Organism: Paenibacillus sp. FW507-14B1B; assembly: GCF_058781425.1. Classification (NCBI taxonomy): domain Bacteria; kingdom Bacillati; phylum Bacillota; class Bacilli; order Caryophanales; family Paenibacillaceae; genus Paenibacillus; species Paenibacillus sp. FW507-14B1B. Next base: position 671,345 of record NZ_JBYSWS010000001.1, on the reverse strand, counting down.
GTGAGAATGCACTTGAGTTTGCTAAGCAAAAAGATGGAAACATCTATGCTGCACCACTAACTGGTTTCTATGAAGGATTGTTCTACAATAAAAAGATTTTTGATGAGAACGGTTTGGAAGCTCCAACTACTTGGGAAAACCTAAAGAAAGCTGTTACGACTCTTTCTGCAAAAGGTATTATTCCTCTTTCCGTACCATTTGACCAATCTCACTATTTGATCGAGCACACGATTCTTGCTGCTGCTGGTCCAGAAGGTCAAGATAAAGGTCTGGCTAATGGCATCGAACCAAATTGGGAAAAAGCATATTCTGGAATGAAAGAGCTTTATGATCTGGGCGCATTCCCTAAAGATGCTGCTACTATCGATTTAAGTATGGCGGGTAACTATTACAGTGAAGGCCTCGCTGCAATGATTATTGAAGGATCATGGGCAATAGGTGGATGGAACGAAGATGTGAAGAGTAACACTACTGTAGTTCCTTTCCCAGCTATTCCTGGTGGAGCAGGAAGCGGTAACGACATCGTTGGTGGTTTTGGTTCTGGATTCTACGTTTCCAAAGCAGCATATGACAATGCAGATAAAAAAGATATGACAATAGAATTACTTAAATTTATGACATCCCCTGATAGCATTAAAAAAATCGCTGAAGCAAACGGCGGTACTCCTGCAGCGGATGTAGAAATTGCTGGTTTACCACAGGCTGCTCTTGATGGTTTCGCAATGCTTCAAAATGCTAAATCCATCAGCGCACCAGTTGATAGTAAAGTATCCCAAGAAACATTCTCTAATCTTCGTGCTAGCGTACAACAAGTTGTAACAGGTGCTAAAACTCCAGCGCAAGCGCTAGAAGATGCTAAGAAAACTGAGGATGCTAACAAGAAATAGGTTAAATCGTTAATACGGTACCCTATATGTTATTGCGCCGCCCCTCTGAATCATTTGGGCGGCGCAATCATTTAATTCATTAATCAAGAAAAATAAACATCAAAGGTGATAATTATGAAGGGTGATCGGAAGTATATTTTGATGTTTTTGTTTCCAACGGCTCTATTCTTAACTGTATTTTTGTACTATCCGTTCTTTAAAAGTTTGTATCTCAGCTTTTATCGTACATCTGGTTTTTTTGACAAGAAATTCATTGGGTGGGATAACTACGAGCGGTTATTTACGGATAAGCTCCTGGGTGCAGCAACATTAAATACGTTGGAAATCATGTTATATGTTATTGTGTTCCAGGTAGGTATCGCGTTAGTTCTTGCGGTTATGGTTGATAATATTACGAAGCTCAAAGGATTCTTCCGAACAGTATTTTTCTTTCCAGTTGTAATATCCGGAACGGCAATTTCTTTATTGTTTGTCCTTTTTTATAACTATAACTTTGGACTCCTGAATAACATACTGGCTAACTTCGGTATCGAAAAAGTGCTGTGGCTTGATGAGAGTAATGCACTGAGAGCGGTGTCGATCCCGACCGTATGGCATTATGTTGGTTTCTACTTTGTATTGTTCTTGACGGCGATGTCCAAGATACCAGCTGACTTTTACGAAGCTGCTAAACTTGAAGGAATAACAGGGTTTAAGAAAACGACGAAGTTAACAATCCCATTGATTCTAAGTGATATTAAAGTCGTTGTTACACTAGCTATCACGGGTACGATGAAGGTATTCGAATTTATCTGGGTTATTACTTCTGGTCAGAATGGTACAGAAGTACTCGGAACGTATATGTACAAAAAAGCGATGGTGGATCAAAACTTTGGATATGGTTCAACCGTTGCGATCTATATGGTTGTTTTCGGCGTGTTGCTTGCCCTTCTTGCCAACCGCTTGTTAAAAAGTGAAGAAATTACATACTAAGCTGTTATTAGGGGTGTAGTATTATGCAGCAAGTCATTAAGGAAGAACATGTAGTGCGGCATGTAAAACGTAGAAAATTTAGTATTGGCAGCGCCCTCATGTATGTTATCTTGACAGCCTGGGCTATGACAACGATATATCCGTTGTTTTGGATTGTAAATAACTCCTTTAAAGCATCTAGGGATGTTATGAATAATTCATTTAAGATCGCTTTTGATCCGATCTGGCTAAACTATCAAAATGCATTTGATCGAATTAATATTGGTAGAAGCTATATTAACAGTTTGATCATGTCAGGCAGTACCGTATTGTTGGTACTCCTGTTAGGCGGATTAACCGCGTATGTATTGTCTAGATTCTCATTCAGAGGGAAAAAGACGATTTTTTCAATCCTCTACGCAACATTGTTAATCCCTGCGTTTGCTACGGTTGTTCCTGTCTATGAGATTTTGATTAAAACAAGTTTAGTTAACACTTATTCGGGACTGATCTTGCCTCAGACCGCAGGTAACTTAACTTTTGCCATTCTCGTTATCGCAGGTTATATGGCAACGATTCCGAAAGAACTTGAAGAAGCTGCTTTCATAGATGGATGTAATAGATGGCAAATGTTTATTAAGCTGTTTGTACCAATTACAAGACCGGCATTTGCTTCAGTAAGTATTTTTGTATTCTTGTGGTCTTATAACGATTTGTTCTCTGCTTTGATCTTTGTAAATAAAGAGAATGTTCGTCCAATCGTTGCTTTATTGAATGAGATCAGTTCGCAATACGGCACGGATTTTGGATTGATGGCTACAGCAGTTGCTCTTACCGTAATTCCAGTATTAATCGTTTACTTATTTATCTCGAAGTTTATCGAGAAAGGTTTGACCGAAGGAGCTGTAAAAGGCTAATACGGAAGTCGCTGTTTCATTCAAATAAGCCCAGGTAGGAAGCTTGATCGCTTTCTTCCTGGGCTTATTTCTACGTTTAAAGGTGAAATTCACTTTTAACAAGTGATTATTTCATCATATGAAAAATTCACAATAATAAAACAAAATATATACACGAACTTAGTTAATTCGAAAAAATCCACCAACCTTATCAACCTATCTACTAAAACAATGTATTAATAGGAGAAATAAAAACAAAAAAAGAAAAAACGTTAAAAACATTCCATTTTTATACGTTTTGACAGTAGCTTAAGAGAATGAGAAAATATGTTTTTAAATGAACAAACAATGATGGAGGCATAATGATGAATCAACGTTTTCGAATAACACGATCCATGCAAGAGAATTGTGAACAGCAATCCATTTCTTTGGATGAATGTAAACAATATTTTGAATCCAAACCAGACTTCACATACTCTTCGATTCTTACTGTGAAAGGACCGGAGAGTACGATGTCAGTCGAGGGGGATTTTTTCATGTGGCAGCATGGCGAACTTGAGATTCCATTTCGTCTTTACATGGGAGATATATATGTAGCCCTGACAAGCGAAGCAGTTGTGCCCAAAATGATTGAAATCGCAACAGACTTACATGCAGATGTAGTTGAAGGTTAGCTACTCATGATTTAAGGTTGGGATTGATGGAAGGGGAGGGGAGGAAGTAACCACTCCCCGCCAAGCATCCAGCTGCCTTTGCACTTCAGTTCTTACCTCATCAATACCCGCGTGTTTTAGCTCTGCGTTAAACTTAGGTAGGATGGAGTCAATATCAACAGAACCTGTCATAAGACTTGGATAGTATTTTTTCCAGACCGTTTTAATAGCATCCATTTGGATACTTAATTTGGATAGATCCGGAGTGAATCCAAGTACCGAAGAATTGATAACTTCTTCATTGTATCTGATAAACTGATCCCACTTATCGATAGGTTCCGGGTTATCACCACCCATGGTTTTTAGAATAAACCAGTTGCCTTGGGTATATTGAACTCCTGCATAGCTTGCTGGAGCATATGGAATCGGATTGCCTTCACTATCTTTTCTAGGAATAGGAACGACTTGTCCAAGTTCACTTAGGTTGTAATGTATACCTTCAATTCCATAATTGAATAGGTTGCGTATTTCGGTGTCGGTATTGAGTAGGTTTAGAAACTTCATGCTTTCTACAGGATGTTTGGTATTTGCATTCACGGCCATAATGCCTCCTCGAACCGATTCTGTTGTAACAACAGTAGGGGTTACGGGATTGGATACAACCTTATAACCACGATCTTTACTCCATGTCGTATCTGAGAGCGGGCCGCCACCTGAAGATTTCCAGAATACTTTAGCCCCGCGTTTAAGCCCACCAGGTTCCCGAAGCGCTGCATCCTTATTAATAAAGCCTTGTTTATAATAACTCCGTAACGTGTCTAATACTTTTCTTGCTTCCTCTGTTTCGAAAATATTTACAATCCCAGCATTCGGATCTAATGACTTCACCATCAAGGGAACTTTGTTGTTCACAATATATTCGTAGCCATAGAGTGCGAAGAAATTATGTGAATCCTGATCCAATTCCATAGGTATGTATGAAGGCTCTTTCTGTTGAATCATCTGAAGTAATGGTTCGAGCGATTCCAGTGTATTGTAGTTCTTGATATCAATATTGTACTTATTCACGATCGAAGCAGGGTACATCCAGTGATCACGGACAGCAAGCTCTTTATTGGTAGGTACTCCATAAATACCCCGATCTTTCATCCGAACCCCTTGCCAAAAGGTTGGATTAACACTTTCATACATATCCTTACCTAGACTCATTAGGTAATCATCCAGTTTCAGCCATGCCCCTTGCATAGCTGTGGTTGAATAATTCGTTGCAAAAGCAATATCAAAAGAACTTCCGGCAGATATAAGCGTGTTCAGTCGATCCTCGTACTCTTGCCAGCCTACCTTAATATAAGTTACTGTCACGCCGATTTTACGCACCATGATTTCATTGATCTTAGCATTTACAAGCTGGAGGTCTTTGTCCGGTTCTCCAATGGTGTAATAAATTAGATTAACAGGTTCATCGGTAAACTTCTCTTTATCATTCTTGCTAGGCTCCTGGATACAACCGGTCATATACAAAGAGAGTCCCCCTAATAGACCGATGATCATCATAATAATAAATCTTTGTCTAGAGCACTTTAGCATCGGATATACTCCTTTCTGCCGATTCTTAAATAAGCTTTCACCGCAGATCAGAAGGGGATTTTCCGAAAAAGCTTTGAAAGTGTGTATAGAAATAATTGAGATTGTTGTATCCAACAGAAAATGCGATATAAGATATCTTCTCATCTGTTGATTGAACCCTTTCTTTCGCGAGTAGCATCCGGTAAGCCATTAGATATTCCGAGAACTTTATTCCTGTTTCTTTAAGAAATATTTGACCCAGGTAGGTGCTGTTCATTTGAAAACGCTCTGCCACCGATTTCAAGGTGATATTCTGAGCGTACTCTGTTTTGATCATTAGGAGAATACGATTAACCAGCTTCGATAGACGATCATAGTTAATCTCGAGTACCGGATCCATATTGTTGCGCTCATTGCTATGATTACCTATCGTACCACCCAGATCTTCAACAATAATCTTCTCAATGACTTGCTGCAGCTTAGTACGTTCAATGGGCTTAAGCAGATAATCTTTGACACCGCAGCGAATAGCTTCTTGGGCATACTTGAATTCACTATAGCCGCTCATGATGACATATTTCGTGGGGACGTGTAGTTCGTTAAGTTTTCGTATCGCCTCATATCCGAGATTCTTACCAACACAGACATCAAATATAGCGATATCCGGCATCATGTCGACAACCTTAGATATGGCTGATTCAGTTGATTCACAGGTTTCAATCCGTCCGAACCCATACTGTTCCCAGTCCAGAATTCGCTTCATGCCCTCCAAAATCTGAGGTTCATCATCCATAATTAGCAGTCTGTACATGTTCAATCACCTCTTTAGAAATCCTGACAGAAATCTTCACTCCAGCTTCTTTGTTATTCTCAATTCTCATAGAAAAGCTGTTGCCATAGAAGAAGAGGAGTCTCGTATTTACATTTCGTAATCCAATACTCTTCGATGAATGATCTTCATTGTTGGACAGTGTACTTCGAATCGCATTTAAACGTTCTGTCTGAATACCACGCCCATTATCAACAAATTCTAATACATAGTGATCTTCAGCTTCAAAGCCGTTAACAATATAGAGGTTAAACTCATGACTAGCGATAAAGCCATGAAGGAAGAAATTCTCGGCCAAAGGTTGCATCCAGAATTTAACGGTAGGAATCGAGAGTAATGCTGGTTCTACATTGACTTGATAATAGAAGCGCTCAGGATACTTAAACTCCATGATCTCTAAATACTTCTGGAGCAATTCCAGCTCGCTTTCAATCGAAATAATGTTCTCCTGTTTTACAATTTCTCGATAGAGAGACCCAAGTGTTGCAATAGCGTCAGCTGTGTCTCGATCTTGATTCACGAGTGCTGTGGAGCGAATAACCTCTAAAGTGTTATATAGAAAATGAGGGTTAATTTGGTGTTGAAGCGCTTTCATTTCAGTTTCCTGCTGTTTTATTTTAAATAAATATTCGTTCCGAATATGTTTATCTAACTGCTGAATCATATCATCTAATTCACGTGCAATCATTCCGTATTCATTACGACGATAACGAGCAGGGCGATTAGGTGTGAAATTGGCTGTTTTCACGCGTCCTATCGATTGAATGATTCGGTGAAGGAAGCGAGCGTCATCGCGCATATTATACACAATAAGTAGGAGAACACTAACTACCGTTGTTAATACAATAAGCAGGATTGTACGTATCATCCCTACATGCTGCTGAATCAATAGAGATATATCAACAATATTTACGAATTTGAAATTGAATTTGCTAGATGAAAAGGTGACAAAAAAAATGTGTTTCAAAGGACCTTTTGAAATAAAACCATGACTGCGTCCATTGGCCGCCACTTGAAGAGATAGTTCCTTCAATTCGGGGTCCTGATTATTCCCTATGAGGTAGATCTCGCCTGAGGGACTAACTGTTGCAGTCTTGCCTAACTGATAATTCTGTATCGATTTGAAGATTTTCTCACTATTAACTAAGAATCGTAACTCTCCGAATTCCTGAGAATGAAGAGGTCCATCTGTTAGTTTTTTGCGATAAACGAACCCTTTTATAAGCGTATCGTGAAATGTTACATCTGTATTCGGTACCCCGAACATGAAACTTTCACTTCCGTTATCATTGAAAGTTATGACATTACCATATTGAGAGGTATGTAAACTGATCTGCGTAATTTCACCTTGCGCCCAGCTGTACAGGTAAGTCTTAACGTCCTCAGGAAAAGAGACAAGGGGTTGAGAGAAATGACTATTGTGAAGTCTGTCCGTTAAGTACCCCTCGGCACTTTTACTTAAAAAGCTTCGAGCATCATCCATGAGTCCACGATTGGAGTATATACGCTGCATGTAAGCTTCTATTCGATCCGCATCGTATTGTAGCCCATTCTCAACACCGGCGAATGCTTTAGCAGTCTCAATTCGGGCATCACTAAACCATTGATTCAGAAGCATAATAAAGGTCAGAATCCCAAGTGTGAGTCCAATAGTCAGGACGAAGATGACATAAGCAATAAACTTTTGGCGATAAATTTTAATTTGTAAAAATGAGCTCATACGACACCTCAATTGCAGTAGGTCATCTGAAAGCTAGCGATATTTCACCATCACTTTAACATGATTACTATACAGTTTCATAGATCATAAGAAAAAAGCATCCCTTATAGAGTGTATCTCAATAAGGGATGCGCAAGAATCAAATTTTTACTTGAAGTAATTATTAATTTGTTCTTGTGCAGCGTTCATAATCGTATCCATACCTGCGGACTTTAATTCAGCTGTAATCTTTGGAACCATTTTTTCTGGATCAGAGGCACCTGTAATTAACTCATATTTGTATTTATCCCAAACCGCTTGGCAATTGGCCACCTCTGTTTGAAGATCTGTAATATCGAGTGCGAATCCTAGTGCTGTGGATGATGTAGCTACATCATTCAGTTTTTTAACTTGTTCCCATTGGTCTTCAGGAGCCCCTTTGTTGACCGCTAAGTTGAAGAAAGTACCTTGTGTATAAGCAGCTAGTGGCCAAGTATCCGAAGTACGCTCAATCACTTTTTCACCATCAACATTTTGGTAGTCTACGCTTAACTCGCCGAATGCCAGCATATTACGCAATTTTGGATCAGTATTCACGAGTTCAAGATACTTCAGTGCTTCTTTCTTATATTTAGAGTTCGCCGAAATCGCGTTAAGAGAACCTTGGATGGTACTTGTTGTGTATATAGGTCCATAGTTTTGAACCATAACATACTTTTGAACAGCATCGTTAATTTGCCAGCTTATTTCTGCACCAGGAAATGCCTGAGCTGCAAAGAACGGTCTACCTTTGTCATTCTCCGTCTTGGTCGGAGCATCTGGGTTGATGAGTCCGTCTTGGTACCACTGATGAAGAAGTTTGAGGTTATTCATAATATCGGGCTGTTCAAGGACAGAGACAACCGTACGTGATGCATCATCTGCTTTTACACCAATTGGAGCGAAACCAAGTGTCAAATCGTCATAAGCATTAAAGAAACCATTTAAGCCTTCACCTTGTGTCATTGGCAATGGATAGAAGCTTTTGCCTTCAGCTTTCATAGCGCGTAGAGGCTTATCAAGATCTTGAAGAGTTTTGATACTATTGATATCAATGTTGTATTTCTGTACATATTTATCATCGAATACCCAGTACTGTGTTAGTGCTGAATCTTTATAAGTAGGAACGGAATAATACTTCCCGCCAATCTTTGTACCTTCCCATACTTTTTCAGGTATCAACTTGTATAACTCAGGCGTTTCACTTTGAACCAAATCGGTAATATCAGCAAGAGCACCCATAGCGACCTGCTTGCTGTATTTTCCACTGTTGGTGAACATGATGTCGAATGGTTCCCCTGTATTCACAATCGTGTTGATTTTGGTATCCCATTCACCCCAACTAGCTACTTTAATATCAACTTTCACACCAATTTTCTCAGCTGTGTAGGCGTTCATCGCTTCAACTGCTTTGTCAAAGTTGTTAGGGACTTGGCCGCCAATGGTCCACCAGACTAGAGTTGGGATGTCCTTACTATCGGTTGTGTTTTCCTTGGGTGTGTCTGGTGTTGTGCCTCCATCTGTTGTTGGTGCTGGTTTCGAACCCCCACAGGCTGCTAGAGCAGTCAACATGAATGTCATTACGCACAGAATAGAGATGAACTTTAAAGATCTCTTCATTGCAATTTCCCCCTTTAGGAATTTGTTTCACCGTCTTAGACGAACAGTGATCTATCATAAACCAAGTGAGTTTGGTTTATTTCGTTATTAGCCTTTGACTGCGCCAACCGTGAGACCCGAAATGAAATATTTCTGGAAGAACGGGTAGGCGAAAGCTACAGGCAGAACAATGAGAATGGCCACTGCCATCCTTGCTGATTCTTTCGGCATGGTAGCAACGAGTACGGCGTAGCTGACCCCCATGCTTGCGGCATTCTTGGCGAGTGCATCAACATTACTCATTAAGCTGTTAAGTAGGGCTTGCAGAGAATATAGATTCTGGTTATCGATGTATAACATCGATTGAAACCAGTCATTCCAATAAGCAAAGCATAGGAACAGACCAATGGTTGCAATCACCGGCAGCGAGATCGGAAGGATGATCGAGAAGAAGATGCGTAACTGGCTTGCGCCATCTATTTCTGCTGACTCAATCAATCCATCAGGAATCGTAGTTTTGAAAAAGGTTTTGCAGATAATCACGTTAAAAGAGGAGACAGCCAGCGGGAGAATGAGTGCCCAGACGCTGTCTTTTAATCCTAATAGATTCGAGTTGATAAAATAACTAGATACCAGACCACCATTGAACACCATAGGGATGAATACTACCCAGGTTAAGAAGCCCTTCAATTTGTAGGTCGGTCGAGAAATGACATAGCCCATTGAGGTAGTAAGCAATACACCTAGAACTGTACCGACCAAAGTAACAAGGACAGATACACCTAGCGCACGTAGAATCATCGAGCCTTGGTTAACAATATAAGCGTAAGCTTCCCCTGAAAAAGCAACGGGCAACAGATGGTATCCTGTCTCGCGAATGGAATTCTCACTCGATAGTGAAATCGATAGTACAACAATGACAGGTATGACACATAGCAGCGCCAAAATAATAAAAATGAGGTTGAACAAGATGTTCACGATTTTGTTTGTACGATTAAATCTCTCAAGACCCGAATCATAAGCGGTTCTCGTTGCCATATCCTAACCTCCTTACATCATCGCGCTATCCGGATCAATTCGGCGAACAATCCAGTTAGCGATTAATATCGTTGCACAGCCTAGAACTGATTGTATAAATGCAGCAGCAGATGCCATTCCGACTGTAGCGCTCTTTAATTGCTTGTAAACCATGACATCAATCGTGGTAGATACGTTGAAGAGAGAGTTCGAATCTCTTGTGACCTGATAGAATAACCCAAAATCGGTGTAGAATATCCGCCCAACGGCTAGTATGAACATCATGACGATCACGAGTTTAAGCATGGGTAATGTAATAAATCTCGTCTGTTGCCATATAGAAGCTCCATCGATGACTGCCGCTTCATAGTAAGTGCTGTCAAGGCTTGTGATGGTTGCCAGGTAAATGACCATGCCATAACCTAATCCCTTCCATATGTTCAGCAGAATTAAGAAGTAAGGCCAGTATTCGGGCGCCATATACCAGTTGATCGGATCACTGCCCAGACTGACAAGTGTCTGATTAACAATCCCTTTGTCAAAGCTTAGAAATGCCCAGCCTACAGCGGATACAACAACCCAAGATAAGAAGTAGGGGAGAAACATCATGGTTTGATAGACTTTACTAGCTTTTCGGCTATGTAATAGTCCGATCATGATTGCGAAAAGAACAGGCAGTACAATTCCGGTGATGATAAAGATAATGTTGTATCCTATGGTATTTCGAATAATGATCCATGCGTCATTCGACTTGAACAAAAACTCAAAGTTTTTAAAGCCGACCCAAGGACTGTTGAATACGTTACTGAGGAAACCGCCGCTAATTCTAAAATTTTTGAAGGCAATAATGATTCCGAACATAGGCAAGAAACAGAACAATATGTACCATATCGTTGTCGGCAACGCCAAGAGTGTCAATTCTGTATCATGCTTGTGCCAACGCATTCGTAAGCGCTTTCGTTTTTCTTTTGGCTTGGATATTGAGCCCATGTCTGTAACTCCTTTCGGTGTTTAATGGCTTTATCGTGTTATGCTCATTGTATAAGAGAAGGATCGGGTAACTCTAGATAACAAACTTGATACTATAGTCAACAAACGTTAGGTTCGTATAATATTGTTTATAGCCAACAAAACACGTAGATTCCTAAATATGTTGTACTACGTGTTTTGCTGGCAGACCTCATTAATCTTTTATAGAATTATCATTTATCAAGCAGGGGGAATACTTTGAGGATTGTTAAATACATTGTTGGGATCATATTTAGCTTTTACTTTTCGCAATCTAGAAAAGTTAGATCCATAATAGACGGGTCCGGAATTTTTAATTCCTTGATCTGGTACATTTATATAGGAACCAACGATGAATGGCTGTAGTTTTCGGCGTGTGTTGCGAGTTAAAGTAATGTTTTTAGCGGCATCGGAAGGCTTGATCCATGAGCTGTTCCATTCCACGTAAAATTTCGCTTTACGCCAGTAAAATGCTGTGGCTTTTGGTGATACACGACTTACGGCTCCACCCCAGTTCAGGAAGAAGAATCCTGCAGTAGAATTGGCTTCTGCCTTTTCTAAAAATTCTCGCATCGACTTAATTGCCTTGTCGGGGAAAGGACACTTTGCGAAGCCAGATGAGAACTGATTGCTGTACCTTTGAGTAAGCACCGGATCAGGAGCTAACAAAAAGTTAACAACCTGCGGATAAGGTAATAAACGAATTGTTTTCTCTGTTGGCGTTCCGATACTTGTTATTGGCCTTAATAGTCGAATAGCTTCTTCTTTTGAACCGAGGAATAGGCCTTCCATGGTGACATTTCCACCCTTTTTCGGCCCAATATTTAATTCACTACCAAGTCTAGTGTCGACGGAAGGAGCCCAGCGTTGCCATGCTTTTAATACTTGTTCGAATTGATTCCATGGCCAAGTAACCTTATATACGGTTGCTTTTGCTGGAGCACGACGAACTTTAAATTTGTATCTGGTGCAGATACCAAAGTTACCGCCTCCACCACCACGGGATGCCCACAGAAGATCAGCGTTTTGTTTATGATTGGCTATGATCACTTTTCCGTTAGCGTCCACCATTTCAAGTTCAATGAGGTTATCACTTATTAGGCCGATCGTCCGCTGTAGCGGTCCGATTCCTCCGCCGAGTGTGATCCCACCTATTCCAACTGTAGGACTGTCACCAAAGGGGGCAATGAATCCTTGAGCAGCAAGGGTTTTGGCTATTCTTCCTACTCGATTGCCGGTCTCAACAATGACGGTTCCATTTTTCTTATCTAGCTTAATTTTCTTCATATCACTTACATCGACTACAATACCTCCATTGACCTGTGAAAGATTGGTTTCTAGTGCATGTCTTCCACTTCTAGCCCGGATGGGGATACGATTCTCACGGGCCCATTTAATGGCGTTCGCGACATCTTGAGTTTTTTGTGCAAAAACAAACACTTTTGGAAATCTGTCAGTATGGGGATCCCAATTCTTTCGTGCCGCTTCATAATCTGGATCACCGCGGAAAATAACCCTTCCCGTTAGTTTTGTTTGTGACTTCAATAACAACATCTCCTAATCTGTAATGTTATTGCACCGGAGTTCAAGAATCACGGCACCGTACATCATATGGAGAACTACAAACCAGGGTATAGGCCGCTAGTGTATGACTGTAAGCATTTATGTGTTATAAGGTATAATGAAAGACATTATTAAAGGATTCTATCTCAGAACCACTCCTGTCTGAAAAATCGAGGACGGTGGTTCTTTTGTTATGTGATCTACTGTGTAAGAATGAATTGTGGGAGGACGATGAAAGTGTTTAATGACTTCAAGGTCATAGATGAACTTCCAGTATCTATTCAAGTGAAGGAATACGTAAAACGTTTGATTATAAAAGGTGCTCTACATGCCCATCAAAAACTCCCTTCCACGCGTGAACTTAGCAAGCTACTTCATATGAGTCGTAACACCATTATTTCCGCCTATGAAGGATTGGAGGATGATGGTTTTGCCTACACCATATCTGGTAAAGGTAGCTATGTCGCAGAAACTTTAAGCCATGTACCAACTTCGACATGGGAGCTGAGTTGGAGTGATCGTATAAACGACCGTGCAAAAAAGGCGTTGGAGCTAGATCGAATGGAGCGTGGTGTACGTGCAGAGAAAGGTAAAATTTCCTTCACCAGCATTGCACCTGATGAGAATTTATTCGACCTTGATAATATGAAACGGGCATTCCAAGACCGGATGTCTTTAGAGGGAAATGTATTACTTAACTATGGATACGCCAAGGGTTATAAGCCACTCATTGAATACTTGCTCCGGTATATGGCACACAAAGGTGTCGATTTGAAAGACAAAGACATTCTGATAACGAATGGGTTCACTGAGGGATTTGATATCGTCTTGTCCGCTTTAAGCAAGAAGAATGGTTCTGTTATTTGTGAGAATCCAACGCATAATACCGCCATTAAGAATCTGAAGCTGCATGGATTCGATATTACGGGGATATCTATGGAGCCGGACGGTATCAATCTTCAGGAGCTGGAACAGGCACTATCTGAAAAATCTTTCGACTGCGGATATTTCGTTCCTTCTTATCACAATCCGACAGGCATTGTGATGTCGCCGCAGAAGAGACAGTTATTTATGAAGCTGATGCAGAAGTATCAAGTACCGATCATCGAAGATGGATTTAATGAGGAGCTACGTTATTCCGGCTCACATGTGGCACCCTTAATGGCAACCGCGGGACAGGGCAATAGTGTTATTTATTTAGGAAGCTTTTCCAAAGTCTTATTTCCCGGTCTTAGAGTAGGATGGATTTTAGCAGACAAAGAACTGATTCATTATCTGGAAAGTATCAAGCGTGCTCGTAGCATTCATACATCTACTGTGGATCAGTCGATCCTGTTTCAATATTTGTATAATGGAAATTTCGAGAAGTATCTGAAGAAAGCTAGAGCGGAATATAAACGAAAATATGAATGGACGAAACAGTGTTGTGAAGAATTCATTCCATATGAGCGTCTATCTGGCGATGGGGGGCTACACCTTTTTGTCACCTTTGAGAAAGACTTCGATACGAGAGATTTGCTTGCAGCGTGCTCAAGTAAGGGAGTTGTTTTTACGCCAGGAGATATGTTCTTCACGAAGGATAATGAAGGAAGAAATACGATGCGGTTAGGTTTCTCAAGAGTTGCAGACGAAGAGATTATTAAGGGGATTCGGATTATTGGCGAGACAGCCAAACAACTTATGGGATAGAGGTGCGGACATGAAGGTTGGCGTCATTATGGGTGGTATTTCATCGGAGCGAGAGGTATCGCTTAGAACGGGTGAAGTTATGCTTGCTCACTTGGATAGAGATTTATATGATATAACACCTATTGTTATAGAGAAGCGGGATGAATTGATTCACAAAGTGAAAGGAATTGATATTGCATTACTTGCACTTCATGGATCTTTTGGGGAGGATGGCACGATACAAGGTACGCTAGAGACGCTAGGTATTCCCTATACAGGAAGCGGAGTATTATCGAGCAGCGTATGTATGAATAAGGATATGTCGAAGAAACTGCTTCGCGCGGAAGAAATTCTGACACCGGATTGGCTCTGCTGGAACTGTATGGAGGAATATGACCCGAAAGCTGTCTTAGAGCTCGGTTATCCGGTTATTGTTAAGCCTAATTCTGGCGGATCTAGTATCGGAACACAGCTTGTAACAAGTGAACAGATGTTGTTGTCTGCTGTTCGGGAAGCTTTTCGCTGGGATGAATCTGTAATGATCGAGAGTTACATTAAAGGTGAAGAGATTACATGTTCTATTCTAGATGGGGAACTGCTGCCTATTATCGGCATTCGATCTGCGCATTCGGAATGGTTCAATTATGAGGCTAAGTATGAGGACGGCGGAGCAGAAGAACAGGTCATTACATTACCACATGAGGTCGATGCCCGTGTTCGCACAGCAGCGTTAACGTGTTATAAGCTATTGAAATGCAGCGTGTATGGTCGTGTGGACATGATGTTGAGAGAGGGTGTCCCTTACATTTTGGAAGTAAACACATTGCCTGGTATGACGACGAACAGCCTTCTTCCCAAAAGTGCGAGTGCGGCAGGAATCACTTTCAGTCAGTTGTTGAATCGAATAATATCTTGCTCATGGGAAGAACAAAAAAGCAAGCGAGGAGAAATGAGTTATGTCGAATGAGTTCATTACACCGCGAGTATTGGAGATACCACCTTCCGGCATTCGTGCTTTCTTCGAACTAGCTAACGGAAATAATGATGTGATATCACTTGGAGTCGGTGAGCCTGATTTCGTAACTCCGGAAAAAGTTCGAGCAGCTTGCATACGTGCTCTGAACGAGGGGAGAACCACGTATACACCTAACGCTGGCCTCTTAGAGTTAAGAGAAGAAATCGCTTCGTATCTGGATCAGGCTTTTCAGATAAACTACGATCCATCGAGTGAGATTCTCGTAACTGTTGGAACAAGTGAAGCCGTTGATCTGGCTCTACGCACCTTCATCGAACCCGGTGATGAGGTCATTGTGCCTACGCCAACCTACATTGCTTATGCACCGATTGCTCACCTGTATGGCGGGAATGTGGTGGAGGTTGAGACATCTGCAGATCAGCATTTCAAGCTCACTGCACAAGCGCTAGCGAAGAAAATAACGCCAAGATCAAAGGTGCTTATGCTGAACTATCCGAATAATCCTACAGGTGCGGTAATGACCGAGCAGGACTGGCTACCGATTGCAAAGCTTGTTATCGAGCATAATCTTGTAGTCATCTCAGATGAAGTTTACGCAGAGCTCACTTATGATCAGCAGCATGTTAGTATTGCTTCACTTCCAGGCATGAAGGAACGGACAATTGTTATTAACGGTTTTTCTAAGGCATTTGCGATGACGGGTTGGCGAATCGGTTACGCTTGTGGTAATCGAGAACTCATCGCCGGGATGCTAAAGATCCACCAATATACGGTAATGTGTGCACCTATTATGGGCCAAATTGCAGCGATCGAATCACTTCACAGCGGCATGGAGATGAAGGAAGAGATGAAGGCTGCGTATGATGAACGTCGAAAGATGTTCGTTAAAGGACTTAGAGAAATCGGTCTCGTCTGCCATGAGCCACAGGGTGCGTTTTATGCTTTTCCTTCCATAGTACACACAGGACTTACTTCCGACCAGTTTGCCATGAGACTTCTTAACGAAGCTGGTGTTGCCGCCGTACCTGGTTCCGTGTTCGGTTCAGGCGGAGAAGGGTATATTCGATGCACGTATGCAACTTCAACAGAGAAGTTGTTAGAGGCACTCGATCGAATGGAGGGTTTTATGAATAAACTTAATAAAGCGGAGAGATATGCGATTTAATCGTTTGAAACGCACCTCAATTGTGAGATACAAAATTACAATTGAAGGTGCTGTTTTGTTATATTTTCATGCGTAAAAACTTTATCGGTGGAGAGAAGTAAAAAGGGAATTGTGAAATACGCCCAAGTTTGTATCAACTATATACAGGGTATATACATAGTATAATCAGTAAGGTAAAGTCAATAATAATGACACACATTGAGGGGGCATCCATAGTGGATAATGAAAAATCATCAAGAATGAATCTCGGCTTTGTAATTTTGTTAATCGGTGTATTTATGGCTGCTCTTGACAATGGGATTATCAGTGCTGCCTTAACTAGTATTAACTCTTCATTTGAAGTCAGTGCGACACAGGGGACTTGGGGAATAACCCTCTACACCTTAGGGTTAGCGATCATGACCCCTATTGTCGGGAAATTATCTGATCGATTCGGAAGAAAAAAGTTATTTTTAATTGAGATTGTTATCTTTACTATCGGTTCTATTGGAGTAGCGATAAGTCCTAACTTCACCTTTTTCCTAGCAGCACGACTTTTTCAGTCCTTTGGCGGTGGAGGTATTTTTATTATCGCAAGTTCGCATGTCATTAGTACATATTCGAAGGAAAAGCAAGGAAGTATGCTCGGTCTACTTGGTGGTATGAACGGAATCGCGTCTGTTATCGGACCAAACATAGGAAGTTTTTTAATTGATGTAACGGGCACATGGCATTGGCTGTTCTTAATTAATGTCCCTATTGGTATTTTGCTTGTGATCGGGGGCATTTTCTATTTACAAGAAACAAAATCCAAGGTTATGGCTAAAATTGATTTCCTTGGTATTTCCCTATTGTCATTTTCAATTCTAAGTATCATGTTTGCCGTTAACAATCTAGGTTCAGGTAATTTGTGGAACAGTTTACTTAACTTGAATGTGTTGGGGTTATTAATTGCAGGTGTCATCATTTTTGCAGTATTGATCTTTGTGGAGAAAAAGAACGAGCAGGGGGATACAGTCGATCCTATTCTACCGTACAGTTTATTAAGTAAGCCTACCTATGCAGTAACGATGATTATGGCACTTCTTTCGGGTACATTCATCGGAGCGGTTATATTCATTCCATCTTTTGTGGAGCAGGTACTTGGCATTCCAGCAGAGAATTCAGGTTATTGGATGACGCCACTTGCTATCGCATCAGGGATCGGAGCAGGTGGGGGCGGTTTCTTTGTTGATAAACAGGGACCCGTGAAAACCTTGATTTTTGCAGGGATTATCGCAATTGTCGGTTACGGAGGACTTGGACTATTCGTAGATACCAAGACAACGTTTATTATATTCTCGGTTATAGCAGGGATTGGTTTTGGTTTTGTATTAGGGGCACCTTTAACTGTTCTCACATCAAATGCAGCAGGTACACAAAAAGGTTCAGCACTCGGAACACTTTCTGTAGCCAGACAGATTGGATTGACCATTTCTCCGACAATCTTCGGTGCATTTATTCAACGGGGATTTAGTAATATGGGGGTAATCATTCCTGAGAAGCTACAAGAACATGGCGTGGATACAACTAAAATACCGCTAGACCAGATCGAGAAACTAAGTAAGGGCTCCTACAGTGATATTCAATCTAATATTGCACAAATCCCGTCCGAAAATGTGCGTACAGCATTGCTTGAAGCATTTAAAGAAGCTGCTCATCATGCTTATAAGCCTATTTATTTACTTACTGCCGTAATGGCGATTTTTATCATCATTTTATCTGTGGTCTTCCATAAGCAATTTAAAAAGGACGCATTAAAACTAGAGGAAAATCAAGCTGAGCATTAATGCTAAAAGAATAATGAAATGATTAAAACAGGAGCACCTCTGCTTTTTTATAGAGGTGCTCCTGTTATTTTGATAGACAATCTAATTCAAATATACGGTATCGAACGGGTATAAATCTTGACGCCGACGGAATTCACCAGGAGATAACTCCATGTATTGGCGGAACACTTTTCCAAAATAACTGGAACTGGAGAAACCACATTTTGCAGCAATGCTCTGAATGCTTTCGTCAGTTCGCCGTAACATAGTTACAGCAGCTTCAATTCTTCTTCGTTGTAAATATGTAAGTGGAGAGTCGTATTGTTCCTTTTGGAATAATCGACAAAGATAGGAGCTAGAAACGCCACATTCTGTAGCAATCTCGTCTAGTGTAAGCGGCTGTGCATACTTTTCACTTATAACATGTTTAGCATGTAGAATCGCCTGATGGCTCTTTGCCGTGTCCTCTGAGGTATCATTTAAGTTAGGTCCTAGAAATGAGATCATCCACCTGTATAAAAGAGCTGATAATTCTGATGGATCTGAAATCCGATCAACGGATACCGCTCGATATAGATTCCAAAAAAGAATGATGGGCTGAGAAGCTTCGTTAATCTGAAAAAGAGATCCATGACGCTCAAAGATTCTTTCCCACATCCGAATCACATCTTCTCCACGTGCATTTAGCCAAATAAATGCCCAAGGTTCCTTTCCATCAACAGGGTAGTAATAGCGATGACGACTAGGTACTCTGACGAAAAATCCATGTCCAGGTGGAAGATCATAAGTTTGTCCATCAAGATCAATACGTCCCATGCCACTTAACGTGTATTGAAAGATAACATGCCCATGGTCGCGACGATGTTGCCCATCATTGAAATACCCTGTCGAAGCATCATTGGTCCATCCGAGTGAATCGAGCCGAAAGATTGGGAGGTCGTCTGAATAGCGAAAAGCAAAAGATCCTGTGTTTAGCATGAAAATCCTCCGGTAAATATTTTTCTACTCTTTATATCGTATACTACGCTATTTAATGAATTTCGGCAAAAATCACTTTGTGAATGAGGTCAATATTTTTATATTTAGGGCAATATGTTAAGATTGCGACAATAAAATTGAATTGCTATGATCATTTTATAAAAATCAATAAATTCGATAGGGGGATAAAAGACATATGTCAGAGCAACCTTCGCTTTTTCAAACGACTTGTTTACACTCGCTCGTGAAAGTCTTTCCGGATGAAACCTTAAGCGAGCCCTCATTACACAGAGGAACAGCTTTATGGTCAGAAACGTTCAGCTTTCAAGTTGCGTATCGATCCGAAATTTCTATTCATCCTCTTTACATATCCGTTTCCTCTGAATTGGGATCTCAAGTCAGTATCC
The DNA here is from genome assembly GCF_058781425.1 of Paenibacillus sp. FW507-14B1B. Taxonomy (NCBI): domain Bacteria; kingdom Bacillati; phylum Bacillota; class Bacilli; order Caryophanales; family Paenibacillaceae; genus Paenibacillus; species Paenibacillus sp. FW507-14B1B. The sequence continues at coordinate 651,657 of NZ_JBYSWS010000001.1, read as the reverse complement.
GTTCGGTTGGACTTTCGCCATCGGAATTACCAACCTACTCATATTCGGACGATTATGTTTTACGTAAGACGCCGGGACTGTATCCCGATAAGCTGTTACCGATCCCGAAGGAAGGTATTCGTGCATATCCGGGACAATGGAGATCGGTATGGGTGACAATAAACTTGCCATCGCTTGCTGAATGGAACAAAACGAATAGTAAAATGGATCCTTCCTTTGAAATCAACATTTCGTTTGAAAATCAGGCTGGAGAACAGCTTGGTAGTGAACGTTTCGTTCTAGATGTTCTATCTACTGAATTACCTAAACAAAAGCTCATTCATTCCGAATGGTTACATTGTGATTGTATCGCTTCGTACTATAAGGTTGATATTTTGGGGGAAAAACATTGGGAGCTCATTGAACGTTATGTAGAAGGAGCGGTTCAACATGGAGTGAACATGCTTCTCACTCCTTTGTTTACCCCACCCCTAGATACGGCAATTGGTGGAGAGCGGCCAACGGTACAGCTCGTAGAAGTTGAGTGTACAATGGAGGAAGAATATCGTTTCAATTTCGATAAACTATCTCGTTGGTTAGAAATGTGCAATCGCGTAGGTATTCAATATTTTGAATTCTCACATTTATTTACGCAGTGGGGGGCAAAGCACGCACCGAAAATTATAGCGACAGTCTACAAGAATGGTGAAGCGAAGGAAGAGCAAATTTTTGGTTGGGATACCGATGCTAAGGGAGATTCCTATCGTCATTTTCTATCTCAATTTCTACCGGCACTCGCCTCTTATCTTGAGGAACGCGGATTAACGGAGAGATGTTATTTTCACGTTTCTGATGAACCGGCACTCCATCAATTGGAAGATTACCGGAGTGCCCGGTCGATTTTAAGAGAGTATCTAGAGGATTTTCCATTTATAGAAGCGCTATCGGATTATAGTTTCTATGAACAAGGGTTAGTGCCAGTACCCATACCATCCAATGATCACATTGAGGAGTTTTTGGAACACGATGTTAAACCGCTTTGGACCTATTATTGCTGTGGTCAGTCGGTCGAAGTTTCCAATAGGTTTTTCAATATGCCCTCATCCCGTAATCGAATTCTAGGCTACCAACTTTATAAATTTGAAATTCAAGGATTTCTTCACTGGGGCTACAATTTCTGGAATACGCAATATTCCCTTGAAGCGATAGACCCTTATCAAGTGACTGATGCTGGTGGAGCATTCGCATCTGGAGATGCTTTTGTTGTCTATCCTGGTCATGAAGGCCCGATCGATTCGATCAGGTGGGAGGTCTTCAATGAAGCACTACAAGATCTGCGAGCGTGTGAATTATTGGAGTCACTCATTGGACGTAGTCAGGTCCTTGAACTGCTTGAAAAAGGACTGGAATCGCCACTTACATTCCGTAACTATCCTCGCGATGCGAGTTGGTTGTTATCGAAGCGAGAAGAGATTAATAGGCAGATAGCTGTTCACTTATCAGATAAATAATATAAATGGAGTTTATCACGTACAGCCCATTCTCTTAGAGAGAATGGGCTGTACGTTTACTAATATAAGCATGATCTAATGATGCATTAAGCTTGGTTTAGCTGCTGAATCACATTTTTAGCATAAGCATCCGTAAATTGTACACGTCCATGATCCTGAATGATCTGACCTTCCTTTTTACGTTGATCCAGCCAATCTGAAATAAAGGAAGGGGCATATCCACCTTGACCGAATTCACCACCAAAAGCGATGATATTTTGATACACTTCCAAGTATTGATCGCGACTCGTATTAGGGTAAGACTTAATATATAACCAAAACTGTACATCATACATCAAATACGATAATTCATCGGCATGAAAAGAAAAGTGACCTTTTTCCTCGACAATTTGTGTACAGATCCTACGAATTTTCTGTTCAATCTGTTCTACTTCAGTTACTCGAGAGCAAAGCTCCTCTAACAAAGGAGAAAAGTTGCCTTTAGCGACTCTATATAAATCAGCTTCCTTATCTTCCTCAGAAGTATCGAATTCCTCTTCGCTTATTAAACCTCTAACAAACGCTTCGAAATTATCCGCTAGGAACGTTATTTCATAATCATCTTCCTGATCGACGTGAATGACTTCAGGTTCACCATCTCGCCCACAATTTCGGTAATCAAGCATCACGACGTCATGTCCTGCTGAAGGACAATCGCAGATTACAACACCGATATCTGGATATCCCCATTCCTCAATCATAAAAGGGCTGCCTAAGTCCCCGCATAGCGAATAGCTCTTATCACGACCAATGCCTAGGATTCCAGTAATCGCAATATGATCCTCAGCCCAAGAGGTAGGTTCTTCTGTTCTAAAACAGGTATTCTTGGGAACTCCTCCGTTCTGGTGTTTCATTAGTGCAATGTAAGAAGAAGGGAGCTTGTAACCCAGTTCTTGTTCGATCGATTGGATGAGTTCATCGGTTGGTGGATCGGATTGATAGGAATTTTTTGCATACTCGCTGTCATCCCAAAAATCATCTAATGACATGTTTGCGAAAGGAACCTTGCTTGTTGTACCTCCGAGAATTTCTTGCTTAGCTTTCAACTTGGCAGCAATTCTTTGCGCTTCTTTTCGCTGTTTCTCGGCCTTCTGAAGACTCCAGCTTAACCATAATTCGGTCTTCTCATCAGCTGGTTCTAACAGGTCAGCTTTACGAAAAGCTTGAAGCGCATCCTCATATCGTTTCAAATGATAAAGGGCATAACCTACCCGAAAATGCCAAAGTGGATCTTGCTTGCCAGCCTCGCTGATTATTTCGAATTGATGGAGTCCTTCTTCATAAAGTCCTAGGTTGTTATAAGCTCTACCCAGACGATTGACAGCATCATATTCTCTATCCTTCTCAGGGATAGCTGTCAGCGCATCTACAATACGCTGATGATCATCATCTTCATGCCACTGATCCAATTGTTCGATTAATGAATAGTCCATGACAGCCTCCAACATGATAATTTGGTACAACTTGTACAGCACTCATAGTAACAGCAAAAAATGGATGTGTACATGCAACTTAAATAAAAGTAATCCGTCTAAATATTCGCAATACAATCAAATCAACAGGAAGCGGGAGACTAAAATGTACAAATTCGTGGTTATTAAAATCATGGCTGCAATTATATCAGCAATAGCATGTACAACTTATAATTCTTGGACAATATACACACCAGTATCCGATAGGCTTACCCATACTTATTACTATTCATTTATGGGAATATTCGCTATCAATTTCGTTCCAAGCTTCTTCATTTTCATGATTTTAGGAGTCATTTTATCGCCTATTGTTGATAGTGTAATTTATAGGCGTTTTAGTGTAAAAGGGATTAAAGGTATTCTAACGATTATATTGGCCTATTTAATGCTGGGTATGGTAGGTGGCATGTTCGTTAGTCTATTCTTTTTTAAAATCAATTTTATATCTTATTTCATTTATGTCTCCATGATAAGTGCTATGTTTTTTTTATGCGTTCAATCCATCTTGCAATTCTGCTTATACAAACGTGGTGTCCTTCATAAGAAAATAATGGATTGATAGGAATGGGGAGGAATGTGTTACGCTTGTAACCTATCTAATTTCCTAGGGTTACGGCAAATACATAGAAAAAAAGGGTGTAATCATGTTGAGTAGAAAGAAAGCTTTAATAATTATTGGTGGATTTATTCTTATTGTAGTTATTGCTAGTTTGTCTTTGATTCAAGATCCTGATGATAATAAACCAATAGTTGCGGGTACAGAGACGATTATGATTGATTATGAGGCGAATTTTGTAAATGTGGTCCTTCCAGGCTTTGAAAATTTTGAAACTGCCAAAAAATTCGGCTTTGAAAGTTTTGCTGATATAGATCCCAATCGTACTAAACTGGTTGTTAAACAAGAATTGTATCCAGAAGGTGGTTATTATGTCGGGAAGGGTATGGGTGAACTCTATATCAATGGGGTTAAATATGATTTAGCCATCGAAAGCTCACTTGTGGAGCATGAGAAATTAAAGTCAGGTGATACACTCCTCTGGGGTAGTTTTGATGGAAAGATTAAACTTGATGACGAAAAGCCTCTATCCACAACGGTTAGCTTCACTATGATACCTGAAACAGCTAAAGGGGGTTATTATGTCATGCTAGGAGGAGTCTTTCTACCTTTTGGCAACGATTCTTTTGACTCAGATGAAATTAGAGATATTGTTTACAGGCGTGTTATGGAACAGAAGGAAAAGAATTAACTGGATTTACATGCAAGCCGCCATTAAGGCGGCTTTTTTTCATGTGTGCGCCCGGCTTGGGCGATAACTCGGCTGTTAAAGTCCGCTGCTCTCGTATAGCAGGAAGTGGTGTGAGAGTTCGGTTACTCAATTAATGAGTGGCTTCCTACTCGATTTGAAGGTTTATGTGTGGAGTAATTATGGACTTGTAAAATTCAAGGTTTTGGATGTTTTACTGCAATCCAAATTCTACTAAGCTAATCGTTATGAATCATATTCGTGATCTGAAAGAGAGGAGAAAACATGAGGCACCTAGTTGAGGAGAATCTTAAAGCCGTGAGGAGGCAGATGGAATTGGCTTGCCAAGCCTCGGGGCGCAGCATTAAGGACGTGCAATTGTTGTTAGCGACAAAAACAGTACCTCTTGAAAAGCTGCAGATGGCTATACAAATGGGGGAGACGCTATTTGGGGAAAACAAAGTGCAAGAGCTTCGTGGGAAATTTCCGCTCATGCATCAGGATAATCAAGTGGAGTGGCATTTTATCGGACATTTGCAAACCAATAAAGTAAAGGACGTTGTCAAATTTGTAACACTCATTCATTCAGTGGACCGTTTGAAACTGGGGCAGGCTCTGCACCAGCAGCTCGTCAAAGAGAACAAGAGCATAGATATTCTTGTACAAATAAACACGTCTTACGAAGAAAGTAAATTTGGTGCACCTCCAGAGATGGCACTGGAGTTAGTGGAACAGTTGTCCCAGTTCGAAACGCTAAACGTGAAGGGCTTAATGACGATTGGAAAATGGAATGCTACAAAAGATGAGACAAGGCAATGCTTCCGATTATTGAAATTGATTCAAACCCAAATTAGGAAGGCAAAGTTCCCGCGTGTTGAAATGGACATCCTCTCGATGGGTATGTCTGGTGACTTTCAGGTGGCTATCGAAGAAGGAGCTACGATCATTCGCGTAGGGACAAGCGTATTCGGTCAACGCTATTTGCCGGATGGTTTTTACTGGAATGAGAATGTGAGGCAGGACGATTAGGAGAGAGGCAGGAGAACACTTATGAACATAACAGACCCTTCGCTGCGCAAACGCGATGTGATATCGCCGATGATTGCAGCTTTAATATCTGTCATTGTCAATTACGGGGGCACATTTATCCTTGTGTTCCAGGCAGCAAAAGTCGCGGGATTGAGTCCCGAAATGACAGCTTCTTGGATTTGGTCGATATCTATTGGTGTAGGGGTAACTGGGATATGGCTAAGTTATCGATATCGGGAACCGATTATTACAGCTTGGTCAACACCAGGCGTGGCTTTTCTTGTATCGGCATTAGCTGTCACACCTTACTCGGAAGCCATTGGTGCTTATATTATCTCTGCTATAGGTTTTATTCTTTTAGGATTATCAGGAATGTTTGAACGTTTCGTCCGGCTCATTCCTCCAGGAATCGCTTCAGGACTTCTAGCAGGTATTTTACTACAGTTTGGTATTTCAGCTTTTGGAGGAGCAAAAGTTGACCCCTTGCTTGTTGTTTTCATGTTTGTTACTTATGTCGTATTAAGACGGTTTACATCTCGCTATGCGATTGTTGGCATACTGGCAATCGGATTGATTTATTTAATTGGCATGGACAAGGCGGATTTCAGTACAATCCAGTTGGCAATCGCATCACCTGTATTTGTCATTCCGGAGTTTTCATTCCAAGCTTTATTAGGTGTTGCCTTGCCGCTCTTTATTATTACGTTGACGGGACAATACATGCCTGGAATGTTCGTACTGCGGAATGACGGGTTCAAGACGAGTGCAAATCCGATCCTGACCATTACGGGATTGGGTTCGCTCCTAGCAGCACCATTCGGTTCGCACGCATTTAATGTAGCGGCCATTACAGCCGCAATATGCACAGGAAAAGACGCGCATGAGGATTCAACAAAGCGCTATATAGCAGGCATTACCTGTGGCTTTTTCTATATCTTTGTTGGTATTTTTGGTGAAACGTTGGCTGCTCTGTTTATGATTCTTCCTGCTGCCTTTATCGCAACGTTAGCGGGATTGGCTTTGCTTGGCACAATCGGTAGTAGTCTTGCGGGTGCTTTAACAAATTCCACCGGACGTGAAACCGCATTGATTACGTTTCTAGCAACAGCTGCGAATGTGACCTTGCTAGGCGTCGGCGGTGCATTTTGGGGACTAGTCGCGGGTTTGACAGCACATCTATTCATTCATGGAAAATTTTATAAACGGCAATACAAGCCGAGTGGAATACAACAATCCGAACAAAAAACAATATGAGACGTAGTGTATCAGAAAGAGTGGTGTTTACGCTGAACAAAAGTTACTTATTTCCTACCTACAATAAATTCCCGATCACACTTGTGAAAGGAAATAAAACAACCCTATGGGATGATGAAGGGAAATCCTATTTGGATTGTATGTCTGGCCTCGCCGTATGTAATTTGGGGCACATTCCAGATCGAGTAAAGATACGGATTCAGGAGCAACTGGAGCAAGTATGGCATGTATCCAATTTGTTTCATATCAAGGCGCAGGAAGATCTTGCTGAGAAGCTTGTGACCGTCAGTTGCGCGGATCTCGTTTTTTTCTGTAATAGCGGTGCTGAAGCAAACGAAGCAGCTTTCAAATGTGCGCGTAGGTACCACCAACGTGTACGTGGAAATGAACGATATGAGATTATTACGTTTGAACAATCTTTCCATGGTCGTACACTGGCTACCTTGACAGCTACAGGACAGGAGAAGGTAAAGGACGGATATTATCCACTTCCGAAGGGGTTTTTATATGCGCGTTATAATGATATCCAGAGTGTAAGAAGCAAGATCTCAGGAAAAACAGCTGCGATCATGTTAGAACTGGTGCAGGGAGAGAGCGGCGTTCATCTTGCTGAACCAGAATTCGTACAAGAACTAGCAAAGTTATGTAAAGATAAGGGGATTCTTCTGATTGTCGATGAAGTGCAAACCGGAATAGGAAGAACGGGAAGTATGTTTGCCTACGAGCATTATGGAATCGAGCCGGATATCATTACACTGGCAAAGGGGCTGGCGAGCGGACTTCCAATTGGAGCTATGATGGGAAAGGAAAAACTTAGGGAGGCTTTTTCAGAAGGGAGCCACGCATCCACGTTCGGCGGATCACCTCTTTCTATAGTCGCGGGGCTTGCTACCATTGAAACATTGATGGAACACGGATTAATTGAACGAGCAAAGAAGGCGGGTGCATATGCCCAAGATAAACTGGAAAATGATTTGAAACAATTTCCGATCATACGTGCGATTCGGGGGTTAGGACTGCTCATAGGTATCGAGTTTACGGAACCGGTTGCTCCAATCATTCAGAAGTTACATCAGAACAGGCTGCTTGTCTTGTCCGGAGGAACGCACGTCATCCGATTTATGCCAAGCTTATACATAACCAATGATGAAATAGATCAAGCGGTCTTTATATTAGGTAATGTACTGAGAGAACTGGAAGGTATCACAAATTAAAAGACGACCCTAGCGGAGAAGCCTCTGTTTATAGAAGCAACTCCGCCAGACGATCAATGCCTTCCTTAATGGCCATTTCATCTACTTTAGCAAAACCCAGTACCCATCCTTTTCGATCACTTTCTAAACAATACATGCTAAGAGGATAAACGCGTACTCCCTTTTCCAATGCTAAGTCCGTGACCTCTTCTTCGTCAAATGATTTATCAGCTTCAAGAAGCATATGCAGCCCCGTTTCTACACCACTTAGAGTAAAGTGCTCGCTCAGACCTGCCGAAACGATGGCTTTCGTCATCGTCTCGTGTCTGCGACGATATATATTTCGAACTCGTCTCATATGACGCATGAAATGGCCATGTTCCATGAAATGAGTTAGCGTTATTTGCTCCATAATCGGAAGATGACGATAAGTTAATTCATGGACTTGCGCAATTTGACGAATGGCCACTTTGGGACCAATGATTGCTGATAACCGAATACCAGGGGCAACCATTTTGGAGAAACTCATCATATATAAAGTGTTCTGGGGTGACTTGCTGAACAAGGTTGGAAGAGGGTCGCCGCGATATCTAAATTCGCTATCGTAATCATCCTCAACAATCCAGAACCGATTCTGAGAAGCTAAGTGTAACAATTGTTGTCTGCGAGGTTCCGACATAATGACGCCAACTGCACATTGGTGTGATGGTGTAACGAACACAAGTTTGGACGCAGGGTGAATATGTTCTACACATAGCCCGTACTCGTCAACCGGAACGGATGCAACTTGCATACGACGAAAGTTTAATGCCATCCAAGCAGCAGGGAAGCCCGGATCTTCAACCGAAACCGTTTCTCCTTCATTTAAAAGAGCTTGGGCAATTAAATCAATACTATGTTGAGCGCCTGAGGTTAATATGATTTGATCGAGATCCACATGAATACCCCGTTCAAGTGATAAATATCGTTGAATCTGTTCTCGTAGCGGTATGTATCCATAGGCATTGCCATATGCCCAATGATCCAGATCTGTTTCTGTGGAGGCTTTTAAAAATGATTGTCTCCAATTCTTTTGAAATAGTTCATCTAGGTAAGGCTCATGTGGACTGAAATTGATCTCTGCTTGTTGATGATCTTTGTTTCCGAACCAACGATGTAAATGGCCAATGGCAGAGTTTAATATTGGCAATTCAGGAGGAAGGGGACCATGTGTTCGAATATTCTCTGATGGCGAAGTCACAGATGCCCCTTCGCTAACTCTTGTTCCACCGCGACGTGAGGTTACAGTGTACCCACGGCTAAATAACTCCTCGTAAACAATTTGTATGGTTGAACGCGAAACACCAATTAACTGAGCAAGTTCACGGGACGGGATCAGCAATTCCCCCGGTGGCCATTTTCCAGTTGTGATATTATGGATTGCTTGATCTAGAAGTTGCTGCCATATGGGACGTTTATCATCTCGGTTTACGGTTAGCATTCATTCACCTCTAGTGGTTTGTAGTAGTTATGGACTGAACTAAACTCATATTAATGGATATGTAAGAACAATCCATTGGTTGATATACTATCATGACAATCATTGCATCTGCAACACGAAAGTATGAGATAACAAATGTTCGGATGGAAAGGAAGATGTTCATGAAATATTTGGAATTATATGATAAACCTGTGGCTAATGTTATAGGTCAAGAGCTAACGCGGCAGCGAGATCATATCGAACTGATTGCATCGGAGAATTTTGTAAGCCCTGCTGTTATGGAGGCATCTGCTACCGTGCTGACCAACAAATATGCGGAAGGGTATCCAAGAAGAAGATATTATGGGGGATGTAAGTATGTCGATAGAATTGAGGAACTTGCTATTCACCGAGTTAACGAACTTTTTGGTGCTGAACATGCGAATGTACAACCTCACTCTGGAGCACAGGCGAATATGGCGGTATATTTCGCTTCGGTTAAACCAGGTGACACGATTTTAGGCATGAATTTATCCCATGGCGGTCATCTTACACACGGTAGCCCTGTGAATTTTTCAGGAAGATTGTACAATTTTGTTCCTTATGGTGTTGATGAACGAACAGGGCGTATTGACTTTGACCAAGTGCGCAAGCTCGCTCATAAGCATCAACCACGTATGATCGTTGCAGGCGCAAGTGCGTATCCACGTACGATTGAATTTGAGGTATTCGCCCAAATTGCTGCCGAAGTTGGGGCTCTATTCTTTGTAGATATGGCACATATTGCGGGAATTGTCGCGGCAGGTTTGCACCCTAACCCTGTGCCCCATGCACACTTCGTTACGACGACAACGCATAAAACGTTGCGAGGACCAAGAGGCGGTATCATCATATGCCAAAAACCATGGGAACAAGCTATTGATAAAGCGATATTTCCTGGATCACAGGGAGGTCCGCTTATGCACATCATCGCAGCAAAAGCAGTTGCATTAGGCGAAGCGCTACAACCAGATTTTAAAATTTATATAGAAAAAATGCTAGAAAATGCTACGGTGTTGGCAGAATCACTAACAAATGAAGGGTTAACTATTGTATCGGGCGGAACCGATAATCATATTGTTTTAGTGGATTTGCGCTCGATTGGACTCACGGGTAAAGAAGCTGAAACCATACTTGATGAAGTGGGGATCACGGCTAATAAAAACGCAATACCTCATGACACGGCAAGTCCTTTAGTAACGAGTGGTATTCGTTTTGGAACTCCTGCGATGACAACTAGAGGATTAGGAACGAAGGAAATGAAAGAAATTGCCCAGTTTATAGGACTTGCTTTAAAAAATCCGAAGAGTTCAAAGGTTAAAAATCAAATATTGGGAAGGGTACGTGAGATCACGTCACAATTCCCTTTATATGAATAGGAGTACGAACAACAAGGGTTACTTACACCGGCTCGTAACAAGAGCGTGTACCTTTGAGTAACCTATGTTTGTCGAAGAGAAGGTTAAAAATATCAAACTGTATCTCAATCAAGGATGATTGACAGACTGTATTTTTTACGGATTACTTGCGGGAATATATCCCTTTAGTAATCCGTTTTTTTATTTAATTCACGCAGTCTACATTCTGATTGTTACCCTATCGATTACTAATACGTTAACCAAAAAAAATAAATTTAGGTTTACAATAAAAGATTATCAGGATATTATTTATTCATACATAGATGTCGACTCTAGTAAATTCTAAACTTGAAACAAAGCAATGGAGGACAAAAAGTGAAAACAAAAGAGATGGTATTTGCAGCTTTATTTGCAGCATTCATTGGGGTGCTTGGTTTGATTCCGCCCATTCCACTAGGTTTTATCCCTGTACCCATTACCGTACAAACGTTAGGCGTTATGTTAGCGGGATGCTTCTTAGGGAAAAAGACAGGAACGATCAGTATCGTTTTATTTATCATATTAATTGCGATTGGTTTACCTCTATTATCCGGTGGACGAGGGGGGCCTTCCGTATTCGTATCACCAACGGTTGGATATCTCCTTAGCTGGCCAGTGGCCGTATTCTGTATCGGATATGCAACAGAGAAGATATGGCCAAAGTTAACCATCTGGAAAATGATCATCATCAACTTCGTATTCGGTGTATTGCTGATCAGTTTAATCGGTGCTCCGGTTATGGCTCTGATCACAGGTACATCCATCTGGGCAGGACTTGTGGGAGCGACAGCTTTCTTGCCAGGAGACTGTATTAAAGCAGTGATTGCAGCTATTATTGCTTCACAATTGAAATCCGTTAGCCCGATTGAAGAGAGAGTAAACAACGGATAATTTATAGTTAAGTAAAATCAAACAATTCAACATAAATCTGTACATAGGTGTGATAAAAGATGAATCTAGTTGAATCTTTTCTGGATTATGCATATCAGCAGCCGGACCATATAGCCCTATCTCATGGTAGAGAGAGCCGAACGTATTCGGAATTAGTACAGAGGATGAAACAAATCGCACAGGGACTATTCCAGCATGGACTCATTCAAGATCAAGTCGCTATTTTGTCGATGAATCGTATTGAATTTGTAGAAGTATTTCTTGGGGCTGTTTATGCAGGATGTGTACCGGTTCCCTTAGATCCGAAATGGAGTAGTAAAGAAGTAAATACGATTATTCAAGAGTGTAAGCCAAAAATGATGTTTACGGAGACTAGATTCGTTAAGAATCTAGTCTTTCAGGCTAGAGAAACAGAAGTTCTAACTTTTGGGGATAAAGAGGAAGGTTCTTATGACCATTGGATTGATGCTTTTAAGCCGGAAGCTATGATGGATGACACCAATGAATTATTATTCATTGGTTTTACATCAGGAACAACAGGTACGCCCAAAGGGTTTATGCGTACTCACGAATCATGGATTAGAAGCTTTGAAGCGACAAGCGAAGCATTTGAACTAGACCACATCGAGCACATGATTGCACCAGGTCCACTTGTGCATTCCTTATCGTTATTCGCACTAATGCAGAGCCTGACTAGTGGCGCGACCTTTCACATGATACAACACTTCAGTGCAAGAGAAGTTCTTGAACTGTGCGAAAAGTTTCCTAATATGATCTTGTTCGTCGTACCGACGATGATTGAGTCCATGCTGGAGCAGGCGATCCCTGGGAAGACTCAAGTTCAAGCCATCATTAGTTCAGGTGGAAAGTGGACGGAAGCATCCAAGCAAAGGAGTAAGGAAGTATTTAAAGTTGCACAAATGTATGAATATTACGGCTCATCTGAATCAAGTTACATTAGTTATTTGAATGTTAATAACGAGTTGAAAATGAATTCCATTGGCAAGCCCTTTTCAGGGGTAGAGATATCAGTCCGGGATGAATATGGTCAGGAAGTACCCGCTATGGTTGCTGGGCAGCTCTACATACGTAGTGAGATGATGTTCTGCGGCTATTATCATTTACCCGAAGAAACGAAGGAAGTGTTCAAAGACGGTTGGCTGATCCTTGGAGATTATGTATATCTGGACGAGGATGGTTACTTGTATTTAGCAGGACGTTCTAAAAATAGGATGGTGACCGGTGGACTTAATGTATTCCCAGAGGAAGTAGAGTCTGTACTGCTACAGCTTCCGGAAATTCATGAAGTCATGGTACTAGGTATGCCAGATCCTTATTGGGGAGATCAGGTTACGGCACTTGTGAAATGGACAGGAGCAAATCGGTTATCTATAGAAGAGATTAAACAATATAGTCGTCAGCATTTAGCAAGTTTCAAAGCACCTAAACAGCTGATCACGGTAGAGGAGTTCATTTACACGAGCAGTGGGAAGATAGCTCGCCAAGCGATGAAAGAATACATGAAGAGAGTGATCTTATGACAGAAGCGGTGATTGTTATGGCAAAACGTACACCTATTGGCAGAATGGGAGGCGTTCTAAGTCACCTTGAACCAGAAAGCTTATTATCGCCACTTATCCAGCATATTGTAGCTGAAACGAAATTACCTCCAGAATCGATTGATGATGTCATCATCGGTAATGTTGTGGGCCCAGGTGGAAATATTGCAAGAGTTGCGGCACTTGAAGCAGGATTGCCTGTCTCTGTTCCGGGCGTTACGATTGATCGGCAATGTGGTTCGGGCTTAGAGGCTATTAACATAGCGACGCGACTTATACAAAGCGGTGCAGGCGAGATCTACTTAGCAGGTGGTGTGGAAAGTACAAGTCGCGCACCATGGAAAATGGAGAAGCCTCATACATTAATGGGTGTACCTAAGCTATATACTCGGGCTCATTTCACACCAAGTTCCTACGGCGATCCGGATATGGGTATAGCTGCAGAGAATGTGGCCCTTAGATACGGGATATCTAGAGAAGAGCAAGACCTTTATGCATTGAAAAGCCATCAAAAAGCGATACATGCTCAGCAAACGAGGCGATTTGAGCAGGAGATCGTACCTCTTCAGGTTCATAATGAGTGGATAACGACTGATGAATGCCCAAGAGCCAATACGAGCTTTAATAAGCTGCAGCAACTCAGGCCGATCTTCTTGGAACAAGGGACGATAACGGCTGGTAATGCCTGTCCGATCAATGATGGGGCTGCTCTAATATTAATCATGTCTCGTGAAAAATGTGAGGAGTATAGGCTAAAGCCTATTCTACGTATCGTGGATGCTCAAGCAGTTGGAGTTGATCCAAATGTGCTTGGTATGGGTCCCGTTCCTGCTGTTCAAAAGGTGCTGCGTCGTAGGCAGCTGTCCGTGGCTGATCTTGACATCGTGGAATTTAATGAAGCATTTGCCTCACAAGTACTGGCATCACTGAATCAGCTTCAGATTTCAGAGGAGAAGGTGAACTTAGGAGGCGGTGCACTCGCTATTGGTCATCCATACGGTGCATCTGGGGCTATTTTAGTAACACGTCTATGTGCTGAAATGCTATTTAACCCTTATAAAAGAGGTCTTGCTACGCTAGGTATTGGTGGTGGTATAGGAATAGCTACACTTGTAGAGGTCGTGGAATGAACAGGATTTGGCATCAACTTCATGTTACAACAGAGTGGATTACGTTATATGCACACAGTATCGAAGCCCCCCTGCAGAAAGTAGGGGGAAAGTTGATGGCCCCTGCGACGATGCCCATCATTTTCTGGCAAGAGTTTGATATTCCATGGCTGGATCGGAGTGAATCTTTGATTCACGGTTCGCAGTCATTTGCATATGAAGCACCACTTATGGCAGGAATGCTCTTAGACTGTGAGTTAGCATTAACGAAGGTTGAACGAAAATCAGGGAGTCAAGGGAAAGGGATACTGACATTGTTAACCCATACTCTTACGGGTAGATGCGGTGGCCAGCTTATTTTCACAGCTGAAACGGTGTTAATTCGGGTAGGTGATGAGCATTGAAGAAACGAATATCGTTTGAATCCATCCGGCAATATGCATCGGCTTCTAAAGATGCAGCAGACATTCATCTTGATGCCGAAGCTGCAGCATGTGCTGGATTCAAACGACCTATTGCACATGGGATGTATATTATGGGATTAGCACAATCCTTATATATTCAAGAGCACCCTGATCAATGGATCACATCGTATAAACTGAGATTTCTAAATCCACTTTATGCCGATTCGGAAGTGGAATTTGAATTTGAAGTGGCAGCTGACTATATTTTAGTGAAGGTTACTGGAGAGGATGGCGAAATGATTGCATCCGGGACGATGTCAGTGAAAGAGAGGCAGCCATGAAAAAAGTAGCGATCATCACAGGATCAACGAGGGGCATCGGGCGCAGTATTGCGGTGAATCTTGCACATTCAGGTTATGAGGTTGTTGTGAACGGGACCAATCAAACACTAATCAATCAAGTCGTACATGAAATTCATGAAGCGAATGGGGGTGCGATGGGGTACTGTGCCGATGTTACTGATCCTAATCTAGTTACTGATATGATAGATGCGGTTACAGCTGAATATGGACGTATCGACGTTCTAATTCATAATGCCGGTAATTTACAGGATCAACTGTGTCTTCGCATGACTGATGAAGCATGGAAGTCTGTAATGGACACGCATCTTAATGGCGCATTTTATATGATAAATCGCGTTTTGCCGTACATGCTGAACAATGGAGGAGACATCATTCTGATGACTTCTACGGCTGGATTAATAGGTTCGATTGGGCAGATGAATTACAGTGCGGCGAAAGCGGGAATACTCGGCATCGTGTGGACACTAGCAGCTGAATTGAAGAAACATCAGATCAGGGTAAATGGCATTTCACCAGCAGCTTTAACGGATATGACGGAGCCTGTTATTAACCACCTAAAGCAAAAGTATGATCGGCTGAATGAGCCATTTCCAGAATTCTGGCGGGTCGGAGAAGCAGAGGATATTGCTCACTTCGTGTCATCTCTACTTGCACAGCCCCATCCAGAGTTAACGGGTGAAATATTCGGTGTGAATGGCTCTAAGGTAACGAAATGGCAAAAGCCTCAGCCTGTCTTTTCCGAAGACAATATTGACGCATTCTTCGCTACATGGTTAGAACAGAAGGGAAGTACATAGATGCTTACATTTAATCAAGTTGATTTTTATTATAAAAAAGGCGAGCCTGTGTTAGAAGATATCAGTTTCACCATAGATTCTGGTGAGTTCATAGCGATTGTTGGTGCGAACGGTTGTGGTAAGTCTACCATTGCAAAGTTGATGGATGGACTCGTGCTTCCGAAGGGAGGCAGCGTACAGTTTAACAATCTTAACACGTCAAGTCCGGAGGATCTGATCCAAATACATGAACAGATCGGTTTTGTTTTCCAAAACCCAGAAGATCAATTCATTACAACAACCGTAATGGATGAGATATTGTTTGGACTCGAGAATATTCGAGTGCCAAGGGAAGAAATGCTTGATCGTCTCCAACATTCATTGAAAGCTGTTCAAATGGAGGGCTATTTAGAAGCGATGCCTCATGAACTTTCTGGTGGTCAGAAGCAGAGGGTAGCCATTGCGGCTATTCTGGCTATGCGCCCACAGATGATCATCTTCGATGAGGCAACCTCCATGCTTGATCCCAAGGGAAGAGAGCAGGTCATTTCGGTTATGCATGAGCTGCATCAGCAAGGCATGACGATCGTTTACATCACACATCATATGGAGGAAGTGCTATCCGCTGAGCGTATGCTTCTTATTCATCAGGGGAAACTCGAATACGATGGTGATCCGCTAACTTTCTTTGAAACGACGAATGCTGCTAATTATCAATTACAATTGCCTTTTGCCGTGAAGCTTCATCAAAAGCTGCAACTCCAAGCACCACTGATTGCGGATTGGAAGGAGATGATTGGCTCACAATGGTCTACCAACTCAACAAAATAAGTGTTCATTATTCTGGTCATACAGCCTTGCACGAAGTAAGCTGCACCATTCAAGAAGGAAAGTGGATATCTGTTATCGGGCAGACTGGTGCAGGCAAGTCTACATTTGCTAAAGTGTTGAAGGGATTGATTGCCGACATTGAAGGGGAATATCTGATTGATCATCAGCCCGTTACTAGAGACACGAAAGGGCAACTAAAGGTTATCCCTGATATCGGATTTGTATTTCAATATCCAGAACATCAGCTATTTGAAACGACGGTTCATAAGGAGCTTGCCTTTGCACCAAAACAGCACGGATACACAAGTAAGCAGATCATGGAGAGAATTCAGGTGATTTTGCCTCAAGTAGGTCTATCAGAAGATATCCTTCCATTACCGCCATTTCAATTAAGTGGGGGACAGAAGCGCCGTTTAGCGATCGCCTCTGTGTTCATGATGGACCCGAAGGTACTGATCGTGGATGAACCAACAGCGGGACTTGATCCGGTCAGTCGTGTAGCTATGTTGCAGTTATTAAAAAATTGGCAGCAACAAGAGAATCGTACCCTGATCTTCGTGTCACACCAGATGGAAGATGTTGCAGAGTACTCTGACGAGGTCATCGTATTTCAAGGTGGAGAGATTATGGGGCACTATGATACTAACACTATTTTTATAGAGAAATCTCATTTATTAGAGGAACTTGGTCTATCACTGCCAGAATCTGTACAGCTATTAAAATTGTTAGAGGAATTATCAGGCGTTAGGATTCAAGTGGCGAGCTGTAGAGAAGAAGATATTATGAATGCAATCATGTCAATCTGGAATACAAGGAGCGTCTAAATGGCTAATACTGTATTAATAGGTCAATACATAGAGACGCATTCCATATTTCACCGACTGGACCCAAGGACAAAACTTATTGGCATCGCTATGATTATGCTGAGCTTTCTGATGCTAGACTCTAGCTTAAGCTATGTGCTTGCTACCCTTGTTGTTACTAGTTTGTTGATGTTATCGAAGATTCCGGCTCGTGTGATTTGGAGAGGTATCAAGCCTATTTTATTGATTTTATCCTTTACATTTCTATACCATGTGATCTTCACGAAAGGAACGGTCATTTGGTCTTGGTCATTCATTGAACTAACGAGGGAAGGGCTACGTAATGGGATTCATTTCGTCTGGCGTATTGTATTACTTGTCTTGCTAGCTTCCATTCTAACATTAACAACAAAACCGCTAACACTCGCTCATGGTCTTGAAAAATTGCTATCACCACTATCAAAGCTGAAGATTCCTGTGGAGCAGTTTTCGTTAATGATTGTTATTGCGATCCGGTTTATTCCAACAATTCAGCAGGAGCTAGATCGTATACTCCTCGCGCAAAAGGCCAGAGGCGTAGATATAACAAGTTTATCGCTGCCTAAGCGCTTTTTAGCGTATATCCCGATTATAGTGCCACTACTGTTTACAACCATCCAGCGTGCTGAACAACTGACCTACGCTATTGATGCACGTGCTTATGGTAACGGCAAAGGAAGAACTCGCTTTGAACAATTGGAATTTCAGAACCTAGATTATCGAGCTGGTGGAATAGCCATAGTAGTTGCATTGATTCCAATCGTATTAAACTCAAGTGGGATCTGAAAGATCTTATAGCGGAGGCGCACAACATGAAATGGAATACTCGTATTACTGAATTATTGCATATTAAATATCCAATCATTCAAGGAGGATTGGCTTATTTAGGTTATTCAGATCTGGCGGCTGCCGTTTCGAATGCAGGGGGACTTGGACAGATCACAGCTATGAGTCTTCCGAATGAAGAGGCTCTTCGTCAAGAAATTCAACGTGCACGGCAATTGACAGACAAGTCTTTTGGTGTGAACTTTGCAATTGGCATGCATGGTGTTTCCTATATGGATCGAGTTGAGGTTGCGATTGAAGAGGAATTACCTGTAGTAACGATCACCGGCGGAAATCCTACCGAGATTTTAAAGAGACTTGAACCTACTAATATACGTGCACTGGTGCTTGTTTCTTCAAAGAGACAGGCACAAAAAGCTGAACAATTAGGAGCATCTGCAGTAATCGTGGTGGGACAAGAGGGTGGAGGACATCTGGGGCGTGACGATGTTGGAACCATGGTACTCGTTCCTCAGGTTGTTGATGCCGTATCAATACCTGTTCTAGCTTCAGGAGGGATCGGAGACGGTCGAGGATGGATGGCTGCTCACGCACTTGGTGCAGAGGGAATTGTAATGGGTACGCGATTTATTGCAACGCAGGAATGTGTTCATGCTTCTTATTCCTATAAAGAGGCGCTAATAGAGAGTGCTGAAATGGATACGGTCGTCATAAAACGCTCAATCGATTCTCCTGCCAGAGTACTTCGAAATGAGTACGCTGACAAAATAATTGAAATCGAGCAAGTCTCACCAACATATGAAGCTCTAAAAGATTATATTAGTGGTGAAACCAACAAACGGTGGATTTGCGAAGGGAATAAGGAGGAAGGCTTTGGTTGGGCAGGCCAAGTCACAGGCATGATACATGATATCCCAACCGTATCTGAGTTGATAAACAGAATGGTTAAGGAAGCTGAGTGTATTCGAAGAGTGTGGGGAAGTTAAACATGAATAAGGAATTGTTATACAAGAGAAAAATCTTCCTCGTCAATAAAATAGACAGCTGATAGCTGTCTATTTTTTAATTGATTTGTATCGCTATTGAACCAAATAAGGGATTAGCCGTAACTTGAAATCAACGCTATTCACTTTCCATACTCCATTGATATAGATCAAATTACAGATTCGATCCTCTACATAATCCTGATCACCAGTTAAAGTGGGACCGAGTACCGTAGATTGTATCCAGATAGCGGAATTCTTACTTGTATAATTAACAGTGGTTACTGGAGGTTCTTGGTTTAAATCCGTCGATCTTAATTCGTTATTCTTCATAATGGAATCAATGAAATAATCCGTAAAAGATGCTTTGAAATGAGAATTTATATTTTTAATTAACGATAGGTCTGCTGCTTCATTCAATTTCTGAGATAGTTGCTGCAGTCGAGTGCCTGTAATTTTTTGGACGGTTTCATAGGTTGGTTGCTTGATGTTGACCACAATTTGCAAGCCATCCAATGTAAGATGGGCTTCTTTGGATTGTTGATTCCAAGTCACATTTGCACCTAGTGACTGACTTATAAATCGAAGCGGGACATAAGTAGAGCCATCAATAATCTGAGCCGGAGAGTCAGTCTCAATATATTTAAGGTCGTATTCAAGATCTTCAGAGACAGATGGAGTAAGCACAATTCCTCGATTAACGTTTGTCGCTAGTAGAATTTTAGTATCACCTTTTTGTAAGGATATGGTCTTTTCGTTCTGATACCACTTCACAGGTATATTGAATTGTTCAGAGACAGCTCGTAATGGAATGAAGACACGATTATTGAGTATGAGCCCATGGTCTATGTTAGCATCTTGTTTCGCCGCATAAACCGGAGATGAAAGTACGGGTACGAACAGTAAAACGATCGCAGCCAACTTTAAAGTAACTCGTTTAAACACATAACCCCTCCTATGATTACTAAACTTATCCAATATCTTAGTTGTACATTACACCCATGAGTTATTAAATTCAAATAAAAAAACTGTTTTACGTGTTTGCTCGTCTTCATTTACAGAACGTTTTATAGAGAAAGGAAAAGGAGAGGAGATCATGATGGGCTCCCAAGCCGAGATGAAAAAGGTGGTGCTGGCAGGAACGGATGAGGAGACCGATTTTTACCAGTCCATTATGGAACACCAAGATACACTGATTAGTATTGCATATAGTTACTTGCGCAATCGGCATGATGCCCTCGAAGCCGTGCAGGAGATGACTTGCCGAGCATGGGTTAAGCATTCAACATTAAAAGATAAGAAGGCATTCAAAGCCTGGATCATTCGTATCTTGATCTATGTTTGTATTGATGAACAGAGACGACGTAAACGGGCAGTACTGTTGCCTGATGAAGAGTTGGAAAAAGCCACTCGTGAACATGCTTTTGAAGGATTCAATCATGACAGACTTGTGATATGGTCTCTTCTGAAAGAGGTGAAACCCAAGTATCGCCATGTGCTGCTTCTAAAATACTACAATGACATGACATTATCAGAGATTGCTGCGATTCTCCGCAAGCCAGAGGGGACGGTAAAGACCTGGCAGCATAAGGGGCTGGAGCAATTAAGGAAATTAATGAAAAATCGGGGGGAATGGCAAGATGACTAGTCAGGAAGAGCAAGCTATGTTTACTGAGGCAGACGTTATCCAACAAGAACAGAAGCAGCACTTACATCCTATGGATGCGACATATGCCATTCAGCGTGGGTTTGCGATGGGACGGACACGACGGAAATCACGATCTTTTACGATGAAAATGGCGGCTATATCCCTCACAACCATCATGGCTATTGGTTTATTGTTACTTAGTCCGCTGATGGACACCCACGCTCCGCAGCCAGCACAAACAGCACAGGTAGTCAATGAAAGAACGATGGACTGGGGTACCCTGGATAAGTTTAAGAGTATGGCCGCCTACGATATTGATGGAGGTACATTGGAGTCTGCGATACGAAATGACTATATACAGGTGATCAACAAGTCGGCGAAATCAGGACCTTACCAGATTACCATCGATGCCGTTACTGCAGACGAGAACAAGTTAATCTTGTTGTATACGGCTACATCAGATTCGACTCGGGAAATATATGATGTGAACAGTGTTCGCATGACAGACATACAAACAGGTCGTTATCTAGGGAATACGTCGAAAATTGGTGGCTTGGAAGGTCAGAGCTGGCAGGGGCGTTCAACGTTAGAATTTGATCGTAGTAAGCCTTTACCGAATCGTATTGAAGTCGATTTCCAAATTGCCTCCGTTGATCCCGGTAAGCTTTCTGATCCCAAGACAGGCACGATCCGTTCAGAGATGAACTATTCAGAGCGAATAAAGGTAGAGTTCGACTTGGACCCGAAATTTTCTTTAACCAAGACGGAGATATATAAACCGGATCAATCGTTTATGCTTGGCGATCATCAAGTGTTGTTATCCAAGGTTGAAGTTTCTCCGCTGATGACAAGAGCTACATTCGTATATAATCCTGGGAAAACAAATAATTTTAAAACTAGAACTTCAATTAGCGAAATGCTTAATCACCATGAAATTGTCTCAGAAACGGCTGAAGGGAAAATGTACAAAGCGCCTAGTATCTCAGGAGGCGGAACTGAGGACGGGATGCAGTATGTATTTGGCAGCAATATGCTGGATGAGCCCCAATCAATCGTTTTGAAGTTATCTCCTGAACTCAACAGATCAAAAACAACAGTACAGGAACATGAAGAGCCTGTAATTGAGCTTAAAATAAAATGAGAGTTCTGAAAAGTTGATCCTATATGGAGAATAGGCACCTAGCGTTCGTGTTAAGTCCACATTAAGTCGCCTTATTGGCTCAAAATCAGATCATTCATAAAAGAAAAGAGCAGACCTAAATGCGTCTTCTCTTTTTTTCTTTAATAACAAGAGCGAAATCGAGATAATTCACGATAATAAGGGTGTTGAGCCTTTGTAATCGGTATCATGAAATGATATCCGGTATTTTTAAACCGATTTGTGTCTCTTTGGATCTTTACAGTAAGTACGGGATGGGAGTAAGATTCATTCATAATCTTGAATGTGATTCCAGTTTGGAAGCAACATTGAATAGTCCTAGATCGCTGAATTCTTAATCAGAAGCGGGGGAACCATTAAGATGAGGCTAATCTCATCTCAGGGGTGAATCACTTGGCTAGTTGCTAAGTGTAGGGATACTTTCGATCCCGAATCCGTCAGCTAACCTCGTAAGCGTTATGAAAGAGGATTTGTCGTGAACTTTGTTTTTTCAAGTCACGGGAAAGTCCAACTTTCCTGTGGCTTTTTTGATGTGCCTAAATGCTGATACGGGACGCCGTAAGACACATCCATTCCTATAATTTTATCCACTGGCGGTGAACTAACGATGGCAGCATTAAAAAGACTTTTGATAGGTCGACCATTGAAATCGAACGAGTTAGGAGAACAAAAACTTAACAAGAAAAAAGCACTAGCCATCCTATCCTCGGATGCTTTATCATCCGTGGCATATGGTCCTGAACAAATCCTACTTGTTCTCATTACAATAAGTGGAGCAGCTCTTTGGTATTCAATACCTATTGGGATCGGAGTATTGGTTCTACTAACGGCCTTGATACTTTCTTATCGTCAGATCATTTATGCTTATCCGCACGGTGGTGGAGCGTATGTTGTATCTAAGCAAAATCTAGGAGTTCTCCCTGGACTTGTTGCCGGGGGTTCTTTACTCGTGGATTATGTTTTGACTGTAGCGGTCAGCGTCTCAGCAGGAACAGATGCATTAACTTCGGCATTTCCAGCACTCCATGAACATACGGTGAGTATAGCTGTTGCATTTGTCATACTGATCACAATTCTAAATCTCCGTGGAGTAACCGAATCTGCTACGGTGTTAGCATACCCTGTCTATTTATTCGTATTTGCATTATTTATTTTGATTGTGGTGGGTATGTACAATATATTCACGGGGCATGTTTCTCCAGATTTACATGCTCCGATCGGTACGCCAGTTGCTGGAATTAGTTTGTTTTTACTCTTAAAGGCATTCGCCTCAGGAAGTTCGGCACTCACAGGCGTTGAAGCGATTTCCAATGCAATTCCTAACTTTAAAGATCCTGCACCTAAAAATGCAGCAAGAACACTAATGGCCATGGGAATCCTGTTAGCTGTATTATTCTCAGGGATTGTATTCCTTGCCTATTATTATGGGATAGCACCAACAGCGCAGGAGACCGTCGTATCTCAAATAGCCAAGCAGACTTTTGGACGTAATTTTATGTACTTCTTTATCCAGGGAACTACAGCACTTATTCTTATTCTTGCTGCCAACACAGGCTATTCAGCATTTCCGCTTCTTGCAGTTAATCTAGCTAAGGATAAATTTATTCCAAGAATGTTTACCGCACGGGGAGATCGGTTAGGATATTCGAACGGTATTATGATTCTCGGCTTCTTATCCATACTGCTGATTATTGCTTTTCATGGTCAAACCGAGCACCTCATTCCCTTATACGCAGTGGGTGTATTTATACCATTCACACTTTCTCAGACAGGGATGATGTTGAAATGGATTCGTGAGAAACCGGCAGGATATGTGCCAAAACTCTTGATTAATACAATAGGAGCATTGATCAGTTTAACGGTATTCCTAATGTTCTTCATGACTAAGTTTTCACAGGTATGGCCATTCTTTATATTCTTACCGGTCATCGTGTATGTGTTCTATCGAATTAAGAAGCATTATGATGCTGTTGGTGAACAACTGCGCATCTCAACTTGTGAACCATCGGTTGAAATCAAAGGTAATGTTGTTATTCTGCCGGTGTCAGGAATAACTCATGTCGTTGAGCATTCATTAAACTATGCGAAGTCTTTATCAGCTGACCAAGTTATTGCACTCTACATTCCGTTTGAAAGAGAAGAGTTAACTCGATTCGAAGAAAAGTGGAAGAAGTGGAGACCCGATGTTAGGCTTGTGACGATAAATTCTCCATACCGGAGTATTATTCAGCCATTAGGTAAATTTATTGATACAGTGCAGCGTAAAGCGGCTGAATCTCAATATCAAGTAACGGTCGTAATTCCTCAATTCATTCCTAAAAAAGGCTGGCAAAACCTACTTCATAACCAAACCAGTCTTATGATTCGTGCATACTTGCTGTATCGGAAGGATGTCATTGTTACGACAGTTCCATATCACTTAAAGAAATAGATGATATAAGTTCCCCACTTGAATACACGAAAAAAACAGCGTTAGGCTTTTTTTAAAGCCAACGCTGTTTTTTTGAACAATCAAAAGATTAAACCCATTATTCGTTATCCATATCCAATAAAATGTTAATCATGCTTGATCGGAAATCGCCACTGTACATACATTCGTCGATTTCTGTAAGGTAAGTAAACAGAAAGTACCCGGTCACATCTTCAATTTCTTCATCAATGGCCTCTGATGCCTTAGTTAGATAACAGAATTGAATGGTTTCTTCCGGATTCAGGATACCTAGTGGGTAAGGACAGCCTTGAAGCGGAATTTCGTGTTCATCCTCTAGAATGACCACACCTTTCTCAAAAACGTCTATGTCTTGATTCCATCCGTCCAAGCTGAACTCTGCTGCGAGTGATCCAGTATTCTTGACCGTAATCGTAAACGATAGTAATTCGCCAAGACCAACCAAGTAATGATCCGGAACGGCTGTTACCATGAAGTTTGGAGCTAACAATTCAACGGTGACCTTATCGGAAAGTGACATTTGACGAATGAGACGACCATCTGGAATACGGAATGTAAACGTAACAGAAGCTTGATTTTCTGCAACAATGGATGCTGGGGGAGGAGCTTTTATCTTCTCTACAATTGCATCAAAAGTCACCTTCACTTGTTGATCCGGTCTTATTGTCCCTAGAAATATCCCTTGTGAAAGATTGGCTCCATGTACTGGATTACCATCCATAAGTATACTTCCAGGAACGAGAGATAGGTGTTTCGGAAGAAGGTCTTTTAGGGTAGCATCCACGGCGAAATCGCCATCATTGCTAATGTCGCATTGGTAACGAAGTGTGCAGCCGATCGTAGCTCTCTGCTTATTAACACTTTTTCTGATAATTACGATGGGCTGGATTACATTCACAAAAAGTTCATTCGACTGAACCGAAAGCTCTTCGCTATCAACCGAGTATTGTAAATACCCCTGCAGGGGAAAAGGATTAATCTCCACCGAATCGCAAATTCGAAGATTGACTTTGATACATATCGAAGCACCAGGTTCAATAGTACCCAGAGGTATACCATCCTCAGGTTGAATCGTTGGATTATGCATATCATCAATCACGACACTACCTGGAACGAACGTCACTCCTGATGGCAGCGGAACATAGATCACCGAACTGGCAAGAGCAACATGCCCCTGATTCAGTACCAATAGCTGATAGGTAATTATATCTCCGCTGAACGTCTGGTTTGTGCTGACTTCTGCAATCAGTGACACAAAATAGGGGAGTACGGTGATTGATGTCGAATTGGAGTGAATTGTACCAGTAATCGTCCTTCCTTCTAGTGAGCGGAACTTATAGTCGGCTCTTCCCATATTGCTGACTTCGAGTGAAGGAGGGATGGATACTAATATCACCTGAAAAACGACATGAATCGAAGAGTTCATATATACTTTTCCAAGGTTAACACCATTATTCGGGTTGGCACCCGGAAGCGGAACACCATCTTTTAACAAGCTGTTAGGGATAAAGGAAATCTCCTTAGGTAAAGTATCATACAAGATGATATCCGCATCACGGTTGCCATCATTCTGGATCGTGAAGCTATAAGTTATGGTCTGATTGAGTGTAACTATCTTCTCATGCACAAATTTATTGAATTTCAAGATTGGACCGACCCAGGGAGTATCGACCGTATTGGAATAGGCTACGGACTCTGCCCCATTAATACTAAAACGGACCATGGTTTGATTTTTTAGTATAAAATCTGGGGTCAGTCCGGACTTCATAGTGTCGTCACCTGTACCTGGAATGTAACGATTACCGTTACGTTTGGAGCAATTGTACCGATAGTGATGCCCGTATTCGGATTCGCGGTAGGCCGTGAAAGACCGTCAACGGTAACGCTACCCGCTACAAAGACCGAGCCTGTTGGAACAGGGTCAACTAGCACGACGTTATTGACAGCTTCAATTCCGTTATTCGTTACGCTAATACTGTACGTAATGATATCACCAACGACCGCATCAATGGATTGCGTGCTCTTGACAACCGAAATGTCTGGAGAAGAGACCGGAATTGTTACTACATTCGATAATGCCGTACCTGTACGGATCTCACCGTCCGGATGCTGGAACGTATAATTTATGGTTGCTTGATTCACGAGCTGCTGTGGATTCGGCAAGGTATCGATTGTTACCTCCATTGATACCTTAACAATAACAGTGGTGCCTGGATTAATTGTGCCAACACTAAAGCCCGTTGAAGGGTCTGCACCCGGCTGTGGAATTCCGTTTACCTGAATGCTGTTAGGGACAAATACCGCTCCTGCAGGGACTGGATCTATAAGTGTTGCTATTGCAGGTAAGTTACCTGTATTCGTGAGAGCCACATTATATACGATTGTATCCCCAACCGTTGCATTGGACGTGTTAGCACTTTTTACTGCATTAATGATCGCTTGGTAGACTTCAATGTTATTGATATTTGAGAAGGTTGTTCCTGAGAAGGCGCCCGACGTAAAACTTACAGAAGATTGATTCGACAGTTGTCCTGTTGCTGGTATTGAAATGACGGTTACGTTAAAAGTAACTGTCACTACAGCGCCTGGAGCAATCGTGCCGAGCGATATGCCAGTGGCTGGATTCGCGGTCGGTACGGAGGTTCCATCCACTGTAACGCTACCAGACACAAATTGGGTAGCAGGTGGGATCTTATCAGAAAATACTACATTCGTCACATTTTCGATTCCATTATTCGTAATCGTAACGGTATAAGGAATGACGGTTCCGAAGGAAGCATCTGTAAGCGTAGAAGTTTTGACCACGGACAGGTTAGGTGCGGATACCGGAATTGAAACAATATTGGAAGTAATGGAGCCATTGATAACCCGCTGATCCGGTAGGGTATAGGTATAGGTCGCAGAAGCCTGATTGATCAACTGTGCTGATGCTGGTACAGCATCTACAGTAACAGAGAACATGACGACCGCCCCCGTTGCAACCACACCAAGTGGAATACCCGTAGAAGGGTCCGCCCCAGGGAGCGGTTGGCCATTCAAAAGAACGCTGTTAGGCTGAAAAGTTGTTCCATCTGGTATCGTGTCGGTCAATGTGACGGATGCTCCGAAATTACCCGTATTGTTGATTGAAATAGTGTAAGAAACCGTATCCCCCACGGTCGCGTTCGTTGTATTTGCACTTTTCACAGCGGTCAATTTGGGCTGATAGATCGGTGTTGAAACCGTATTTGAAAAAGTAACCCCCGAGAAAGTTCCGGATGAGAAGGTTACCGTAGATTGGTTATTTAAAGCAGATGCTGCGGGAAGTGAAGTAACCTTTACTTGAAAGATCACCGTTACGGTGTCACCAGGAGCAATGGTTCCAATGATGACGCCAGTTGCTGGATTGGCGGCAGGGCGGGCTGCTCCATCAACAGTTAGGGACCCCGTTACAAATGTAGAACCTGTGGGAATGGGGTCGGTAAACTGAACGTTACTCACACTGGCAATTCCACTGTTAGAGATCAGTGAAGTGTAAGTCACGGTATCTCCAACGGTGAGTGCCGTTGATGGTGTACTTTTGACGACGTTAACATTCGGTGCTGAGACTGGAATGGATACCGTATTAGATACGGCTGTTCTTGTTATGATACGTCCGTCAGGCAAGGTAAAGACAGCTGATGCAGTCCCTTGATTCACGAGCTGCTGCGGAGAAGGCAATGTGTTGATCACAACCGAGAAAATGACTGTCGTCGTCTGACCAGGTCCAACAACTCCAGCATTAATACCGGTGATTGGATCGGCACCAGCTTGCAGAGAACCGTTCACCAGCACACTGTTTGGAACAAATGCCGTACCTGCGGGAATATTGTCAGTTAACTTTACTTGCGCTCCAAAGTTACCTGAATTGTTAATCTGAAAAGTATAGCTGACCGTATCACCGACACTTGCATTGGATGTGTTGGCACTTTTGGAAACGGTTGGTACCGAATTATATACTGGTGTTGTGACCGTATTGGAATTGGTCAAGCCCGAGAACGCACCAGAAGTAAAGGTTACGGTCGCTTGGTTGTTTAGCTGGCCTGATGTAGGTACCGTGTTAACTGTTATGCTGAAAGCAACCGTGGTGGTTGCTCCTGGATTGATCGACCCCAAAGATATTCCACTCAACGGGTTTGCGGACGGAGCAGCGGTTCCGTTAATTGTTACACTGCCGTTAACGAAAGCTGTACCGCTCGGAATAATATCTGTGAATTGTACGTTGTTTACAGTTTCGATACCGGAATTGGTTACCGCTGTCGAATAGATGACTGTGTCACCTACAGTTGCAGCAGTTGACACAGTTGATTTAGTAACGCTAACGTTTGGAGCGGACACCGGGACCGTTACTGTATTAGACACAGCGGAGCCGGTTAGTAGCCGTCCATCAGGTGGTGTGAACGTAAAATTTGCAGTTGCCTGATTCGACAAAAACTGTGGGTTTGGAAGGCTAGTAACGACCACTCCGAAGGTAACGACGATGCTAGCATCAGCATTGACAGTACCTAAACTGATTCCAGAGACGGGAGATGCTCCCGGTACGGGACTGCCATTCACAATAACGCTGTTAGGCGTAAATGTTGTTCCGGCAGGAATTGGATCCGTCAACGTAACGGTCGCACCAAGATTACCGGTATTGTTAACCGTAATTGTATAAGTGATAGAGTCACCTACGGTTGCATTGGTCGTACTTGCACTTTTAACAAGAGATATTTGCGGTTGAATGATGGGCGTTGTTGTAATATTGGATGCTGTGGTTCCTGAGAACGTTCCCGATGTAAAACTAACGGTTGACTGATTGTTAATCTGCTTAGGAATCGGCATAGTTATCTTCACCTCAAATGTTACGGTAGCCACAGCACTAGGGGCCAAGGTACCGATTGAAATTCCCTCGGACGGAACTGCTGACGGACGTGATGTACCGTTAACAATTACGCTTTGAGGTATAAATGATGCGTTAGCAGGGATGTTGTCAAGTAAACTAACGTTATTCACATTGGATATGCCATTATTCGTGACAACACTGGTATAAGTCAGGATGTCACCCACGACAACAGAAGTAGTGGAAGTTGTTTTGACGATACTTACGTTCGGAATCGTTACTGGAATTGTTAGCGAATTGGATGTGGAAACAGCAGAAATCTGCCTTCCACCAGGTAAAGTATAGATGTAAGAGGCGGTTGCCAGATTCGTAAGCTGGCGGGAAGAAGGCAAGGATGTGACTGTGACCACAAAGCTGACTACTGCTGTGTTTCCCGGTTGAATCACACCTAAAGGGATTCCTGTTACAGGGCTGACTCCCGGTAAGGGTATATCATTGATCAATACACTGTTTTCGATAAAAGTGGAACCAATCGGGATATTATCTGTCAACGTCACAGATGTAGCCGTATTGCCGGTATTGCTTACTTGAAACTGATAGTTAAAAGTATCACCTACAGTTGCATTCGTTGTACTTGCATTCTTATTGATGCTTATAATGGCTTGATATACAGGGGTAGTAACCGTATTAGATTGCGAACTTCCGGTAAAAGCACCGGATGTAAAGCCAGCGATTGCCCGATTACTCAGTAGAGCAGGACTCGGTAAAGATGTAACCCTAACCTTAAAATTAATGACGGACGATGTTGAAGCGTTAATTGTACCAACAGAGATCCCATTCCCTGGAGTAGCATTTGGCGAAGACGCACCGTTAATCGTTACACTTCCGTTGACGAACGTTGTACCTGCCGGAATCCCATCGGAAACAATGACATTGTTAACGGCTCCAAGACCATTATTAGAAACCGTCAACGTATAAGTTAATAGATCAGACACCGTGACGACGGATAAATCAGCAACTTTTGAAATCGTAACATTCGGGGAGGAAGCTGCGATCGTCAAAGTATTGGAATTTGACGAACCAGATAAGCTCCGCCCGCTCGGAAGCTGATAGTTATAGGTCCCAACTGCTGAGTTGACTATTGTAGGCGGCGAAGGGAGTGAATTCAGGACGACCTGGAAAGCTACGGAGACACTGGTACCTGAAGCCACGGCTCCTACGGTAATTCCTCCGGTAGGTGTTGCCCCCGGAATCGTTACACCGTTCACCGTCACACTATTCGGCACAAATGTTGTACCCGCGGGAATATTGTCGGTCAACGTTACCTGAGCTGATATATTCCCGGTGTTACGGACCAGAAGCGTATATTGGATCGTATCCCCTACTGTTGCGTTTACGGTATTAGCGCTTTTAGCAATCGAGACAACAGGTTGGTACACCGGTGTGGTTATCGTATTGGACAATGAATTGCCCGTAAACGTTCCGGAGCTGTAAGAAGCCGTCGATTGATTGGATAGACTAGCGGGATTTGGCAGAGAAGTAACGATAACTTGAAACGCTACACTGATGGTACTTCCTGCAGCCAATGTACCGACAGGAATGCCGCTGGATGGATTGGCTGAAGGGACACTAGTACCTCCGACCGTAACACTTCCAGAAATGAATGTTGTACCTACAGGGATCCCATCCGTCAGGACCGTATTGGTTACAGCTTCCGTACCATTATTCGTAATGATGGAAGTGTAAGTGAGCGTCTCACCAACCGCTATATCAGATAGATTAGCGCTTTTGGCAACCGTAATATTTGGTAGCGTGACTGGAAGGGTTATGGTGTTGGATGTAGCTGATCCTGATATTGTTCGACCGGCAGAAGGCTGGAAAGTATAGGCCGCAGTGGCCTGATCAACCAGTTGCGGTGGAGAGGGCAGGGAGTTTACAAGTACTTGAAACGTGACCGTTGAGGAGGCTCCTGCTCCGATACTTCCGATTGATACACCTGCTGGGGGATTAGCCCCTGGGACAGCTGATCCATTCACAGCGAAGCTACCATCAACATAAGTGCTGCCTGCTGGAATATTATCGGAAAGTGAAACGGAAGCGGCAATATTCCCTGAATTGGCAACCACAATCGTGTAAGTTACGGTAGATCCAACCGTGGCATTCACTCGATTAGCACTTTTCGTAAGGATGATATTAGGTGACAAGACTGTTACGGTAACTGAATTGGAGGGAATTACTCCGGTTATCGTAGACCCACCGGCGACACTTTGAAAAGCAAAGGAAGTATTTGCAGTATTTACGAGCACTGAAGAGGCTGGCTTGGAAGTTATAGTAGCTCTGTATGTAGCGGTAATAGATGTGCCAAAATTTAAGGTTCCTAACGGTGCACCAGCCACGATATCGTAGGTTGGTTTGGACACGCCCCCAACAGTAACACTCCCGCTGACAAGTGTAAGTCCGGTAGGGAGGATATCTGATAGAACCACGCTGTTTGCATTGGCAGTACCGGTATTACTCACGGTAACCGTGTAAGTTACTACATCACCGATGATACCACTCGATACGTTCGCACTTTTTACGACATTTATTTTGGGTGCATTTATGTCTACTTGAATTGCATTGCCATTGACGGCATAGGCGTCTCCTGACGTTGTTAGGATGAGAACCGCTGAAGACTGATTGTTTATTAGTCTTGCGGAGACATCGACGTTCGTGATATCCCATCCTTGCCTGCCGCCAATGATGTTCGTTCCAGGAGTGCCGTTAGTCTGATTTCGGTTGCCGAACGTGCCTGTTGTATCAAGCACACCTGAATTATTGTTGATTTGTGAAGCGAAAAAATTGTTGGCAAAGTTGTTGGGACCTGATAGAGCCGCTGCCGTGGCAGAAGTCGGACCAAACAACGCCTGATCACCGGTACGGTTGGCGTCTCCCTCTTGAGCACTGAATAATGCTCTGCCACCAAGCCCACCTGATACAGGGGTAGCAAATCCAGTAAGTGTTGTGGTAACAGGATCAGAGGTCGCCTGCACCAGGACAGCACCAGCTCGAATCGACATGTTACGAAAAGGAAGCGTCGGGTTCTGGTAGATAACGCCGAGTGTCCAGCCTGCATGATTACCAGTTGGGTCATTACTAATGACAATGGTCCCTACGACGTTTCCGGTCGTATATGTACCTGCACCTCCTGCCTGAACGAGTGACGTAACATTGGCCGATCTGACATAGGCAGTCATGCCATTGCCAAAATCAACTGAATTCGCAGTTGTTGAATCTGGGGTTACACTGTTCGTTCCTGCCGGGGTAATGAAAGTAACTGGATTATTAATAAATGCGCTGAGATTAATGCTTCCTGAGATTATATAAGAACCGCCCCAAATCAGTTCGGCATAAAGAATCGTGCTGCCTGTTGGAATGCTCAGAATTGCCGATGAACTGTTGTTCAGATAGTTGCTTGTCGTACCCGGAGGATAAGTGCCATAGACAGAACTCGTATTAATTGTTGAAAAAGCACCAATGCTGTCCGATGTACCGGGTACCCCCGCAGTATCTGAACGACTTAGACCGAGAGTATTGCCTGTGAATGTGACAGCACCCGTCGCATTAAATGTTGCTCTGACGATTAGAGGAATAATTTCACCTCCTTAGGACATTCCGTATATTCGACGAAGAAATATCGTTTACTCGACTAAGCATATGAAATGAATGATGCATTTAGCCCCAAATATTTTGTAAAAGTATGCTGCTTTTCTATTTGGATATGACGGCATGGTTGACACAATAACAAAGGGTGACATATAATCAAATGCCACCAAAACGGTATTTATCATCATTTGGAAGGTTTGAAGCGCCAAGATACAAGAAACAATGGTTAGGAGATACGCAGTATTATCTCCATTTTATTCCTTTTTTTTGATTAGACTACTACTACATAAGAATACAACTATGGAGAGAACCGACTGTAAATCATAACGCAGCCGGTTTATGTTCGTTCGGAGCATTTTCCTTATTTGAGTTAAAAAATAAAGATTAGTGAAAGGATGTTAATGATGAGTGAATCGAATCAGGAATATATCATCATCTCAGCTGCGAGAGAGAATAATCTAAAGAATGTATCCTTACGGATCCCGAAACGAAAGATTTCGATCTTCACGGGAGTATCTGGATCAGGAAAGTCCTCGATCGTCTTTGATACCATTGCTGCGGAATCCACGCGTTTGTTGAATGAGAACTTTAGCATGTTCGTTCGTAATTTTTTGCCTAAATATCCGCAGCCAGATGCAGACGCGATCGAGAATCTAAGCATGGCTGTAATCGTTGATCAGAAGCGTCTTGGCGGTGGCTCTCATTCCACAATGGGCACGATCACCGATATATCTCCCATTCTCCGTCTTCTATTCTCAAGAATAGGTCAGCCTTATGTTGGAGGAGCGCACATGTTCTCGTTTAACGATCCTCAGGGGATGTGTCCCGAGTGTAACGGAATTGGCCGTAGTCTTAGCGTCGATATGAGTAAAGCTGTGGATATGTCTAAGTCCCTTAATGAAGGGGCAATCATGCTTCCTGGTTATGCGGTAAACAGCTGGGAATGGAACATGCTTGTACAGTCAGGAGACTATGATCTTGATAGGAAACTGAGTGATTATTCTAAAGAGGATATTGAACAGCTTCTTCATGGCAAGGCTAGAAAAGTAAAGATGGACTTTGCTGGAAAAGAAATGAATGTTACCGTCGAGGGTGTTATTGAGAAGTTTACAAACAAGTACATCAAGCAGGATGTGAAGACAAAGTCCGAACGGACACAACAATCCGTTGCACCATTCATCTCCGAAGGTCCTTGCACCAGTTGTCATGGTGCTCGACTTAGCCAATCTGCACTTAACTGCAAAATTAATGGACATAACATTGCCGAGTTGTCGGCGATGGAGGTCGGATACCTCATCCGCGTAATTCAAGAGATTGATGATGCTGCAGCTTCACCGATCGTAAAGTCCCTGATAGAGCGGCT
Source organism: Paenibacillus sp. FW507-14B1B (assembly GCF_058781425.1). Lineage (NCBI taxonomy): Bacteria > Bacillati > Bacillota > Bacilli > Caryophanales > Paenibacillaceae > Paenibacillus > Paenibacillus sp. FW507-14B1B. The sequence goes on along the minus strand of NZ_JBYSWS010000001.1, from coordinate 617,394 downwards.
TCAACATCTGGTCGATATCGGGCTGGATTATTTGACACTTGACCGTGAAACCGATACTTTATCCGGTGGCGAATCCCAGCGAATCAAGATGGTGAAGCACCTGAGCGGTAGTCTGGTCGATGTTACTTATATTTTTGATGAACCCAGCGTGGGCCTTCATCCTCGAGATGTCCATCGCTTAAATGAATTGCTTCAGAAATTGCGCGATAAAGGTAACACCGTGCTTGTAGTAGAGCATGACCCTGATGTTATTAAAGTAGCAGACCATATCATTGATGTCGGTCCACACGCTGGCAGTCGGGGTGGTAACATAGTATACGAAGGAACCTATGCTGGACTTCTGGAATCGGGAACTTTAACGGGGACACATATGAAACGACCACTACTGTTAAAGAGTGAATACAGGAAGCCTTCAGGTAAGTTGACTATTAAGGATGCTAACCTGCACAATTTGCAGAACGTGAGCGTAGATATTCCATGCGGCGTACTAACCGTTGTGACCGGAGTAGCTGGTTCGGGTAAGAGCACATTGATTAATGATGTATTTCTCCGTAATCATCCAGACGCTATCGTTATCGATCAATCGGCCATAGGGGTGTCAACACGTTCTAATCCTGCAACTTATACGGGGATTTTGGATGATGTGAGAAAAGCCTTTGCTTCTGCGAACAAGGTTAGTCCAAGCTTATTCAGCTTTAACTCCAAAGGTGCTTGTGAGAACTGTCAGGGTTTAGGCGTTGTTTATATTGATCTTTCATTCTTCGATAGCGTGAAGTTACCATGCGAAGTATGTGGAGGGAAAAGATTCAAGGAAGATGTTCTATCTTACTTGCTTAATGGAAAATCAATTGCTGATGTACTTGAGATGACGGTAGAGCAAGCTTTGGAATTCTTCCAATTAAAAGAGGTAGTTCGTAAACTACAGGCGCTGAGCGATGTAGGTTTGAATTATATAACACTTGGTCAACCACTTAGTACACTCTCGGGCGGAGAATGCCAGCGTATTAAGTTGGCAAGTGAGCTGCATAAGAAGGGGAGTATATATGTGATGGACGAGCCTACTACAGGCTTGCATATGTCAGATATCGGTCACCTTATGGAAATTATGAATCGTCTTGTAGATGCGGGTAATACGGTGATTGTCATTGAGCATAATCTCGAAGTGATCAGCCAAGCGGACTGGATTATTGATATGGGACCTGATGGTGGTAGCAAAGGTGGGCACGTGGTATTTGAAGGTACACCTTCACAGATTATTCATGCCGAGCAGTCCATTACGGGCAAGTACTTGCAATAAATTAGGCTTTCTAGAGATTCCATGTATTATGTATATTGGAAAGGAAGTGTACTATGATGGATTTTGAAATAGTTATGCAGGAACTCGAAGCGCTTGGGAAGGAACGCCTGAAAAAGATTTACATGAGTAATGGCGCGCACGAACCCCTCTTCGGTGTAGCAACAGGCGCAATGAAGCCGCTTGCTAAGAAAATCAAGCGTAATCAACCTTTAGCAGAGCAACTATACGCCACGGGGAACTACGATGCCATGTATTTTGCGGGAATTATAGCGGATCCAATGGCAATGACTGCGGAAGATTTTGAGCGTTGGATAAATGGTGCATATTTTTATATGCTTTCCGATTTTGTGGTTGCAGTAACTTTAGCAGAAACAGAGATTGCTCAAGATGTTGCCGATCAATGGATCGCAAGCGGTGAAGAGCTTAAAATGTCGGCAGGTTGGAGCTGTTATTGCTGGCTTTTGGGTAGTCGTCCAGACGCTGAGTTTGATACAAGTAAGCTTGCAGGTATGCTTGAACAAGTAGAACATACAATCCACAATGCACCGAATCGAACAAAATCGTCTATGAATAACTTTATCTATACAGTTAGTCTTTCTTACATACCTCTCCACGAAAAGGCGATTGAAACTGCTAAGACTGTAGGTCCGGTGGAAATCAGACGTGACAATAAAAAAAATAGCATCTTACATGCTTCCGAAAACATTCAAAAGGAAATTGATAAAGGAAGAATTGGTTTTAAACGCAAATATGTAAGATGTTAATGTAGGAGTGAAATGGATGGAAGTGTTTACTGAATTTTTAGAGAAGATCGATAATCAGCAGCACCGGGCTCGAACAGAAGAGGTATTGGGCTGGGTTGCTAAGAAATACCCTGAACTACAGCCAAAAATTGCTTGGAACCAGCCTATGTTTACCGATCATGATACATTTATAATTGGCTTTAGCGTAGCTAAACAACATCTGGCTGTTGCCCCTGAAAAAGCAGGGATTAATCAATTTTCGGACGATATTATTCAAGCTGGATACGATCATACTAAGGAACTGATGCGTATCAAGTGGGACAAGCCCGTTAATTTCTCATTACTTGAGAAGATGATCGAGTTTAATATTTTGGATAAGGCAGACTGTTCAACTTTTTGGCGTAAATAAAAGTTTAATAGTAGTATATACTAGATGTAGAAGTCACCTTATGGTGGCTTCTTTTTCCATAGTCATTGCAATTGAGAACGAATCCGAAAACCTCATTTATCTGTTATGGAACGGTTTAGTAAATTAAAAAGGCTATTTATTGAAAGAAATAAGATAAACTTTGATTATATCGACACTTCGAATTTGGAATGTCAATAGCAACGTGTGTTATCATAATAAAGCAATGAGTAATTTAAGCAGAGATAATACTAGGAGGGAGTACTCATTAATAACGTCGCTATGAATGAAGCCATGAGCATGTTAAAGAAAACGAGCCGTACTTTTTATATACCAATCAGTTATTTGGATATAGGAATAAAGGAAGCTGTTGCGTCTGCCTATCTTTGTATGCGGGCAATAGACGAAATTGAAGATCATGATGACCTTAATGATGAACTGAAAGTTGAACTATTACGTGGTCTTTCTGAAGTATTCAAGACCCACAATGTCACAGAAGAAGCACGAGTGTTTCTAGCACCTTATAGCTCTGCATTACCGGAAGTTTCGATGAGAATCGGTGATTGGGCTCTTCTTTGTCCTGCTTCTGGAACTGAAATCGTATACCGATATATTTCTAAAATGGCGCATCATATGGCTGACTGGGTTCAAAACGGATGGCACATACATACTGAAGACGATTTGGACCGCTATACCTATAGCGTGGCGGGTATGGTTGGAGAAATGCTATCGGAACTTTGGTTCTGGCATGATGGAACACAGTCAGATTCGACCAAGGCAATTGCTTTTGGTAGAGGATTACAAGCCGTTAATATTCTTAGGAATAAGAAAGAGGATAATGAACGTGGTGTCGATTTCTATCCGGATGGCTGGGGATTTGATGAGATGAAACAATATACACTTCGTAATTTACAAATCGCTGATTCGTACATTGCAGACTTGAAGGATGGCCCAGCATTAAAATTTTGCAAAATTCCATTGGCACTTGCCCACGCTACAGTTAAGCTCATGTCTGCGGGTGGAAGTAAGTTAACAAGAGATACGGTTCTCAAAATTGTGAATCGGGTAACTGGATAATTTAGTTTTACTACTACAATATCCTTGGATAAAACCTCCTATGAAAGCTAATTTGATTTATTAGCTTTCATAGGAGGTTTTGCTATGATTTAATACAATAGAGATGTATAAGAGGAAGGAGTGTAACAAGGCATCAAACACATCATAGACTAAGGTCATTTAGGAGAGAAGAAGACAATGCTTAGAAGATTTTTCTCGTATTATCGACCGCATCGAAGGTTGTTCATCATTGATTTTACTTGTGCGGTCTTTGTTGCAATCTTAGAATTGGCATTCCCAGTTGCTGTGCAATCATTTATTGATAAGCTTTTGCCCACTGGAAATTGGTCAATGATTATTACGGTCGGTCTTAGTTTGTTGTTGTTTTACATATTAAGCTCATTCATGCAATATGTTGTAAACTACTGGGGCCACAAGCTCGGTATTAATATTGAAACCGATATGAGACAACAGCTTTTTCAGCAATACCAGCGCCAATCGTTTAAGTTCTTTAATGATCGTAAGACGGGTCATCTCATGAGCGGGATCACTAACGATCTTATGGATATTGGTGAATTGGCACATCATGGTCCGGAGGATTTATTTATTGCCATTATGACCTTCTTCGGTTCTTTCTTCATCATGATGCAGATCAATGTACAAATGGCCTTGATTTCCATTTTCATTTTCCCGTTCTTATTGATATTAATCGTGATCACGAACATGAGGATGAATAAGGCTTGGAAGAGGATGTATTCGGAGGTAGCGGAAGTAAATGCGCGCGTGGAAGACAGTGTATCCGGTGTTCGGGTGGTGCAGTCTTTTACGAATGAACAGCATGAAGTTTCATTGTTTACTAAAAATAATCTTAAGTTCAGATCTGCCAAGCTCCAAGGCTACAAAGTCATGTCATTTAGTATGTCTGGCATCTACATACTCACACGTTTAATAACGTTATTAGTATTAATCTACGGAGCCTGGATGGTACATCAAGGGGTTCTTAAGACGGGGGAACTGGTCGCATTCATCCTATATGTGAATATTCTCTTTAAGCCCGTCGATAAGATTGCGGCTCTGCTCGAGATGTATCCTAAGGGAATGGCAGGCTTCAAACGATTTACGGAACTAATGGATCTCGAACCAGACGTTCAGAATACCCCGAATGCCAAAACCGTGTCGAACCTGAAGGGGGATATTCGGTTCCAAAACGTAAGTTTTGCATACAACGATAAGCAGAGTGTGCTGAACTCTGTATCGTTCTCCATAAAAGCCGGAGAAACCGTAGCGTTTGTTGGACCTTCCGGTGCAGGAAAAACCACAATTTCTCAGCTTATACCGAGATTCTATGATGTGACAAGCGGCAGCCTCACCATTGATGGGATGGATGTGCGGGAGATAACTAAAGAATCATTGCGTTCACAAATTGGTATCGTCCAGCAGGATGTTTTCTTGTTTACCGGTACGTTAAGAGAGAATATTGCTTACGGTAAACTGAGTGCTACGGAAGAAGAAATCTTAGAGGCTGCTCATAAAGCCAACTTAACTGAAATGATCAAGCAATTACCAGATGGACTGGATACACAGATCGGTGAGAGAGGCTTAAAACTATCAGGTGGTCAGAAACAAAGAATCTCTATTGCCAGAACATTTCTGAAAAATCCAGCTATCTTGATCTTGGATGAAGCGACTTCTGCTCTAGATACGGAGACTGAGAAAGCGATTCAGGATGCATTGACAGAACTTGCAGAGAATCGGACCACAATTATTATCGCCCATCGATTATCCACAATTAAAAAGGCAGATCACATCTATGTTGTAACGAATGAGGGAATTGCTGAGGAGGGTAATCATCAGGAGTTAATCGATCAGGATGGTATCTTTGCCAAGCTGCATGCTGCCCAGTTCCATTAATTGATGATCCTAAGAAATACGAAAAACCGAGGTTTCTGCATGAATGCGGAACCTCGGTTTTTATATGGTGTGTTCTTAATTCTCGGGATAAAAGCTTGTGATGTTAAAACATTGATACAAGCCATATACGACGAGAATGATTGCTATAATTACAAAAATTAAAGCTGCAATTCTTGAACGATACAGGTCATTAAATTTTACAGTCACTTGCTGTTTTTTTCTATACATGTAGTGAAAGAAGTATTGCATGGTTACGATATAAAACCAATCCGATACCCTGCGGGGGTTCGTAAAGCTATGAAATACGCCATTTTCGCGGAATGCAAAAAATAAGACTTCTTTTTCCATCGTCTTTCTACTGCTATATTTTTTGAATTCACGCCCTAGTAAAAATGAAATGAGAATAGGGCCGACAATCATACCAGAAATGAATATAAAACCATTCTTAATAACATGAGTCCAGTATGGGCCGATGAGGTTGGTATAGAAGTCAGCGAAAATCAAGTGAGGTATCTCCTTCATGTTAGTCTCATATTTCTTTAACCAATTTACCTTCACTTCTTCGGCGTATCAATGACCTCTTTATACCATTGTAAAAGTTGGTTATAAATTCGTTCTTTATCCTGTTGTTTTAATTTTTTGTTCTTCCCAATTTCGAGGAGTAATTCCTGTGCAACAATATTTGTATTTAATTCTTCCACAGCATGTTCTGGAGCTCGCTTTAATCTTGAATAAACCTCTTTTGGTTCAATCTTGAATCGTTCGCAGAATTTATTAATAAACTGCTCACTAGGCGGTTTAACGCCTCGTTCTATCTCAGAAATATAGTTTGCGCTTAGATCAAAGTCACAGCCGAGACCGATCAGAGTCTCTCCGTGATGTTTTCGTATAGACTTGATATATTTTCCGACCTCAAGGTATTCAGGCGTCACTCGTTTTTTATTTTTGATTTCTTCATTCATATAAAAGATCCTTTTCACGGGAATTAATGTGTGTTCTTAATCATGAAACATGTTGTTATTCACATGCCCAAGTATAAGAGGAAACATGACCCAATCAGAATGCTAAGGCTTCCCTAGTGTAAGAGGACAAAAGGCTGGTCCCATATTTGTGTCGTTTTGACATTCGATATTCTAGCAGTTTTTTAATGGTTTGAAAACCCCGTTCATTTAGTGCTGAATGCCAAAATTAATGACCTAATTTCAAGCATAACCCAAGGAGGGGAATCAATATATAGATGGGCAGGTGTTATATATTGGAAGTTGACTAAATTAATGCTTGAGGATTAAATTGAGTACATGATAGTAAGCGCAGACAGGATGACTGAATAAAGAATAAAGTCGTTTAAAAAGTAAGCGCTAAAAGGTGATTTAAGATAAATTATAGCGAGATTATGAAAAGCGAGGTAATGACAACATGAATTACAGAGAAAATCTGCAGCGAGAAGAAACAGAGGCCTTGGAAAATTTACGTCTTGCTCGGGAAAATATGAATTTACTAGCAACCGGTGCTCGGACGCAGGAACAGAGAGCTCGCTATATTATCAGTAATCACGTAGAAAGCGCTTTCGATGAATTGGAAACTATTGTACTAGACGCTCTGGAAGCTCGAAAGACAGCGCTTAAGGCACGACAAACTTATGATGATGCTTGCTACGACTATTCGAACATACTCTGGAGACACTGGATGTGCATTAGAGAGGAAATAATACAGAGTGGATCACTCGTATAAGTAATACATTGAAATTAAAAAAATACTCACTTGCAGGAAAGAATCCATTGGTTGTTGAATATATCCGAATACGGCATTAAATATCAGGCGTAAACTAATTACACCTAAGCCGCAGGAGGATAACAACATGAAATCGATCACTGTTCATAGCCTTACGGAAAAGTTTAGTTTGGAAGTACTTGCAGGTGCCAATCGAATGGATCGTGTCATTACACGTCCTCAAACGCATAGACCTGGACTCGAGTTTGTTGGGTACTTCGATTTTTTTCCAATGGAACGCGTGCAGGTACTAGGACGTAAAGAAATCACCTATCTGTTAACACTTAGTATAGAAGATCGACAGTTGCATATTGGCAATATCGTTAAATATCATCCACCTTGCTTTATCGTTACCTCGGGACAACAAGAGATTCCATATCTGACCATGTTCTGTGATCAAGAGGGCATACCGTTGCTCCGTACAACAGAGAAAACGACTGATTTCATTGCGAAGCTGGATAGTTATTTGGTTAAGGCATTAGCACCTGAAATGTCGATCCATGCGGTTTGTGTGAATGTAGCGGGAATAGGAATCCTACTCCGGGGTAGATCAGGGATTGGGAAAAGTGAGACGGCCCATACACTCATTCGAAAAGGGCATCGGTTTGTAGCAGATGATATTGTAGTACTTAAGAAGTTAGGACCTTCAACACTTCTTGGTACGCATAACGAGACAAGCCGTGAGTTTCTAGCTCTCCGTAGTCTTGGTTTGATCAATGTTGTTCGTCAATATGGACGTACTGCATTTCAAGATGAGACTCGAATTGTGCTAGATATCGAGCTATCTCCGTGGCAGGAGAACTCACTCAATAATGAACTGGAAGTGGTACCACAATTCACTGAATATCTCGGTATTCAAATTCCACATATCGAAGTTCAACTTCAGCCAGGTCGTGATGTAGCTAGCTTGATTGAAGCGGCAGCTAATAGCTGGTATCTTAAACAATTGGGTTATAGCGCTGCTGAAGATTTTATGCAGCGAATCGAGAACAAGATGCAATCATGAAAATACCTTTTAAAGAGTCGCGAAAATCGCGGCTTTTTCTATTTATTTTTCTTATGAAGAATATTTTAGTTATGATATATAATTATTAGATAAATTGAAAGCGATACCATGGATGTTATTAGTTAGTGTATAAATATCTGGTAGGGGGAATCGAATGAAGAGATCGATCTTTTTGCGATTACTGATTCAACTTGCGGTTGTTATCGTTGTCAGTATTAGTCTACTGGCATTGTTATTGTATAACTATACATCCAACTTATTAAAGGATGAGATTGTAGGAGCAAATACAGAGTTGCTATCTCAAACCATCAAAATCGTTGACCAGACGATGAATGAAGTTCAGCAGATGACTACCTCACTCAGTTTAAACTCAAGTGTTCTGAAATCAGTTATGTTACCTTGGGTTTTAGAAGATGAATATCGCTTTTTGCTTGAAACCTCTCAAACCATTGAAACAAGGATTACCTCTTCAAATTATATTCATTCGATATATTTATATAGTGCAAATAATAAAAAGCTCATATCTAGTTCAGGTATTAACAAATTGAGTGAGTTTTCTAATCGTGAAACATTAGAGCGCTTCTTAAGCTCAAAGCTTACTTCAACATGGGTGGCTAATCGCTTAGTCTCCAATGCTCACGGTGAGGAGCATTTGATTAGTTACATGGTCAGTACACCGTTTCGAAACCAGAAGAAGATGGGTGCATTAATCATTAATTTGAAGGAAGATGTTCTATATAATGCTGTTGTGAACACGAACAATAGGAAACTTGGTAACGTAGCTATTTTGAATAGTGACGGAGAGGTATTGTCTTATAAAGATAAGAGTGTGTTGCTGGATCGCTTTAATTGGGTGGATATGTCGGCATTCAGCGATGAGAAAAGCGGTTACTTTGTTCAAAAAATGGATGGAAAGGATATGTTCATCACTTATTTACGTTCGCCGATTAATGATTGGATATATGTAACGCTAAATCCCTATAATGATGTGTTTAAACGGTCACATGATGTTATTTTTATGACCATTTTGATTTCGGCAATCGGACTTGCTGTTGGGCTACTGCTGGCATACATTATATCCAATCGTCATTATCGACCTATACATAACTTGGTACAAGCACTTGCGATGAACACGGGAGGACGTCAGAAACACCAAGATGAGTTCAGTTATATTCGCACCTCAATTGACGCGATACAATCAGAAAATAAAACATTTCTTCATAAGTTTCAAAGCCAGGAGTTACTGCTACGTGATCATTTGCTAATGAACATATTATCTGGCAACTTAACGGATGAGGCCGAAACGAGAGAGCAACTAGATTATTATCAAATGGACTTGGGACCAGCTAATTATATGGTGCTTGTGTTAAGAGTACATCTTGTGACGGACCACATAGCCGTGCAGGTGGATGAGAAGATGAAAAACTGGATTTCTTTCCAGCTTAGAACGATTGTAGAGCAGCTTGTTGTAAAGACTTACAAAGGTGCATATATCGGTGCTTATCATAAGCACGATGTACTTATTGTACATCATGAAGATTGGCAGAGTGATGAGCGACAAGCAGAAGAAATGAAGCGTTTCGCTGCAAAAATACAACAGCAGGTTGCTGAGAATATTGAGTTGCTTGATGTGATTACGATTGGTATAGGCGGCTTATATGCTCGACTAACTGATATTCACCTATCTTATGAAGAAGCTGTTGAAGTATTGAATTATGAGAAGGTCTCTGGTAAAGGAAGTATTATCTCGATACACGATCTGAATGTAAACCGTGCCAACCGCAACTCTTTTATAAACTATCAGCAATGTATTGACAGCCTAACAAGTGAACTGAAATCAGGGAATTTTGATAAAGCAGTCGAAACGAAGAACATGATCATGGAACAGGTTCAGCAAGATGAGCAATCTGGAATGTATTTGAAACATGTTATACTTTCAAATCTATTCAACGCCTTAGTTAAAGTGCGAATCGAACTTTCGCTGTCAGATGAGGATATCGAGAGCAGTACGTGGCATTATGAATTCTCGAAACTAAGGACCACAGAGGAAATGAGCATATATCTCTTGCGCATCATGGAGGGGATTTCTAGAAGCCTTGCGTCTAGAAGTCATTCGAAGCATTCCGAAGTAATGATGAAACTGGTTGCCTATATTCGGGAGCACTATCAAGAGCCGCTCAGTCTTCAACTTGTATCAGATATGATCTATATGAATAGCAACTATGTATCCAAGCTGTTTAAGAACACAACGGGTATGACATTTATTGATTATTTAACAGAGATTAGATTCAAAGAAGCATGTCGTTTATTAAGCGATACAGACTTAAGCATTAACGATGTTGCTGAAATGTCAGGTTTTAATAAACAAAGCTTAAATCGGACGATTAAAAAATTTACAGGTCTAACCCCGAGTGAGTATCGAAATAAAGAAATTGAAAAGCGGCTGCAATAGCCGTTTTTTATTTTTTTGAACTTTTACAAAGCTATTTATGCAGCATAACTTCAATAAAATGAAGCTAATCTGATCAAATGATACTCCAAAATTTCAATAAACTAAGTCTAATCATAGGGATTGATTCTTGTTGGCTCATGAGAATGCATCTTATTATGAAAGTGCTTTCAATAACGGAGTAGAAAGGAGGTTAATATCTTGGAAACACCTACAACGAGATTAAGTGTTCAGATAAAGAGAAGTAAACTGGACGGTGTCAGACGAGTAATACGTTATCGGAATTTGTATCTGATGCTGCTACCGGCACTCGCTTACTACATCATATTTCATTATTACCCCATGTACGGTGCAACGATTGCATTCAAACAGTTCAGTATTATTAAGGGGATCAGTGATAGCCCATGGGTCGGTTTGAAGCATTTCGAGGCGTTAATGAAGCTAGATAAGTTCTGGGAAGTATTCTGGAACACGATTGTTATTAGTTTGTACAGATTATTCTTTGGTTTTCCCTTGCCATTAATTGTTGCGCTTTTACTTAATGAAGTGCGTAAATTAGTCTTTAAAAGAACGGTTCAAACGATTATTTATTTGCCACACTTTATTTCTTGGGTCATTATGGGCGGGTTGCTTATTAATATGCTGTCCACAGATACGGGCGTTGTTAATCAGTTTATACGCTCACTCGGAGGATCAAGCGTTGGGTTTCTAAGTGATGAGTCTTATTTTCGTTCTACGTTAGTGGGCTCCATGATCTGGAAGGAGTTTGGCTGGAATACCATTATTTATATGGCGGCTTTAGCTGGTGTGAACCCTTCGCTATACGAAGCAGCTTGGATGGATGGAGCGAATCGTATGCAGCGTATTTGGCATGTAACACTGCCTAGTATTCGGGCAACGATTATGATTCTGTTGATACTACGGATTGGGAGTTTGATGGAAGCCGGTTTCGAACAAATATTTGTATTGTATCATCCAGGTGTATACCGTGTTGCTGATATTATAGACACTTATGTATATCGAACAGGATTAGCTGATGGTAAGTTTAGTTTAGCGGCAGCCATAGGATTATTTAAGTCGATTATAAACTTTCTCCTGTTAATCTTGGCGAATCAGCTTGCACGTAGAAAGGGTAATCAAGGTATATTCTAATTCGAATTTATTCAATCGATAGCTATTACGAATTAGATGTAGGGGGATATCACACATGAACAATTCCGGGCTGAGTGCCAAATTATTTCAGGTATGCAATTATACTTTCCTAGGGTTGATCACTTTAATAACCCTATTCCCGTTCTGGGATTCACTCATTGTATCTATTACACCCATAAATGAAAGCATGCAATCCAGCTTGCACTTATTTCCGAAAGCGATTACATTCGAAGCCTATGAATATATTATCGGGATGGAGCAACTTTGGAAATCGTATGGCGTGAGTATCTTTGTTACTGTATTCGGTACGATTCTAAGTATGATCGTAACTACATTAGCGGCTTACGCATTATCTAAAAGTTATTTACCTGGCGGTAGAGCGATCATGTTCTTCATTGTATTCACGATGATGTTCAGCGGAGGAATTATTCCTACCTATCTTGTTGTGAAGCAACTTGGCATGATGAACACGGTTTGGGCAATGATCATGCCACTCATGATACAGACTTATAATCTCATCATTATGCGAACCTTTATGACTTCTGTTCCAGAAAGTCTTGAAGAAGCAGCACGTATTGATGGATGTGGTGATTTTCGTATTTTATTAAGGGTTGTACTTCCATTATCTATGCCAGCGATTGCAACGATCTCATTATTCTATGCGGTCTCCAAATGGAATGAATTCTTCACAGCAGTCATGTATGTGACAGATAAGGACATTTGGCCCTTACAATTATTTATGCGAGCAATGTTAATTGATAATGAAGCGATGTATCAGACAGGGGGAGATAGTCCATTCCTTCTTGGACAATCGATCAAGATGGCTTCGATTATGATTTCAACGATTCCGGTTATGATGATATATCCATTTTTTCAGCGGTATTTTGTACAAGGTGCAACACTTGGAGCAGTTAAAGAATAGAATTTAAAGGGGGAGTATTTATGAAACAGAATTCAAAACAGAAATTTATAACAATCATTTGCTTATTACTTTCTTTCAGCATGCTAGTCGGTTGTTCTGGTAACAGTGGAGAAACAGTAAAATCTCAGAACAGTTCAGACTCAGCTACAGGTAATGAAGAGCCGCTTAAAATCGTGTACCTAACTCCGGGAGATGCGGCAGCAAAACCCATTCAACCCGGTGACCGTATAATTGCAGAGATCAATAAGCGTCTAGGCATTGATTTAGAAATTAAATTTGTACCCGAGGGCGGCTTTGAAAAGGTTAATGTAGCGATGGCAACCGGTGATTTTCCGGATTTAGTCACAGCGCAGTATCCATCCTCCTCGTTAAGTCAATGGATTGAGGAAGGATTACTTGTTCCTTTAAATGATTTTTTGCCTGAAATGCCGACGGTAAAGGAAAAGTTAGAAGGTGAACTTGCATGGACTGCTGTTGATGGTAAGTTTTATGGTTATCCTTTTATCGAAGAGAAATTAAACGCAACTTTAGCATATCGCGCTGATTGGCTTGAAGCGTTAAAGATAGATCCTCCCAAGACACTAGATGATTTCTATGAAGTGTTAAAAGCGATTACACATAATGATCCCGATAAGAATGGAGTCAGTGATACTTATGGCTTAACAGGTTCCAAATCAAATGGTTTTAACGGTTCTTTTAACTTTATCTTTTATGCTTATGGTTTGCCTTATGGTGACTGGGTTTTGGATGAGAACGGAAAAGTTGCACCTGCATTCGAACATCCTGCATTTAAACAAGGCGTAGAGTACATTCATAAACTATGGAATGAGAAACTGATCGATCCAGAATACTTACTTAACGATAATCAAAAGCGTGAAGAGAAGTTCTTTCAAGGTAAGGCAGGATTTATGATTACTCCGCTGTTTAGACATGTTAATAGACTAGAAACAAGTTTGCAGGAGTTAACGCCAACAGGAAGACTAGGCTTTATTGATCCTCCAGCAGGCCCAGAAGGTAAACACGGCGTTGTTGGTAAGCCGAAGGGAGGCTTATTTACAGCAGTTACTACTAAAGCGAAAGACCCTAAGAAAGTTGCAATGTTCCTTGAGTTCATGCTGTCACCTGAAGGAAGAGAGTTGTTGGAACTCGGACTTGAAGGGGTGCATTATACGAAGAATGGGGACAAAATTACGTACAATGAAGAGGAGCGTGCAAAAGATAACTTCGCATCTAATGGCTGGTCCCACCCACTGGCATGGGGGAATGTTGTATGGCCGTTAACTCTTAATTATCTGCCACAAACCGAACCTCAGGCTGATCGTGCGAAACAATCTGTAGAAATTGCGACAGCAAACTTAGTGCCAAATTTAGTGAATACGACGACTCCTGAAGAAATCGAGTTTGGTGGTGTATTCGGAACCGGTATTTTGGGCGAGTTAACCAACCAATATTACATTGATATGATTGCAGGGAAGCTAGAGATTGAGAGTGGATTAGCAGAGTTATCTAAAAAGTGGCGTGAACAAGGTGGAGATAAAGTATTGGAAGCAGTTCAAGCGGCCTATGATGCTCAGTAAGAATGTCCATATTATGCAAAAGAATGACTCGTATTTTCAAAGACTAGTAACACCTGTTTCAGTAAAATGATGAGAAAGCCGCATTGTAAAATGCGGCTTATTGATTATCACAATGAAATACGATCTCAAACATGATAGGGGGGAAGTTACGGACGATTTACTCGAGGTTCCATTTCATGTTGAACGCCACAATAAATACTAGGAGGAAAGACCCGTGAAAAAAAGAAAAATAGCACTCGTAACGACACTAATGGTTACGCTTTCAACAACTCCACTTCATGTATTTGCAGGGGATTCCATTCCACCTTCTGGTGACGCAGCTTATAAGAAAAATCAACCCATCACACATGGATATAGAGCTGTGGACATTGAGAATTGGTCTCCAGAGACGGATCCGGATGCTGAACGATTGAGAGCCCATGTTCCATTACAAAAGAGAAACCAAGCGTTTGCAGCAACACAAGCGAATCCTAAGCTTAGTCCTGAAACTGAGTTTTTTAACCTGACTGGAGATTATGACTTCTATTTCTTTGGAGCAACACCTTACAACAATGAGTTCTCGAACTATTTATACAATTTCTGGCAGTATACAGACTATTACGGTGGATGGCACGGACAGACAACAGAAGATGTACCGTTAAGCTTATATGACCCTAATGAATCATGGGAGAAGAGGGCATTTGAATTTGGTATCTTAGACTTGCCTAATCCCGCATATACAAATGCAGCGCACAAAAACGGCGTGAAATCGATAGGTACACTATTTATCCCTCGTGGTGGTCAGCCTTATGATCTTTTGCTTAAACAACGAGAAGATGGGACGTTTCCAGTAGCTGAGAAGCTCATTGAAATGAAAGAATACTTCGGTTTTGACGGGTATTTCTTCAACCAGGAGACCTCGATCAAACCTGAACATATTAAGAAATATAAAGCATTCACAAAAACGTTGATTGATGCAGGAGTATACACACAGTGGTATGACACGGTGGATGATGCACAGGGGAAACTGACTTATCAGCCATCGCTTATTCCATCTCACAGTTCTTTTATTCGAGATGACGAGATGGGTGGAACCATGAACAACTCTGTATTTATGAATTATAACTGGAATTCACCGGATGGTTGGAATAACGGAGATAGCACGGATCAAAAGTATATAAAGAAAACTGTTGAAGAAGCGAAGAGGAGAGGGATTGATCCGCTAAAAACAGTCTTCTCTGGTGTTGAGGCAGGAATGGGCAGCTTTGGAGGGGCTCATAATTCTACTCGAAATTTGGATGTTATTTTAGATGAAGACACAGGGAACCCTTTGACATCGATCGCAACATTAGGTGGAAACTTTGTTCAGCATGCATTGGATGAACATCTAGGCGATCCGAGTAAGAACCTTCGAGGAGACGATGATCATCAGTGGATGATCGCCGAGCGTGAACGCATGTGGTATACAGGCGTTAAGATTGATCCGACAAATACCGAAGAACAGAAAGGGTACGCAAGACCTGATGTCGGTGTACAAGATGCTTCGGAATGGACAGGTATATCCAGATATATCACTGAACGTTCTGTTATTGATGACAGCACATTTGTGACGAACTTTAACACCGGACATGGGATGAAATATTATATGAATGGAAAAGTTTCCAATGATGAAGAATGGTCAAACATCAATGTACAGGATATTCTTCCGACGTGGCAATGGTGGATCGATACAGAGGGAAGCAAGCTGCAAGTGGATTTTGATTATGGAGACACGGTAGAAAACGGCGACAAATTCACTTACCAACAGATTGGTGGCTACAAAGGGGGAAGCTCTTTAGTTGTAAACGGAACTTTAGATGCGAAGAACTTCCTACGCTTGTATAAAACGGATTTAGACATTAAAAATACATCATCAGCATCGATTACTTATAACAAAACATCAGCCAAAGATGGCTCTGAAATTCAGTTAGGGCTTGTCTTTAAAGATGCACCCGACCAAGTTGAATATATCACTGTACCTAAGAGCGGTGAGAGAACAAAAGGCTATGTTACAGCAGAACTTGAGTTAAGCGCTTATGAAAATCGGGAAATCGCAGCTATAGGATTAGCATTTGATCCTAAGGGTGAATCCATCCGAAATTACCAAGTGAACATTGGTGAGCTTAAACTCACTGATGGGCAAAATTATACGCCTAATAAGCCAATCGGGTTTGAAGTCAAAGATAGATTTGATACCGACGAAATGAATGTTACATGGAACTTAGAAGATTATAGCAAGGTAAAACAATATCATCTTTATGCCCAACTGAATAATGGTAAAGAGGAATTTTTAGGCGGTGTATATGGCGATAATTTCTATGTGAAAAACCTTGATAAGCATGTTGAGTCTCTAAAATTAACGGCTGTTGGACTTGATCATACAGAAAGCGAGCCAGCTATTATTCAACTTAATAGGAAGAATTTCATCTCAAACGTAAAAGTTGAAGAGAACTCTGAAGGATTGAAGATTAGTTGGGGAAGAGAAAGTCGTGGTAGTCATATTCGATTCGACCTAAGTTTTACCGATGGCAGAAAAGATACGTACACTAAAACCGTTGATAAAAAACGGGGATCTGACCAATTCGAAGTACCTGTGAAAGATGATGATCGGTATCTATTAAAAATATCCACTTTGGATTCGAAAGGTAACATCATAGACACGATCAGCGCAGCAGGTAAAATGATTGATGTTTTTGCTGAACCATTCGATGGAAGCTACTATATCGACGGCGCAAAATTAGGGATAGATGTACCTTCTTCGAAAGATTGGTGGCATATGTACATTACGATTAATGGAGAAGCCGTAAAACCTGCGAAAAAGTATAACGGCGAGACAACCGATTACTTTATTCGAGGCTATCATGACCTAAAAGGAATGGCTGTACCTGCTAAAGGGTCCATTATTGGTATTTCATTGAAAGATTATGTGGGGAATATGTCAGAGACAAAATATATAACCGTCAATTAATTATTTGTTTCTAATCCTATTCAATAGGTTCTGGAAAGTATCCGATTAACTTGTCGTTTAGAATAAGCGAAGCAAGTTAATTTAACTAAAGATGAGGTGTCGGTTATGGGAGTTATACCGTATAACATTACAGCAGCAGACAAAGAGAAATTTGATCAAGATGGATACTGGATCAGTCCCAAATTGTTAGATGACGAAACGATTGAGCGTCTGCGAGGCGCCCATGAGCGAATATGGAATAAAGATTACGATGGAAATGGTTTACCTCTTCATGATTTCAAGCTTTCTGAAAATCCTTACGCTCTTCGTAAATTCGATAATGGCTGGTGGGTAAACGATGAAGTTCAGCGTGTTGTCACCGATCCGAATTTAGGAGAAATGGCTGCGAATCTGCTGAATGAGGACGAAATTCGCCTTTGGCATGATCAAGTAATCTATAAGCCGGGTACGTCAGGGCAAGAAACCAATCTAGGTAATGTAGGCTGGCATCAGGATTACGCCTTTTGGCGAGCAAGTAATACAACCAATATGGTAACGGTTTGGATTGCTTTACAAGATACAGATCTGAATAACGGTGGTATGATGACGATTCTAGGTTCACATAAGTGGGGTGCTGTCGAGGGAAGTGATACTTTCTTCGAACAGGATATGGAGAAGCTGAAGCAGCGTTTTGCAACGCGTGAATGGGTAGAGGAACCTTGTATTCTGAAAGCGGGCCAAGCAAGTTTCCACCATGCACTTACGTTCCATGGATCTTCAACGAACTTTACGGATCAGCCGCGACTATCGATTGTTGCTCATCTTATGCCTGGAGATACATCCTACCAAGAGGGAAAAGCTCGGCATGATAATGTTCGTTTGCTCGGACCTCGTCCGCAATTCGGACAGAAGTTCGATAATGAGTTCTTTCCGTTACTGTATTCCAAGTAAGAAGTAATAAGAAGTAATAATACTAAATGATGAATAGGAGGAGGGAATATGATAACAAGCTTACCTCCACAATTAGGGAATACAATACGAAGCTATAATTTAGAGCCAGGCTGGGCTAAGGTACCTGCTCATTTAGAGTTTGGGTATACTCATGGTATTGTCGTGGATCAACAAGATAACGTGTATGTTTTTCATACAGGTGCACCTTCTATATTCAAATTTGATGAGTCTGGAAATTTCATATCAGCATGGGGCGAGGAGTTCGAAGATGGCGCTCACGGATTCTACCTTCATAAGGAACAAAATGCTGAGTACCTCTTTATTACAGACACTGCTCGTGGTCAAGTTGTGAAAATGGATCTAAACGGAAAGCACTTGTTGACACTCAGGACACCGGATCGTCCTGATATATATAACGAAGATTTGCAATATATCCCAACTGACGTAGCCGTTTCGGAAAATGGTCATATTTATATAGCTGATGGCTACGGACAAAGCTGGATTCATCAGTATACCGCTGCAGGTGAATATATTCGTTCTTGGGGTGGAAAGGGTTCAGAGCAGGGACAATTAAACTGTCCACATGGCATTTCCATCGATACACGTAGTGGCGTAGAAGAAGTTTATGTTGCTGATCGTGGCAATCATCGAATTCAAGTCTTTACTTTAGAGGGAGATTTCAAAAGAGATATCGTTGATGATATGGATCAGCCCTGCAGCTTTTACTTTCATGGAGAGGACATGTACTTTCCAGACTTGAATAGTAGGGTTACGATTTTCGATAAACAGGATCGATTGATCTGTCACTTAGGTGAAGATCAACAGGCTTATAAACAAGCCGGCTGGCCGAATTTACCCAAGTCATATTACCGAGATACAAAGTTTAGCTCACCACATGGTGTATGCGTCGATTCCAAAGGTTCTGTTTATGTTGCTGAATGGATTTCCGATGGACGTGTAACAAAGCTTACACGCGCTTAGTTTGCCTTGATTAAATATGTAAACCTGCAAGCCCATGGATTGGGACTTGCAGGTTTATTTTATGTAGAAGATGTTTATAGACACACGATATTTGATATAGTATTCTAGCCATATAAAAAGGAGGTAAACGATGGAAAAACAATTAATCATTGGCGATGCATTGAACGAACTGGCAATGACGCGCCGCGTGCTTACGTCTTTGCCCGATGAGAAATTGACATGGAGACCTCACACAAAGTCGATGACACTAGGTGGCCTGGCTACGCATCTAGTTAACTTACTGAACTGGCAAATGGCTATTCTTCTTTATCTTGAATTAGATCTTTCGTCTATGCCTCGTCAAAGGGAAGCTTTGGAGAAATGCGAAGATTTGCTACAGGAATTTGACGCAAACGTCGCCAAGCTTGAAAAGCTGCTATCTGAATCTGACGTAAGAACACTCGGTGAGGAGTGGACCTTGCGAAATGGAGAACATATCATTCTTCGTCAGCCCCGAGCCATTGCACTTCGCACCTTTGGATTAAGCCATATGATCCATCACCGAGCTCAGCTTGGAGTATATTTAAGACTTCTTGATATTCCCGTGCCCGGACCCTACGGTCCATCTGCCGACGAGTTGGGACAATGAATTACACATTGAAGAAGCCTCCATCTTCAATGCAATTGTATGTTGATTCACCAGAGAAACGACACCAATTGTACCGGCGAACATTAATCGTCGTTATTATTTCTCAAATATTCGGAGGCGCAGGTCTTGCTGCAGGAATTACGGTAGGTGCTCTTGTAGCTCAAAATATGCTAGGTACCGATAACTTTACGGGAGTACCCACTGCATTGTTTACATTAGGATCGGCAGGAGCAGCCTTGCTTGTTGGTCGTCTCTCCCAACGCCGTGGACGTAGTTTGGGATTAGGAATGGGGTTTTTAACGGGTGGGTTAGGAGCGATCGGGGTTGTGATCGCCATGATGACAAATAGTTTTATGTTACTCTTACTATCATTACTAATCTATGGCGCTGGTATGGCAACGAATTTACAAGCACGTTATGCTGGGACAGATCTAGCCAGTTCTAAGCAGCGAGCCACTGCAGTCAGTATGGCAATGGTATTCACAACATTCGGTGCAGTTGCAGGTCCGAATTTAGTGAATGTTACAGGCAATTTCGCTCTTTCAATGGGTATCCCTAGTTTAGCTGGACCATTTTTATTGGCCGCAGCAGCTTACATCCTCGCAGGACTCGTTCTTCTGCTCTTCCTACGCCCAGACCCTTTATTAGTAGCGAGCGCCATTGCATTACGTGAAAAAGCGGATGGAAATACTCTTTCTGTGAATGAAACAAGTCATACAGCATCAGGTAGACGCGGTATCACGATTGGTGCCATGGTTATGATCTTAACGCAAATTGTCATGGTGGCTATCATGACAATGACACCTGTACATATGAAACATCATGGGTATGGATTAGGTGATGTTGGTCTCGTCATTGGTATTCATATTGGGTCTATGTATCTCCCATCTCTGATCACCGGTATTCTGGTGGATAAAATCGGTCGTACTGCGATGGCTATGGCTTCTGGAGTTACTCTCCTTCTGGCTGGAATAGTAGCTGCTATTGCACCCGTTGATTCACTTCCGCTTTTGATCCTTGCGCTTTGTTTGTTGGGATTGGGATGGAATTTTGGTTTGATAAGCGGTACAGCATTAATTGTCGATGCAACAACACCCCTAAATCGTGCTAAAGTACAGGGTTCTGTTGATGTTTTCATTGCTCTTGCGGGAGCATCTGGTGGAGCATTTTCTGGTACGGTGGTAGCTCATTCCAGTTACACAACCCTTGCATTGGCCGGTAGCATGCTTTCATTAGTACTGATTCCAGTTATGCTATGGCGACGGCAAGACAAAAGTGAGAAGCAAGTACATTTATGATATGAGAAACCGACTCTGTGTTTAGAGTCGGTTTTTCGTCTAGCGAAACGTTTACTCTAGCAAGAACGTTTCTAGTTTCATATTTATTAATTCCGAATCTGGTTCATGGGCTCCAATACCTGCACAATGCCCCCATTTGGATTCAATCGGGAAGAAGAGCACATTCGGCATATGTTCTATGTCATATTTGTTATCTTCAGGCGTGAAGAACAGATCCGTACTACCTGGCATAACCAGTGATCGAGCTGTAATACGGCTTAATGCAAGTTCGAAATCACCTTCATAAATTGGATTTGTACTAATATCGCCAGTGATACCAGTGCGCAGCATGGAGATCAGATCATTAGCATCAAAAGTCAAGAACACGTTATCCCAGTAATCGACGAGATAATCATCTAGTGTAGAGTGCCCCTCATGTTGATAGAGCTTTTCTGTATAGTAAGCTTGCGAGAATCCCCAAGCCGCGTAGACACGACCCATGGCTGCTAAGCCCTTTTTAGGTGGTTGCTCGTAAAAGCCATCTTGCCATGCAGAATCGGCTTGAAGTGCAGCGATCATGCCTTCGAAGACGACCCTTGCATGTGGACGAGTCTTTGCTGTCCCACCGAATGGAGCAATTCGTTTAACCATATTCGGATAACTTGCTCCCCATTGAAATGTCTGAACGGCTCCAAGTGACCAGCCGACGACGAGTTCAATACTTGTAATGCCAAACTTCTGGGTAACAAGCTGATGCTGTAGCCGCACGTTATCATAAATCGAAACTTCCGGAAAGTTAGCTTGATGATAGGGTGCGGGCGTATTGCTTGGTGAGGAGGATAGTCCATTGCCTAGCATATTTGGGATGATGATAAAATATTTGTCCGGGTCTAGTGCTTTGCTTGGTCCAATTAACCATTCATTATCGGTATGTAATCCAGCAAACCAGGTAGGATACACAATCACATTATCTTTCTCTTTATTTAATGTTCCGTATGTTTTGTAAGCAAGTTTGGCCTCAGGCAAGGTAACACCGGATTGCAAAATAACGTCTCCCAGTTCATATACCTCATAATCTCTCATACGATCGTCTCCTTTTCATCGATGCATTTCTTGTCATCACTCTACGATGGTGCTACTGTTAAGTCAAAGAAACGTTTATAAACGTAACATTCATTTTTATTGAACTATGGGAGAGATTACGATGGAATTACGTCAACTGAAGACGTTTCATATGCTTGCATCCACACTTAATTTTAGTCGTACTGCGGAAGTACAGAACTATGTTCCTTCAACCGTTACAATGCAGATGAAAGCGCTGGAAGATGAACTGGGTGTCAAGCTAGTGGATAGACTAGGCAAAAAAGTGATCCTTACGGATGCAGGAAGAAAATTTTTACCCTATGTGGATACCATATTGAATGAGCTAGAAGAAGTACAGCATGTAATGAAGCAATCAGGAGAGTTGACAGGAACGA
The DNA here is from genome assembly GCF_058781425.1 of Paenibacillus sp. FW507-14B1B. Taxonomy (NCBI): domain Bacteria; kingdom Bacillati; phylum Bacillota; class Bacilli; order Caryophanales; family Paenibacillaceae; genus Paenibacillus; species Paenibacillus sp. FW507-14B1B. Next base: position 594,825 of record NZ_JBYSWS010000001.1, on the reverse strand, counting down.
TCGTCATAAGCGCAGATGAAACGTTGTGTACCTATCGGCTACCTACTGTTCTACGTCAGTTCCGCTTAAGCTATCCAGGGATTAGGTTGATGTTTCGACCACTGGCTACGAGGAATCTGAAACAGAGCTTGCAGGAAGGGGGAGCGGATATCATCTTTATGTTGGATGAGGACAAACATGAGAGTGGGTTCTGCGGAGAGAAAATAATGGACGAGCCTTTTTATATATTGGCGGCTCCAGACCATCCTTTGGCTGCATGTTCTACACTTTCCATTGAAGATTTTAATGGAGAGACATTTTTATTGACTGAGAAGGGGTGCTCATATCGCATGTTTTTTGAGCGTAATCTTTCACAGATGGGTATGGGAGGCATTACGGAATTGGAGTTTAACAGCGCAGAAGCAATCAAACAATGCGCAAAAATAGGGATGGGCATCGCTATTTTGCCTGAGATGGCTGTAACTGCTGAAGTGGATCGGGGAGAACTAGTGCCATTGCCGTGGGATTTAACAGGTACATCGTTTGCGACCCAAATGTTCTGGCATGAAGAGAAATGGATCTCGCCTGCCATTGAAGCTTTTCTGAATTTAACCCGAGATACATATTTGAATCATCATTCTGTATAGTATGTAAACATCCAAGTGTAGAATAAAATACCTGACAATTATTCATTCTAATGAAGTGCCACTTCACAAATGTACTTTCTGATGGCTTATTGAACAATACACGGTAAACAACAAGGAGAATTCGCTCATGCGTCACAGAAAAAACATGAAAATGAAGAAAGTCAATGTGTCCCATCTGGAACAATACAGCCAACTTCTAAGATATGTTTTTCAGGTTACTCATAATGATCTTCATAGAATAGGTTGGGAAGAACACGAAATTATTAGTGCCAAATCACCCGTACTGCAACAGGCCGATGTACTCGGGTGGTTCGATGGAGAGAAGTTGGTTTCTCAAGTTGCAACCTATCCTTTTGAGGTTAGAATATTCGATCGTACGTATGCCATGGGTGGAGTCACGGGCGTGGGTACGTTCCCTGAATACTCAGGACAGGGTCTCATGAACAAGTTATTGTATCAGGCTTTAGCTAATATGAGGGAGAAAGAACAATCCATTTCTTACTTGTATCCTTACTCCATTCCGTATTATCGCCGCAAGGGATGGGAGATTATCTCTGATAAAATTGTGTTTGAAGTTCAGGATTACCAATTACCAAAAACCAAGCACGTACCTGGAAATGTAGCACGCGTTAATCCCGAAAGTGAGGATGTGAAAAGGGCGTATGAACGTTTCGCATTACAAACGCATGGAGCAATGTTAAGAGATGAGCTTGCTTGGAGTGAATATTGGCGATGGGATTCGGATGATTTGACTGCTGCAATCTATTATGGGGAAGAAGGAGAACCTGACGGTTACATTTTGTACTGGATCGAGGAAGAAGTCTTTCATGTTAAGGACATGATCTTTATTCATGAAGAGGCTCGCAGTGGACTTTGGAATTTCATCAGTGCTCACTTTTCAATGATATCTAAAGTGATTGGTAACATTCACACGGACGAACCTCTTGCCTTTTTGTTAGAAGATGCAGATATTAAAGAAACAATCTCTCCCTACTACATGGCTCGGATCGTAGATATTGAGCAGTTTATATCTAAATATCCATTCAAGACTGCCACAGTTGATCGGGAATGGACATTTACCTTACAGGATCCTTTACTTACTTGGAATCAAGGGGTGTTTACGTTACGTATTCATCCTGATGGCACAGGTGAGATCGTAAGAAGTAACATGCGTAGTGATGATAGTATCAGTATACAGACGATGACCACAATGCTGCTCGGTTATAAACGACCTGAGTACCTGTATAAGATAGGTCGGCTTTTGTGCGGAGCTGAAACACTTGATTTATTAGAAGATGCTATTGAACAGCATACACCTTATTTTTCAGATTATTTTTGAGAAAATCTAGGAATATTCATATAGAAAGTCGCATAAAACGTGCGGCTTTTTTTTTATGATACATATGCGATGAAGCCCTAAAATTTTGTGGAAATATATTCTTATTAATAGTAGTGTATGAAATAAACTACTTATTTTGGGGTGTGGTCGATATAAATGATTAATTATGATGGACGTACTTTCGTCTCTGTTGAGAATAGTGATAATGGTGAGGTGTCATCGAAGACACATTTTCAATACAAACAAGAGGGTTCTATTCTCACAGCTTCATATTCAGGTGGAGATATTATCAAAGGATTTATGATTGGATTAGTTTATGAAGATGGAACTTTACTGTTTAATTATAATCATGTAAATAGAAAAAATGAGATAAGGGGAGGAACGTGTAGCTCTAGGCCGGAAATTCTTCCAGACGGTAGAGTACGTCTGTATGAGAAATGGAAATGGACTGATAAAGAGCAGACTGAAGGCGAATCTATTGTTGAGGAGGTTGCTTCTATTCGTTAAACATCATCTTCATAGTTTATCCTAAACACATATATTTAGGTAATATTCTTCACTGGAGACTATAATGCCTATTAGGAGGAATGAAATGAAATTCATACTCATATTCGGTCCACAAGCTGTAGGAAAGATGACCATTGGCCATGAACTTGAAAAAATCACGTCTATGAAACTATTTCATAATCACCAGACGATTGAACTGCTCAGTCCTTATTTTGGATTCACTCCTGAGATGTGGCGGTTGTCTGATCTTTTTCGCAAAGAAATTTTTGAGCAAATGTCTCTAACCGATGGCCCTGGATTCATGTTCACGTATGTCTGGGGATTCGATCTACCAAGTGATTGGAAATATGTTGATGAAATCTGTGATATCTTTGAATCGAAGGGCCATGAGGTATGTTTTGTGGAGTTGGAAGCTGACATAGAGGAACGTCTAACTCGCAACAAGTCACCACATCGATTGAATCATAAGCCATCTAAGAGGGATATCGAACGATCCGAAAAAGATTTAATTACAACGATGGAGCATCATCGATTAAACTCCTTACCTGGGGAGATCACAAGGGAAAATTACATACGTATACAAACTTCTTCTCAGACGGCTGCAGATACAGCACTATTGATAAAAAATCGATTTCAGCTTTAAAACCAATGACTTGATATTTTACTGCATGAAAAATCAGGCGGCTTAAATAACCGCATGATATGCTCCTTTTTGAGAGGGGGGATTGCTATGGATTGGCTTCAACGAATGAACCATGCTATCAACTATATTGAAGACAACTTGGAAAATGATATTGATTATGATCAGATTGCCAGAATTGCGATGTGCTCGGTGTATCAATTTCAGCGCATGTTTTCATTTGTACTTGAAGTACCATTATCTGAATACATAAGGCGCAGGAGGCTCACATTAGCTGCTTTTGATTTAAAGAACAGAATGAATAAAGTGACGGATATCGCCCTGAAATACGGGTATGAAACTCCCGAATCATTCTCGCGAGCTTTTCAGAATCTTCACGGGTTGACTCCTACATCTGCACGCAATGCCGGAAGTCAGTTAAAAGCTTATCCACGCATCTCCTTTCAAATCACATTAAAAGGAGTTGTCGAGATGAATTATCGTATAGAAACAAGAGGTGCATTTCAAGTTTATGGATTGGAAGATCTCTATAGCTACGATCTTATTTCAAACCAAGAAGGAATATCAATCCCTGAGGCTTGGGAGAACATCTATATAAATGGTGAATTTGATTGATTAAACCAATCGGTACAAGGGGACTGGCGTGGCGAGGGTCATTTCAGTAAGGAACTTGGAACGGTATTTGCCTACGATTCTTATCGATTCACAAGCAATACTACTTTCCCTTACCTTATCGGTTGCTACAGATCGGAGAATAGTAAGGTTAACGGGTATACAGTAGTCGATGTTCCAGCATCGACGTGGGCAATATTTTCAACAATAAGTGATGGGAACGGCAGCGGTAATTATGATTTGAGCTCTTTAAAAAATCGGATATTCTCCGAATGGCTCCAAACATCGAAGTTGAGCATATTAGACGGTGGTAATTTCGAAATGTATTGTACGGACAAAGATGGATTTGAGTATTGTGAGTTATGGTACCGAATTGAGGATAATATTTAGTGTACCTCATATCATTAAGAACAACAGCAATATCATATACCGCAATCTCCAAGTCGCATTCAGGAGATATGAGGCTACAGATGAGCTATGTTCATCTGTGGTCTTTTTGTTGTCTTAAGATCGCTGAAAGCGCGTCCAAATAAGGCGTTACATAAAAGGAGGAATATAGCATGCAATTCGTTGAATGGTCCGTTGAGGCTGACTGTTATAATTTATCGAGTGAATATTGCATTCGAAAGGCAGATCCCGAAGAATGGGGAATATATTGTTCAGTCTATTATGATATGCGTTATATTGGATTTTTTAGAGAACAAGGTTTTAATAATTCGCGTAACAACTCGTTTTGGATCTATAGAGAGGGATTTAAAATCGGTGGTGTGAGGATCTCACCTAATACCATGTATCACTTGTTTTTTATTCCTCCATTTCAGGAAACGTTCGAGGTGCTTAAACTCCTTAAACTTACTTTGATCAGATGGTCAGATAGAACAAAACCGATAAAGGCTTATGAGGTTCTTCCAGACCAAGTTAGTATATTTACACGGGCTGGATTCTGGCCTGATGAATTTAGATGTCGATGGATGCAGCGTCCCACAGATCATTTCGACGTTGTTTGGGGTGACAATCTGATCATTAAGAGTCCTCAAATTTTGGACAACGGAAGAGGGGAAATGCGGTACATTAATGAAGATGAAATCGCTCAGAGTGACTTCCAAAGCTTTGTAGGAGGTTTTGAAGCGGTGCGGAGGAAGAAATCTTCTCTTGAAGACTTTATACCTGATGAAGATCCTAATTATACAAATGACATATTAGTGCAGGCATCGACACTTGTTTATGATCAAGATTCCGGTCAGCTAGTTGCAAACTGTCGCCTGTGTCTACAAGATAATCAAGCAGCCGTCTACAGCATAGGTGTCGTTCCAATGTATAGAGGAATGGGACTTGCTACAAGTATGTTAAAAAGAGCACTGAATAGTCTGAAGGATCATTATCCTATTCTAAGGCTGTATGTCATGGAGGGGAATGATGCAGAATCCGTTTATCTAAATCTCGGGTTCGTTCCAGGCGTGCAAGAGATACAGAGTATGTGCATTCCTATGAATCAGTTATAAATAGAAACGAATACGGCGACTATGTTTTATTTATATAAAGGGAGTTTCCAAAAGAGAAACTCCCTTTATATTTAGAGCGAGTTATATCAGTGTACAGATGTTGGTTGGTACTTGATTACTCTTCTCGATGTTTGTCATCATTATCTTCAACAGTTTCGCCTGCTTTGTTCCCTAATGCTGCACCCACAATTCCTCCAACAGCAGTTCCAATAGGGCCCAAGACGGAACCTACCACAGCGCCCACAGCACCACCACCCACAGTTCCTACAGCTTCTCCAGTATCAATTCCATTCGTGCTGTTCGTGCTGTTGTGTTCAGATTCACGGTTTCGATTGCGGTCTTTGTTTTGAGTCATGTTATTTCACTCCTCGTTTTTTGTTAACTCTGCTACTTTGAAGCACAGTCCAAAGTACATCTTGCCCTCTTAAACCTTAAAGAATTCATCAATATAGCGATGTATGTAACAGACCTAAAGGCTCTGCTATTTGCGTAAGGTCAAATAAATCTGACTTGTTAGGTGAGGAAGATAGTGGTATCCTGCGAAATAGAGATGATCAGATGTTTAACTTTTTTATTTATATCTAGAGAAAGGTTTTAATAAGCTGAACTATAAATTAATTGTTAGGAGTGGAAGTGCTGCATGGTTATATCACTCAAAAATGTGTCATGGCGACGAGATTCAACAATGATCTTGCGCGATATGAATTGGACAGTGGAACAAGGGCAGCACTGGTGTATCGTCGGTCTTAACGGCTCAGGGAAGACCACGATGCTGAATGTTGTAAACGGATATATTTGGCCGACAACGGGGCAAGTCGAAGTGTTGGACCATCGCTTTGGCGATGTGGACCTTAGAGAGCTTCGTAAACGAATCGGATGGGTCAGCACCTCTTTGCAGCAGAAGCTCTACGGTCATCAGACGGCACTTAACATTGTCCTTAGCGGCAAATTCGCAACAATCGGCCTCTATGACAAGACGGGTGAGGAAGATTTAAAACAAGCAAATGATTTGATGGAATTTCTCGGGTGTACTTCTTTGGCATCTCGTACGTACGATACCCTCTCGCAAGGACAGCGTCAGAAAGTACTTATAGCTCGTGCACTCATGGCTGATCCAGATCTATTGATCCTTGATGAGCCTTGTACGGGTCTCGATATCTTCGCCCGGGAGCAGCTGCTGCAGATGATCGAGAAGATTACACAGCAGCCAGGAGGACCTACTCTGTTGTATGTAACGCATCATATCGAAGAGATAACTCCTTGCTTCACGCATACGCTGCTTGTGAAGGACGGAGAAATCTTCAAGGCGGATGAGACGGCGAACTGTTTACATTCAGATGTGCTTAGCGATTTCTTCAATACTCGCGTAGAAGTGCAGGAACATCATAACCGTAAGTGGCTTACGCTTTCTGATGACTAGATGATCGGTTCCTCGGATGTAGTTACTTATAACAGGACATAACAACGTATCTATGATATGATGAATGAAACCTATTGGCATTCCACTCTTCAGAGTGGGGTGCCTTCGTTTGTATCTATAGGTTTTTTACATTTAATGTATTACTATCTTAAAGGATGTGGAGGGTCGTGATGCTATGTTTCTCTATTTGTCCCCGATCAGGGGAGGTTCGATAGCTGCTGTGAAAGCGCTAAGATCACTCAAGTAAAGGAGAGGTAGAGCATGGCTACATACATTCATACGGAAAGACGTACACGATTAAATGCTTCCGGACTGCGTAATTTACGCTTGGAGGGACGCTTGCCAGGGGTTGTATTTGGAAAAAACGTGGATAACGAAATCATTCACATTTCATCTAAACAATTTGAAAAGTGGTTGAAGCAAGGGGCATCTGGTTTTATCGAATTGAAGTCCGATGAGGGCCGAACGCTTACGGTATTGTTAGAGGATATTCAACGGAATCCAGTAACTCGCGTTCCTCTGCATGTCGACTTTCAGCTCGTACAAACAGGAGAGATCATTCGCACGAAGCTAGCAGTTAAGATCATCGGAACCCCGGTTGGAACGAAGTCAGGAGGGGTTGTACAAATCCAGGATCCATACGTAGAAGTGGAAGCCTTGCCGAAGGACCTACCATCATCAGTTGAATTAGACATAAGTGCTATGAATATCGGAGATACATTATTTGTGAAAGACTTAAACCTGCCGCAAGAGTTGACGGTCATCTCTGGAGATAACGAGCTACTTGTATCGGTGTCGAAGCCATAATAGGCTAGACAGAACATATATTTTGCAATGAAATAGAAAATGAGTCCGGTCATATACAATGTACCGGACTCATTTTTTGTTATTAAAGAAAATACGATACTTAGATCGTTTAATCGATTAAATTAGGCGGCAGGAAACGGGGCGATTCATTTTTTTTGTTTGAGTAGTCCGTCAATCGTAATGGAGTTATAGGCGTAATCTGTAAACCGTCATCCGTTTGTGCTTAGGAGTCGATTTTAGGTTTAGTTTTGTTTGTATCCGACAAACAACAAGCGGTTGCCCACACTTTCCCACCGGCCGGCATACGCCGGCTTCAAACCTGCAAGAACAAAAGACATTGTAGGCTTGAAGCCGGCGTCTACCCATCAGTCCATATACTTCGCAGCATTAAAACTAATCTTTGAGTGATGATTAGCATGTTCAATTAAGGAGGATAATTTCGTTACTTCGCGTTCTTTCTTGCGCGCGCTTGCCTGATAGGCTTCGGGTTCGTATAACGCAACATTAAACAACGTAACCGAACCATCGTGTCCGCGGCTACTCTGACGCTCTAATTTCTTTCGTGATCCAAGATGTGAGAGCTGTCCAATTTCAATACGAATTTGTTTGGCAAGCTCGATCGCTTCCATGACAGTAATAGGACTACCATTCCAGAGAATGGTCTCAGTTGTATTAGAAACCGCCATTAATAGATCAAGCCTTCTAAAATCATCTGAAACGGTATTGATTTCTTCGGTAATCACATCGACACTGCGTGCAGGAGTTTCAGCTGTTTCTCCTTTTTCAATGATGGTACTGCTATTATTCATTCTCTCTTGCATTAATTGATTCAGGAGACGATTCATTGCAGCTCGAACAGCCAGTGCTTCTGCCATTGTAATATGACTCATGTATACATTCCCCTCTATAGATAGTTAACGAAGTAACCTTGCTTTGTATTAGACGAACCATTTCACAAAAAGTTGCGGATTGAATTGGACCGTAGTGACTCATGAGTAGTATAAGTCTAATCTTTCTTGTAATCCTTGTAAGAGTTCAACAGGTATCTCTCTAACTTTGATATCTCTACCAAGGAAAAGCAGCCAGTTTGTCATTTCGGTTAATTCCTCTGAATCACAAATATTGATAAAAGTCTTTAAGATCCCCATGGTTTGATAAGGGTTCGTATAGGATAAAGATTGCTTTAAAGGATGGTATTTTTTAAATTGGGAGATCGCTTTTGGCCCAAGTTCTATAACAAGGTTGATTTCTTCTTCCTGTCTACTTAGTTGTTCTACAATCTTTTTTTTGCTTGCTCTCTTTTTCAAAAGGTAAGGCTTGATATCGGTTAGATTGTCTACAGGAATAATCCGTCGCTTTTCATCCTCGAGGTCAAAACCTTCAATAAACCATACACTTTTCTCACGAAAAAGATGCAAAAGATAAATAGGGTAAGATTTAATCTCACTATGTTCTTCAATGGAAACGAATAAATATTTGTCTTTGAGCAGAACCTGGATCAGCTTTTCTAACATAGGATGGGGAAGATCTGAGAGATCGAGAAGGTCAGGGTTATGGGGATTGGTTCCTTCAAAAAGTAGTATTTGATTCAAAAGAACAAGGTCATCTTGCTGGTTTTCGGAGATGAGACCTAGTAATTTTTCTGCTAAAGATTGTCGGCTTTTCAAATAAGGAAGTTGTTGATTCCTTGTAGCCATAAAAGCAATAAAGAGCGCTTTAATTTCATTGTCTGTAAAGCGGACGGTTGGCAGCACAGAGTTATTCATCACAAAATAACCCCCGTCTCTGCCTACTTCGGCCACAAGTGGCATTCCCATAGCTTCAATCTCTCTTATATCTCGTATAGCTGTCGAACGTGAAATATTAAATTCACGCATGATTTCAGTAATGGTGAAGTGAGCGCGGTTATTGATGTACCGCATGATGATATTAATTCGTTCTACTTTTTTCATCGGACTCCCCTAAACAGTATCATTATTTGACATGATTTAAGGTTATTATAAACCCATCAAATGAAAATACAAATCATCTTTAAAATTCTAAAAAAAGGAAGGTTTTTGATTATGGCGAATTATACTATTGAGGAAAAAGAAAGCTTTATCGTTGTAGGCATTGGAACAGAACTAAAGAGTGATTACACGGATTATGTAGGTATCAATAAAGAGAAAGCAGATTTTTGGGAGACCGTGAAACAAGATGGAAGGCTAGATGCACTCAAGGATGTTGCAACAAATGACTACATTTTTGCTGTGAATGAAGCGGTTAATAACAAAATGATGTATTATGCTGGTGTTATGACAGAGGCATCAGTACCCAATGCAACCAGAATGATTCAATTTCCTAAAGGGGAATACTTAGTTGTAAAAGGCGAAGCCGCGAATGCTGATGAACTTAGTAATAAACTAACTAGCATTGCCTTTGGTCAAGCCTTGCCAGAAGCTGAGCATGTTGCCTACGTTGGCGGACCCAATGCATCCGTTGAGATGGAGCATAGAAACGACTCCGTTTATGGAGAAATGTGGATTCCTGTGGTTAGGAAATAATGAGATTTGGGGGAAAGAGTATGTCATATGTCGTTGATTTTAAAAATGTGTCAACGATCGGTTTAGAGTCTTCACCAGTAGCCGAAGCACTTGCTGGTCTTAGAGCTAATGAAGCTCGTTACTTCATGAACAAATACAAGCATGAGTTCACGGTTGTACCAGCAAGTGAGAGTCAAGAGACAATTGAATATGTAAATCGTATTTTGAACGAAGAACGTAACATTGTGTTTGCAGCCAAACCCTTAGAAACCTCACGCTTTCAGGTGGAAAATATTCAGTTTGCCTACATCTTTTATGAGGATGGCCTCGGGATCAACGTCATGTATACGGTTGATGACCCCAAGAAACGCGCCGTTGGTTTTAAGCTTTCTGAGGGGATGGAAGTTCCTAAAGAGTTAGAAGGGAAGTTTAAATTTGCTAGGCAGAAATCTAAATTAGCTGGAACGATTCGAGGCTCGTTTTTTGTAATTAAAGGAGAATATTAAATTATTCCCCATCCTATAGGGAGCGTGAAAAGAGATGATTAGTCAAATTGGCCAAGTTATGCTGTATGTGAGTAATCAAGAGGAGTCTAGATCTTTTTGGACTGAAAAGTTGGGGTTTGAGGTTATATCAGAAGAAATGAATGGTCCAATGAAGTGGATTGAAGTTGCTCCTAGAGGCGCAGCAACAAGCATCGTTCTTCATAACAAGGAGATGGTTGCTCAGATGAATCCAGGTATGAATTTAGGTACTCCGTCGATCATGTACTTCACGGAAAACCTAGATGAATTATACAATGATTTAAAGAATAAGCAGGTAACTGTTGGTGATATTGTTGAACTTCCTTCGGGTAGAGTTTTTAACTTCGCCGATCATGAAGACAATTATTTTGCAGTCATGGAAAAGCAAAAGTGATAACAAATTCATAAAAAACAGCTGATCTTTATGATCAGCTGTTTTTTTATAGCTTAATTCAGCACACGCAGCAATTTAACCTCAAAATCAAAATGTATTTTCCCAAGTGTACGATCGATATGGAGATGGTGTGACATAGAGAGAAGAATCTTTTTTAACAAACGTAATATAGGCTTCACCCTTCTCTGTGGAAGATACCCATTTGTATTCCTCACGGAGCGTACCTTTGCCAGATAATGCGCCAGGACCACCAAATATTTTGACTACCTCATCATAGGTCATTCCTTCTTTCACAGTGGCAGTGCTTTCGGCTGTAACATCTGGATAACTCAAAATAGGTAGATCCTTACCCTTATATATCATCATAGTTAGATAACTTGGTTTAATGGGCCCTGAGATTATAATTTCATTGAAGTTATCACGATAAGCTTCTGGAGCTCCAAATAGGTCTAAACTAGGCTTCTTGGCAAAAAGATAATCAAGATCGAGTGCGTTGAAATGATCGGTATTCAGCGCTAGGAACTTCTCATAATTAACAGTAGGTTTACCAAAATCCTTAACCTTACGCAATTGTTTATCATACACATCCTTCTCAAAATCAGACGGAATCAAGTTCACTCCCAAACTAGAAACATATATATCTTTGTTATGAGCATCCCAGCGGACATCTATACCGAGTAATTCACCTACAAATCTTAAGGGGACAATCGTTGTTCCATTCATAATCTGATTAGGTACATCTGACTGAAAATATACTACATCTCCTTGACTGTTATTATCCAAATGAGACCTAGTCGTTTTAGTGGCCTTTCTTTGACCTATAGGTAAAGTAACTGTATACGAAGATTTCTCATCAGAATATGAGATCGTAACTATTTTCTTTTTTGAATCCCATTTCACATCATGACTTAAATATTCAGATATAAATCTTAGAGGCATAAGAGTACGGCCATTTTTAATAATGAGTTCCTGATCTAGTACTACTTCTTTGGTGTTTACAATTACTTTAATAGCATCCTTAGCAAGAGCTGTAGTGTTTGATGCTAAGAAAAGAGTCAGCATCATTAACGTTATTCCTATCACCTTTAATCTCTTTAACATTTTTCTCTACTCCTTTGCTGTTGGATATCTGGAAGCTGAAAATATAAATATGCAAAGAATTATAGCAATAAACGGATAATTAAACCAACTTTAGTATGTTTTGCTGTGTAAGTGACAAGGTGTTCTTAACTCCAATGAATAACATTTGAAATGTATACAATAATAGGAACATGAAGAATCGGTATCATATAACAGGAGGGTTCAAGCGTGAGTCAATCTTCTAATCATTTGTTGATCGCTGCATTAGGCGGAGTGAACGAAATCGGAAAGAACATGTATATGCTCCAATATCATGAGGACATCGTTGTCATTGATTGCGGATCTAAATTTCCTGATGAAAGCCTGCCGGGTGTAGACCTTATTATTCCGGATATTAGTTACTTATTGGAAAACCATAGTAAAGTAAAAGCACTCATCGTAACTCATGGACATGAGGATCATATCGGCGGGATTCCCTATCTGTTAAAGCAGTTAAGTATCCCGGTATATGGTTCCTCGCTCACGATTGGACTTATAAAAATCAAACTTAAAGAGCATGGTCTTCTAAATGAAGCGAACCTGCATGTCATCGATGTCAACTCGACAGTAGAAGTAGGGCAAATTCAAGTGTCTTTTTTTTCGACGAGCCACAGCATACCTGACTGTTTAGGTATTGTTTTTCAGACGCCAGAAGGAAATGTAGTACATACAGGCGACTTCAAATTTGATATGTCTCCCATAAATGGACCCTATCCCGATCTGCACCGAATGGCGGATATTGGTAAGCAGGGAGTCAAGGTACTCCTTTCGGAGAGTACGAATGCAGAGAGACCGGGCTTTACACCCTCGGAGCGATCGGTTGGTGAACACATTTTAGATGCCTTTGTAAGGGCTGACCAACAGGTGTTTATCTCGACATTCGCTTCGAACGTGAACCGAGTTCAACAGATCGTGGATGCGACGGTCAAAACAGGACGTAAACTCGTTCTACTAGGCAGGAGTATGGTCAATGTCGTATCTGTCGCTAAAGAGCTTGGTTATTTAAATATTCCTGATGATCTACTAATTGAAGCGGATGAAACCGAAAAGTATCCAACTCGTAAAATCGCCGTGCTATGCACAGGAAGTCAGGGTGAGCCCATGGCAGCACTTTCTAGGTTAGCCAGCTCCCGTCATCCCCATATCGAAATTTTACCGGGTGATACCGTAATCATTGCAGCAGGGCCTATCCCCGGAAATGAACGAAATCTGTCGCGTGTCATAGATAATTTGTATGTTCTTGGTGCAAAGGTGATTTACGGGTCAGGGTCATCAACGGGTATGCATGTTTCCGGTCATGGTAGCCAAGAAGAGCTCAAACTGATGATGACATTAATGAAACCAGAGTACCTAATCCCCGTTCATGGAGAGTTCCGGATGATGTATCAGCATCGACTTCTAGCGGAGTCGGTGGGCATTCCGAATGAAAATGTCTTTATTGTTCGCAATGGGGAAACAATCCAAATCAAAGAGGGTAAGGCAATACATGGTCCAACAATCCCTTCAGGGAACAGTTTGGTGGACGGATTAGGCATCGGGGATGTAGGGAATATCGTTCTTAGGGACCGAAGACTATTATCATCGGACGGCATGCTCATTATCGTAACCACACTGAGTAAAACGGAAGGTCATATGCTTGTGAAACCGGAGGTAATCTCCAGAGGATTTGTATTTGTTAGGGACTCCGAAGAGCTAATGAAACAAATCCTTACACGTGTGAACGCAGTGATGGACAATTTGACGGATTCGGAAATGAGTCAGTGGAGTTTAATAAAGCAGACGCTTAAAGATCAAATCGGAAAGTTTATTTACACTCAGACCAAAAGAAGACCCATGATCTTGCCGATCATCATCGAAGTGTAGACACGAGAAGCTGGAGGATCACAAGCTTCAAATGTTCAGAATTATTAGTCACCATTAGGGTGACTTTTTTTGTTGTAACTATGTAGCAAATATCTATTTAAGAATTGAGATTAGTAGTACAATCGATCAATATTTTCTCTATCAAAAGCAGCTATATTATTTTAACATTGGCCCCATTGCTCATCATCACGTATAATTAACTTGAATGACAATACCATTACTACTCAGAGAAATGGAAAAGTACATGATGAATAAGGAGAACATATGAGACATTACGATTTTCTACCAATCATACTAGGCAGTGATGAAAACGCCTATGGCAATGCTAGATTGATCCATGAAACTTATCAAATCAAACCATTACTGCTATGCACTCGGCTCTTAATACCAACCATGAACAGTAATTTGTTCGACCTTGTTCAAATCGATGGATTTGACAATGATTCAATTTTTCCAGGGGCGCTACTCTCTGTACTAGAGAAACACGCAGCTCCGAACAAAAAAATAGTTGTTATACCTTGCTCAGACTATTATGCAGCTATGTTGACTAGGCATTATAGTAAATTTAAAGGACTTATTAATAATCGCTTTATTTCCGAAGAACTGCTGGATACATTCGATACGAAAGATAAATTTTACAAGTTATGTGAGAGTCATGGACTGGATTATCCACGGACGATTGTTTGCGAGCCACAAGATCGCTTAACGGCTTTGGAAGAGATGGATTTTGAATTTCCGATTGTTGTAAAGCCTGAGAACAGCAATGCCTATGCTTATTTGCACAGTGATTTCGAAGGCAAAAAGAAGGTGTTCTTTTTTAACTCCAAGAACGAGTATCTAGAGATGGTTAAGAATATGAACAAATCCGATTACACAGGAAAGTTGATCATTCAAGAATTTATTCCTGGTGGAGACAGTTCGATGCGAGTCATCAATAGCTATTCTGATAATGATGGGAAAGTAAGAATGATGTGCTTAGGACAGCCTGTACTAGAGGAATATGCTCCAAAAACACTCGGTAACTATGCTGCGATCATCACTCGTTCGGATGAAGAGATATTTAAAAAAGTACAAACGTTTCTTGAAGAAATCGGTTATGTTGGTTTTTCGAATATCGATATGAAATATGATAGTAGAACAGGCAAGTACATGTTGTTTGAAATTAATCCTCGACTCGGTAGAAGCAGTCTGTTTGTCAAAGCTGCTGGTCTAAATATGATTGCTACACTTATAGATAACGTAGTCTATGATAAAAAAGAAGAGTGTGTTTATAGTAATAAGGTAGGTCTATGGACCAATGTTCCGAAAGCGGTATTGGATAAATACGTTACTGATCCTCAATTGTCCAATGAAATTAAAGCTCTCTATAAACAAAAAAAGGTGCTAAGATCCCTTTGGTATAAAGAAGATTTAAATTTAAAAAGAATGTTAAGAATTGCGAGATATAATTACGCCCATATTAAGAATTTCAAAAGCTACTTTTTTAGTAAGGAATAACGTAATCGAATAAAGATTAATCGAAAACCACATGTGGATTTAATCGCATGTGGTTTTTTGTTGAGGAAATAGATATACAATTAATGGGATTAGTGAAACAATAATATTTAATTTGAACCTTATGGGCTAATCGAGCCAATATCAGGTGTAAGTTCTTAAATGGAGGCCGGCCCCTATGAATGAAATGGATATCAAGCCTTGGCTCATCCGGATGAACCAAGGAGATGAAGAAGCATTCCAGACTGTTTATCATTTAACGCGCGATAAGGCTTATGGTTTAATCTATTATCTGGCTCCGAACAAGCACGATGTCCCTGATATTATGAGTGAGGTGTACATCGAATTGTTCAAGAGTCTGGATAAGTATCAACAGGAGCAGAAGTTCAGTTCATGGTTTAATGGCTTAATTATTCGACAAGTTCGAAATTGGAATCGGAAGAGCTGGCGGAGGTTTCGCATAATAGAAAAAATGAAAGGAATGATATCTGAACCACCCCAATTGGCGATAGAGGATCGAATATCCTTCTTTAGTGATCGCCAAGAACTCATTTCTATACTTGAAACTTTACCATTGAAACTCAGAGAGGTAGTCGTTCTTAGGTATTATCAGGACTGTACGCTCGAAGAAATCTCTCATTTGCTTAAAATTCCATTAGGCACCGTAAAATCAAGACATCACCATGCCCTGAAGCGGCTGCGTCACATGTATAGTGAGTGGGACCACAGAAAGGAGCGGGACGGTTATGTCTATTGAACAGAAATTAAAAGATGAGTTTAAGCAACACAACAAAAACATCGTGTGTCCCTCTTCTATAGATTTACGAGTAAATAACCTTTATAGGGAACGATTGATGGAGAAGAGGGGAGAACATTTGATGAGAAGAAATAAAAAATGGTCCAAGGTAGCCTTGGTCGTTCTAATCATTACGGTCTTAAGCGGCTTTGCGTTTGCGGGGAGGACGCTTCTGTTTGAAGAATCCAAAGGAAACTTAACGATTTCCGCTGAGGCATTACAAGGGGTAGATCTGAATGAGACTCAGCTTGAGAGCATCCGTAAGGCTCGAAAAGAAGTAAACGCTCAGTTAAATGTTGGAGAGTCCGCTGTTGTCTACCTAAGCACTTTGGACAATATCAGTAGCTTGCCAATTATACCAATGATCCAGCCAGATCTTAACAACGACCTGAATAGATGGAGAAGCGAATTGTTAGAACATCATTTCAACGTGTTGCCGCCAGATTCTTTATTAGGATCATACGTGTTCGTTGGAGGCATGAAGAAGTATCCTTTTGGTACGTTGGAAGGTTCAGAAAGTGAAATGAAAGCATTGGTCGAGGATTTGAAGACTGAAAGCGAATCCAGTGGAAAAGATTTTTCGTGGAAGAAAATAGACTCTACATCCTCATTGCCGCTCACAACCTATACCTCTGTATACCGGAATAACAATCAAGATACGTTATATTATTTAATCCAACAAATCGCTCCGGATTCAAAAATTAGGTTGAACATGTTAACCCCTTCCTCCACAACATATGAAGAACTCGACTTAAATGGACATACCGCTCGATATTTTAAGAACAATTCGTTTGTATTTACAGACAGTCAAGCTTACCAAGAAATCAGTTGGATGACTGAAGAAGAGGGGCAAGCGACTATTTATACCATAGGAAGCGACTCGCCTGAGATGACAAAAGAGCAACTGATTGAAGCTGCAAATCAGCTATAGTGTGATGTCGAAACCTATATGAATTGCCCCTTGTAATTTAAAAGAAGAGGTCAGCCAGTATAACTGGCTGACCTCTAATGATTTTTAAGACAAAGCATCATAATCGCTTTCCTTCTTGCTATGACGAACCGACCATGAAGGAAAGCGATGCTTGATCACTCATTACGCTTGGCCGAAGATAATTTCTTTCACTTGGTCTTTATCCAATCTCTTAATGACTTCGGTGATTAATTTCACCGCATTTTCGAAGTCATCACGGTGAAGAATTGCCGCATGTGTGTGAATATATCTTGTCGCAATTGAAATCGCAAGCGATGGAACGCCTCCAGCAGTTACGTGAATGGCACCAGCATCTGTACCGCCGCCTGCAACATAATCGAATTGATAAGGAATCCCGAGCTCATCAGCAGTATCCGTAATGAAATTACGTAGACGGCGATGTGAGATCATGGACCCGTCATAGATGAGAATTTGCGGACCTTTGCCCATTTTGGCTAAAGCATCTTTCTCACTTATACCTGGCGTATCACCAGCGATCCCAACGTCAACCGAGAAACCGATATCTGGTTGAATGACATTGGTTGCCGTTTTCGCTCCGCGCAAGCCAACTTCCTCTTGTACGGTACCGACACCGTAAACGGTATTTGGATGCTCGACATCTTTTAATTGTTTCAGAACGTCGATTGCTATAGCACAGCCAATACGGTTGTCCCATGCTTTGGCCATTAACATTTTTTCGTTTTTCATCACCGTAAAATCACATACAGGTACGATGGAATCCCCTGGACGAACACCGAATTCTGTAGCTTGCTCTTTGCTTTGTGCTCCGATATCGATGAACATCTCTTTTTTATCTACTGGATTTCTACGGGCTTCTGGCGATAATATATGCGGGGGTTTAGAGCCGATGACGCCCGGAATATTCCCCGTGCGAGTCATAATAGTCACTCGCTGTGCAAGCATCACTTGCTCCCACCAACCACCAAGTGGTTGAAAGTAAATAAAGCCTTTGTCGTCAATCCGCGTTACCATGAAACCAATTTCATCCAAATGGCCGGCAACCATTATTTTAGGGCCATCAGAGACTGAGCCTGTTTTTCTGGCGATCAAGCTGCCGAGATGATCAACAGTCACTTCATCAGCATAAGGGGTGATGTGTTCCCGCATCACGTCGCGTACTTCATCTTCATGACCAGGTACGCCATTAGCGTCGGTTAAAGCTTTTAACATTTGTAGGGTAGAGTCCAAGGATGTCCCTCCTCCATTAGAATTGAATTTCAATTTATTATATATGAATTTACAGGTCAAGTCATTACTGGAAAGCGATCTTTGCTTGCAAATATAAGCCTTGCATTCAAAATAGCCTGTGGTCATGGTTAGGATTCAATCATTAACTAACTATGATTAATATCAATGGACACTAGCTTATTAGTATATTTTTCTATAAAATGAAATTGGGTTTCATCTATTGAAACGCAAGCGGTGTTAATCCCGAAATGACTTGGATAGGAGTGTGGTTTTAGATGAGCAGTAAGGAACGGTTTTCGAGCCGTGTCGATTCGTATGTGAAGTATCGTCCCAGTTATCCGCAAGAGCTTATAGATTATTTGTATGAAACAGTAGGAATTGATGGCGAGATAGCCGATATTGGATCCGGGACAGGGATATTCTCAAAGCTTCTGCTGAACCGGGGAAGCTGCGTAACCGCAGTGGAGCCCAATCAGCCTATGCGCGAATCTGCCGAATCAGACCTTGGAGGAAAACCTGGATTTCGTATGGTCTCAGGCTCAGCCGAGGAGACAGGGCTGCCCGATCAATCGGTGAATCATATCGTGTGTGCTCAATCCTTTCATTGGTTTGACCGTGATGCTGCCCAAATGGAGTTTCGTCGGATCCTGAAACCGGGTGGAAAGGTGGTACTGATATGGAACTCTAGGATCACGCAAGGAACGCCGTTCTTGGAAGCGTATGAAGAGCTGCTTCTTACCTATGGAACCGATTATAAAGAGGTGGATCAAAAGAACCTTTCGCACGATACGCTCGCTAATTTCTTCAAGTTAGGTGACATGAAAGAGGAAAGGTTCTTCAATCGGCAGATCTTTGATTATGAAGGATTATGTGGCCGTTTGCACTCATCTTCTTACGCCCCTCTTCCTGACCATCCGAATTTCGAATCCATGATGAGTGAACTGCGTGCTATTTTTGATCGAAATGAGCAAAATGGTTTTGTGTTTTTTGATTATGAGACCAAGGTATATTGGGGAGAAGTTTAATTATTATATTCCCCAAGGATGTGAAATTTTTAGAGATTTTCTTATCATAAAGAAAACGTAATTAACATAGCTATCCTGTATGTAAGACAGATTATCATCTTAATACTGAAGTGCTGGGTATGAGCTTAGGAGAGTCATCTCTTGAAGAGCATACCTTTTTCCATTTTAGAAGAATATTAAGGTGAGAAGGGGGAAT
Organism: Paenibacillus sp. FW507-14B1B; assembly: GCF_058781425.1. NCBI lineage: Bacteria > Bacillati > Bacillota > Bacilli > Caryophanales > Paenibacillaceae > Paenibacillus > Paenibacillus sp. FW507-14B1B. Next base: position 575,260 of record NZ_JBYSWS010000001.1, on the reverse strand, counting down.
GCAATACTCGTATTCACTTAATATCTGTTAATTGCTCCGTTGATTCGGATTCGATAAGGAGGTTATAATCATGAAAAAGATGTTGCTAAAGGTATTAATGTTAAGTCTTTCAGTACTTGTTTTCGTGTGTGGAATGCCACTGGCAATGGCCGATTCTGAAAGTGTTGTGGCATCCTCAGGTATTAATAAGATGGTCGGAGTGAAGGAGGCAGTTCTATTGGGTGGCGAGAAGAAGGGGAAGAGTCAGACCAGTTATTCTAATACACTGAACCATGAAGTTATTAACCGAGATGCAAATCTTTTACCTTCCGATAGTTTATTAAGCGTGCATAACGTTGCGAAAGACGAGGAGAATGTGTCAACGGGCAATACCACGTATTATGTGGATGATCTGAACGGTTTGGATACCAATAGTGGTACAGGTCAAGATCAAGCGTGGAAGTCATTGAAACAAGTGAATGCGTTTACATTTTTACCAGGGGATAAAATCCTATTCCGTGCTGGAGGAAAATGGTTCGGGTCATTGCAGCCGAAAGGCTCGGGTTCTAAGGGGAAATCGATTGTCATTGGCAGATATGGTGAAGGTAACAAACCCTTAATTGAAGGGCAAGGACTCGTTGAGAATACAGTGTCTCTCTATAATCAAGAGTATTGGGAAATCAGCCACTTAGAGATTACGAATAAAGGAGTACAGGCAGCTACTTCCCCACGCCGTGGTGTGCTCGTCATGGGAGAGGATTATAAGAAGGGGAATGAGACCAATGTAACCGATGTTCATGTGCTGAGCGGTATATATATCCATGATCTCTACGTTCATGATGTGAATGGTGAGGATAAGAAGGATGTAAGCGGAAGTGCAGGGATTCAAGTAAGTGTCCGAATTCAAGGGGTTGTGAATAATGTTCCGGATTCGAATCGAATCATTCAGCGTACAACGTTCGACGACGTCAAGATTATCAATAACGAGATCCGTAATGTGGCGAGATCAGGCATTGTTACTTGGAACGATTGGAAGAGTAGAGCTCTACTTGGAAGCTCGTATGGCAGCAGCGAACGAACACCTTGGACTCCAATCACCAATGTTATCATTCGCGGTAACAAGCTCTATGACATTGGTGGCGACGGTATTGTTCCGCATATGTCTGACGGTGCGCTGGTGGAATACAATTTCTTAGATGGATACAATCGGACATCGTCTGGTTACAATGCTGGTATGTGGACGTGGAATGGCGATAATACGCTCTATCAGTTCAACGAAGTGACACGCGGCTTCTCAACACGAGATGGGCAGCCATTTGATTTTGATCACGGATCCCAAGGGATTATCTATCAATTCAACTATAGTTATAATAATGATGGAGGTAACCTGCTGATCTGTTCGGATGGAAGTGGTGGTGAAGTGAGGAATGGTATTTATCGTTATAATATAAGCCAAAACGATAAATACCAGATATTTACCATCTGTGGTGCAAGTAATGCAAAAAACATTCAAGTCTATAACAACATTTTCTATGTCAAAGAAGGAATGAACACTAATCTGCTTGTCAGCCAAGGTGGAGCTGTTGAAGTGAAGTTGTTCAATAACGTCTTCATTAACCATGGTTCAGGTGGATATACAGCCAAACCAAGCTGGACTTATAACAATAATGCGTTCTATGGTAATCGTGTTCCATCCAAGGAACAGATTCCAGATCCATTCATGATAACAGGGGACCCGTTACTTATGGACCCTGGCAAGGCAGGCACCGTGTTAGGCGTTCCTGGTGTGATTGAACCCAATCAAGTGAAGTGGGATGCACTTCAGGGTTATAAGGTTCGAGATGATTCACCGCTCATTAACGCAGGACGATTTATAAGTGTAACGCATAATCCTGGTGTTCGTGATTACTACGGAAATCCAATCTATAATGGGATGCCAGATATCGGTATTCACGAATATTCAGGAGAGATTTTTCCAGATGTAGATCCGTTCGAACCTGTGATTCCAAAGCCGCCAGCGGTCATTAAAAATGGGGACTTTGAGAATATCGCACAGCACGGACCACGAGATCCATGGGATTATATGTGGAACAACGGCGGAGGGATTGTAAGTGATGGCCATGCGCATAGCGGAAACTACGCAGGTGTCATCAAAAAAATCTCGGCAGAAACGACAATCGAGCAGACCTTTGCGGTTCAACCAACTACTACTTATCGGATTAGCGCGTATACCAAGGTATTGGATCCACAGTTGGAAATTCTTTTTGGAGTTAAGGGGTTAGGAATCGATGAAAGCCTGCGTGTAACTTCCTCAGATTATAAGCTAGAGACAATTGAGTTTACGACTGGAAGCAGTACGAAATCGGCTACGGTCTATTTCTATAAGAAATCTGGTCCTGCAGCAAATGCTTATATTGATGATATCAAGATTGAGGAAGTCGTTGCAGTTCCAATCGATAAAAGTAAATTGCAAGCTGAAATCAATCAAGCAATTAAGCTGCAATCGGATACGGTAGTAGGAACTCTCCCAGGGCAAGTATCTAATGGTGCAAAAGAAAAATTGGATAATGCCATCACAGCTGCTAAGGATTTGTACGGTAATAATGAAGCGAAGCAATCGCAAATCGACGCGGCCGTTGTAACACTGAGCGCAGCTATAACGGAATTCAGAGCGGCCATTGTACCTGCACAGCCGGATTTTCCAACGACGACACTAACTGGTGACAATACGATAAAAGCGGGAGATGTATTCACAGTTACATTGGGACTTGATCAGGTGAGAAGACCCGTTTACGCACAGGATATTTCATTGAATTATGATGTGAATCTGATGGAATATGTGGGGGCAGTCCCCAGTCTTTCCGGCGTAAGTATCGTGGATAAAGTGACTAATTCCAACGGAAAGCTTCGATTTATCTTAGCTAGTGAAGGTGCAGCGCATGCGGTTTCCGGAAAGACAGATGTGCTTAATCTTTCTTTCCGAGCCAAGGGAGTGGAACAATCTGTCTCAGGGCTAATTTCCGTTTCCAATGCAACCATAGCAGACGATGAGGGGAGAGAAGTGACGATCGGGAACTCTTCCAAGTTGATTCAGGTGATTGTCGGTTCTCCAGGAGTTCCAGGTGATACGAATGGGGACGGGAAATTTAGTATCGGTGATTTGGCAATTGCTGCTGCGAATTATGGCCTTACCAGCAAAGATCCAAATTGGGAGAATATTAAAGCTTCTGATTTAAACGGAGACGGAGTAATCGATATTGAAGATCTAGCAGGAATTGCGAAGAAGATTGTAATGTAAGTACTAGGGGCATCCATGCGTGAAAGTTGGATGCCCTTCTTTGTGGTGCTTAATATGAACGAACATGAGGTAGATGGTAGAAATTGATTATTGGATAAGTTAGACTTAATGAAGTGGGTTGAGTATATGTTAGTTTTACTTTTAATTTGAAAAATGGAGCTACTAGAATGAACATAAGAACAATTCGAACAGAAGATAACCATGACATTGAAGCGATTATTCGGCAGTGTTTAATTGATTATGGCGGAAATCGTGCGGGATTAGCGTGGGAAGATGAAAGTTTAAGCCATTTATCTGACTATTATAATCAAGAGGGTCGAGCATATTGGGTTGCGTTGGATCAAGACGGCAAGATGCTTGGTGGCTGCGGAATCGCACCCTTCGGTTCCCCGGAGGACCAGATATGCGAATTGCAGAAGATGTACTTAATACAAGAAGCAAGAGGAACAGGAATTGCGAATAAATTGCTGCAGATCGCTTTGCAATTTGCACAGCAGAACTATCGAGTTTGTTATTTGGAAACTCTGCAAACGATGCAGGCAGCTAATCACTTTTATAAGAAACACGGGTTCCGCTTGTTGAAATCTCCACTCGCAGGGTCTGAGCACTTTGCTTGTGATGCTTGGTATATCCGGGATTTATAAAATTACCAATATCCCATTGGACAAACAGAAGACGCAAGTAAGATAGATCGCAGGTAACGATCTACTCTCTTACGTCTTTTTTGCATATCAACACTTTATTAATTTGTTTTTTTCCTAAAGTTCTCTTTCAGCAAATGTAGAGACAAATCTGCAGTTGAAGAGACGATGAGGTCTGCTTTTTGCATTTGAGCAGGCGTACCTACACCGACCGCGTACATACCAGCTGCGAGAATAGACTCGATCCCGGCTTCTGCATCTTCGATGCCAACACAGTCTTCGGGGGGGACATCGAGTTTAGCTGCACCAGTTAGGAAAATTTCCGGATCAGGCTTACCTTTCTTGATCAAATTCACATCTAAGACATGATTAAAATAGTGGGTGACACCGAGACGGTCAAGGATAAACGGTGCATTCTTGCTTGCGGAAGCAAGAGCTGTCTTTATACCGGCTTCCTGCAGCTGAGTTAAAAGTGTTTCAATGCCGGGGAGCAGATCTTTTGGTGTTACTTGTTTAATCATATCTTTATATAGATCGTTCTTCTTTTCAGCGAGTGCTTTTTTCTCTTCTGCGGGATAAGAGACATTGCCGAGAGCTAGAATCAGCTCCAGCGATTCCATCCGGCTCACGCCTTTTAACTTCTCATTGTATTGTTTGTCGAATGGAAGATGTAACTCGCTGGCTAAGCTTTTCCATGCTAGATAATGATACTCAGCTGTGTCGGTAATGACCCCATCGAGGTCGAAAATAACGGCTTTCATTGTTTCTCCCCCTATAACTTAAGCTTCTGAAGAAGTTGTTGCAACTAACGGCGCTTGATCCGTAATGTGAACTTTTTTATCATATAGTTCCATAGATAGCGGTGGACCGGAAACGAGTGTAATTATGACTTCATTTTGATCAACGCTTACCTTAATCAACCGATCTCTATAGTTAATATGGAAGTTGTATTTCTTCCAATCTTTTGGCAGGAATGGAGCGAAGCGGAGAGTATCTCCATACGTTTTCATACCGGCAAATCCTTGTACAATCGCAAGCCAGCTACCAGTCATCGAAGTGATATGCAGTCCATCTTCAGTATCATTGTTATAGTTATCTAGATCCAGTCTAGCTGTACGCTTATACATTTCTACCGCTTTTTCTTCCATCTTCAGTTCAGCCGCAAGAACAGCATGAATGGAAGGAGAGAGGGAAGACTCGTGAACTGTCATTGGCTCATAGAAATCAAAGTTGCGTTTTTTCTCTTCTTTAGTAAACTGGTCGCTGAAGAAATAAATTCCTTGTAGTACATCTGCTTGTTTAATGAAAGGAGAGCGCAAAATTTTGTCCCAAGACCATTTTTGATTCAACGGTAGATCTTCTTTGGTCAGTGAAGAAACCGGACGCAGGTCTTTATCTAGGAAGGTATCATGCTGTACGAACACACCCAGTTCATCATCGTAAGGGAAGTACATGCGGTCCACAATGTCTTGCCAGTGAGCAAGTTCGTCATCAGAAATATCCAGCTGCTCTTTTCTCTGTTCGTCGATATTTGTAAGACTTGCCATCGTATATTTCAGCACCCATGTTGCTATGGTGTTGGTGTACCAGTTGTTGTTTACGTTATTCTCGTATTCATTAGGCCCAGTAACACCATGAATCATATACTTGTTGTGACGCTTTGAAAAATGTACTCGGTCAGCCCAGAACCTACTGATTTCAGTCAATACTTCAATGCCTTCATTCTGAAGATACGTTGCGTCACCAGTATAATTCGTATAGTTATAAATGGCGTACGCAATGGCTCCGTTGCGGTGAATTTCCTCAAAGGTAATTTCCCATTCGTTATGACACTCTATGCCAGTGAAAGTAACCATTGGGTAGAGAGCACCTTTTAAACCTTGTTGACGTGCATTATGCTTCGCACCATCGAGTTGATTGTAGCGATAACGAAGCAAGTTTTCAGTAACGCGTTTATCTGCTAGCGCGAGATACATTGGAACAGCATATGCTTCGGTATCCCAATACGTAGCACCACCATATTTCTCACCAGTAAATCCTTTTGGGCCAATGTTCAACCGCTCATCATGTCCATAATATGTCGAGAACAGCTGGAAGATATTGAAACGAATACCTTGCTGTGCTTCAACATCGCCCTCGATCATAATGTCTGCTTTTTCCCAGCGACAAGCCCATTCAGCAATATGCTCTTCTTTTAACTGGTTGTAACCCTTGTTCATCGCTTCTTCCATCAGATGCTCTGCTGTAGGAATGAGATTGTTCTTCTCCATGTCACGAGAAGTTGTAACCACTACAAATTTCTGAATTTCCGCAGATGCGCCGGAAGATACCTCATAGTCATATTTGACTCCCGCATATAGTTCTGCTTCCTCAATAGTCTTAGATACAACGTTCTCTGAAACAATTCCCATCGTAGCATTGACCGTAAAACGCTCGATATCAAATGCATTTTCTATTGTCTCTGCGGATAGGCTGATATAAGGTTCGCTTACCTTTCGCCCAGCTTCAATCCAAAAAGTCTCTTCATAGTTAGCGTCTTCGTTCTTCGTATTTCCATCTAAATAAGGTATGAGAGTTACTTTAAGATTCTCATTCGTTAGATTCGTTACGCGATAGGAGATGAGGCATAGCTCAAGGAAGGTGACACTTAAGAAACGCTCGGTTTCAATACGCACTTGATTATTTACTGTGAATGAACGACGCAGAATGCCTTCTCTCATATCTAACTCTTGATAGAAATCAGTTACGTCATCTTTAAAAGTATCTATCTCGCGGTCGTTGATCAAAATATGTATTCCAATAAAATTCATAGCATTAATCACTTTACCAAAATACTCCGGGTAACCGTTTTTCCACCAACCAACCTTTGTTTTGTCAGGGAACCAAACTCCAGATATATAAGTGCCTTGATGATGATCGCCTGAATAAGTTTCTTCAAAATTTCCGCGAATTCCCATGTAACCATTACCAAGAGAAGTCATGCTTTCTTGAAGACGCAGATGGTCTTTATAAAGTGTATCTGTTGTGAGTTTCCATTCATGTGTGTCAAATAAACGGTTATAAGACATATTCATATCCTCCTTAGAGAGTGTGAGTGCTCACAGCTCCTGTATAGTTCATCATTTCGCTTTCTTTATACTCGTATCGTATTGTAAAGACTCAACATATTATCAACTAAATTCCTACATATTATTTGATGAAGTACTTGAATAACTACTTCAAAAAATACGATGTTAGTATAATGAAAGTGCTCTCATGAAATTTCGTACTCAGTATATAGTGCAACCGGTTGCCTTGTCAATATAAAAAAGAATGATCCCATAATCGTCTTTGATGTAGCAACAAGTAACTGTCTACAAAATCAAAAAAATGGTGATCATTCTTATTTGTTAGCAAGGATTAGTTTACACTTATTCTTCCTTGACTCTAGGTATTGAAGAAGCACGTTCAACAATTCGGTGAGGAACAATAATATGCTTAGTCATTTCTTTGGGATCTAAAATTTTCTCAATTAAACTTTTTGCTGCCTGATATCCTAACGTGAAAATATCAATATCTACCGACGTAAGAGCTGGATTCAACATTTCAGCAATACGAAGGTTATTGAAACTAACGAGAGAACAAGCTTCTGGTAGAGAAAATCCCATTTGAGTTAACATGGTTTGCAGTGATAGAGCTTGCATGTCATCCCCAACAATGATGGCCGTTGGACGGGTAACATGATGGAAAAGTGACTCCAAATCTTCCTTGGTAAAATCAGAATTCAATATATATCTATCTTCAATAGAGATATTCGCTTCCTCAAGTGCTTCCCGGTACCCGCGAACTCTTTCTTTGTGAACGGTTCGGCCAATATCAGCACCAACATAAGCAATATATTCATGCCCAAGCTGCATTAAGTACTGAGTTACATCTTTACCAGCTTGAAAATTATCATTATCCACATGAGTTGTCTCACTAACGTATTGCTGTGGTTTACCTATGACAGTATAAGTGATCTTCTCGTTATGAAAATAATCAATAACCGGGTCATCCAATTTCGAATAGAGAACGATGAAGCCGTCAACGCGGTTCGTTCTTGTCATCATTTTGACGCGTTCGAGTAGTTCTTCATCCGTTCTTGCTGTCACAATAGACATTGTAAAGTTCTTCTCATTTGCAAGCTCGCTAATTCCTCGAATACTCTCCAGAAAAAATGGGTTCTGAAAAACAGCTACATCAGCCTCTGGCATGATAATTCCAATCGATTGAGTCATTTTATTAGCTAAACTTTGAGCAGAAAAATTAGGCTCGTATCCGAGCGCCTTCATTTCTTTCCTTACTCGGGCCTTTGTTGCTTCACTAATTTTTGGACTGTCTTGTATGACGCGAGATACGGTGGAAGTAGCAACATTCGCGCGCTTGGCTATATCTTTAATTGTTACTGCCATCGGTAACGCTCCTTCAATATCTTCTTTTGTTATATCATACACACACCTTAACAAATGAACAACGTTAAACCTAGTTTTGAAAATGCATTTATAAAAAGGGGTTGCAATATGAAAATGAAATTATTTATCATTTTTTTGCAACCGATTGCACCAATTTGCATTGTATAAGCAAAGAATCAGGATTAATCCCATTATGTAAGAGATCTCTTGAGGCTAGCAATATAAATTATAAAAATTGGGAATCATACCTGTGAACTACACGAAAGCCGATGTTCTAAAATCAGATATTCAAGACAGATTAGGGTGATGATGAGCAGTGAAACTATTAACACTTAACACACATGCTTGGATTGAAGAAAACCAATTTGAGAAAATAGAGCAGCTTGCTCATTTTATCAATGAACATGATTTAGATGTCATTTCACTTCAAGAAGTCAACCAATCTATGCAGGAAGAAGCACTTCCTGCATCGGAGCTGACCTATTTCTATGAAGCCGAAGAGAATACTGTCGTCAAAACAGATAACTATGCTTACGTACTTCGTAGACAGTTGAAGCATGAATATTATTGGACATATATTCCGGTTCATACGGGATATGAGAAATACGATGAAGGTCTTGCGATTTTATCCAAAACACCGATTCAGGAGGCTTTCGGGGCTTACGTTTCGCATTTGAGGGATTATGAGAACTACAGGACACGCAAGATCATAGGGATCAAGACGGATTTAGCCGGGGTGAATACCTGGTTTGTCAACGGGCATTATGGGTGGTGGCAAGATGAAGAAGAACCATTTAAACCACAGTGGGAGCATTCTCTTGCTGTAATGGATAAGTATATTGCTTCTACGCCCGCTTTTATTATGGGAGACTTCAACAATGCAGCTCACATTGAAGGAGGAGGTTATTCCTTAGTAACACAAAGTGGATGGCAGGACTGTTATGAACTTGCTGCTCAGAAAGACGATGGTTTCACTGTCGTTAAAGCGATTGCAGGATGGGAAGAGAATGAGCAGAAATTACGAATTGATTATATATTCACGAATCGAGAGATTCCTGTTCTGTCTTCGAAAGTCGTATTTAATGGTACGGATCAGCCAGTGGTCTCAGATCACTCTGGCGTCTTCGTGGAAATACATGATAACGATTGGAAATCTACCAATGGATAATAATGACATTGACATCCTTTGAATTTTCCAAAATAATAGATATTAATTGAATACTGGTACCTTTAATTCAGTCCAGAGAGGCTGACAAGGACAGCGGATTTTTATAGTCTTGCGTAAAATTAGGCGTATTCCCGGTTTGGGGTATGCCGTGTCTTTACGCGGGGTTATGATGCAAGAAGAGGCTACTTGTCAGTGTATAACTTGACGAGTAGCCTCTTTTTTTCTGCTTATTTTGGTATCAGGACACTTTACTTTGGGGGTATTCTGATGAGCAAGCAAGATCAAGAGTTTTCGTGGCAAGCGGTACCGAAAGCGCAGAGAAATCATATTGGGAAGACGTTCTCCGTCATGTTGGCGTTCACATTCTTCTCCGCTAGCATGTTGGCAGGAGGGACTCTCGGCGTCAGCTTGACGTTCATGGAGTTTATAGGGATTGTACTTGCAGGTAATTTGGCACTAGGGATTTATACAGGGGCGCTGGCACATATCGCTGCTAGAACGGGTTTATCAACGCATTTACTGGCAAAGTATTCGTTCGGTGAAAAAGGGTCGTACCTTCCTTCTTTCTTGCTAGGTTTCACACAGGTCGGTTGGTTTGGTGTAGGTGTGGCTATGTTCGCAGTTCCAGTCGCTAGAGCAATGGATTGGAATGTGTATCTGTTAATCTTCGTTTTTGGTCTTGCAATGACAGCATCAGCCATTTTCGGCATTAAAGCTTTAATTGTTCTCGGTTATGTTGCGGTCCCAGCCATTGCTATTCTCGGTGGTTACTCCGTATTTGAAGGTGTGGAAAAGCTAGGCGGTATTCAAGGGTTGTTTGATTACACGCCGACACAGTCTCTGACCACGGCAGCAGCATTGACCATATGTATTGGATCATTCATAAGCGGAGGAACACTAACGCCTGACTTTGCAAGATTCTCTCAGACATCCAAGCAAGCGGTGACGGCAACAGTTATTTCATTCTTCCTGGGGAACTCACTCATGTTCTTATTTGGTGCGGTTGGTGCAATGGCTTATAATCTTGCTGATATCTCGGAAGTTATGTTCCTGCAAGGCTTGATGATTCCAGCAATCATCGTTTTAGGATTAAATATATGGACGACTAATGATAACGCACTCTATGCATCTGGTTTAGGCTTCGCTAACATCACGAAAATCTCGAAGAAATTCTTCGTCATCGTAAATGGTATTGTAGGTACGATATTCGCCATGTGGATGTACAACAATTTTGTTGGATTCCTAAATGTACTTGGTGCTGCGATTCCGTCCATTGGGGCGATTATCATTGCAGATTACTTCTTTGTAAAGAGAAGAAACTATAAACCGTTTGCTGAAATGACCTTTAAAAAGGTAAACTGGATAGCGATGATCGCTTGGGCTATCGGTGTTGCCTTCGCTCAACTGGCACCTGGAATAACACCATTGAACGCACTTATCGGAACGGCCGTGGTCTACATCGTGTTAATGGTGATTGTTCCTGCAAAAGAATCTACAGAAAAGGGGAAAACAAATGATTATACAGAACGCAAAATTGCGGGGTAAAGAAGGTCTATGGAATATCGTTGTCAAAGACGGGAAGTTCGAGCAAATTACGCAGTCAGTGGAAGTTACTTCAAACGATGAAGTGATCGATGTTAAAGGCTCGCTTGTACTGCCGCCTTTCATTGAACCACATATTCATCTGGATACAACGCTCACCGCAGGCGAGCCTGAATGGAACTTGAGCGGAACTCTGTTCGAAGGAATCCAGCGTTGGTCAGAACGCAAGGCATTCCTCACACATGAAGATGTTAAAACACGTTCCAAAACAGCACTGAAGTGGCAAATTGCACAAGGTATCCAGCATGTAAGAACCCATGTGGATGTCACCGATCCAAGCTTAACTGCCGTTAAAGCAATGCTTGAAGTCAAAGAAGAAATGGCACCATTCATTGATATCCAGCTTGTCGCTTTTCCACAGGAAGGTATTCATTCCTTCCCGAATGGTGTGGAATTGATGGAAGAGTCTTTGAAGATGGGCGTTGACGTTGTTGGCGGTATTCCGCACTTCGAATTCACAAGAGAATATGGCGTTGATTCGATGAAGGTTGCATTTGATCTTGCTGAAAAATACGACCGTCTCATCGATATCCATTGCGATGAAATAGATGACGAGCAATCCCGTTTCTTAGAAGTCGTTGCCAAGGAAGCTTTGGAACGCGGTCTAGGATCACGTACAACCGCAAGTCATACGACGGCGATGGGTTCATATAATGATGCTTATACGTATAAATTGTTTAGATTGCTGAAGATGGCTGACCTGAATTTCGTATCCAATCCTTTAGTTAACATCCATCTGCAGGGACGATTTGATACCTATCCAAAACGTAGAGGGCTGACACGCGTCAAAGAGCTACAGGAAGCGGGTCTTAATGTATGTTTCGGTCATGATGATATCTTTGATCCATGGTATCCGCTAGGCACAGGTAACATGCTTCAAGTACTGCACATGGGTATCCATGCTTCGCAACTGCTGGGTTATGACCAAATCGTAAATTCGATTGATCTTATTACGAAAAATAGCGCAAGAACCTTACACATTGAGGATATGTATGGCATTGAAGAAGGGAAGCCAGCGAACTTCATCGTACTTGAAGCGGAGAACGAATATGAAGCAATCCGCAAACAATCTGCTGTGCTTTATTCCTTCCGAGGTGGACGCAAAATTGCAGAAACGATGCCACGCGAAACATCGATCATCTTAGATGGTGATTCAGAAAAAGTCACTTTTAATAAATAATAAAATAAAGCGTGTATGGCTTTAATCAGGACGTGCACTATACTCAGAAATCCCCTCTTCGTGAATAGGATAAGGAACTCAAGTAATTGAGATCTCTTCCTACGATATAAGAGGGGATTTTTTTTGCGTATTTTAGGTGTTTCAATCATTCAACTATATGTGATAATTAAAGATAATATATAATTTAAAGATAGAGGCTAGGACGATAGCTTAGAAGGAGGAACAAAAATGAGAAAACGCATAATAGGTCTTGTCTGTATAACTTTAGGGTTAGGCGTGTTAGCCGTTCAGCATTTTCATGTTCCGACTGAAAGGGTGTATGTCTATCCACCTAGGGCAGAAGAGAAAGCTATTCACGAGGAAATTCAATCATCAGGAAGCCAACTGATTGTTAATGGAAGTTCTATCCCTCATAAGGTAATTCCAAGGGATGTATCTGAAGCAGAGGCTAAGCGACTTCGTGAAGAAGCTGGTTATTCATCGGAGGGGGTAACAGGAGGAGTCATTGTTGAATTGAAAGAAATTGATCCAGACTCCTGAAAGAGGATGGGACTGACCTAATGTATTTTCTTTCTTCTCTTTACTCCTTGGACAATAAACATAAGACCCATTAAGAAAAATAGTATATTACTAGAATTCAACATGTGTTGTTCAGATAATAAGTCTTTAGTTACCGAATAAATTTGGATGACCAATATAATAGAAGCGTACAAAAAATACATATTGGATTTGTCTTTGAATATTTTCATACCAACTAACCGTATTAGAAGTGTTATTGCAATTCCGTAAACTAAGATTATTCCCATAAAAATTAGAGCTAAAATCGAAACATTCATTATTAATTCCTCCTCATAGCAAAATAACATTATTTTCCATAATGACACGTGGCTTCATTGACATCAATGAAAACATACTATTATACTTTTACCGGTAACAAAATGTGCATGTAATGCTAAGAATAGAAAAGGTGTGTTTATGTATCAGGGAAAATCAAGAAAAATCGTCCTCACGCTGCTTGGGTTATACACGTTATTAACCTTGTTCTTCTTATTTCTAGGATTCAATCGAGCTAGCATCAATCCAGAGGGTTTACGGTATAGCTTCATACCTAGTGGTATTCCTCTACACTTTCCCATGGGAAAAGATTTTAAAATTTGGTTTTTTGAATGGGGGAATTTCTTAGCCTTCATTCCATATGGAATCCTCATCCCGCTACTGTTCCGCACAACATTTATCCGGTTTATCAGCCTATTTGTTGTTTGTATTACGATACTAGAGACTATTCAAATGTTTACGGGTCTAGGAGCATTCGATATTGACGATATCATCATAAATACAATCGGGGCTGCAGCAGGATATGTAGCACAGCGGATTGTATCCCAGCATCGGAATTCAGTAAGAGGAATGCTTAAAATCCTCCTGAATGCAATTCTTATCTCAGCAAGTACAATTATTCTCGTAGGCGGTGCCAACTATTACTTGGAGAATGGCGGCGGAGAAATCGTAGCTTTGAATGAAGTTGATGTAGCAAAGGGAACGGTACTATGGGATGAAAGTCTTACTGGATTTACTGCAGCCCAATCAAAGATTGAGCCAAAGATTAATCTTTACAGCCATAAGAACACTAAAAATAATGAGTTTTCGTTCCTTTTAAATGGTGAATATACGAGAATGGAAGGATATGTTGCAATACCGAATGAAGTAGACATCATGAACGGGAGAAGTGACATCATATTTGAGGCAGATGGATCAGAAATTTATTCAATCGGATTAGGAGATCATCAGCCAGATTCATTTCAGATTCCCTTACAAGGGGTAGAGGAGCTAACCGTTAAAGTTATCAGCGATGGACCAAATCTGAAGACCAATATCGTAATATGGGACACTACACTTACAGAAGCAAACGTAGGACAAAAGCTCATCAATAATATTCGCTCCTTGTTTTAGACGGGCAGGATAGTCATTGAATGATGTGCACTGTCAAGCTACAACGGAATATTTAACATAGTATTCATTCAAGTCCAACTCGTTGGACTTTTTTTATTTTAGGTAAGTGAACTTCCTATATTATCTTTATGAATACTTTCTGTTCCTGCTTCAAGCGCAGTTTTGTAATACATACATTTATGTTCGATAACTTCCATGGATTTTTTCAATTCTTCAATCTGATGTTCAACAGCAGCTTTTCGTTCCATAAATAAGTCATATCTTTGCTGTAAGGTTGCATCTCCATCAGAACACCAGTCGATAAATTTCTTGATTTCTTTGATGGGCATTCCCGTAGATTTTAAACATTCAATCACTTTTAAAGCACCTAGATCAGACTCTTTAAACACTCTTATTCCAGTGGATGTACGTTCTACAAAAGGCATCAGACCTTCCTTATCGTAATAACGCAAAGTGTGTGGTGTAAGGTTTAGTTCTTTAGCAACCTCGCTGATCGAATATGTAGTCATCATGTTTTATCCTACTTTCTATTCTATAGACTTCGAGTTAACTCTATGATCATGCGGATATTAACACGTAGTCTATTTCTTCGTCAATAAGTAGGAATAGTATTATATTTATGACTTGACTTAGAGTTAACTCTAGGGATTACATTTATCCATAAAGAGAAGTAAGTAGGAATGCTATTGAAAATGTAGTGTTTTTACCGCTCTCTTGGAATTTAATATTAGGAGGTTATTTTATGATAAAAGCTAGAGCACGGGCCGTAGATGGACCAGATAAGCCATTTCGGGAAGCTGAAATTAAACGACGGGATCTTGATTCCCACGATGTCTTAATCGATATTAAATACTCTGGCATATGCCATTCCGATATACATACTGCTCATGGTGAATGGGGGCCGGTGAATTATCCGCTTGTACCTGGACATGAAATTGCGGGTATTGTTACGGATGTAGGAGCAGAAGTTACAAAATACAAGGCTGGTGACCGCGTAGGCGTGGGCTGCATGGTTGATTCCTGTGGCGACTGTGAGAACTGTCGTAATGGGGAAGAGCAGTACTGTCTAAAAGGAAATACTCCGACCTACGCTGGTGTAGATAAATATGGAGAGCCGACACAAGGCGGGTATTCTTCCCACATCGTCGTTACCGAAGACTTTGTTGTACGAATTCCGGATGCTATTGAACTTGATGTAGCGGCACCTTTGCTATGTGCAGGGATCACGACGTATTCACCGCTTAATCATTGGGGAGCTGGCCCAGATAAAAAAGTAGCGGTGGTTGGAATGGGTGGACTCGGTCATATTGCAGTCCAAATTGCCCATGCAATGGGTGCTGAGGTAACGGTTCTATCTCAATCATTAAACAAAAAAGAGGATGGCTTACAGTTTGGCGCAGCTAGCTACTATGCCACAAGCGAACCTGAAACCTTTGAAAAACTTGCGGGTTCATTTGATCTGATCTTGAATACGGTAAGTGCAAATATTGACATTAATGCATATTTTGGATTACTCAAGCTTGATGGAACCTTAGTAAATGTAGGTGCTCCTGGAGAGCCATTATCCGTTAATGTAATGTCGTTGATTGGTCATCGCCGATCTTTTGCAGGTTCAATGATTGGAGGTATTAGAGAAACGCAGGAAATGTTAGAGTTCTGTGCTCAGCATAATATTGTACCTAAGATTGAAGTGATAACGGCGGACGAGATTGATTCTGCATATAAACGAGTGTTATCTTCCGATGTGAAATACAGGTTCGTAATTGACATTAGCACGATGTAATATTTAATGAAGAGTTAGGTGGGATCGTTCCATGGATATGAAAGAGTTTATTGAATATTGTAAAGACGGAAATCCCATTTCGCGTACAGATACAGATTTGCATGGACTATTAGTACAGTGTAGTTATGAAGCTCAAAAAGTTACCATGACATTAAATTCGTCTTTTCATACAAAAGAAGAAATCGTAGAGATTTTTAGTGAATTGACGGGCAGTCACATCGATCCATCCTTTATGTGTTTTCCGCCATTCTATACGGATTTTGGTAAGAACATCGTCATCGGCAAGAACGTATTTCTAAATACGGGATGTTCATTTCAAGATCGCGGTGGCATCCGTATTGGAGACGGAACAATGATCGGAATGAATGTAACTATAGCTACTCTAAATCATGGACTCGCTTTAGAAACAAGAAATACAACTTACCCATATCCAGTTACAATAGGTGAGAATGTGTGGATTGGATCAAATGCTACAATTCTACCAGGAGTGACGATTGGTAAGAATGCTGTAGTGGCAGCGGGTGCTGTTGTGACGAAGGATGTTCCTGAAGATAGCGTTGTAGCTGGAGTACCAGCAAAAGTTATAAAATCCATACATGATTGAATCTTTATAAGAAGTCGCCTATCGGCGGCTTTTTTTTTGGGAGATTAATTACAAAATGTGGTACCATTGTGTGTATTATCCTTAAAGGAGGGAGTCATGGATAAGTTATTCGACAATCTAAGTCAATTGGGTGAGATGGAACTTCGAATGCTTTTTAATAATATCTTGCAGACAGTAGACCGCAAATATAAGAGTGGCACCGAGGAAGATAAAAGGATAGCTGAAGGACTCGTTGATATGATTCAAGAGCATATGAATATAGTCAGCGATCATAAATTACATACGAACGAACGAGAACGGTTTATCCATATCGTATTTAGCCTTTCTGATGCAGGATCGTTAAAAGTAACGCTCTCTAAGATAGATAAACAGGATCAATGTAAAGTGCTAGCATTTAATGAATGGTTCTCCGTTGGACCCATATTGAACATAGATACAACCGCTGGACAGCAAGATCGGCTCTTATGGCAAATGGAATACGATGAGGATTTCAAAAGTGCTCAATATGTCGAACCCGCGCATCAACTTGCGAATATGGTTAAGGCGGTAAAGGATATTCCCGAGCATAAAACGATAGTCATATGGTGTGCAGACAATGCTCATGACCAAACTGGATTACGATTCGTGTTGCATTTGTTAAGAGAACGAAAAGAGAACGTTCATGTTGTTAATGTGACCGAACTCTATCAAGCTACTGAGTTTCAATCTTTAAAAGATGTTATTGCACCTTATGCTAGCGCATTAATCGATCGAAATTATTATCAAGCAATCGTTAGAGACTATTATGAAGGCATCCCTCTTCATTCTAGCCAAAGAAAAAGGTATGAATCCGAATGGGAAGTGCTATCTAGTAGCAATCATGTTCTTCGGTTGTGGGAAGAAGGCACGGTAACGGGCAAGGATGAAAATGCCCTAGATGAAATAATCATCAAGTCCATCATTGAACTGGAGGAAGAACAAGACGAGGATGGCTATATTCTGGCTGGGAGTGTCGTTGGTAGGGTGCTCGATGCATCTAGACAACTCATAAGTTACTCATTCATTTCTGTTCGAATATGGACGTTAGTTAACCAAGGGATCTTGTTGTTTAGAGGACTGCCTGGGGCTTTATATACGTTTTCAGTTAAAGTGGTCTAAGAAGGAAAAGGAATATTCAGGATGAAAGCACGATCAAATAAGATGCATTGAAGACAGATGGTAATCGACTTTTCCATGTCATCGGACCAAGGAAGTGGTTTGAATAATTATCCAGGAGGAGTGGGTAAATGAGAAAAATAAATAAAAGGAGCGTCTTTGTACTAGTTTTAACACTTCTGATAAGTATATTAAGCGGTTGTAATGCGGCGCCTGAAACAGGCTACGGAGATTTTATTATTTCAAAGGAAGACCAAAGGATACTAGTAGCGAAGAAGATTTCACAGGAGGATGCTGCAAGTAAAACGCACGCTGAACTGAAACAAGATAATATCGAAATAATCAATTATATAGTCGAAGATATCGAACTCTATAACGAGCTTGAACCAGGTGAACAAGTTTATGTGACCCCGAAGACGAGCGCTAATGGGGCATATATCGTAATGAAATCGGATCCTCCACAAATTGTAGTGGGCCGGATAGAAAGACTTAGAGATTAACTCCCTCATAAATACAGAGGTGATAGGATTAATAAATAACGATATTAAACTAAAATCTGTTATAATATACGTTTGCTATTAATTACTTTGTATGAAGGAGATTTACAATGGGGTCCATATGGTGGAAAATTTTATTTTATTTGTTTGTGTTTATTTTTGCTTTATTCATGTCACTTAATGATTATTCACCAATTCTGACAGTTGGTCTTTTGTTCGTGGCTACTATTTTAGCATTTTCGTTGTTCTTTTATTATCCATTGTTATTAGAGAAGCGAATAAGTCGTTTAGAGTCTTTTTTGCGTAAACAGAAAAAAACACCGGCAATTTACGTTCACTATGTCTTGGCGAACAGACTAGAGGATGAAGCAGGAGAGATTATGGAGCAGCTTATGAGCAAATATAAGCAGAGCGGTACACGGGCTATCTTTCAAGCAGCCTTCGGTGTTTATCAGAACGATATGGACATGGTTCGTGAAGCTTTGCCGGATATTCAAAAATCCGACTATCGCGCGTATTACGAAACCACTATACATATCGAGAATGGTGAGATGGATCGAGCCCGTGAGACTCTCGGTTCAATCAAAAAACACTGGATGAGATTAGCGCTCCTAGTCGATATCGAAATGAAATCTGGCAACCAAGCTGCCGCTATTCAATATGCTCGGGAAGCAGTAAACTCTACCAGAGGTGTTAACCGCTATACACTCTATAAGGAATATGAAAGAGAATTGCCGCAAGCTGTTGAAGGCATTGGATAGACTAAAACCATATCGTAGATATTTTCAAAATAAGACTGCTATCGTTGGCAGTCTTATTTTGTTTACCACATTATCCATAAGCCGTGTCAGTGTTTGATTTAATGTAAGGGCATATATTCAAAAGAAGGGATTAGATATTGAATAGAGAACTTAGTGTGAATCAATATATTAAATAGGATTTTATTAGAAGGAGCGAGATAAACTCTCGTAGAGGTAACATGTATGAAGGTTTTGAAGAAACGAAAGTGGATTGTATGGTTCTCAGCTTTAGTGCTTATCATTACGGTTTCAATAACCATTTTCATGCAAATAATCATCCATTCTAATGTTCCAAAACTTGCAGAAGAAAGTATTGAGCAGCGGTATGCACAGCAAGGAAGCTATCCTGTAAAAGTAGAAGAAGTAAAGAGTAAGAGTGGAGAGGCTTTGTTTAGAATATATTATCCAGCATTTCAAGAAAACGAATCTTATCCTATGATATCTTGGGGAAATGGAACAGGTGCCACGCCAGATCGTTATGACGAGCTCTTGACTCATCTTAGCAGCTGGGGATTCATTGTCATAGATTCGTATAGCAAGACAACAGGAACAGGCAAAGAAATTATAGAGGCTGTCGATTATCTAATAGATGAGAATGAACTAGAAAGCAGCTTGTTTTATCAAAAAATAAACGTGAAACAGATTGGTGTGGCTGGACATTCTCAAGGTTCTACAGGGGTTATTAACGCTCATACCAACTTTACAAATGGATCGTTGATTAAGACGGTTGTATCCATCGCGCTCCCGGACTTGAAGCATTGTGACCCAGAGGATGTGTACGATACAGCGCGTATTACGGTTCCATTCCTCATTCTGGGCGGCACGCGAGATTTTCTAATCTCACCGGTATCAACGAATCAATTAGCCTTGCAAAGTACTAATGCAACTACTCCTGTTATGATGGGGATGGCAAAAGGTGCAGCTCATACAGCAATTGAAGGAGACGGTGGCAATCATAGGGGCTATTTGACAGCTTGGATGAGATATCGACTGTATGATGATCAGGGGGCCAAGAAGGCTTTTCATGGAGATTCCTCCGAGATGAGCCATAACCCCAATTGGTTACACGTTATACAAGCCAATATGGATGCTGATGAATTCGTGCAATAACATAAATTCAAGAATTTGTGAATAATACCACCATAAAGTAAGGTAGATCTATGATAAATTCAGAATAGTTTTACTTTTCAATATATGACGAAAACGGGAGTGACAGAATGTATGAAAAAAGGTTTGCTCTTACTAATGGGTTTATTACTAAGCGTGGTGTCAGTAGCCTGTAACAATGATGGTAGTACACCAAAAGAAGCGGATGCACAGGATATTAAAGAGAAAGTCCATGCGTATAGTTTAAGTACTAATGAGGATGAGAAAGCATCAATTACATCACATGAACTTATCGTAACGGATAATGGTAAGAAGACTACTTTTAACCTTCCAGAGGACGAGTTTTTTGTTTCGATTGCACCGTATGTTGAAAGTACACATGAATGTGCTATTCACTCGTTAACGGGGTGTCAAGGAGAATTAGTAGAAAAAGACTTCGATGTGCATATTCAGGATAAAGAAGGTAACGTAGTGGTGAATGAAACGATGACGTCTTTAGATAATGGATTTATTGATCTATGGTTACCGCGAGACCGGACTTATCAAGTGCAAATTAAGTATGATGGCAAAACAGTAGAATCTGAAATTTCTACTTTTGAGGATGATAATACTTGTATCACAACGATGCAACTAACATAATTCCTCTGTAATGCTTATCAAAGTTTATGACGATAGATCAGACTACCTACTTAAGTATCCTTCACCAGTCAATACAGTCAATAATACTATATTCGTTTGAAATAAAACAGAACGGCGACCCTCACTTGAGGATCGCCGTTCTTTGTATTAGTCCACTGCTGCACTTATTTGCATCGATAACCAGCAGTAATCTGGACGCGATAATTTTTTAACGTATCCCTTTCATATAGCCTTGAATTTTTGAAGAGAACATGAAGAGTACGATACTGAGCAGGATCGCTGCTCCACCAATAACACCGAAATAGATCATCTCTGTCGCTGGGGAATAGAACTTAACAATCTGTGCATTAATCGCTTGAGCCGCCGCATTGGATAAAAACCATAAGCTCATAGTCTGAGCTGAGAAAGCGGAAGGAGCCAATTTTGTCGTAGCCGATAAACCTACAGGAGATAGGCATAACTCACCAAGCACAACAATGAAGTAGCTAAGAACGAGCCACAAAGGATTAACGAGAGAGTCTTCACCACCGAAGTAAGCCGGTAAAAGGATAACTAGGAAAGACAAGCCGGCAAACAATAAACCGAGTGCGAATTTCTTAGGTATCGTTGGCTGCCGATCACCAAGTTTTACCCAAAACCAGGCAAACACTGGCGCTAATAAGATAATAAATAAAGGATTTAAAGACTGAAACCAAGCTGGCGTAATATGAATGCCTGCAAAATCCAATTGTGTCCGTTTATCTGCATAATTGGCAAGGATCGTTGAACCTTGTTCTTGAATAGCCCAGAACATAATCGCTGCAATAAACAGTGGAATGTACGCGATGAGTCTGGATCGTTCCTCACTTGTGGTTCGTGGACTACGGAACATAACTATGAAATATAGAGTAGGAATCAGAATTCCCAAGATGCCAATTATTACGATCAGCGTATCAAATGTCAATAAACCGAGAGGAATCGTAATGGCAACAATAGCAGCGATAATCATAACACTGATACCTACAATAAGGAACACTTTCTTCCGTTCCTCTGGTGATAAGGGACTTGCTACGTAAGTACCTGCAAGACCGAGGTTTTTTTTCTTCGTAAACACAAACATAATCAATCCAAGAAACATACCGATCGCTGCAAGACCGAAGCCCAAGTGGAAATTATAATCCATACCAACGGTTCCGACAATGAGCGGGGCTATGAAGGAACCCAAGTTAATGCCCATATAAAAAATACTGAATCCTGCATCTCGTCTCTGATCTTGCTCACTATAAAGTTCTCCAACCACGCTGGATACATTGGGCTTTAATAAGCCTGTACCGAGCACGATCAGAACCATGGACACAAAGAACAAAGCAAGACTGCCTGGTATAGCGAGGGTGATGTGACCAAGCATAATGAGTATCCCGCCGTAGAATACAGCCTTGGACTCACCGAATATTCGATCTGCTAACCAGCCTCCAATAATCCCTGACATATATACAAGTGAACCGTAGATGGATACGATGGCTAGAGCCGTGTTCTCATCCATGCCGAGTCCGCCCTTACTCACTTCGTAATACATATAATAAACCAGGATTGCTTTCATTCCATAGTAGGAAAAACGTTCCCAAAACTCAGTGAAGAATAGGGTAAACAACCCTTTGGGATGTCCGAAAAACCCCTGTTGCGGAACACTCTCAACAATTTTTTGCTTGTTTACATCAGACATGCTGTCACTTCCTCCTTGGTGCATTAAATGTTCTGTTAAAAGCGTCATCCTTTCATAAGGATGTCCACTTTAAGTGAATTTCAACTTTTAATTCCTTGTTTAGACACTTCGGCGGACTAAAATTATACCATATGTATAGTTGATTTTACTATTAAGATGGTATATGCACATATATTTCCAACCTTGAAAGGCTTCGATTACAGCGAATAGAGGGGTATAAAGTTTTCGACTTATGTTTTGCTTGTTTAGCCTTAGAATATATTTGTAAGCGTTATCATATTGACTTTCAAATAAGAAAGGAGAGAAATAATGAGGAAACATTTAACCATTATGACGTTATCAGCGGTTTTGACGGTTCCTGTGGCCATGACGTCATCTGTAACTTTTGCCTCCGAAGGGACCGATCATTCAGCTCTCACATTCGTGGGTGAGCAGGATCTTGCTACCCGCGCCTCACAGCTTGAGAAAGAAGCAAGAGCCATGGGAATCCCTCTGTTTTTATTTGAAAGTAATGTACCTAAGACATTTAAAGCGGAAAAGAGCGATTCCATTGAACTGGATGCCAGACACTCTAAGGACGGTACTCACTCATTAAAATGGAATTATACGAATGGTTCCAAACTCATTGTGAACGAGAAAATAGGGTTTTCTCCGTATATCTCTAATAATCAAGACCAATCGATTAGCAGTTTTGTTGTCTGGGTATATAACGAAAATCCGGTGAACGATACAGTCACTTTCCAATTTGGCAGAGGGAATCAGAAGGAAAGCTGGTTTGAAATGAACTTAGACTTTTCAGGCTGGAGAGCAGCGTGGGTTTCTTTTGAGCGTGATATGAATGGAACTCCGCATCCGAATATGAATCGAATGACAGTTATCGCTCCAGAATCGAATTCTGGGACATTATATTTTGACTCCATGATGTTATCTACTCGAATTGACCCTCGTCATCACACGCCAGATCAACAAATTCCATTCGTGAATCCAGGCGTAACGGAAGCCGCAAATGCTCATTGGCTCAGTCTATTGGATTATTCCAAACTGCCCCCTCCAGATCCGTCAGCCGAATTAAATGAAACAGCATTAAGTGGTATCCGTAATATTGAATCAAAATTCACTGAATTCATCTTCAAAAAAGCAAAAGTAACCGAGGCTTTACTATCAGATATTCGGAGCAAGTATGCTGCTTTTGGTATCACACGTGACGATAACGGAATTCATGGTGCTTCCTTATTTATGCCCCACTTTGACCATGTTCCAGATTCTTTAAAGCCATCCTTTAAGGAACTAAGCAATACGGCAGACCTTCGCGCCTACACCGATTTAATGAATGTCGTAGCTAACACATATCTTTCAACAGAAGATTTAACGATTAGATCCGAACTGAAATCAATGTACATTAATTTAGCCGATCATTTAGCCGACCAGGGTTGGGCTTATGGAAGTGGTCAAGGTACGATGCACCATCTGGGCTATAATGTTCGAGGATTTTATTCTTCAGCCTTTTTGATGAGGGATGTGCTAAAGGAAGCCGGCATATTGGATCGCACTCAAAAAACGTTGTTTTGGCTGAGCGGGGCAGGAAGAATGTATACACCTAAAGATGGTGTTGTCGGCAATATTGACATTTTTAATACGACATTAAATGGGATGCTAGCTAGTATTCTAGTCCAAGAGGACTCAAAGGAAAAGATTAGGGATATGGAGAGTTTTACCTCTTGGCTTTCTCAAGGACTTCTTCCCGCTAAAGGACTAGAAGCCGCATTTAAGAAAGACGGATCAGCGTATCATCATGCGAATCATTACCCTGCATATGCAAAAGACGCCTTTAATGGCGTGACTCCTATACTTTATGTATTATCTGGTACACCATATCGTGTAACGGAGGAAGCTCATGAAACGTTGAAAAAAGCACTGCTGGCGATGCGCCTGTATTCTAATAAAACACAGTGGCTTATCTCCGTAGCCGGACGTCATCCTGATGGCCAAGGAGCATTGGCTTTACCTCCATACCGCTATATGGCGCTCGCGGGATCCCCTAACGGGAAAGACTCGATCGATCGTGATTTGGCTGCAGCTTATTTGAGGATCGTGAATCAAGAAGATGCAACCGCCCGGCAGTTTAAACAGATGGGAATTGAAGCCGAAGCTGACCCGAGTGGATTCTGGACAATGAATTATGCCAATCTAGGGATTCATAGAAGGGATGGGTGGCTTGTTGGAGTAAAAGGCTACAGCCGTTATCTATGGAATAATGAAACGTACCAAGATGCGAATCTATATGGACGCTATATGTCATATGGACAAATGCAAATTATGAGTTCCTATAATCATCGAGATAGTGGGTATGTACAGGAAGGGTGGGATTGGAATCGCTGGCCGGGAACGACCACCATCCATCTGCCGTTTGACAAATTGCGCTCTGATGTCAGAAATGTAGACCGTTTCAGTGGTTTTGAGGAGATGCTGATTTCGGATGAAACCTACTCAGGAAGCTTAAGCCTTCAGGGTCAGAATGGCATGTTCGCGATGAAGCTTCATGAGCATCCTAAATATGACGGAACCCACAGAGCACGGAAATCCTATTTCTTTTTTGATGATCGAATTGTAGCTCTTGGTTCCGATATTGAGAACGAAAACACATCCTATCCTACCGAAACGACATTGTTTCAAAATTACATGGAAGCAGAATCAGAACCAGTGTGGATGTCCGATACAGGAGCAATTACGGAATTCCCGTATAAACAACAACTCGCTCTTACACAAGATGCTTGGGTAATGGATAATAAAGCAAATGGTTATTATGTACCAGCAGGACAGACGATTTCCTTATCACGCTCGGAGCAGCAATCCAAACATCAGAAGGATGGTACGGATACGGCAGGGAACTTCGCAACAGCATGGATTGATCATGGAAAAGCCCCCAAAGAAGGCACCTATCAATATGCTGTTTTGGTGGACACCACGGAACAGAAGATGAAGGAGTTTGCTAGCTCAATGGAATCTGCGGATCAAGCACCGTATGTTGTTCTGCAGCAGAATCGGATGGGGCACATTGTACATGACCGGGATAGTGGGATAACCGGGTACGCTTTATTTGAACCCAATGATTCAATCAATCAAGGAATTGTGCGTGCGGTGGATACCCCCTCTATGGTCATGACTCGAAGGGATGGCGAAAAATTAGTATTAAGCGCGGTTGACCCAGATCTCCGATTGTATGAAGGGACAGAGGCAGATCAGTATGATGAGCAAGGCGTGCAGAAGGAGGTGAGTATTTACTCTCGGACTTGGCTCCGCTCAGATAGCATCATGCGTCCGATGAAATTGACGATTGAAGGGGAGTGGACTTTGGGATCGCTCGATTCTCGAATTCGAATTCTTTCAGCAGATGAAGGCCGCACTGTACTGGAGATGGATTGTAAAGATGCGGAGCCGCTTGAGGTGGTTCTGTTACCGAAATAATGAGATAAAAAAAGAAAGGCGTTACGATTCGCCTTTCTTTTTCACTGTTGTATCTGATTAGGAAATCTCCTCAATCAAATCAAATAATCGAAGTTCGTTGACTTCAGTGATGATGTCTTTGGTGCTGTCTTTATCAAACTTTTTCAACAAGCCACTGATTTGCTTTTTGATCGTTTCCACTTCGACGGCACGGATTTCAGCAATTTCTTTTCGTTTCAGCCCACTGCAGAGCAGCTTCAATACTTCGAGCTCGGACTGTGTTAGGTTGGCAATAATCTTAAAGAAATAAGTAAGTTGATCTTCTGACTTTTTGATTCGGGCAAATTCGTGTCTAATCTTCTCCGCTATAATCGGGCGGATCGGCGATTGATTGTTTGCAGCCGAATAGATTGCCTCGATAATTTCTTCTTTCGGTGCTGATTTCATCAGATAATCGACGATGCCCGTCTGAAAGGCTGCGAACACAATATTATTATCCTGATGGACCGTCAGCATGATGATCTTGGTGTCCGGTAAAATCTTATGTATCTCTGAAGCGGCTCTAATTCCAGCCATTTGACTCTCCATTTCAATGTCCATCAAAACGATATCCGGTTTCTTCACTGCGGCATAGGCAACCGCTTCGTACCCGCTCTTGGCTGAACCGGCGAGTGTCAGATTGTCCACACTATTGATGATTCTTTCCAGCCGCCTACGATGGGCTTCCATATCATCTGAAATAAGAATATGAATGTTCCCCAAATGAATACCTCCCCTGAAAGAATATCGGTGGTATATTTTATACCCTCTTCACCAATGGCAATAGAATATCAAACTGCGTAAATTCCCCTAATGCACTTGTAACTTCAATTTTCCCTCCATGCCCGGTCACTACCTTATGACAGAAGGACAATCCAATGCCCCAGTTCGTAATGCTAGGTTTGGTGGAGAAAAATGGGGTGAAGATGTCATCTGCATTCTCTGCTTCAATACCAGGGCCATTATCCCGAATTGTAATCGTGCCCCATTGATCAACTTGATTTAGCCTTACCGTGATTGTGCCAGCGGTATCTCCTAATGCTTCTACAGCGTTCTTAAGAATGTTATAGATCGCTTCATTCATCTGTTCTTCATCGATGTGGACAAGGATGTTTGATTCCGTTTTTTCTAAGTGAATTTCAGTTTTTGATAGCTTAGAAGAAAACCGCTGAATCGCTTTTTCAACCGGTTGCTCTAACGGAACGGGCTTCATTTTCAAAGTGATTTCCTTCAGCTTTTCATTCGCTTGATTAATACTATTAAACGATTGCTCACATGATTCACTAATTAATTTAAGGCTGTACATCGCATCTTCATCATCCGCTAATTTTTCTTGAAGATATTCCGATTCGGAACGAATCGCAAGCAGATGGTTCTTGATGGCATGAGTAAATGCCCGAACCCCTAACGAGGCCGTATCGATCTTTTTCTTCGTCATGAGATTGGTATTTGAATAACGAGCTTCATTTGCTTTGTATTTAAAAATACTATAGTTCATGATGGCGATAGCAATAGCGGCAATTAGCGGAAAAAAACGATATTCCGTTAAAAATAAGTTAATTGGAGGCTGTAAGTAATTGATGAAGCTTTTACTAAATGTAGTTCTGACGAAATTGGATGGAGCCCAGTAAAAAATGAATAAATGCAAAAATGTTATGGGCAGCAAACAAATCATCATGTAGAGTACATGGTCTCGAATGGACCGTAGTTTGTAATAACGGATGTAATAGTAAATGAATAATGCCAGACTGATGATGAGATAAGAATAATTCAATATTTGAAAAAACGTATCTCCAATGTGACTAAACTGCTGATACAGGAGCGTAAGGCGCTCGGTTTCGAAAGCTAAATCCTGAAAATAAAGGTGGATGCTCGGATCGTAGAAAAGAAACTGAATTACACTGACCGCAGCAAGACCCATGTACACAAACCGCAATTTGGCATTCATGATCAGGTTTCTAATAAACGATATCGAAAAACTTATATACGAAAAATAAAACAGAATAATCCCCAAATTGAATAAACGGATTAAGGTATGTGTATCAAAATTTTGCAGAACGAGACGGCTCCAAGTCCCAGGACCCAGTTCAATAAATTGATTTACGATGTAGTAATAGTAATTAAATTTAGATAAATAGAGGGTGAAAGAAATATACGCCAAAATCCACCCAATCGTTAACGTACATAGGAAGAAGACGGACCTGCTGTTCAAGTTCTTATAAATAAAAAAGATTAGGATAACCATGAATATTAAACATAAGAAAATCATGAATGTGACACCTCATATAGGAAAAGAGGGGGTAAAAACATTCTACTTATTCCCACAAATGAAAACCCTTACAATGATTATATAACAAACGAATATAAAAAGGGGGACAACACATGAAAAAGGGATTTCGTTTATTTTCTCTACTTATATTATCGCTGAGCATCATCGCTGGCTGTTCCGAGAATGGGAATGCTGGGAATCCAAAAGAAACCGATGGACCCGTTCATTTGAAGATGGCTGTTTTTCCAGCTGATGAAGCGGTGTTTAAGAAAGGTTATGAAGCATTTAAACAGGATCATCCGAATATAGACATCACCTTTGAAACGTTTCCGCAGCAGCAATATTATGAGAAAATCCGGATGCAGCTTTCCGGTGGTGAAGGCTATGATCTATTTACTGGGCAGATGGACCAAATGATTGACACGGGGATTTTGGCTCCACTAGATGACTATATCAAGGACAGCAGCATGGATGTTACGGGATATGGCTCAATGTATGAGTCTTATAAGTATGAAGGAAAAGTATTAAGCCTGCCGTTTCGTAAATCCAATTGGATGCTGTATTACAACAAAAACCTTTTTGACGAAAAAGGGGTAGAGTACCCTAGCGATGATATGACTTGGAGTGAATTCCGTGAATTAGCGAAGAAAATGACTAGTGGCAGCGGGGAAAATAAAGTATATGGTGCCTATCTGCAGCAATGGCCGTCAACCTGGTATATGAGTGCAGTTCAACAAGGCGCTTCTGTGATTGATAAAGATTTAACTCCTTTTAAAGATGCTCTTCAATTAAGATTCGATCTCGAACAAGACGGTTCGATCATGAAGTGGTCTGAACAGGTAACAACGGGTGCCCACTATAATGCGGCTTTCCAAAAAGGAAATATTGCGATGAGTATGATTGGAGACTGGCATGTGGCTCAGCTTCGTCAAGGTGAAAAGGAAGGTGCGATGAAGTTTGACTGGGACGTAGTTCCGATTCCTCATCCTGAGGGAGTGGCCAAGAATACCTCATTAGCGTTGCCTGTTACGATCATGATGAATAAAAAAACAAAGCATGCCAAAGAAGCGTTTGAATTCCTGAAATACATGTCTGGCAAACAAGGGGCAGAGCTTCTTGCATCCGAAGGCTATTTAACGGGTTACATGGATAAAGATGTGAAGGCAAGTTACCTTGGTGATGGCACGAAAAAGCCTAAAAGTCTTCATTATTTTTTAGAAACAAAAGAATATCCGGAATACCCGATGCTTCCAGGCGTTAAGAACATCGTTGTTGAACAAATCTTCAAGCAAGAAGGAGAGCTTGCTCTTATTGGACAGCGCTCCGTGGATGATGCGATTCAAGAAATCGCCAAACGTGTCAAGAATGAGTGGGCGAGTAAGTACGGAGAAAAGTAATGAAGAAATGGGGGCGCTGCTCTGATTTATCTTAACAGCAGTGCCCTATTTTTGAAGAAAGGATGATATAAAGGCATGAAACCCGGCAAAACAAAGAAGTCAACCACCATACGGCGAAATCGGATCACAGCTTATACCTTTCTTCTTCCAAATATAATCGGCTTCCTGTTATTTATCTTGGTTCCTGTGATCGCTTCCTTTTTCATGAGCTTTACTTCATGGAATGGGTTTGGAAGTATTGAGTTTATTGGTTTAGATAATTACGTTCAATTATTGAAGGATGAAAACTTCAAAATTTCCTTTCTGAATAGCATTCTGTTCATGGTCATTTCTGTTCCTGTAACTTTATTTCTATCCGTATTAATCGCAGTCATCCTCAATCAAGGTGTGCGTTTCGTAAAGGTGTTCCGTACCGCGGTATTTCTGCCTTATGTGACAGCGACGATTGCTGTTGCTGCCGTGTGGCAATTGATTTTCAATCCAACAATGGGTCCGATCAATGGCATGTTAATGAAATTAGGAATCGATCAGCCACCCGGCTGGCTGTCTTCCCCGAGCTGGGCGTTAATCTCGGTTTCGATCGTTTATATTTGGCACTCTATCGGCTATTACATGGTGTTATTTCTAGCAGGACTGCAAAATATACCGGATTACTTGTATGAAGCGGCTGATCTGGATGGAGCAGGGCCGATTTCAAAGTTCTTCAAAATTACCTTGCCCATGTTGTCTCCGGTGCTCTTCTTTACCACAATTATAGGCGTTATTAATTCGTTTAAAGTATTTGATCTCATCTACGTTCTGACCGGAGGCGGTCCTGGACGTTCCACTCATGTACTTGTCTACGACATTTACAATAGTGCATTTAAACAATTCGAATACGGGTACGCATCAGCGATGGCATATGTATTATTCCTGCTCATTCTGCTGATCTCGATCATTCAATTTATGGGTCAGAAAAAATGGGTGAACTATTAAGAACAGCACACAGCCTGAAAGGAGTGGATATATGTCATGAATGTGGCTCCCGAAGCTTCCGTTCACACCTCTAGAGTGAAGAGGAGGAAGAGAACTTCCTCCGGACAAGTTATCAAGTATGTTGTCATTATTATCGTTTCGTTAATGATGGTCCTTCCCTTTGTTTGGATGTTGTCTGCTTCATTAAAAGCAGAAACAGAGATTTTCGGCTTTCCGATTAAGTGGATTCCTGAGTCCTTCCGCTGGGACAACTACAGTGAAGTTTGGACATCGGTCCCATTTCATTTGTATTACTTGAATACGATAAAGATTGCTGTAATTACGACGATTCTGGTGATTATGAATAGTTCCCTTGCGGGTTATGCGTTTGCAAAAATTAAATTTCCTGAGAGTAATCGAGTGTTTTTCATATATGTTGCAACAATGATGATTCCTTATCAGGTCATGATGATTCCGCAGTTTATGCTGATGAATAAGCTGGAATTGGTGAACTCGCACTGGGCATTGATTATTCTGGGGACATTCAACCCCTTTGGTGTTTTCTTGTTCCGCCAATTTTTCTTATCCATTCCTGATGAGTTGTTAGAGGCTGCTAGGATTGATGGTCTGAGTGAGTTCGGTATTTATTGGCGGATTATCATGCCACTCTCAAGACCGGCAATTGCGTCTCTTGTTATTTTTTCATTCATGCACTCTTGGAATGATTTCTTGGGGCCATTAATTTATCTGACGTCGGACCGTCTGTATACGCTGCAGTTAGGAATCCAGCATTTTATTACCGAATATAACACGGAATATGCCTTGTTAATGGCTGCTGCCGTTTCGGCGATTGTACCGACAATTCTCGTTTATTTCTTAGCTCAAGATCATTTTATCAAGGGTGTGGCCAATACTGGAATCAAGTGATGAGGGGGCGTAAGCATGGACAATCAACAGAAGCCGAATCTCCTTTATATATTTGCTGATCAATGGCGTCGTCAAGCTGTAGGGTATGAAGGGGAAGATCCAGTTCTAACGCCGAACATCGATGCTTTTGCTCATGAAGCCGCTATTGTGGCCAATGCGCTCACCTGTTCTCCATTATGTTCTCCACACCGTGCATCTCTCTTGACGGGCAAATACCCGATAAGTACGGGGGTATACACCAATTGTAAGGTAGGAGCAGATGTGATGCTGAGTTCTGATGAAATCTGCATCAGCGATGTGCTTGCCAAGAGCGGTTATCAGACAGGGTATATCGGGAAGTGGCATCTTGATTTACCGGAACGGAACGTGACAGATGAGCCGTTATCTGGTGCAGCAGACTGGGATGCCTACACACCACCCGGGCCCAAACGACACGGTTTTGAATACTGGTATTCCTATGGTGCATGGGATGAGCATCTCAGCCCGCATTATTGGAAGGATAGCCCGGAGAAAATTAACGTTCAGCAATGGTCAGCCGAGCATGAAACCGATCAGGCGATTCATTTTATTCAGAACCGGAATCGTGAGCAGCCGTTCGCCTTATTTGTATCCTGGAATCCACCGCACAGCCCATTTGATCAGGTTCCAGAGAAATACAAGAAGATGTATGACCGGAATCAAATTGTTTTAAGAGAAAATGTCTCAGCATCTTCTTTCTCCGTCCATACTGGGGAATCGATTGAGGGCGGAATCGAAGAATTAAAAGATAAACAGTTGAACTATTTCGCTGCGGTATCTGGAATCGATGACCAGTTTGGGAGACTTCTACATGTATTAAAGAAAGAAGGACTCGATTCGAATACGATTGTGGTTTTGACCTCAGATCATGGCGAAATGATGGGTTCACACGGTTTGATGGCAAAACACGTCTGGTATGAGGAATCCATTGGTGTTCCGTTCTGTATCCGTTGGCCCAATGTGATTCCTGAAATGCGAACAGACCTTTTGCTAAATACGGTTGATATCATGCCAACCCTGCTTCGATTGCTGGATTTGGAGATTCCGATGTCAGTCGAAGGAACGGATTTATCCGATTTTCTGTTAAACCGTGAGAAGGGTGGCCCAGAGGAAGCATTTATCAGCGCTTATCCGGGTAGAAAGGAAGTCATAGAAGCATTTCAAGAGGCTGGTGTAGATAACCGAGAATATGGCTGGCGGGCGATTCGTACTCATGATTATACCTATGTCCTTCACCATGGATACGCACCTGGAGACAAGTTAGTGCGTTATCTTTATGATCTGAGAACAGACCCATATCAGCTTAAGCCGGAGCGGATTGAGCACATCTCCGAACACCTGCTGGCGAGAGAGCTTGAGATCAAGTTGCAGCATAGGTTGAAAGAAATGAAGGACCCAATCATTACAAGGTTAGAGGTGATGTGATATGACGATAAGTATCCAGGAAGTACGTAAAGAAGAGATAAAGAATCTTGCACGTTATGCAAGTGCACCGGCCGTTGACCGAGCTTTTGTAGAAAAGGCTATTGACCATGTGCTGGCGAAAATCGATCAAAATCTAGACGTGTTCACTGAGAAATTTCCAGATTCGAGTAGTGTAAACCTTGTATATAAAGCGATTGATAATGTGGAATGGACGACCAGCTTTTGGACCGGCATGCTGTGGCTTGCATATGAATACACGGGAGACGAGAAGTACAGGGAAGTTGCAGAGAGACAGGTGGGAAGCTTTAAAGAACGGATTGAAAAGCGCATTGAGGTTGACCATCATGACCTTGGTTTTCTGTATTCACTTAGTTGTGTAAGCGCTTATAAACTGACGGGAAGTGAAGAAGCAAAAGCCATAGCCCTGAAGGCTGCTGATTTGTTAATTACACGATATTACGAAAAAGCCGGAATCATCCAAGCTTGGGGCGATCTTAATGATCCGAAGCAGCGTGGCCGGATGATTATTGATTGCAATATGAACTTGCCGCTGCTGTATTGGGCAACTGAAGTAACCGGAAAAGCACACTATCGTCAAATTGCCGAAGCGCATATTAAACAAGCAACCAAGTATATTGTTCGGGAAGATGCATCAACTTTTCATACGTATTACATGGATCCTGTAACCGGGGCACCCTTATTCGGGAACACTCACCAAGGTTATTCGGATGACTCCTGCTGGGCACGTGGGCAGGCTTGGGGGATATATGGCTTCCCGCTTAGTTATCACTATACGAGTGATTGGAGTTTAGTAGAGTTAGCGAAGAAACTGACCAACTATTATTTAAATCGCTTGCCCGAGGATGAGATTTGTTATTGGGATCTAATATTTACGGACGGTGAGGAAGAGCGGGACAGTTCAGCAGCCGCCATTGCGGTCTGTGGAATGCTCGAAATCGCAAAGCATTTGCCGTTAACGGACCCAGATAAACATGTCTATGAAAATGCAGCACTAACGATGATTCAGTCGTTGTATGAAAATTACCGGACGGGTATCAACAGTGATGCCAACGGCATTTTAAAGCATGCAGTCTATTATAAAGGCGGCGGACGTGGTGTCGATGAGAGCTGCATTTGGGGAGACTATTACTATTTTGAAGCATTAATACGATTGGCGAAGGATTGGAAGATGTACTGGTGAGAGTGGTTTCGAGGAAGTATGGTTACTGTTTTCGTATTTCAACTGAAAACGATGATTAATAGAAAAAGGAGCAGTTGTCGCAAGACACGAACTGTTCCTTTTTTTGTTTACTAAAATTGAAATAACAGGATGTAACTTTCACCTTGTATTAAGTGTTAAAGATATAAAGTTAATACGTATGTTAGATGTGAAATAAAAGGAGTGGATAAAGTGAGGATGTATACAAGCAACATTAAAAGATTAAAGGGTGTGGTTTTTATTGTATGTGTAGTGAGCGGTATACTGTGGTATCAAAGTTCATTGGCTATGGACACCGATGATCAAATACCAGAAACACCACTTAACTATCTTGTGAACGAAAACGGGAAGACCTACGGAGTTGTTCATGAAGACATTTCAGATGAATCAGATGAATCATTACCTGACTACATATATGCTGGGAACATAAATAACATTTCAGGATATGTGTTGAAATCAGATTATCTGGGTGAATTTAGTCGCAATGTCCCAGTATACGATGTAGATGGTGTAAACATTATAGGTTCTATTCATTATGGTGCTAAGAATATGATCTTCCCTAAAAATAATAACGGACAGACTTACGGTTCTTCTGCCGATGCTTCTTCCCCGGAAATGGAACCTGAGTTAATTAGCGCAGTAGGTATCGATGGCACTAAAGGATATGTGTTGAAAAAAGACTTAGATGGTGAGAGACCAAAGTCACCCGAAGAAGCCATTGCGATACAGAACAGCAGACCACCAGGTGGTGTCGATATTCCTCTGTACGATGTTGACGGGGAAACTGTCATTGGTGTGTTTCATATGGGGGGACAGTAATAGACTCTTTTGCAGACAAGCAATGGAATTTTGTTTCGAATGCTGAAATGTTCACGACAGTTCTGTTCTAGGAAGTTAACGGGGGAACTCATATTATCATTGTGACACGTTTCGCAACTAACGAACAATTGGAACATGCAGAAGCCTGTCATTATGGCACCAGATGTGCTGTCGAAGACTGTGATTGATTTCGAGTAATCGTAATTGATGTAACGTGCGCTGCTTGCTTTGATTGATAATGAGTTTGTTCTCCTATTATAGGAATTGACCTACAGGAAGCTCGAGATTAATTGGCGATTGGCGTAGCTTTGTCTCATAGGTTTGCGCTTTCGCTGAGAATAGACGTAGCAGCACCACTACTTGTAGTAAATCGCTGGATAAGGCTCTTTCGTCGCAACTACCAATAAGCTTAACATTCGGATTCACTTGCCATGCACCAGCATGTTC
Organism: Paenibacillus sp. FW507-14B1B; assembly: GCF_058781425.1. NCBI lineage: Bacteria > Bacillati > Bacillota > Bacilli > Caryophanales > Paenibacillaceae > Paenibacillus > Paenibacillus sp. FW507-14B1B. The sequence goes on along the minus strand of NZ_JBYSWS010000001.1, from coordinate 539,791 downwards.
GTAAAAACAGGCTAACGAAGGTTCGCATGTAAATACACCAAGATCTATATCACTATGCTCTTCAATCCATCGGGTAGCTGAAACGACAGTGCGCGAACCTAACCCTTGGCCTTGAAAATCAGGGTCAGTTGCCACACAGCTTAATCCAGCAATGTTAAACAACTGACCTGAATGTTTAATCGTTTTGCGCACGACCCCTACATAACTAGCTAACCTACCGTCTACATATGTAAGAAATGAACGAGCGTTTAATGATTCATCATGCGTCAGAGGAATGGTGTCATCTTGCTTTAGGTTCTCATCCGGCCAGATTCGATTTAACATTTCAGCGATCTCACGTCGACATGAATTAGGAGCATCATTATAGTTGAGAGATTGTACATAAGTCATCGCTATTCCCCTACTTACCATATAATTTATAGATAATAAAGTTCCAAATGTGATGATAATTAAGCCGTATTAATTGCGGTTTTTTTTGTTTTTCTAGAGTCTGATATCATGTCATAACTATATTGCTGAGGAGGATGCTTGTCTAGACCTTATTCTTTATCGAGATTCTATTAAGCTAGAGATTAAGATGATTGAATAACCTGGTGCTAGATGATAATGTAAAATAAGGTCAACGCTACTAAATTAGGAATTATTCTATTGAAACGAGGGTCTGTATATGAGGGTGAAACGTATTGTTACAAACATTGATACGCAGCATGTACCCGCAGCCAAAAGCTTTTATCAAGACTTACTCGAACTTGATTTATTGATGAATCATGAATGGATTCAAACCTATGGCTTACTTGGGGAGGAGAAAGTTCAGATAAGTTTCGCTTCACAAGGTGGCTCAGGTACACCTACACCTGATCTTTCGATTGAAGTCGATGATGTCGATGCAATGTACAATAGGATGATGAGTGCGGGATATACAATAGAATATGGACCTACGGATGAGCCTTGGGGAGTTCGTCGATTTTACGTCCGCGACCCATTTGGGAAGCTGATCAATATTCTTGCACATGTTTAATTCAGTAAATTGAGCGATTTTTTTAAGATGTGCGATAGAAAAGATACAAGGAGAGAGGATTAAGCATGAATACAACCATGAAAAGCCTTCAAGAGTTAGGAGTATCACTTACTGGCTTAGATATACATAACAAAGAATTCAAACATTCCATACGAGGTTATAACGAAGATGAAGTAAATGAATTTTTAGACGAGATCATAAAGGACTATGATCAAATTGGCATTATAGTTAAAGATCTACAGAAGAAAATAATAGATCTTGAGAACAAAGTTCCTCAAACTTCTTCAAGTGATATGGAAGGGATCATGCGGAGGCTTCGTGAGGTAGAGATCCATCTTTGGGGAAGGTCCAAAGATTACTATTAAAAACTAAATGTTTGTTTAGAGATGATTTTGTTGCAATAACGAAGGGGGAGTGGTTTTATGGTTGTTATTTCTGAAAGCTGGAAGTTGTCATCGGATATAGAGCCGAATACAAGTGATTTTCTTGATAGAGCACTCCATAGATTTTCAGAACGATACCGTCTAGCTGAGCCCTCTGTCCTCGCGTTTGTAGAAGAGGAGAGCCGCTTTAAACGCATCCGTCAAGAAACGGATGAGTTACGTAACCGGTTCATGGGTAGAACGAAACCACCTTTGTACGGGATGCCCTTTGGCGTAAAGGATTTATTTCATATCGAAGGTTTACCGACGGGTGCCGGATCCAAGGTGCCTTCTTCTCTGACAGGCATTGAAGGAAGTTTAATTCGTCGTTTGCGTGAACAAGGTGCGTGGTTTCCCGGGAAGACCGTAACGGAGGAGTTCGCTTATGCCGGATCAATTTCAACTCGAAACCCCCATGCACTCGAACATACACCGGGCGGTTCAAGTGCGGGTTCAGCTGCGAGTGTAGCATCAGGAATGTGTCCTGTTGCAATAGGAACTCAGACACTTCGATCCGTAACCGCGCCAGCCTCGTTCTGTGGGGTAACGGGGTTTAAGCCAAGTTATGGTCGTATCCCTATGGATGGTGTGATTTTACTGTCACCATCCATGGATACGGCTGGCATTTTCACAGCAGATATCAACTCACTGAGTATCGTCATACCTCACCTCATACCTGATTGGAACGTTCAACAAGGAAGTGATCAGTATGATCCAGAACGAAAACCGGTACTTGGTATTCCTAGTGGCATTTACATGGAACTTATGGGGGATGAGATTCGTGCGGCCTTTGAGAAACAGACGACTACGCTCATCCAAGCGGGATACACAGTAAGAACGGTAAAGATGCCTTGGGATGACTCTTTTATATACGGAGATGCCATGTTGCGATTTATTCAGGGTGAAATGGCAAGGGTGCACGAACAATGGTTTAATGAGCATAAAGACCAGTATGGTGAAGCGGTTCTACAGGCCATCTTAACCGGAAAGACAATTGATGACGAAGAATTAGTGAATTATCGAATTGAACAACAGCGCTTGCAGCGTAAATTAGCTGAATTCCGGCGTGAACAAGGGATTGATTTATGGATCTCACCCGCGCAAGGAGGCGTTGCTCCACCTCATGGTGGACGGACGGGTTGGGCGGGGATGACCGCGATTTGGACGTTTGCCGGATTACCAACGATAAATCTCCCTGTTGGGCAAGTGGAAGGACTGCCGCTTGGTTTTCAATGCATTGCTGAATTTGGACAAGATGAAATTCTCATGAATCATGCCGAGAAGATAGCTCGATTGTTAAATATGGAATAGTTAGAATTGATTTTTGGCTTTTTCGAATTTAGAGTCTCCTGTGACTTATGGACAGGAGACTTTTTTTGTTTTTAGAAATAGTTGACAACACTCACTACTCAGTGTTACATTATACCTGTAGTAAGTAATACAGAATAGGTTTGCATCAAATACAAAAGCAATCAATAAATTATACTTCCCCCTGGTATTACGCAAGACAGACTGAATAGAGGAGGGACATCATAAAGGAGGATCACAACATGGAAAATTTAACGGAAATGCTTAAAGGTTCTCTGGAAGGCTGCGTACTGGAAATCATTAGTCGCCGTGAAACTTACGGCTATGAAATTACACGCCGCTTGAACGAGTTAGGGTTTACCGAGGTGGTAGAAGGAACGGTCTATACGATCCTTGTGCGTTTAGAGAAGAAAAACTTAGTGAACATCGAAAAGAAACCTTCCGATATGGGGCCTCCCCGTAAGTTTTATTCACTTAATGAAGCTGGACGTCGGGAACTTGATCTGTTTTGGGAAAAGTGGGATTTTGTTTCATCAAAAATCAACGTATTGAAGTCCAGCTAGATTCATATGACCTTTCTATAGGACTCTTATTAAAGCGTTAGAATAAAAGGAGGCATAATAAAATGATTGAAATGATAAAAAAGCTAATGGGTGATAAAAAAGAATACAAGATGATGATGGCGAGGGTTGACGCACTGCCTGAAGACTATCAGTTTGTATTTAAGAAAGTTCAGAACTACATGTGGAATTTTGCAACAGGTAACGGGATGGATATGTTACAAATGCAGTATGAGCTAATCGATTTATTCGAATCAGGCGCAGCAGATGGTCGAGAAGTACTTGAAATTACTGGGGATGATGTGGCTTCATTCGCAGACGAACTAGTGGCAAATGCGAGGACCTATGTCGCTAAGTATCGTGAAGATCTGAATCAGAGTATCATGAAACAACTGGGAAAGAAGTAAATTAAAAATAATAATACCGACTGATTAGCTGGTTTCTTATGTAATGCGAATGATCACCTTAGCTACTCAGTTATATTTTTAGCTCAGTACTAAGTAGTACGTATTATCAGTAATACTAAATAGTTGATTAAGGAGGAAGAAAGTATGAGCAGTATAGCGATTTCTGTAAAAGCGTTGAGAAAATCCTTTAAAGACAAGGAAGTCTTAAAGGGAGTGGATTTTGAGGTACGCCCTGGTGAAATATTGGCACTATTAGGTTCGAATGGAGCGGGGAAGACAACGACCATCAACATCCTATCAACATTAATGAAGCCAGATAGCGGTAAAGTGGAGATTTGTGGCTATGATGTCCAGAGTCAATCGAATCATGTTCGCCAGAGTATCAGTCTTACCGGGCAGTTTGCTGCTTTAGACGGAATGCTCACGGGGCGCGAGAACTTGATGATGATCGCTAAGCTGCGGGGAGTTTCTCATCCTGCTCAGGTAGCCGATAATCTACTTGAAAGATTTAGTTTAATGGATGCAGCTAAGCGAAGGATAGATAAATACTCCGGTGGAATGAAACGTAGGATAGATATCGCGATGAGTTTGATCGGTTCACCAGCAGTCATTTTTCTAGATGAACCAACAACTGGGCTAGATCCTGAGGCCCGAATTGAAGTCTGGAATACGATTAAAGAACTTTCGAGAAGCGGAACGACAATCTTATTAACAACTCAGTACTTGGATGAAGCGGAACAACTGGCAGACCGTATTGCCATTCTGCACAGCGGTGAGATTATTACGACCGGAACCCTTACAGAGCTCAAAGAGATGTTCCCTCCCGCAAAAGTAGAATACATTGAGAAGCAGCCGACATTGGAGGAAATATTCCTCGCGATCATTGGCAACAAGGAGGAGAGATAAATGACCACCCATACAAGGATATTATTAGGACGTTTAATGCGTAACATCATGCGCAGCCCGGATACTATTATTACGGTGGCGATTACACCCATAATGATGATGCTGTTGTTTGTCTATGTATTTGGCGGTGCTATAGAAACAGGAACGGACAACTATATCAATTATTTATTGCCAGGAATCTTGCTGATGGCCATAGCTTCCGGCGTCGCTTACACGTCAGTACGATTGTTTACAGATGTAAAAAGCGGACTGATGTCGCGGTTTATTACAATGCCAATTAAACGTTCTTCGGTATTGTGGGCTCACGTGTTGACCTCACTTGTATCAAATGCACTTACTGTCGTGCTGGTTATCTTGATCGCTCTCTTCATGGGCTTTCGTTCTGGGGCTAGCTTACTTGATTGGCTCGCTGTTGTGGGAATACTAGGACTCTTTACAATGGCGCTAACCTGGCTGGCGGTCATTCCTGGATTGACAGCAGGCTCAATGGAAGGAGCCACAGCTTATTCGTACCCACTGGTATTCCTTCCGTTTATTAGTTCAGCTTTTGTTCCTACAGAAACCATGCCCACAATCGTCCGTGTGTTCGCTGAGAACCAACCTGTAACTTCAATTGTCAATGCGATTCGCGCTTTCTTGTATGAAGGATCTGTTGGTAACGATATCTGGGTCGCACTCGCTTGGTGTGTCGGCATTATGATGATTTCATACTTTTTTGCTAGTAAGGTATTTAAACGTCAAATAGGTTAGAATGTATAGATTGAGAGTGTTGCTGCGTTGTGTTAAGAATAATATTTCAAAGGGAGTATACGAATGATTCCTTCTTGTTTTTCAACTTACTGTTCAAGCATTCCCTTGATTAATGAGGTTCATGAATGGTCACTGTTAAGGAAATGGTCTAATTTCAAATCGGTGGTTTATGTTGGCTGATTAAGACATTACATTGGCTTGTATATGGTGGTACAGATTTGATTGCTGGATCAGAAGCTTGGATACCTGACCTGATAAAGGATGTAGAAGTTCTTTATCAGGAAATGGAGTAGTTTAAAATTCCCATGGCTCTCCACTTAGTGAACGAGGTTTATAGAAAGAATAATTATGAAAGATTTAGAGTATAATACCTGAAAATTTTAAAATGAGGGTTATTATGATTAGATTGGTGATTTGCTTAATAGTACTGTTTAATGTTTCCTCAGTTTCATTGTATGCAGAACCTGATTACGCCAAGTGGGGAGCAATTGCCGTAAAGGAAACTCAAAAACGATACCAGGAGAAGATCGTTGATTATAAGCACATTGGTCGAAGTGAACTTGCACCGAACAAGTCCGTAGAGAAGTTCAAGTTGTGGTTAAGAGGTCAAGAAGGAAATGAGTTTGGGGTTTATGTAACGATTACATTCGATCCGTCAACTGAGAATATTCAATCCATTCAATTCGACGAAACCACGCGATAAAAGAATCTTGTATTCGTAAGAACAATTATGGCAAGTAATTAAGGCTGCCAGCTTAGTTGGCGGTCTTTATTGTGTAAAATAGCAGGGGATTTCCAATATCTGTAGAATAATATTGAGATATGTACAGAGGAGGGATATTCCGATGAATGTAGCCGTCAAGTTAATACGAGAATTCAAAGATCATGATAACCGGCAGAAGTTAAGAGGTTACCGGGCTAAAGTGGATCTCATTCGGAGTCGCAACTTGTCAGATTGGGATGATAACCAGCTGAAATTGGAATCTCTTCGTCTGAAAAAGGAAGCAAAGTCGGGTGTGTCTTTAGATGAGCTTCTTGTTGACGCGTATGCGCTAGTCTGCGAGGCAGCGAAAAGAACGCTTGGTTTACATCCCTATGATGTCCAGATTATGGCTGCAATCGCTTTGCACGAGAGCTTTTTGATCGAGCAGCATACCGGTGAAGGGAAGACGCTCTCTGCTGTTATGCCAGCGTATCTTAATGCATTAAGTGGAGAAGGCGTCCATGTGTTAACGTTTAACGATTATTTAGCAAAAAGAGATGCGCAGTGGATGGGACCGATCTATCGTTTTCTCGGCTTGACGATAAATTCGGTTCAAGCGGACATGAGCTTGTCAGAGAAACGGGAAGCTTACGGCGCGGACATTACCTATGTTACGGCCAAAGAGGCGGGTTTTGATTATTTACGCGATACGATCGCATTGGATGAAGAAGACACCGTTCATCGTCAATTTCATTATGTCATCGTAGATGAAGCGGATTCACTCCTTCTCGACGAAGCGCGAGTACCGCTTGTTATTGCTGGTAAGCCTGAATCAATGTCCAATGAGGGTGTTCGTTATGCAAACGTGGCAAGACAGCTTGTGCAAGATGAACATTACCACTTTGACGAGTTCAAAAGAAATGTGTATCTAAATGAAGAGGGGTCTGCCTTAGCAGAATCACTACTCGGCTGCGGAAACTTATACGATAGTTATAATAGTCAATTGTTATCATCATTGAATTGTGCGCTGCAGGCGGAATCATTATTAAAGAAAGACGTCGATTACATCATCCGCGAAGGTAAAATCGAGCTGATCGATGAATATACCGGACGTGTAGCGAGGAACAGGCATCTTCCGGAAGGGCTCCAAGTGGCGCTGGCAGCTAAAGAAGGTCTTCAATCCTTAGCAGGTGGGAAAATCCTAGCTACGATCACTTTTCAACACCTCCTTAGCCTATATCCAAAGATGTGTGGAATGACGGCTACCGCACATGTATCTGCAATGGAATTTGAAGAAATCTATGCGTTGCAGGTATTGCAGATTCCGCCGAACCGGCCAAACATACGGATTGACCATCCCCATCGTATATACACCCATCGTGAAGCCAAACATAAGGCACTTGTGCAAGAAATCCTATCTAACCATAGGACTGGACGACCAATTCTCATTGGTACTTCTAGCGTGGAGGAGTCAGACAAGCTCGCCGAATCACTTGCTAATGCTGAAGTACCATGTCAAGTGTTGAATGCAAAAAACGACGCAAAAGAAGCAGAAATCATTGCAAAAGCTGGAGAAATCGGCTCCGTAACTGTGTCGACGAATATGGCGGGACGGGATATAGACATTCGTCTCGGGGGCGGCGATCTGCAACAAGCAGAAGTGGTCGCCAAGTTGGGTGGTTTATTCGTAATTGGAACTCATGTACATCAAAGCGTGCGGATTGATAACCAGCTTCGAGGGCGCTCTGGACGTCAAGGCGATCCGGGGGAATCTGTATTTTTCATATGTTTAGAGGACGAGTTAATCCAGCAGTTCGGCATCGACAAAGCGATTCCGCCTATGTATCGAGGTCTTAAGCAGGATGAAGCCCTAGGAGAGTCGGTACTTTATAATAAAATTGAACATATACAACGTGTTATTATGGGCCAAAACTTTCATATCCGTCAGGAGCTTAACCGTTATTCCGATATGGTAGAAGAACAGAGACGTATTCAATATGAGGAACGGCTCGGAATTCTGAAAGGTGAGCCTGCGATGAGCCCTTCAGAGCAGCGTGTAAGACTTTATTATATGGACAAGTTCTGGGCTGACCATCTAGCATACGTTTCTTACATACGCGAAAGCATCCATTTGACAAGCCTTACTAACCTTAATCCAATTGACGAATTTCATGGACTAATCATCCAAGCATTTGAGCAAATGCCGGCTAAAATAATGAGCGAGTCGGCAAAGATGCTCCTAAAGCTTGGAGGCTCTAATGATCCGGCAGAGTGGGAGAAGTTTGGGCTGAGGAGTCCCATTTCCACTTGGACTTATACGATGAATGATCAATACATGGATTACTTGCAGAATCGCAATTCATGGACAGTAGGTACGATTATCGCATACTGGATCCGAAAAATGTTTAAGCCGGTATTCAGTTGGGAAAAATTTTGATTTTGAGTTATAGATCTAAGATAAAAATATAATAAATTTAATGAAGCCACTGATATTGGAGCAGTGGCTTCATTTATTTATAAAGAACTTTATTATTAGTTACCCATAAACTTAGACTTGATTTTTTATAAACAATGATATAATATTGACCCATCAACTATTGATAGGTCAATGAATCGAAGGGGGTCTTTATCATCTCTACATGTCATAAAGATGACCTGCTGTACTTGCTAATACATTTAAACAAGCATATAGCAACCCGGTTTGAACGATGTGCTGGGGTTAGTCCTAATCGACTTGAACTTCTATGCAAACTGACGGGTGGCCAGATCAGCCAAACGGATCTCCAGAAAGCAGTGTCAATTGACCCAGCTGCGGTAACCCGCCATGTTAAGCAGTTAGAAGTTGAAGGAATTCTTATGCGAACAAAGTGTGAGAAGGATAACCGAATTACGTTAGTTCAATTAACCGAAGAAGGACAACGTAAAGTTGCGATGTTTAAAGCGGACAAAGAACGATTTCTAGAGGATCTACAAGCTGGCCTCACGGAATCAGAACGACTTGAGTTTATTCATGTACTGCGTAAGCTGAACAGCCAGATTCAACAAATGACTGAAACTAGTAAGACAACTAAGTAAAGAGATTAGGAGAGAATATGATGACTGTAACATCCCTAAACAATGACTATAAAGAGATTATTACGACACGGCGCTCAGTTCGTGTGTACGATCCAACGGTTAAGATTAGCCGTGAGGAAATGAATGAAATTTTAGAAGAGGCAACATTAGCACCATCATCCGTTAATCTCCAGCCTTGGAGATTCCTTGTTGTGGAGAGTCCAGAAGGTAAGTCCACCCTAGAAGAGCTTGCACCAAGTAACAAAACACAAGTAGCGACTTCTTCTGCTGTGATTGCTGTATTCGCAGATATGAAGGCATTTGAAAATGCAGATGAAATTATGGGTACTGCAGTGGAAAAAGGATTTTTGCCACAAGAGATTAAAGATCAACTGATGGCTAACTACACTAACCTTTTTGAACGTTTGCCAGCACAAGCTTTTCGTGAAATGATTCTTATTGATAGCGGTTTGGTATCCATGCAGTTAATGCTTTCAGCTCGTGCTCGCGGATATGATACAAACCCAATTGGTGGATTTGATAAATCCAACATTGCAGAAGCTTTCGGTATGGAGAAGGAACGTTATGTACCGGTTATGCTCATCTCTGTTGGTAAAGCGGCTAAAGAGGCACGTAGAACAACTCGTCTCCCTATTGATCGTATTGCGGAGTGGAAGTGAGGTTATGGAAATGATTATTATTCATGCAGAAATGAAAGTGAACCCAGAATTAGAGGCAGAGTTTCTCGTTACTATACAAGAACTTATTGAGTCATCCCGCACAGAAGCAGGAAATGTGTCCTACAAGCTGATGAAAGATATTGAGCAGGATAACACATATCTGATGGTTGAACAGTGGAGAGACCAAGAAGCTGTGGCAGCGCACAATACAAGCAATCATTTTCAAGCATTCGTTGCAACAGCCCCGAAATATTTGACAGCACCGTTACAAGTCCAAGCTTTTGTAGGTCAACCTATCAACAAATAGATTAAATATACAATCAAAAGAAGTCGCGGATACCGCGACTTCTTTTGATTTGATTGCCTTATTCATTGTCCAGAGCTTTAATCATAATCCGGGTGACATAATTCTCACTTCCGCTAACCGAAATTTCATCCAAAATGTACTCCTCGTAAGAGTATCCTCCAATATGAATATCATGCTCATGTATATAATCCAGCATCTTCTGATAAGTCTGTGCAATGTACTCATCTGAACCCTTATGATAAGCCACAATATAGGTACCTTTAGGTTTGATATGATAAGTAGCACCTTGTAAGTGTTTGGCTGTTTTATTGTACAGATACGTATAGTTCCCATAGTCTCCTTTTAAAATGTTATCTCTGCTTACCATCGCACCTATAGGATAGCCCATATCTAATTCATTCTTGTACAGATAATCAATAAATTCGGCAACAGATTTCAAAAAATCTCGGTCTGAGCAGTCCAGTATCGATTCACTAAGAAATAAGAGTTCTTCTTCTTGATGAATCCGTGTAATCTCCAAAATATCTACATTTAGTGCCGATTCCGTAATGTTAATCTTGGTTTCAATAATTTTTTGAAGTTGACGCAAGTCATGAATCTTCTTATCCATTTCTAGATATTTGCTTTTCAATAGATCGATCAGCTGCAAAGGCGTCTTGTTCTCGAAAAACCGCTTGATTTCTTTTAGAGGCATGTCCACTTCTTTCAATAACTCAATGACATGAAAGAGGTCGAACTGATGGTAGGAATAATAGCGATACCCATTCTCCAATTTAATCTCAGGGGATAATAGGCCGATATCATCATAATGAAAAAGGGTTTGTTTTTTCACATTACACAGCTTAGCGAATTCACCTGTTGTAAAATACTTCCTTGTAATATCATCGTTCATCGTTATACTTCTCCTTGACTATATGGTTACCGGATACTTTACCATGTAACTATACCACGTATAACGTGACGGAAAAAGGAACGGAAGGGATTGACGACAGCATGAGCATTTCGTTGCGTGAGGTAACGGGAGACAATAAGGAAGAGGTTCTACAGATTCAAGTTAAAGAGACACAGTCTGGATATATCGAAACCGTGGAGGCATGTTTAGAAGAAGCTAAACGATGCAAAATGTTCAAACCTGTAGGACTGTATGTAGATGAATCAGTAGTAGGGTTTGCGATGTACGGATTCTTTCCGGAAGAAGGCGATAACGGGAGAGTCTGGATGGACCGTCTATTAATAGATGCCTCTTTCCAAGGTCAGGGGCTCGGATCCCTCGCCTTGGTAGCCTTATTAGAAAGACTCAGAAGAGAATTTAACTGCGAAGAAGTGTACCTAAGTGTGTACGAAGACAATGTCGTTGCAATTAGAATGTACGAAAAAGCGGGATTTTTCTTTAACGGAGAAAGAGATGAAAATGGAGAAAAAGTAATGGTAAAGAAATTTATATAGGTAATAGGTGACAACAATGACTAGCATAAATCATTTAGATCAAACATCCATTGATCTTAGAACGAAAGACACGAAGAAACTATACTTTTCTTATTTAGTTCCTTCAATACTGGGTATGATGCTTATGGCGATTAATATACTCGTGGATGGAATTTTTGTTAGCAACGGGATCGGACCAGAAGCCCTTGCAGGAATCAACATTGCCGTGCCGATTTTCTCGATACTGCTGTCGATCTCGCTGTGGATTGGCATGGGCGGCGCGACACTGTATTCTATAGCGTTAGGTGAGAACAAACCGGAGAAAGCAAGGTCTATTTTTACACAATCCTTCTTTCTGGCTATATTTATTGTTGGTTCACTCATCATCATTGGATTATGGAAGCAACGGGAAATTGCTTATCTTTTTGGCGCAAGTGATGAGATTTTCCCTTACGTAAGAGATTATCTCTCTGTCATTCTAACGTTTGGTATTATTTATGTGGTGGAGAATATATTGAGTATCTTCATACGTAACGATGGCAATCCGAAACTTGCGATGCTTGGTCTTGGGATTACGGCCATTTTAAATATTGTTTTTAATTACATTTTTATTTTTATATGGGATATGGGAGTAAGTGGCGCAGCTTATGGTACAATTCTGTCTACCGTGATTGGTTTTGTTGTGCTTCTGTCTCATTTTGTTCGAAAGAAAAGCATTCTTAAATTTACAGCATTACGATTCAAAGTTTCGACCATTTTGGAGATTCTGCAAATTGGTTTACCTAGCTTTATTGTAGAAGCTTCTATTGCGGTAACCGTCATTGCCTATAATATTACCTTCATGCACTTCGTGGGAGAGATTGGTGTAACTTCATACGCGGTAATCAACTATGTACACAGTGTATTTATTATGCTGTTTATCGGAGTAGGAGCTGCTCTTCAGCCGCTCGTAAGTTTCCATCATGGGGCTAAACTGTATGGTAGACTTCAGCAATTCGTAAGGCTTGGACTTGTTACAGGTATATTACTCGGAATCGGAATATTGCTCATAGGCTGGTTCGAGGGAGAGACGATCATTGCGTTGTTTGGGGTAACATCGGAACAAGTTATGATCTATACCAAGCAAGGAATAACTCTCTTCTTTATCGGATATATATTTCTCGGGTTTAATCTGGTATATGCTGAATGTTTCCAAGCGATTGAAAAAATTAAGTTATCCTCAGCTATTATTTTGATGAGAAGCCTTATTCTTTTCTTGCCCCTGCTATGGATCTTACCTACCTTTTTCGGAAGTGATTCTATCTGGCTAGCATTCCCGTTAGCAGAAGGGCTTACGGCAGTTGGGTTAATCATTGCAAGGTTTACAACGAAATCGATGCAGCTCTCGCCTACGGAACAAATATCTAGATCAGTAATAAAGGCAGAATCTAGACCATCTGCGTAGGATGAAAAGGAAGATCGTGATTAACGAGACACTATATTGCAATTACAAATAAATAATAGGCTGCAAATATAAAAAGCTAAAAAGTCGCATTTTATGAGACTTTTTAGCTTTTTATCATTTCTGATATGATTTCATGCAAACATGATGTCAACGCCTTCTAATAAACTAATTGGCAGATAGTGAAATCGTAAATGTTTTTCTTTTTTTGTGAAGGATACTTCGGGATTGTGCCGAATGATTTTACAGAATGACACCAAAAATGGAGGTATATTTGTGAGAGAACAAGGAATCAATGAAAAGTCCAGAATAACACTGGGAAAGCCGATTCAAGTGCGTCTAGTTTCCGACCTGCAGAAATCGCAGTCCTATTACCGCGATTGTCTCGGATGTTCTGTGGATGATTGGGGTCATGCGGAACGTGATGATGTGTGCTTCATACTTCAGCAAGCTGTTTCAAGCGAGGATGTAAAACCAAATGTGGCTTCTGCAAAGCGCCCAAATTATCCTACTGAATGGGTAGGTCCTGACTACGGCTGGGATACTTTTCTGCATATCGGTTGGGAGGAACTAGACCAATTTGTCGAAGAAGTGCGTGCGAACGGTGGCAATATCGGAATCGAACCGTTTATGGGAGAACACGGCGATTGGGAATTTAAGAATGCCCATATTCTTGATCCTGACGGATATAACATTGTTCTTGGTGCAATGCGAAAGATCAAGTAACGATAGCAAGCCATCATTAAACTAACGGAGAACGACAATTGAATGATTACAAGAAGCAGCTGCTCAATTGACTGGCTGCTTTTCTTTTTTTAGGTGGATTTTGAGTCGAGTAACTCGGTCGATATATATTAAGAATGTGGAAGTATTTCCCGAACAGCTAAATGGATGGTAGGAAATACCCTTGGAAGATGATACATTTAAATAATACAAAAATACATATTATAACAACAGGGGGAAATCAAAAAGATGATTCAGTATTCTCGAAAGAAAACTAGGCTATACACCTTTCTGCTAGTAATTTTTTTGGCAGGAGTTTGCATGTTTGTGTCAGTAGATTCAGCACAGGCGAAGCAGAATAGCATGCCTGTTGAAAAATTAAAAAAGATAAGTCGATTGTCATTTACTTTGCGGGATGCTTATCAGAACTCCTATACGGTCTATATTTTCGCTCAAGATGAAAAGTCATCAACCTTGACTGAAATGGATTATTGGACCGGAAATAAACCGGGAGATAAGAATTACATAGGTACATATAAAGCCGCACTTGTTAAAAAAGGAGCTTCATACGGAACGCTTCAATCTGTGAATCTGGGACTGCACACGATTACATTACCTCAAAACTGGCATTATTCGGTTCAAAGTAAAGAAAAGGGGACACCAGATATTCTGATGATTACAGAATGGGGAACATCCAATTTCAATCTGGCTACTCCCTTCATTATTCGTTCAGGGTCGCTGATGCCCGTGAAGTTCGTTAATCCTAATGGCAAGAAAATAGATGATTATTATCCAGCAGGGCGGGGGGACGGTGTTCGCATGCTGTCAGATGCGCGGTTGCAGTTCAAGTTTTACAATAATGCTGTTGCCAAGTATGCGGTAAATACGTTCAAACTTAATGTGAGTAAGCGTGAACTCCGTTTGGCAGACACAAGATACATGGATTACAATCATCCATCATGGCCCAACTCGGGTATGGGTGACCATGCTTACCTTGAAAGCTTGAAGACTGCTGCAAAGAAAGGGATTCTTCCCGAACAGCCTGGTATCAAGCTCGGCATGACTCATAAATCGCTCCAAAGCACTCTTAAAAAAGCTAAACTGCGAGAAAATGGTGAATGGGGTGCATTCTATGTATATCAAAACTATGCTATAGGCTTTGACTCCTATCTCCATGAGCTGGATTCCACTTCAAAAGTTATGGTATTCAATCTTTTTGCCGAAAAGCGAAATTTGTACCCGTCAACAATAAAGCTGTGGCTAGGCAAACCGAATAATGAATATTTCAATGAGGCTGAAGGTGTGTATGACATGATCTACAACTTTGGCTCAGGCAACCTGTCATTTCATTATGATGAAGAGGATGGCCAAATCTACTCAGCAACGATTTATAGATAGTCAGTTGATGATAAGGGCACTCGAAACTATCAAATCTATATTAATCAAGTAACTCTTATCAATTTCCCATTATTCAAAAGGGATTAGACTAACGGAATGTTTATGTGGAGGTGATAAATATAGATACAGATGTCTATGTAAGATTGGCTTATCTAACGGATGCAGAAGAACTTTCGAGGCTAAATCAAGAGTTTAATGGTGGTGAAAAAAGACCTCCAGATAAGATAGCTGAGCACATGAAAATAAATCTTAACGAATTGATTGCCGTGGCAGAGATTAGTGGTAGAATTGTTGGTTTTGGATGTGCTCAAATTTATTATTCATTTTGTTATGAAGAACCACACGGAGAAATTACCGAACTATATGTAGAAGAAGCCTTTCGAAGAAAGGGAATTGCAATAGCAATAATTACTTGTCTGGAAGAAGCTCTTAGAACTCGTGGGGTTAGAAGTACGAAGGTTCTGACTGGTCGAGGAAATAACGCTGCAATAATGACATATGAACAATGTAATTATGTTAAAGATGATGAACAATTGCTAATTAAAAGGTTGGTGAAGACTTAAATAACATTTCCAAAGCTTGAGCCTTGCTTGGTTCAAGCTTATTTTGCTTTTTAAAATATAGAAGATATCGATGTTTTCCGGATTAGTGAAGGTAAAAGTACATCAACATATGATTCTCCTTATAATATTACTATTGGCTACAGAGCCTTGCTGACATGAATTCATAACAGCAAAACATTGAGGATTTATGTATACATAGGATAATATTAGTAGTGATTAACATACGAGAGAACTTCCAAATTCATGTCGGTGATTCTGATAGAACGGAGCAGGAAGTGCAGCAGATTGGAGTGATTGTTTTGAAATATTTAAAAGATATTCAGGAGCCGGGAATGGGGACTTGGTATTTTGAAATTGATAACGGTGGGGTTGTATACAGACAGATGGTTTATCATGATGACGGTATCTGTATCACATCAAATCGAAAGCATCCTCTCTATCATTTCATGCTGGCAGAACATCCACTAGATGCTAAGGAACCCTACTATAAAGAGATTAGTCAGACGGAATTCGAGGAGCTCTGGCACGAGCAACTACAACTCGGTGTGGAAGATTGGAATCGGACCCAAAGTCTGTTCCCTGTCGGGACTCGAGTGGAAGGTTATATAGAAGGTTTTTTTCCACAAGGTACCTTAATTAACTTACTTGAACCTCAGGCGGTAGGTATAACGGATACATCCGATTTGAAATCTAAAACCCCCGGTTGAATGGATGTATCCACGTTATCGAGTGATCGCCGAAGTAACTGGATACGATGAAGTTAATCAGTGGGTACGTCTTACTCTTGCTGAAGTGATGGGAAGTCAGTACGAAATGGCTGAAGTTAATTAATAGGGCAAATTTTGATGGAGTCGTGTAAAAAGCGGCAATCCTAGGTAGTGACTTCATTATGAAAAACAGTTTGGGGAGCTTCCCCTTAAGGAGAGAACTTACATATGGGCAAGAAGAAAAAAACCTTACCAAAAAATTTTGATGAACTAATTCATGCAGGCGATCTATCTGTTCAAAAAGAGGTATTCACTCGATGCGAATTGGATGCACGTGGCGGTTATAGTAAATCAACAACCTTGAGTTTCTTTGAAATACCGAATGATTTAGTTCGCTGGCTTGTGGAACAGGGTGCCGATATAAATGCTGGAGACAATTATGGAAGAACGCCATTGCACAATCATGCAATTAGTTGGTGTGGTAATACTGAATTGCTGCTTGATTTGGGCGCAGATCTAGAAGCTACTGATTATCAAAATGAGACACCTTTATTTGCCGCTGCAGGTTCATTTAAGCCAAAAGCGGTTCACAGCCTGGTTACTAAAGACGCAAATATCAGCGCAAAAAATAACATGAATCAAACTCCATTAGAAAAAGCTTTGGCCGTGTGCAGAAACGCAGATATTGTTAATATGGTGGAAGTTGCTGATATTTTGCTTAACGCTGGATCCACTATAACGACGGAAATGAAAGAATCTATTAAGCGAATCGGAAACGACTTTGAATTTCACAGAGAGGGGTTTAATAAAGAATATTTGAAACAAACGGATGAGGCACTTCTACGTTTATATGAGTTATTTGATGTTCCCCCGGTAGAGAAGCGTAAGACGCACGACGGCGCCTCTTCAATAGCGGTATCAACAAAGGGATGGCAGGCGCAACATAATGAACTCTGGGATTTACTAATTCCTTCAAAAGGTCATGCGAAAACCGTACAGGGTGAAGTTATCCGTATTACTAGCAAAGTGTCATATGAAATTTTAGATAATGGCGGTATCAACTGGGATACTCAATATCGTAAAATGCTCAAAAGCTTGATACATTACTTTAACTTGGGTACGCCATTAAATCCTGATGAACTTCAGGAGGCAGCAACATTAGCGAAAGAACTTCAGAACGGAAATGGCAGTGATGAACCAGCAAGACTGTGCGAACTAGCTGTGCATTGGGTACTCAGTAATCCGAATCCTATGATGCTAGAACAGCCTGACTATAAACGTTAAGTGATTTTCGTAAAGAGAGAGCAGAGGACAGATGTTATGTCTGTAGCACCTGACGTGGGAAGATGGTTATTCCCTGGGAACAAATAGGGGTTCTGTTCGGAACACATATTTAGCCAAACAGGAGGAGCGGTAATGGACGCAGCTGTGCAGAGGTTTTTAGATGATGTATGGAGCGAATTGATGACCATATACAAGAAAGAGAGTGAAAGAATAAATGGATTCATAGGTCATCGTTCGCTTCAGGCAGGAGTTAAGGATTTTCTTCAAGTAGCTTGGCGTGACGGAAAAATACATATAGATGTCGAAGAACCACTAGATTGGATGGACAGTTCTTATGCTATTGAAGCAGGTCCTTATATCGCTGAGCTCACGGATGAACTCATTAGATCTGAGCTTTATCCACAATTACGCGAGCGAGTAGAGGAACTCTTTTTATCAGATAAACTAGGTCTTCATTTATTTGATTACCGATTCCAGCTCGTACTTACTTTTGAAATGGAGGACGAAGACTTAAAAATTTGCGAGCATCTCGTAAACGGAGAGAAACTGAATGAACTCCAGGAATCATTACAAAAGTTTATAACATCCAAAATCATGGCTGATCTCCCGGTATTGCCAAGTGGGGATGACCAGTTTTTCTTTTCTCGTCACTTGATGAACCCTGATCTTATGGAACAGGAAGAAGTAGTTGTTGATCCTCTGATTCAGCGTTTATCGGACAAGCTCAGAAGTAACAGGGAACGCTTGAACGAATGGATTGACCAGTATACTTCAGCTATGGATCATTGGATTCAAGACATTTTTCTTCCTCGCTATTTTAAACGTGCAGACAGCTATTCGATGGACTGGACACTCAAGGAAGATACGCCTCTTTTGAATTTGAGTGAGGATGGGCTTTCCTTTTTTGTGTATGCCGCTTTGCAAATAGGTAAATCGAAGCCAGATCTCCGGGAGCAATATTTGAAGCTTGCGGTCCAACTTGGCTCAAAACAGGCAGCGGAGTATATCGAGCGAGGAAGTGGGAAATTCGATCCCGTATATAAAGGCAGCCATGTTGAAATTCATAATAATGATGTAACTCAGACCATTGAGGTTCGGATTTTGGCCGAGGAGGAAGCAGCTTATGGGGAAGCGTTAGATCAAATTATCGAATTGTTGCAGAATGGATTTCCGAAGGAATATAAGCTGAAGCTAAAAAGTAAACAAAAGCACTATCTTCCTCTTAAAAAAATGGCTAAATCAGGACTGCATCAGTTTTTTGCAGGAGCGCTAACCTATCCGGCCCTTTTTCAAAAGTTAGAAGCGTATGCGAATACCGCTATGGAACACTATGCGTGGTACAAGGACACAGAGCCGAGCGAAAAGTCGGTTATGCCTGGTACCTATGCCGTTCTCGGACTGGGACTATATAGCAGCGAATATTACTCACTTGTCTCTCGATATATGGAGATGGTAGATTCGGAGCACCAAATGATACAGGATGGTTATGCTGAGGTCTTTATTGATGCACATGGTGTGGATACGGAGCATATACCAGTACTGGTAGATATTCTGCTTGCAGGAAATGAGGAAGCCCGGCCTGTGAAAAACTTCGTAATTGATCGGGTCGAGCTAGCGGAAGTGCTGCTTCAAGAGCTGTTGTCTAAAGAAATATATGAACGTGAGCAAGTTCTATATCGGATTTTCGGAAGCCGTACAAAGCTTGAAAAAGCCGTTAGGTCAGAACAAACGGAGCCTAAGCTTAGAGTTGTTTATGCGAAACTACTCGCTCTTCTAAGTTGATTGATTCTAAATCGAAAAAGATCTGAGGAATATGAAAGAGAGTCAGGGTGATTTCAAAACGATAGCTCAACAAGAAGGCAGCTGATCATTATGATCAGCTGCCTTTGTTAAACTAACCGGCAGAATCGCTAACTGAGGTTGAATATTGATATCCCGTTTTCAATGTTTTATAATGAGTAAAAATTCATTCATTAAAAAGGAGTGAGTTGGTTGCCGCGTAGCAAGGAACAGTTTGAAAAAATGCGCAATGCCACGAGGGAAAAAATCCACTCAGCTGCGATGCAGTTATTTGTTCATCAAGGATTCGGCTCCACGAACGTTCAAGATATCGCGGATACAGCTGGCATTAGTATTGGACTACTGTATCGTCATTACAAAACAAAAGATCACTTAATTAACGAAATCGTTGCCTACGCAGTTGAAGGGTTGAAACATAATATTTCTCTCTTTGAATCCGATCAATCCCCTAAAGATTTAATTACTCAGTTTGTGGACGAAGTCTACACTGACATGATTAATGGGGATGAACTAGCCCATCTTTTGATCCTTATTAATCAATCGCTATTAGCTGGAGCTGCCATAGCCTCAACACATTATGAAGAGATCCTCCAGATAAATGCCAGACTGCTTGATTCTACGGTACAGCTCATTCGCAAAGGTCAGCAACTTGGGGAATTTCACTCGGGTGATGCACAGGAAATGGCTGCTCTTTTTTATGCATCGATTCAAGGTTTGGCTCAGATGAAAGTATTACTAAAGAGCAACTTTACCATGCCCTCACCATATATACTCACCGCATTTCTATTGAAGGAAAGGAAGTGACCATGTCATGATAACCGTGGTTAAAGCCGAACAAGCTGAATTTGATGTGAGGAAAGGAATATCTGAAATATTTGCAGAGGGATTCACACAGTGGCTAGAGTTTTTCTCTAAGGACCCCAAAAGGATTGCTGCGGCGTTCGCTCATATATTCGTTCTGGAGCAATTCTATGTTGCTTTATACAAGGGGCAAGTGGTCGGAATGGTTGCTTGTACAGATGGAACTTCACTTTCGGTTAAACTGAATAAAAAGGAACTACGCAAACATTTAGGCTTTTATAAAGGTACTATGGCCGGTATTTTCTTAAAAAAAGAGTTTGAAACTCCCATTGTTCATCCCTTACCTGGTATAGGGTACATTGAATTTGTAGGAACGGCTGCCGAATTCAGGGGGCAAGGTATTGCTTCGCAAATGATTTGTCATATCCTTGAGCAAACACCATATGAGAATTTTTTGATTGAAGAAGTAGCCGATACCAATATTCCAGCCATGAAACTCTATAATAAATTAGGTTTTGAAGTATACAAACGCAGACAAATACCAATTAAGCGGGCAAAGAAAATCGGGATCAATTCCCTAGAATCATTGAGATATTCAAAAAATAAACACCACACTAGTTCAATTCAGAAAGATTAAAACCTACTATTAGATGCAAATTAGAATTAGAAGCTCTATTAGTAGGTTTTATTATGATATAAAGTACAAAAATTGCAAATTATGTTGAAACCTGTGGTTCATCTACAGGCTGACGTCCACTCACCGCAAGCATAATCACTGCGATAATGATAAGTATAAAACAGAAGATAAATGAATAACGGTAACCTACAATGCTAGCTACTCCACCACCAACAAGACTACCTATCAGTCTGCCGATTGTGGAGGAATTAGAGTATAGCGTAGATGCATACCCAGGCATGCTTGGAAGCAGATCCTGGATGTAGCTAATACCAATTGCAGAAATAACGGCAACAAAAATGGCCAGTAATACTTGTGCTGCAAGCATCTGCCACATCGTCTCTGAAATAATGATAACGAAATAATAAACCCCTCCTAGAACGGCCCCGCACAGCATCAAGATTCGGTTACTGTACTTTGCACTGAGTAGACCAAGTGCAAGCATAAAAGGAATTTCCAATGCGGCACAAATACTGCTGACTAGACCTACATCTCTTGTGGTTCCCCCTAGATTGGTTGTAATAAAGAGCGCAGTATTTATACTGCTCATCCAGTGAGTCGTGTACATGAGTATCATAATCAGAAAAGGAAGCAATATATGACGGTTCTGGGACAGTCGGAAATTTTTTATTTTTACATTAGCATGACTGCTATTCATTTCTGTGTTTGATTTGAGAAATAGGAGAACAAGTAGGCTAACTAATAGAAAAGCTCCGATCGTACCCAAGAAAATCCCCTTAAACCCAACTGCGGCGATGAGTAGAGTACCAATTAAAGGACCTGAAATAAAGCCGAGAGAGAAAGCAGAACGTAACGTAGAATTAGCTAACGCAGGGTCCGTAAACTTGCTCTTTATCACCGCTTCTCTAGAAAGAGCAAACAACTGAGGCATCCCTGGTGCACCGAGGGCGGTGAATACAATCATATAAAGGAACAAAATCCAAAATTCATGAATGAGCAAGTATCCGCTATAAGCTAGAACATTACATAGCGTTGCAAAGAGATAGACGCTTTTTCGATTTAAGCCGAGGTCAGAGCGTCTCCCAATTAGCGTACTGATAAATATCCCAGCAATTAACGTGACGGCTAGATAAAGACCGAACATTCCAATAGATACTCCAAGCTGTTCTGTGAAATAAATGGATAAGAAGGGGGCGCTGAGTGAAATACCCATTCCCTGTAGTAGCATACACAAAAAGAGTAATGCATAAGAAGGAATTGAAAATAGCGTAATGAGTCGTTTAATCATGTTGTGAAGTTACTCCTCTAAATTGGTTTTGATCAATATTTATAATTGTTGTTGTTGATTCAATGATTTGAGTTCATTAATCCATGGTGTAATTTCTCAATTATAAATACCATGATAAGAATAGGCAATGAATCAACACGATAAAGATCAACCGTCAACAGAAAAGTTACCATAGAGGAGTCAACTTAGAAGCGATAGCAATTCTTATAAAATGAAAAGGAGCAGCGTGCCTAAGGCATCTGCTCCTTTTCACTTGATATTAACCAAACCTATAGGTATCAACAAATTAATGATTAACATCCAACATCAATGAAATTTTCGAATAAAGGCAGCTAATGACTGATCTCCAGGTATTCGAACGCGATGGAGAGTTAAATATCCTTGTTTTTTCTCGGCGTAACCAGGTTCTGTTGTTACCGCAAATTCAAATCCAGCACGCTTAACAACCTGTATAACATTCTGATTGAATTTACCTGAAGGGTATGCAAAAGAAATAAGGGGATGCCCCAATTTCTTCTCCAGCATTTGTTTAGCGCCCGAAATTTCGTCCTCGAGTTGGAGCCGGTTACTTTTTGTCAAATCTACATGATGCCGGGTATGCACACCAAATTCAATGAGACCAGAGCGTTCCATCTCATTTGTTTGACTCCAGGTCAAGTGATTGGGTGAACCAATAAAATCGCTGGTAGCGAATATTGTTGCTTTCATTTGAAGTTTTTTTAAGATTGGGTAAGCGGTTGTATAGTTATCTAAATAGCCATCGTCAAAAGTAATCAAAATCGGTTTATCTGGGAGCTGTTGACTCATCTTCCAACTCATTAAATCCTTGAACGTGATCGTATCATATCCGAAATTCTTTAGATGTTCCATTTGTTTATAAAACACCTTTGGAGGCACAGCAAGCGTATTAGATGGATTAATGCTAATCGAATGATACATCAAGATAGGAATAGATTCTTCATTAACTCTAGAGATGAATTGAGTTTCAGATGCAGGTTGTTTTGTCTCGATTTGTGATTGCAGAGGAGGATTCGTTTCTTGTTCCCAACCTCTTGTTAACAGACTAATTAACAACATACAAACGTGCAAAGTATACATTCTTCTCAACCTCCAAATATATCTTGTGCATTTCAGAACGAAAAAAACCAAGGGATACTTCACGATTTATTGATTTATCAGCTTCATGTAACTGTTCGAATTGTCAGTCATGGGCTGCCAGTGTTTGGTATAATCATCTAGAATCAAAAATTTTATTCTATTTCTCATTAGCAGGGAGGTATTTCCCATCCATAACGATGAGCTAGATGATCCCAAAACGCCCACCGATGAAGTAAATGATCCCGATGTCCCAGTTGAATGGGAAGAAGAATTTTGGAACCTGGAGGATGACAATGAAGATGATGAACCGAATCCCCCACCCCAAAGAACATGGATCAAAAAAACAATTATTATGATGCTGGCCATTCTACTCTTCGGAAATCTAATCGCTTTTATACCACAGATTTACAATCTACCAACACTACGATTTTTGAAAAAGGATTCACAATTATCACAAGATGAACAGATCCAGCAATATAAGCAAGCCGTTGTCAACGTTAGTGTCGGTGATCGGAAAGGAACAGGGTTCAATATCACTCCGAATGGACTCATTATTACGAATCAACATGTCATGGATGATGACAAGGCTGGCATAATCCAATTTCTTAATGGAAAAACATATCTGGCAGATGTTATCGTCAGTGATAGCGAAATCGATATCTCGATACTTAAAATTAGAGACAATGCAAACAACCTGCCTACACTTCAATTGGAAACAGAGATAGCATATCAAGAGGGCGATCCTATTCATGTCATCGGGAATCCGCTGGCATTCTACCGAATCGCCACTGAAGGCACCGTGTTAGGATTAACCCCATCAGAGAGTCGCCAGCTTCCCATGCTCATGATACAAGCGCCAATTCATAACGGAAACAGCGGCAGCCCTGTGCTTAACCATAAGGGGAATGTTATTGCAGTTGTGTATGCCACAACAACTACATCACAAGGAGATCAATCTCTCACAGTAGGTCTAGCTATTCCAATCGATTACTTAGAGAAATATGAAAAGATTATGTTTGAATAGCAGTATTTTTCATATCTAAGATAACAATGATTTGGTGGTGGAATATGTTAAGGATCGGCAAAGCAGTAATTTTTGATTTAGATGGAGTCATTATAAATAGTCAAGAGTTATATGAAGAATCGCTAAGGACTTTTATACAAGACTTAGGTGTTAAAGATGTTGATTTTACACGGTTAATAGGTATGACAACTGCTAAAGCATTGTCGTGTATAAATGAAACTAATGTGTTACCTGGAACTATTTCAAGTTTGACGCAGGCATTTCAGGAAACATATCAAACGGCCTTCAAACAATCGCTTAGTGAAGAGAATTTGGTTGAAGGTGTAGAACAATTTATTCTAAGGTTGGCTACCTCAAATAAAAGATTGGCAGTCGCTTCCTCGGCGGCAAGACCAAAAATTGAATTCGTTCTAGATAGATTCGGATTGACGCAGTATTTCGATTGTGTAGTAAGCGGTTATGAAGTTAAGAAGTCTAAGCCTGCTCCTGATGTATTCCTTGTATCAGCATCAAAATTAAATGTTAGTCCTATCGACTGCATTGTCATTGAGGATTCTACGAATGGAATAATAGGAGCCAAGAGAGCCGGTATGTTCTGTATAGGTTTTCGCAATCCTGAATCTAGAGATCAAGATTTGACGGGAGCAGATTGCATTATTGAGAGTTTTTCTCAAATCGATACCATGGAATAAGCCTGTTGCTTCTACAGGCTATTTTTTATGTGTATTTTGAAATTTTTGATATTTTTTGTGAACCTTATCAGACCTTTGGTGATCTAATGTATAAAGAGATCGGGCAGGAAGGGGAAATGAAGTGGAAATCTATGAGAAAGCGAAGCTTGCAAAGCGAGGGGATAAAGAAGCTTTTGTATTCTTAATCAGGGCTTGTCAACAGAGTCTTTATGTTATAGCCAGATCCATTTTGAACAATGATGATGATTGTGCGGATGCGATGCAGGAAGCGATCGCTAAAGCATTCTCGAATATACATACATTGAGAGAACCGGCTTACTTTAAGACATGGCTTATCCGAATATTGATCAACGAGTGTAATAACATGATCAGGAAAAAGAAAAGGGACTATCCGACCCCTTATGATATGAGAACAACATCATATATCGGTGACTATGAACAGATCGAGCTATTTGAGGTCATAAATGGGCTGGATGAACAACTTCAAATCATAGTCACGCTTTTTTATATCGAAGATTTATCAATTAAAGAAATATCTAAGGTGCTTGATGTTTCTATAGGAACGGTAAAATCACGTTTATACCGGGCAAGGCAGCAATTATCAGAGCTCGTCTTAAGGGAAGGAGGGAGTAAATATGAATTATCATGAGCCGGTTGACCGTGAGCTGAAACGTTTGTTGAAATCTAAAACGCAAGAATTGGTTGTTCCTGATCTGGTGCAGGTGGCTGTAGAACATTCACTTGACTCACTCCCTGAGCAGAATGTAACAAAAGCTTATCCGAAAAATAGATGGAGATGGGTAGCGGCGGTGTTAAGTCTCTTTCTCGTGTTGAGTACGATATCATTCTATACGGTTCCTACATTTGCTGAGATGATCCGATCTTTATTCGTTAAAAGTCATACGGATATCGGCCTATTGAAGGCACAGGAATTAGGACTCGTGCATAATCCACAGATCAAAGTAAAAGACAAAGGTTATACGTTAGTAATCAACGAAGCTGTGGCAGATCCAACTAGAGTAACGATGGCGTTGCAGCTATTCGATCGTAAAGGCAAGCATGTACGCGATAAGTTATTCCTTAATGATGCAAACACGATTTCAATTAAAGACGATCAAGGAAATATAATCGATACCATGTATGATATGGGGTTCACGAATGATTTTTATTATATGGTTGCATTTATCGATGAACCGATGCAGACGGATAAGATTACAATCGAAGGAAATATTCATTCTTTAGGTAGAAGCGGTGATAAACTTACCCAAGGAGACTGGAACTTCAGCTTTGATATCGATATGAAAGAGGCAAATCGCCAGACCAGGACAGAAGAACTCACTGGCAGTTATACTACGCCGAATGGGATGACGGTTACCTTAAAAAGATTGACTAGAATGGTGCAGGGAGTACGTTTTGAGCTGGAGACTGAACTGGACGAGGCTGCGCTAGCAAGATCACCAGGTGATCTGTGGGAGAATCAAATGCTCAGCTTTCATTTTGAATCGATAGAAGGGGAAGAGATTCATTCGGTGAATGCGAGAAAAAGTGAATCACTATATACCTTGATGACTTCTGATTCTCGTGTGATTGAAAACGGGAAAATGCACTGGAGTTATACGTTCAGATTTCTGCCTGAGAACGAACCTTATCGATTCATTCTGGATGGATATTATGTCACGGAACTAGACGGAAGCAAGTTTTCATTTAGGCCTTCAGATCTGACAGAACCTAGAACATTTAAAATTGAAAACAATACATTTGAATTGATAGGGGCATCATTAGAAGATTCGCAAAACGAAGGTGGGGGTTATGAAACAGCGATCTCATTTTATGGGGAAATAAAAAATGAAGCTTTGAATAATCAATGGAGCGCATACGATGCAGCAGGCAAGAAATATGAAGCATTTTTTAGAGGAGCATCAAGTTATATAAACACGCGACCAGATAGCTGGAAAGAGGGAATGATTGAAATGGGAGACCGTAACATGCCGAATCCTTATCAATTTCGTATTGAAGGGTTAAGTCAGATTCCTGAGGAACTTACACTGGTTAGAGATGTCGTAAATAAACGTTACACAGATCCAGACTGGTCAGTCTTGATTGAATGATCAGCTATCTCTATACGAGAATAGCAGCTTTGGCTAGTTCGAAGCTGCTTTTTTTGATTTAAATCCTCTTCAACATGTTGAATCAGTTCTGTCAGCTTAGTGGCGGCTTATTCTCTTGAGATGAATATTCTACACATTTTACTAAATACTACTGTAGAGGTGATCATACATGAGATTTCGCCGCAGTCGGTATAATCGAAGAAAAAAATATAATATGGAAACGAAAGAGATACATAACCATTTGACGTTGAGTTGTACATTGTCGGAAAACCTAAAACATTTACATAATCTGTTTAATGATACACCTGATTTGGTTATTCGTTCGTTTCAATACAAACAGTTTAAAAGCCAGAGTGCCCTTGTATATCTAGATGGGTTAACAGACAAAGTCTCGATAAATAACGATATTCTTCGTCCGTTGATGTATGAGACAAGTGAAGAGTCTGATGATAACTCTGTAGTTACTCTCGGTGGCGTCAATGTTTACGATGATTGGAAGCGGGTAGAGAATGCCATTTTACAGGGACAAAGTGTCTTATTTATCGATGGCTATAAACATGTAGAAGTATTTGATACACAAGGATGGCCACAACGTGGGATTGAAGATCCTCAACTTGAGGCTTCTCTTAAAGGAGCTCATATAGGGTTTACCGAAACCGCTAGTCAAAATGTATCCATGATTCGTCGCTTTATTGCTAATCGCGAATTAAAAATTAAAGAGTACACAATTGGAAAAAGATCTAACACCAAAGTTTCTATTCTATATTTAGCTGATGTTGCACATCCAGAAGTTCTACAAGAGCTAGAAGATCGGATCCGTCAGGTAGATGTGGATTGCATTCTCAATACAGGGGAATTAGCAGAGTTCATCGAGGACAATCCATATTCACCGTTTCCACAATTCATTATGACGGAACGACCTGACTCTGCCGCATCCCAATTATTGCAAGGAAGAATGTGCGTAATTATGGAGAGATCTCCTAGCGTATTGATTGCACCCGTTGGGATTATTTCATTTCTACAAAATGTAGATGACTATAGCACACGCTGGATGGTGGCTTCATTTTTAAGAATACTTAGATTTTTAGCATTTTTGATTGCTATTTTTTTGCCAGCTATATATATTTCGATTATTTCTTTTAACTTTCAGCTCATTCCACTGGATTTGTTGATTTCAATTGGGGAATCGAGAGAACGAGTTTCATTTCCTCCAATAATAGAGGCATTATTGATGGAAGTCACATTAGAGTTGTTACGTGAATCAGGAATCCGCCTCCCTGCACCTATAGGACAAACCGTTGGCATTGTTGGAGGTATTGTTATTGGTCAAGCTGTAGTTGAGGCAGGTATTGTCAGTAATATTATGGTCATCGTTGTAGCGGCTACTGCCATTGCTTCGTTCAGCATTCCGAACTATGATTTGGCTTCTAGTCTTCGCTTAATCCGCTTCCCGATGATGATAATAGGTTGGATGTTTGGAATAGTTGGAATCGTCATCGGATTTATGATCATTGT
The DNA here is from genome assembly GCF_058781425.1 of Paenibacillus sp. FW507-14B1B. NCBI lineage: Bacteria > Bacillati > Bacillota > Bacilli > Caryophanales > Paenibacillaceae > Paenibacillus > Paenibacillus sp. FW507-14B1B. The sequence continues at coordinate 511,172 of NZ_JBYSWS010000001.1, read as the reverse complement.
TGCACACCTCCTGTCACTGGAATCTCTTGGTACACCATACGGGGCTCCATTAGCGCCCATTAGGTTCTCAGATTGGAAGGATCTAGTTATTCGAGCGCCACTTTGGAAAATGACCATACGACCTAAAAGTACTAGAGCTGTTCAATCGAAAAGAATGGGTTCAAACAGGTCACAGGAGGAAGAAAAATGAAGAAGTCTGCAAAACAAGAAATTACTCTTATGCAGTATATTTTCTTAATTCACGGAGCACAAGTTGGCATAGGCATTACAAAGTTCCCGCTTCAATTAGCTGAGATAGCAGGAACGGATGGATGGATGGGAATCATTATAGGATGGATCGTATCCTTAGTGGCGAGTTTAGTGATCATTCAAGTGATGAAGAGACACCCAGATCAGAACTTGATTGATTTATTACAGCATTACTTTGGGAAGTGGATTGGGAAAGTTATAACCCTTGTTATTGTTATGTATATGATTTGTTTGGCATATTTTGTAATGCAACGTATGGCTCTTCATGTGAAGTCATGGGTATTGCAACCTACACCAATATATGTACTTTTAATCCTTTTTGCAATTCCGTCATATCTAATTATCCGAGGTGGTGTACAAACCATTGGAAGGTATGCAGAACTTGTGTTTTTTATGTCTTTATGGTTACTTATTGTGTTTTTGATGCCTTTAGGAGATAGTCACTGGATTCATTTGCTTCCTCTATTTAAGGAGGGAATCCAACCGGTGCTACTTTCAGCCAGTTCGTCAGTTTTATCCTTTTTTGGATTTGAAATCGCCTTTTTTTTATATCCATATCTGCAAAACAAACAAAGAGCTTCTATCGGTATCGTTTTTGCAAATTCACTAACTATGCTTGTTTATTTATACGTGACAATTGTATGTTTCGTATATTTCAGTCCAGATCAAATAACCCAATTATACGAGCCTACACTTAGCATATTAAAAGTTATTGAATTTGAATTTATTGAGCGATTTGATATTATTCTGCTTACCTTTTATATTATTGTTGTTTCAAAAGTATGGGCTCCATACTTGCTTTTTTCAGTGACTTCTATAGTTCAGGTTTTTGGTAAGAAGAATTATACACCGCTTTTGTTGATGGTATTTTTAATATTTGTTTTAGTAACGTACTTCTTGAATTTATCTTTCAACGACAGTGAACGATTTGTGAAATATATAGAGCAGGTTGGAATTTTAATAGCACTTGTGTTTCCACTCTGTTTTTGGTTTTATATGACAATATTTGATCATTTGCACAGGAGGATGCATAAATGAAAAGATGTTTTAAGATGACACTTGTGCTGATAATTGTGATTGTTCTTCAGGGATGCAACGGAAGTAGGCAAGTTTTAGAGAATTTAACGTTACCTCTGATTCTTGGTTTCGATTTAGATGAAAATAATAATCTGCTCATTTATCTATCAGGGCCGATATTCAGTGAAGAGGCAAAGGAAAAAACAGAAGTTTATGAGGTGAATTCTCAAACCTTATACGAATCTAGGGGGAAATTTGATGCTAAGGCAATTGGACTAACCACTAGCGGGAAATTACAGATAGTTTTGGTTGGAAAAAAAATATTGCAACAAGATAATTGGTTTCAGTTATTTGACACTTTGTACCGTGATCCAACGTTTTCGGCGAACGCTAAGGTAGTAGCAGTTGACGGTCCTGTCTCGGATCTCATTAATTACCACGCTAAAGATAAACCTCGTCTTGCCATGCAATTAATAAAGAAACTAGAGACAGCAAATCAAAGAAGCATCACAATGAAGACGACACTTCAAGAGCTACACCGGCAAATGTTTGAGAAAGGGCTAACTCCAGCCATCACTGAAATAACAAAGGATCAAGATATAATCATTAAAGGAACGTCTTTACTAGATATGGACGGAAAGTATGTCACATCCCTTAACATCGATAACAACAAATTGCTACCAATGTTACAACATCCAATAAAGAATGAACTCTCTATCACTATGTCAATTCCGGAAGTTGATAAGAATAACAGCATCTTTAGTTCAAATAAGATCAGTTTTACATTAAATAAAACGTCAAAAAAAGTAAAAGTGAATCACCTTGAAGACAGATTTCAATTCGATATCAACCTAAAGATTCCGGTTTATTTCAAAGAACGTTTGTTTTTATTCGACATAAAAAATAATGAAAAAGTCATGGAAAAAATGATAGCAGAACAGCTTGAAGTACAATTCAAAAACCTAATTAGTACATTTCAAGAGCACCAAATTGATCCAATTGGTTTAGGATTGTATGCAAGAGCTTATAAATACGACGCGTGGAAAGAAGTTCAAGACAAATGGGGACAGGCATTTAGCAAAGCAAATATTAAGGTTTCAGTACAGATCGATATCCAGGATAAAGGGATAATCAAATGATGTGTGAGCATTTAATCATTTTAGCCATCGCTTCGTTAAAAATTTTAACGGAGTTAAGTACCGTTTCTTTTTCAAACTCGGTCATATATGAAAACACTTCATCTAGATAGCTGTTTATTTGTTGATCTAACATAGTAGCTATGAACTTACCTTCTACGGTAAGGGTAAGCGAGTAAATTCTTCTATCCTGAGAATCGGGTGTTTTTTTTACTAAATTCAATTTGATTAAGGATTGGATTTGTCGGCTAAACGTTGTAATATCAGTTCCTAAAGCCTCTGCGACTTGTTGCATTGAAGGTTTATGCTGCCGATCTATTTCATACAAAATGTGGCTGTGTACTAAAGAGATGTCGTTTCCTTCAATATTGCAGCAAGTTTTATTCACAAGACCAAAGCTTCGCGTCATGATTTGAAACAATTCACGTGGATTTTCCATTAAAAATCACCTCATTTCTTAGTTATACAATTTTTATTTGCATTATGCAATTATAGCTTGAATTCAGTAATACTATCGTTTAATATATAAGCATTAAATTATATGCTTATGATATCGTGACTTTAATTTTTCAAGAAAGGGATGAAACTTATTGGAGCAGATGAATGAAATTGCCGAGAAGCTCAAATTGCTTGGAGATAAAACAAGGCTTACCATGTTGACGCTCCTAAAAGAAAGAGAATGGTGTGTTTGCGAGTTTGTTGATATTTTTGACATGTCACAGCCTGCAATAAGCCAGCACTTAAGAAAGCTTAAGTCTCAAGGAATTGTAAATGAAGCAAGGCGAGGTCAATGGGTTTATTATTCATTGAATGTCGCGGATAAGCCATATATCCAAGCCGTGTTGAATGAGATACCAAGTTCTCAGGAAATACTGACATCGTTAAATAAGGAAATTAACTGTGCTTGTGATTAACCCGTAATCAGGAATATTTAGCATGAGATTGATGGATGCTAAATATTATTCTGTTATATATATATAAGAATATAGTTATATATTAATTTAGTAGAGAAGAAAACATAACTATATTCTAGTTCAAGATATAATTGGAGGATTTGTACATTGGTTTCTGTTGTCTTGGCAAGCATTATTTTTCTTGTTACTTTAGTTTTTGTTATTTGGCAGCCTAAAAATCTATCCATTGGATGGTCAGCTTGCGGCGGTGCTGTAATAGCACTTCTCGTTGGAGTCGTTAATTTTCAAGATGTGTGGGATGTCACCCAGATTGTATGGAATGCTACGCTAGCCTTTGTCGCGATTATTATCATTTCATTGATCTTGGATAAAATCGGTTTATTCGAGTGGGCCGCTTTACATATGGCTAAAGCTGCTCAAGGAAACGGTATTCGGATGTTTGTGTATGTATCGATACTTGGAGCTGTCGTAGCTGCTTTTTTCGCAAATGATGGTGCTGCCCTAATCCTAACACCTATTGTACTGGCGATGGTTCGTGCACTTAATTTTGACGAAAAAAAGGTGTTCCCGTTTATCATCGCGAGTGGTTTTATAGCGGATACAACTTCTCTACCACTTGTTGTCAGTAACCTGGTGAATATCGTATCGGCTGATTTCTTTGGGATAACCTTTATCGAATATGCTACTCGTATGATTGTTCCGAATTTGTTCGCTTTGGGAGCCAGTATCCTTGTGCTCTACTTATTTTTCCGTAAGAGTATCCCGCGGAAGTTTGATGGGACACAGCTCAAGCAACCATCAACAGCGATTCAAGATCCTAAAATGTTTCGTTTAGCATGGATCGTGTTAGGTGTTCTGCTTATCGGTTATTTTGTATGCGAATTTGTCGGCATTCCGGTTTCCATTGTTGCTGGAGTTATCGCGATTTCATTCCTGCTGATGGCTAGAAGAAGTCCGGCTGTACAAACAAAAGAAGTACTTAAAGGTGCTCCATGGGCAATCGTATTTTTCTCGATAGGCATGTATGTCGTAGTCTATGGCTTGCGTAATGCCGGTCTCACGGATCTTCTCGCAAGTGTCATCCAGAGTATTGCTGATCAAGGTCTGTTTGCTGCAACCATGGGTATGGGATTTATCGCTGCGATTATCTCATCGATTATGAACAATATGCCAACTGTAATGATTGATGCGTTAGCAATAGATGCGACAAACACTTCAGCCGCCATTAGAGAAGCGTTAATATACGCGAATGTTATAGGATCTGATTTAGGTCCCAAAATCACACCGATAGGCTCACTGGCAACTCTATTATGGCTACATGTCCTTTCCACTAAAGGTGTAAAGATAAGCTGGGGAACGTACTTCAAAACAGGGATCATATTGACTATACCGACATTATTTATAACCCTATTAGGATTATATATTTGGTTAACCATACTTTAATTCATGCGATAAGGGAGAGAAACAATGATGAAAAAAAAGACACTTTACTTCTTATGCACAGGCAATTCATGCCGTAGTCAAATGGCTGAGGGATGGGCCAAAAAACATCTGGGTGATGATTGGAATGTCTTCAGTGCAGGTATTGAAGCTCATGGTCTAAACCCGAATGCAGTTAGAGCAATGAATGAGGTAGGAATTGATATTTCGAATCAAACTTCCGATATCATTGATCCTAAAGTTTTAAATCAATCCGACTTGGTGGTCACCTTATGTGGTGATGCTGCCGATCGTTGTCCGATGACGCCTCCACATGTTCGCCGTGAGCACTGGGGATTTGATGATCCAGCAAAAGCTCAAGGAACAGACGAAGAAAAGTGGACTGTATTTAAGCGCGTTCGTGATCAAATCGGTGAACGTATTCGAAAATTTGCTGTAACTGGCGAGTAAACACGATTCTGGAGCCGGGAGCTTTCTCGGCTTCCTTTAATTTAGAATAGAAATGATATGAAATAAACCCAGCTCAAAGGGAATCCCCTGAAAAGATATTTGGAGCATAGTTGTGATAGCCACTTGACTACAGGTGGCTATTTATATAGATGATTTTACATAATAACTTGTAAGTTGCAACTATATAAGGTATAACTGATTTAAGGTCATACTAGTGAAAGTATGAATATAGTTCGTTTTTTTAATACATATTGAATTTGACTGATGGATTGGTTCTACGATTAATTACTTGCAAATTACAACTTTAAGCGTTAATAAAGACGGCATTGTATTTATTATTTAAAAGCATACTTAAAGTGCGAGGAGAGAAGAACAATGAATCAAGTTTTAGATGTCATCGTCATTGGTGGCGGACAATCCGGATTAGCAACAGGGTACCATTTAAAGAAAAGTGGTTTATCATTTTTAATATTGGAAGCGAGTGGAGAAGCTGCAGGTTCGTGGCCTAATTACTATGATAGTTTAAAGTTATTTTCACCGGCTAAATATTCATCCTTGCCTGGATTATCTATAACATCTTCAAGTGATTGTTATCCTGATCGCGATGGAGTCGTTCAGTATTTGAAAAATTACGCGTCTCATTTTCAGTTGCCGATTACCTTTCATCAACGTGTTGAGCAAGTCTCTAAAGAATCAGATGTCTTTCAAGTTCGCACTACTACTGGAGAAATATACAATGCACGTAATGTGATTTGTGCTACGGGTTCATTTAACAAGCCATATACACCAACCATAAAAGGGCAGGGATTTTTCAAAGGTAATATCATACATTCCGCATTTTATAAGACACACGATCCCTTTAAAGATCAAACTGTTATTGTCGTTGGGAGAGGGAACTCAGCTGTGCAAATCGCCATGGAATTAGCAAATATAACAAATACAACGTTAGCTGTACGTAAGCCGATTTCACTTATGCCACAGCGTATTCTAGGTAAAGACATACATTTCTGGTTTATCCTCACCGGCATCGATTCAAAGTGGAGGATAGGAAAGTCATTGGTAAACACCTCTAGCGTAATGGATCTGGATGGATATAAGCAAAGGTTGAAGGAAGGTAACCCCAAGCAAAAAAACATGTTTACATCGTTTTATGAAAGTGGAGTTATTTGGGCCGATGGATCTAAAGAGAAGGTGGATAGTGTTATCTTTGCAACGGGATTTCGTTCCAATTTGGATTTCATTAAAGATTTAGGAGGGCTTGATGTTAATGGGGACCCACAACAATGCAGTGGAATAAGTACTGTTGTATCCGGTCTACATTTTGTAGGCTTATCCGGTCAGCGCTCCTTTGCTTCAGCTACCATCCGTGGGGTCGGTCAGGATGCTAAATATGTTATAAAGCACATTCGTAAAAGAGAGCGGTAAGTGCACTAAACCGTTTGAACAAAATAAGACTTTCATTCCTTATCCTAAATGATGAAATGAAATGATTTTCTGAGACCTGTTTCTTCTTTAAGCTATATGAAACGAGTGGTTCAATGAGACTACATTATAGTGTCATAAGAAAAAATATTAACTAGACGGTGGCACAATCTCTTTTAGGTTCAAACTGTATTAATCTGCAGACATGCTTAATCTCTTCTAAAGGTACCCATACAGCACCGTAGACACTCCACATTTTTAAACGATCTGTACAAGAATGGGGTATCCCTTCTAATATTTCTCCATTATTTAAGTGTACGATCATAACCTGTTTCTTCTGTATAGCTGCATTAATCTCTTTAAGCAACTTTTTCAACCTCCATGTCCTAAGAACTACATCCATTCTATCAAATACAGGAATTATTTACTATGATTAAAATTTATTAATAAGCATTATGAAGTAAAAATAGAGTTATATGAAAATATGCAAAAAAGCCTTACAAGATGCTATCTTGTAAGGCTTTTTACAATAAGGTTAGCTATAGTTATCTACTCAACGGATAGCAACGATTCAACTTCAAGTGTAGCTCCAGGTGGTAATACTGCTTCCACACTACCTCTGACATGCTGATTGAGCAAAATTTCCGCATCCAAGATGGCTGCAATCCCTTGATCCGTCGATGAGCGAATGAGTCTTCCTAATCCTTGTCGTAAGCGAAGGAGCATATATGGAAGATCTACTTCTTCATACGGTGAATTTGCAGCTTCCCGTTTAGCTATAAATACAGGATCTTCGGGCGGATAAGGCAGTGACCATATCATAACGTTGGACAATGAAGGTCCTGGTACATCCAGACCCTCCCATAGGCTTGCCGCACAAAGAACACTTTCCTCAGTATTTTGGAATTCTGCTATTAGATTGCTAATCTCACGGTCACCTTCATACAGCATCGTATAAGATGCGAAAGATGGATGGTGCGAAGCTGCTTGCTTAAACTCGCGGAGCTCATTCATGGTTCTAAATAACAATAGAGCTCTTCCTTCGGTACGTTCGATCAGCTTGGCTGCCAGTGCTAGCTTCTTCGAGGCAGCAACGTCACGCTGAATCTCTCCATCTTGCAGAAGTTCACTCGGTGCTATTAGCTTCATCTGTTGCTCATAATCATAAGGAGAGTCTACGGAAAAAGATAAAAAGTCGCTGATTCCGAGACTTCCTGCTACGTAATCAAATGAACCATCTACCGACATGGTTGCTGATGAGAATACAATTGGCATCTGAAGTCCAAATACCCGCTCCTCCAGCACTTCTTTGACTGTTTGCGGCATGATGGCTAGTGTTGTTGCACCGTCTTCATTTTCTTCTGCCCAGCAAATGTAGGTATCTGGCTCACGGAACAGATGAAGCGCAGTTTGGATCATTTCCAGATGCTCTTCAACGATACGCAGCTTATATTCATCAAGCGTATGCAAGCCACTTTCAAAGACTAGTTCTTCATCAATAGCTTCAATTGTACTTTTCCAGCGATTCAGTTCTTGTATGAGCTTCTCATCCATTAGGATTTGTTTTCGATCAGATCCGGGTATCGCGGTACTTTGCTCCGCGATTAGAGAAAATACGAGCTGACTTTGATCAATGGAATCTTCAATTCGTTCTGCCAGCGACTCCCTGATCTCTCCATCTAGAAGACGAGTGATAATCTCTTCATATGCACTATGTTTCAGCTTATAACTGAGGGCATGTTGTGCGGCCGATTCGAGTAGATGTCCTTCGTCAAAGACAACTGAACTATGTTCCGGGAGCAGGGGGAGTTGACCTTCTCTTTTTCTACCCTCATAGGTCCACACATGTTCCATGTAGTAGTCGTGGGAACAGATAATAAGATCTGTAGATTTCCGATAATGATCCCGGGACAGGGTCATGCCGCATCGATGTCTTTTGTCACATACAAAACAATCTTGAAATGAATCCCAGTTGATCTTATTCCACTGTTCATCATTCAGATGGGGGTAATCTTTACGATCGCCGTATGGGTAAAATGATTGCATCGTTCCAGGAGAGTGTACAAAATCAGGAAGATTCTCATACACATCTTCAATAACCGCCGCATCCTCATCTTGAAGACGAACAGCGTCTATTTTTTTGAGACATAGATATTGATCAGGGGATTTACCAAGCCGCGCATCAATCTGTAAATCCAAATAACGGGCAAGCTTAGCGATGTCACCTTCTTGTTTCACAAGTTGCTCAATGAGCGACTCATCTGCACAGGCAATCACTGCAGGCTTACGTGTATATCTTGCATAGTTCACTGCATAAAGCAGATACACGAGAGTTTTTCCCGTACCAACACCTGCTTCTGCAAAAATCGTTTGCTTATTGGCATAGGCTCTTTCCAATTGGTAAGCCATAAATATTTGTTCATCACGTACATCAAATCCATGTTCAGGCAACACATCATAAAATACATCCGCAACCCAATCGCCGACCTGCTTGACGAAAGGTTCAGTCGGATCATACGAGAAAGGATATCGATCCAAGCTTACGCCTCCAACACTATCAAATTCTTAAATGGCAAACTCGTATTATCTCATGAATGAATAGTTTTGGCAAACTTATAGAACAGATTATTTAATGGTTGTCACACTTGTGTAACGAAGCCAGTTTAAGATTGTGTCACAGAAATAAGCAGTTATGTTTATTATAATTAGAAGGAGCGAAAGAATGTGAAGGGTTTTCCAAGATTATTGTTTGTTTCTTACATTATTATTGTCCTAATTCTTCTTGTTTTGGCTAATAATAAAACTGTTATCGATTCTATAAGAACGTTTCTTTGAGATAGCAGTATCCATAAGATTCCCCTTGGCTAACTCTTAAATGAATCAAACGGGATAAGGGTGATTACTATGCGTGTATTAATAGCTGATGACGAACCGGATATGTTACGGATATTAACAGCATATTTCATGAAGGAAAGGTACGAGGTATTTACGGCCAATAACGGTGAGGAAGCATTAGAGGTTTTTTATCGTGAGAAAGTGGATCTTGTCATTTTAGATTGGATGATGCCCAAGAAAAGTGGGATTGAAGTATGCCGCGAGATCAAAGCCCGATCGGATAAAAAAGTGCTGATTTTGACAGCGAAAGGTGAAGAAGAGGATGAATTGCAGGCTCTTAGCATCGGTGCTGATGAATATATTCGAAAGCCGTTTCACCCAAAGGTTCTCGTGCTGAGAGTCAAAAAGCTGATGGGCATCGAAAAGGAACTTCGTTATCAAACACTTCGAATTGATCCGGAAGGAAGTAAAGTGTATAAAGATGATGTCGATTTGCTGTTAACTAAAACGGAATTTGAGCTAATGTACTCTCTAGTTCGCCACAGAGGCCAGATTCTAACTCGGCAGAAGTTACTGGATATCGTATGGGGGCTCGATTATTTTGGTGATATAAGGACTGTGGATACACATGTTCGTAGACTAAGAGAGAAAGTTGGTGAGCATGTGATTAAAACACATCGTGGACTTGGCTACAGTGTGGATGCCAGCGATGAATAAGTTAGGGCGTAAGTTGTCTACAAGCATAACGGTTTCCGTTCTACTCCTCTTCGTCATGTTCATCCCACTGGAGAACCTGTTTATTCCAAAATATTATATTTACAAATCAAGAGAACAACTCAATGAAGCTGTTCATGAAGTATCTGAACATTCAGAAGAGAATTGGATCGAAGCAATTCCTAAACTTGAACAAGAATATAGCGTGACCATCGTGTACGATAAATTACGGAAGCCCGTAGATGAGCTTAATGATTCACTCAAGCAGCAGCTTGCGATTAAGAGAGTTACTTTGAACAAATTTTGGATTACGGAAGAATCTTTATTGAGGCTTAAGGCAAATACCCGGGTTAATAAAATCTACGATCAGGATAAACTCAAATCCAGCTTTTACACCAGTTTTATCCCAAAGGGTGATAAGATTGTTCTTATAGGGCTTTCGATGGCCCACTTAAGCGATACAATTCAGATTATCAATGAATTCTATTTATTATTAGCGCTATTTTTGGTTCTAATTATCGTGTTAATTGTATGGATCTTGTCATATCGAATGACCAAACCACTGAAAGAACTAGAGCAGGTGGCGAAGGACATATCCGAACTGCGATTCCGAAAAGCTATAGTCCATACCCATGATGAAATCGAAGAGCTGGCGGAAAGTATCAACACGATGAGTGACAAGCTATGTGCCGCACATACTGATTTATCTAGAAGAAATGCGAATTTAAAGCAGTTTATGTCGGATATGTCGCACGAGCTGAAAACGCCGATTTCTCTAATTCAGGCTTATGCCGAAGGGATTCAAGATGGGCTTGATGACGGCAGTTATGCGACAACAATTTTGCGGCAGAATGAAAACATGGCTAAAATCATTGACGAATTTTTGGATTTTTCGAAAATCGAACGGGATGAGTTAAAGCTTCATTCGGTTGACTTTAAAAGTATGTTTCATAAATGCGCCGAAAAATTTCATATCGAACTGAAATCGAGGGAATTAAAGTTCTTGATCCACGATGAATTACTAGGTAATCCAGTGATCGAAGCAGATCCGGGTAAGATTAGAATGGTTTTTGATAACCTGATAGGTAATGCGGTCAAATATGCGGTAGGTGAACAAATTGACGTACATTTCCGTGAGGAGTATGGGGAAATTGTACTTACTATAAGCAATCGTTTTTCAGGAGAAATTGCTGATCCATCTCAGCTGTGGGAGCCTTTTTATGTAGAGGAACGGTCACGGTATAAAGCTATATCAGGTACCGGCCTCGGGCTTGCGATAGTCAAAACCGTTCTGGAACGACACGGATTCCGATATGAAGTAGAAACAGAGGGGCAAACGATCCATTTTAATATTTATTTCAAAAGAATGAGCCCCTAATCTGATAAACTTAAATACCTTCAGGAGAATGTATCTTTATCGTGATGCTATTCTTGAAGGTGTTTTTGTTAACACCAATCATCTTGTAACTTGGTTGTCACAAGTTCCTTTTATACTGTTCCAGAACGATATAAAAGGAGTGGAATAAGATCGTGAAGTTACTAAAATATTTAAGTATCAGTTTTGTTGTGTTGATTCTATTAACCTGTGGTTGTATATTCTATGCGTTTCAAATCGAACCTTATAAACTTCAAATTAAGGAATACACACTGAATGAAACCCGAGTAGATACAAACGAAATAACTATCGTACAGATCTCTGATTTGCACATCAAGCAGGATTTCACCTATGAAAACCTGGCTAATGTAGTAGAGACAATTAACGCACAAAAGCCTGATATTGTACTATTCACAGGAGATTTGTATGATAATTATGCGAAATACAACGATGATAACAATATAATTAAGGAGTTACAGAAAATTGAAGCGAAGTACAATAAAATATCCATATGGGGAAATCGTGACTACGGTGGCGGGGCTGTAAGACAATATGCAACCATTATGGAACAGTCAGGCTTTACACTTCTAAAAAATAAGAACCTGTATGTAACCCTTGATAATGGCAAGAAAATATTATTTACAGGACTAGATGACTCTTTGCTTGGAAATCCGTTCATGCCGGATTCTACAAAAATGTATGACTCTGATTATGATATCCTGCTGACACATGAACCGGATGCTGCAATAAATTATTTGAATTATGATTATGACATCATATTAAGTGGGCATAGTCACGGGGGTCAGTTTAATATCCCATTCCTGCCTGTGGTCAATGAAATGGCAGTTACTTCGACTAGTCTTTCCACAGAATACAGCGGCGGAATGTATACATTAAAATCGGATACAGATTCAACTTTATATGTAAATACAGGAATTGGAACTACTCATATTTCTGCACGATTCGGTGTTGTACCCGAAGTTGCAGTTTTTCATATTTATATATAATATTTCCTCGAAAACCCATCATATTTTACATGACATAAGTTTTCTGAGAAAATAAACATCTATATAGGTAATCCAAGATAAAGGAAAGTGAGATAAGCCAAATGATTGCAAAAACAGAAGAAGACTTTAATGGTTTGAAGGAAATTGGCAAAATTGTTGCATCTATTCGAGATGAACTGGTACAAAGAACGGTTCCTGGAGTAACGACAAAAGAGCTTGATGAAATTGCTGGAGAGCTTTTTAAGAAAGCAGGCGCCGTTTCAGCTCCAAAAAGTGAATATAATTTCCCAGGTTATACATGTATCAGTGTGAATGAGGAAGTGGCTCATGGAATTCCAGGAGATCGGGTTATTTGTGAAGGAGATATCGTAAATGTAGATGTTTCCGGTTCAAAGAACGGTTATTTCGCTGATACAGGCATCTCATTCGTAGTTGGCGAAGGAGAAGAAGTGTTAACCAAAATATGTAATGTTGCCAAACAGGCTTTTGAAATGGGTCTTAAAAAGGCAAAACCAGGCTCTAAAAAAAGCGGGATTGGAAAAGCAGTATTCTTAACAGCAAAACATCATGGATTAACGGTCATCAAAAACCTTACAGGACATGGTGTTGGGCGTGCTATACATGAAGCACCAGACCATATTTATAATTACAATGACACAACAGATGATGAGTTATTAAGGGAAGGGATGGTTATCGCATTTGAACCATTTATCTCAACCTCTGAAGAAGAAGTATTCGAAAAAGGAGACGGCTGGACATTTATTACAAAAAAAAGCCGTGTAGCTCAGATAGAACATACGATTATCCTTACTAAAAATGGTCCGATTATTGTCACACTATAATAAATTCAAGAAGTCGATTCCTAGCTGGGAATCGGCTTTTTTTGTTTGATCGGATCAAGTTCTTGTCCCGAGTCGAGGACATGAACCCACGGAGCGCCAGGAGGCATGTATGAAAAGCTGCAGGGCGAGTTTAATGTGGGTCACTCTCTGCTTACGGCACGCGGAATTTCCTGTGGGGGCGAAGGTGTCTTGAAAACGAATGTGGCTATGAAAATATGTGATATGAAGTGAACCATTATGTATGGACTGGTCGTAAATAAGTATGCTATAAGAATAAGCGACTATTTTTCACGTATGAAACGAGGACAGCAAATGAGTTACCTTTACGAATTTATTGAGCATGAGGCGGATATTCCATTCAAGCTGTTTGTTAACAGCGTTAATTATATTCCATTTCACTGGCATAAAGAGGTGGAGATTCTCTACGTACTTGAAGGTTCGGTGAACATGCATCTGGATCAGAAGCAGTTTACCCTGAATCAAGATGATGTGGTTGTTGTAAACAGCATGTCGGTTCACAAGATTGAGCGGAGCAATCAAGATAATATACTGTTAACACTGCAGTTCAGCCCAGAATGGCTGAGTGATAACGTGTTTATATCCTGTAACTCGACAACGACAACAGAACCTATTGGAATCCAGTACGACACCATTAAGCAAGAACTTGCTAAGATGGTATGGGAAATGAACAAGAAAGCACCCGGATATCGAAGCTATGTCATGGGTAGAATGCAGACCCTTTGTGGTCATTTACTTCGATATTTCTCAGAGGGAATGAACCCGGAAGCTGAGGACGGAAATAAAAACTATGATTTTAAAAGACTGAATCGGGTTCTTACATATATAGACCAGCATTATAAAGAGAAGGTAACACTGCAGACCATGGCAGAGCAAGAGCACTTAAGCCTGCATTATTTCTCACACTTTTTCACCAGAAAAATTGGGATTCCCTTTCAGAAGTATTTAACGCTAATTCGGTTGGAAAAAGCTCAAGCTGAGCTCATCGGAAGTGAAAAGAGCATTACCGAAATTGCATTGGACTGTGGTTTTGCTAACGTAAAGCTATTTAATAAATATTTTAAGGAAAAGTATGGCTGTACACCTAGTGCGTATCGTGAATCCTCTATGACAGTGGATCCGAACAAGGCTAACCGAAAACCACTTACTTATGAAGAGTCAACAAGTGGAGATTATTATGAATTGGATGCAATCCACGCCATGAGTATGCTATATCGGTACCTAAATGTCACACCAGCACAAGAGACAATCAGTCTTAGAGCATCTGTGGTGTCGGAATACGAAAACATCATTATTAATCCAGGCATGCCATCGCAGTCGTATTCAAAGCACTGGAATAGATCGACATCAGCAGGCAGAGCCATTGAAGGACTCCGTGAGGATTGGCGCAGGCAGCTTACAGAACTTGCCCGCCGAATCCCCTATCAATATATTCGGTTCCATGGCATTTTCAATGATGAAATGATGGTGTACAGCGAGGATAAAGACGGCACTCCAATCTATAACTGGTCATATGTCGACGAGCTTTATGATTTTCTTCTGGAAATCGGAATGAAGCCATTTGTCGAACTTGGTTTTATGCCTTCAAAGCTCGCCCGTTCGAAAGAAACGGTATTTTGGTGGAAAGGGCATATCTCTCCGCCAGCGGATATGTCAAAATGGAAAGCACTTGTGCGGGAGTTCGTTCGTCATTGTTTGAATCGGTATGGGGCAGAGGAAGTTGCGCAGTGGTATTTTGAAGTATGGAATGAACCAGATTTGTCAGGAGTGTGCTGGGCGGGAACCAAAGAGGAGTACTTTAACTTTTATGAATCAACTGCTCGTGAGATCAAGTCCGTGCTACCCGAGCTTAAAGTCGGTGGTCCGGCTTTGGGATATGGTTCCCTATGGAACGATACATGGGCTGAGGAGTTTATGGACTACTGTAAAAGCGGCAATGTTCCGCTCGATTTCTTTTCATTTCATGTGTATTCGGAATATCCCTATCGTAAATCCGAAGGTCTAAGCCTGACCCGAATGATGCCACCTTCTTTTTATAAAGATAGTGTTCACCTAATGCAGCAGAAAATGGAGCAAGCCGGTTACCCTGACTTGGAGCTGCATATGACAGAATGGAACTTTTCGCTTTATGACCGACATTTACTGCATGATACCATGTTTATGGCTCCCTTTGTCATTTATCATGCCTTGCATACCATCGGAACGATGAAATCCTTGACGTTCTGGTGTTTTACAGATGTATTTGAAGAAAGTGTACCACCTCCTTCTCCATTTTATGGTGGATTCGGTCTTATAAACAGAGATGGACTGAAGAAGCCGAGCTATTTCGCTCTGGAGCTCCTTCAGAAACTGGGAGATCGCATCATTGCACAGGGAGAAGGTTATATCTGCACGCAGAAGAGGGATGGAAGCCTTCAGCTTCTTCTGTACCACTACGTCCATATGGATCATCTTTTTTCAAGCGGTGATTGGTCGGATATGTCCGAACTAAATCGCTATAATGTGTTTGAAGAGAAGGGGAACAAATTATTCCGAATCAAGTTCTCGCAATTTACAGGAACCTTTAAATATACAAGCTATCAGTTGGACCGGGAACATGGATCTGTGTTTGATGAATGGGTGCGTATGGGAGCACCAGAGTGTTTGTCGGAGGAGGAGCTTGTTTATTTACAAGGCAGAAGCGGGCCGGTGATCCGGACAGAAACTATACAAAATAACAGCTGGCACCAAGAAATTAACCTCCCTCCGCATGGAGTTCTTATGATAACATTCGAAAAACAATTTGTATAAAATATTCAAGAACGCCCTTCCATCTAAGGAGGGGTTTTTTTTGCTGTTTATTTTGGAAAAAATAAATGAAACAGCTGAAGTCGGGCCAAAGTGAACAAAAAACGACCCCAACCGGAACAAGTTAGAACAAGAAAGCGTTCACAGCAAAATCTATACTATAGATATACCCAAGAGAAATTCAGGAGGGGAAAATAGATGAAACGTTTTATGAAATGGATGACAGAATCTTTTGCACCAAGGTTGGAGGCGTTTACAAAAAATATTTGGATCGCTTCTATTCAAGAAGCCATTATGGTTGCCATACCGATGATTTTTATTGGCTCCATCATTACTTTGATCTCAATCTTACAAGACTTTATTCCGGGAATGCCGGATTTAACACCAATCACAACATTCAGCTTCGGTTTACTCGGACTGTTCATTGCGTTCCTAACACCTTATACCATAATGGAAAAAAAGGAACGCCACAAAATTAAACTGCTCGCCGGTATGACCGGATTATCATTATTCATCATGCTGCTTAACCCAACCATCAATGAGGATGGAAGCATTAGCTTTATTCTGGAGCGCTTCGGGGCTGGCGGAATGATTACAGCTTTACTTGTTGGTGTCTTTGTTGCTGTGATCATGACGGTTACTGGAAAAATTTCTTTCTTTAAAAAAGGTTCATCGATGCCAGAGTTCATCATGGATTGGTTTGACTTCCTTATTCCAATCGCAGTGATTTTGGGTACAGGCTGGTTGCTGGTATATCAATTGAACTTTGATATTTTTGCACTTATTGTAAGCATTTTCGAACCGATCAATGCGATGGGTCAAAGTTTGTTTGGATTTGTGCTGTTTAACTTTATCGGGGTTGTGCTCTATTCCTTCGGAGTCAGCCCATGGGTTCTCATGCCAATCTGGTATGCCATCTGGATTCCTGCGATTGAAGAAAATGCTGCTTTGGTGGCACAAGGGCTTGACCCAGTTAACATTAATACATTTGAGACTTTCTTCTCCGGCTGGCTTGGTATCGGAGGTATGGGGGCTACATTACCGCTTGTCGTTTGGTTCCTGCTCGCTAAATCGAAAAAGCTAAAAACCATCGGTAAAGCAACGATCGTTCCATCCCTATTCAATATTAATGAACCTGTTGTTTACGGTGCACCAGTTGCCTTTAATCCGCTTTTGATGGTGCCAATGTGGATCAATGGACTGATTACACCAATTATCGTGTACCTCGCTTTGGATATGGGATTTGCACAGATTCCAAGCAAGATATTCCAGTTGTGGTATACACCAATCGGAGTTTCAACTTATCTGATGTCCGGATTTAACGGATTAATTCTGCTCGCAGTCGTCCTGCTGATTGTATTTGCTGTATGGTTCCCGTTCTTTAAATTGTATGATGCTCAGGAACTGAAAAAAGAACAGCAATCTAATGAAGGAGCTTAATATTTGCTTGAAAGGATGATTTGAATGAATACATCTATTACTAATTTGATTAAAGAACTGACATTGAGTGAAAAAGCTTCCCTATGTGCGGGATTGAATATGTGGATGACCAAGGGGATCGAAAGATTGAATATTCCTGCGGTTCATATGTATGACGGAACAAACGGTATTCGTAAAACATTGAGCGATGATGAGATGGGGATTACATCGGAGAATATACCAGCAACTTGCTATCCGACCGGATCAGCTATCGGTTCTTCCTGGAATACGGAACTGTTGCAAGAAGTCGGTGAAGCTCTTGGAGATGAATCCAATGAGATGGATGTAAAGCTGCTGCTTGGACCAGGAATTAATATGAAGCGGACTCCGCTTGGTGGAAGAAACTTCGAATATTATTCTGAAGACCCATGCCTAACTGGTGAACTCGGCGCCTCGTTTATTAATGGCCTTCAAAGTAAAGGGGTTGGCGCTTCACTGAAACACTTTGCTGGTAACAATCAAGAGCATGAAAAAATGGTGACTAGCTCGGAAATCGACGAACGGACATTGCGAGAAATTTATTTAAGTGCCTTCGAGCGGATTATTAAAAAATCAGATCCTTGGACTGTAATGTGCTCCTATAACTTGCTCAATGGTTCGTATACGAGTGAGAACGAACACTTACTGGATGATATTCTGCGTAAAGAATGGGGATACGATGGGGTTGTGTTGTCAGACTGGACAGCTGTAAACGACCGTGTCCGTGGTCTAAAAGCAGGATTGGATATTGAAATGCCTGGACCTGCTATCTATAATACAAACGCTATTATCAAGGCTGTTGAAAGCGGTGAAATTTCAGAAGAGCAGATTAATACTACTGTAGGCCGCATTCTGAAGTTTGTTGAACGTGTAACGGGTGAGAAACCAGCTCCGGAGTCCAATCGAGATTATCATGCACTTGCGAGAAAAGCAGCAGCAGAAAGTATCGTGCTTCTGAAAAATGAGAACGATATACTTCCTGTTCAGCTGGAATCCACCAAATCCATTGCTGTAATTGGCCGATTTGCTAAAAATCCTAGAATCCAGGGAGCTGGAAGCGCGAAAGTTACGCCTACACAAGTAGATATTCCTTTGGATGAGATGAAAAAGCTAGCTGGTGATGCTGTAGCAATAGACTTTACTGAAGGATACCCGGAAGATGACTCCATCAATGAAAAAATGATTGAAGAGAGTGCAGAAATCGCGGCTAAATCCGATATTGCCATTCTTTTCGTGGGTCAGCCTGAATATGCGGAATCTGAGATGCGTGACCTGAAAGGTATTGATCTCCCTGTTCAACAGATTCGCCTTATCCAAGCTGTTGCAGCGGTTCAACCAAAATGTGTTGTGGTTACAAGCAGCGGTTCCGCTTTGGCCATGAGCCCATGGGTTCAGGATGTTCCTGGTGTGATTCATGCATGGCTGTCCGGACAAGGTATGGGTAGAGCGCTTGCTGAGATTTTGTTCGGTCTTACGAACCCATCGGGTAAATTGTCTGAGACCTTCCCGGTTAAACTTACGGATAATCCAGCTTATATGAGTATTCGCGGAGAGAACGGTAAGCTAATTTACCGTGAGGGGTTGTTTACTGGTTATCGCTACTATGATAAAAAAGAACTTGCTCCGCAATTTCCATTTGGTCATGGTTTATCCTATACAACATTTGATTATAAAGATATGAGAGTAGCTCAAGAGGGGAATGGAGTTAAGGTTGCTTTCTCGATTGAGAATACAGGAAACGTTAAAGGTAAAGAAGTCGTTCAACTGTACGTGCACGACGAAGAATGCAAATGGATCCGTCCAGAGAAAGAATTAAAAGCATTCACAAAGGTTGAGCTTGAACCTGGTGAGAAGATAGAAATCGAATTTGAACTGGAAGAGAGAGACTTTGCTTACTACAATACCAAAGTTAATCGCTGGGTAGCAGAGACTGGTTATTTCAACATTGCACTGGGAAGTTCATCACGTGATATCCGAATTACAGAGCGTCTGTGTTGTGATTTTGGTACAGAGGAAGTTTCGCTTCATAAGTTCAGTTTACTGAGTGATTGGATTAATGATCCGACGTCGAAACAAGTTCTAGCAGAGTGCTTTAATGAAATGAACGAGCATGTCGTGGATAAAGTATATCTGAATGAGGAGTTCGTTGGGTTCTGGGAAGACGCCCCTGTCATTAAGTTGTTCCAAATGTATGGACAGGTTTGGCTGGGTGATCGTTCACTAGATTCCGTAATGGAAGAGCTTATTCATAAAGTAGAACAGAAGCGGCATATAACTGAAGTGTAATGAATGTAATGATACTGTAATTGAAAGCAATTCTTTATAAAGAACAGCTCTGGTGATCTCATCGGGGCTGTTCTTATTTTGCTACTATTTAGCTTTGTTTTTTCGTAATCTGGCGCATTTTTATAGCGAACACTGATTTAGCATCTGTGGTTATTTTTTTATTATTCTTAAAATTTAGTATAATTAGATAGATTGACAGAGTGAAATATTGGTAAATTCAAAGCTACCGTAATTTTAAAATATACAAGTTGGAGGAGAAAAATGAGAGAAGCAGAAAACACGACTGGATGGGATGCAATTGAAGAAGCAGTAACGAAGCTATACGGGGAACAGAAACCGAAGCATTATATTAACTCAATTCCTTATATTCTAGGTGGACAGGACCCTTTAGATGGTCTTAGTGCTTATAAAGCGGAATCACCTTCACCACACTGGCATATTGTAACGTTTGGTTTCTCTGAGCTCTATGAAAAGGAATCGGAAGATCCTGAGTTCAGCGGCTATGGATTTGAGCTTACCTTTCGGGTTGCTCGTAGTGTGGAGGAAGTGGAGCCACCGGCATGGGCATTGAACCTGCTTCAAAACATGGCACGATATGTGTTTGGCAGCGGTAATATATTTAATGCAGGTGATTATTTGGATGCGAACGGTCCAATCTGTTTGGGAGCCGATACAGAGCTAACCGCTCTTGCCTTTATACCGGATCCAGAACTGGATATGATGGGCACGCCTAACGGACGCGTTGAATTTCTACAAATGGTTGGGATCACGGAAGATGAGCTGGAAGCTATGAAAATATGGAATACACATGGTTTGCTTGAAGCTGGAAAAGAAGAAATTCCGGGTTTCATTACTGATTTATCCCGAAAATCGATGCTGCAAGTTCCCGCTATTCGGGAAAGTGTTCAAGAAGGAATTGACCGTGATGGCTCGAGTACAGGATTTTTATATGTGGATCAATTAGCTTGGGAACCCGGTAAGAAAGGATTATTTAGCAAGAAGCCGTCTGTGCTCACACTAGGAGCGAAGCAAGCTGAAACGGTGGCAAAGCTGCTACGAGGGCGGCTGCTTAAAGGTAAAGATTTGATTTTGATAAGCAATGAAGTAAGCATAACATTGGAGTCAGCTTCAACATCTAGTATTGAAATGGAAGAGGGCAAAGTTCGTATGAACCTGGATGAAGCGATTGTGGGCGAGCTCATCAACAAATTACTGCCAAAAGAAGGACAAATTCATTTGTCTTCTAATAAAGATTTAATCATACAAGTTGTTAAAACATACATCAAGGATCCAGATGGAAATGTGGTATCTGCCATCGGATAGGCACTGTCTTTTACATAACATATTCAGACGATCATAAAGAAACTTTCATGATTTAAAGGGAGAGAAACAAGATGAGAAAAAAGCGAGCGATATCTCTCGGCAATTTAATATTTTTTATTCCAGTCATATTGTTAAGTTTTTTCATGTGGAATGACTATAAGGATTATATTGATGAATATACACCATCCTTTGATAATGTCTATATGCTAGATGGGGGAAAGAAATTAATTGGTTTGGCAAAGCACCCAGTTGGAGAGCAATATGATGTTTATCTTTTTGATACTGATAAGGAAACCGTAATTAAAGATACGACTATACTAACCGATTTCAGTGGAGGGCTAGGGCCGGCAACTTATCATCAAGATGGTACTATCATCCCAACCTATGATGACTCACGTGGGCTACAAATCAATTACTTCCACTCAACAGGGAAGGTGGAAGAATTGGCTCAGGGAACGATGGAGCTGTCAGGCTCATGGAAATCAGATGTTTATTCCTGGCGCGGCAGACTCATTGTAGCAGGGGATACGCCATTTGATACATTTATATTAGCCCAGGTGAAGGACGGTAAGCTGGATAAAGTCAATTTAAACGAAGAGGGGGTACTTCCGTCAAGGCCGGTTCGGATTGATGAAGTGCATGGGAGCTTTAAGAATGACAAGGCAGTACCCTTATTTTCAGTGGCTTTAAAGGACGATCGAACAGCATTTGTCAGCGGTATATTAGGCAAAAATGGTGATTTATCCGTTATGCTTAAGAATGAAGAAGTGAATACATTTACCGAACAGGATCGGGCTGGGGCTAAATTCGCTAAAATCTTTGGTTTTAATAACGCCAAGTTGGTACGCGAAAATGGCAACTACCCTGAAGAAGCATCGTTTTTTAACGCTAACGAGAATCGATGGGGAAGTGCAGTTCCTACGCCCAAGCCGGTATATCAAGCTCGAGTATTCTTGTTGAATGACGAGGAAGTCCTGATTGCGGGATCTACTGCAGAAGATGAATTAAATGGAACAGTTACTGGATATGTATTCAATGAGAAATCCGGGAAATCTCAAGATGCCACTGCTCTTCTGGAGCAGCTACCCTACGAGAATTTAAAAAATGACAAGACTGAGTTCCATAAGAATTTGGGAAGTAGCGTCCTTTACTATAGTAGTGGAGATAATGGTGGAGAGAGTACGGCAGGCTATGTCGATATGGAGATTCAGCAGGCGAGAATTCTTTCGGGCGAGCAGGTCGAGAACTGGGCTCTTGCTGAAGTCCAAAACAAAGTTTCGCTTCAAAGTTTCTGGAGTTATATTAAACAAGGCGGACCGATTGTTATTAACTGGGCAGTCTGGGTCTTCATTATACTAATCACATTCATAAGTCTCGCAATCGCTCCTCGCATGTTGGCGAGATCAAAAATGAATAAAATGAGAGATGGCCAGCAAGTTCAGGGACGAATTATTCATATGGAAGAAACGGGTACGTTCGTGAATGAACGACCTCTGGTTCGATTTACCGTAGTGTTCGAAGATGGGGGTCAAATGAAAGAGGTTGAGATCAAGAAGGTTATATCCTTTGTGGACCCTACTCAAGTTGGTGATCCGGTGGTAATCAGTTACAACCGAAAGAAACACAAGGCTATTTTCCTTACAGAAGAGGATCTTAGAAATGCGACGTATAAGACACAGGCATCCAATCCAGAAATGATTAATGATGCGGTCCTCACCCATATTGATCGATATGGAAGAGTAAATCGTGGGGAAGCCCTTCAGCTTCATTTCTCGGCCCAAGGACGCGTTTATACGATACCGGTCGTGCAGCCTTTCGGATTTGAATACCGTACGGGTGAACGAGCGAATCTTATTTTGATACAAGGAATGGCGAGAATCTTCAGGTATGGTAGTGAGAACTCAGAAAAGGCATCGGACCAACTCTCCCTGCAAGGTGAAGTGATCCATGTGCAGAAAATGCCGATCGTTATAGATAATAAGCAGCTTATGCTTATGGAAGTCATGATTACTAGCGGGGCGGATCGATTCCGTAAATCTAATAGTCTATTTGTGCCAGTAAACCAGTCCGTAAATGTGGGTACAGTCGTTCCAGTCAACATGGAAGTAGACGATTTACAGAAGGAATCCCGTTTACTTCGAGGTAAGCAGGGCGCGGCTAAAGTGCGCTCCGTACATTTTGACGGAACAAAGGGAGAACGTCCAATAGCCAATATTATTGCAGAAAAGGACGGAGTTACCTACCACATTCATCAGACCATTGAACCAGTATATGGTGTAGTTGTTGGTGATGAGTTGTGGATCGCTTACGATGAAGGTACGCAAGAAGCTATCATTATTAATTATTCTTCGAACTAGTAAGCCAACTTGAATACTAGAGCAAAATAGACAAATAGCCTGCCATTTTGGCAGGCTATTTGATTTGTATAAACATTAAAGTTTTGTTGTTTTTTGTGAACCTAATCAGGTATTTAATGCTTTTGTAACATTAATACGGGCCTGCCAGCAAAGTTTATATATCATATCCAGATCCATTCTGAAAAATGATGACGATTGTGCAGATGCAATGCAGGAAGCGATCGCTAAAGCTTTTTCGAATATACATACTTTGAAAGAACCTACATACACAGTTGTGGTATCAGCTACTTCCCATCTAATTAGATTTTCAACAAATTTTAAATACTACACGTTTAATTTAATAGGAATGACTTCATTCATCTTCTAGTGATTAAGAAACGGGGGAATAGAATGTTACACAAAAAAGGTTATTTATGGTAAAAGCGATAGCTGCGGTGTTGTCAGCTGTGCTGTATACCTTGTATGTTTCTTGGACCATGTACACTCCTGAATCCGAGAGGCTTTCCAATACTGCGTATTCTTCTTTTGTAGGCATATTTTCTTTCAACTTTGTACCCATCTTTTTCATTGCGATCATAATGGGACCGATGCTGTCCCCTCTTATGGACAGGGCTATTTATAAAGTTTTAATCTAAAAGGACTAGGCGGTATGTTAATCGTTATTTCAGCGTACTTGATGTTAGGAATAAATGTGGCCCTCCTTATTAGTTTTTTCTTTACGGGGATGAGACTTGTTCTTAGCTATATCTACATGTCTTTGTTTATATCAATGATTTTTCTGTTCATTCAAACGGTCTTTCAATTTTTTGTTTATAAGTTGGGCAGTAGAGGCTCGGTATAGCTGGATTTCTGGGCTATATGGTTGATAACGATATATTAGATTATAAAATGATAAACAAACCATTTTTGTAAATTAACATGCAACTTTTTCTCCCTAACGAGTGTCTTATTGTCAGATGGATAGAGAATTTTAACCTGATAGGGAGGATAAACTCAAATGGACATCAAAAAGAAACGATTGTTTGATCATTTTTTTAAACGTCTAGGTGCAGGTGTACTTGCTGGTCTGTTAGTAACTTCTTCATTATCTTTACCCGTGATTGCAGAAAAAGCTGATATTTCAATTCATAACGGAGCTGCATTTTCAAAAATTAAGGTGCCTGAACTGAAACCTTCCTGGTCGTTAAAAGTGGACAACAAGTTAGAGCGAATCGATAATGCCTTTTCCGGGAATAACGCAGTTGCAGAAGAAGGCAAGGTGTTCACTATTGTTGGGAAAAAGCTTGTTGCCTTGGATGCGAAGACGGGTAAGCAGCTGTGGAGTTATGGTAAAAACCTGACACCTTATGTTGTTTATGATAACGGGATCATTTATGGCCTTTCAGGAGATCAGAAGCCGTTTGCTCTGAATGCGAAGACAGGAAAGGTAAATTGGCTATCGAAATCATCGGCTTTTGTTAAGGAGCAGCTGGGTATGGAGGCCATTGTGCCGACATCTGATTCACTCTATGTGATTAAAGGAAGTGCTACCTTTGCTTTTGATAAAACAACAGGTAAGTTACGCTGGAAAGCAGACGAACCAGGAGGAAACGGGACCGATTACCTTGAGGAATCGAATGGTGTTATCCTTCGGACATTCCTTGTTCAAGGGGCACTAACAAACGTACAACTGGACGCTTTTGATAAGAAAACAGGGAAGAAGTTATGGGGGATTTTCGGCCAGGGTGATGCCATTCGCATTAAAGATGGTCTTGTGTATTCGGTTGACTATCATTCAGAGTTAATGACGGATTATGAGTCACTGCCTGAACGCAAAGTCATCGTCAATATATACAATCTTAAGACTGGGGTAAAGAAAGGCACTCGGGAATACAACTGGAAACGCTCAGAAGAGCCGCCGTATCCGTATGGACAAGGCGATTTAATCGTACATGGAGACAAGATTTACATTCAGCAAGCTGATAAGGTGGCTGAATATGATTTCGACTCCTATAAGCCAAATCCGGTTCCTCTTCGTACATTTAAGATACCTTATGGAGATAATTGGACATTAATTGATATTGTGCAGGATCGGCTGATTTTCAGAAATAGTTCAACGAATGAAATCACTGGCATGAAGATGGTGAATAATCGACAGGTCGGCTGGTATGGTGATGCACCTTTTGCTCAGATTGATGTGTATGGAAATGGAGTTTATCGAGCACAGCGGAATGGGACCCTTCTTGGGACCAATTTATTGACAACCAATCCTATTTTTAGAGTAACAACCGGTTCAGATTTACATGGGGCAACGCTAAAGACTGGTGATATGATCATCATTCAAGCTGAGGGGAAACTCCTTGGCGTGAAACTGCCAGCATCGCTGAAATAAGCAAGATAACAACCGATGGAGAACGTTCAGGAAACTGAGTTCAAATTTTAGCGTCTCTAAGGAGACGCTTTTTTTAGTAAGTCCTATGGAACGGAAGGGGAATTAAATTTGACGGAACGTATACCATGCAAAACAGAAGGCTGCAGCGCGACGATTCTGCCGAACACCGCTGCCAAAACAGGCGGCATCTGCATGCCCTGCTTCCAAGAGCAGGAACGAAAAAAACAGCAGGCTTATATTGAGAAGCACCGCAAAACAGTGAATCTGTATGAGAAATTGATAGATCCAGTAGACATTCTCAAAGTGATACATGCACCTAGAAAACATGACCCGCTTATACAATACGTTCCTTACTCATTGAGTAAAGAGCAGATGTACATATCCTTATCCGATCAGGAAGCAGACCGAATGCTGAAATATGCAATAGAATTACTCGGTAGTAACCATGAAAGTGAAGCGGAGAACATTCTTCTATCTCTAGTGTGCTACCGGGAGCATAATATATCGGATGTTTTGCCTGAGCTCATACAGCATGACTTATTTTATAATTCAGTTCTTT
The DNA here is from genome assembly GCF_058781425.1 of Paenibacillus sp. FW507-14B1B. NCBI lineage: Bacteria > Bacillati > Bacillota > Bacilli > Caryophanales > Paenibacillaceae > Paenibacillus > Paenibacillus sp. FW507-14B1B. The sequence goes on along the minus strand of NZ_JBYSWS010000001.1, from coordinate 484,612 downwards.
TTAAAGATGCATCGCAACACATTCGAGACCAGCTTCTGGATCGGGTGACATGGGATGAGGACAATCGGAATCACATTCTCCTCGCACTTGGATGGATTGGTGATCCTGTGGTTATAGACCAGTTTCGGAAATGGCAAACACAGCCGCCAATATGGGCGGAGCAGTTGAATGTAGCACCTGAACATTATACTCTCGATGGTGGGTGGGAGCTTACCCCGGATGGAGAGAGACGCAACCTAGTAAATCATTTATGCTATGCGATCAGGCAGACAGATCCACATCATGATGAACAGCAAGGTGATATAAAGGAAGTACATCATGCCCGTTTTCTTGAGACAAGCCATTCTACATGTCCATGGTGTAAAAGGAAGTTAACAAAGCTGATAGACGTAGATACCAATCATCCGGCCTTGCAACATCTTATCCTGCCCATGGAGAACCTGCAGGTGATAACCTGTGAAAATTGTGGTGCCTTTAGCACGATTTACATGGAGCTGGACAATCGAGGCGAGCCAGTCTGGAGCCGTGATAATCAGGAGCCGGATTATCTTTCGGATGTTGAAGATGTAGATACCAATACGAGATCCTCATCTAGATTAACGCTTTCCACTAAGCCGCAATCGCCGTATTATGCCGCAGTATGGACGATGTCTCAGTTGGATTCGCAGATCGGCGGCCATCCGAGCTGGGTGCAGGATGCGGAGTATCCGATTTGTCCTTGTTGTGAACGTAGAATGGAGTTTATAGGGCAGATCGATTATGCTGATTTCGACGAGTATAGTGAGGGCATTTTTTATATGTTTATATGTCTAAAGGACAGGATCACAGCAACACTTTATCAGCAAAGCTGAATGGTGTTGATTATCTATGGTAAGCACGAAGACAAAAGGGGGGGAGTATTCTTGAACTGGAAGGAAGTAAGCAAGATAGCTGATCTTTCACAGGTACAAAAAGCAGCTGCAGAACTGGATGTGAACGAACGGGATGAGCGGGGGAGAACACCGCTGATGTTATTTCTAACCTATCGAATGCCTGTTCAGGCGATAGAAATATTGATCAAGCATGGAGCAGATCTTGAAGCACAGGATAAACTGGGTGATACGCCGCTTAAAAAAGCGGTAAAGTTCAAGCAAGTTGAGGCTATATTGAAACTTATAGAAGCTGGAGCTCAACTTAACTCATCACTCGGCATATTAGATACGGCCTGGAACGCAGCCCGCAAAGATATTAAACTCGCTGACCTTCTGCTTGAAACCAAAGGAGCTGTTCGCCTTACTCTTACACCTGAGGAGCAAGAAATTGTTGATGAGGTTCTGTATGAAGAGTCGCAGAACAAGATGTGCAAAAGGATAGAACGAATAAATTCGCCTGTAATAATACATGCCATTATGAACGAATATAACTGGGATGACGGTCCAGAACCGATGCTGACTGTTTTTCATAATCCATTAACTCCAGAAATTACGCTTCTCGACATGTATGAACTATTGGAGGGAGATTACTGGCTGGAGAAGGAGGAATCGGATGATCTGGACTCGGCAGAGGAAAAACGCTTCAAGGAACTTGCTGTAAGGCTGAAGGAGAAACTGGGCCAAATAAATCCGATGTAAAAGAATGAATGGTAGAGACCCGGGAAAAACATAATTCAAGAGCCCGCTTTGGAAGCGAGCTCTTTTTCATTGTAGGCTTGAGTTTGATCTTCAATTAAGCTTCTTGTAATTTCTGAATTACTTCCTCTGCATACGCCTCGGTAAACCGAATCATCCCATTCTCCTGTACGATCCGACCTTCCTTAATTCGTTGATCAAGCCAATCTGTAATAAACGCAGGAGCATATCCGCCTATATCGAATTCTTTGCCAAATGGGATGATATTCTGATAGGCTTCCAGATATTGATCGCGACTCGTGTCCGGAAACGACTTGGTATATAACCAAAACTGCACATCATACATGACATACGATAATTCATCCGCATGAAAATGAAAATGGCCTTTCTCTTCGACAATCCGTGTACAAATACGGCGGATTATCTGTTCAACCTGCTGCACTTCGGTTACGGGAAAGCACAGCTCCTCCAGCAGAGGAGAAAATTTGGCACTAGCTACTTTATTCAAAGCTGCTATTTTGTCTTCTTCAGAAGTATCATATTCTTCTTCGTTCACTAAACCTTTTATAAACTCCTCAAAATTATCAGCAAGGAAAGTAATCTCATAATCGTCTTCTTGATCGACATGAACGACTTCAGGCTCACCATCTTTACCGCATGCCCGGTAGTCTAACATCACGACATCATGTCCTGCTGAAGGACAGTCACAGATCACTACTCCAATGTTAGGATACCCCCATTCCTCAATCATAAAAGGGCTGCCGAACTCCCCGCACAGGGAATAGCTTTTCTCGCGACCAATCCCCATGATACCTGTAATCGCAATATGATCCTCTGCCCAGGAACTGGGTTCTTCTGTTGGGAAGCAAGTGTTCTTCGGGACCCCGCCATTCTGCTGCTTCATCATGTAAATGTAAGAGGAGGGGATCTTGTAACCAAGCTCATTCTCAATCGAATCAATGAGTGCATCCGTCGGTGAATCCGATTGATAAGCTTCACTTGAATAATCACTGTCTTCCCAAAAATCAGATAGCGACATATCTGAAAAAGGAATCTTTCCCGCTTGGGATCCGTTAACCTCTTGAGATGCTCTTTTCTTAGCGAGGCGTAAATTTTCTCTTTTTTGCTTTTTGTGTGCTCCAACTTAAAAAAGATTCCGTATTTTGATCATTAGGCTCTAGCTCATCAGATCTGCGGAATGCTTGTACCGCTTCTTCAAAGCGCTTCAAATGAAAAAGAGCAAACCCTACTCGATAGTGCCATAACGGATCCTGTTTGCCAGCTTCGGCAATGCTCTCAAAATGATCTAGTGCTATTTCGTACTGTCCCAAATTGTTATAAGCTCTGGCTAAGCTACTGATCATTTCATAGTCTCGTTCTTCATCAGGAATTGCTGTCAGCGTGTCTACGATTTGCTGATGTTCGTCTTCTTCATGCCATTCTTGCAGTTGATCAATAAGAGATTAATTCATTTCTACCTCCAAATGATTAATAAAAAATACTCCATATGTATCTGGCAGTCTCTACCTTTAAAATAGTAACATCTATAAATAAAGGTTTCTAGAACTATACCATATGTTACAATGAAGCTGTTTTTTTATTATTGATTATTTGAATTTTCATGGAACATAGAATTTAAGACTTTACACATAGGGAAGGTGAATCGATTGCTAAGTGCTAACAATCAAAGTAAGCTCGAGCAAATCGTTTGCGAGAACCAATTCGAACATATTATGGATTACCTAAAGGAGTCTGTACGCCAAGGCATTCGCTTATCTAAAAAAGAGATCGATACATATACGGAAATATGTCCTTCTCGTATAGGAGGAGACCCTGACCTACCTGATAACGAGGAATGGCCGCTCAATTCTGAGGGTACTCCGATGACGTTCTTGGCTCAACTGCGTTTAAGTGAATTGGTACCTCATGATGTAGAAGCGCTGCTGCCTGCCAAAGGTATGTTGTAATTTTTCGTTGGAGTGGATGAACCTGCGTATGGAATTGAGCACAAGGTGATTTATGTATCAGAGGACAAGCTTCATGAAGCTAAACGTTACCCTTCGCCTAAAGTGACTACCATTGAGGGCCAGTTTACTGGTTATCGTGTGAGCGCTAGATCAACGTTGGAACCTCCTAATTATGGCTATGTAGATTACGATATCGTGGAAGATGATGAACATGATTATGAACAATACGAAGATCTCTGCTTCGAGTTAAATGATAACAATTCAGGTGATCTGGCAGTCATGTTTGGTTATCCCTCTACCCAGCATGGGGATTGCGAATACGAAGCAGCACTTCAACTGTTGACTGGACAAGAGTATAACTATTCAACGGATTCAGCGTTGGAACAGATCACAGATCATTTCAAAGGTGATTCGGATAGAGCGAAGCAGGAAGTACAGGATACGCTATTGTTGCTCGCGCTAGATTCTGATCAGAGTGTTGGTTTTTGCTGGTGGGACGCTGGAGAATTGCAGTTTTTTATTCGAAAGGAAGATCTACTCGCAGGGAACTTCACAAACACGTATTGCTCCCTATATTCTAGCTAAGACAGAAGACGATATCTATATTAACAAACGAATAGGACATCAAATAGCACATGTCTAGCTGATTGGAGTGACTGTTTTGAAGTATTTAAAAGATGTACAGGAGCCGGGAATGGGAACTTGGTATTTTGAAATTGATAACGACGGTGTGGCATACAGACAGATGGTTAACCATGATGATGCCATCTGGATCACATCCAATCGAAAACATGATCACTATCATTTCATGCTGGCAGAACAACCACTAGATGCCGAGGAATCTTATTACAAGGAAATTAGTCAGGCGGAATTTGAGGATCTTTGGCACGAGCAGCTTCAACTTGGTATGGAAGACTGGCATCGAACCCAAAAGCTGTTTCCAGTAGGTACTCGAGTCGAAGGGTATATCGAAGCTTTTTTTCCACAAGGTACCTTGATTAACTTACTGGAACCTCAGGCTGTAGGTATAACGGACACATTGGCTTTGAAATCAGAAACCCCTGCTGAATGGATTTATCCACGGTATCGTGTGATTGCCGAAGTATCAGGATACGATGAAGTGAACCAATGGGTACTACTTACCCTTACTGAAGTGATGGGGAATCAGTATGAAGCCGATGAGGAAGAAAATAAAAATTCAGAAATTTAAGTTGGAAAAAAATGAGGGATTGGAATGGACAATAAGTTAATGGACCGGATCAGAGGTGGAATGTATGGCGTGTCTGTCGGAGACGCTCTTGGCGGAACAACTGAATTTATGACTGATCGGGAGATTAAGGCACAGTACGGTTATTTGACAGAAATCATCGGCGGCGGGGTATGGAGCTTGGAACCGGGGGAAGTCACCGACGATACGATGATGACGCTTGGTGTGGCTGATGGGATACTCGAGAATACGGAGGAGCCTATGGAAGCGATCGGGCGTTTTTTTATGGAATGGTACCAATCGCGGCCAAAAGATATAGGAAACATTATTCGTCGTGTTTTTGAAAAATATGAAGGTGACTGGTTTGAAGCGGCTTTTGTTGCTCACATGGATATGGGACAAAGCGGCGGGAATGGATCACTCATGCGGTGCCTGCCGGTTGCGCTGGCTTATAAGGAGCTTGCTGATATCGATCGAGTGACGATCATGCAATCTCGAATGACGCATTATGATCCCAGATGTGCCGAAGTCTGTGTCATGTACAACCGAATTGCTCACCGTCTACTGAAGGGAAAAGATTTAAAAACGTCTATTAAGGCTGAGATTGCAGGAAGTGAATACGAAGAACATGTATCTGCGCTACCAGATTGTCCGCCGAGTGGTTTTGTCGTACATACTTTCCGATGGGTACTACATATTTTGCTTCATACATCCAATTTCGAAGAAGTCGTACAGAAGGCTGCCAATCTAGGTGGTGACTCTGATACGATTGGCGCCATTGCCGGAGGGTTGGCAGGTATTTATTATGGCTATGAAGGCATTCCTACTCAATATGCAAATGCGATTCTCATTAAAGACAGACTTGACCAAACCATTTTGCAATTATATGTCATGAAGACCTCATAAGAATATTGAACTAATTCACAACATCCCGGTTCCCGGTGAAGATTACAATGGTGCTTTGACAAAAGGAGGGAATGTACATATGGGCAAGAAGAAAAAAAACTTACCTAAAAATTTTGATGAACTCATTGAAGAAGGCAACATACCTGCTTTAAAAGAGGTATTTACCAAATGCGAATTAGATGCTCGAGGCGGTTACAGTAAATCGACAGCCTTGGCCTTTTACAATGTACCTGATGAGTTGGTTCGATGGCTCGTGGAACAGGGTGCTGATATAAATGCTAGCGACAATTACGGAGAAACACCATTGCACAGCCATGCGAGAAGTTGGTGCGGAAATCCTGAATTACTGATTGATTTGGGTGCCGACTTAGAAGCGATCGACAGTCGAAACGAGACACCTTTATTTGCTGCCGCAGGTTCATTTAAACCAAAAGCGGTGGATATGTTGGTTACTAAAGGTGTAAATATCAGCGTGAAGAATAAGATGCAACAGACTCCATTAGAAAAAGCTTTGGCATTGTGCAAAAATGCGGATATTGTCAACATGGCTGAAGTTGCAGAACTTTTGCTTAAAGCTGGGGCCACTGTAACGCCGGAAATGAAAGACTCTATTAATCGTATCGGAACTGAATTTGAATTTCATAGAGAAGGTTTTAATAAGGAATCTTTGATTCAAACCGATGAAGCACTTAAACGTCTATATGAACTATTTCATGTTACTCCAATAGAGAAGCGTAAGACACATGACGGCGTCTCTTCCATAACCGTATCAGCAATGGGATGGCAGGCTCAACATCATGAACTCTGGAGTTTATTAATTCCATCAAAAGGACATGCGAAAACCGTACAAGGTGAGGTTATCCGTATTACAGGTAAAGTGTCATACGAAATTTTAGATCATGACGGTATCAACTGGGATCAACAATATCGTAAAATGCTTAATTGTTTGTTAGATTATTTTAGCTTAGGTACACCATTAGATCCTGCTGCACTTCAGGAGGTAACAGTACTCGTCAAAGAACTTCACAGCGGAAAGGGTAATGATGAGCCTGCCAGACTATGCGAACTGGCCGTACAATGGGTACTCAGGAATCCGAATCCAATTACGCTGGAACAGCCTAGCTATACACGATAACTTATGTTTAACCTTTTTCAAGATGGGATTTTGAATTGAATTAAAGGGGGAAACCCAATGCAGAGTAAAGCGTTTGAGTGGGCAAATTTTATGACAAAAGTACTTCAAACAGCGGGAAATGAATTAATCAGATTACGAAATGAGTTACGTGTAGAAGTTTCATATAAAAATGCAGGGGAACTAGTTACCACAGCCGATTTAGCTTCCGATCAAATTATACGTGAAGCTATTTTACAGTGTTATCCCAATCATCGTATTCTCTCAGAAGAGCTGGCCCCGGAAACCGAGAAAGAAACATATGAAGGCCCCTTATGGGTCATAGATCCATTAGACGGGACAGTAAACTATGCCCATAAAATGTCCCATTTTGCAATCTCTGCAGCAATCGCAGTGGATGGGGTTGTTTGGGCAGGGGTAGTCTATGCTCCAGACTTAGGTGTGACCTATGTTGGCATAAAAGGTGGAGGGGCTTATTGCAACTCAAAACCTCTTTATATTGATCATATCAGACCTTTATCTTTAGCAATCGTGGGTACTGGTTTTCCACACGATAAGGGAAAGGTGGGACCTGCACTTGAAAGAATGAGAATTCTGGCAACCCACTGTAAAGATATTCGTCGTTTGGCTGCACCAGCGATAGATATTTGTTATGTCGCTTCCGGCCAATTGGATGCACATACAGAGACGTTAGCACCTTGGGATATAGCAGCAGCTGGTTTAATTGCTCGAGAAGCAGGAGCTATTACAGGGCATGTTGGAGTAGTGCCTAACGACTTCCCCTCAGATTTATATGGTGAAGAAATGATTTGCGCAAATCCAGGTATCTATGAGGAGCTCCTTGATGTAATGCGATCTTCAAAGTCATTAAACTAAATAGAAAGCTAGGTTATTATATGAAAACTGTGAGTCAAGAAATCCAAGATTTATCTATTAAATCTTTGGAATCGACTTTTAATAAGCTGTCAAATGCTTATACAAGCATGACCGAAAAAGGTTCCAATACAACCCTTGTCCTAAAGAGAAGAAATGCCGTGAAGATCGGTTTAGAAAGCCTGAAAGATGTTTGGAATGAGAGTGGGTTTGTCTATGATCAAGAAACAATATTGACTTCTAAAGATATTCTTGAAGGTGTCATTCCATCGATCGAAAAACAGATAGCAAAATCAAAAGAAGGTAGTTCTCAAAAAACAATAAATGAACGCCGCTTGACTGCACTTCACTTGGCAATTGAATCTTTGGGGAACCGTCTTAAGGGCTGAAGCCAAGACCTCCACGATGTAAAAGCAGCAACGGATTTATAATCCACTCATAACGAACCCTCATTAATAAATAAAAACCAGCCTGCGATAAATAAGGAATAATTTACTTGCCCTTGGCTGGTTTTTCTGTTAATTTTGATAGTAACAAATTGTTATTAACAAAAAGTTACTAAGTGATTCGTGTTTTTCAGTCTACGCTTCAGTGAAAACGGAGGGGTAAAAGATGAGAAGAGTTGTGGGTGGCTGGAATCTGTTCGAAATCGTGTGGTTGTTGCTATTTACATCAATCGCTGTCGGGTTTACGGTAAATTCAAAGGACTCATTTTTCGGGTTTACGGTTTTTATTACTGGGGTGCTTTGTGTAGTACTTGCAGCGAAGGGCAATCTGATGAGTTATGTTTTCGGCATGTACAATACCGTCGGTTATGCTTATTTGGCCTATATTAACGGTTTGTTTGGAGAGGTAATGCTGAATTTGTTATTCTTCGTTCCTATGAATGTCATTGGCTTCTACATGTGGAAAAATAATCGCAAAGAAGACGGTAAGCTGACTATGCGTCAGATGGATCTAAGAGGACTCTTTTTCGTTGGGGTGGTCTGTGTAATCGGATGTGTACTGCTAGGATTCGGGCTTTCGTTCATTTCGGGTCAGAACTCACCATACATCGATGCTACTACGACGGTGCTATCTGTTGTGGCGACCTTCTTAATGGTTCGAAGATTCAAGGAACAATGGCTGGTCTATATTGTGCTGAATTTGTTTACGGTGCTATTGTGGGTGATTCGGATGCTCGATGGTAGTGGTGAAGGCCTGATGATGATCGTAATGTGGAGCGCATATCTGGTCAACGCGGTTTACGGGTACTATATTTGGAACAAAGGAGCTAAGGAGGTGGCGGCATGAAAACACTTGGACTAACACTAGGAAAGTTTGCCCCGCTGCATAAAGGGCATCAGTATATGATTGAAACGGCGTTGCAGGAAGTCGATGAATTGATCGTGGTCATCTATGAGACGACGGTCACCCCGATTCCGCTTCATGTTCGAGCGAATTGGATTCGTAAGCTCTATCCGGCAGTTCGTGTAATCGAAGCTTGGGACGGACCGGATGGTTATTCGAATGACAGGGAGCATGAAATTCGGGAAGAGCAGTATATACTGGGTGTGCTGAACGGTGAGCAAGTAACACATTTTTACTCAAGTGAGTTTTACGGCGAGCATATGAGTATCGCTTTAGGTGCGGTAGATCGGCGGGTGGACGAAGCCCGTGAGCGGGTTCCGATTTCAGCGACGATGGTGCGTTCCGATCCCTATAAGCACAGGGAGTTCGTAAGTGATATTGTGTACCGGGATTTGATCACGAAAGTGGTATTCGTTGGAGCAATGTCGACGGGTAAGTCGACGATCACTGAAGCGCTGGCACGGCGATATGACACGACTTACGCGAGCGAGTATGGACGGGATTATTGGACCGAGCATCAGGTCGACCGTAGAATTGGCCTAGAAGCTTTCAATGAAATCGCGGTCGGTCATATCGAGCGTGAAGAGCAGGCTTTACTTTTGGCGAACCGATTTCTATTTGTCGATACTAATGCGATTACGACGTATATGTTCGCTCTGGATTACCACGCTGGAGCTCCTGAGCTCTTAACCCAGATCGCGCTGGAGAACGCGCAACGCTACGATCTGTTCTTCCTATGCGACGACGATATTCCATACGATGATACATGGGACCGCAGTGGAGATCAGAAGCGCCATGTTTTTCATAAGCAGATCATCGCAGATCTTAACGAGCGGCGGATACCTTACATTACGTTACGAGGGAGTCTGGAGGAGCGGATACGTAAGGTAGATGAGGTATTAGCCAAGTTCGAGCCCTACGGGAATTATTTTGGGGAGTTAAACAATTAGAAAGAAAATCAAGGAGGCGAAAAAACTTGGATTTGTTGGATCGCGATGGACTTACGGAAGGTGAATTTTTGCAGCGTTACCGGGCAGGAGATTACGAGCGGCCTTCGGTGGCGACAGATATGGTTATCTTCACCGTGACCAATGTTGAGGTGGACAGTTATCGTAAACTGCCAGATAAGGAGCTTCGGGTTCTCCTTATTCGCCGTGGAGGGCACCCTTTTCTGGGCAAATGGGCGCTTCCTGGGGGTTTTGTTCAGCCGAACGAGACGACTGAGCAGGCTGCGGCAAGGGAATTACGCGAGGAAACCGGGGTGGAGGATGTTTATTTAGAGCAGTTGTATACGTTCAGTGATATCGGTCGTGACCCCCGAACATGGGTTATGAGCTGCAGCTATATGGCTCTAATCAATAGTGATAAGTTGGAGCTTAAGGCAGGGGATGACGCGACCGACGCCGCTTGGTTTAAGTTATCATATCGTCTGCTACGCGAGCAGAAAGAGCTAATTGAGGGTGGATATTTCAAGACACTGGACTACGAACTGAAACTAAGCAGTGAGGAAGAAGAACTTTCGGCAGTCGTAGCGAGAACGATGACTGCGAAGACTACATCGACCAGCATAGATTATAAGATCGTATCGAATGACGGATTGGCCTTCGACCATGCGAAAATCCTAGCTTACGCGATCGAAAGGCTACGAGGAAAAGTAAATTATACCGATATTGCGCTTCACTTGATGCCGAAGCATTTTACTTTGACGGAGCTCCAACGAGTTTATGAGGTTATTTTGGATAAAGAACTATTAAAAGCGGCCTTCCGGCGCAAAGTAGCTGATCTTGTGTCGGAAACTGATCATTACACCGAAAACGCGGGACATCGACCATCCCGGTTGTATCGGAGAAATTTGGAGGATAAGCGATGATTTACAATCTCGATGAGTTAAGAAAAGCATATAACGAGGGAGAAACGTTTAAGTTTGTATTCTTTTGGGGCCATACGCCACCTAAGGATGGAAACATCGACAAAAGCTGTTTCAGCCAATGGTGGATGTGTCCGTTCACGGTAGAAGAAACAGAATACTCCTGCGCTGAGCAGTTTATGATGGCCGAGAAAGCAAGGCTGTTCGGCGATGAGGAAATGCTGAAGTCGATCCTAAAAGCGAAACACCCGAAGGAGATGAAAGCCTATGGACGTGCGGTCCAAAACTTTGACAAGGATATTTGGGACAAGGAATGCTACGACATCGTCAAGAGAGCCAGCTTGGCCAAGTTTTCACAGAATCCGGCGCTTGGCGATTATCTGAAGTCGACGAAGAAGCGCATTCTTGTCGAAGCCAGCCCGCGTGACCGCATTTGGGGTATCGGTATGGCACAGTCTAATCCGGACGCGGAGAATCCCCTGAAATGGCGGGGCAGAAACCTGTTGGGGTTTGCGCTGACGGAAGCACGGGACGAGTTGCTACGAAATTAGTCTTTCGCAAGAACCAACAAACAGCATCAATCGTAGGTGTTTGAATTGGTCACGGGAATCGCGATTTATGATACAGAGAGTATAAACGCTTCCGAGGCTTTGGAAATTGGACGGTCCTTTTTTGAAGCCATAGGCGTCAATGTTAACGATTCCACAAATTACAAATTTTTGAGTAATGGAGATCAAGAAGGGGATCACCAACTGCTCGATATATCTCTCGACCGTTTACAAGAGAATGTGTTAACCAGAGCTTGCGATGCGTTCTGGCTTTATCACGAGCGAAAGGGGCGAAGCGTTGGTATGCAGCATTTGGCCGAGAAACCAGAGATTATGGAAGCTTTCCTGTTTTAACAGCATAATGCGAATTATCACTAGAAGAAGTTTATGGCCCTTTCCATACATTTGCCGCATGAACATATTTACAAATCTATAAAAATAGATATAATATTGGTTATGGAACCTTCATTGATCTATAAAGCATTATCAAATGAAACAAGACAGCAAATTTTATTATGGCTGAAAGAGCCGGAGAATTATTTTGATGAAGAGCCTTATTTAAGACAAGGGATTAGTTTTCGAGTTGGAGTATGTGTAGGAGAAATCCAAGTGAAAACGGGGCTCGCTCAGTCGGTTATTTCTAGTTATTTATTAACAATGAAGAATGCAGGATTATTAGAATCTGAACGTATTGGAAAATGGACGTATTATCGTCGAAATGAAAAAACGATACAAGAGTTTGCCGAGTATGTTCAAAGGGAATTATAAATAGGGAGGAGGGACTTTTTTTTTGCAATAATACATCTATTTATCTAGATATATATATATATTATGATTATACATAAAGAATGGAGATTTCATAAATGAAAAAGATAAGCCCTCTACTTATAATTATGCTGGCATTAGGTGTATTCGGAATTATTACAACAGAAATGAGTGTTGTCGGGGTATTACCACAAATAGCACAAAAGTTTGCTATTTCAACTTCACAAGCGGGCTTATTAGTCAGTGTATTTGCTCTTGTTGTTGCGATTTCGGGGCCATTTCTAATGATATTGGTATCTGGGATTAACCGAAAAGTACTTTTACTAACTGCTATACTTATGTTCGTTATTTCGAATATTATTTATGCTTTTACCACACATTTTGAAGTTATGCTTATTTTTCGAATCCTACCTGCAGCACTTCATCCGCTCTTCTTTTCAATCGCGCTTGTTACTGCAGCTTCACTTGTACCACCAGAAAAAAGTGGCCAAGCCGTTACTAAAGTTTTCACGGGAGTTACCGTTGGATTTGCTCTAGGTGTACCATTGACCTCTTATATTGCAGAACTGTTTTCCTTAGAAGCTGCTTTCATGTTTGGAGCGGTAGTAAACGCTCTTGCATTTATAGGGATACTTACTTTGCTTCCTTCTATGCCGGTTAAAGAAAAAATGTCTATTGGAAAACAGATCGGTATACTACGTAAGCCAGGGTTATGGCTAAATATTGTTGCGGTTATGTTTATGTTTGCAGCCATGTTTTCGGTTTATAGTTACTTTGCTGAGTACCTTGCGAAAGTAACTAACATGAATGGCTCTCTGATCAGTGGCATGTTACTTATATTCGGCGTCATTATGATTGCAGGGAATCAATTATTTGGATTCTTGCTACAAAAAAACATCCTAAATACCGTAATATCATTTCTAATTGCATATTTAATAGCCTATTTATTGGTTTATTATTTAGGCTCTTATTTCGTTCCTATGATTTTCATGGTATTTATTTGGGGAATCATTCATTCTGGCGGATTAATTGTAGGTCAGACGTGGTTAATGAGTGAGGCACAAGAATCCCCTGAATTCGGCAATAGTTTATTCGTCTCGTTCTCGAATCTCGGAATTACTTTAGGAACCTCTATTGGCGGCTGGTTTATTTCTCAATTAGGAATTCACCAGTTGATCTGGAGCGGCTTCTTGTTCACACTGCTTTCTTTATTATTGATCATCGTAAAAGTGAGATATTTCAAGTCTAGTAGTCAACCAGTACCATTAAGCTAAAACTAAGCTTATTCTTACCCACGCTCCCGATTTCTATGCTTTAATAAAATGAGTAGTATCAACTAGAAGCGATGAAAGTGGGATTCTATGAAGCGACTAACAATTGGCCTGTTCGCCCATGTGGATGCAGGTAAGACAACTTTTGCGGAACAGCTGCTATACCATACGAACAGTATCCGGTCGCGTGGGCGGGTGGATCATCAGGATGCTTTTCTGGACAACCACGACATCGAACGGGCAAGGGGCATAACGGTGTTCGCTGATCAGGCAGTAATGGAATATAAAGGGGACACCTATTATTTAATAGATACGCCAGGACACGTCGATTTCTCCCCGGAAATGGAGCGGGCGTTACAGGTCATTGACTATGCCATCCTGATTGTAAGCGCGGTTGAAGGTGTTCAAGGCCATACGGAGACGGTCTGGCAACTGCTGCGTAAGCATAAGATTCCGACGTTCTTTTTTATCAACAAGACGGATCGGATCGGCGCAGATATAGACAGAACTGAGGCGGATATCCGTCAACAGTTGACGGAGGAGACATGCTGCATAACACAAACCTTCACTGACGGTATCATTGGCGATTCGCTGCGGGAGGCCATGGCAGAGCGGGACGAAGGCTTGCTGGAAGCGTTCCTGGAAGGGAGAGAAGATCCTGACTTCTGGCTAAGGGCGTTGCAGAACGTGATAGCGGAGGGTCTTCTCTTTCCCTATGCTTACGGTTCAGCGCTTCAGGATGCAGGCGTCATTGAATTTCTGGATCAATTACACCTGCTAACTACAATGACTTATGACGAGAATGCTTCGTTTCAGGGGCGGGCGTATAAAATTCGGCACGATGAAAGCGGAGTAAGACTCACGTTCATTAAGGCGCTGAGCGGCCGCTTGAAGGTGAGGGAACAGCTTAGTTACGAGAGCGGTGGGGTTCTAATTGACGAGAAAATTACGCGAATATTTTTGTTAAACGGTCTCAAGTCACAGTCGATAGAACAAGTGGTAGCCGGTGATTTGTTTGCGGTTGCGGGATTGTCCGCCGCTGAAGCCGGACAAGGTCTGGGGTCGATATCAGACAAATTGGTTTACGACTCTGAGCCGACGCTACAATCGAAGGTATTATTCGATAATTCAATACATGTACAGAAGGTGCTTGGAGCTTTTCGCATGCTGGAGGCGGAGGAACCGTCATTGAATGTCGTCTGGGATGAGAAATTCCAAGAGATTTCGATCCGTGTCATGGGATTGATTCAACTGGAAGTGTTGGAACAGATTGTAAGGGGGCGATTCGGCTTTACGATCTCTTTTGAACAACCGCAAATCTTGTATAAAGAAACGATTCAATCGGCTATTAAAGGGTATGGCCACTTCGAACCACTCAGACATTATGCAGAAGTGCATCTGTTGATTGAACCGGGAGAAAGAGGTAGTGGCATCATGTTCGATAGCCGATGTCATGTCGATGACTTGAATGTCAGCTATCAGAATTTGATTCAGAGTCACCTCTATGAACGGGAGCACCACGGACTCCTGACGGGAATGCCAGTCACTGACGTTAAAATTACGCTGCTGAAAGGCCGTGCGCATAAAGAACATACCCATGGCGGCGATTTCCGTGAGGCTGTTTTTCGAGCGCTGCGCCAGGGGCTTGAGAAGGCCGATAATGTGCTGTTGGAGCCTTATTACGATTTCAAAATCAAGGTCACTATTGATGAAATGGGCAGGGTGCTATCGGATATTCAGCGCGCCTCCGGTATTTTTGATCCGCCGCAGACGACTGAAACGCAAGCGGTGGTGACAGGCAGGGTGCCTGTGTCGACCTTTATGAACTATAGTGCCGAATTCGCCTCCTTTACGCATGGGCGTGGTAGTATTCGCTGCGTGTTCAGCGGCTATGATCGATGCCATAATACAGAGGAAGTGATAGAGCGGATGGGCTATTGTAAAGAAGCAGATCCCCTGTATACATCTTCGTCCATCTTTTGCGCCAAGGGAGCAGGATACTCGGTGCCATGGGATGAGGCGGAAGCCAAGATGCACCTTGAATGATCTATATTAAACTAAGTAATTCTGAAATTATCGTGAGTCGTACTATTCATAATGTGAGGATATTAAGTATATTTGTTCAGGGTCAGTGAAATATGAGTACAAATAGAAATGGCTAAGGAAACGTCCAAACTGAGCAACAATGGATGCAAAATGAAGTAGAACCAAATCAGACAGCCTCGAGGATTACTTGTCAAAATGTTAATCGTGCAAAGTTTCTCTACGCAATATGTCTATTTGATCGCTTGCCTTGCAACGATGAACTAAGATATATAAGGTTGTAATTGAGAATTGTTATCATTTATAGTATATTAATAAAGATACATATCATAGAGTATGGGGGATATATAATGCAGATATACTGGACTAAAATAAATAAGATCATTGACGAAACACCTGAGGTTAAAACGTACCTGCTAGACCGTCCGGAAGACTTTACATGGGAAGAAGGTTCCCACACCCACTTCGCTTTGGAAGGCTTTAATGCTGGTGACAAACCCAACCGTAGCCTGATTCGCCACATGTCCATTTCTACTTTACCGCATGAAAATTCAATAGGCATCACAACACGAATCAGAGAGCAATGCTCTGAGTTTAAAACGATTTTAAGAAATCTGAAAGTCGGCAATGAAGTTGCAATATTTAAAACTCATTCCAATGTACCGCTAAAGAGAGAAGACAAAAATGTATACTTGCTATCCTCAGGTGTGGGGCTGGCTACGTTCAGACCAATCGTTCTTGAATATTTCGAACGTGCTGACAACGTCAATCAAATACATTCCCTAAACGTTGATTCATCCAAACAGTTCCTATTTACTAAGATATTTGAGTCCACTCCTGACAAGAAGTTCACAGCACAATTCGTCGATAATCGCAAAGACTACTATGAAGAAGTGAAGAATCTTGCTAATGACAAGACAGGACTTTTCTATGTTGTTGGTAGTGACGAATTCCTCGTTCAGAACATTGAAGTACTACGCGAGCAAGGTATCAAGCCGGAACAGATTATACTTGATAAACGTGAACAACAAATACCTGAGTTTTTATCATTCGATCTGTAAATTTCAAATCGTAGAAACCCACTGATTAATCAGTGGGTTTCGTTTTTATTTATCTGTTGAATTAATTGGTATAACCTAGATATCCCACACATTTGTAACTCGATTCTTTTATTAAGATAAGATCGTATTTCTGTAGCCAGTTTCATGATGTTTTGCAGATCTCGATGCTCAGTAGCGGCTATCCACTGCTTGTACTTCACGGTTTCTTCTGAGTAGACGAAGTTCTGCATGATCTGCAGCAACCTCATTTTTAGCAGATGATCCCCATTGTAGTATCGATAACTATTGTTTGGATCTCGGTCCGCGACCACATATCCAGCGTGTTCCCAGTAACGGATTGTTGATTTTGGTAAGTTCAGCAGTGTAGAAACTTCATTGATACTAAGACGCTGCTTTTGATATAGTGATGTTTTATCGTCTGCGAATACCTGAATATCCTGGATCAACCTCTCTAATTTCTCTTTGTCCTCGTATAAAACAACTTCCTTTTCTCTGATAATCCATAAAGCCTCATGCCTCTTGTCACGTTGAATGTTATGAATGACCTCTGTTGTTAATTCCATCCCGAAAGCAGGGGCCATGGCTTGAATACAAGACAAGTAAGCGGCATGCAGGTCCGTATAATAACGATATCCGTTCCCTGATCTTTCGGCAGAAGGAATAAGACCTTTAGCTTCATAGTTCCGTAAAGTGCTTGGGCTAATCCTAAATGTTACTGCTATTTTGTGGGGACGCATCTTCATAAACAGCATCACTCCCTATTGTAAACATTACATTGAATTGTAAGATATTCTAGATACTCTGAAGATTATCCTACTTTATGTGTGATCAACCTTGCAATTGGCTTCAATGTTGTACGATTTTTATGAAAAGACAAAAGGAGGAGAACGTGTATGACTAATAAAATTCCAGTATTCCACCAAGACATGACGATAAGAGAAATAGGTGAGGAGGCTAACCGCTATATCGAGGCTGAATGGAAGCCATTGTATGAGTCCGTGTTTAAAGACTTTACATCAGCTTTTGCAGAAATAGAAGATGCAGCCTACGGCCTTTACTTGGATAAATTGATGACATCCCTATTCGAACATCTGGAAAGTGTCGGTTTAAGTGCCATGGTGAAGCTGGAGGATAACGATTTCGTTATCGCAAAACGCTTAGTTTTCCGGAACTCCCTTGAGAAATGGGGTACAGAAGATAATCGATCGAGAATATTCTGGAATGTGATTCGTGACATGCAAGGCAATCCGTTAGGTACTTTACTTACCGAAATCCCTCATTCTCATTTAAAATTCGACATTCCTTCAGCACCGGTCGTCTATGCATTATCTGTGTTTCATAAGGATAAGATCGTACAAGGAATTAAAGGGATTAAGGAATCAGTGAAAGATAGTGAGGAACTTGCGTGAGTGACATAAAGGGTTAGCAGATTGCTATCATAAAGGTATATGGAAGAAGATAGTGAAATGGAGCAGATTGCTGTGGCAGTCTGCTTTTTTTCATCGAAGTAACGGGCAGTCATTACAGATTTTAAAAAGGTCTAATAGATATGATGCTACGAATTAATGCTCCTAAATAATGGATTATTGCTTACAAAAATAGAAAATAAGGCAATAAATTGATTTGAAAACGAACAATTTTTATATTATTATAACTAATGTTCGTGTTTTACCTATTAATCTGTATTAACCGTAATTGATTCACTAGTAATTTTCGATGAATGGAATGGAGGAACTTGTGTTGATTTTCAAAAACCAGTACGAGGATATTAAGAGGGTTGCAGAAGATATTTATCATCATCCAGAGCTGGGATATAAAGAAGAACGAACCAAACAGATGGTGATCTCTTATTTAAAACAGCTAAATCCAGATATTCAGTTAGAGGAATTCAGTACAACTGGCTTCCGAACCACATTAGGCGATTCTGATAAAGAGCTGCATGTTGCGTTTATCGCGGAATTAGATGCAGTATATGCTCCTTCTCATATGCATGCCGATAAGGCTACAGGTGCTGCCCATAATTGTGGTCATTACACACAAGTTGCCATTGCGCTTGCTTTATACAGCTATTTTGTAAATACCCAGGCATATAAACATTTTGATTACAAAATAACCTTTGTTTTTGTACCAGCGGAGGAGTATTTGGATCTGGCCTACCGAGATGAATTAATGAAGCAGAACAAAATCACTCACTACGGTGGTAAGCCAGAAGCCATGAAGCTAGGCGTCTTTGATGATATTGATGTGGGCATTTGTGTGCATGCGATTGGCGGGGAGTTTGCGAAGCGCACCATTAATATTAATTGCGATTTGGCTGGTTTCCTGTATAAAAGATATACCTTTATCGGACAGGCATCTCACGCAGGGTTCGACCCATTTTCCTCAAAAAATGCGTACAGCATGTCTACTTTGTTTAATGTAGCGGTTGGTTTAAGCCGTCAACAGCTTAAAGATTCAGAAAAGGTACGGATTAATCCGATAGTTATGCAATCTGATATGTCCACAAACGTCATTCCGAACGGAATCACCGTAGGAACGGATTTGCGGACTTTATCTGTTGATTATATGAAGGAAGCTGCAGGGAAGCTGGATGCCGCGGCTAAAGGAAGTGCGCTAGCTTTGCAGGGAGAGGTAGAGATTTCCACTCAAATGGGTTATCTGCCGTTTAATCAAAATCGCTACTTATCTTCTTTTGTAAAAGAGGCTTTTGAGGATACCGAGGAAATTGAAGTGTTATTGGATGCTGATCCAATTAGTGCAGCAGGAGATATCGGTGACCTGGCCTACATGCTTCCTTGTATCCAGATCGGCTACAGCGGTTTTACCGGCACGATTCATGGTGATGATTTCATCGATGTCGATCCTGCGTTTATATATGAGATTTTCCCGAGATTCCTGGCACAGGTATTTGAGAAGATGAATGGAGAAATTGATCGATCTAAATTGTATAAAAGAAGTTATGAAGAGTATGCAGGGCTGATTAACGAGATTATTTGGGAAGAGGAAGGAAGTCATCATGAAGAAAAATAACTTTATCTATCTCTTAATCTTTGCGTTGGTCGTCATAACGATATCTGAAATGATTGGCTTCCAGAGTATCTCCGTGGGGGGACTATCTATCGGACTGTTACCTCTCGTGTTTGCGATCTTGATTACGATGATACTTGGGCTCAGTTTTCTGCGTAAAGGCTTCTGGAAAAAGGTCTACAGCAAGGAGAATATTGAGTTTGCCGGTAAATATCTAATCTTTATCATGCTTCCGCTTATGGCGAGATACGGTGCGGACGTTGCCCCAAAAATCAAAGAAATTCTTCAAATCGGGGGAATATTTCTCGTTCAGGAGCTGGGTAACCTGGGAACTGTGATTTTTGGCCTTCCTGTTGCTATTCTGCTAGGCTTGAGACGAGAGGCTATCGGCGCTACGCTGGGTATTGGACGTGAAGGTGAGCTTGCATACATTTCGGAAAAGTACACGCTGGATTCGAAAGAAGGAAGAGGCGTACTGTCCTTATATATTATTGGAACTTTGTTCGGCACCATATTTTTCAGCGTATTTGCACCGATTCTGCTTAGTCTTGGTTTCCGCGTTGAAGCTCTAGCTATGGCATCCGGGGTCGGATCAGGAAGTATGATGAGCGCATCTTCTGCATCCTTAGTTGCTCAAGTACCTGAAATGGAGAGCACGATATTATCCTATGCAGCAGCAAGCCAGCTACTGACCAGCTTTTTAGGAACGTTTACGATGGTATTCCTTGCAGCGCCTTTACAGCAATTCTTATATCGAATCTTTACACGAGGTGACAAACATGCAAACCGTGCTGCGTAATAAATACATTAAATATGGTCTGATTGTTCTCTTAAGTATCGCTATGATTCTGTTTACGCAGTTCATTAAAAATATGAAGGATCCTAGCTCAGCTCCTGTTACAGGGATGACGATCGTAGGTTTGCTTTCCCTTTGGGCGTTCTCCATGATCGGAATCTTTATATCGGAGAAGTTAAATTCCTCATCCATTAGAATATTGAGGGAGTTCCCGGTATTAGGATGGGTATCGATCACTTCCCTTGTCATGTGCTTGCTATCTGATTTTTTTGTAGAGGCTATTCAAGCCGTAAATTTCCTTTCGATTACGACACCAATCCTTACGTTCGCAGGTATTTCTGTAGCTAATCGTCTAGTTGAATTAAAGAACACCTCTTGGAAAATTGCCATCGTTGCCATTTTCGTATTTAGCGGAACTTATATTGGTAGTACGCTGGTAGCACAACTCGGGTTGTTCATTGCAGGAAAGTAAGAGATCGCGGATTTAGTAAGGTAACCATTAAAGGAGCTAGAAGGTTTACAAAAACCTTACAATTCAGAAGGTACAATGTAGATATGATAAGGAATTGAATGGAGCCATCTTCCGGCTCCATTTTTTGTTGCCTAATTGAATTAGTGAAGCGTTTAATTTGAAATGATTAAATTAATGATCTTTTATTGCCATTTAATAATTGAAATTCAGTAGGCGTCATTTCGAAATATTGTTTAAATACATAGTTAAAATGCTTCACGCTGATATAGCCAACTTGTTCCGCTACGGTATACACTTTATGACTTGGATCGGCGAGCAGCTTGGCAGCCTGCTCCATTCGGGTTCTGTTCAAAAACTTTACATAAGGCTCTCCAATTTGTTTATGAAACAGATGACTGATATACGTTGCATTTAACTGGAATTTCTCAGCTAACATAGGTAAACTGAGGGCTTCTTTGTAATTTGCCAGAATGAATTCTTTAATATGCTGTGCCAGCATGTAATCTCTCGTTAAGGGAAGAGAAACTTCCGATTCAGGATCATTATCATATAAAATGAAGATCATCTCCGCATGCAGTTGGCCCATTTCTTTGAAAGTAAATGGTTCATGGAGAGAAGAGAGGTGCTCGGTTAAGAACTGATAAGCATCTACAATTTTGTTCTCAGGAAAACCGGCAGATAAAGATTCCAGACAATACAACATGAAGCGGATGACATTGGATTTATTGGTGTTTCCTTGATTTTGGTACCAGACTTCTAGAAGTTCTATCAGTTTTTGTTTGTCCTTTGCTCTACTAATGGTCTTAATTTGTAATAGGAGCTGCGAAAATTCATCAAACCATTTCTTATTTTTTTGGATATCGGAGTTAGCGAAATTGTTTTCGAGTAAACTTTTTATGGCTTCAGCATAGCTGGATTTAAGAGAAAGCAGATCATATTCCAAGCTCCCTATTGTGCTGGATATAGTTACCCCGATCGTATCTTTCATTTTGGATATGATTTCGGAGATCGTACACTCCATATGTTTACAGAGAACATTCTGATCATCCGAAGTAAAGAAGATACAAGTATTTTGATGTGTATCGAGAAAAGCCCAAGCATTGGTTGTGGGTTCAATGTGTTCTTTACAGACATTATATAGGATGTATTTGTAGGTCTGGATATCTTGGTAACGGATTGATTTTAACAGAGAAGCTTCTTCGTTGAACGACAGCACTGCAATGCTTCCAACCCCATCAAATAAATTGATTTTAAACCGATGAAGTAATGGATATAATGTATTAATTTCTACACGAGCATCCATGATCACGGACTGCAAGAAATTCCGGATTACGCTATCAATGGATTCCATTTGTAAGGAACGTAATTCTTGAAGTAAGGAGTATTCTTGAATTTCTGTCGTTCTTAGATTTGCAATACGAGCTAGCAACTCCTTAATCTGACTTTTGATAATCGGCTTAAGTAAATAATCTTTAATCCCATACTGTAAAGATTGGCGAGCAAAATCAAATTCATCAAATCCGGATAGGATAACGACAAGTTGGTGTTTGTTGATTTTACTGATTTGTTCGCTTAATTGTAGTCCGTCCATTCGAGGCATTTTTATATCGGTTAGCACAAGATCTACAGAATTATTCTCAAGAAAATCCAGTGCTTGTATACCGTCACTAGCCTCACCGGCGATAATAAATCGTTCATCGAGTAAGGGGATTTGTGCCTTTAGAAAATTTCGAGTATGAGCCTCATCGTCAACGATTAATACTTTATACAAGATTACACCTTCCTTAACTGCTGTTTAAGTGGTAATACAATTTTTATGGAGGTACCTAAGTGAGGTTGACTTGAAATTTCCAGTCCGTAAGGTGCTCCAAATTGTTTGCGTATACGTTGATGGACGTTAAGAAGACCGATTCCTGTCGTTTGCTGATTCTCCCGTTCCGATTCTTCATCACCCAGAAGTTTGTGGATTTCAGCAAGAGAGTTAGCCGGTATACCAGGACCATTATCAGTAACGAACAGACAAACATCTTCTTGAATGAATTCGCTGTAGATCTTAATAGTTATAGATTCATTCTGGCCTTCACATCCATGGATTACAGCATTTTCAACCAGTGGCTGTAAGATTAAAGATGGGATAATGAAAGAATCTAATTCTGGATGAATGTGCACAGTATATCCCAGTTTCTCGCTAAATCTTGCTTTCTGAATATAGAGATATTCATGGATCAATGAAACCTCCAATGATAGCGGAATATTTTTAGCCATTTTTGTGATTTTTCGAATCATGCCACTAAGGTTCTCAATACTTTCAACAGCTTCATCCTCTTGGTTCGATTGAATCATAATACTAATCATATTTAAGGTGTTATAAATGAAATGAGGTCTGATTTGTCTAGTAAGTGCATTTAACTTAGCTTCTTGTTCCAATAGATTAGTTTCATAGACTTGTTTAACGAGTTGTGTATTATCCGAGATAATATGACTTATTTGTGAGACCATACTATTAAAAGACTTCCCTAAGTACCCGATCTCATCATTGCGCTGCTCGGGAAATCGAACACTCAGGTTACCGCTCTTAACTTGTTTCATAAGCCGGATAATCGCAAACAAAGGATTAAGGAAATTCTGTATTGACAGAATTACGATAATTAACATGAGTACTGAACAAGCAAATGCGAAGTATAACGTCCGATTTCTCATTTCAGCTGCATTCTGATTTAACTCATCTAACGAGTTAAGAGAATATATATGCCATCCAGTTCCCTCAATAGGTATGGTGTATGTTAAATATTCTTTTTTATTAAGTGAAGTTTTTACAGCTTGATTCGAAAAGCTATCTTTTTGAATCCCCAGGATATCCGCTTTACTTAGATTATCCCCTAAACTAGAGTAAAGAATGTTTCCGCTTTCATCGGAAAGGACAATGCCTCCTTTTTTTCCATTACTGACGGTATTTAGGATATTAATAATACCATCAAACCTAGCATCCACTTTGATAATACCGATAATATCAGCATTTCGCTCGCCACCGAAAATAGGACGAACAATAGAAAATATCTCAGCATAATCATCCTTGATCAAGCTCTCTTTGTTATTGCTGAGGAAAAAAGGCGCTTTGTCTTGAATGGCTTTGTTGTACCAACTTAATTGTCTAAAGTCGATTAGAGAATCTAAAGACTCATAATTTCTCGAACCCAGATATACGCGATCGGTGATTAGAAAGACTCTTAAAATATCTTCCTGCGGATAAATCAAAGTGTTCTCTAGAAAATTATTAATAAAGCGATTATGTAGTAACTGTTCCATACTATTCCTATTATTCTCTTGAATTGATGCTATAAGTTCCGAGTTGTAGTAGGGAAGCATGGAGGTTCTTATCATTTCCTCCGTGTATTGTTTGAGATTAATGGAGAGTTGTGCGCTCGTTTCTACCGTATGTTTATAGGTCGTATTGATTGAGTTTCTTTTATACTGCATATACGAAAATACAGACGCTGAAATTACTGAAATGAGAATAAGGGTACTACATAAGAAAATTAGTTTTGTTTTAAATGTTAACCCTTTGTATTTTCTAATAGCCATGATGACTTGCTTTCCCCCTTCTAATAAAGGAGTGTAGTGAACTTCAACTTAGGTGTCAAACAAATTATTATGCGAGTTTGTGAAATCAAAAGAATTCGGAATAAAACCAAAGAACTAGGAATTTTAGCGAGTCGTGCGAGATGATACCATTAACGTGTAAGGAAAAATATAGATTAAAGAGGGGCAGGGCAAATCACATGTTACCTAAGCGCAGAAGAGTATTGGCTAGTATGCTTGTTTCCGTTTTAATGTTGAGTTCTTTAGCAGCCTGCGGGGGCAAATCTACAAATGATGAAACGTCGAGTGGAGGGGGGACAACCAAGGGAACTCCTGTTAAATTAACATTCCTTCAAGGAAATCCTGAAATGGTTGAATGGTTTAACTCGGCGATCGAGGAATTTAACAAAAAGAATCCGGAAATCAAGGTTGTACAAGAGAATTCAAAGGAACCAGAGAACCTCTTAAAGGTCAAATTTGCTTCAGGAGACGTTCCTGATATTACGAATCGTCAACCTCAAGAATTTATTGATAAAGGCCTTTTCTTGGATCTGTCCGATGAGGCAGAGTGGTGGTCCCGTCTGACACCTGAAGCGAAGGAAGCAAGTTCGGATTTGAAGACTGGTAAGCAATTTAAAGTCGTAACTAACTTTATTAATGGCGGCATTTTCTATAACAAGTCCCTTTTTGCCAAACATAATCTTCAAGAAGCATTAACATGGGATGATTTCGAGAAAAATCTAAGAACCATTAAAGAACAGGATCCATCTGTTGTTCCGTTTTATCTCAGTGGAAAAGACGCTTGGACTATTGCTCATCTAGGAAACTTGATGGCTGAAGGTGTTGAGAAACAGAAGGTTGGTAACCTTGAATTTAAGAAGGCAAGTCTGAATAACGATGCGAATGTTCTTAAATTTGATGAAGCAGGCGGACCACTTGAGATACTAGCAGGACATTTATTGGATATGCAAAAAGAAGGATTGATCAATAAAAATATCCTTTCAGATACATATGACCAACAGATCGATGCAATCGCAAATGGTAAAGCAGCCATTATTAGTCAGGGTATGTGGGCTCTTGGGGATATTCTTAATAAAAATCCCGAAATTGTAAATGATCTTGGCTTTAGTCCATATCCAAGCATTGTAGAGGGCACAAAACCAACCGTATTGAATGCAGACGATCAAGCTTATTCTATTCCAGCAGGCTCCAAGCATGTGGAAGAGGCCAAGAAATTCTTGGACTTCCTATTTGAAGCAGAGAATCAAAAGTCATTTAGTGAAACACGTAAAGCTCCAAGTGCCTTTACCGATGTAGAAGCAGATTGGGCACCTATTAAAGATCAAGTTAGTGAGGCTTTAGCTAAAGCAGCGAATGTGGATTGGGATATTCGCCCCATTGGATTTGATAATAATGAGCAAGGACAATTGTATCAAGAATTATTGGTTGGCACATTTACTCCAGAACAATTTACACAAGAGTTTAAAAAGAGATGGGATAACGCTTGGAAGGCAATGAACAAGTAATAAATTTGAAGGTGTACGAGTGGCTTGAGATTTTATAAAATCTCAAGCCACTGTGGTTCAGAAGCTATTTTAAATTCTACATATAAAAAAGAGTTGGAGGGGAAACATGTCTACTATATCAAAAAACCTACACAAGTTTATGGCTGTTCCCGCAATACTGTTATTTATCCTATTTTTCCTTTATCCACTAAGTTACGGCATAGGTCTTAGTTTCACGGATTGGGATGGGCTTTCAGAATCGAAAAACTTTGTTGGAATTCAGAATTTTATTGATTTTTTCAAAGATGCACGTGCAATCGGAGATATAAAAAATACATTGCTATTCGGACTGGTAAGTCCACTTCTACTAAATATATTTGGATTTTTACTTGCATTATTACTAGACAAAGAAATTAAGGGGAAGAACTTTGCGAGAACCCTTATTTACCTACCAGCCATCATAAGTCCTCTTATTATGGGGTATGTGTGGTTAATGATCTTGCGTCCAGATAGTGGGTTTCTGTTCAATGTACTTCAAGCACTGCATTTAGAAAACTTATATTCTAATTGGCTCGTGGATCCTCATAAAGCGATGTGGGCTATCATCATTGTGAACTTGTGGCAGTTCATAGGTTATCCGATGATTATCTTCCTTGCAGGCCTGCAATCCATTCCATCCGAAATGTACGAAGCAGCCAAGATTGATGGAGCAACATCATTACAAACCGTACGATATATTACCATTCCACAGCTCATGCCGGCCATTCAGATTAATATTATTACTAATATTATTAATTCGCTGTCCGTATTTGAAATTATTGTGGCATTAACCAATGGAGGACCTGGATATTATACAGAGCCATTAAGTCTCTATATTTATCGAAACGCATTCGCAGGTTTAACCGGTTATTCCACATCGGTTGCGATGATATTATTTGTCATTATTCTTATCCCCGTCGCAATAGCTTTTAAATTTTTCAAATATGACAACAACTAGGAGGTGCAGAGCGGTGCGAATACTTAAATATGTAGTGATGATTCTCTTGGTTCTATTAGCAATTGTACCTTTTTATGTATTGATTATGACTGCGTTATCAAGCTCTCCTAGTGGTGGAGAAGGCATACTGGTAAGAGAGTTTCAATGGGATAACTTTGCTGAAGCATGGGTTCTATCAAATATGTCAAGTGCATTATTCAATTCCATTGTAATTACGTTTCTTGCAATCTTAGTATCTGTTCTATTCTCAGCGTCAGCATCCTTTGCAATCGTGAGAGTACCGTCCATATTTCATACGATTGTTTTCTTTGCCTTTATATTCAGCATGTTAATACCCGCTATTATCAATATTGTTCCTTTGTATACGTTTATGAGACAAATTCATGGAATTAATACGATTTGGGCTATGAGCTTATTGCTGGCAACAACCGCACTGCCATTGTCCGTATTTGTATATAGCAACTTCATTCGCAGTCTATCCAAAGAAATTGAAGAAGCTGCAATCATAGATGGCTGTTCATTGTTTACTGCCTTCTGGAGAGTAACATTCCCATTGTTACGGCCAGTGACGGCTACTGTTATTATTTTGACAGCCGTACCTGCTTGGAATAACTATACCCAGGCTATCTTTTTCTTGCAGGATAAATCCATGCAGACGATACCATTAGCCATTTCCAGCTTCTTCACAACCTATGGTGCCAATTGGAATATGATGGCTGCTGCCTCTGTTATAGGGATGCTGCCTACCGTACTTGTGTTCTTATTCTTACAAAGATCCTTTATCAAAGGCTTGACGGCAGGTGCAGTTAAAGGATAAATCATACTTTTTTGATTCAAGGTATCATTTCATAGCAGATGCGGAGGACACGAACATGATTAAAGATATACAAGACTATAAGGTCCTATATCCTTACGATGAATGGAAAATTATTGAGACCGAGTTTGCGTTAGAGAATAACTACCGGAATGAAACGATCTTTTCACTAGCCAATGGATATATGGGCATGCGGGGAACCTTTGAAGAAGGATATAATTTACCTCCCGATAAAGGACTTGAAGGCACTTTTATCAATGGGTTCTACGAAAGCGAAACGATTCGCTATGGTGAACTAGCATATGCCTATCCAGAAAAAACACAAACGATGTTGAATGTGACGAATGGAAAAATTGTAAAAATATTCATTTGCGGTGAAGAATTCAACATGTTAGAGGGGACATTAGAACACTACCAACGTGTATTAGATTTAAAGAAAGGCATCGTCGAAAGAAACGTAATCTGGGTATCTCCGAAAGGGAAAAAGATTCAAATCGCTACGAAAAGATTGATTTCCTTCACGAATAAACATCTAGCCGCGTTCCATTATGAAATTACTCCTTTGAATTTCGATGGAGAGATCAAGGTTGAATCACTCATGGATGGGAACGTGGAAAACTCGACAGAGAAGACAAATTCACGAATCGATTATGGGCCGTATGGCAGAGTATTAGTAGAGAAGAGTAGGACGTTACTAGAAGATATTAGTGCTTTGATTCAAAAGACGAAGAACACGCAGATGTCTCTGATTAGTGCAATTGATCTTCAATTTGAAGATATGAAAATATTAAAAAATAGTGCTGACATCAGTTTAAAGGATCGACTAGGCAAGTGTTACAGGTTGGATTCAAAAACAGGTGAGACGATTCGTTTCACCAAACACTTGGTCAATATCAGTTCGAATGAAGTTGATGAGGATCAGTTGTTCAGAAGGGCACACGAAATACTTATCGATGCTAAGACAAGAACATTTTATGCACTAGAAGAAGAACAACAAGCGTATATGGACCAATTTTGGGATCGGACAGATATCGAGATCAAAGGAGATCTGGCGCTACAGCAAGGAATCCGCTTTAATATGTTCCATTTATTGCAGTCTTCCGGAAGAGATGGAAAGACGAGTATGGGGGCAAAGGGACTTTCTGGTGAAGGGTATGAAGGTCATGTGTTCTGGGACACAGAAATGTATGGATTACCTTTCTTCACCTATAACAATCCTGAAATTGCTAAGAGTTTGCTTGAATACCGATATAATAAATTGCCTCAAGCACGAGCGCGAGCGCGGGAGCTATCTATTACAAAAGGTGCCTGCTATCCGTGGAGAACGATTAACGGCCAAGAAGCATCCGCTTATTATCCGGCAGGAACAGCCCAGTTTCATATCAATGCGGATATTGCATTTGCTGTACAGAAGTACATCGATGCTACAGATGATCATGAATTCACTCTTCAAATGGGTGCCGAAATTTTAATTGAAACAGCAAGGTTCTGGCATGAATTTGGTGCCTACATCCCAACAAAGGGAAATCAATTTTGTATTAATGGTGTAACGGGACCTGATGAATTTACAGTGCTCGCAGATAATAATTTCTTTACTAATTTGTTAGCACGTGAAAATATGTGGAATGCTTATAACGTAGCAGCATGGATGAGAGAGAATTATCCGAACCAATATAAGAAACTTGCTGAGAAAATCGGACTTGAACCGGATGAATCAGATGCATGGAAACAGGCAGCGGACAACATGTATCTTCCTTACAGTGAGGAATTAGATATATTCCCGCAGGACGATGGTTTCTTATATAAACAGCCCTGGGATATTACAAATACACCAACGGACAAATATCCGCTATTGGATCATCATCACCCACTGGTCGTATATCGCCATCAGGTATCCAAACAAGCGGATCTCATACTAGCATTGTGTCTATTAAGCCATCAATTTACGAAAGAAGAATTGAAACGAAATTTTGATTTTTATGAAAAAGTTACAGTGCATGAATCATCGTTGTCAGCATGTATCTTTAGTATCGTAGCTAGTCAAATTGGCTATTACGACAAGAGCTATGAGTATTTTATGACCACTTCACGACTCGACTTGGATGATTATCATCGAAATGTTCATGCCGGTATTCATACGGCCAATATGGCAGGGACCTGGATGTGTATTGTACACGGATTTGCTGGTATGCAGACTCACGACAATATGCTGAGCTTCTCACCATATTTACCGGAGGGATGGGATGAATATACCTTTAAAATTAATTATAAAGGTAGACTGATAAAGGTCGTTACGAATCGTAGAGGTACACACTATGAGCTCCTCTCGGGATTAGAGATCGAGATTATTCATCAAGGAAATAAAATGCTCTTACAACCAAAATCGGATATTCAAGCAGTCATTTTTGACTTGGATGGCGTCATTGTAGATACAGCAAAATATCATTATTTGGCATGGGAACGACTGGCCGATCAATTAGGGTTTGAATTTACGGAGAGAGATAATGAACGTTTAAAAGGCATCAGCCGAATGAGTTCATTAGAGATTTTGCTTGAAATCGGAAATCTTCAATTTAGTGATGATGAAAAGCTGCATATGGCACAATTAAAGAATGATTGGTATGTGGAGTATATCACCCAGCTAAAGGAGACTGAAATCCTACCTGGAGTTAAAGATTTCATCCTACAGTTAAGAGGACAAGGATTGAAGACCGCGATTGGGTCAGCGAGTAAAAATACGACTATGATCTTAGATAATCTTCAAATCTCGGAATTATTTGATGCTGTTGTAGATGGTAGCAAAGCATTACAGGCGAAACCAGATCCGGAAGTGTTCTTGCTTGCAGCAAAGGAATTGGGAGTAGATCCTTCAGCCTGTATCGTATTTGAGGATTCATTCGCTGGTATTGAAGCGGCGAAGTCTGCCGGTATGTATGCGATCGGAATTGGTGATTCAAATATTCTATTTAATACTGACACGGTATTAGAAAGCTTTACACAGATTAAAACAGATCTTAAATATATTCTTGAGTTCACTTCATAAGCCATAAATCTATTGATTGGAGGACGGAAAAATGAAACAAAAACAAAAGTCATCGATTGCTTCATTGTTATCATTACTCATCTTCATTCAACTTGTAATACCTACAGCTTCAGCGGGGGCCTCTTCCACTTCGGAAGATCCTTCCCCGAGAAATGAACGTGTGGCTAGTCAAAATGTCGTTAGCTCAATATCTAAGGTTACGAATCTTACCTCTGTGAATTTGTCAGAAGTAGGGGATTTGGATTGGCGTTCTATCGCAACTACGCAGCCACCCATTGATTATGATGTGAAAAAACCTGGAACATCCCTGATTCAGTTATCGGAAACGCTTGGCGCAAATGGTACTAGTCAAATGCTTGAGGACGGGTTATTTAAATTCTCGTCTTCGGCTAATGAAAATAATCTGTCCAATGTGCAAAAGGCTCGCTCGAATTCAGGAAATGGTGCAACATTTACAATTACCGTTCCTGCATCCCAAAAAGAGCGTGAACTCAAAATCTATCTTGGTGCGAACCAAGGGACGATTCAAATGACCGCAGCATTGGGAGCCCAAAGCTATAAGCTCGATGAATTTAAGACAGCTAATAATGAAAGCGGTATCTATACCATTAAGTATACGGGTGATGATCAGCAAGACTTAGTTGTTACAGGAACACTATCGACTGCGAATGCTTCAGGATATTTCATGTTAGGAGCCATCGCGCTATCGCAAGCTCCAGACCCTGGTGTGAACTTGGCTCTGGGCAAGCAAGCTACCAGTTCATCGAATTCAGAAAGCCCTGAATTTACAGCGAATAAAATGCTGGACGGAAATTACAATACACGTTTCTCCACCAAACAAGCAGGACAAGTAACGATTGACTTGGGTAAGACTTATAAATTAAATCAAGTCGTCGTGTATTGGGAAGCTGCATATAGCTCTAACTTTACGATTCAAGTATCAAAAGATAATTCAACCTGGACAACAGTGGATTCCGTCTCAGGTAAATCCGATTACGCTCCGACCTATCATAACTTTGCGCAGAATGAAGCACGTTACGTTAAGATTGCACCAACGAATAATTCAAACGGATACAGTATTTTCGAAGTGGAAGTCTATAACTTGTTAACTATATCTGATTCCAATCAGATTATGGGCATTACATCGAATAAAGGAACACTTTTACCTACTTTTAATCGCAATGTTAAAGAATACGAAATCACCGTCGGTTCTGATACGGAATCGATTGCATTACAAGCTAAAATAAAAGGAGGAAATACGCAGCTTGTAAATATTGCCGGGCAAGTTGTAGCAAGCGATCAAGCGGCCACAATTCCTCTCAAAAAAGGACTTAATGAAGTAAAGATTATTTCTACGGATTCAATCGACTCTAGCATTCAAGAAACCTATAAGGTAAGTATCTATCGATTGGATTATAATTTTGGATCCCAGACTTATAAGAATGTTATTCAGGCAGCAAAAGCTGAGAACGGAAGTAACTTCAAAGTAACTTCGTCCAAATCATCGTTCTGGTCACCACTGGCTCAAATAGCGGATGGGAATCGGTACAGTATTGCCCAACCTAACTTAGGCGCAAATACGCCTTGGGATGCCAAGATTAATTTAGGAAGTAAATATATTGTAGACCAGGTTAAGTTCTTCTCCAATCGGGGCAGCTTTCTGGATGCCTATGATATCCAGCTTTCAACAGATGGGTCGACTTGGAAGACCGTGGCTGCTGAAACAGCAGGTAACGGAGAGAATAAGACCTATCGCTTTGCACCTACTACGGCACAATATATTCAAGTTGTAGGTAAAAAAGCTGTCGGTTACTCTTCAATCAGTGAAATTGAAATGTATGGTGTTAACGTATCCATGGAGAGCATTATCAACTCACTATCTGGATATAAGATCAATAGAGGGGATCGTATTTTTGATATAAATGTTCCTGACGGATACCGTATTTCGATTATCTCGTCATCTAACCCGAGCGTAATTGCAAAGACGGGTGAAATCACACCTAAGAAAAATCAAATCCAATCATCAAAATTAAAATTCTCGGTTCAAGAAATATCAAGTGGTGTCACGCAAACATCCAATGAGATCGAATACACCGTTCCTGCGTTAGTGGATTTAGTTAGTATCAAGGAATTATCGAAATCTACTGTAGAATATGGAAACTCGCTCTCGTATGTACTGGAGAAGGTTCTTCCTGCAACGGCAATCGTCACTTTAAGTGATAACAGCAGCGAAGCTTTCAGTATAAACTGGAACCCGGATTCCACACCTGTTTATGAGGGGACAAAGCCTGGAAAGTATGTATTTACCGGGAAGGTTATCCTGCCGGCAGGGGTATCCAATGACAATAACATACCGTTAACAGTCTCAAATGAGGTTACCTTAAAGGATGCAGCAGCTAATTCAATCGTTGTAAGCCCAGGAAATCAGGTATTGCCTGTCCCTCAATCGGGAACAACCAAGCGAAGATTTTCAGCAAAAATAAATAACACATCTACCAAATATACGAATGTAACTTGGAGTGTTAACAGCAATAAAAACTATATCAGTATTGATCAAGACGGTTTGTTGACGATACGCCCTAGTACAGAAATGATGCCAGGCGAAAGCTATGATCTTATTGTTAAAGCGAAGGATAACAATAGTGACGTGTTTGGAACCATTCCGGTTAAGATTTTATTTACCAAGAACTCGCAGTCAGAACCTAGCAATCTGAACAAAGATGGTTATACACTATATTATGCAACTGAATTCAATGATAATGACATTGATCGCAAAGCATGGTCTGATTATTACCTTAGACAGTGGGCTACGAATGGAGATGCACAGGCCCAGGCCAATTACAGCTTTGAAGACGGCTCAATTGTACTCAAGATTGATGAAGATACGAAGCCGTGGAGTCCACTTGATGGCAAAGTCATGACCTCCAGTATTGTATCGTATGAAAAACCTGGATTGCACAAATTCGGGAATAATAAATATGAGGATAGCCGAAACATTCCAACCTTTGATGGAGCAGCCACGACCAAATATGGTTATTTTGAAATGAGAGCCAAAATGCCAACAGCAACGGACGGAAGTCACGTCGCCTGGTGGATGGTTGGTAACCAGGAAGATCAGAATATCTATGATACGGGCACGGCCTATGTTTCTAATCAGGTCAGTGAAATTGATATTAATGAAAGTCCATTTGGGACGATTCAAGCTAACAAGTGGTTCTCTACCTACCATCAGTGGGGCAGTGATGCAAGTGCAACATCATCTAATCCATCAGATGGATATGTACCTACAGGACTGAATGCAGGATCTAGACTCGATAACGAATTCCATAATTACGGGATGGAATGGGATGAGAATGGTCTGAAATTCTATTTTGATGGTAAATTAATCAGAACGATTTCAGTCCAACTGGATCACCGTCTTGAAACTCTTTTAGGTCTTTATACAAATTCATGGGGCGGGCAGGATGCTGGAATCTATCCGAAAGAATTGGCTATTGATTATTTCAGGATCTACAAGAAAAATGATTCTGTCGGAAAAATCAATGATATCTTCTTTGACCTCACTACAGTTCCACAGAAGCTGCAGAAGCCAACCGCTGGAAATACAACAAAAATGAAAATTACTGCTACACCTGTTGATTCCTTGCACAAACCAGTTAATAACGCAGAATTGGAGTGGTATTTTGCTTCCGATATACCTTTTAAGAAGGAAACTACGGTAAATGGTGCAACAATTGATCGGAAGACGGGAGAAGTCACCATTACAGATCAGATTGCAGCAGGTACTGTGCTAAGAGTTAGTGCGAAAGCAAAAGATAATATTCGCATTCGTCAATCCTATAGAGTCATTGTAGAAAACAAAGCAACTTCAATCCCGACAAGCATTTTCTTTAAGAATGCTAAGAATATAAATACGATACCTGTACCCACTGCCACGACTGAATTGCAATTGGAAGCGACACTGTATGATCAATATATGAAACCTATGCAAGCGACTATGGAGTATTCACTCGTGAAAGATACACCTGGATTGAAGCTTGCTACACCGACAGGAGTAACCCTTACCAATAATGGGAAATTGATTATTCAGTCGAACGCTAATCCAGGAGAAGTATTCTATGTTCATGCAAAGAATGGAGTGATTTCGAATAACTATATCGTTGAACTGGTAGAGATTAAAAATTAGCAAATATGAATGAATTGCAGTAATTACTAGAGCTCTGGGTATGATGGATGTATTTATTGATGGAATGGATGAATGTTTAATACCCCACTGTTTTTTTATCAGTGGGGTTAATTTTAACAAAGTAATTATTCACAAAAATTAGAGCAGTTTTGGAGTGATACATACCGTTAACTTTATTGGAACTTAATAATATTATCTAGGAGGTAATTATGTTGTTATTTAAAAAGATAATGTCATTTTTGATTGTATTAAACATGATAAGTTTGTTTTTGTTACCGGTTGTTGTACTAGGAGCTCCTGAAACGCTTCCCGAAAGCGGATACAAAATTGATATGGATCTTATACCTAAAGTTTACCTGGGTGAGCATAAGGATTGGGAACGATTATATGATGAAGCATGGCAGTTTCATAAGAATAACATTAGAAATAACAAATCGAATATAACGGGGATAAGTGATTATTGGGTAGATGAGGCTTTTGACAACAATCTTTATCAGTGGGATACATTGTTTATGATGTTGTTTAACAAGTATGGTTACCAACAGTTCCCTACATTACCTTCTATGAATAATTTTTACCGTGGGCAATTTGATTCTAATGGTACGACAGAAGGAGACAAACAAAATGGATTTATTTCAAGGATAATTAATGAAACGAACGGGAGACCACAGTATAAGTATGATAACGCCGATGCCATCAATCCGCCTTTGTTCGGATGGGCGGAGTGGGAGCAATACTTGTTGCATAATGACAAGGAGCGATTCACACAGCCGTTGACTTCATACATGTCATCTTCCATTCAGAATGTACCGAGTAATGTTGTAAGCCCTGTATCCAAAACTGTTTTGCAACGCATGATTGATTACTTTGAATTTATTAAGAGGAATCGTACATATACAAACGGAGTAGGGAAGGATCTATTTTACTCGGCAGGACAAGCCAACGGTTTGGATAATACGCCGAATCAGGATTGGGGAGCTAAAAGGGAGGTTTATAACGATATTAGCATACAGATGGTGCAATATGCAGATAGTATATCGAAAATTGCAGCTGAAGTAGGCGACACAGCAAACGCATACAAATATGCGGGAGAGCGTGACCGTATAAGCGCACTGATCAACTCGACGCTGTGGGATGAAACGGATGGTTTTTACTACAATTATGACAGAAGCAAAGGGACACTAACGAAAATAAAGACGCCGACTGGGCTTTGGGCTATGACGGCGGGAGTTGCGTCGACGAAACAGGCTGAAAGGCTTGTTCAATCTATGTTGAACTCCGAGGAATTGTTTCGTCCTAATGGTCTTTCAACGGTAGCTTATAATTATTCTTCATTTAAACCTACCGGTGGTTACTGGAATGGTGCCGTTTGGGCCCCTACTTCTTATCAAGCGCTAGACGGTCTGAAAAAGTATGGATATGAAGACTTGGCTTTCCAAATGGCTATACAGCATCTTAACGCTTTTAGTGAAGTGTATAAGCAAGGTGCCTATGATCGAAATGGAAATTTCCTACATACTCTTTGGGAAAACTATTCCTCCGAATATACATTACCAGGCTCAACGGAATTTTCCGATAATGAAGCTTCGAGAAAGGACTTTGTAGGTTGGACGGGTGCGATTCCGATTGCGTCACTTATTGAGTATATTCTTGGTATTGATGTTAATACGCCGAAGAATACGATTAACTGGAGCATACGACTTCTAGAAGAGCATGGTATGGACGGTCTTGTCTTCGGTAACCCAGCTAATCAATCGGATAACATTGTATCCTTGAGGGCAGCAGCAAGAAATAGTGGGACGTCCGGCACAACGATTACGGTCAATGCCCAAAAACCGTTCAAATTAAAAGTTAATATAAACGATGTAACGAGGACGTTTGATGTGAAAGCGGGAACCCAAATATTTAATGTTGATGGCATTGATGGAAATACTCCTTTTTTGAGTGCGGCAAAGCAGGAGTTGGACAATCAACAGGATCGAATTGATAGCATAATCCAAAGTAAAGACTTTGTCTTGTTTAGCGATAAAACAGATAACACGGTCGTTGATGGAATAAAGAACCGCTATGGTAAATCAAAAGAAGAAAGGCTAATTTACAACGTAAATACGATCGGCCACCGAAATGCGACGCTGAAGCCTGCTATCCAGATGGAGAACAGTATTGACGGGGTACAGCTATTTGAAATGGCTAAATCCGGATTAAATGAAGGTTTCATGGCGATGGCACCAGCAAATAACCGTTTACAAACCTTGAGACTGGTGTTAGGAGTGAAAAATGCGAAAGCGACTATGACCGCATCACTTAGTGACAGTTCGCAGCCTGACATGAACATGCAGCTTCGGGGAGGAGATAAGGAAGTCGAATACGTTATAGATGTTCCTTATAGAGCAGGATCCAAAGATAAGAATATACTAATTAAATATGTTATTGCGGAAAATGAGCCCGGTAAAAAAGGAGTAATTACATTAAAAGGCATTTCGCTTAATGATGGAGGACAAGAGTATGAGCAACCTTCAGATGCTCCGACAAATGTAACGGTTATACCGGGAGATAATAGTTTGACTGTTAATGCTGATATAAGCAATCAAGCTAATCTGGATGGTTACAAGATTCAACTAGGCTTAACTCCTTTTGATAAGATTAATGAATATAGTACGACAAGTTTACCTTTCACGATTAATGGGCTTGATAACCATACAAAATATTACGTGGCCATACAGGGTGTTAAAAATTCGATTGACGGTAACTTAAGCGAGTTTGTCTCAGGTGTTCCAGAAGAAGGAGGAGGGAAGGCAACACTAGAGGAAAAAGTAAATAGAGACTTAGTTACGATCTTACCGCAAATCTTAAATGGAAATTCTGATTTGGGCAATATTACAGATAAGCTTAAATTTGAATCTATTGAAGGACTGTTATACGGTAGTCAAGTGAAGGTAAGCTCGCTTACGACAAACGCTATAGATGTGAATGGAAATGTAATCAGATCTGTCGGAGCAAACGCGGATAAGAAGGCAATCATAGCGGTGCAGATTATTTTGGGGACATATACAACGACAAGGCAATTCATTGCTACTGTTAAATCTGTAGACCCTGCGGTAGAACCTTATGTTGCAGCTGATCTGATGGATTACTCTGAGAATATTAATTTAACCGAGCAGGGTGAGCTTGACTGGGTGCATTTCGATAGAATTACAGCATCTGACTTCCCAAGAAAGAAGAATGCCAATCAAATAGCAGATATTTCATTCAGTTCGGGCATGCCTGACGAGAATCCGAAAGATTATCCGAGGAAAGTATTGTACACAGATGGACAGACAAGCAATGGTGATGTTCCAATAGTTACGGAAAGCTCAAATCAGTCCATGTACTTTACTGGTATTTCTGGACAAAACAAGAAACTGGAATTCACGCTCCACGGAGACAACGAATTGAGAGATGCCAGAATTTATTTAGGATCGTGGAATAGTATGGTGCGAATTCAGGCGACCTCATCAAATGATCCTAGCAAGATCTATTATTCAAATACGTTTGGTAAAAATAGTTCCGCGGGTGTATTAGTGAAGGAATTAGTAATTAAGTATCAGCTTCCGAAAAATGACAAGCTCAAGGTAACAATATCCGTAGATAATGGGCAGAAGGCATTTATCCAGGCGATCACACTGAGAAATGCCTTAATAGAGAAGGAGAAGAACGTTAATGTAGTAGCTGCTCCCGCTCAGGCCGATCTTACAATTGAAGGCTCAAAGGACTGGGCTCATTTTAACAATAAGACACCGGATGCTTATGAGAGAAAAAATATTATGTCTAGTTACATTACAGACTTCACCACGCTTACGGGGACAACAATTGAAAAGGTGGCCACAGATACTGCAACAAATTTCACCTATTCAGATGCCACGGGACGTAATTATACGGAAACCAGTGGGAATAGCAAAGGTTTGGTGGCACAGAGAACGGGAGGAGGTTTTCAATTTACGCTTCCGTATTCTTCAGCCAAACAATCCGCCAAAATATTTGCTGGTTCTTGGGCATCAACGATTTCGGCGGAGTTATATATTACGGAGGATGGCAAGCCTGATGAATTGTACGATAAAGTCGAATTTGGAAAGAATACTACGACAAATGGTGCCGAAAGTTATATTGTACAACTTAATTATCAATTAGATCATCCAGGACAAAAGTTAAAGGTTAAAATGTATAACAAGCAATTGTATGATTCAACGTACGGCAATATGTCGCTTCAGGCTATAACATTGCGTGAAGATACTAGTTACACCTATAGTAGCTTACATGCTTCAGCCGGAGAAGGTGGTACGATTACGCCAAATGGTGTTCTGAGCGTAATCAGAAATACCTCTCAGCCATTCATCATCGAACCATTACCAGGATATCAACTCGATAAGCTGTATGTAAATGATACAGAAGTATTGGGGTTTAATGGATTAGTCTTTGATGTAACGGCAACTAGCGATAATATGAAAATCCATGCATCATTTAAACAGAAGACTTTTAAGGTAACAACAATGGCAGGTAGCGGTGGAACGATAACAGCAGATAAGAACGAAGTAGAAAAGGATGGAAGTGTTAATATTACGGTAACACCTGATAAAAACTATGACATCTTAGACGTATTGGTCAATAGTAAGCCTGTCAAGTTAAACTTGCAGAACCAATACACTTTTAACGGAGTAAGAACAAATGTCGTCGTCTCGGCTGCGTTTAAAAAAAGTTCACAGACCGAAGTTACATCAGGAGTGCTTTCCGCTAAAGAAGAGATAGAAGTAGGTGAACAGTTTGTAGTTGTTTACGGATTGAAGAATACTCAGGATCCGGTTTACGGGCAGGATGTGACCTTTATGTACGACTCAGAAAAGCTGAGGTTAGTCACCTATAAAGCCTCAAGCGAGGGCTTTCAAATTGTGCATAAAAAAGATGATACGCCTGGAATACTTCGTGTCATTTCTGCTGGTATGGGGAGTGGGGTTACGAACGGCGATAATATCATTCTGACCTTCGAGGCGCTGGCAGCTGTCGAAGCACCGGGCACGACGATACAGGCGATGGATAGCGTGATTGCAAACGGTGTAGGGTTGGAACAGGCATTGGAAGACGCTACGTTAAGTGTAGTGGTAAACAAAGCGTCTGTTGGGCTTCCGGGTGATGTTAACCAGGACGGAAAACATTCCATTGGTGACCTTGCAATGATCGCCGCTGCATATGGCAAGAGATCAACGGATGTCGACTGGGAGAAGTACAGTAAGCTTGACGTCAATAAGGACAATGTTATCAATATTGAAGACTTGGCCTTTGTGGCATCGAAAATTTTGAGTAACTAATTGGCCAACAATACGAGGGCGTCTAATCATTTTGATTAGACGCCCTTTTATTGAACTAGGGGCAAGATGATTAGCATTATCAATGTGAAATGAGGCATTTGATGTTAGATGCTCATCCGTTATAGGCCCGCTTCCAATCTCCTAAAAATAATGCTCTTGAAATCGTCATACATCAACTTAGCGATGGGAAAAATTAAACCGTCGTCAACTCTCTTGTGTATCACATCTTCGTAAATTTATATTAGGAATGACCCAATATAGATTCTAGATGAGACTTAAAATAAAGTCTCATTCCTTTACGTTGTTAATTTTACCAAGAGTCCTTTTAAAAAAACTAACGGGCAGGATAGATCAAGACAACCGTAGAAATACCTAATATCGTATTTGATGTTAGGAGGACGGAAAATGGAATTCATATATATACGTCACGGTCATGGAGAACATCTCAATGATTATCCAAATCGGTTGAATACGCTACATCCTGGTCTTACAGAGTACGGCAAGTTTCAAGTAACACAGCTACGAAATGAAATTAGGATTAATCCTGAAGATCTAGTGCTTGTAAGTCCAACTATACGTACTATTGAGACGGCAACTATTTTGAAAAATAGTAAAGACTTCATTATTTCACCATTTGTAGGTCCGCGTATGTTTCCTCAGAACCCCGAACTTCCCTTTTTTGCATGTGATCACATCCTATCTAAAACTGAAATCACAACTCGATATGGAAATATTGGGTTTCTTGATTTCGACTTGGATTGCTGGACAGAAGGAATAAATATGATCGAACAAGTTATTTTTGAAGGATATGCTAAGCAGGATCAGTGAAAGCTATAAAAGAATATTCATCATTTCACATGATGGTACAATTACGAATTATCGGATATTCCTTGGAGAAGAAGGATTGACCAGAGAAGATTTTCTCGGTGAGGCTGGGGTATATCGAATGAAAATATAATATTTTAAGGCTAGGGTGGTGGATGTGTTGGATATCCAAGTTCTATCGGAACGTTTTAGGATTTTTGCAGAAAGAGAGTGTAAAAACTCTAGTCGGCTTTATGAACATCTTGCAGCGAACATAGCAAATGACTTGGACTTGCTTACATTAGCCGCACACTCCAAATCGGGTCAACCCGTACCCAACCTCTTACTGGGGGCAGTTCATTATTTGCTTTTAAGTGGGGTAGAACATGAAGTAGGCGCGTATTATGCCACCATAGCAGACCAACCCAAGGAAGCTTCAGGAGCAATATTTTATTTCAAGGATTTTTGTATACAGAACGAAAACAAGATTATTCAACTTTTAGAAAGTAAACGTGTCCAAACGAATGAAGTTAGACGTTGTGCCTATTTGTATCCCAGCTTTTGTCACATCTATAGGATATCAAAGAAGTCGCTGACTCTAATAGAATTGGGAACAAGTGCGGGTCTGCAACTTCTATGGGACCAATATACCTACTCTTATAATTCCAGCCAAAAATACGGATCTAAACATTCGACGTTAGAGCTACGTGCAGAAATTAAAGGAGATAGGTCTCCATTTTTGTTTGAGCATAGTCCACCTGTCACACGCAGAATCGGATTAGACTTACACGTTAATAACCTAAACAATTCCGAAGATTATCTTTGGCTAAAAGCACTGATTTGGCCAGAACACAAGGAACGTAATACGTATTTTGAAAAAGCAGCTGATTACTTAAAAAGCCAGCCCATTGAACTGATTGAAGGAGACGGGATATCCATTCTTCCAGAAATTATCCCTACTATTTCTCAGGATTCATCC
Organism: Paenibacillus sp. FW507-14B1B; assembly: GCF_058781425.1. Classification (NCBI taxonomy): domain Bacteria; kingdom Bacillati; phylum Bacillota; class Bacilli; order Caryophanales; family Paenibacillaceae; genus Paenibacillus; species Paenibacillus sp. FW507-14B1B. The sequence goes on along the minus strand of NZ_JBYSWS010000001.1, from coordinate 442,474 downwards.
ATTTGTATTTTTCATACCCATGTGGCCAACCAGATACCGGCAGATTCTAAGAATAAACTAAGTGCGCAAATTCAGTCATTGGGTAATGAACGAGAAGTATTTCATCTCTATAATAATATGTGGGACCCTGACCTTCATCTTGATTACTATATTAATGGAACTGAACACCGTGAAACGCTAGCAGAAACAGACGGACACGGTCGTTGGTTTAAGTGGAAATTATGAGATAAAATCCGAATACAAATAATCCGAATCCTACGATAAAATGAATACTTCTTACCATCCACCATGGTAATATTCTTAATAATAGTCCCACAAACAAGCCAAATAATATACTACCGATTACACTGATTATTGCCCCAAAGATCCAACCTATAAAAGTATCGGATGAAATGTTTAAGAAACTAGGCAGTACGATTGAATCAGTAACCTTTCGATTCTTATGGACTTCTTTAGTAGTATAAAAGCCGAACCCAATTGCTATAACAGCGACTACCCAACAAAGGAATACCAAGAACATTGTTCCTCCCAAAATCATTCATTAATAGATATTAATAGATATATTAGCTATCCTAGTATAACTACCCCCACATTCTCACGTCTAATTCCATATTATTGAAAAAACGCTGTCTTCAAATCTAATTGAGGCACTAATATAGTAATAAGGAGAATTTCATTCATGGCTATCGAGTCTAAGCTACAGGAACTTTTTCACGATCCTATCGAGAGGATCACATCTCTAGATCCAGGTTATTCTGGGCATGCCAGTGATGTATGGTTAGTCAAAACTGCTCGAGATGAGTACGTCGTACGTTCATCCAGAATGACTGAGGCGCCAAGCCGAGAGTTTTGGTGGGGCTGTTACGATTTATTTGGTATCGACCCGAGACAAATGCGACATTTCGAGAAAAATGCTGCGATGCTCAGCTCCATTTTGGACATTCGGGTACCTCAGGTATATTCGCGAACTGTTATCGATAACAAGGAGTATCTCGTTGTCGAGAAGATGAATGGTGAGACACTTCGGGCATTCATTGGGCAATCTCATGCGCTTCTTCATCAGTTAGGTATGTGGCTAGCCCAAGTCCATTTAAATCGTTACGATTACTTCGGAAACCTTTCATCTGGCCAAATTGACAGAAAAGATTCCTTCCACGTCCACATGTCCCAAACGATCCAGCATCTTGTCGAGCGCGATTATAAGCATGATCGTAAGATCCAGGCGCAGGTAGATGATATTATCAGTCAGCATATTGATCTACCTGTACCGGAACACTTTTGCCCCGTGTTTATTGATCTGGACCCGTCACAGTTCTTAATCGAAGACGGTATGTTGTCAGCGGTCGTCGATGTTGAAGCTTATGCTATAGGCCCGCGCGAATTTGATTTTGTAGGACTAGAGTATGTGCTCGATGGGACATCTGCAGCTTCTTTCCTTGAAGGTTACTCGAAGATCCTAGCTCCCCCTGATATATCGAAGTATCGCAAGGTGTACCGTTATTTTTACCGCTTGTTAGGAGTACAAGGTTCTGTTGATTTGGATCAATGGTATGCGCAGCGTGCAATATTCTGACGGCCAAATGTTCAACTAACTAATGAAATCCGCTAATCGTCATATCGACGGTTTAGCGGATTTTGTGCAAAGATGATTTAAAACAAATTATACATATCAATAACACCTCTAAATCGATAGACTCAAGCTATGGTTGTTGAAATGAATGCGGCCGGCTTATGTGAAGGGGTGTAACAAATGAACGAAATTATAAAGAGCAAGCTATTGGACAAAAATGAACAACTAATCAATATGGTAATCGAACGCGTAAAGAGAGATTTTCTAGACGATATCGCAATTATCGGGCTTACAGGTTCATTTAACACGGGAGATTTTCATGAAAAGAGTGATCTTGATTTAATTATCATAAATAATACAGATAGGGGATGGGGGATATCCAGTTGCTTCATCTTAGATGACATTGGATATGACATCTATTGCACACCATGGGATACAAGAATATACGCTCAGTCCTCCTTGGAGAGTCCCAATGTATCAAGCTTAACCGATCTCAAAATACTCTATTATGCAAAGCCTGAGGATTTAGAAAAGCTGAACGAATTCAGGCAAAATGCTCTTGATGCACTCTCGAATCCAATTGGAGAAGCGTGTCTTAATCGAGCAAAGACATGGATCGATCTGGCTAAGCAGGGATACAGCGATACAATGCTGGGTAATGATATCGGATCGGTACGATGTGCATCTGCCGGTGTTTTGTACAATCTAGTTAATGCCTTGGTCAGCATGAATAACATGTGTATTAAACGAGGAATCAAGCGATACTTGGAAGAAATATGTTCGTATCGCTATGTTCCAGATGATATTGAATCTGTATACATGTCAGTTATCGAAGCTCGTACCATTGAAGATATCCGAATAGCATCTTTTAATATGTTGAATAGCGTTACGAAGTTGTATAGCACAATGTGTGATAACTTTATTGTTAAACCTGTTCCGACCTTTGATAATCTGAAGGGAACCTACGAAGAATTATGGTGCAACTACCGTAATAAAATCTTGAACAGTGTTAATACGAACGATGCTTCCTATGCCTTTCTTTCAGCTTTTGGAGCACAAGAATATCTTGATGAAATGGCTGCGGAGAAAGGAACCAAGAAATTTGATCTTATGCGGGACTTTGATGCAAGTAATTTACCCGTTTTGAAAGAAAAGTTCCTTGAAATGATGGATGAATATGTAGACCAATATGGTAAGGTCGGTAGAGAAGTCGAACGATTTACAACCTTCGAGCAACTATATGCTCATTATATGAATATATAGGGTTTACCAAAGTTCTTGACTCTGACGTTAGGTCATAGTTCATACTTCTCACTATAAACGACAAGGAGTGAGAGAGATGAATATACAATCACTGCGTTCAGATCACATTTATCAAAAAGTTGCCGAAGCTTCACCCGAAGAAAAGCTTGAATTATTTAGAAACGAAATGATGGCTCCTTTTATGAAACAATGGCAGATTCAACAGATCCCTTTTAGAGCGGAAGCGGCGAATGGTTTTGACGTTATTACGTTTAATAGTATGATGCATCGATCCCCTGATCAGATAACCCCACAGATTTCGTCTGAGATCGGTCTGATTTCGTCTGAATCATTTTGGTTAGAGTGTGAGCGTACTGTGAAGAAGAGTCTGCTTCTTTTTGAAGAACATGATATTAACCTCCCGGTCTCCGATTATTTGTTTACCATTCAATTAGGGAATCCGGAAAGCCGTGTCTTAGTAATAAACGAAGGATATAGCGGTTTTGGGGGCATTCCCGGGTTTATCTGGGGTACACTCTTGCCAAATGAGTACACCATTCCTCGGATGAAGGTTGCTCTGGCGCACGAATGTAACCATAATGTGAGATATCAATTTATTCAGTGGGATCATAGCGTTAATTTGGGTGAACTCATTGTAAGTGAAGGATTAGCTGAAAACTTTGCTGCGTTCATGTTTGGAGAAGAATTCCTCGGTCCTTGGGTAATAAATACAAGTGCAGAAACACTTAACACACGTATTAAGCCCGTGCTCCGAGAGCAATTGCAATTAACGGGGTTTGATCAAATTGCCCCGTATCTTTACGGTGACGAGATCGCCGAACTTCAGAACTTTAAACCGGTCAATATGCCTTACAGCGCTGGTTACGCTTGCGGATATTACTTAATCCAATATTACTTAAGAAAAACAGGTAGAACGATCTTCGAGGCAACAATAACACCTGCGGATCAAATTCTAGATGAATTAAAAGGATTTTGGGATGAAGATACCATAATTCATGGCTTGTGATAAAGAGTTAGAGGCAAAATTACGGCAGTCGGTCACATGATCGATTGCCGTTTTTTTATATACCCGCATGATTGCAGAAGATTTGTAAATGATGCGGTCATTTAACTAGGGGAGAACTCAATACAACCTGAATATTTTTAGACTACCACAATAGTCTTGACAATCACAGACTATCGGAGTAGTATTCGTGTATAGATTATTGCAATAGTCTACAAATCAAAGGAGTACGCGCGTATGGAAATTAAATTATTTGATTCAGAATTACAAGTTATGAATATTCTGTGGGAAGAAGGGGATCTGACAGCCAAAGAACTTTCACAAAAGTTAAATGAAAAAATCGGTTGGAATAAAAATACTACTTATACGGTAATAAAAAAATGTATCAAAAAAGGAGCAATTGAAAGAATTGAACCGAACTTTATTTGTCATCCTTTAATTGCGAAAGAACAAATTCAAGAACAAGAAACAAGCGAATTGATTGACAAAATGTTTAATGGTTCAACATCTTTATTATTTGCATCTTTATTAGATCAAAAAAAATTATCATCTAGTGATATTTCTAAATTAAAACAGATTGTTAAAGATTTTGAATAAGGATATACCATGAATATTATACAAATGAGCTTAGACGCTTCGGTCCTACTTATTGGTGTAATGTTAATTAGGTTGTTGTTTATGAATAAGATACCAAAGGTAACATTATTAATTCTTTGGGGAATAGTTGCATTAAAACTTATCGTTCCCTATTCTTTTTATTCAAAACTTAATTTTCTTCCATTAATTCAAAGTCTATTTTCTAATATCACGAACACACAAGGTTCAGATCTTATAAAAGAGGTCATTAAGGTTCCACAAGAATCCAATACGGTATATAGTCATTTTTCACTTGCTATACAGAGTGACTTCGTCTTATCAATATGGTTCATTGGTGCAATCACGATCTTAGTATTCTTTATAATACTTTATGTTAGGACTTATAAAGAATTTCAAACTGCTATCCCAGTTAAAGATAATTCTTATCTTAATGAATGGCTACGAAAAAATAAGTTAAAAAGAACGGTTCAAATCTCTGTATCAGATAGAATAACAACGCCTTGTACATACAAACTGTTTAAACCAGTGATTATTTTTCCTAAATCATTCGATTGGAACGATGAGAAAAACCTTCAATTTATTTTAGCCCACGAATACGTTCACATCAAAAGATGGGATGTATTATGGAAAGTCATATTGACGGTCATTGTAGCTTTGCACTGGTTTAATCCACTAGTATGGGTTATGTACTATATCGTAAATAGAGATATTGAATTATCTTGTGACGAGAAAGTAATTCGACAATTTGGAGATGAAACAAAATCAGAATATGCTTTATCTCTAATAAATATGGCTGAGAAAAGTCAAAAAATGACCTCGCTTTGCAATAATTTTAGTAAAAATGGAATCGAAGAAAGGATTGTATCTATTATGAAATTAAAGAAAACATCGATTTTGGGAGTAGCATTAGCAAGTACATTAGTTGTAGGAGGCATTACTATTTTTGCTACAACTGGACAAGCTTCAGAAGCACCAAAAATTGAAATAAACCAGCTAGATGGTAATAAAGTTTCGAAACAAGAGAAGAACGGACAAAGTGAAGTTGTAATTAATGATAAAGAAGTAGATTTAGTGAGAAACAGCCAGAGAAAAGTTGAAATCAACGGTAAAGAAGTGAAAAACAATGTTGATACTATAGTTCTCAAAAAGACAGATGAGGGTATAGAAATTGAAGGAGAAAGATTTATCTATAAAGATAAATAAGTTAATTCGTAGGAAGACAAAAATTGTAACATCAGAAGCCGCTGATTAAGCGGCTTTTTTATATTTATGTTGATCAAGAGCCACCTGTTCAATAGAGTTTGAAACTTTAGTGAAATCGCTGCTGATTAAATAATTGAAGGAAGTTTCCGAATCGATGTCGAACTGTGTTGTCGAGGGAGGTGATGTAATGTTTGTAATTGAAAAGTATTTTCTGAAGAGTGGTGGGGTTATTGAAGTTGTAGTTAAAACTGACTTGTCTCTGGAAGACCATCAAGAAGATACACTGCAAACGATTCTTGATCCAGAGATTGGCGCACTTCAAATTGCTAGTGCCAGTGCTAATGACAAATCTTATTATTTGATCCTTACTGATGAAATTGCAGCATATAAAGTAGTAAAAGCACCTTAACCGGTGTTTTTTTTATTTGGATTCATGATGCTGAGATTAAGGGTCGTTTGTTTAGTTAACCAGGGATGTAAGGCAGAAAGAACGAAATTTTAATACCTATTTATGGTAATGTGTATGTACTGATACTTTTTTCAAAGATACTTTGTGAGGGGTGTTATGAATGAGCGAATTAAACACCGTATATATCGAAACAAAAAGGCTGGTCGTCAGAACTCGAAAACGATTTCGAGCCATTTACAAAGCTTTTAGATTTGTACCATGGTTGGAAATTGCAGAAGCCAAGAGCAAAAGAATTTTTTAACTGGCACCTTTCTAATTATAAGAAGATGGATATTATAACTGGAACATTATGCTTAGGTGTTTTTGAAAAAGAAACAGGTGAAATTCGCTGCAATAGAACATGATGATCTAAAAGAACCTGAATTTGGCTACGGAATCCTCCCGTGTGCAAGAGAGAAAGGGTACGCTAAAGAGGCAGCAAAAGGAACTTTTAAATGGATAGAGGAGATGTACGATATTCCATATATCATTGGAACTGTTGCAATCGACAACATTCCGTCTCAAAAGGTTCTTGAACACTGCGGTTTCAAGCTTATTAATGAGCAAAATTTGTTGATTCATATGATGAATGAGAGGCATGATTTTAAGTATTATCGGTATTACTTTGAAATTTCTTGAGTTTGAGGAGAACAACAATGAAGAATAGAGATATAACAGGTATTAATGCCCTTCTGGTGCAGCTCCTAATGCACCGTCGGTAAAGGAGAACAAACATGTATGCAATAGCAAGTCGGTTAGTTCAAGTCTTTCTTTTTTTTGCCTTTAAGCGGACATACATCAATAAGGAGGTACTCCCAAAGACGGGTGGATATATTCTTGCAGGAAGGCATATTTCTTGGCTAGATGTAGTGTCCTATGGAGTTGCGGTTTTGCCGCGTCAAATCCATTTCATGGGAAAGGAAGAGCTGTTTGCTAATAAAGCAGTTGCGTGGCTTTTGTCTCGAATTAAACGCTTTTCCAGTAAATCGAGACCATCCAGGTCCCCAGTTCTATAAAAATCCCCAGTAAACTACTGCAGGAAGGCGAGATATTCGGGATTTTCCCTTCCGGAACGCGCAAGCATAATAATGCGATGAAACTAGGTGTAACAACGATCGCGCTCAGAAGTAAAGCACCAATTATTCCTGCCGTGTATATAGGTCCAGAACGATTTTCATGGCGTTTCTTGATAAGTAGACCTAAAGTGACCATTATTTTTGGTGAAGCGATTGATTCTTCAACAGCATCATCCGACGACAACCAAGATGAGAGAGATGTAAGACTTCGACTATTGCAGGACATTGATGACACTTTCCAGGATCTGTTGAATAAAGTTAGGAATTAAGGAGGGGCTAATACCTAAGTGAAGATAAGACCAATACGAGGTATCGAATATATGCCACACGCGTTCAATTAAATCTGCTTGTGCGAGTAAGCGACTCTTACTATGTGACGATATCATTTATCTTGATTGGAAATGAGGGTTTAATCAATGAATAGGAATATTATTTGGGGAATCGTATTCTTAGCGCTGAGTTTGTTCCTTAAGCCATTATTGACGATTGTGGGGTTGGATGAAAACTTGTTTGGATTGCACTGGCAAGGTGAAACTGTGTTTTTACTAAGTCCATCCTTAGTTCGGATTATTCTAACATTAATTGGGGTTTTTATGCTTATCATCGGTGGTATGCAACTTTCAAAGCAGAGGAAAAATTAGTTGAACGTATTGAGATCTCATCAATAATTGCAATTTTATTAGCATTAAATCTTACTCTCTACTTATATTATAACAACATCCAATAATCTTTTATAGACTGTTTTTTCAGCGCTCACTTAGCTTATACTGTTATACGCTAGTCAGAAATTTTAAGGGGTGTGTTTATATGGATGATCAAAAATACAACTTGGATCCTGGTCCATTCTTTCATGGTACTAAAGCAGAACTAAAAATCGGAGATTTGCTCGAACCTTTGCACTTATCCAATTATCAGGATAAAAAATCCAACTATATATATTTTACAGCAACTTTAGAAGCTGCTAAATGGGGGGCTGAATTAGCTAGATCTGAATCCAAAGAGAGAATTTATGTTGTAGAGCCATTAGGTGATTTTGAGAATGATCCGAATGTAACGGATAAACGATTTCCTGGAAATCCAACTCGTTCCTATAGATCTAAATCTCCTTTGAAAATATTAGCTGAATTAAGTTCATGGGAAAGACACTCGGATGAAGAAATCAATCATATGCTTACATCTTTAAAAAAGTTAAGTGAAGAAGGAAAATATATAATCTACGATTGATTCTGACACGCTACTCCTGGAGAGGTATTCTATGCTCATTCATTGAGTGGAGGGATCTCGAATAACTATAGGATAGAAGTGCAGAGATTACAACAGCTCAGCAAGTAGATATTACATTGCAGGAGTACCTGTCGTCAAAGTACAAAGGTAAAATTGGACTAAGCAAATAAGTACAGAAATCTTTCTCTATTGCTGAAGTGAAAACTGTTTAAAAACCCACTGATTAAATCAGTGGGTTTTGTTTTATTTATCTAGGATTTCTTTCCAATTAATCACAATGAAATTACCATCTTTATCTTTGGGAACTACTTCAGATATGAAGTGCTTTTTCATTACTTGTTTATAAGAGTTTTCTGCTTCAGTAAAAATTTGCTTCGCTAATTCACCGTATTGAGCAACTAATTTTTCAGAATGAAACATGGTATAGATCACATCGTAATTCACCTGTTCCAAGAAACTATCTTGTGTTTCCATGATCACAAAAAGATCATAAAAACTAATTTCTTCAACACTTTTATTTAAGGAATAACCACCGTTCTTGGAAGCTTCTGATTTGATGATGCCTGCATCCTTGAGTTTTTTTGCAATCTTTTGTAGATATGTATGCGATACTCTCATCCTATTGCTAAGTTCTACAGATTTTAGATTCACCCCTTCAGGTAACTCGGCTAACATGACAACTATGGCTATAGATTGAATAAACGAATTGCTTAGTTTCAAAAAAATCGCCCCTTGTTTTGTTGACATTGTATATCCGTGGATTTACTATATACACAGACATTTGATATCTATAGATAATTGATGTCTACAAAAATTATAATGTATCGCAACTATACATTCAAGAGGTGGGTATTATGCAGAAGAAGTTTAAATTGTATTTTATACTAGGAATTTTAGCATTAATTCCAGTTATTTATTCAAGTCTATTTCTAGGTTCGATGATGGATCCTTATGGGAAAGTTAATCATTTACCTGTAGCTATCGTGAACAAGAATCCTAATACAGTCTATGATAATTTACTGAAAGCAAATCTCTTTAATTACAGAATAGAGAATTTAGATACAGCTAATCAGGATCTTAAAGATGGCAAAGTATATTCCATAATTTATTTTGAGGACGATTTTCAAGAAAACTTAAACCGTTTTGTGGTAAAGCAAAAGTCCCCAACCATTCAATTAATTACTTCAGAAGGGCTTAGCTATTCAACAACAAAGATTTTGAGTAATGTTATGAACCAATTTGTTAATGAAGCTAATGATCAAATAAGCAGCCAAATTATCACTCAAATGGGGCATAATAATATTCCCTCATCTATTAGCTCTGTAATAACTTTGGATTTAAAAGATGTACACCCTGTAAAAAACAATGGTGAGGCAATGGCTCCATACATCTTATCGTTAACTTTGTTTGTTGGTGGAATATTTGTAAATCAATTTATCATACGCATTTTTGCTAATAAAGGGGATTCCTTTTTTACATATTGGAAAAAGCAGTTCTTAATCCCATTAATCATAGCTGTTTGTCAGGTCTTTCTACTGCTCTTAATTAATTACCTGTTTATCCATATAAAAATTGATCAGGTACTCCTTTTTATTCCTTTTTTATTATTAGTCGCCGCAACTTTCTCTAGTATCATAGTTGCATTTAATAAGCTTATCCCTGGGATCGGAAGTTTAATTGTTTTATTACTGACAATGTTACAAACCTCATCTTCAGGCGGAGCTTATACGATAGATTTATCGGGCTCATTTTTTCAAAAAATCCATCTTTTCCTTCCAATGACCTATAGTATAAATGGCATGAAGAAACTGATGAGTTTAAATAATACTCATGTGTTGCAAGAAACGGTAATTTTATTCCTGTTCTTCTTAGTAGGACAAATTATATTAATAGCTGCTTATAAAAGACACGAAGAGAAAAATGTGAATCATGATTAATTTAAATAACTATAAAGGAAAAGCCCTTGGGACATTCTCCAAGGGCTTTATAAGTTGGAGTTATTAGTGGTATAAGGAGTGAGTTGAGTAGCTGTAGATGCTCTTCGTCATTATAGAGAAATAAAAAACCTTTTAATGGTTGTTAATTTCTGGTAACATCTAATTTAGAGATGTAAGAGAGGGGAATCTATTCCTATGTTGAACACCTTGAAATGATTATCTAATTGGATAGAGACAGTAGCGGTCCTTGGTTCATAAGGATGCGTTTATTTGTCTATCTTAAATCATTCAAGGGAACATGGTGTGGACAATTCTATTTCCATTACTGAGCAGATACCTTTGTATATCTGCTTTTATTCATGGAAAAAAACACATCTCAATTGACACAATCATAGAGCCCCTATATTGGGGGGAATTTTAATGAATAGTCAGTACGATAATGAAGAAACGCTAACTGGAGGGAATATTTCCAGTGTACATCGTTTAGGAGATACGGTTAGACGAGAATTAAACCCTGAGAGTGTTAAAATCCATACATTGTTAAAGCACCTGGATAGCAAAGATTTGCACGGCGTGCCGAAGTTTCTAGGGATTGATGAACAAGGGAGAGAAATCTTAACCTTTATCAAAGGAGAAGCTGGAAATTATCCGTTAAAGACATATATGTGGTCCGAAGAAGCTTTAAAAGGAATCGCAAAAATGCTTCGGCGCTATCATGATGCAGTGAATGATTTTCCTATGGATGAAGATTGGCAGCCTATCGATAACACCCCGCAGCCTTTTGAGGTAATATGCCATAATGATTTTGCCGTCTATAATATTATTTTTAATCATGAAGAGCCAGTAGGTGTGATCGATTTCGATTTGGCTGCTCCTGGTCCAAGGCTTTGGGATATCGCTTATACGCTTTATACTTGTGTTCCATTAAGCAGGCTTTATCATACGGAAGCGGGCGAAGCCATTTATTATAATTCGTTAAAGGATGCTGAGCGAATCAAGGAAAGGATTAAATTGTTTTTTGATTCCTATGGTATAGAGGGAATAGATAAAGGATTCCTAGAGATGGTATTGCTGCGAGTTGATGGTTTATGTAAAACCATGCTAAGGAAAGCTAAAGAAGGCGATTTAGCGTTTCAAAGAATGATCGATGAAGGTCATTATGATCACTATCAAGAGGACCTTCGATTCATTCGTGAACACGGAAGAGAATGGAGTTAAGGGGAACGGCTTTGTAAACTACGGGAAAATATAAAAGTGGTTGAATAAAAATACTATGAAGAACACTGCTTTATTAAGCAGTGTCCTTTCTTTATTTTGACGGATATAAGCTTGTGCCATATTGAATCCTGCAGATTCAAAAAAGTCGATGTTTGATTCATGAGTGCACCTTTGAATTTGTATATTGAACTACGAAACACAATAGTAAAGACAAGAAACGCAACCGAACAGCATGATCGATATTATGGCAAAAGATATACAGTACGACTGTACTGTAAATACACACATAAATTCGTCAGCTGAATGTGCGGATTTAATTCTAAGATGTTTATTTGGCAGGTCCGAAAATTAAATTAGTTGATACTAACTAGATACACTAAATTTAAAACCTCCTATTCGAAGCAACTAGATCTCATAGTTCTATTAAGGGGGGTGTTATGCATCAAACGGACAGGTTAATGCTTATATCTGCTGTTTTTTAAATTTAGAGAGGGGGATTGATTTGCTGCAGTTAAATACTAATCCTCAAGTTAATCTTTTACGGTCTAACAAGAATATTTTTTGGATGTTTATAGGGATGTTGATATCAAGACTTGGAGATGGAATATACTCCGTCACTTTAATAGCCGCTGCTTATGGAATAACAAAATCAGGTAGTGGAACGGGTATAGTCTTAGCTTCTTTTGCAATCGCAAATTTTATCTTTGGATCTGTTTCAGGAATATTTTCAGATAAGATAAACAGAAAAAAACTAATAGTTTGGTCAAGTTTTATATGTGGATGTATCATTGTGGTGATGAGTGTTTTCTCCTATGCAAACATGCTTAATATTTTTATGTTATCAGCTCTTTCTTTCTTATTAGGTGGGGCTACCCAATTCTTTGAACCAACTGTTAACGCTGTTATACCTTCATTAGTAAAGAACGAAGAGCTTACTGTTGCTAATTCTACAATTGGTATGACAGAAAGTATTGGTTATTTAGCTGGTCCAGCGTTGGGAGGAATTCTGCTATCTTTTCTTAGTTTGGAAACTGTTTTAATTATTAATGCATCAACATTCATTATTGCTATGGTTACCGGCATGTTTCTAAATGTAAATACAGAGCAAACAAAAAAAGATGGTAATACAAAATTCATTAACGAGGTCTTTCTAGGATTTAAGTTTGTTATTAATAATAAGACAATTAGAAATTTATTTCTTGTTAGCTCTGTTGGCTTATTAGCTTACTCTCCATTCTTTGTGATTTTACCTGTCTTCTTAGATAAAAATTTAACAATATCTATAGAGAATCAATCTAGTATTATAGGTTTTATATATTCAGCATTAGCATTAGGACAATTGCTAGGCTATTCAGTTATTGTTTATTTGAAATTAAAGCCATATCAATATTTACTAATAAGTTATTTTATTCAAGCACTAGGTTTTGGATTGATTTCGTTATATACAAGTCAATATTTAATTGTTACCTCAATCTTTTTTTGTGGATTTGCTTTTGGTATATGTGCTTCTAGTTTTAATTCACTGTTACAAAAAAGTACACCGAACTATTTATTAGGAAGAGTTTACGGAGTTAATTATACATTGAGCGGGGTAATCTCTCCTCTTGGGAGAAGTGCCTCTGGTATCTTAAGTGATTTTATTGGAGGAAGGGTTATATTTGTGTTGATGGGAGCATTATATGCAATCTCAGCTGTATTATCAATGTCCTTAAAATGTAATGAAGAAAAAGATACTAAATTATATGAAGGGAAATGAAATTTTATAAAATATAATAAAGTAAATAAGAGGTCAACTATGAAAAAAGTGTTGGTGACTATAACAGGATGGGTATGTTTTTCAATGCTTGCAGTAATTATCTTCGTGTCGTGGCCTTGGTTGTTATTGATTATTGGAATCAATTCACAGCCGAACCCACAGCAACCAACCATCAAACATGGACAATTTCCATTTCGTTTGGAATATGAGTTGAACGGGCAACTTAAGATTATTGAAGATACTTTAATATGTGAATTTGATGGATATGGATCGGATGAAGGACAAGGTAAACACCGTAAATGGAAAGGATATTTAGCCAGTGGCAAAGAGAGTTTATTACTATTGGAAGTCGATAAGCCTGTTGCCCTAGGGGGTGATGGAAAGGTTGTGAAACAAGAAATCTATTATTCAGAAGGAAGTGCACGATTTTACATGGGAGATATGAATGAGTATGAAGGATATAGACAGTCCTTTCCAAACGCTGGTTATTTCGAACAATATGAGGATGGAAGAACTAGTTACGGTGTTATTCAGGCAGATGAGTTGCTTGGAAAGTACAATATCAAATTAATAAGCTGGGATTATACGCAGCCAATAAAGAACACTTTTGTTACATCAAAGGAATAATAGTAGTCCCTAAAATCGAGCCGTGAACCGACATTGAACTTTCATTAAAAGTCTTGTCGGTTTTTTGTAGTCTGAACAAGCAATACGGGGTGTTAGTATAAAATCAAATATGTTTGCACTACCTAGTATATAGATTCCTTTATTATGCAAACGAGGAAATGAGATAAATTTCACACGGTTTAAAGTAAGCCTAATCTTTGGCTTTTTAAACGTAATAAGAGAGGCCATTTAGAGTATATCTAAGTAAATAAAATTAGTGAAATTTCAAAGTGCGGGTTAAAGGCTAAAAATGAATTGAACTTGCTAGCAAAGAGTGTTACTCTAAAAGTCTGTGTTCGACAATACATTTAATAAATAGTCACCATTTTAGTTGTAAAGAAAGGTATTACTTATGATAAAGGTTGAAAACCTATCCTTCTCATTTCCACAAAAAGAACTATATAAAGACATTTCATTTACGCTAGAAGAGGCACAGCATTGTGCTTTTATTGGAACAAGTGGCAGTGGTAAAAGTACACTGATCGATATACTGATGGATCCAGAGAAATATTTGTTCGAAGGCAAGTTAGAGATAGATCCAACCTGCAAAATTGGTTATGTAAGTCAGTTCTCCCAACTAGACAGTACTAAAGAAACAACTGTTTTTGAATATATCGGGGAAGAATTTATTAAGCTACAAAATGAAATAACATCTATTTGTAGTGAAATGGAAACCTCATCGGATATTGAGCCGTTACTCGAAAAGTATCAACTTGCTTTAGACGCATTTGATGCAATGGGCGGAGAAAATTTTGAGAGTAACATTAATAAGAAGCTAAATCTAGCGAACCTCTTGAAGCTAAGAGATGTTAGGGTATCCGACCTGAGCGGCGGGGAATTCAAACTGATTCAAGTAATGAAGGAAATGCTTAATAGTCCTGACTTAATGATCATGGACGAGCCGGATGTATTTTTAGATTTTGAGAATCTAAATGCGCTAAAAAAACTTATTAATACGCACAAAGGCATGCTGCTAGTTGTTACACATAATCGATACCTATTGAATCATTGTTTCAACAAAATTATTCACCTTGAAAACACGGAGATCCAAGAGTTTGATGGGCGATATATTGAGTATAATTTCTCATTACTTCAGACAAAAATGGAGCTGCAGGAAATTGCAGTCGCTGAAGCTGAAGAAATTGAGAGATACGATACCATTATTGATAATCTTAGAGCGATCGCAACTATTAATTCTGAAGCATCTAGAGGTAGAGCGTTAAAAGCGAGAGTTAGATTTCAAGAGAGATTAGAAGCGCGTAGAATTAAGGCACCATTTGTTGAAATTAAGCAACCGAATATCCGTTTCGGTATTGAGAATGAAATCGAAGACAGCACTGTTGTAACAGTCAATAATTATAGTGTTGCCTTTGATGAACTGCTTCTAGAGAATGTTAGCTTTGAGATAAAGTCTACGGATAAAGTAGCCATTATTGGTCCAAATGGTACAGGGAAAACAACTTTACTCCGAGATATCTTTAACAACAATCATGATTCCATTGAAATTAATGATAATGTAAAAGTGGCTTATTTATCTCAGAATCAAGGTGAGATTCTAAAGGATTCTAATACAATACTAGAAGAATTCATCGATGCAGGGTTTCAATCTTATGATGAAGTTAGATCGTATATTTCAAACTATGGCTTTGAAGGCGAAATCGTTAATCAAAAGATTGAATCGCTATCTGGTGGAGAAAAAAACATACTGCAATTGGCTAAAGTTTCTGCTAGTCATGCAAACGTACTGCTTCTTGATGAACCGACAAGTCATTTAGACACATATACACAAATTGCACTGGAAAATGCCATTAAAGACTATAAAGGTGCAATTCTCATGATATCTCATGATTTCTATTCTGTTGTAAATGGTATGGATTATGTATTAATCATTGACAATAAAACGATTAGAAAAATGAAAATGAAAAAATTCAAACAGATGATTTATGCTAGTCACTTTGATAAAAACTATTTAGAAGCAGAACAAAACAAAAAAGCAGTTGAAATGAAAATAGAATTGGCTTTAAAAGATACTAATTTTGAATTAGCAAAAGTATTGGTTGATGAGCTAGAGGAGCTAATTAAGTTGCTTTAAATTTCAGCTTTCGAATTGAAATGATGATGAATCATGATGTTGGTGAAAAAGTATCAACATAAAAGACACTGATGAAAGAATTATCAGTGTCTTTTTTCTACATAGAGCCTAGTATTGATTTTTGAGTCAGGTAAGCCTTTATTTCATTTTGGCCGTGTATTCGTACCTTCGTTCAGCAACGATTCTGACACAAAGCTGTCGATTTGAGCGTCATACTCAGCCCACGTATAATCCTTGTTCTCTATGATTAATTTTGGTATTGGCCATGCATCGATCGCCGCGCGTACGAAAGCCTGACTTGCGCTCCACACCTCGCCAGCCTGAACGAAATCTTCTTCCGATTGAAAGGAGACTGGACCCCATTCGTTGCCACGAATACCACATATGTACCGCCACTGCCCCTCGACATCAGTGTGGTAATAGTAGATCAAGTGAGGGTTCAGAGGCATCAATAACCGTTGCAACGACTCGGTTAAGCTTTGGAGCTGAGCGATATTCATGCCTTGCAGATGCGAAACGCTGACAATATCCTGGAAAAGGACGCTTTCTATAATGGTGATGTCTTCGGAGCTGCTTAATTGCTCATCGACGAACCGGCGGTACCGGTCAACTAGTTGCCGAATAAAAGCGTCAGCGCCATCTTCTGTATTCAACAAATAGTTCTGCTCCATGGACGGCAGTAAAGGGTGATTTTCTGTCTGTTCGAGCAAGCATTTTGTGCGTATGTCTTGTGATGTCAACCGGTTATAAATGCGGGTCGCCGTCGTCGTTTTGCCCGAGCCGGGGATACCGTCGATAATAAGCAATCGTTTCGAAGAATGGATGGATGTTGCGTGAGGTACCTCGTTCATGGTTGTTTAGAATGCCTCCTTTGGTCAGTAAATCGACTATACTTTCGACGTTTGGGAGAAATATCCTTCTTTCGAAGAGATCGAAGCGCCTATAGGGCAGGAATATCGAGATATGGAAGCGAATACATGATTTAGCATCCCAATATAGGTTTGTTAAAGTGATTTCAACATTCGATTTATGAAAGCGACATTAGACTAAAAGGAGTAACTTCCACAATGAAGGATTTACATAATTTTGTATCAGATTACACAAAAGATAAGAAACGATTACATCTTGCTATCGGGATTATTAGGGAAGGAGATATTGAATGCTTCTCATTTTGTAATAGTAAAAAGAAAAGTAGGGTCCCTTCTGAGAATATGTTGTTTGAGATCGGATCCATAACCAAAGTTTTTACATCTATACTTTTATTAAAAATGGAACAGGAAAAATTGCTTTCTTCTGATGACACGGTTGGTAAGTTTGTGCAGAACGCTAAAAACGATTATTTGAATAAAATTACCTTGAGAAGCCTTGCTACGCATACCTCTGGATTACCTATATTGGCAACCAACCATAACTTGGCTAAAAAGAGATCGAATCCTTATTTAATGTATACCGAGCAAGATTTAATTGCTTTCTTATCTAATGCTGATTACACGGATAGCATGGGTTCGTTTGGTTATTCCAATATCGGTGTCGGTTTACTGGGATACATACTGTGTAATCTGTCAGGAAGTACGTATGACCAACTGTTAAAAAAATATATAACGAATCCATTAAAGATGAATGAGACAGCCGTTATGCTTGATTCAGAACAGAATAGTAGGTATTTGAATGGACATGCATCAACTGGGAAAAGAGTTCCTCATTGGGACAATATTTCTATTCATGAAGGGGCAGGGGGGATTAAGTCATCTATTAGAGATTTAAGTTTATTTGTCCAAGCCAATCTCAATGATGATAATCCGATAGCCTCTACATTGCAAAAAAGTCATCTCCCTATATGGATCGGTAATTCAAACCGTTATTTTGGCTGGGGTGAGGATAAAATTCTAGATAACGATATTCTCTGGCATAATGGGGGTACAGCTGGTTTTAATAGTTATCTAGCTTTCAACAAGGAACTCCGTGTAGGAGTTGTATTGCTATCCAATTATTCTTTTTTCTCGAATTCTCTTATGGACTATTATGTTGCTCAATTACTTAAATGGATTACTAAAAAAGAGCCTTCTCAAGGAACTATGATAGACTCAACAGGCAAAAAAATACTTGAAGCAATCATAAGTAGAGAACAGACATTAGAGTCACGGAATACGATAGCTGAGTAAGCTCGAAGAAACGGCAGCCGATGAACTGGCTGTCGTTTTCTCATCTTTCTCCAGAACTTTGATATAATATGAGTATCTGTACTATATGTATGAAAAGGGAGTATACAACCATGAATAAGATTTTGCGCAGTAGCTCGGCAGAAGCTGAGATTAATACCCTTGGGGCCGAACTGATCAGCTTCAGAAAGCTGGATTCGGAAGCTGAATATATCTGGAGCGGTGACGCCACGTATTGGACAGGCCGTTCTCCGGTGCTGTTTCCCATTATTGGTGCGGCCCGGAACGGAGAGATTAAGGTGGACGGCACAGCCTATAAGATCGGCAATCACGGATTCGCAAGACGCAGCGAATTTACGCTGGTCCAAGAAAGTGACACTCACGCGGTTTACCGTCTATCTTATGATGAGAAAACCCTTGCCAGTTATCCATTTAAATTCAACCTATTTATTACATACAAACTGATTGCAAGCACACTGGAACTGAGCTACCGGGTGGAAAATAGTGATGAACAGGATATCTTCTTCCAGCTCGGAATCCATCCGGCGTTCAATTGTCCGATGGATAACAAAGGTAGCCTAAGCGATTGCTATCTAGAGTTCGCTGAATCGGAAAACCTTGAAAGGTTGTTCCTGAATTCAGACAGCCTGCTGATCAGCGGCAAATCGGAGTCCGTTCTGAAACAAGAGACCATCCTACCTTTATCCCATGAAATGTTCACCGAAGGCGCATTGATTTTCCGAAATGTGAGGTCTCGGCAGATTTCACTTAGAAGTAAGCAGTCCGCCAAAAGTGTAGTTGTCACCTATAAGGGTTTTCCCGACCTCGGCATCTGGCAGCCTTTGAACGCTCCCTTTGTATGCATCGAGCCTTGGCATGGAGTAGCAGATATGGACGTCTTCGAAGGTGAACTTCAAGATAAAGAGGGGATCATCACCCTGGCGACGGGAGAGAATTTCACAAGTTCCCTGACCATAGAAATCAATTGACGATCTGAAGGAATATTCAGGGTCCTCCACTGGTGAAGCTCGGCTTCATACCATTGTAAAAGGTTCAATCAATAGGAGGAGAAGAGGACGCTGAAGACTCCTATTTTTTCGAAAGAACAGAAGCCGCTATTCAGCGGCTTTTTTATATTAGCGACACAAGTTATTGCACCGAGTCGAGGACAAAAACTTCTACCAATCATCGATTAGATTAACACTAATGATCTTCCATGCAGTTTCATTGAGCGAGCTGGAATTTTTGTTAAATATATCAAGTGTGTACCTATCAAACAAAGAGTTTGTGTTATAAAATTAATGAGGTGATTTCGGGAGGTAGTAAACATGGAATTAGGAATAGATGTTAACGAGATTATTAAAGAGCTTTGTGATAAAGGCATAATTGATCGCAACACTAAAATTACTAATAAGATGAATGGAACAACAGAAGGCCAAGTCTATACTCTTGCAGTTGATGACAATCCAAAATATGTGTTTAAACTCGACAGTTCACATAATATTTATATGGTAGAACAATTGCATCAAGCTTATAAACAACACACACTTTTACCTAAACTTCTCTACACCGATCCTGAGAAAAAGTTCATCGTATATTTCTATACTGCTGGTCAAACACATTTTAATCGAGGTTCAAAAATAAACTGGCTGACACTCTTAATCCATAATCTCCTGAATCATTACAAAATCTATCAACTTACAGATAAATGGGGCTTTTGGTTAGAAGATCCTTGTCAAACTTGGCGCGATTTCATTAATCGGGGTGTTGAATATGCCCGAATTAATGTGGGTAACTTTTTACCAGCTGAGGATTATTATTTAGTGAAATCATTTGTTGAGAATATATCGACGGGTGAAGGGCATGAAAAGTATTTGCTTCACGGTGATTGTGGTGTCCATAATTTCGTGTATGATCAACAAGTACTAAATGGAGTTATTGATCCTTCACCCATGGTTGGACCTGTTTTATATGATTTTCTTTATGCGTTTTGCTCCTCACCGGATGATTTAAACCTAGAAACTTTAATTTCAACAATCACCATGCTAAAACATGTGTCTATTGAGAGATCAAGACTTATTGAAGAAGTAATCATTCAGCTTTATTGTCGTATAGGGATTTGTCTAAAACACCATCCACATGATTTAACTGAATACTTAAATGCTTGGGATTACTGGAAAGGCCTTACCTCGAACCTCAATGGATAAACCGTCGTGTCTTGACTAAGGGTAATGTTCAAATGATAATTGAAGAACTTAATGAACATAAAAAACAGTGGACCAGAGGAGTACAAAACTCTTTGGTCCATTTTTTGTAATTATGACACTGTCCACTGTGATGTTTTTCACTAAGTTGTCAGAAAAGGTTGACCTTTTCTTGAACATTCAAGGACGAACATGTGTCAGTGATTGAATTCGTGGTGAACAAAGATATAATAGCGGTACGATCAGGTTTCGCACTCGTACATTTGCCTGCATTCCATACCCGATCAATAAAGGCTCTTTAGATCTCTGTTCACTAGCTAAGTACGGTATGACACAAGAATGATGTGGGCGCAGCCAATGTAGCATCTTACTTTGTGAAAAAAATCTCTTTTTACATAGTTGAGATCGAGGTGCACCTTATACCACTTGGGTATGGATTGCAAGTAAACGACGGGCAGACCTGTTCAAAGGATTAATTTACCCCAGGATGAAACAGAAGTTTGAAAGGAGGCAGTATTATTATGGAAATGGATACGGTACTGTGGAGCAGGCTGGTGACAGGTTTGACACTTGCATTCCACGTGATTTTTGCAACAATTGGCGTCGGTATACCATTAATGATTGCAATTGCAGAGTTCATCGGGATCCGCAAGAAAGATCCCCATTATACATTGATGGCGAAGAGGTGGGCGCGAGGATTTGTCATTTCGGTTGCGGTAGGTGTCGTGACCGGTACAATCATCTCCCTGCAGCTGGCCCTGGTATGGCCGAACTTTATGAAGATGGCTGGAAACGTCATTGCACTGCCGTTATTCATGGAAGTGTTCGCATTCTTTTTTGAAGCCATTTTTCTGGGCATTTATTTGTATACCTGGGATCGATTCAAAAACAAGTATATCCACTGGCTGCTGACGATTCCAATTGTGGTCGGGGCAGGCATGTCTGCTGTGTTTATTACGACGGTCAACGGATTTATGAACCAGCCTGAAGGTTTTGTCTTGGAAGCGGGTCAATTCTCAGCGGTTGATCCGGTGCAAGCGATGCTAAATACGGCGACGTTCTCCAAGGTATTCCATGTGTTAAGCTCGGCCTATTTGACAGGGGCGATCCTTTTAGCCGGAATTGCGGCTTTTGCGATGCTGAGAAAAGGAATTTCCCCATATCACAAAAAAGCCTTGAACCTCATGATGGCCGTTGCCTTGTTGTTCGGCATGCTGAACACGCTCGCCGGGGATGTGTCCGCCAAGTTTTTGGCTGAGCATCAGCCGGAGAAGCTTGCGGCGGCAGAGTGGCATTTTGAGACGGAAAGTGGTGCGGACCTGATTCTAATGGGTTGGCTGAATGCCGAGCATGAAATTCTAGGTGCCTTGCATCTGCCGAAATTCCTTAGCTTCCTGGCCTTTGGCGACTTTAACGCTGAGGTAACGGGGCTAGAGGAATTCCCTCAAGATGAATGGCCTCCGCTTCTCGTGCATTATTTGTTTGATTTAATGGCAGGAATCGGATTCGCACTGGTTGCTATTTCGCTACTTTATTTCTTGTTTAAGATCTGGAAAAAGCGCAATGAGCTGAACAAATGGATGCTTTGGCTTATCGCACTCTGCACACCGCTCGCCTTTCTGGGTGTTGAGCTCGGCTGGTTCTATGCAGAAGTTGGGCGACAGCCATGGATAATCCGAGGAATTTTACGTGTAGAGGAAGCGGCTACGACTTCACCGACGGTAAGAACTTTATTCTTCGTCTTCTTGCTACTGTACATCGTACTTGGCATCATGTGTGTCGTTGTGTTAAGACGCTTGTTCAACAATAAGCCAGCAGAAGTTGAGATGGAGAAATGGTTAAAAGAAAATCCTAATCAGACTATAGAAAAGGGGGATCCTGCACAATGAGTTACGAATTGATTGGCATCACGGTGCTCTGGCTGTTCTTGTACGGCTATTTAATTATAGCCTCAATTGATTTCGGAGCAGGCTTCTTCGCTTTCTATGCACGTTTGACGAAGCAGGATCATTTGATTAACCGTCTGATTTCCCGTTATTTATCTCCCGTTTGGGAGATCACGAATGTATTTTTTGTTTTCTTCTATATTGGTATCGTCGGATTCTTTCCGGACACGGCCTATTATTATGGCGCAGCGCTGCTTGTTCCAGCAAGCATAGCCGTAATCCTACTTGCCATTCGCGGATCTTTCTATGCATTTGAAAATTACGGTTCCAAGAAAAGCCTTGTGTATTTGTTTTTATACGGAGCTACAGGTTTACTTATTCCGGCTTCGTTATCCGTGGCGCTGACAATATCTGAAGGCGGCTTTATTGTAAAGCTGGGTGAGACGGTTTCTCTGGATTACTGGGAGCTATTTACCAATCCGTTATCTTGGAGCATCGTCGGACTCGCCATCGTATCCGTACTGTTCATTAGCGGATCATTTCTAGCATTTTATGCTTCTCGGGCAGAGGATCACGCTGCTCTGAAGCTGATGCGTAACTATGCTCTGTTCTGGAGCACACCGACGATTATTCTTGCATTGACAGCATTCATTTTTTTGGGTCAACACAATGAACGGCATTTTCAAAACATGATGGACTTATGGTGGTTATTAGGTCTTTCCGTTGCTTTCTTCATGATCGCCATGTGGCTGATCTACAACGGACGTCGATACGGATTAGCTTTTATTTGCGTCATGCTGCAATTTTTCACTGCTTTTTTTGCATACGGAATCGGGCACTATCCTTATATTCTGGATCCGTACATCACGGTTCAGAGCAGTGCTACATCACCAGCCATGGGCTTCGCATTAGTTGCTGCATTTATTGGTGGTCTGCTCTTGTTAATCCCGTCCCTGATACTGGTCTTCAAATTATTCCTGTTTGATGCGGATTATGTAAAAGGGAAAAAGTGATTTCATTATAAGCTTGTATATAAAGGAGGAGAAAACTGTGAAAAGGAAATCCAGTCTGATTTCTCAACAAATGTCTTCACAAAGAAAAAATATAGTTCTCCTCGCAGTCATTTCACTTGCGCTTGGTGCAGCTATTTTGAGTCAGGCTGGATTACTTGCTGAAGCGGTCCAGCGGGTTTTCGTGGAGCGTGCTACCTTTTCATCGGTTATCGTACTGCTTGGTCTGCTTCTGGTTGTTATGGTTGTACGCACACTGTTGTCATATGTAAACGGTAAGGTTGGACTGCGTATGGCTGCAATGGCCAAGACGAATATGCGAGCAGCCGTACTGCAGAACTTGACTCAAGCCTCCATGCCTTCAACCCTTCGTGGACAGACAGGCGGGAAGGTCAGCACTCTACTGGATGCGGTGGATGAGGCTGACAGTTATTTCAGTCAATATATGCCCCGGATGATGGAAGCGGCGATCATCCCGATTATGATTCTGATTGTTACATTTACTGAGCATGCCAACACTGGTTTCATTATGTTGTTTACAGCCCCGTTCATTCCACTGTTCATGATTTTGGTAGGGCTTAAAACGAAGAACAAATCTGAAGAAAAATATGCACAGCTGGCCGAGTTCTCGGGTACATTTCTAGATTCTCTCCAAGGACTAGTGACACTAAAAATATTCGGACGTGCTCACCGTCAGCAGCAGGAGATTGAACGCAGCAGTCTAGGTTACCGAGATGCCACGATGGGCATTTTGAAGATTGCATTTACGAATACCTTCATGCTGGAGTCGATCGTGATGCTAAGCATCGGCATTGTCGCGCTCGAACTAGCCATCCAGCTGCTTGTTTTCAAATCGATGACGTTCCACACCGCGTTTCTTGTATTGCTGCTCGTTCCCGAGTTCTACAGCCTGTTAAAGAATACGGGAACTGCCTTTCACAGCGGTCGAACAAGTATGGGTGCTATTCATAAAGTGGAGCAGATGCTTGAGGAAACAACAGCGAAGAGCCAGGACCTGAATAGCACTGAAGGTGCGGATACTTCTGAGAAATTCGCCGAAATCGACAACATGCCGCCAACCATAGAACTGGACCATCTCCGGTTTCAATATGCGCCCGATTCTTTTGAGCTTAAGACTGGAGAAATCACGCTCAGTCCGGGAGAACATATCTCTATCGTTGGCAAAAGCGGCTCCGGCAAAACGACATTGCTCCATCTCATTGCAGGTCTGTTGAAGCCAGCATCGGGAACGGTTCGGGTGAATGGAAGCCCGCTCTCCCATATGGATGAGGATGTATGGTTTAAGCATGTCAGCTACATTACACAGCACCCGTATATTTTTACAGGCACATTGGCTGAGAATATTGCAATTGGTGCTGGTAGAAACATTACCGGTGCTGAAATAGAGCGGGCAGCGGAGGAAGCCGGTCTTGCTGCGCTTACAGCCCAATTGGAGCATGGACTGAGTACCTTTGTTGGTGAAGGAGGCAGGGGATTATCTGGTGGGGAAAAACAGCGACTTGCGTTGGCACGAGCTTTTTTGAAGCGGCCTGCCATCATTCTGTTTGATGAGCCTACCGTTGGTCTGGATTTGCACACCGAGCGGGTACTGCAGCATTCCATTGCTAAACTGGCAAGAACGGCTACGATGATTACGGTGGCTCACCGATTATATACCATTCAGCATGCTGACAAGATCTTATTCATGGACCATGGAGTGTTAGTGGATGCCGGACGGCATGAAGAGCTTATGGAGCGCCTGCCACAGTATGCCGAGATGATCGATATAGAGCGCAAAAGGAGGGAAGCATCATGAATGAACTGGCTGTCCTGTCCAAGGCGATGATTCAGGAGCGAAAAGACATCTTGCTTTCGATTCTGGGTGGATTCATCGCAGGTATAGCGGGTGTGGCACTCTTTTCTGCGAGCGGGTATCTCGTTTCGCAAACCGTGTTTGCGCCACCGCTATATACTTTGATTGTACTGACCTCGACGGTCAAACTGCTGGGTCTGCTTCGGGCGGCAAGCCGTTATGGCGAGCGATTGTTTTCTCACCAGGCGACGTTCTCGATACTTTCTCGTTTGCGCACCTCCTTTTTTGCCAAGCTTATTCCTTTAACGCCGGGTATATTAAATAGAAATCGAAGTGGGGATCTGCTTGCGCGGATCGTTGGGGACGTAGAGAGCTTGCAAAACTATTTCCTGCGAGTGGCATATCCCCCCATCATTGTCGTGATGGTGTTCTTGGCTACGGTGTTGTTTACCTCTGCTTTCTCGTTCTGGATTGCTCTTCTGTTTGTCATCGGTATGCTCTTAGCGGGATTCGTTGTACCGGGCATTGTTTTGCTCGGGCAGCGGAAAATACTTGGACGCGTTCGCGACCAGCGGGCGCAGCTTTCCACGGAGCTCACCGAAGTACTATATGGTTTTCGGGATTTGAAAGTATACGGGCAATTGGCACAGCGGGAACAGCAGCTTCAGCAGGCTTCCGCAACACTAGCAGCCGAGCAAAAGCGAGCAGCAGAGAACTTGCTTCGCGGGCAAGCGATGCACGCTTTGGTTACGTTTCTCATTTCATGGGGAGTGCTCGCGCTTGGAGCCTACTTGATTATGGATGGAGCACTTGCCGGGGTGTTTCTTGCTATGCTAATCATGGCTTCTTTAACCGTGTTTGAAGAAGCGGCGGCAATGGCTACATTACCCGCGTATAAGGAGGATAGCGAACATGCAGCCAAACGATTGACAGAAACGGTTCAGTCTTCTGAGGTGCAGTTATCGGAGCCAGAGGGCGCGTTGTCTCTTGATCAAGCCGTTTCGTTAGAATTATCCGGTGTTACGTTTCAATATGAAGGGGAGTGGAGACCGGCGCTTAACGATATTTCCCTGCATTTTTCACCTGGCTCCAAAACAGCGATTGTCGGCCCGAGCGGGTCAGGAAAATCAACGATTATCGAATTATTGCTTAAGCTGCGTAGACCAACAGTTGGCGATATACGACTAAACGGCGTTTCAGTAATGGAGCTGGACGAGAAGAACATCTGGGAAGCGGCTAATGTCGTGTTGCAGCAAAGTCATTTTTTCCGGGGAACGATTCGCGATAACTTGCTACTGGGCGAGGAAGAACATACTGACGAACAATTGCTGGATGTGTTGGCTAAAGTACAACTGCCAGATAAATCGTTGACCGATATCGTGTATGAAAAAGGGGAGAATCTATCGGATGGGGAGAAGCAGCGACTGGCTCTGGCTCGAGCACTGCTCCGCAAAGGACGTCTGTGGCTTCTGGATGAACCTACCTCATCAATGGATTATGTGACAGAGCAGCATGTGTTGAAGCATCTTTATGCACAGACCGCTCAAGATACACTTATTTTGATATGTCATCGTCTTACTGGATTGGAAGAGATGGATCGAATTGTGGTCATGGACCAAGGGAAGATCGTCGAAACAGGTTCTTATTCGGAGTTAATGGAGCAAAAAGGCTATTTTTATGAAATGAAGCAAATCGAGCGGCAAATGATCGGAGAAGCTGCAGTGTAGTGTAATAAGTAGAAAGCCCAATGATCAGGATTTAAGAATGCTGTCGAGGGCCAAGAAACATGTGTACAGGAAGTCGCTATTATAGCGGCTTTTTTTGCTTTATCGGTATAAGTTCTTGACCTAGCTCTGGGATAATAACTTGGGATTTATTGACTTAAAAAGAATATTTAAATATATTTTCATTAATATAAATCCAACATACCCTTCGATTTTTTGGTATTTATAAATATCAAAGGTGGGACATAAATGAAAAAGATATTACTCATTATTTTTTTGATTTCTCTTATCTTCATAATAACACCGAACAAAATAAATGCTTTATCATGTATCAGTCCTCCGTCAATAGAAGAACGGTTTGTGTATACCGATGCAATTGTCATTGCGAAAGTTGAAGAAATAAAAAAAGGATCAAGTCGATATAATGATGTCATCTTAAACATTTCAAAAAGTTATAAAGGAGTTAATGAAAAAACAATAACGATGAAAGAAATGGCTGATTGGGGAACAAGTGTAGTTGGTGAGGAATATTTATTATATCTGCAAAAAACAGAGGATGCATGGGCCAATGCATCGTGTTATTCTATGCTGGCTAAACATGCAGATGTAGAACTGAAATTCCTCGAAAATAAACAAGAATTAAAACTTCACGAGAGAAATAAAGACGTTGCTAGTTTTATGTACTTTATCGTTTTTTTCGTTGTCGTTGGAATCCTTATATTATGTTTTAAATGGATTAGAAAGTATAAGAAATAAAATGATGATGAGTATCGGGGGAAAACATCGTGATTCCAGTGCAATATAGGAACTGGAAGCCAACGAATCATATTACATTTTGAGGAGGGGCAAGATGTTTAATTTTGAATTGGGATTAGTGTTTTTAATCGTACTCACACTAATAGTTATTGCAATCTTTTATGTATTTGTATTTTTGGAGTTTATCAATCCAAGTGCTCTTCAAGTTCAACTATTAGGTGTACATATGATACTGTTCGGAGTGATTGTGTTATTGGCATTTGAAGATTCTTCTGGATATGGATTTACCTTTGGGTTAATAGGGCTTATTACAGGAATTTTTGGTTCATTTAGAGAACCTAAATAGTCCCAAAATTGAGAGTTTATTGAAAAAACGTGTCGGGTTACGATAGCTTAATCTAAATAAGAAGGCAGCTGATCATTGTATCGGCTGTCTTTGTTAAATTAATAGGCAGTTTATCAATCCCTTTACTTAAAAGATGATAGAGGCGTATAATTCGTTAAGACATCGTAGTGAGAAGAGGGAAATTGAATATGAACAACGGATTGGTTAATGCTATTATCGCGTATATTATGTGGGGGGTTCTCCCACTTTATTGGAAGTTATTTAACGATGTACCAGCAGGAGAGATTCTGTCACATCGGGTTGTCTGGTCGTTTGTCTTCATGGCTATTCTCGTCGCCGTCCAGCGTCGCTGGGGAGACATGAAGCGGATTGTGACTAGCCGCTCGCTCCTGCTGTCGCTGACCGCTAGCGGGCTGTTGATCGCTGCTAATTGGCTCATCTTCATCTGGGCGGTCAACAACGGCCATGTCGTCGAGACAAGTCTAGGTTATTATTTGAACCCATTGCTTAATGTGCTTCTTGCGGTTGTCTTCCTTCATGAGAAGCCCAACCGTGGTCAATGGCTAGCGATTGCCATCGCTAGTGCGGCGGTGCTTATCATTGCCATCGACTACGGACGGTTCCCATGGATCTCAATCACACTGGCCGTGACGTTTGGCTTGTACGGTCTCGCGAAGAAGAAGATCGGGCAAGACGCTTCTGTAGGCTTGCTATCGGAGACGGCTGTAGTCCTGCCGGTTGCGCTAGGCTACTGGATCTATTTGGCCATCGTGGGAAAGACGACCGCATGGACGCTACCTTTATCCACGTTCGTCGAGCTGCTTCTTTCCGGCGTGGTAACAGCACTACCACTGCTTTTCTTTGCGCGAGCGGCTGCCCGGATGGAACTGTCCACGCTAGGATTCGTACAATACATCGGGCCGACGATCATGCTGTTACTGAGTATATTTGCATTTAAGGAATCGGTCTCACCCGTGCTT
Organism: Paenibacillus sp. FW507-14B1B; assembly: GCF_058781425.1. Taxonomy (NCBI): domain Bacteria; kingdom Bacillati; phylum Bacillota; class Bacilli; order Caryophanales; family Paenibacillaceae; genus Paenibacillus; species Paenibacillus sp. FW507-14B1B. The sequence continues at coordinate 413,543 of NZ_JBYSWS010000001.1, read as the reverse complement.
CTTATCGGCTTCGCGCTCATCTGGACAGCCCTTGTCGTATACGCTACGGCATCAATTCGTGGCACAAAACTTGCGAAGGCAAGCTGACGGAATAAACGTCCAAGCACCCGGTAACAACAAAACAGCTATTTTCTCTCGAATCCGGAGGAGAATAGCTGTTTTCTGTTTGGGATTAAGTTAATTGGTAGGGTAGTGAAATGGAATAGGACAACCTATTCCATCATGGTGAAACGCGGCGTCTGAAACATAATCAGTTGCAGGGCGGTAAAGCTAAAACCTTTTTGCATGATGAAAGGAAATGTAAAAAAAGTACGAACATCAAGGAGCAATTATGTATTTGGAGGAAGTCAAATAAGTATTCATAACTCTCGATTGGCAACAGAAATTTTACAAGGTTATGTTGGTACTAGATACTATAAGAAATGAGTGATTCAATGAAAATCTTATTTAATTTTAATACAAATGAATATTCTTATAGATACTGTCTTTCAATAGTTGAAGACATGCAAAGATATCTTGGGATATCGAAACAAGAAGCAGTAGATCGCATCAATAGTTTTTGGAAAGATGTGGATCTAACAGGCGATGAAGATCTTATATTTCATGAGAATCCAACTTATTGGGCTTACCAAATATTCAGTGATGATAGTGCATGGTGGAATATGAAGAAGGAAGATATTACTCCACGAAAATATACGAAATCAAAAGTTTGTATTTATCCTAATGAACCATTAGAATTCGTCACGCTGTCTGACTTCAAAATTTTAAAAGAAGACGAAAAAAAATTACTCGAATTGTACTACGCCCATATTCCTGATGAAAAATTTATAGGTGTCTTGAGAAATTATCAGAAGTTACGAGGGAACCAGGAAGATAGTATGTGGTGTGTTTTTGCAAATGAATTTGATCCTTGGAATGATTTTTATTTTGGAGAAACGGGAGTTATGTATTTTATTAAATCACCTCTAGACGATCAAGAATTTGCTATAGATAACGAGCACTTCTATAACTATCTTGAACATGCAAGCTTGGAGTACTTAAAACGAAATCCAAAAGATGAACAAGTTGTAAAGGGTTATTTAAATCAGATAAAAAATAAACTGGGGCTAAACAGTAAAGATGTTAAATCATGATTTATGAAATAATACAAAAATGGGGAATGAAAACTACTATTTATAAGATGGCAGCCGATCAACTTGATTGGTTGCTTTTTCATTATGCTAACCTGATATGTAATTCATTTGGTTTTAATAGATTTATTCGCATGAAAGAGGTGGTAGACATATTAAAATGTCAGGATTTTATAAAGATATGTCCGTATAAGATAAATACTAGACGGATGGAATCATCTATTATTACTTCGAATACTCCAAAATATGCTGAGATGTTAAGTAAACAACAATTTCACGACGTATTATGACTATGAAAGGCGTGATTATAGTAATGAAAAAAATCTATGTGGTAAACAAAACTCATTTTGACATTGGCTTTACCGATTTAGCAGAGAATGTCTTGCACAAGTATTGCCATGATTACATTCAAAACGCTATCACTCTAGCTGAAGAGTTAAGAAAAGAAGGCAAAGACTTTGTTTGGACAACAGGTAGCTATCTTATTGAATATTACTTCAAAAACATGGATGAAGAAGCTTGTAAAAGGCTAGACGACGCCATAAAGAAAGGTTACATTCGTTGGCACGCAATCCCATGTACGTTTGAATCTGAAGCTATGACACCTCAAACTTTACATTACATAACTTCAATCTCAAAGAAATTAGATGCTCGTTATGGATATAAAACTACAAGCGCAAAGATGACGGACGTCCCAGGACATACGATCGGTATTGTTGATGAGTTATATCGTCAAGGCATTAAATTTCTGCACATTGGTGTAAATGGCTCGAGCTCAATTCCAGAAGTTCCAGATACTTTTCTATGGAAGAATGGCGAAAGTGAGATCATTGTCTCGTATTCAGACGACTATGGTGGCGTAATCGGGATTGATTGCATGGATAACAAGCTGGCGTTTATGCATACTCATGATAATAGTGGTCCAGGAACCAAAGAGAAAATTAATGCCTTTTTGTCAAAAATGGAAAGCGAGTATCCAGACTATGAGCTTGAAATGACTTCAATGGATCAGTTTGCAAATGAAATTTGGGAAGTACGTGACCAACTCCCAGTTATTACAGAAGAGATTGGGGACACCTGGATTCACGGATTGATGTCTGATCCGAAAATCATTCGTGATTATCGGATTTTAACCAATTACATGTCTGACAACAAAATAGAAAATGATGATGCTAATTTCTACGCGATGTTAGTTCCAGAGCATACTTGGGGAATGGATATCAAACGCTATTTCAGTGACTATATGAATTATGAAAAGAAAGACTTCCAAAGAGCGCGTAGTTTAGACCAAATTACCGATGATGATTTAACCTACGCTTATGGAATTGTTAAAGATGCAACGCTTAAAGAAATGCAATACACTTATAATGAGTGGACTGATCGTTCGTACAAATTTTATGAGTCTTCATGGAAAGAACAACGTAAGAACATTGATCGTGCAATAGCTTGTTTGGAGCCTGAAGATCAAAATAACATTAAAAAACTTATCGAAGTTCCATATTATATCTTTGATAACCAAGGTATAGAATGTGGTTTGGAAGAATTGATTTCGGTAAACGGATATCAAGTTATGTTCGCTAGCGATGGTTCAATTAACCACTTAGAAAAGGATGGAACACTTTACTTTGATCAGGATCATAAACTCGGGGTTCTGAGTTATACAATTGCTGGGCAAAATGACTATGATAATCTACGTTACAACTATGTGCGTGAATTACAACATAATTGGTGGGCCATTGACTTCTTAAAGCCAGGCATGGAAATACAAAAACGCATTCAACTAAATGAAAATTTCACACCACATGTTGTGAAATTAGTTAAGGAAAATGATTCGATTATTGCAACTTTAAAGTATAGTGAGCGAGCTGTGAAGGAGTATGGTGCTCCAAGAGTTGTAAAGGTTAAATATCAATTTGGAGATAAAGTCGAAATTGCACTTTTACTAAAGGATAAAGATGCAATTCGTTATCCAGAAATTTATTCTTTTGACATGACACCACGTTTGAATTCGCCATACTTAACTAAAATCCGAAAAATTGATACCGTTATTTCACCTTTTGAAGTGGTAGGTCACGGTAATAAGTTGCAACACATGATTGAAGAGTTAATCTACGATGGTAGCGATAAAAAAATCAATATTAAACCTATTGATGCCCCTCTTTTGGGAATCGGAACTAATAACAATTTAACTTATAACAACAAATACCATCAAGACAACAATAAATTTACGTTTACACTATTGAATACAACTTGGGGAACTAATTTCACGATGTGGTATGAAGAAGATATTTTCGCTCGTTTTGAATTAGTGTTGGGATAAGAGTTACTCCGAGCATAGGGACACAATAGTTGAATATGATAAGAAGGCAGCCGATCTATACGATCGGTTGCTTTTTCTTTTAAGGCACACGGAAATGACTTCATAATGGTATATGCCTAATGGATCTAGTCACATTTCACAGTTTGAATAAAAAGATTCACTCTAGAAAATAATGAAAATCAGGATATATCCTAAAGTATTGCTAGGAGTGTCCTTCACACGGTACTTCATGTACAAACATGGTTGTTGAAGATCTAAAAAATTAGAATGAGAGGTCCCCCTCATGAAACAATACTTTGAGAAGGCGCAAAAATTCGGCAAATCCTTCATGCTTCCTATTGCAGTGCTTCCAGCGGCTGGTCTCTTATTAGGCATCGGCGGTGCACTATCCAATCCGAATACGATTAACTCCTATCCTTTTCTAGAAATAACATGGCTTCAACAGATTTTCACCGTAATGAGCAGTGCTGGGAGCATCATTTTTGATAATCTCGCTTTGATCTTTGCCATTGGCGTTTCCGTCGGGATGGCAAGAGCAGATAAAGGAACAGCAGGACTTGCAGCAGGGTTGGCCTATCTGGTTATGAATGCATCAATCCATGCGATGTTGATTAATTCCGGGACGCTTGCAGCGGATAACCTAGCCGGTGTGGGACAGGGCATGGTGCTGGGAATACAAACATTACAGACAGGGGTCTTGGGCGGAATTATTGTTGGATTGGTCACGGCGTGGTTACATAACCGGTACAACAAAATAGAGCTTCCACAGTTTATTGGCTTTTTTGGAGGTTCTCGGTTTATTCCAATTATTTCGTCCTTTGCGGCCATATTCATCGGTCTTGTTTTATTTTTAATCTGGCCGACAATCCAAGTTGGAATAGCTAATCTCGGTAGTCTAGTGGATAAGACCGGTTATATCGGGACGCTGTTTTATGGATTTTTTCTACGTATGCTTGGTCCTCTTGGGCTACATCATATTTTCTATCTTCCATTTTGGCAAACCGGCTTGGGCGGTGTTTTGGAGGTAGCGGGCAAAGTATACGAAGGAACACAGAATATCTTTTTTGCACAACTAGGCGATCCCGCTACGGAAAAATACTTTGTGGGAACCTCGAGATTCATGTCAGGACGTTTTATTACGATGATGTTCGGATTGATGGGTGCAGCACTGGCCATTTACCATACGGCTAAGCCTGAACGAAAGAAAATGGTTGGTGGATTGATGCTATCAGCAGCACTCACATCATTTTTAACAGGTATTACTGAACCCTTGGAATTCTCATTCTTATTTGTTGCCCCAATACTGTATGTAATTCATGCTGTATTTGATGGGTTTGCTTTTATGCTGGCACATATTTTTGAAATTACAATCGGTCAGACGTTCTCCGGTGGATTGATTGACTTTATCCTGTTTGGAATTCTGCAAGGTAACGCGAAAACGAACTGGATGTTAGTTCCGGTGATTGGTGTGATATGGTTCTTCCTGTATTACTTTACGTTTAGAATACTGATCCTTAAACTGGATTTGAAAACTTCGGGCCGCGAAGATGAAGCAGAGGTTGAATCTGTAGTGGCCTCACCTGCGAACAAAAGTACATCATTGGAGTCTGGAGAATCCAGATCGACCGCAATACTAAACGCACTTGGAGGTGCGGAAAACATTGTAGAACTGGATTGCTGTGCTACACGGCTTCGAGTTTCAGTCAATGATCAGGATAAGGTGCAAAAGGACGCATTTGCAGCCACAGGGGCTAAAGGTGTTGTATTTGTCGGGAATGGTGTGCAAGTGATTTATGGACCTCAGGTCACGGTGATCAAGAATGAGATCGAGGAAATTCTGGAAAAGGAGTGATGTAATGAATAAGCTAGACCTACTAGGGCTAAAAGGCGGTCTTGTAGTATCTTGTCAGGCATTGGAGCATGAGCCTCTTCACAGTCCGTATATTATGGCAAGAATGGCTGTAGCTGCAAAAGAAGGCGGGGCCATAGGGATTCGGGCCAATACAGCAATAGATATCAAAGAGATAAAAAAGCATGTTGAACTCCCCATTATTGGAATTGTAAAAAGAAATTATGGGACCAACCCAGTGTTTATTACAGCGACGATGCGTGAAATAGATGAATTAGTCGATGCTCAGGCGGAGATCGTTGCCTTAGATGCAACGCTCCGTCCAAGACCAGATGGTAAGACATTGAACGAATTTGTCAGTGAGATCCGCAGTAAATATCCTGAGCTACTGTTGATGGCAGACATTTCAACAACTGCTGAAGCGATTAATGCAGAGAAACTTGGTTTTGATTTGATATCTTCGACATTAGTAGGTTATACAGAGGATACAGCTGAAACTAAGTTGTACGATAATGATTTTGCCATATTCAAAGATATCGTGTCCCATGTGAAGACTCCGGTTGTAGCTGAAGGAAACATTCTAACGCCGGAGATGGCAGCCAGTTGCCTGAAAGCAGGAGCATATTGTATTGTCGTTGGCGGAGCCATTACCCGCCCGCAGCAGATTACAGAACGTTTTGTGTCGGAGATGTCGAGATAGATACCAACAGAGGAAAACACAACAGCAGCCGTTTAAAAGACGGCTGTTTTTTCTTTATTCTAAAGGGCAGGATAGTTCAAAAGTTTTCGCGAATACCCTACATATAAACTAGACTAAACTAGATAAAAAAATTCTAATTCAAGAAGAACCTCTCCTTTGTCGGAGTGGCTTCTTTTTTTACTGATGTAAAATTTCGTGAACAAAATGTTCTTTTCGTTTAGATACATTAAGAAGAGCCGTATCATCAGTAAGGGCAATGCCTCCAGAAAATCATTAATCCAAAGATTTGCTCGATTTGCAGTGCATATTGAAAAGTCTTCCTAAGGATAGAAGATTTGCTCCAAGATTTTAAGGAGGTTAACAATGGAGTGGCAAAACATTGACGAAATCTACACTGAACCACCTTTTTCATTAGTACAGGGGAATATCATTAATCTCACAGTTAAAGAAAAACCGACAAATCATTTTCAGCAGAATTAAAAATATGTAGGAAATCTAAAGAAGTCGATGAACTGAGATTGTTTTGCGAAGATATTGCATTTGTATTTAATAATGAGGATATTTTTATTACATCGTGGGAGGTAAAGTTATTAGAAGGCTAAGTAACTTGGTAACATTTCAGATATGATATCATTTAAGGTTTTTGTGCGAGGTACAGGTCCATTGTGTCGTATACCTTTAGACTTCCACCCAAACAATTGATTGCGCTGGATATTTCTTTCTCTAATCCGTCTTTCACTTGTTTGGGAAGAGCTCTATGATCGGAATAGCTGTTCAATAACGCTACATAACTCTCTGCTGTAAAGGTTCGAGTTTGATAAAACAGCTTCGAAAGACTATTACGGAAGCCGTATTGTTGAAGGTCATCCATGATTGTTGTGCAGTCCTGAATATCGAATTCAATAATCGGTCTATCAGATGGCCGGTACTTGTTGTATATTTTACGAATCTCCTGATGTAGTGGATCATCTATTCGATTTACAAAAGGGTGATTCCAAAAGAGTGCCAACACTCCACCGCTCTTCAATAGATCATAAGTTTTGGAATAACTAATTTCTTTAGGAATCCAATGAAAGGCTGTGGCAGAATAAATTAAGTCATATGTATTACTGTTGCCGATAAATTGCTCATAATCACCTTGAATTACCTCAAGATTAGGATAAGAAGCAAATTTCCGTCTTGAAAATTCTGCTAACCTATCGCCAGGCTCAATTGCTGAAAGCTTACATTTGGTTTGAAGGATTGGCAAAGTCGCCTGCCCTGTTCCAATCCCGATCTCAAGAGCTTGTTTCGTTTCATTTATACCTGAGTATAGAATGATTTTATCGAACAACTCCGGAACATAGGTTGGGCGCCATTTATCATAATTCACTTCATCCTCGTTAAATGTAAGGCGTAATTCCATTCTGTAACACCTCGCTTTATTAAAATACTGTATGTTTGAATAGATTTATCATAATACAATTAGCTATTCAATCACATATGTGGAGGGTATGCAAATGATCCGTTATCCTTATTTGCAAGAATGTACCACTATTGGTGTCACAGCACCTTCATCAGGTGTAGATGATTCCTTACATCATATAGTCAAGCAAGCGATCAGACGCTTAGAAGCCAAAGGATACACAGTGCATTGCTGCGAGACGGTATGGACTCAAAAGAAGGCAAAATCTGCACCTGCTGCTAAAAGAGCGGAAGAGCTAAACGCCCTACTGGAGGATGAAAACGTCGGACTGATCTTCCCTCCATGGGGTGGAGAGCTTTTGATAGAAATAATAGATAGAATCGAGTATGCCCGAATACAGCCAAAATGGATTATGGGCTACTCAGATATAAGTGTTTTGTTGCTGGCTGTTACATTAAATTCCGGAATCGCTACAGCGCACGGCGTTAACTTAGTTGATATAAGAGGTGAGTACTCTGATGAGACAACTGCCATGTGGGAAGCTGTACTGACTACACGAACAGGTGAATCTGTCCAACAGCAGTCGTCTAAGTTGTATCAAAAGAGTTGGGATCACGATCACCCTTCGCCATATGTGTTTCATCTAACGGAACCAACAAAGTGGCTATCAACTTTAAAAACGAATGTTCGAATGCAAGGGCGATTGCTAGGTGGATGTATCGACGTCATTAGGCATCTGATTGGGACACCATATGGAAATGTACGGAAATTTCAGCGTAATATCATCCACAACGAGCCGATTATATGGTTTCTTGAAAATTGCGAGCTGAGTGTAACCGACCTTCGACGTTCGCTTATTCAAATGAAATTAGCAGGTTGGTTTGATCATTGCAGTGGCATTCTATTCGGTCGGAGTGATGCGAACAAGCCGGTCAATGGCTACGAAGCTTTGGATGTGTACCGAGAGCTTGCGGAGGAGATCCAAGTTCCAATAGTTTACGATATTGATTGTGGACATGTTCCTCCGCAGATGACGTTCGTTAATGGTGCAGATGCAATAATAGAAGTTAATAACGGTAAGGCTACCGTGATTCAGTTCTTCAGGCCGTAAAAGTTGCTAAGTATCTAACGTCTTGGAGCAGTGTACCGGGTGGTAGTTGATCCTTTTTTCGTTAAGCTAACGGTTATGTATAACTTTCAAGGAATGTAAAAAATAAATAAAGTAAGGAACGAGGAGGCAGACAATTCATGGGAGGAACGAATGTATGGGATGCGGAGTGGGAGGTTAACGAAGAGCAGGCGCGAACGCTGATAGGCAGACAATTCCCTCAGCTGTCATCGAAGCAAGTGAGACGATTGGGCTGGGGCTGGGACAATACGGTTTTTCTCATCGGTGACGAGTACGTGTTCCGGTTTCCAAGAAGAACGATTGCAGTTGGCTCGATTCGTATGGAAGGGAAGCTGCTGCCGAAGCTGGAGGTATATATAACCATCCCCTATCCGAAACCGTTGTTTTATGGTGAAGCAAGTGACGAATATCCGGCACCATTTCTTGGCTATACCTACGTGCCAGGAGATTTCCCAATCGGTTTGACGGAAGAACGCCGAGCTTTATCGGCAGAGATGCTGGCGAAATTTTTGCGGAGATTGCATGAGTTTCCGGTGCAAGCGGCGCTGAAGTGCGGAGTTCAGCAAGATCATCGAAACTTGACGGACATAGCATCGCGCAAAGTGAATTTGGAGGGCTTCCTATCGAAGCTGGTAGAACACTTGTCAACGGAGGAATCCGGTGCGATCGAAACGTATATTAGCAGGCTGCAAAAGGACCGTGTCGAGGCGGTGAATGCACTGCTACACGGCGATCTTCATTTCAAAAATATGCTTGTGAATGAGAACGGGATCGTTTCCGGTATCATTGATTGGGGCGATCTGAGCATAGGCCATCCGGCTTGCGATTTGAGCGTTGCTTACAGCTTTTTACCACCTTACGCTCGCGGCGTGTTTTTCGAAACTTACGGAGGAGTGGACGAGGAAACGAAGCTGCTGGCGCGGCTGATCGCGGTATACATCCCCATACTGATCTTGATGCAAGCGGTCGATGATGGGAATGAAGTGATTGCGGCAGAGGCGAAATCCAACATTATGCGGGCACTGTCGGATTAGGCACCTTATTTCGTTGCGACTAAGGCTATCGACGCCATTTTGTTGCTTAAAGGGCGCGCTTAAGGAACGATCCGCCCTCTGATCCCGCTTTATGTTGAGGTACACGAAATTCAACAGTGTAAGTCGTTGCGCTAACGGGACACGATTGTGCAATACAGAAACTTGGTAGACGGACAGATCCGCAGCCTTTTGTCATTGAAGTACCTCGCAGGGGAGTTAAAAAGGAAATTTCAATGTAGCAGAGAAATTAAAATTGATTTGACCGGAAATCATGTTTTCTTTTGTCTCTTCATAAATACTGACTTAAGTAGGGATTAATTTGAAATTTTATTTATCATCTTCATAACATATTGGATTAAAGATGAACTGGTAAATTTCAATCCGATAATTGCTGATATTTATTGGATTACAACTGGTTTATTTGGTATTACTCTAGGAATTTATACGATTTTTAAATATAGAGTTAAAGATTTTGCCTATTTAATTTCATTACTTACATTTGGTGTAGGATTACTCATACTAAGTATTTTTGTTTTGGCTTCATTTATAACCTCAATGTAGGTTGACTTGTTCTGGTTAGCATTGATCGAAACTAAATTGAAATTATAAAAATAGATGAGTGAAGTGTTTACAAAATAAAAGATATGAATATTGATATATTAGATATGCACGATAAAAGATAATGTTACTGTAGCTTGATAGATTGGGAATAATTTGGGCGGGGATTCGAAAGAGTCTCCGTCCATTTTGTGTTTGTGAATTTATGAACTTAGGCATTCGCACTGCCTTGGGCGAATATCTTATTGGGAAATTACTTATTAATAATTGAGGTGATACACTTGGGATACTTTGTAACTGTAGAACCAGGCGTCAACGTATTTATAGAGGACATCAATCCGAAGGGAAATAAAACGATACTTTTTATACATGGATGGCCACTAAACCATAATCAGTTCGAATATCAGTTTAATTTCCTTCCAACGCTTGGATATCGTTGTATCGGAATCGACTGGAGGGGGTATGGAAATTCGGATAAACCTTTTAGCGGGTACAGTTTCGATAGATTAGCAGATGATGTTCGCATGGTCATTGAGGCATTACAGTTAAGAAACGTAACACTGGCAGGGCACTCGACCGGAGGCGCAATCTCGATTCGTTATATAGCTCGTCACAAAGGGTATGGGGTATCTAAACTTGTTCTGATCGACGCTGCCGCTCCATCAAGCGTACCAAAAGAATTTACAAATAAAATCATTGAAGATACAAATCATGACCGACCGCAAATGCTGTTAGATCAAACGGGAATTTTTTTCTTTCAGTATATTTCCAAACCGAAAACCGATTGGTTCGTTTTAATGGGATTACAAGCGGCGAATTGGGCGACTTCCGCCATTATGGTTACGCTTAGAGACGAAAATGTTTACAACGATCTCGGTCAGATCGACGTACCCACATTAATTATTCACGGAATTCATGATAAAGTCGTTCCGTTTACCCAAGCTGAGGAAACAAATAAGCTGATCAAAAATTCGATGCTAGTTCCGTTTCAATACAGCGGCCATTGCGCTTTTTTAGAGGAGCGCGATAGATTTAACCAATTATTATCTTCTTTTGTATAACGACTCGGATTAGCAACACCGCCATCAATTAATTCATAAGCGTCAAGTAGACTCCACCATTCACTCGGCACTACATAATAATTTCATCATATATAGTTGATCCGTTCGGATTTGATGAGGAGGATATCATGCAACCTATGTTACCTATGGAAAAATATTTTGGGCAGTTTGAACTGGTGCATGCTTTTTATGGGGCTATGCCTACAGGTGTCAGCGTTTCCGAAACCGGTCGTATTTTTGTTTGCTTTCCAAGTTGGGGAGACGACGTTCAATTTACTGTGGCGGAAATTGTTGAGGGTGAATTACAGCCATATCCTAGTTTAGAAATCAATATAGTTAATCCCATTAATATCACAATGTCTTTCGTCAGTGTCCAAAGTATCGTTGCGGATGGAAGAGGAACACTTTGGGTACTAGATACAGGTGCACCCAATTTTTCTGAACCTATTCAAGGGGGAGCGAAATTAGTTGCTGTTGATTTAAGGACCAATACAATAAGGAGAGTATATACCTTTACAAAAGATGTTGTCTTGCCAACAACTTATCTGAATGATGTTCGTTTAGATTTTCGGGTTGGAAGCGCAGGGTATGCATATATAACGGATTCTTCTTCCAGAGGGCCAGGGGCTATTATTGTCGTAGATTTAAAAAATGGAAACGCGTTTAGACGATTAAGCGGGGATGAATCAACTTCACCTGATCCCTATTTCTTACCAAAAGTTGAAGGTCAAATATTGATGAATCGAAACCCGGACGGTTCGACTTACCCATTTAGATTGGCTTCCGATAGTTTAGCGATTTCTCCTGATGGTAAGGTTTTATATTATGCTCCGCTAACCAGCCGTCAACTATTCTCAATTTCAACAGAAGCTCTAAGAGACAGAAGAATAGAGGAGATGAATTTATCCCGATATGTGCAATATTGGGGAGAAAAAGGTGCGTCTGATGGAATGATCACCGGCTCAAAGGGAACCATATATGCGGGAGACTATGAAAACAACAGTATCCGGAAGATATTGCCGAATGGCGCAATGGAAACCATCGTACATGACCCGAGAATTTTATGGCCGGATACTTTTTCGATTGGCCATGATCAATACTTATATGTCATTGTGAATCAATTACATCGACAGGCAAGATTTCATTATGGAAGAGACCTGCGGGAAAAGCCATATAGTTTACTTCGTAAGAGAATTGATGAATTCCCTGCTCCTACCTTTTCATAATGATCTTAAATGAAGTTAGCAGGAATTTTTCCTAGAAGTAAAAGCCCCTCCGAGTTTCGCGGAAAGGGCAGTCTCAAAAAATGCTCTGCCTTAAAGGGTGGCCATCTTTGAGGTGAACCTGTTTGACAATACGGGAAACATTTAGTTCTCAGAAGTCTCCGGATTAAATTAATAACGTGTTTGTAGCTTTATACATTTTGCCAAGACAAAATACGGTGTCAGGACATAATGTTCATAGCAGTCTGAATATTTTTCAGATCAAGTTGAATTTGTTCAGGAATATGGTAGGGATGGTATAGGCCCCTTTGCATCATATAGTTTGTAATCTTTTCATGGGAGTCTATAGCTTCGTCGAGCTGTTTCATCAAAATTTGCTTGATTTCAGGGGTGGAACATTCGGTCACTGCCATAGCGTAGTTTCTGACTCCACTCTTGGCGTTCATCAAAAAGTCCATTGCGATCACTTCATCGGTCAGCGTATGAAGCCCTGTTATGTGTTCTATTATTGGATTCATGTTTTATCTCCTATAGGTTCACTTTAGAAAGTACTCCACTAAGTTCCTGAAGCTGCTGTTGTGATAATGTCACATCTTGTTGCAAAATTTGCTTGAGTTCAGGATCCGTCACCAGAATTTGCATGGTCTTGGATTTGGTCATACAAAGCGTCTTGAATGCAGTCATTTCATGAACCTCCAGCATCTCATGCATAGCGTGTTTGGAATTCATTCTGATTGTCCTCCCGTGTATCTATCTATTATTTAAGGCTTTAAGATGACTTTAATGCAATCGTCCATTTTCGTATCGAACACTTCATAGCCACGTTTAGCCTCACTGAGCGGAATGACGTGCGTAATAATGTCTCCAGGATCCACTTTTCCAGAAGTGACCAGATCGTACATATATGGCATGTAGTGAATGACCGGAGCTTGTCCGGAACGAATATTCACGTTTCGCTGCATGATGTCGCCGAGCGGGAATCCGTTATAGCGTCCGCCGTAAACTCCAGTGATTTGGATCGTTCCGCCTTTGCGGACAGCCTGAGACGCAATGATAAATGCACTCATCGTGCCACCTTGCAGTTTCAAACCGCTGGCTAGAAAATCGAGATCGCTCATCTTTCCGTCCATTCCAACAGCATCAATCACGACATCGGCGCCACCTTTGGTCATTTCCTTGAGATTGTTGCCTATGTTCTTATCTTGCTCGAAGTTTACGATTTCTACATGGTTCGTTCGCTTCGCATGCTGTAAGCGGTAATCGACATAGTCAACGGCGATAACCCTTTTTGCTCCTTTTAGCCAGCAGAATTTCTGAGCCAGAAGTCCGACAGGACCGCAGCCGAGCACGATGACCGTATCTCCTTTCTTGACACCGGCATTATCTACGCTCCAGAAGGCCGTCGTCATGGCATCGGCGATCAATGTTAGCTTTTCGTCAGGTTGCTCGCAGTTTTCAGGAATCTTGAAGTGCGTGAAATCAGCAAACGGAACTCGTAAATACTCAGCTTGCCCACCAGGGTAACCACCGGTTGTTCCGGAGTAACCGAAGTAAGCGCCCATATCCCCGTTTTCGTTTGAATTGTCGCATTGGCTTTCCAGCTGATTCTTACAATAAAAGCATTCTCCGCATGCGATGTTGAAAGGGATGATCACCCGGTCGCCTTTCTTTACCTTGGTCACTTCAGGGCCTACTTCTTCTACAATCCCCATGGGTTCATGCCCGATGACATAGTTTTCCTGAAGGTTAGGGATCATTCCGTGAATCAGGTGAAGGTCGGAACCGCAAATGGCGGAACTGGTGACTCTTACGATAATATCGTCCGGCTTCACAATCTTCGGATCCGGCACCTCTTTGACCACGACATTTTTAATCCCTTGATACGTTACCGCCTTCATGCTTTATGTCCTCCAATATGTTCATCTGGGGTCCGATCAAACATCCCTTTGCGAGACGTATCATTCGGAAACAAATTCATCTGCCCGATCATCATCGTATTTTTCGCTGAAAGCTGGTCGAGTTGGTATTGTTCATTTAATTCGTAAGGATGGAACCATTTTTTGCGAATCATGAGCTCTGTGATTTCTTGGTGCAATGCAATCCCTTGCTTAAGATGATTATGCAGCAGTGCTCTTACATCCGGTGAAGCCGTTTCTGTCAGGGCAATGGACAAATTACGCACACCCTCCTTGGCACGAAGAAGGAAGTCCATTGCAAAAGTCATATCTGCCATTTCCGGCATATTTAATGAATTAATCGGGTCTAAGTAATCAGTATTCATTCGAACTCCCCTTAATGTGTTATAGGTGTCGGATTATTCGGAACAGGCGCTTGGAAAGGAGCTCTTTCGTAAATTGCTTGCAGCTCGGTAATCTGTTGAATGGATTGAATTACGTCTTTCTGCATTAGTGCTTTTAACTCTTGGTCAAAGACCAAGCCTTGCATAAGTTTTGACTTAGCCAGGCATAGCGTTTTAAAGTTTAATGCTTCATGCAATTCCAACGATTCGTGCGGAGCTAGCGTTTGACTATTCATTCAGAAATGATCACCTCCTTTTTCACATAAACTTTAGATTTTCACAATGCTTCGAATCTTATACTAAAATGGATTGACGGAGACGTAGGATCCGTGAAAAAGCATAACTAGATAGGGTTAATCGACTACATTAGATTGGAATATATCCATGTAGAAGCTGTGGCGAGATTTACCCCTTATTTATGATATTTAAGTGCAATACAGTATATAGAAATTCAATCAACTTTAAAGAGCCTTGCTACACACTAAAAAGGTAGCAAGGCTCTTATATTTTTTCACATTATCATCTTGGCCTGGATATCACAGACAAATTTTTGAGAGTGATTTATCTGATTTTGTAAAAGAGATTTGTTAGTGATGATCTTTCTTCATAATATCAAGTGATTTGGGAATGAGAATGAAGAGAATAACTGCTACGATCATCATTATTATTCCACCAAATAAGGCTGTTAGTACAAAAGAGTCGTTAAACGCAGCAATAGCTTCAGTAGCAAGATTAGTAAAGCCTGTCATTTTAGATACTTCAACAGCACCTACAACGGATTCGTTAGCTATATGAGCTAATTCACCAACAATTCCATTGGATGAAAATGCTTCAATATCTAAATAGGAGCGATAAAACTGTGATGCGAGACTCCCAAGAACAGCTACACCAAACACGTTGCCAAGATCATACATTGATTCTTCAATTGCAGCAGCATTTCCTGCTTTTTCTGTTGGCGTTTCTAACATGATGAGAGCAGAAGCAACAGCTAACGAAGCAGTACCAGCTCCGACTAGTATTAGTGCTACAGCTAAGGTTGGATAGGTTAACGGATGTCCGAAGAAATACATAATGAACATGCCAATGGCTGCAATCGCAATTCCAATGGGTAGTACAATTTTTGCACCTAGACGTGCAGCTAACCCCGGAGCTATTGGAGCGAAGACCATGGCTCCTGCTGCCATTGGTAACAGATAGATTCCTGCTTTGAATGGTGAAAGTCCTTCAACCACTTGTAACCATTGGGCGACTAAAAAGAGGACAGAAGCCATTGCAAACATGGTCATCAGTGCCGCAATCGTTCCAGCTGAGAAAGGACGACTATTAAATAGCCTTACATCAAGCATTGGATCAGTACTTATTAAATTACGTCTCACAAACAATATGAGCATAACGATAGCAACTACAATAATAATCCATGGTGTTAATTCAGAAAGCCCTTCTTTTGAAAATTCTTTAATACTCCATACAAGTGCAATAATACCTCCGACAGATAAAAAAGTAGACGGGATATCCCAGCGATGAGCTTGTGATTTTGATACGCGTGATTCAGGTAATAAGAATAGACCAGCAACTATAGCCAATAAAGCGAATGGAACATTAATTAAAAAAGCTGAATGCCATGAAAACTCTTCAAGTAAAGCTCCTCCGATAATTGGGCCAAACACAGCACCCACAGAAGAAACAATCGACCATACAGCCAGTGCTGTTGCTCTTTCTTTAGGATTTTCGAAAATTACACGAATCATAGAAAGTGTCGTTGGCATGATTAGAGCACCAGCAATTCCGAGAAGAAATCGAATCGCGATTACATATGATGCACTTTCGGCAAAAAATATCAGTAAAGACACTAAGCCGAATAGAGCAAAACCAGATAGCAAAGCCTTTTTACGTCCCCATTTATCGGCTAGAGCAGTCATCGGAATAATAAAACCAGCTAAAATGAGTGAATAGATATCAACAATCCATAACTGCTCCGTAGAAGTGGGATTTAAGTCTCTCACAAGGTCAGGTAAAGCCATAATAAGAATAGTCATATCCATCATAACAACGAATAAGCTAGCTGCCAGAACAATTAAAGCAGTCCATCTCTGCTTAGATGTCATCATATCTGACGTTTTTGAAAAAAATGAAACCATCTAATTTCTCTCCCTTTAATTATATATTTTATAGACCGACCGTACGGTCTGTAAAAGGAGTATATCTAATAAAAGGTGTTTATTCAAGTGGAAATTGCGTGGATTATTTTGAATTGAAATGGATAAACAGTATGATAAGACTAAAAACGAACTGTTTTTTGTTTATGCTATAATGAATAACAATGATAATTTCTTCACAGTAGGAGTGGAAAATTTGAAAGAAAAGATACTAAAGGTAGCAAAAGAGCTATTTATAAAAAATGGTTATAATGCTACTACAACTGGGGATATTGTGAAATATTCTGGCAGCAGTAAAGGAAATTTATATTATCATTTTAAAACAAAAGAAAATCTCTTTTTGGAAATTATAAATATTGAAGATGAAAAATGGTTTGCAAGATGGCAAGAGGAAGAGAAAAAATGTCAGAGTAATAGAGAAAAGTTTGATCTATTTAACGAATTATCCATTGAAATGGATGCCTTTTATCCTTTGCAAACCGCAATTCTTGAATTTTATTCTCGAGAACATGAATCAAAACATATTGAAGAAAAGGTAAAAGAATTTGAACAGCGATATGTGGAGATATACTATGATATTTTTAATGCGGGAAATAGAGAAAATGAATGGCATATTGAAGATATTGAATCTGCTGGTCAGATCGCAGCTGCTACAGTCAGTGGAATTGTTACATATAATCCAAAGATTGATAAGAACAAGAGAATGGAGCTTATGAAGCGCTTTTCTCAAATATTTTTAAAAGGCGTTGAATGAAATGAAACTATGGAGTATGAATGAGTATTGTCGGTTTTCATAAACATAATCACCAGTAGCCGCAAATTAAGCGGCTTTTTATTATTTATGTTATCAAGTTCTTTTCAAAACCCAATGACAAGAACTTGGTAGTGCGCACATGGTTTTTTTTAGATAAGGAGAGGACGAGAGGAACATGAATGTGGAAGTATATACATTAAATGCGTTTGCGAAAGGGGACCGTGGCGGTAATCCAGCAGGCGTTGTTTTGGAGAATGGCCTTTCGTTGAGTGCTGCCGAGATGCAGCTCATAGCGAAGGAGTTGGGCTTTTCGGAAACGGCTTTTATGGAAAAATCCTTGCTTGCAGATTACAAAATACGCTATTTCACTCCCGCCAGCGAAGTTGATCTGTGCGGACACGCCACCATTGCTACATTTGGACTAATGCATTCGCTTGGACTGGCCAAGGAAGGGACCTCCTATAGGATAGAAACCAAGGCAGGGATTTTAGATGTCGATATTAGCTCTGAGGGTCTTGTTTACTTGTCACAAGCTTTACCACAATTTCTTGATAGGATATCCAGTGAGGAAATCGCCCCATCTTTGGGGATGGATGCCGAGGATCTGGAAACTGGGTTACCCATCCAGATTGTTTCGACGGGACTGCGGGACATTTTGATCCCGATTCGTAGCAGAAAGCTCATGAATGAGATTCAGCCAAATTTCGAAGCTATAACCGCCATAAGCGAAAAACATGATGTGGTTGGATATCATCTGTTCACGCTGGATACTCCAGACGATGCTATTGCGGAATGCCGGAATTTTGCCCCGCTGTACGATATTCCCGAGGAGAGCGCTACAGGAACATCCAACGGTGCTCTGCTCAGCTATTTGTACCAACATGGCCAACTATCTTTAAGGGAAGTGGAGCACGTCATGTTCAGACAAGGGTATTCGATGGATTGTCCTTCCGAAATCAAGGTAGGATTGCGTCTGAGTGAGAGCGGTGAAATCAACCAGGTTCGGGTTGGCGGTGCAGTGGTTGGCATTGAACGAAGACATATTACGATATAAGGGGAATCCAAAAGCCTGTTTGCAGCCCACCGATCCGGGGTCAAACGGGCTTTTTCTCGGCTACTGGCGAGGCTAGACAGAAGAGGGATGGTTGCGTGAGATGTCGTAGCACGAAATTGCAGCATGTCGAAAAACGATTGGATCAAAAAACATTAGCTGGAGCACCACTCTAAAGTCGCATTCATTGCAGCTTATTTGTTTTGAAAGGTATAAGGTCTTCAACTATTAATAGCATCCTACTAATAAATTTAGAGGTATAATGATTTGTAGAGGAAATTTTGTTAAGGACGTGATTTACTTGCATCAGTCAAGAATATTTAAGGAACTTTCGGTAAAAGAGATACATGAACTTGTAACCTTACATTTTGGAAATTCAAAGGATATTGAGATAAATCTTTTAAAAGGCGGCCTTTTTAACACAACTTATAAGCTGAAACTGCTCCCTACGCTGCGTGAATTGGTGTTGAGGGTAGGTCCTGTAAATCGGGAGTACCTGTTAGACTTTGAACAAAATTTAATGGAAGCAGAATGCCATATTTACGAGTTGCTTACTAAAAGGGGGATACCTTGTCCTGTACTAGTAGCAAGTGATTTTTCTAAGTCATGGATCGACAGGGATTACATGATCACTGAATACATGAATAGCAAACCTCTTTCAGATGAATCTATACCAAGTGAGGCAAAAGATCAATTATTTGAACAAGCAGGTAAATGGACAGCAGAAATTCATAAAATTAATGGTCCTAAATTCGGAAGGGTATCGGACATTCTCAGGAACGAGGGGCATGATACTTGGGAGCAGTTCTTAATATCACATATAAACGAGATCTGTGTGAAGTGCCGACGGTTTGGTGTATTGGAGCAAAACATAATGAACCGAATCATTCATGTAGTTGAGAACCTTAAGGATATTTATAGGAGTGTCATTACCCCCAAACTTGTACATGCTGATTTATGGGCAGGGAATATCCTTGTTACTTCTGGAAATAATGGAAATTTGAACGAACTTGCCGCTATTATCGATGTAGACAGGGCCGTCTTTGGTGATGTTGACTTCGAATTTGCAAGTCCATGGATGATTAATGATTCATTCTTAAAAGGGTATGGGGCATATAATAATGATCCCGAAAACCAAGTGAAAATGAATTCATATAAGTTAATTTACAGGTGTATTGATACCTATGTTTGGAAAGTTCAGTATCAAAATCAAAATGAGTATGAAAATAGTAAACGAAGAACCATGGAGTTATTGAATTTTATAGAAGAGCAGATATGCATTTGAACAGTAGAGAAAGAAGGGTTTATACAAAATGATACAATCGGTTGTACATATTGCTTTGGTTGTTCAAGATTATGATGAAGCTATTGAGTTTTACACAAAAAAACTTCATTTTTCGTTAATTGAAGATACCTATCAACCAGAGCAGGATAAGCGCTGGGTAGTAGTATCTCCACCCGGTTCGACTGGAACTACAATATTACTTGCAAGAGCATCGAAACCAGAACAAATATCTTTTGTTGGGAATCAAGCGGGAGGAAGAGTTTTTCTTTTCCTAGGTACAGATGACTTTTGGAGAGACTATAATGACATGTTAAGGAATGGAATTGAATTCGTTAGAGAACCACAAGAACAGACATATGGTATTGTTGCTGTATTCAAGGATTTATACGGAAACTTATGGGATTTAGTTCAATTTAAAGAAGGGCACCCTATGCATCAACGGGTAAAATAGGGTATACCTTATAAATTTACTTAACAAGTTAGTGTATAAGTAGTAATCGAAATCTTCTGAATGAGATATGCTGGGGGACAAGAACAAGGCCCCTTTGAAAGTCGCTATTAGCGGCTTTTTTTGTTTTAACAGCACAAGTTCGTGTCCAGATTAGAAGATACGGAATTCTCCTGTTTGCTTAATATGACAAGAACTAGTCTGCTTACCAATTAGAGAAGAAGTAAAAAATATTTATTGATCTAGTCTATTCAGCTAACTGGCAGGGAAGCTTATTATTTTCGCGAATACTCTACCTATGAATTATTTACGTAGTTTGTAGATAAGACGTTAGCCGAATGAAGATCTTAGTTTAGGAGGAGTCTATATGATATTAGAAAAAGTTATTAAAAGAATTGAAATACAAAGTGAATATAAGGATTTTGTTGATAAGTACTTAGATAGTATACTTGCCGAATTTAAAGATAAGATTCATAGCATTTATATGTGTGGCTCAATTCCAAAAGGAACTGCTAAAGCTTTTAAGTCAGATGCAGACTTTACTATTGTATGTGTAAATCCCAAAGATATTGATTACGAGAGATTGTCAAAAATTACAAACAGACTTTTAGAAGAATATCCATTGTTAACTAAGATTGATACGACAATTTGCCCGATTGACGATGTATTAAGTAAACCCAATGAGTGGGGGTTTTGGGTTAAGATCATTTGTGTTTGCATATATGGTGATGACATTGGTGAAAAAGTACCACCGATCATGATTTCTCCAGAGTTCATTTTAGACTTAAATACAGAGACCAAGGAGGAAGTAGATCGTATACATAGGTCACTTTCAAATGCTGGTGATAACACAATGAAATCTAGATATATTAAAGGTTACTCTAAGAGATTAATTCGTGCATTATACTCTTTGGTGTTAAAAGATACAGGTGTATGGGAAGATGACATTATTAAGATGAAGAATGCCATATTAAACTATTGTGAGATTGACTCCGCATTAGTTGATTATCTGTATGCTTGTTACTTGGAAAGTGATGTACCTGTAGAAGAGTTTCTAGGAATTGCAGATGAAGTATATAGCTATTTTGAGAATGCCTTAAATAAAATGGCTGCTTCCTGAACTTCGTTCGGATAACTAGCAATTTATGAGTTTCTACTTTCTGGAGATGCACAGTATTAACTCACATTTAGAATCTAGAATAGAACGGAGATTTGATAATGGCAAAAGTTATTATTCACGCAACAATAACATTAGATGGATACATGGCTGACAAAGACGGTGGTATCGATTGGATGTTCGATTTTGAAGCTACAGACCAAGATTATGCAGTAGTCAATAAAGTCATGGAGGAAATAGGTGCCGTAGTTGGTGGCGCAAACAAAACAAACACGATTGAAGAAGGGCAGATACCGTACGGTGGTATGTTGAAAATTCCAATATTCCTCATGACCCACGAAGCCCATGAACCCGTTGAAATAGATGGTATCACTTATAGTTTCGTCGTTAATGATATTAAGCAAGCCGTTGAGGCTGCCAAAGCAAGCTCTGGTGATAAAAGTGTCGCTCTTTTGGGTGGCAGCATCTCCAGGCAATGCCTAAAACTTGGTCTAGTAGATGAGATCGTACTAGATGTAGTCCCCTTGCTACTGGGTGACGGCATTTCATTATTTGGCGGGTTAGGAGAGTGCATGAAGTTGGAGCGGGTAGAAACATCGGCCTTTGCGAGTGAGACACACCTACGATACCGAGTTTTAAAGTAACGTATTATTGTTAGGTTTTAAACAGACACCTTAAGTGAATCGGCGAAATACAGATCCTTCCTCTGCTGAGCGCCTATGGTGACAAGCTGCCTATGGTGGGAGCAGGAGATCAATACGATGAGCGAAGAAAAAAAGGCTTCCGCGATGATATCCGGCGGCCTTTTGGCCGTTACCGCATCTCACACCCTACATTGCCGGTGATCGAGGCGCCACGTCCTAATCTTCTACTGTGGTTTGCTATTTTGGGGTGGATTGTCAATATTTTCATAAAACAAGTATAATAAGAGATTATATATGAGGAGCGTGAATAGTATGCGGAAAAATACTAAGACCATTAAAAAGGAGATTAATATGACAATGAAAAGGACGATAACGATTGAAAAAAATAAATATAGGGATTCTTGCACATGTAGACGCAGGGAAGACTAGTTTGACTGAAAGAATACTATTTGAAGCTGGCATCATATCTGAAATCGGCAGTGTCGATAAAGGTAATACGCAAACAGATTCTATGGAAATGGAACGACAACGAGGAATTACCATTCAATCTGCTGTTATTTCCTTTTTGCTTAATAATGTGAAAGTGAATTTGATTGATACACCAGGTCACCCCGAATTCATCTCTGAAGTTGAACGAGCATTACAAGTACTAGATGGAATTATACTTGTCGTTTCATCTGTCGAAGGTGTTCAACCTCAGACACGAGTTTTGATGAAGACACTTGTTAAAATGAAAATACCCACAATCATTTTTGTCAATAAAATTGATCGTGTGGGTGCTAGGTACGAATCATTGCTAACTGAGATACATGATAAATTGACACCTCAATCTCTGGCAATGGGCTTTGTTGCTAATATCGGTACAGCAACAGCCCGTTTGGAATTGTTCACGGAAACTAACCAGAAGTTTGTAGAGGCGTTAGTAAATCGTTTAGCAGATAATAATGAATACTTTCTTGAAGAATATCTGTACAATGAAATGGGCTTAGTCCACGCTGACTTTGAAACGGAATTCTTAAAACAGTTTAAGCGAGCACAGCTCTATCCGGTGCTATTTGGATCGGCCATAATGGGTGAAGGAATCACCGATTTGATTACAGCCATACAGAACTGGTTTTCTTCTGTTCCTTTTGAAGATAATTTACCTCTAAAAGGGAAAATTTTTAAAATTGAACGTGGAAAGAACGATGAAAAGATCGCTTATGTACGAGTTTTCACCGGTGAAATCAAAATACGGGAGAGTCTTTCCTATTATCGAACTAATCAAGCAGGGGAACTAATAAAATTTATCAACAAGGTGACGGGCTTGCGGCATTTCTTCTCCGGAAAAACAACAAATGGAACAAGTGCAGTAAGTGGCGATATCATTAAGATTATTGGGTTAACAGAGTGCCAGGTTGGTGATGCCATCGGAATTCCTTCCAATGATACAACTGAATCTCTATTCTCTCCGCCTAGTCTAGTAACAACAATCAAAGCGTGTAACGAAAATGATACGATTCATTTATACAGAGGTCTGAAAAGATTAGCTGAACAAGATCCATTCATTCAGATCAAACAGCATCCTCTTCAAGGAGAGTTATCCATTCATCTTTATGGTGAAATTCAAAAAGAAGTGATTCGGGATCAACTGAAAAAAGACGCTCAAATCGATATTGAATTTCTTGGGACACAGCCTATTTATATTGAAAAGCCAATCTATACAGGGACATCCGTTGAAAGAATGGGAGAGAAGGGAAACCCATTCTACGCTACCGTAGGCTTTCGAATTGAACCGAACCCTCGCCTAACCGGCATTGAATATCATCTAGAAGTAGAATTAGGCTCCCTCCCTTTATCGTTTCATAAGGCAATTGAAGAAACCGTCTATGAGACGCTTAAGCAAGGACTATTGGGCTGGGAAGTTTGTGATCTAATCGTGACACTTACCGATACCGCCTATGCAAGTCCAGTGAGTACGGCAAGTGATTTTCGGAAGTTAACACCTCTTGTATTAATGAGAGCACTAGCTGAAGCAACAACCCAAGTGTATGAACCTATTCATCGGTTCGAATTAGAGATCCCTGTGGATTCGCTTAGCAGAGTTTTATATAAACTTACTCAAGCGTCTGCAACCTATTCAGATCCGATCCAGAATGATCAGGTATTCATGATTCATGGCACGATCCCAATTAAGAATATTCATTCATTCGAGATCAAACTTCCGGGCTGGACCCAAGGTGAAGGGGTATTTTTATCAGAATTTCATGGCTATCAGATTTTTAAAGGTAAAGTGCCCTTATGTACACGATACGACCATAATCCTTTAAACCGTAAGGAATATCTCTTACATGCCTTGAATTCGATGTAATTTGGTGAAACCAGTAAATAAATAAGCAGCGTACAGGTTTTGTACGCTGTTTTTTATTTTATCGGAACAAGTACTTGTCCCGAGCCAAGGATAAGAACATACTCCGATTACTGCTTAGATAAGAATCTAATATACATGCTTTAATATACAAACAAAGAACTAAAAAATGAATGCTAAGATGGAGTATTTCAAAGAGTTTTTGAGTGATTGCGAAGAAGGCATTCGCTCCTGATAACACAGTATTGTGACCACATTAAAAGAAGCACTTCAACAAGTATCTGGAAAAATAGCTCTTGACCTTAAAGCAACTTTAAGGTGTATGATATTCTAACCCGGGAATATTCCAAAAAGTGGGGGGGCTGCATAAATGGAAACACCTAAATTTAAATTTGACGGCGGTTTTATTATGGTGCCGTGGGATCAGTTCGATGAGGCAGTAGAATGGTATAGTGATAAAATGGGTTGGAAATTAATAAGTACGGGCAATGGGCCGGTCGGCAGGAAGGCTTTCTTCAAAATGCCTGGGTCTGGACAAGCCAATTTGAAGTCTTTCGAAAGTGAATTAAGCCACTTTACGTCAGAAGATTATTTTGAAGGAAATTGCAGGTTCTGCTTTCGCACGGCCAATCTCGATGAGACATTGGAATATTTCAGTAATCAAGGCGTCAAATGTAATGCGCCTTTTAAGATGCCGGACGGAACACGTTCCGCCGATATTATTGCATTCGGAAATGTTCGCCTTACATTAAGCGAAGACAGGAAGTTGAAAGGTAGGTTTCCTGAATCGCGCGTCATTCAATACGCTGCAAAGCCATTATGGTTAGGTGTCACCGATTTGGAAGACTCAATTAATTGGTATTCGCGGATATGCGGTTGGGAAAGTTCGAAGAAAAATTTTCAAGATCGTGGATTTGCGTTGATGCGCGAAACATGGGACTTCGTTTGGCTAGAAAAAGTGAATGTCGAGCGATCATCAAAAAAGGCAAATCCCGGAGCAAGATTATACTTCAGGATTAAAAAGCAAGAGGATCTGTATAAGACGAATGAATGGCTCAAAGGGCAGGGAATTGAAGTATCCGAAATTATAGGAGAGCGTTGGAAAGGATTTCATTTCTATGATCCGGACGGGAATCGATTAAACGTGTGGAGTTATTATTAAAGAGGGTGGTAGGAGGAGGAAACGTTGAAAACCAACATGACCATCCAAATCTTTTCAGAGCGAACGGGACTTCCTGCCAGCACGCTTCGTTATTACGAAAAAGAAGGATTGCTGCAGCCAAGTCATCGTGCGGATAACGGGTATCGATACTATCGGGAAGATCAGATTCCGAGCGCCTTAAAGATTCATACGCTGCGCCAAGCGGGAATTGGCCTAATCGAGATCCGTCATTATCTTGCTGGCGATGCTGACGGGCAAGCAGGATGGTTGCGCAAATGGCGGCAGGACGTTGACGCGAAGCTGTTGGCGCTGAATGTAGCCAAACAGTACCTGGATGGTGTCGATTCAGTTGATGAGCATATCCGGTTGGTTAGATGGTCTCAGTCCACGAGAATTATTTGGTTTCGGCATCGTGTCAAGCGCCAGCTTCATCCGTTTGCACAGGCGATAGATGAGAGTGCGGCTTACTTAGAAAAGCAAGGGCTCTTGCATACGAAAGAGGCTTATGTACGGCAGGAACGAATGATCGGAGATGAAATGCTCGGCAAAGTTGGTTTTCGCTTGCCTTTGAAGTCAGCCTTACCGGACGATTGGAAGCATGAAAAGGAGCTTGACGTTGAGCTTGAAGTCTTCCATCCCACACTTTTCGTTACACTTGATTGCTTGACTACCGATCCTTACGCTTGTTTTAGTTTAATGCTCGTTTTGCAGTCGTTCGGATTCGAGCCAGCAGGTCCGAATATTGAGCGATATCAGCTTCACGACAAAATGCATTACCAATGGATGATTCCTGTAGTTCATGGTGATGAAACTGGAGTTTAAAGATCAAACCAGTGAAAAGCAATTCTACAATTAGAGTGATTGGACTAGTTTTCATGTGACTGGTTCAGCGAACTGCCTTACTTAAAGAATGTTAATTTGATAATCAGCTAACGGGACAAGGTAGTGCAATATGCAACGGCAAAGGCAGCGATCTCTTAGATCAGCTGCCTTCCTCAACTAACGGGCAGTACAGATACTTTACCCTTTCGGTCTTTCCGACACTACCAATAAAGTAATTGGGGGAAGATCGTTTAATCTGGCGGTGGTTGTTTGTATGAACTTCATCCGTAAATGATCAACTTGCTAAACTCCAGCGAGGTCAGCAAGGTACTTGACCAGTTCACATGGCAACGACCCTAGAAGGGCATGGACAAACCATCTTGAAGCGGGTTCAAACTCAAGAAGTGACTGCGGCCGAAACAGCGAACGAAAATTTCAGTGGTGGATATCAGCCAGAAGACCTTGATGAAACTGTTACAAAATCAGGTTGAAATGTGGTTAAAATTACAAAATAACATTAATTTCCCACTAGATATAAGAATTTAAATTTAGTATTATTTTACACCGTAGCTACTGGCCAGTCCTACATAAACATACTAACATCCTTAGGGAAACATAAGTCCTGAAAAATTTATTTAAGATCAGTACATTTTTATTCCTAACTAGTGCATAACAATATCATTATTGCCAGCAGCATATGTAGAAGAAAATCTACTACCAGAAGAACAGTTCTCTTTTCTTCAACTGGAAGCAAGTCTTCCTCCGGGAAACCCGACAATGGAGGAGACCTATGACAAATATCTAATCTATCACCGTTACCCGCGTGGTATCTATATCGGAGGTTCCGGTATTGTGAAAAATCATATAGAAGCTCCAATCAATTCAGATGTAGATATTCCGAATTATGCAAGACCACTTGCTCTACAAGATAACAACTTCACACACGCTGTTACTGCGAGTAGAATTCGTTCTTCAAAACGAGGATTAGTGGATATAAAACTTAACTATAATTGGGACTGGAAGTACGCCCCTTTCTTTACAGGAAAAGATACTTATGCTGTAGGCTGGACTGGCGGTTTTATCGTTAGAGGTGATACAGCTCAGCAAGTTTACAATGTTTTCGGCTCCACTTTAACAGGCTACAAGGATTATGAATCTGAAGGGAAAGCATATACAAGATACGATCACATTAATAACGGTGCAGGTGTAGGTTGGGATGTGAATTTGGTTAAAAGGACATCAATAGACGGTACATTACAAACAGACATAAGGGCTGGAGTGGAGTCAAATTTCAAAAAGGGCATGATAACAGTAAAAACACTGAGGTTATTGGTATGATAGGAGATTACTGGCATTTTTCAAAAAAAGTTAATCCTTCTTTAAGTTGGAGTACAAAAGATGGTGTATCTATTTCAGTAGATATTAATGATAATTATACAAAAGCTACTACTACTACTTCTAAAGTTAATTTCACTCATTCGGATTATATTGTTCAGTAGTCTAAAACTATAATTATGGAGGAGATCAATTGAATACTGTTTACTTCTTAATTGGTGTTGTATTTATGTGGTGTTTTATCAACAGTTTAAAGAACTCGAAAAATCAAATTATATACAAAATTGTAGCATCTTTAGTATTCGGGTATATGTATTATCACGTTACATATTTGTTGGGCTTTGTCTAAATAAAGTTAACATTAAAGCACCCTAAAATAGGGTGTTTTTTTCATGCTCTATTTCCAAACTGATCTCTGTAAGTATTTTTTAATTCTACTATTAGTGGACTGTACTACGTAGTTACTTTTTTTTTTGAATCATCAGTACTACTATCTATCTACAAAGTTAATGAGTGGAAGAGTGTTAATTTCAATTAAAAAGTGACAAATACATAGTTACAATAGAAGTCGCTGATTATGCGGCTTTTATATTAATGTTATCCAGTTATCCACGGCATTATATAAAGATGATATGACTACTTTTTATAAAACTAACGCGCAGGATAGTTTTAAAATTTTGCGAATACATATTTTAGAGTTGTTTAAGGTTACAAATGACTATCTTGATCAATTGTAATGTTTGAACTTAGAAAAGCAATTGCTAGGTGGTTGTCTTATTAACATCTTTCAAGTAAGTGCTATTGTCGGGTGAAAAAAACATAGCAACATTAGAAATCGGTAATTATGCGGTTTTTTTATTATGTTATCAAGTTCTTGAAGAAATGCAATGACAAGATCATTGTTACAATCCCGATATGATTTCATCGATGGCGTCAAACAAAGATAATTAGACAGGTGCAAGAAATAGTCCTCTACTTGATCGAGAAATGCTGTTGGAACTGATCTGGCGTAGCACAGTATGTTCACATCTTGTTGTGATTTTATGATCCTCAAATCTACATACCTCCTGAAAATGACCCCGAGAATTTACGTTTTTTGCAGTGAAAGTCAAACTTAGAAGTAACTCCTTAAACAAGGAGTTTTGGTACTAAGGTCCAATATATAATATAAACTAGATGCTTGAATGAGGTTGCCAAAATGTTCGCACATTTTCTACAAAAGTTTGAATCAGATTTACGCAGTTACTGTCGTATGCTTACAGGAACGCCCTGGGATGCGGATGACCTTTATCAAGAGACGCTTTTGAAAGCGCTGAAGGCAGAGACAAAGCTTTTTCAGCATCCATCACCAAGGGCGCTGTTGTTCCGAATTGCCTCGAACGCTTGGATTGATGAATGTCGCAAAAGAAAAGCCGATGTTGGTCTGCCCGACGGTTATGAGGCCATATCTGTAGATCTTGATGTGTATTCGTTTGATATTAAAGATTCCCTAGAGTTATTGGTTTCTGTAGTTCCACCATTCCAGGTAGTTGTTTTTTTATTGGCAGATGTTTTCGAATACACGTCTAGGGAAATTGCAGACATGCTCCAGACAACGGAAGGTGCGGCAAAAGCCTCTCTACATCGAGCACGCAAGCGATTAACTACCCTTGCACTAGAAGAAGACGAAGCAGAGAAGGTTTCCACTGCCACACGAAAGAACATGGAGAAGCAAGCCGTATTGATCCAACAGTTTCTAGAAGCGTTTCGCCTTCAGGAACCGAGGTGGATAGCCGACGCGTACCGTCGCCTTACTCAGCTCGGTATTCATGCAGAGCGTTATTTGCTATCAGGTCAGATATATTTTACTTTCCGTGATCTTGAAGGGAATGCATTCACTATTATAGCTGAACGAAAAACGGAAATTATTAATAATTGATTACCGGAACGTATCGTTTGTACGTCCTAATCCGTGTATGAAGTGATGAAGATCATCATCTAAAATCGAAGGGAGTTAAAGAAAAATGAAAATCAAAAATCGAATCAACACTTGTTTCATTCATCTGAAAGATCTAAAGAAAGCGAAAGAATGGTATAAAATGGTATTCCCTTTTGAGGTAGATGCAGAGGGAGAAGACTTCCTCTCGTTTAAAATGGAAGGAACGGGTCTGCTTTTACTACAGACACATCATAAGGACATTTCACCCCTACCGTATTCGGTCTTTTTCTTTGAAACATCCGATGTGGATCAAGTCTTTCAGGAGCTAACCCAAAAGGGTGTGAAAACGGATGGAATTGAGGCGTTTCCAGATGGGATGCGCGGTTGCCATGTTTACGACCCAGAAGGCAATATGTTACTTGTCTGCACGCCTCCTAGCGCATAACGGGAGATTAGTTAAGGTTCTTTCAAGGCCATCCATTAAGGATGGCCATATTTTCATAACTTGCCGTTTCAGACAGCGCGGAGAACCGTATCATAAGTAACGGCAAGTTTTTCACTCCAGCATGTAGAAACAGTTATAGTGAATTATGCAGCGGTTCGCTTATGACGGCAACTACGACAACCTCTTTGAAGATGTCAGCTTCTATATGGATACTGACTGGAAATTGGGGTTTACCGGAAGGAACAGCAGAGGGAAGACTACGTTTTTGAATTTGCTTATGGGGAAATACGGGTATAACGGTACGATATCCGCCCAGGTGCAGTTTGAATACTTCCCGTTCCCTGTAAGCGATATATAATGGAAAGTTCTGGATGTGATCGCGGACCTGTACCCGGACTATGTTCATTGGGAGCTCATCAGAGAGATGTCTCTCCTTGGTCTGGCCGAAGAGGTGTTGTACCGGTCCTTCAACACCCTGTCGAACGGAGAGAGGACCAAGATGATGCTTGCGGCATTGTTCTTAAAGGAGAACCGTTTTCTGTTGATAGACGAACCGACTAACCACCTGAATCTTGAAGGACGGATGCTAGTCAGCCGTTATTTGAAATCGAAGAGTGGCTTTATTCTGGTTTCCCACGATCGCGCCTTCCTGGATCACTGCGTAGACCATATTCTGTCCATCAATAAAACGAACATCGAGATAATGAAAGGGAATTTCTCCGATTGGTGGGAACAGAAGGAGAGACAAGACCAATACGAATTAGCGGAGAACGAAAAGCTCCGGAAGGACATCAAACGACTAGCCCAGGCAGCAAAACGAACGGCAAGTTGGTCGCATGAAGTGGAAAAAACGAAAAACGGCATGCGCAATTCCGGCTCCAAAGTCGATAAAGGCTATATCGGGCACAAAGCGGCCAAAATGATGCAGCGCTCCAAAAATCTCGAGCACCGTCAGCAAGCGGCAATCGAGGAAAAATCGGGCCTTCTGAAAAATATCGAAACCTCTGAAAATCTAAAGCTAAGGCAGCTGCTTTATCACAAGAATCAACTGGTGCAATTGGACCGTGTTTCTATCTCCTATGGGGGTCAAGACGCATGTACTGATGTGAGCTTTACTATTGAAAAGGGGGATCGGATCGCGCTTTCGGGCCGAAATGGATCGGGTAAATCGAGCATTCTCAAACTGATTCGCGGTGAAGATTTTACGTATACGGGTACCCTGCGGATCGGAAGCCAATTGAAAATCTCTTATGTCTCGCAGGAAACCGACCACCTTCAGGGTACGTTGACAGATTATGCTGAAGCCCAGGGGATTGAGGAAAGTCTCTTCAAAAGCATTCTCCGCAAGCTGGATTTCTCTCGGATTCAATTCGAGAAGGACTTAACCTCGTTCAGTGAAGGCCAGAAGAAAAAAGTGCTGATTGCCAAGAGCTTATGCGAAAAAGTCCATCTTCATATCTGGGACGAACCGCTGAATTTCATCGATGTCATCTCCCGGATGCAAATTGAACAACTCCTTCTGGAGTATGCCCCAACGATCATTTTTGTCGAGCATGACCGTGAATTTTTCGGCAGAATTGCAACGAAGATTGTAGATTTAGGATAGGAAAGAGATTTTAGATACGCCGTTCTTACCTCGGGAATGTTATCAAGTTCTTGTCAAAACAAAATGACAAGAAGGAAACCGGCAGCGTATCGTATGTAAATCAGCGTGATCTAACATTTAATTGATTATGGCCTATGATAATCGACGGGAGAAATAGCTTAACCATACGTATTGTTACAAGTGAAAAAATTTTACGATGCCCACAATCTCAACGGATGGGATCCATAAATTAATCCTCATGAGTTGTCGGGGGACAAGAACATGGTTCCTTTGAAAGTCGCTAATAGCGGCTTTTTTTGTTTTTACGGTACAAGTTCTTGTCCTGAGCCAAAGACAAGAATTTGTACCAATTGCCATTAAGGACAAGAAGATAGTCCGATTACCGATTATTTAATTTAACTACTAATATCTAACGTTTATATTTTCGAGAAGAAAAACGATTAAGTTACGGTCGCTCACATTAATCCCCCTGAAATCATATAATAAGTTTAGCGAACTACTAGACTAGGGATATACCAATAATTCAAGTGGCATTACATTTGTGTACTGATCGACTTATTCAACAGAGAAATCATCGGTCACAGTGCAGGTCCACGTAAGGACGCTGCTCTGATTTCTCGTGCCTTCGCCACAGTAGAAGGCGATTTAAACGACATTCAGTGGTTTCACACGGATCGTGGAAGTGAGTTTAAAAACCAGACCATGGATACCATGTTAAAGACCTTTAATATTGGTCGTTCGTTGAGCACGAAAGGCTGTCCAAACGACAACGCCGTTGCTGAAGCGACCTACAAAGTAATGAAAAACCGAGTTCATTAATCAAATGAATTTTCAAAGTCTTCAGCATCTAAATGTAGAATTATATGATTATGTGAACTGGTTTAACAGACATCGAGTTCATGGCTCGCTAGATTACATGACACCGGTTCAGTACAAAGCTGCTACCCTTAAGAAAGTTGTCTGATTTACTGTTGACAGTCCAGCTACACTTTTCCAAGGATGAGGTTGCAGGCTTGATGGATGATACAACCTCATATGTATGGAGGACGTACCAATGGTGAGCTTATTGAAATGCCTTATTCTGATTCTGAATATCATCAAAAATTTCTATATGATGCCGATTTTATAAACAAGGGGTGAGATTTCACTTAACAAGGTACTTGGTGAGAGTAGTACGTCCAGCAATTTGAATGAGGTATATCCGCAGGAAAGCTATGCCTTCGTCGAATACCATATCAGTGGCATCGACCCGGCTGTCGAGGGAATGGACTGGCGAAGTCTTCGCCTAGTGTTCGAGAAGATTGGTCAGGATCACGCACTGGTTGGAACTTCATGATCAATGGACACCATAAAATGATGAAATCAAACCACCGTATGCTGATTGCAGGCGTTGGTTTGTTGTTTGCTAGCATAGATCTATAATGTTATAGGCACCTGAACATGACTTGTTGTCGGGGGACAAGAACATGATCCTTTTGAAAGTCGCTATTCGCGGCTTTTTTTTGTTTTAACGGAACAAGTTCTTGTCTCGAGCCAAAGACAAGAACTTGTTCCGATTACCGATTATATAACCATCTAAATATGTTTCCAGTGCAACTTCATTAAGCTAATGGGCAGGTTAGTTGAAGATCAATCGTACTGAACCGTATCATAAATAGGGTGAAAAGGGGGGGAGCTACCCACAACTGGCGGAAAAGCCGAATAAAACGGGCTGCTGCGTGTTTCTTGGAGGTACAGATAAAGGGAAAGACCGGTTCAGTCCCTTGTCGTTTTCGAATATACAGCCCAGAGAAGCGATCAAGTTAATGAAACTTTACTAGTGGCTAGGGTCGCTTTTTGTTCTTTCCGCAAGCTTCGTAATCGATTCAATGTCTTGATCGGTTAATTGATCCAGAAAATACTTGCGTATTGCCATTGAGACGATGGGCAGGGCCTCATCCAAAGCTGCTTTTCCGGCAGGAGTAATGATGACCTGGACACCACGATCTGCGTCTAATGGCTCCCTTTTAACAAGGCCCCGTTTTTCCATCCGCGTCAAATGATGGGATAATCTGCTCTTATCCCAGTTCATCGAGTCGGCTAGTTGTTGTTGGCGAAGCTTGCCATCTCCGAATTGGATTAACCGATCTAGTATTCCAAAGTCTCCTTCTGATAGTCCTGTATGTTCAGAAAGCTCCTTAACAACGCGACCGAAGATTCGTTTAAAGGAGCCTTTCCACATATTCCATATTCGCATTTCATCTTCGTTTACTTTGTTGATATCCATGTAAGTATAATATCATGGTTGACACATCAACCACAAGGTGTTAACTTATATCCAAGTTGATGTGTCAACCTCAGAGAAAACTGTCGAGTAACAAGTTGATGTATTAACCTGTTAAATCCCCACTAAAGGAGTTGTTTCTTATGCAGGATAAACCCGTGGCCTTGGTCACCGGAGCCAATAAAAGAATCGGTCTTCAAATCGCCAAAGATCTCACGGCTCACGGGGCTTCACTGTGCTCGTCGGCTCCCGCAATCTCGAGAAAGGGGAGACGGCCGCGAAGAATGTCGGCGAGGATGCCCATGCCCTCCAACTTGACGTTACAAATCAGGATTCTATCTCCGCCGCGGCAGAGCGCATCCGGAGTGAGCTCGGTCGTCTCGATGTGCTCGTGAACAATGCGGGCATATCGCACCAAGGTCAGCCGGGCAGGCCTCTTAAGGAGGTCGGGAAGTCGGGGCGCCCAAGCGTGGCCTCTCTAGAAGAGGTGCGAGCAGTGTTCGAGACGAACGTGTTCGGCGTCATCACCGTCACTCAAGCGATGCTACCGCTCCTTCGTGAACCGCCGACATCGCGTATCGTCAACGTATCAAGCGGTTCGGGCTCGCTGACCTTGAACGCGAATCCGACTAATTCACATCGCGAGATGTTCGGCGCCGTTTACAGCCCTTCGAAGACGGCTCTCAATGCGATTACGCTCGCCTTTGCCATTGAACTCGAGTCGACAGGCATTACGGTCAATGCGGTATGCCCGGGCTTCACCGCGACGGATCTCAACAACTTTGAGGGCACGGGGACCGTCGAGCAAGCCGCGCGACACCCCGTGCTCCTTGCACTCCTCAACGAGGACGGTCCAACGGGCACATTCTAAAACGAAAGACACCAACTCCCGTGGTGACGCAGTCTCGAGTAGTACTGGCTCACCGAGTTATGTGTAGACAACCTGAAGGCGTGAATGCCTTCCCAATATCCTTAAGGAGTGTGCAATCAAATGGAATATGTAAAACTTGGACGCAGCGGGTTAGAGGTCTCAAAGTTAAGTCTTGGAACCATGAGCTTCGGAATACCTGAACGTGGCAATACCCCATGGTCTCTGGATGAGGAGCAAAGCAGACCGATCATTAAGAAGGCACTCGAATCGGGCATCAACTTTTTCAGCACCGCCAACATGTATTCCGACGGAACAAGCGAAGAAATTCTCGGGCGTGCTCTAAAGGACTTTGCTCATCGGGACGAAGTCGTCATAGCAACAAAGGTATTTGTTCCGATGCGCAAAGGTCCGAATGCTGTGGGACTTTCCCGTAAAGCTATCATGACCGAAATTGATAACAGTCTAAGACGACTCGGAACAGACTATGTCGATTTGTACCAGATTCATCGGTGGGATCCTAATACGCCAATTGAGGAGACCATGGAGGCTCTTCACGATTTAGTTAAGGCGGGCAAGGTCAGATACATCGGAGCATCCTCCATGCTGGCATGGCAGTTTGCGAAAGCTCAGCATGTAGCAGAGCGCAACGGCTGGACACGGTTCGTTTCCATGGAGAATAGATTAAACCTGCTCTATCGGGAAGAAGAACGAGAAATGCTCCCCCTTTGCAGAGACGAGGGAGTTAGCGTCACTCCTTACCTGCCTTTGGCTGCAGGCCGATTAACTCGGGATTGGAATGAGCAGACCGCGCGATCAGAGAAGGACCAGGTAGCAAAGGCTTTGTTTAATAAAACGGAAGAGGCTGATCGCAAAGTCGCGGAAAGAGTTGCGGAAATTGCCGCTAACCGGGGAATTTTGCGCGTACAAATTGCACTTGCATGGTTGCTGCAAAAGGAAGAGGTCACAGCGCCGATTATGGGTTCGACCAAAATCAGCCATCTGGAAGATGCGGTTTTGGCTTTGTCGGTTAAATTAACTTCTGAAGAAATTACCCGTTTAGAAGAAC
This sequence comes from Paenibacillus sp. FW507-14B1B, assembly GCF_058781425.1. NCBI lineage: Bacteria > Bacillati > Bacillota > Bacilli > Caryophanales > Paenibacillaceae > Paenibacillus > Paenibacillus sp. FW507-14B1B. The sequence continues at coordinate 377,545 of NZ_JBYSWS010000001.1, read as the reverse complement.
TGTATATTCCACATCCATTCGTATAAATTTGATGCAAGTAAAGTGTGCATCTGCTAATCATGCAAAGCCTAATTCTTATATGTTCAATTCTATGGAAAGAACTCTTCATGCTATTTCTCATGAAGAGTTCTTTTGCTTTTGTGGTGATACGGAGAACCGTACCCTAAGTAGGGGGTGTCGTGAAGGGGGGAGGCTTATAGGTTCGTTATTAAGTAGGGATGCTAAAGAGATTTGTTATCCCTTCCACCTGTTAAATCACTGGAAGCGCGAGCAATATGGACGTCGGCTTCCGCGAGTGGGTCAGATGGCACTCAAGGATATGTGCGTGCAAAAGACTTGGAAACAGAAATATTTGGGGTCTACTCGAATACAGGAGTTCATAAATGGCATGATGATGTAACCGATGTTCCAACGAAAGTGATGTTGGACTTTGTCTGTAAGCCAATTGGTGGGCATTTAGATTATGTTACTAAACCGAATTTTGAATTGAAATTGAATATAACCATATAATCATTGAACTAACGGGCAGATTTGCAAAATACTTAATTGTATAATCATGGTAGAATATTGCTTGTGAAAATACATTTTTCAGGAGGTCGTTATGTTTCTGTCCGGGTATGGACGATGATGGACGAGCTGCTGATTTTGTTCTGGTATTTGGTAGTTACAGCCCCAAGAGTGAGGGTTCCAAAGGCAGTAGAACTCTATAAAGCTGTCGGGTGACAAAAACATAGTAACATTAGAAGCCGCTGATTACGCGGCTTTTTTATTTTATGTTATCAAGTTCTTGTCAAAACACAATGACAAGAACTTGATAACATTCCCGACAGATGACAAGAACATTGTTACATTCCCGATATGATTTCATCGACGGCGGCAGACCCCTCTTTTTTAAAAACTAACGGGCAGTTTAACGCAATGGATCATATCGCTGTGCGGCGCAAATGGATAATATTGTGAGGAACTGTTATAAAAGGTGTTGTAAAAATACCAGCAACTTGGACAGTTAGTGTTATCAGAAGGGGGCTTTCCCCTTGTAAGAATTAATCTTACACATGTTTGCAGAAGATGAACTAATTCGATCAGAGTAGACCGAGATCATTCATATGAGATGTATGAGTTTTGTTTCCCGCTTTATCTGATCTAAAACGTTCTAGAGAGGAAACACTAAACAATGTTGTTAAAGCCTCAAATCACTATCTGCATAAAACAGAGGAAATAAACTGGTTTATGGGAACAGCTCAATCAAATAAAGACTATATATTATCGGCAATTGAAAAGCATTTTGGTCTGTCATGAAGCGACTACTTAATTAAGTAGTCGTCTTCTTTATTAAGATAACAGGAGACGTTAGTTCAGATACTTCTTGGAGCAGTTTACCACAGCGACAGCTGCTTCTTCTTTTATTTTGGCTTCTACTACGATGATCCAAAGGGTTCTAAGAAAATATCTAAGTTTCATACAGAATCAGGCCGATATATAGTTGATAATACTACTAATATTGGAAACTCGGAGGATTCTATGTTAAAAAAAATGATGTTGTTAATTTCCTTGGTTATGTTACTTACTGCTTGCTCTAACGAATCGAAGGTGGCAGATGAATCAAAAGTCCCGCCATTATTTAAAGCTGTTCGAGATAAAGATACAGCTAAAGTTAAGGAGTTAGCTAAAGGTTATCCAGAATCTATAAATGAGCTTTACCAAGGAGAATCTGCACTTCATTCAGCGATTTTCTCCGGTGAAATCGAGATCATTCAATCGTTGGTCGAAGCGGGTGCCGACATTACATTGAAAAATGAATCCGGAGAAAGTCCTTTTTTTGTTGCAGCAGATTTAGCCAATGTAAAGGCGATACATTACTTTTTGGATAAGGGAGCCAATCCAAACGAGGTGAATTTAGTAGGAGATACTCCAATGATGAAATTTGCCGTTCGAGGAGGCATTCCCCTTGATGTATTTCTCGAAGTATTGGATCGAATGATAGATGAGGGTGCGGATTTAACGATAAAGAATAATCAAGGGGATACCTTTTATTCTAAGGTTAAGCCAATGTTAGAAACACAGAACACCGTTAATGAGATAGAGAAGCGGCTGCCAGACATTCAAAGTGATGAAATTAAAGTATTGGATACACTAGACAGTCATCCAGACTCTAGCGCCTTTAGAACAATCTACGGAGACATTTTAGGGTGCCCGAATAGTGGGATGGGGGCAATGGTTGTAAGTATAGGTGGAGTTGTTCATGCTATTAACGGTATTGCGATAGGATATTATAAAAATCTCCCTGAATATACTGGAGAACACTTTGATGAGTATGTGTCGGCTTGTAAAAAAGGGTTAGAGGAAACCAAACTGGATCCAGTAATTGAACCATGAACAAGAATTTGATGGCATATTACGTTTTGATTGCTCACAGTTGAATGTAAGTGACGAAGTCTGCATTCGGTAATCGGCATGTTCTTGTCCTTTTCGGCAATCGGGACAAGAACTTGTACCGATAAAACAAAAAAGCCGCTATTTTAGCGACATTCAATGTTTATCTGCAAACAATACTGAGTAATGCCGGGTGACAAAAACATAGTAACATTAGAGTTGTCAAACCCGATGACAAGAACATTGTTACATTCCCGATATGGTTTCTCATCGACGACGGCTAAGAAAGAGGATTAGACAATAGATATTATTAATAGCTAGGTTAATAACAGGCGTTAATTATTTTGAAAGGTGGGAATAAACATGTTAAAGATTATAATATTAGCATTGATTCCAACACAGGAGCACAGGGGAAATACATACAAAATACGGTGTATTTGTCCTAGTAGATGAACAAACTATTTTCAGTGAGTCTAAGATAGCACGATTATTAAAGGAAATAGGATTTAATACGAATCAATCGCTTTTTGATTATGGAATTTTTTAAAAGGATGATTCAGAATAGATGCAGATGCATAAAAATGAGAAGAAATCAATGCCTCCATATCAGGTAGTAAATAAGATAAAGTCAGGGGACAAGAATATGGTCCCATTGAAAGTCGCTAATCTAGCGGCTTTTTTTGTTTTATCGGTGCAACTTCTTAATAATTGTATCTTTTCTGAATGGAACCCTACGAAACTGCCGCATATGGTAGAATGGACCTAGCAAATGGGAATTATAGCCTATCTAGCTTATACTGAAGTGGTTATAGATCCAAGATGCAAGTTTTCTAGGTGGAGGGAATAGTTGTGAAATTAAAAAGACTCATTATCAAAAATTTTCGATCCTATAAAGAAGAAATTCAAATTCCGATTGATGATTTTACGGCTCTTATTGGGAAGAACGATATTGGCAAATCAACCATTCTCGAAGCAATGGAGATCTTTTTTAACAATAAACTAATCAAACTGGAGTCATCAGATGCCTGCGTACATAACTCAGAGAAAGAAGTGGTCATTGGGTGTATGTTTTCGGACTTTCCTGAACAAGTTATCTTGGATTCGCAATCCCCAACTACCTTTGCAGACGAATATTTGCTCAACCCTCAAGGTGAGCTCGAAATTCATAAAATCTACGATTGTAGCCTTAAATCCCCTAAAGAGACTGTTCATGCTCATTGTAATCATCCACAGGCCCAGGATGGGAATGATCTAATTAAGATTAAAAATATCGATTTGAAGAAGCGCGCAAGGGAACTTGGTATCGATTTAGGCACGATTGACCAACGTTCCAACCCGGCCTTACGTCAAGCTATTCGCGATCAAATTCCCGAACTCCAACTTGAAGAGCAGCTCGTATCTTTAAATGAGGAGAATGCTAATTCCATGTGGGGGAGCATTGAAAAGTTACTTCCACAGTTTGCTTTATTCCAGGCCGACCGTCCCAGTAAAGATGAAGACTCCGAAGTCCAGGATCCGATGAAGTTCGCCATCGAACAAGCCATTAAAACCGTTGAGCATGATCTTGAACAAATCAAAGAAACGGTTCACCGACAGGTTATGGACGTGGCAACTAGAACACTAGAAAAGCTTAGACAAATGGATCCTGCACTTGCAACGGAGTTAGCTCCTCAATTCAAGTCTGAGCCGAAGTGGGAAGGCATTTTTAAGCTATCTTTGACTGGTGATGATCAAATCCCTATTAATAAACGTGGGAGCGGTGTACGCCGACTTGTTCTTCTAAACTTCTTCCGAGCGGAAGTTGAACGTAAACAGGCCGCTGCTGGCAATCCAGGGGTCATCTATGCTATTGAAGAGCCCGAAACAGCCCAGCATCCAAATAATCAAAAGATGCTAGTAGAAGCCCTATTAGAACTTTCCCAAACCGAAAATTGCCAAGTGATGATTACTACCCATGTTCCTGGACTTGCTGGCCTCATTGATATTAGAAATCTGAGATACATTGAGAAGGACTTCGATGGAAATAGACAAATCACCCATAACACTGATACTGTTTATCAAAAGATTGCTGATCAGTTAGGCGTCATTCCAGACCAACGGGTTAAAGTGTTTGTATGCGTGGAAGGACCGCATGATATTCGGTTTTTAAAGCATGTTAGCCGTATGCTGCGGAATCTAAATCCGATATTTCCCGACTTAGAAAATGATCCACGAATCATCATGCTGCACCTCGGCGGAAGCACATTAAAGGACTGGGTATCTTCTAACTATCTTAAAGCGTTAGGGATCCCTGAAGTACATATCTATGATCGGGATGAAGGTACTCAGCCTAAATACATAAAGGAAGTGAGAATGGTTAATAGCAGGGGGAATGGTTCAATAGCGTTTTACACAAGTAAACGGGAAATGGAGAATTACCTGCATCCTGCAGCAATCGCTGCCGAATATAATTTTGAACTAACATTCACTGAAATGGATGATGTTCCCGCCATGGTGGCTAAAATGCAACATGAAGCTAATTCGGATAATCCATGGGGCTTGCTTGACGATAGAAAGATGAAGAACAAAGTATCCCAGGCTAAAAAGAGGCTGAATCATGAAGTCGCTATGAAAATGACATACGAACAACTATGTGAGATTGATACTAGTAGAGATATAGAAAGCTGGTTGGGAGCCATCATGGCAATTCTGGGCATTCATGAAGCCCATGAAATGGCAGCCCCTTCGTTAGAAGCTTAATCATACAAAAGGAACAATAGAACTATTATCTTAATGAAAATTATTTGCGCTTCGCTTGAATGTTGCTACAAACATAGTGAAACTTCAACAAATGAATTAAACTGAGGAAATATTCACATTAACATCGACGTAATAACAAGCGTTAAGTTAGAAAATAAAAGAGTAGCCCTTAAACCCACACGAGCTAGAGTTTGAGCGCATTGAAAAAACAATCAAATTACACTTCTTAATTCAAAACAAAGATATTTGACTAATGTCAGATTTTATCAAAAACTGAAACAATAAAGTTATCATATCCGACCAAAGGAGTATTTTGACAATGTCCATTGAGGTAACAGGAACGCAAGGCTACGACTATCAGTACCTACAGACAGTTTATCTAGCTCTCCTTATGTGGGGGCGAGATGGTCTTGAGCTCATCGTGGAAAAGAAAGATGGAGAGGATGCGGAGCTTCATTTTACATTTGAAGGGAATACGGTAACGATTGAAATCCAGGTGAAAAGTGAAGAAGGTAATCTTGAAATTGACTCCCTCGCCAAGTGGGTCGGACACTTCCCCGATAAAAAGGAAAGAGGTAATTTACTGGAGCGAATCCAGAACGATACTCAGCGACGGGCATTGTTCATTACCAAAAGTCGCTGTTCGGATTACATACAGAGCTTTCACAGTCCAATTGGTAACATTGAGGAGCACCCAAAATCTCCGCTCCAGGGGCAACTTGCGGACATATTTTTAAATGCATTCTCAAAAGCATTTGAAGAGAAAACGCAGACGCCATTAAAGAAGAGACGAGATGATTTCTGTAAACTGCAGGCTTTGCAGTTGAGGAAAAATAAAGGAGAGATTCGTGAGATTGCCCGGCGCATTCTGATTTGGGAGCGTGCAGACGTGACCTCAATCCAAGCAGAAGTGATTCGCTTGCTGAAGCTTCATCATATCCCGGAACAAGTAGCTCCTACGGTAATTTCCGAGATGGAACATGCGGTAAGAATGGCTCGGGATGAAAGGGGAGACGTCATTCCTCTTATGAGAGAATTATTGAACGGCTATGCAGGTAACCGTGCTTTCTCTCGGCCTGTTCACGTGGCACGGGAGGGAATCGACATTTTCAACCGAGACCTGGAAGAAAATCACGTGTTACTTCTTACTGGAATTTCGTTCTGCGGGAAATCGCATATGGCCGAGTGGATAGCCGAACAACTTCGTGCTCATCAAGGCTTTACCTATGCAAAAGAAAATCAATTGGATTCAGCTTACAGATATCTTATGGCTGCGAGCAGCGAAAGCCGAATTTGTTTTCTTGAGGACCCTTTCGGTCACACAATTCTCAACTCGGATGCTGTGAATACATGGTCTCGCCTACATGACCTCACGATACAACTGGCTCCACACCGAAAGCTCATCGTTACTTCAAGGAAAGACCTGGTGCAATCTCTTAGCGGCTGTTCTTCTCCTGAAGCTTGGTCTTTGGGTGAATGCCGGTGGAGAGACCTCACCGTGTTCGACTCACAATACGCTATCGATGTTTGGTCTGCTTATTCGAGTAAAAAGCACTTGCCGGATAATGTACGGTACATTATGGTGGAAGGAATGAGAATGAATACTTCAGCCGTATTGCAACCAGGACAAATCCGTCACTTGGCGTTTAGTGAGCAGGCTAAACTATTAGACAGGAGTTTCGAGGAACTGGCAAGTCTGGCCAGGGTCGACGCTGATCAACTGGGACAATCCTTTCTGAACCGGAAACCGACTGAACAGATATTACTAATGACTATGGTGCTCGGCAACCGTGTAGGTTTTGGAATGATGGAGGAAGACTTTCATTATCACTTGCAATCCGTATATGACGAATTGGGATTGTCGGAGGGTATCGGACAATCTGAGGCCTTCTGCGAGGAACTGGAGCGGGCGGGATATGTTCAATCTGTTAATAGCCAATGGATGTTTTCTCACCCCACATATTATGAAGCAGCGATGCATGTTGTAGAGAATCAACAAAGATTAGGGCAGAAACGCCTACTTGTTATCCTCCGTCACCTACTTAGTAGCCAATCTGTCACTATCATACTTAACGCCATTCGTAGTTTTGAGCGAATATATGTAGCATATGCGGGGAATGACATCCGTGGTGAGGTCAGAAAGATGGCCCTACAAGCTTTAACAAACCCTTATCCGACTATGCGTGACGAAGCCCTAGTTTTATTAGCCTCTCGGATCAAGGAGTTGCCAACTTCCGAAGTAACAGAGATCATGAGCTATATCAAAAGCTATCATTTTTCGGACTATAAGATCGAATGGCACGATGGAATTCCAAAGCTGAGCGACTCTCCAGAATACATAGTATGGCCAAGAACGAGTGAACGCCAGACTAAAGACATCACGAAAGAAATGTTTTTAGCTATTGCCGAACGTCTCCAGTCGCCGGACGAAGCATTCAAGGTGATTCCCGAGGAAGCATGGCAGCTTGCCCGTGATTTGGATGTTTATGAATTGGATGTCCAGGTCAAGCTACCGGTACTTAAGCAGCTGTTAACTTACAAAGAAGCGTTTATTCGTGAGACGGCAGCCTTTAGTCTCGTTTACGAGTATGGTGAGGACCGGAGACACCTCGATCTTGTTTTAAGCGATCCACATCCTTTCGTCGTACTGCAAGGTATTCAAGGCTGTTTTCAGGGGTGGAACAACTGGAGCTTGGAAACGCGTGAATGGGTTCGTAAAAAACTTCAAGAAGTGTTAATGGTCAAAGTTAACTGCGTGGCGGTCCATGAGTTCATGATCCAATTCTCTCAGAAGCCACATCGGTTTCGATTGAATTGGGTGGGGATATCCCCGGAGGAAAGGGCCGATCTTCATCGTCTATGGGGTACGCTTCTCCCTGTTTTTCTAGAGAATGTGCCTGACGAATTTCTGGAAATTGACGAAGCTTATTTATTCGAAACGACATCGAAAGCTGCCTCCGTGTTCACTGAAGATCAAGTGGTGCGCATTACCGAGGCGTGGGTAGAATGGGTAGAACGAACAATCTCGCACAAACGTCCTAGTGACTACGGAATGGGCTACCTTGATTTTTTACTGGTTCATACAACCAGGAGCATTACTTATAGAGAGCAACTGGCTACACGTCTATTGAGCCACCAAACTTCTTATATCGTATCCATGTCACTCGCCGAGTACGCAAATTACTGGCCCCGCCTTCATAATCAAGAGCGTGCTCAAGTCATGAAGGTATTACAGAGCGACCGAAGTGATGTTCGCTGGCTTAAAGCCGTTGCTCTTACACGAGAAGAGGTATCGCCTGAGATATGCCTTCTCCTACTTGGGAACTCGGAAGCACTAACTTTACCTATTGCCGTTACTGAACTGATTTCAAAGACAGACTCAGAATTAATAATGGACTGTATTGAGGTGTACGGAGCGGATCGTGGGGAACTTTACAACCTTGTTGGTACATCTCGGGATTACCGTTGGCCATCTGTAGCTTTGGAAATACTAAAGTATCCTGAGCATACCGCGTTCCCTACGGCACTCGCCTATGCGTTGAGGCGAGTAATTAGTACGTTTGCAAACAATAGCTTTAAGGAATTTGTTCTTCAATCATGTACTAATATTTGTAAATATGGGCCGAAGAGCGCTGTACTACTGATGGTAGAAATTATTCTTCACTGGACAGTAAGAGTTAACGGAGCAGAAAGCCGTGAATTATGGGAGATGCTCTACCAGAATCTCGATGAAAAGGAGACAGAGGAGATCACCGCTAAATTAGCAGATGTCATTGAAGCTATCAGCATTAACTGTGATTCGCCAACCGAGATAATTGGAGTTCGTGCATACTCTCTTTTGCTCAATCATTATTTAAGTTCCGACAAGATTATATGGTATCTTTTCAAGAATAACGGTTTTATCAAAGAAGGAATTATTACCGTTTTAGATTTGATGTTTAATAAAGAACCACCAAGGGTACATTTAAGCTACGAAATTGTAGAGGGTCACTTTAGATATAGAGAGGATGACGGTGTCCCAGACTTGTTATCCAAGGTAGAGGTACTGCGAAAAGAATTAATCCGAACAGCCTCTGTCAAAAATGGTGCGTTTTATTACAAGGAACCGCTTGAAGGGTGGGTAGAGTAACCGAGGCTCAATTACAAGATGCAAGGTACAAGTGAACTCTGAAGGGTGTTTAAGAAAGGTCCATTTATTGATCAAAGAAGGTAATGTGCTGTTCAGATACAGATTAATTTTTCTGAAATGCAGCCAACTTCGTACGAAAGTTGGCTGCATTTATTAAATTCAATTCGAATCTATACTGTCGAACGACAAGAACCTGGGACGATATCGAAAATGTACTAAAGCCCGATCGTTCGGGCTTTTTATTTTAATGAGGTAAGATTTGTGTCATGAAAAAAATGCACAAATGTGGCCCCATTATGGTTTTTTGACATAAAAGTGGATACATAACTGGAAACTCGGAATACAGGCAGGATATATGAAGCCTATCGGGAGGAGAATGGGACATTATTTGGACATGCTTCTGATCTGCGAAAACTTCGCCATACTTTTCACCTTCATTGTCAGGATGATTTTCTTCTGGACTTAATATCCCTGGTTTCATCTTTTCATATTATATAGTAGTGCCTGGCAGTTCTTTTTCAGTATCTAATTATGGTGTGACCCCTTTCTTTAGGCAATAAGAGATAGAAGGATACGATACCATTCCTGTCGAATTTCTTATAAATGCGTCGATGGCTGGAGATGGAGGAAGTCAGGGTATTAATAAAGCTACCGGCACATGAAATTTTAATCTAACGAGGGAATGTGTGACGAGTATGAAACTGTTCGACATTATTTCCAGATCGATTGTTCACACTACTTACGGGCTCTAATAAGCAAATCTATACTGAGGCCCTGTTTGTTGCTATACGATTAGGCACAGACAGGGCGCTTTGGCATTCGCTTTAACAGCTGCTGGAGATGCTCATCAATAATTTATGGAACTTCGAAGAGAACATGGCGTGTCTTCAGATCTTGAGAATACATATGTACAAAATACGAGTTTTGTGTAAAAGTAATAATGAAAAAGGTCAGTCGCGCTTAATCGACGCTTAATTTCTCAATTAGTTCAATTTTATTAGTTAAGTTAAATTGTTGCAATTGTGCATGCACTTCTTTATTTATTTGTAAGTTTCATTATCATTTCATTTCGCCTTTTAAAATTCATGTAATCTGTTTTGTTTAACTGTGCTCTGAATGATCATATGTTAATGATCAAATTTTTTCACTAAGAATCTTTACATACAAACATCTCAGATTCACGAATCAACAACTTTGGTGTCTTTTTGTATTATCTCAATTACATATTATTAATATGGTTAATCATGTGAAAAATTATACAATCACCCTATATATCTTTATTCTTTTAGTAATTGTTACGAACATGCACTGGTATCATTTAAATCCTCTGCTCAACTTTTGTATCAACTTCACCTTATCATCAAGGTTGAACTTCCAGATCCTTCAAATTAAGTACCTTGATGAGATGATTGAGATAATGATAAGATTCCTTAGTAATAACCACGATCAACTAAACCATAAGGAGCGCATGTCCGTTGAATCTTCAAGATCTGAATCAGTTAAAGAGTCTTTTTGCTAAGCACGCTGACCCCACTCTATCGCACAAAATGAAAGCTTATATGCGTAATCAATTTGAGTTCTTCGGCATTCCGTCCCCATTAAGAAAAGAACTCACGACTCAATTTCTTAAAGAGTACGGTTATCCGAATGAAGATCTGGTTGTTGAAGTAATAACAGCAATGTGGCATATGGATGAAAGAGAGTTTCAGAATGCAGCACTACAGATCATGGATATGAGAAAACGTAAGTTCCATTTGGATGATATTCAATTGATCGAACAGCTTATTACCGAGAAGTCCTGGTGGGATACCGTGGACCATATTGCCTCCAATCATGCTGGACACTATTTTTCACTATTTCCCGAACAATTGTTTATCGCAGATCGCTGGATGGCGTCTGATAACTTTTGGCTTCAACGAACAGCTATTCTGTATCAGTTAAAGTATGGACACAATACAGATACTGAGAGATTATTCAACTACATTAATATGGTGGCGGATTCCAATGAATTCTTCATTCAAAAAGCCATTGGTTGGAGCCTTCGACAATACAGCAAATTCAACCCGGAAGCAGTTATACATTTCGTGAATACGACCTCCCTATCCAACTTAAGCAAGCGGGAAGCATTCAAGGTCTTGAACCGAAAAAGCTCTTCTACTTAATGAATCTACGAACAGATCTAATTCATTATTCCGTAGTTTACGATTTCGACATCTACGAGAGGCGTAAAGTGAACTTTTGAATAATCTTCTTTCCAGTTCAGATTGCTCCAAGTATCTGAGTGAAAAGCGATGAGTCTACGGCCAATTTCAAATCCATCATGATGTGCCTGAAGTATTTTATCTACTACCACTTTAGCTTTTCTAGTTAATTCCTCAGAAAGCTCCTCATCTAAATGGTCCAATTTCTGAAGATTGTATAGATGGTCACGTGGGTATTCAATTGCTGTCACTTTTAACTTCATATTCAACCTAACATCGATGTCTCGATGGCCCTGAGTTCCTACCTTCATCGTTCTTTTAATTTTTTGAATATCCATTGTAATATAATTTTCAGGCTTCTGTTCTCCCTCTTTATTGCTCCTTACTGTTAAGCTTGCTGTCTTTGATAACTGATTTTTCATTAGCATATATAGTAATGACTCATCCGTATTTAATGTTCCTCGCATCATATCCCCTTGGAACAAGGCTGCACCAGCGATCGAAGGATGTTCGTTGTTCTTAGATATATATGGAGCTGCAAAATCTTGACCAGGATCCAGCATACTGGAGCAGACGAGTTGAAGATTAACCTTCGGCACAATGGTCCTTTGCTCTGCACTCCTTACCAGATCATAGAAATATTCACCGACCAGGCTCGTTCCAGTTAATTTCAAATTGATGGCATCATGAGCACTTCCTTCAACCACAGCAATCCTTGAGTTTAACGCACTTTTGGGATCACGATAGAATACATCAAGTATCGGATATATACCTTGCTTCGCTAACTCCTCCCCGATTAAAATGACACGCAGCTTCGAAGAAGATACTCTACCAGAGACTTCTCTGTCGATTAATTCTCGGGTATGTCTACTTGTATTTCCGATAACGGAATGTATTTCATTAACCTGTTTCGATCCAGATTGCGAACTACCTATATCGAGTAAGGATGTGGTCGATTGGATTTTCCCATCAGGAGTCAGATCAAAGCCTAATACGTATGCAATTTTGTCTTGATTCAGTAATTGTTGATCCCAACAACCTGATAACATCGTTATCATGATGCAGACTGTGAACAATACGCTACCTAACTTCACCGCATATCCCTCCTAGATTCTTTTACATTGAACAGCAAGGATATCAACAATAGTAAGAGTGGAATTCCAATTACAAATATATAGCTCAGGGTAGATAAGAAATTTCCTAATATGTAGTTTGTGCGTGGTGCTTGGAATATCAAACCAATCACAAAAACAAGGAGCACCGTATAAGGGGCTGCCTTCGGATGATCACTATGCTTCTGAAATAGATTAGCAATTCCTCTTGAGGCCATAAACACATACCCAATCAATGAAGAAGCTGATGCTACAGCCCATAGTGAGAGAAAGTATAGATCTGGACGCTCAAACACTGAAAAAGATAGAGCTTTTACCATGTAGAGTAAAGGCTGAGGAATGAGTTCCATCTCAGCTGGACTAAATACGATAATGCTCGTGAAAACTGCGAATGCGTACAATATGGTCGTAAACATATTCGCAAAGCCCGCCGCTTTAAGTTTTCCTAGGCTTCCACCCTGCACGAAGGGATAACATACCATGAGCATCTCGTAACCGGAAAAAGAGGTCATGGCTTTATGTGATCCCTTTGCTATTTTCTCAATCCCGGATTGTCCAATAGGTAACGCATAGAGAATATTCACATGTGAATACGCGTAACAAATGATGAGAATCACAACGATGTTGCAGAAAAAGACGAGTACGAAAAAACGAGCGATCGTCTGTAATCTTTCTCGTACAAGATAAAGACAGACACCTAACATCATACCCATGACGACCCATCTGGGTGTATCAATTAGGATCCAATTCTGTACGGTTATGCTAAACTCAACAACGATAAAACTGGATATCGTGATAAAATAACCGGTGTATAGAAGTTGAGCCAGTTTACCGATATAGCGTCCGAGTAGAGTTAACAAATTATCATACAATGTATGTGTTGGAAATCGTCTGCTCAGACTCCACATGATGACAATGAACAATTGAGTCAACAGTCCGGCGAATAGCACTGAAATCCATGCATCCCCTTTGGATACGTTATGCACTCTAGCAGTTAGTCCAAGTAAGCCAACACCTATTTGAGTCTGAATGATCAAAAATATGAGCTGTCCCGGAGTAATTTGTTCTTTTGTATTAATCATTCTTCTTCTGCCCTTCAGCTGCTGATGATTGAATTTCAAGTTCTTGTGGGGCTGGATCATTCGGACGCTGCTTTAACATCCACTGAGGTAACCGAACAAATGTGTCTTTCCAATCCTTCCATCTCATCGGTGCTGCTGGGGCGAAATAAGGCGTACCAAAAGACTCTAATTTGCATAAGTGAATTAGAATGATCATCAGACTATATACAATTCCGAAAAATCCGAATAGAGACGCAGCAATCATAACTGGAAAACGAAGCAGTCGTACCGAACCACTCATCTCATGAGAAGGAACTACGAAAGATGCAATGGCAGTTAAAGCTACAACAATAATCATAACGTTCGATACCATACCTGCTTTGACAACGGCATCGCCAATAACGAGACCGCCCACAATCCCAATCGTCTGTCCTACGGGTCCTGGAAGTCGGATTCCAGCTTCTCGAAGTAATTCAATCGTCAGCTCCATGAATAATGCCTCAAGTATTGGAGGGTACGGAATATTCTCGACACTAATTTTGATCGGTAGTAATAAATCCTCCGGAATCACCTCATAATGAAAAGATACAACGGCAATATAATAAGCCGGTAGGGTGATGGCAATCACAAAGCTAAATAAACGGATGAGTCTGATAAACGACCCTTGCAAAGAACGAAAACGGTAATCATCCGGCGATTGATAAAAGGCAAAGAAAGTTACCGGCATGATTAAAGCTGTAGGGCTCCCCCCCGCTAATAAAGCTACTCTTCCTTCCAACAAGTTCCCTACGACCCTATCAGGTCTTTCGGTATGTAACAGCTGTGGAAAAGGTGAGAAAGATTTGTCCTCTATGTATTCTTCTATCATTTCCGTTGAAGTGATATTATCCGCGTCGATTTGATTTAACCTTTGATCGATCTCCTCGACGAGTTTGGGATTGGCAAGATTCTGTAAGTACACAATGACCACTTCTGCCTTTGTTTCATTTCCAAGTGTGTAGCGCTTTACAACTAAATTGCGATTCTCTATCTGCTTACGAATGAGCTGAAGATTAATACTGACATTCTCTACAAAACCTTCGTGTGAACCTTTCACTACCTTCTCATTACTTGGTTCAGTAACACTTCGATCAAAACTCGATTTTACGTCAATAACGAAGCACTCTTCTAACCCTTCTACAAAAAGGACAGCATTCCCCTTGACAAGATATTCAATTACTTTCTCAAGATCATCGTATTTATTGGATCTAATTGCAATGAATATCTCATCCAAGTCTCGATCTTTCGTATCTAAGATAGGATTTAATATTTCTTCACGTATTTTGCTTGGATCACACATGGTCTGCATATATAAAAATTCACTAGTATGCCCTGGGATCGTTACCGATTGGCGTACTAAATCATCTGTATGAAATAGAGCATTTTGAAGGTATTCAATGTTGCTTTGTACAGATTTATGTACTGGCTGAGGAGTCAGTGTGGACTTTTTCGATAAAGGCTTACTTCTTCTTTGATTGTTATTAAACATGGTTTTAAAAAAGCCCACGACGCTGCCTCCTTCTCATCATCTGAAAGTTAAGTTGTATATTCCCCACAATGACAGGAACATATTCCTTTAATAGAACTTTCAAGGGTAATTTATCGTCCAGAGAGCTATCCTAATCCGTCCTTTTGATATCAGGTGAAGTCCATTCTCAATGCACAAAAAAACTGCTAACCGCATTAGAGGGATTTTTATCCCTTGCTTGCGTTTCGCAGTCTTTGTTTAACTAAATGCATATAATTATGATCTATACTTACGAAGCAGTGCATGCTGACAAGCCGTTTGCAGGTCTCTCCATGTTCGGTTAACTGTGCTATTCTCCATAGCTGCAGATAGCCCTAGAAGCGGGAACAATTCCTGTCCACATCGCAAGGACATTTCCGCCATCGATATACATTGTTCTGAAACAGCGGATTCTTGTTCAGAGAATAAACGTCCTTCCTTCAATAGCTCATCCCACGATTGTGTAATGCA
Source organism: Paenibacillus sp. FW507-14B1B (assembly GCF_058781425.1). NCBI lineage: Bacteria > Bacillati > Bacillota > Bacilli > Caryophanales > Paenibacillaceae > Paenibacillus > Paenibacillus sp. FW507-14B1B. The sequence goes on along the minus strand of NZ_JBYSWS010000001.1, from coordinate 361,913 downwards.
CGAATAGAAAGCTGTTTCACTTCGCGTTAGATCTGTCTTTAAGGTTGTTAATTGTTTCTCTACATAGGTATGACTCGGTTTCTGTGCCAGCAGCTCTTCTGCTGCTTGCAGGAAGTGCTCCGCGATACCAAGCGTCACTGCTGCAAAAGAAGCTTGTGCAAAAGGAAGGAATGGATACTTATAGATCATCTCATTCTCATAGGCTTGTATTTCGGTAATATCAAATGTCATCTCATCAGGTACGAAAGCATTGGTGGCTGAAATTTGGTGACTAGAAGTTGCTTTCAAGCCAAAAGCATTCCAGTCCGGATTGATATGGATTTGCTCAGGCCATAAAATCATAGATCTAATTACTGGAGCTTCATCAGATAAAGCTGTTACTTGTTCCTCATCGGGTTCCACAATCACATTCGCAGTAAACACAGTGGCATGTGTTGACCCACTGCAATACTTCCAGCTTCCATCCACGATAAATCCGCCTTCGACACGACGAGCCTTTCCCGTCGGCATTCCACTGCCAGCGATGACTGCATTGCGGTGGGCATATACTTTGCGACTTATATCAGGACGCATAAACGAGGCAAAAAAACCTCCTCCTGCACCGATCGTAACCAACCAGCCCATGTTTCCATCAATACGCGAACATTCCTGAAATATTCTCACAGCATCAGGCAACGATGTCATGCGTCCTTCCAATTCATTCGGTACGAATAAATGGAACAAACGATGATCGTAAATGAGCTGAAGCAATTCTTCTGATATCTGACCATCCTTCTCCATTCGTAAAGATTGCTCTCTGATCTTATCTACCTGCTGCTGACTTAGTAACATCTCTTTACACCGCTTTCCATATATTTCGTTCCCTCTATTCTATCATGCGCTTTCACTTAACTCTATTCTATGAGAAGTCGGTTATAGGCTTCTACATAGTAAAAAGACAACTCCTTCTAGATCTTTTAATCTAGAGGAAGCTGCCTTTAGGTTGCGTTATAGTATAGGCGACAAAAGTCGAGAAATGGACTCTTTAATCCGAACCCACTTCGATCGTTCTAAATACTTCTCCATGGTAAGCAGTTCGGATACCAACATGTCTTCTCTAAAATCTTGACTTAATCTTTGAGCGATGGCTTCATCGTAAATAAACGCATTCACCTCAAAGTTTAGTTTAAAGCTTCTAAAGTCGATGTTGGCCGTACCAACGGATGCGATTTCTTCATCCACCACGAGTGTCTTAGCATGGACAAATCCATTGCTGTACTGATAAACTTTTGCGCCAGCTCTCAGCATCTCTCCAATATAAGAAAGTGTAGCCCAATACACAAACATATGATCCGGCTTATTCGGAATCATCACATTCACTTCCACGCCAGACAAGGATGCTACTCGAAGCGCATCGAGCACACTCGAATCAGGAATGAAGTAAGGTGTTTGAATATAGATCGATTTACGCGCTGATGTGATCATCTTCAGATATCCGTTCTTAATATGTTCATATTCGGAATCCGGCCCACTCGTTACGATCTGAATACCTACATTACCCTTGGAAGGTAAATGTGGAAACAGACTAGGGAAATACACAATATCGTGATCCGCAGATGCCTGATTCCAATCCAGTATGAATCTAGTTTGGATCGAGTAAACAGCCGTCCCCTCAATTCGGAGATGTGTATCCCGCCAATAACCAAACTTGGGGTTAAGTCCAAGATACTCATCACCCACATTAAATCCTCCGACATAGCCGATCTTTCCATCAATGATGACCAATTTACGATGATTACGATAATTCAATCGAAGGTTAATGAGACGATATTTGGATGGAAAAAAGGCTTCAGCTTGCCCCCCTGCTTCACGAAGCTCTTGTAGAAACTTTTGATTGATTCTTCGGGAACCAAGCTCATCATATAGCACACGAACTTTAACGCCTTCTTTAGCTTTTTTCGTTAATAAATCGAGAAGGTGCTTACCCAAATTATCCTTCTGAATAATGTAGTACTGGACATGGATAAAATCAGTAGCCTCTTCAATATCTCTAAATAGAGCAGCGAATTTGGCTTTACCATCCGTAAAGATCTCCACTTGGTTATCTTCACTAAGTACAGCTTGATTGTGCAAAAGATTCATGGTGATTAAATCTTTATTCTGACCCGATATGTAGTTCTTAAAATGAAACTGTTCCGATCGAAAAAGGGATTCTTGAAATTTCAATCCCCGATCGAGCCCTTTTTTCTTAATATCATCCCAGTAGAATAACCGCTTACGTCTGAAGTTTTGAGCGAAGAACAGATATAGAACGAATCCGGCAATAGGAATGAGCAATAACACCAACAGCCATGCCCAGGTTGATCCTACATCACGTCTCTCCTGAAAAATAACGACGAACGCAAATATGATATTCAAAAAAATTATGAGCCCGAGCAGCACCGTTGTAACGTTCATACTCATCTTCCTTTAACTCATATATTTGTCGTTTAATCAGTCCGCTGATTTCATTATACATACGGACATCAAAGCATTAGCATACCAATAACCTCTCTCCTCTGTCTAGATGTATCAATTCCTTATATATATTATCCCTATACATAAAAAGCGAAGAATAGTGAATACTCACTGTATTGTTACTCAGCACGTATTCCCTGATATGGAGATTGACACCATGCCTTCAAGCAAAAAAATATCCATTCTTGAAACTTACTTCATATTACTCCTTGCATTAGGTATCACAAATCACGTTATTCTGATCCCTCTACTGCTTCAAACGGCAGGTCGGGACGCATGGATGGGCGTCATTCTAACAACGGTGCTACAGCTTGTTTGGCTTTATATCTTCTACATTATTATCAAACGAACAAACCAGAAATCGATTACGCTGTGGTTTAAAGAACGCTTTGGCTTCGTTGTAGGCTGGATCTTTTTAATCATTACAACGTGTTATTTCTTTCTTATGGCGCTAGTAATGCTACGAGAAACAACAACCTGGATCAAGGTCACTTATCTGCCTCAAACGCCAAAGTTTTTTGTGTCGATTGTCATCATACTATTATGTGTCTATGTTACTTACAACGGAATTCGATCTATTGCCATTATTTCCGGTATCCTTCTCCCTTTTGTATGGATATTAGGACATTTCGTAGCGGTAACGAATCTCCAATATAAAGACTACTCTTTATTGACTCCGTTATTTGTTGATGGATATACCCCTATGCTACGTAGCATGATTGTAGCGGGTGGAGGTTTTATGGAGCTAATAATCCTAATCTTTATTCAGCATCATATATCCCGTAAGGTCAGTTACATGGCACTAGCCGTACTAGCTATTCTGTTAGCTGGACTTACCCTTGGTCCACTCATGGGGGCTATTGCAAATTTCGGGCCCGTTCAAGCGATGCAAGCCCGCTACCCTGCGTTTGACCAATGGATGCTGGTGACGATAACCAAATATATAACTCACATTGACTTTCTAGCTCTTTATCAATGGATATCAGGTGCTCTGATCCGAATTTCACTATTCCTGTTTATGATCACAGATAGCATTTCTTTCAAAAAATCTAAATCCAAGTTGATATTTCTACTTATCCTGGGCTCATTGTTGTCCGGCTTGTCGTTAATACCGGTGATTGATCGACAACTTGAGCTTTATGTGATGGGGAAGTACTCCTTGCCATGTCTTCTGTTCTTAGTAGCTCTATCTTTAGTGATTCTATGCGCAACTGCATTCAAGCCAAGACCAAAAGGTGATTAGAAGATGCATACTAAACCCAGAAACCAAATGTTCCGTAGAAAATCCAAGCCACTTGAGAATCGTGTACAGACTATCCCGAAGACAATAGATGAGCAGACTCTACGCTCGCTATTCGATTCATCAGCAGATGTGGTAATCTCCAACTTCCCTAACAACACGAAAGATGTGCTACCCGCTTTAATCCTTTATTGCCAAGGCATGATTGATTCTACAATCATGACACAGTACGTATTTCCCGAGTTGATGCAAATGCTTAATACGGTCGAGGATTGGGATCAACTTACGAATGAGCTCTCTAAATCTCCCAAATGGAGTGAACTTACGGATCATTCTCAAATTGTAAATGAGGTGTTTTCAGGGAAGTTAGTCGTTTTTTTTCCTACGGAGAAAAGCTTGTATTGGATCGATATATCACAAATGCCTAAACGACAGCCTGAAGAATCCAATACAGAAGTATCCCTCAAGGGAGCTCGGGATGGATTTACTGAGGATATCAGTACCAATGTGGCATTGATCCGAAAACGTCTGCGAACAGCTTCCCTGAATCATGAACAACTAATTATAGGAACAAGAAGCCAGACTAAAGTTTCTTTATTGTATATAGATGATATCGCACGTCCAGAAGTTATTGATGAGGTTAGATCTCGACTCAAAGGGTTGAAGGTTGATGCCCTTCTGAATAGCGGACAGTTGGAAGAAGGAATCTCCGACTCTTCCCTAGCCCTGTTCCCGCTAGTTGATTACATTGGGAGACCTGACTTTGCAACGGAGTGTTTAGTAAATGGACGATTTATCCTTTTGGTTGACGGCTCTCCAATGGCGCTAATCGCACCATGTAACCTTCTTGAATTATTGAAAACGCCGGAAGATTCTTACTTCCCTTACCATTTTGTCATATTCGAAAGAATATTGAGGCTAATTGGTCTATCTATTGCTCTCTTTCTACCAGGATTTTGGGTTGCTCTAACCTCTTATAACATGGATCAAATTCCATTCCCACTGCTTGCTACCGTGACTAATTCAAGATTCGGCCTTCCCTTCTCCTCCCCAGTAGAAATCTTACTTATGCTTGGGATGTTCGAATTATTCAGAGAAGCAGGGGTTCGACTACCTAAAGCTGTTGGTCAAACTATCGCTGTATTAGGAGGACTGATTATTGGTGATGCAGCAATACGAGCAGGACTAACATCTCCGACAATGCTCGTTGTTTCTGCAACAACAGCCGTCGCTACATTTACTTTGGTGAATCAGACATTAAGTGGAACCGTGAGTATTATTCGGATCTATATCCTCTTTTGGTCATCTATCTTAGGTCTACTTGGATTTTTCGTTGGAATGCTAAGCGTTATCGCCTACTTGTCTGTATTAGAATCCTTTGGGCTACCATATTTGGCGCCGGTTTCTCCACTGACCACGAAGGATCTCATGTCTGCAATTCTTACGAAACCATGGGCTTTTATGAAGAAAAGGCCCGAAATCCTAAATCTAATCGATGATACTTCCCAAGAAGGGGAATCGGAATGACATGATAAACTGTAACGGAGTACTCAAGATCATAGCTTCACTCCTGTTATTAATCTTGTTATGTGGTTGCTGGGATATTAAAGAAATACAGGACATGAACTATATATCAGCTATTGGGATTGATTACAACGAAGAAGATAAGAAATTTGTTTTGTATACCCAAATGCTCGATTTCACCTCCGTAGCGAAGACTGAAGCAGGGAAGTCAAGCACACAATCTCAAGTATGGATCGGGAAAATTGAAGGGGAAACGCTCGATATGGCCATGAATAATCTATATAATTCCGCTCAGGAACGAACTTCTTGGGGTCATATTTCCAGCATTGTCATTGGTGAGACACTTCTGAAATCTGAGGTACTTCCTAAACTAGATACTCTAACACGCTATCAGGAGATTCGCATGACACCATGGGTTTTTGGTACGAATGAATCTATGGAACATTTGTTCTCTTCCCCTGCATTCTTTAACCTTTCCCCTTTGAATACTCTTACGCATGAGCCTATGGAGGTGTATAAACAGAAATCGTACATTGTTCCTATCCGGTACTTTGATTTTATAGCTGAAGTGACTGAGCCGGCTTTTACCGTGTTGCTTCCAAGTTTATCGTTTGATGACACCACATGGAAAAAGAACGATAAAGCAGACCCCAAACTCGTTTATAACGGAGTATACGTGATATCTAAAGGCAAACTTAACGGATTACTTTCAGAGGATAAAATAACGGGGTTACGCTGGTTAGAAAAAAACACAAGACGTTCACCCATTCCTATTTACAAAAATAATGACCTTGGTGCTGTCTTGATCTTGCAAAGTCCAAAAATCAAAAAAGAATTGATTATATCTCAAGGAGTGCCACGGTATAGAATTCATGTCAAATTGAAAGGAAATGCGGTTGAAGTCCGTAAAGAATATACAAGAAGTGAACTTGAGCAAGAAGCAGCGAAAGTAGTAACGGAAGAAATATGGGATACTTATAGACATGGCAAGAACATCAGAGCCGATCTATATAGCCTAGAGCATCTTTTATTTAAAAAGAACACAGCTCTTTGGAAGAATCTTAAACAATCCAGTGACTTCCTCCTCGATGAACAATCATTAGACCTAGTTACTGTTGACGTCAATTTAGAACATACAGGAATGAAGCTTTTACCGAAAAAGGAGTGACCTTCCTCGCTCTTAAAGCTTAATTGAGTAGCTTATAGCCAAACCTCATGAAGAAGAGACCGTCCTTGAATGAACGGTCTCTTCTTATTTCTTACATATAATGTCGATGAACCTCTGCCGCAAGACCTTCAAGCAATTGTCCCCGCTGCTTTGATTGATCTTGATAACGTTCAATGATCTGTTGAAGTTGTGTATGTTCACCCTCTGTTTCTCGCTTTAATAGCATATCATTCATCAGGAGCATACGGAGATCGCCGATCAGATGCTCCTGCTCAAAGTGCATTTCCACAAGGCTCTCCAGCACTTCCTTCACTTTAACAAACGATAAGGATGATGCGTTATCCATTGTAACGACCTCACTTAATCCTCTCTCTGTTAAAGAAATGCTATAATAACGCATTGCTCTTTGTTCCCCTTCAACTTGAAGCATCTCTTCCGATATAAGCTCCCGCACACGGTACTCAATGAACGAATCTGTAACGGACTGCTCCGTATATCCGATCACTTCACCGACAATTCGAGCCGACTTACAATAATGTCCGTTTATTGCGCCTAACTTGAATGCGGCTTCGAGTATCTTGTGGTCGAAATAACTTTCTGGAACACTCTGCAGTTCACCATCAATCAATACTCGTAGCATCGTTGATTCAGACGTTAAACGATGCCAATCGTATGCTAACTTTTCTTTCTCGTATACGGATAGTGACTCTTCTTGACCTAGCAGAGACATCAAGTGATGAGGAGGTATTTCACCGGTTTTCATATATTGACAGCGATCATTATTTAATATTTGCGTTGCATTAATCACCTGAATGCTAGTATCCCTCGCTACATTCGCAACAAATCTTCGAAGACCACATTGCTCTGGCGCAGAGTCACCTGCCCAAATCACAATTGGATACTTGGCGAATTGCCTCGGCAGTGCTTCCCAGTCAAAAGACGCTCTCATGAGCCTCTCCATCCATGAGTCGCGTTCTTCAGAATTACTAAACTGATCACAAAACCAACGCAACCGTAAATTCGTACTCTGAGTGCTATGCTCTTTCGGTAACGGTCCAATCATTAGATTGTCTTCGAGCATCACAGGAATTTCGCCTTCGTGATCTTGAAGCACTATTCGTAAAGAACCAAGAGTAGATGCATCAAACACAATATGTAGACGTTTAATATTACGATGAAAACTTAGGGATTCCTCAATATATGATTCATTAGCCAGACCCCACTCAGAATCAAAAGCCCATAAATATCGCTTCATCACATCATGTCGCTCTTCCGCAAGAATTCTGGCGCCGTCGGTATTCATCATTGATTTCAGCTTTAATAACTTCTCGTAAAAATGATTAATAGAAGTACTTCGGCCACTTCGATATTCTGACTTCGTGAACGTTTCTCTCGGTCTAAGCTCTGGATCATAGATCGCCTGACCCTTCCATCCGGAATAGGTAAAGGTACGAGCGATTCCAATCGCACCTATGGCATCTAGCCGATCTGCATCTTGAACGATCCTCCCTTCAAGTGTAGGTAGAGGTTCATTAGAACGATTCCCAAATGACATATTGGCAATGATATCAAGAACATGTTCCCGCTCATTTACTTCAACACCCGCTTCAACCAACCAAGTATTCACCTTGTCTATTCCCGCTTCTTTCGAAGCATTAAGTTTCTCATCTGCAATATCGTGAAGTAGTGCAGCTAACTCACATATGTATACATTCGCACCTTCGATCATTGCAAGCAAACATGCTGTACGAGTAACTCGAACGATATGCCACCAGTCGTGACCGCTCCCGTCATCTTGCAATTCGGCTCTTACAAACAGTCTAGCTTGTTCTAGAATGTATTCCCGAGGGTTGCCCACAGTTCTATGACACCTCCACTATTATGTTCGTTCAAACCTTGATCTTCATTTCGCTGTCCTAACATGAATTCCTGCATAGATCATACGCCCTCTTTCCATTTCAATCACTCGATCTTGATGATGAGGATCAATCCACTCTAAGCGGTGCGTACTCATGACGACGGTACTCGTGAGCGCTAGCTTTTGGATAAGATGTCGAAAGATCATGACCTCCATCAAATCTAGCCCTTCGAAAGGTTCGTCTAATATACAAACCCTCGGATTGCCTATTAAAGCCTGAAGGATTCCGATGCGTTGCCTCTGACCACCCGAGAGCCTGAATAGTTTCGTCTTTCGCTCATTCCACAGGTCAGTGCTTGTAAGCCATTCTTTCATATGACGCTTCACTATATATGTAGGAATGCCTCTCTGTAGCGCTTGGTGAAATAGATATGCCTTCACACTCATTTCCGGGTACCCGATAAAGAATTGGGGTACATAACTTATGATTTGTCGTACTTCACGGGTGGTCATTTTACGGTTACAGAACAAATGTTCGCTACCGCGTAAAAAGTACACTATCGTTCCTTCTGAAGGTGGAATGACCGTAGTTAACATTTGAAGTAAGGAACTTTTACCGGAACCGTTCGGTCCAATAAGATACGTAATACCCGGTAAGAACGTTAGTGAAAAATCATCAACAACCTTACTCCCGTCAAGGATCTTACTCACATGATTGCAATCAATCGTTATCTTATTCATCTAGTTGATCCCCCGTTTTTCGCTGGCTCAGAAGATAGAATAAGAATAATCCGGCAGCTATAAGTAACATCATCCATCGGAGAGGTTCAAAGTCATTTCCCATCGAAAAAGTGACTATTTCCTCGGGGTGAGAACGTTTGTTCCCTTCCGAGACAATAATCCCTAGAACGGATAACATCAGAATGGATTTCCAAACACCAAACCACTGTATGAACACAAAACAAATTAAGGCAACTGAAATAACCGGAATACTCCAACCTACGATGAATCCAATCAAAGAGTTCTGAGCACCTTGATCTATGAATATGAAAGACAATGGAACTGCCACAATGATCTGGAATAGCATGACGAGTATGAGGCGAGTAAGTGTCTGCTCCAACAAACTGTATCTCCCTAACTGTTCGAGAATCATTGTACCTTGATCACGTGGACGGAAAGCATAAACGATTGTCCCCAGAATGATCAAGGTTAAGCCAAGCGTCCATAAGAACAGATCGTTATATTTCTCCGTATGATAGGTTGAAGCAATATACCCTGTAGCGACGATAGAGGCTCCCGTTGTCAGCCAGCTACGGAATCCATAGGCATTCCATTGCGAACGAATGAGTCCTAATAATCGAGAATATTGTTTTTCATTAGAAGATGTTCGTTGAAAAAGATCGAGTTCTTCCGGTTCTTGAACTACTTCGCCCGCTCCGTTCTTCTTAACAAATTCAATTAACTGGAACGTGTCTTCACGAGATGGCATAGGGACAGTTAAACTTGAAAGTCTTGGTTCCATGCGTTTCTCAATAGATTCCAGCTCATCTAATTCTTCATTAGAAAGCTCGTCTAGTTCGATCTTCGAATCCTTGGATGAACTCATTCCAACCCTCTTCTTATCTGAATCTTTCAACTAAAGTCCACCTCTTCTCTGTAATGACGATTTCCCTGTATTTCCTTCTTCGATGTATTGGTCTGAATCTATAACAGCTTCCAGTTGTTTAAGCCCTCTAAATAATCGAGACTTCACTGTATTGAGAGGAATCTCAAGGGTCTGTGAAATTTGTTCATAAGATAGATCTTGATAAAATCTCAAGTAAATGATGATCCGGTGGTCTAGATGTAACTGATTTAAAGATTCCAGCATCCATTGGCGCTCAATTTGATGATCTATAATATGTATAGTCTGCATCTCAAATAGTTCACTGTCTCGTGCCCAAGGGATTTCATGTCTTGTAGAAGCTTTCTTCCAATAATCCTTACATAGATTCGTTGCAATCTTATAAATCCATGGCTTTAACTGTTCAGGGACACGTCCATATTGGGCATGACGATATAGATTCATAAATGTATCCTGAACAATGTCCGCTGTCGTTTGTTCATTCATGGTCATGCGATAAACGTAGCCGTATAAAGGCTGATGATACCGATGGATTAAACTTTCCAATGCTGATTCGCAGCCTATGACCAGTTCACGTAATAGATCTTCGTCTTTCATGTGCTGCAAATCCTCCCCACAATAAACACTACTTTCTTTTCCAATGTGTAAAAGCCAGCCATACACAAATGATACATCCCCAGAATAACGGACTACGTAAGTTCACTCTTATCCATAGCGACATTTGGATAAGAATTCGTCTAGTCATGAAGATGATCTTCATCTAGATTGGCAAGGAGTTGTTCTAGCTCTTGAAGCGGGTTATAGTGCTGATCTGAACCAACAGCCAAGTAACGGGAATACATCTGACCTGATATGGTTACAATGCGATCCCAATCTGAAGAAGCCTGATCGATATGCTTAACAAACTGTTCTTCTATGGGCGATAATACTCTTGCGGATCCTCTACTCGTTAAGAAATTTACATAGTAGGAACTAAAAGATGCATCCCATGCTCGCCCGTTCATAGGATATTCCCGTTCGTATACCCAGTTAAGTAGCCCTTCTAAGAGCAAAGGCTTAACAGCTGGTAATTGAATCTGTTCACGTGGGAATCGAGTTTTGAAAGAGTCATTCGTCAGTGTGAAGTGATTCAAGTTCCCACCGTAAAAAATATACCCACTATATAAATCAGCCGTTTGTAGGTTTAGGCCAAGCCAATCGTTCAGATAATTCATTTGATCTTGTTGATGCTGAAAGTGCCTCATACTATATTCAATAACATCTGGATGATCAATAATACGTGTTCCATTGACGCTTCGTTCTTCTGTCACTCCCTGATAAATATATAAGCCGTTCGAATTACTTCCGCTATATTCATGCTGTTCACGATTCGTTACGGGAAGCGGGAGGACCATATCTCCTTTCCGCCCAGTCACAGATACATGATATCGGGTACTTCCAGGTTCTCTATATTCAAGACTATCTTTTAACAAGAAGCCAAGGGTCGTATTGTTATGTTCTACACTAACACTTAACTGCCTCTTCCCAATTTGTGGGTACCACGCAATTGATTTTGGGAGCAGGACATAATCCTTACTTATTCCTGAATACTGCTTAACTCCTTCACTGCGATAAGTATCAATTGCGCCGGAGTAATTCAACTTCAAACGAATGGCTTCGCCATTTACTATGGGAGTGGCTGTATGAATCTCTAATACATCACCACTTCGATTCCATTCCAGTGGCTGATCACTTTGGATATCTGTCACTACGAGCTGATGATTCAGTGTTAGATGAAATATGGACGACTGATCTTGCTCGGTCTGTACTAATAGAAGCTCACTTTCCACCTGAACTTGATTAGGTTCTGATAATTGCACGTTTAAATCCATTTCCATAGCCTGAAAATCACTATGTACATTTGCTAATCCGTTCTTATCAACAAGTGCATTCACATCTTTCACCATATACCGAGTGCCGTCATCTACATATCGGTTGACTCGAGATAAGAATTCATCGTAGCTGACCCATCCCACAGATATGACAGAGACGGACACCACGGCAGAATAAATGATCAACTTCTTTCGTTCTTTTCTTAACGTTCGGCCATGATCAGCAAATAGGCAGGTTAGACCTAGAAATAGTAGTCCTAGTAGAGCAATAACAATCTGATGGATAGCAGTCCAGTTAACACCAAATAAACCCCAACTGTCACTTACCGGATTATACCGAAACCGGGTCATATCATATGGAGCGAACCATCTACTAATGACTTGAATCGATGAGGTTTCACTCTGAGAGAATTGATGTACGATAACGGGAATAATCCACAACATAGCCAGCAGCACAAAAGATAACTTATGACGTAGAAGTACAGCTATAAACATCCCCAAGGAAACAAACATAAATATAGCAGCGCTCATCTGTATAAATGTGTAACTTACGAATAACATGATTGGCTCTTTATGATCTCCTCGTAAGCCCATCCAGATTCCTTGAATGGCAACCGTAGGTAAGGTGAAAAATAGTCCGTATATTTGAGCCATTATCCATTTACCAAGTATCACACGGATTGAAGATTGTGGCCACGTCCGCTCTAGTATTTCCAATCCACTGATACGGTCTTTATACAATACATAAACAGAGAACAGTCCTGCCAGTAGGACAGCAGTTGGCATGTGAAGAATCCAAGATTCATAAAAGTAGTAACTTCGGCTGCCCTGTCCATCCCCGCCTAATTCATAACGCACCAGCAGCCATACCCACATGAGCACATACAATGCAGGTAAAGAGCAGAAGATGGGATTTCTTCGAAGTAGGATCGATTCCATTCGGATGGATTCATAAATGTACTTCATCATATCAACCCCTTTAAGACAGCAACATATCCATCTTCTAAGGAAGGAGATACCTCCGTAGCTTCAGCAACAGGTCTTTTCTCAGAGATGATACGCAATCTCATACCGCCAGCCTCACGAATACCTGCTACAACAGCTCGCTGAGTGTACCAGCTTTCTGCATCTTTCGTTGACATTACCGCTTCCCACACCAATCCGGACGCTTTGGCAGCTAACTCCTCAATCGTACCTTGAAAGCATAATTCACCTTGATTCATGATGATAACTTGATCACAGGTAGATTCCAGATCACTTACAATATGCGTAGACATCAGCACGGTGCTCTCTTGTCCCAGATCTCTAATTAGATTGCGGAATGCTAGCCGCTCAGCTGGGTCGAGTCCCGTTGTTGGCTCATCGAATAGAAGGAGCTTGGGTTTACCAATTAACGCTTGCGCAATGCCGATCCGCTGCCGCATTCCGCCTGAGTATCCTTTTATCCGATCATGAGAACGTTCAAGAAGATTTACCACAGATAGTACTCGCGATACCTCTTCTACACGCTTTCCATCATCATGGATACCTTTCATCACAGCCGCATAGTTTAAAAACTCTTCGGCACTAAGCTTCCCGGGTACATGAACCTGCTGAGGTAAATAACCTAAGATTTTACGAATGTGATGAGTTTCGTCTCCTTGTAAAGGATTTCCGTATAAAGTAGCTGTTCCGTGACTTGGTTTCTCAACCGTTGCAAGTAAGCTCATGAAGGTTGATTTCCCAGCTCCATTTGGACCAAGTATTCCTGTAACGCCTTCGCTAATTTCAAGCTCAAGTGGACTCAATGCATTCTTTTTCCTATAGGTTTTGGATAAACCTCGTATTTGTATTGTGACTTTATTCATTTCACGCACTCCCCCTTTCTTTCTCAGCCCTAACACGAAGTAGTTAGAGGAAAGGTTCCCTAGGTTTTCACATTTTTAGTTGGATTGCGGTTATATTATCGTCATTCCAGTCAAAACTGTGACTAACAAGCGACAGAAGCGTTTCTTTTGACTCGAGAAATATAGAATGATAAGCTAACGATTCTGCTCTCATGCATAAGATAATTCAGTAAGTTACAATGTAAATCACTACATTTGGAAGAGAGGCTATTCATGACACAAACATCAAGAAGGACACCAAGAATGGAGCGTTTCAATACCATATTTGAATTGGCTCTATACGTCATTTGCAGTGGATCGTTCGTTTACTTCGCCTTTAAGGGCATGTATGCTAAATGCTTTCAAGCGGTATTAATCATTACGGTTCTATTGTTGTTACGAGGACTTGTGAAATGGACGAAGACAAAACTTCCCCCAGCGCTTCGATTCTCCATACTACTGTTCATCACGATTGCAATGCTCCTGGCTAATTTATTTAATATGTACGGCGTTATCCCTAAATTGGATAAGATTGAGCATCTGCTATCCGGGGTTATCCTTGTTTTCGTTGGCCTGCTTGTGCTGGGCAAAATCATAAGACGACTAGGTATGACCGAGATTGCACCACGTATAGCCATCTGGTTCGCCCTGTTCTTCTCCATTGCGATGGCAGGGTGCTGGGAAATATACGAATTCACTGTGGATCATCTATTTGGACTCGTTTCACAAAATGGAAGCTTAGATGATACGATGTGGGACATTATCTGCGGAACGATTGGTGCGGTGGGAGCAGCATTATATCTAGCTTTTAAAGCAAAAAGATCCCCTCAATCGCTTATTGCAGAAGAGGATCTATAATTTACGAACTGTAAGAGGCCACCTCAGGAAATGCTTCCTTGAATGTGGCCTCTTCTTGTATATCTACTTACGTTACAACGCTCAAATACCCTCTTAGCATTAACTGCAATACTGCATAAATCAGTTCCGAATCTTGAATTTCATTACTTCGAATCTGACGGATACAATCCTGAATATCTATGTATACAATTTCGATGTTCTCATACACTTCCAGTCTTTGATCCGATGAGCTTACAACATCTACCGTGTAATAGACATGTGCAATTTCATTACAACGCCATGAAGCGGGATACAACTTCCCAAGGTACTCTAAAGTTCCACACTTGAGGCCCGTTTCCTCGAACAATTCCCGTCGTGCAGCCGCTTCTAGATCTTCTCCCGCTTCTACACCGCCGCCTGGCAACTGTGTAACATAACAACCTACAGCTTTTCTATATTGCCGAATCAGAATGAACTGGTTATCTTTCCTAGCTAGCACGACAACGGATTCTGGATGATCCTTGGAAAAATAGACCTTGCCATATGCATCTTCATATATCATAATCCCGTTTTTACGGAGTAAAACATTTTCTTCTCCCATAAATACCCCTCGCAAATGGATTTAACCTAATATGAACCGACTATTATGACAAATTTCTTCTATTACTGCATCGATTTGCTGTGCAGATAAATGACCTGTATGTAGTATATGTCGTGCATCCTTGGTAGCTTCTTTAAATTCATGCAACAAAATGATACTTCGTTCCCCCATCTGCTCATCTAATGGTCGCAGTCGATCACGGGTAACCAGTGTTTCCTCATCCACTAATAAAATGACATATACGATCCGGGCAGCTTGTTTCTTCAGCTCCTCTGCCAACCATTCAGCTTCGCTTGGAAAAGTTACATAATCAATGACAACATCATAATCAGCGTTCAGCAAATTATGAGCGAGGCTGGCTATATTCACCCAGGTGAGCCGGTTTGTTTTCTCACATAACCAAGGTTTCCCTCTGCCTACAACAGGAAGATGACTTATGTCATCGCCTGAGATATATGAACTTCGTTCCAGTGAATGAACTAGCTTTTTCGAGGTTGTCGATTTTCCCACACCCGCTGGTCCTGAAATGATATAAACGGTTCTTTGCTTCATAAGATCACTCCATTATTGAAAGTCTCTTACCTTCCAGTTACAAATGATTGAGTTTTGTCACCTTGTTCATCGTGCTCTGAAAATTGACCTCTTGTATATTCTGAAATAACTTTGTTCCAGAAATATTGTGCAGGGATATTCGTCTTAAGTTGGAACACTTCCCATTGCCCTGAATGAAGGTCAAACAACGCGATCGCCGCTAGCTTCCCAACTCCTTGGCGACGATACTTCTTCATTACAAAAAAACTCGGCCATGGAGAAAAAGGTCTTCTCAGCTGTTTGAATCTTCCTAACCAGGGCAAATCCGGCATCCTTCCCACTGATTGCTTATCGTTTCTTTTTCATTTACAGGAGCTGCATATACTTCAACATGGCTTAGGTTCATCCTAAATCACCTCCTCACTTCAAGAATTTGCGTGACTTATTGTGAGATATCTACTTGTATTCTTCTCCACGCACTTTAGCATAGATCATTAGATTAATAAGATGCCCGTATTCATCTCTTCTCCAATTCCGAAGTGTACCTTCATAAGTGAATCCCGTCCGCTCCGCAACGTTCTTACTTCGAGTATTCCTTGAGTCGACTCGAATCTCAAGTCGGTTTGCTCCTAGAATCGTGATCGCATAATTCGAAATGCCATCAACTGCCTCGCTAATAAACCCTTTACCTGAACACGAACTACGAATCCAGTAACCAATCTCAAATCGCCTTGCCTTCCAATCGATGCGGTGAAGTCCGCTGCTTCCGACGAAAGCACCTGTCTTCTTGTCAAATAAATGGAGTACCATATCTGTCCGCTCGAGAAAACTCACTCTAGCTTTTCGCACAAAAGACTCCGATTCATGTACCGACGGTACGTTCATTGCAAAGTGCAGCCATTTACGGAGATCCGAAGCACTCTCTCTAATCGCATCATTAATAACTGCTCCATCACCCCATAAAGGAGCTCGTATGAGCAAACGCTCTGTTTCAAAACTTTCAGGAAATTCAAGCATTATTGGATTCAGTCCAAACCCCTCCTATATTAATGATCAAATAGACGCATTTTTTTTAATTGTGTAATTAGACGATCTACTGTCTTGCGAGGCTTTGATCGCTGGTCGGGAAGCATATGTACACCTGACAATGAAGCAATCTGTTCTACTACATTTTCAATGCGCATTCGGTCTGTATTGAGATGATGTTGAAATACTTCATGTGACAAGCCTTCAATGCAGCGATTGATTTGCTGTGCTGGCCAGGAGTCTGCACGATCTCCACGTTTCTTTAGTCTGTGAAGAAGCACCTCTCTGGAAGCGCATAATGTAAAATGATGAACTGTGATGTCATCTCGTCTCAATCTACCGACAATTTCATCAAAGTATTGAAGACTCGTAATGGTCATCGGCACAATGATAATATTTGAGGATGTCTCATTTATGTAGCGCAGCATTGAATAGTTAAACTCTCTCCACATCGGATAATCCTGAAAATCACCATGTTTACTATCACTCGGTAAGTTCTTACGAATATAATAACCAGCATTTTCAGGATCATAGACATAAGAATTCGGTAAACGGCGATGTATCTCGTAAGATGTCTGGCTCTTGCCCGATCCAAATGCACCATTAATCCATATAATCAAAGATTGTCACTCCTTCTACAAATCTTAAACCTATCCTTTCGTCAAGGACAGCTTATAATCCTATTAGACCGAAATTATTCTCTGTTCATACGTGCATACACATAAAAAGGAGATCTATTATCACAGCTTCTACGCTGCAATAATAGATCTGCACGTGAAAAGACAACAGAAGTCCTACCTCAATGCGTATAACCTATTATATCGTAGGGATCGCATCTTCAAATGAAGAAATGAGAAGTCCGCCAAATGCGGCACCTTCCGCAGATGAAGAAAGTTCGACTTTTGTTAAAAGCTCTACAGATAAGCTACGGCTATTGAATCCAGAAATCGTGTACGTAGCATCTTCGGCTTCCGCACTTGAAACAATAAGCTCCACTGGATGTGGGGAGAGGTTTAGAATGTTAATGGTCGCGTTTTTTCCAGTAGACATATCCTCATAATATGTCTTGGTTTCTCCCGTAGGCAGATAAAATAATTCAGGAATGATAAAAGCCATAATAGCAACCTCCTCTCGCTTTTGAGATAATACATAGTATTCCTCAAATCTAGTTGTGCAACGGTAGATGTCATTGCTTAACACTATTTTTATTGGAGGTTGCAAGCTTTAAATTCAGATAATCATAGGCTCAAAAGTATTTCATGGCAAACATCCCCTTTGATTCCTTCAATTACATGAAACCCTATAAACTCTTACACCACAAGGATTTTCAGGCTTTTTAAGCTCTGAAATTGTGACGAATCTGGTAACTATCGTGAATATTTGAACAAAGTTTGAACTCCCCGAAAACCGCAGTATTACAGTGATTTCTCTCACAACGACCCCTCTTTGTAACAATTTGAACACAGAATGTTACATACTTCGTCATGAATAATACATTTAATGGCAATAGGTGAAATAAATGCTTTTTGCAAACTGTGAAAATAATTCTTAGTATAGATTAAGGAAAGAAACAACCACCAGATGAACAAGTATGAAAGAAAGGGGTACACCATGAAAAAACGAGGGCCGTTATTTGCATTGTTCTTGAGCTTTACATTGCTTTTATCGGGATGCAGCTCACTTACAGTTTTAGATCCTAAAGGACCTGCTGCAAGAACCCTATCTGAGACCATCATATTTTCCATTCTTATGATGCTTGGGGTTTTGGCGGTAGTATACACACTGTATATCTTTATCCTGGTTAAATATCGGGCTAAGAAGTCTAACGAAGGATACGTGCCACCTCACGAAGAGGGAAGTAAGTGGCTGGAGATCACTTGGATCGCCATTCCTATTATTATTGTAGCTATTCTGTCTGTAGTGACCGTTAAGACTACGGTTGCTGTCGAGAAGGTTCCAGCTGGTTATGAGGAGCAAAAGCCACTTGTAATTTATGCTGCTACATCAAACTGGAAATGGCATTTTAGTTATCCGGAGGAAGGAATCGAAACCGTTAACTATGTAAACATTCCTACGAACCGTCCTATTGAATTCCGCATTTATTCATTCGGACCGATCACAAGCCTTTGGATTCCTCAATTGGCTGGACAAAAGTATGGTATGAGTGACATGGTCAACAAACTTAATTTGGTAGCAGATGTTCCTGGATCTTACCTAGGTAAAAACTCAAACTTTAGTGGTGAAGGATTCGCTCACATGGAGTTCGAAACACTGGCTATGCCAGCTGCTGATTTTGATGAATGGGTAAACGACGTGAAGGAAACTGCACCAGAGCTTACGGAAGCTGACTTTAAAAAGCTTCTTGATACGAAATTCGTAGGCAGAATGTCTTTCTCGAATAACCACTTATCATTTAGCCCTGCACCAGAAGAAGGGCATCATGGAAATATGAATCATCAAGAGAACAAGACTGAACATCCTGATCCTGCAACAAAAGATGAGGCTGAGTTCGATACAGAACCAAATGTTGATCCGAACAAGCCTCTGCCGGAATCCCCGGCTGAAGACAACTCAACAAACCATGAAGGACATTAATGATCTGGAGGGATACTCCCTCCTGCCTTTGATATGTACTTCGGACATCCAGAAAGGAGTTAAGCCCTTATGAAATGGGACGAATTTTTCGTTACCGGCGAACCGATGATCTATGGCGCCATGGCAAGTATCGTACTTGCAACGCTCGCAATTATCGTAGGTTTGACCTACTTTAAAAAATGGGGATATTTGTGGCGTGAATGGTTGACTACGGTAGATCATAAGAAGATAGGTGTTATGTATATCATAGCAGCCTTGATTATGCTCTTCCGCGGCGGCGTTGACGCTATCATGATGCGTGCCCAAACGGCAGCACCTGAATTAAAGTTCCTAGACGCTCAACACTATAATGAAATTTTTACTACGCACGGCTTAATTATGATTCTATTTATGGCCATGCCGTTTATCTTCGGTCTGATGAACGTTATCATTCCACTCCAGATCGGTGCGCGTGACGTAGCTTTCCCACGTCTGAACGCAATCAGCTTCTGGTTATTCTTCTTCGGAGCTATGCTCTTGAACATTTCATTTGTCATCGGAGGATCACCGGATTCCGGTTGGACATCCTACTTCCCGCTGGCAAGTAATGAGTTCAGCCATACCGTTGGTAATAACTATTACTCCCTTGCCCTCCAAATTTCAGGGATCGGGACATTGCTTACAGGCTTGAACTTTATCGTTACTATTCTTAAAATGCGTGCGCCAGGTATGACGCTCATGAAAATGCCTATGTTTACCTGGTCTGTATTGATTACCTGTGTCATCATTATCTTTGCTTTCCCAGTTCTTACGATTGCATTGCTTCTGATGATGTTTGACAGACTATTCGGTTCCCAGTTCTTTACGATGGCAAATGGCGGTATGGATATGCTATGGGCCAACCTGTTCTGGGTTTGGGGACATCCTGAGGTATATATCGTTATCTTGCCTGCCTTTGGTATCTTCAGTGAGATTATCTCAACTTTCTCGAAGAAGAACCTTTATGGATATACATCGATGGTGTTGAGTATGGCCGTTATTTCTGCTCTGTCCTTCCTCGTCTGGGCTCACCACTTCTATACGATGGGTCAAGGCGCTATGGTTAACGGATTCTTCTCTATCACAACGATGGCGATCGCCGTTCCGACCGGGGTCAAGATATTTAACTGGCTATTTACGATGCGAAAAGGCCGAATAACCTTTACGACACCGATGCTTTATTCACTAGCATTTATTCCGATTTTCACAATCGGTGGTGTAACAGGTGTTATGCTTGCGATGGCAAGTGCTGACTATCAGTATCACAACACGATGTTCCTGGTAGCTCACTTCCACTACGTTCTGATTCCTGGTACTGTATTTGCGGTTATCGCCGGTTTCCACTATTGGTTCCCGAAAGTATTCGGATTCAGACTTAATGAACGTCTTGGTAAAACCGCATTCTGGTTTATCGCAGTTTCATTTAATGTCACTTTCTTCCCACTGTTCTTCTTGGGTCTGAAAGGTATGACACGTCGTACGTACACTTATTCTGCAGAAACTGGATTCGGACCACTCAACATGCTTTCCATGGTGGGTGCAATAGGCTTAACGATTGGTTTCATTCTGCTTGTGTACAACATCTACTGGAGTACTCGTTACGAACCACGCGACAAAACAGGAGATCCATGGGATGGTCGTTCACTCGAATGGTCATTGCCTAGCCCAGTACCAGCATACAACTTTGCTGCTACACCTAAAATCACAAAGCGTGATGCTTATTGGTTCGCTAAACATGAAGGTGAATCATTGTACGATGAGAAGATTACGAAGATTCATATGCCTAGCAACTCCGGCAAACCTTTCATTCTCGGTACAATCTTCTTCTTCTTAGGATTCTTCCTTGTATTCAGTTGGTGGATTCCTTCCATCATTGCAGGAATTGGCGTTATCATTGTTATGGCAACAATGTCCTTCGATCGGGATAACGGATACTATATTCCGGCAGAAGAAATTATTGAAACAGAAAACAAATTGCGGGGTGATACGGTATGAAAATAGATGCCACTCAGCCGCTTGAATACGGAACAGAGGAAAACCGTAACAAGATTTTTGGATTCTGGTTATTTCTCGGAGCTGAAATCGCACTGTTCGCTACCCTGTTTACCGTTTACTTCGTTCTAGTCAACCGTTTTGCGGCAGGCCCGAGCGGAGCTGAAATATTCGAGATCGGTCCGGTTCTTGTTGAGACCTTTGTTTTGTTAACATCCAGTTTTACCATTGGTCTAGCGATCCACGCTATGCGCCTTGGGCTTAAAAAGCAGATGATGATCTTCATGATCATCACCCTGCTACTCGGTGCAGTATTCCTTGGAGTCGAAATCTTCGAATTCTTCACTTATGTTCATGAAGGTGCAACCTTGTCAACAAGTGCATTCCTTTCCAGCTTGTTCATCCTTCTGGGAACTCACGGAGCACACGTTACCTTCGGTCTTTTGTGGGGTGGAGGAATTCTCCTTCAACTACGTAAGCACGGACTGGATCATCGTACAGCTAACAAAACTTTTATCTTCTCGCTGTACTGGCACTTCCTGGACGTTGTATGGATCTTTATCTTCAGCTTTGTTTACTTGAAAGGACTGATGTGACATGTTGAAACAGCTGTTTCCGATTAAGCATGTAGTAGGATTCGTTTCCTCCCTCGTCCTTACCGCTATTGCGCTTGTTGTGCTTATGGACCTTCCGTCCGCGGTGAAGATGGCAATACTGGTGGTTACAGCATTACTGCAAGCTTCCCTTCAGCTCGTCTTGTTCATGCACATCGGGGAATCGGATAATAAGAAATCACTTTGGATCAATATCGCCTATGCATTGTTCGTTGCATTGGTAACCATATTTGGTACACTCTTCATCTTCGTATGGGGTTGGTACGCTTAATAAGCGTTAACTAAGCCATTGAAGCTTGAAGTATACGAACAGCCCTCCTTGATTTCTCAAGGAGGGCTGTTTTTTTATGTTCATTGTTTTCTATTCCATTTCGGCAAAATGTATATGGTACCACCTAATTTACTCATTCTTGCTCCTCCTGCCTCTCAGGCAGTGGAAAGGTAATGTCGAACCGAGTGCCGATGCCTACTTGGCTTCGCACATTTATTGTTCCGCCTTGAAGCTCCACTAACTTTTTGACAATGGAAAGCCCCAGCCCAGTTCCACCATGTTGACGTGAACGAGACTTCTCAACCCGATAGAACCGCTCAAACAGGTAAGGCAGCTCTTCTTCCGCAATACCGATGCCAGTATCCTCAATCGTTATTGTTACCTGCTTCAAATCTTTATGAAGATGAACCCGAATATCTCCTTGATCGGTATACCTTATGGCATTGTCTAACATGTTCAGAATAATCTGCTCCATCCTTAGTCCATCACCAACGATGAGTGGAATTCCTTCATCATAACTCCCCCTCATCACCAGTCCCTTTTCGTTCACTTTCCATTCCATTTTACGTATACCGCTGCGAACAATATCCGTCAGATCAATCCATTCTAAGGATAAGCTGATCTTCCCCTCTTCCATCTTAGCGAGCTCAAAAAGATCATTCACTAACCGCTGAAGCCGACTTGCTTCCTCCTGAATAATATCAAGGTACTTATCCTTCTCCTCCTCAGAGGTATATAGCTTCTCTTTAACAACCTTCGCATAGCCTTCTAAGTATGTAATCGGTGTGCGTAGCTCATGAGATATATTCGCAAAAAACTCCTGCCGAGTATCCCTGTAACGTTGCAGATCTTTAGCTAGATCATTAATTGCTTCAGCAAGCAAGCCTATCTCATCCTGACTCTGAATAGGGAGTCTTGTTTCAAGATCCCCTACAGCGATTTTACGAGTGGCTCTCTGCATCTGAAGCAGTGGGCGAGATAATATTTGTGCTGAAATCCAAGTGATCCCAAGCGCTAGTAACATAGCACCGATGCCAGACATAAGAAGCAAAGTTCGCATTCTACTGATGGACTCATCCATATGATCGGTTGATGCTAAGACATACATGGCTTGGTCTGGAGCTGGGTTACCCTCACTCGCTGGTACAACCATGCCAGACACAATATACCGATTACCATTAGGGTCTTTATGTGTAAAGTTTACCGTATGTCCACTAAAGATTGACTGTACATCCTTCTCACGTATGAACGAGTGATCTGTTGGATCGTGTTCTCCTGAGTGGGCTGTGACTGCCCCCTTTTGGTTAATAATAAATATACTAACTTCAGAGAAGTCTGCAAAAGCATCCAATGAATGCTCACTGTTGTTGTCGGGGGAAGTCGCCATCATAACGAAGTGTGAGGTCATCTCATTCACATTACTCGTCATTTCCGTCTGATGAAAATTAGAAAATATACGGTCAATGGCAATGCTAAGAAAAAAGATAACAATGAAGAACAACGTCATCATCCATATCCCAAGCTTTGTTCCTATCCGATTATGAATCACGCCAAATCACCAGCAGTATAAAATTTATAACCTATCCCCCATACCGTTTGTACCGGGTTATAACTGAGCCCTGCTTTATGTGCTTTTTCCCGGATATTCTTCACATGTGTATCAATGACTCTCGATTCACCATGATAATCATGGCCCCATAATCGCTCAACTAGTTCTTCTCTAGAAAATGCCCGGTGACTGTTCTGTGCTAATGTCAGCAGTAGATCAAATTCCTTCTGAGTGAATTCTACGGACTGATCTTGGATGAGCACGTCTCTTCCATCAGGGTGAATGGAGAGCTCTGGATAGTGAAGTTTCACTTCTTGCGGCATACTCATCTTGGATATGGTCGAGCGCCGAATTAATGAATAGATCCTTGCAATCAGTTCTTCTGATTCAAATGGTTTTGTCAGATAATCATCCGCTCCAATGCCTAGACCATGAACTTTATCTTTCGTCTCTGACCTCGCCGTTAGCATGAGAATAGGTATCTGGCTGTGCTCGCGAATGCTTTTGCATACTTGCCATCCATCCATGTCCGGCATCATGACATCCAGAAGAATTACATCGAATGCATAGCGTTTCATTAACGATAGCGCTTCCGATCCAGTTGATGCTTCTTTTACCTCAAACCCTTCCTTCATCAGATAAATACGCAGTAAATTCCGCATATTCCATTCATCATCAACGACTAATACTTGAATTTTCATTAACGTTTCACCTGCTCCATACGCTTTATTGCTCTAATTATACCGATTTTGGAATACTGTAATCAAAAAACCAGCCTAAAACACTTCATGTGCTAGACTGGTCTTCATAACCTTGCTTCTTATGAATCTTGTAGTGAGCCTGATTGTCCGCCCATCATGTTTGAACCTCGATGAACTTCATCCCTATGCATCATGGTTCCATTATCGTATTCCCGCATCATAGAGCCATCATGATAGCCTCTCATCATGTACCTGCTGTTCTGATCAGCATCTTCACGATATTGCATTCTGTCTTGCATGCCTTCTTGGTCGTTACTGTGGCAATTCTGATACATCTCATTAAGCTGTTGCTCCGAGGCACCCGGATGCATTTGTTTCATAAACGGCAGCATATCCTGAAAAGTCACTTCATTGGCTTCTGCATATACAGCAGTCCCAATTCCGAAAGTAAGTACTGCGATTCCAAGTCCAGCAAACCATTTCTTCTTCATGATGTGATCGCCTCCCTATGAACCCATCATAATGAATAATCATGTGGTTTCTGTGTAGAGACTGTGAACCCGTTGTGAACTAATGTCCACTATGCGCATCGCCACCTGTTACGGGTACGATTTCTAACATATCGTCAATCTCGCTCTGCCCTTTCTCAGAGATTACGGTCTCATTCCCTGTAATCCACGCGTGATTATACGGGCCTTCCGTCGGACTTTGCTTGAACTTTGGCTGGATTGACATGATATATTCCATCACAGACCCCGGCATCCCGTCTTTGTCAGTATAGAGCAGTGGTGCATGCTTTCCTAAATGTGAGAATGGAGCTACTGCTATAGCCAACAAATCCGAATCTAAAGGAAGGAAAGAGAAGTTATGTCCCGGCGTTTCAATGCCCCATCCGAATTGGGTCTCTGGGTCTTTAAACTTGGCAAAATTGACCGCATTTTCATATGGATCTTCACCTGAGATCCTTGTAACTTTGCCGTAGGCCTGTAACTCTTCAAGTACCTTTCCCGACACAACGGATTCTGGACCGATGATATAGATGTTCGCTTTTCTGCCCCTTGCTTCAAGCGCCTTGATGGTTTCCTTCGGCACTTCGTCCTCCTTAACGTATAGCAGAGGCTCTGGCATATGTGCGATCCAGTTTACAGCCGGCATTGTATATTCTGGACTATCCATCGATCCAATGATGACGGATTCGGGCATACTCCCTGAAACTTTAGCGTAATACGCATCAATAGCCTCAGCTACAGCAGCGGGCTGATCCCCTTCTATTCGATCCATCTTATAGTCCAGTTCTTTAAGTTGCTCTTCTACCTTATCCGAGATCTTGCCAACAGCAATCACCTGTATTCCGTCATTACTTTTTGAGCCAGTAGGTTTCAACCGTTTCAACTCATTCCATGTTGCCTCAGGAACCCCATCCTCGTTAACAAATAGGATCGGTCCATTGCTCGGATGATGAATCAAATCAGCGCTGGCAGCAGCAATCTGCCATTGGTCTGAATTAACGATTACCACACTTCCTGGCCTATTGTTATCGTTCGTGGCTGTCCAGAGCGTCCTGGAAGCCAGTACAGCGGCTTCAACTGGATCCGATGAATTAATACGCGTTGTATTTTTAGTGGCGATCCAGGGCAAGTTTCCTTCCTTAGAGAGCGCTTGGTTGACCATTGAAGAATTAGATGATGTTGATTCGTTATCTTTATTCTGACATCCTGCCAAAAGCCCTAATGTTACAAGAGCTGCTGTACCGACGATGACTATTTTTTTCATAAAAAGAATCCCTCCAGATTATACTCTGTCCACATCCTGGACTGTTATCAACTTACCCAACAATAATGTGGAATTTGTGTGGGAAGTGTGAGTTTTCTGAAAGGATTAAATTTTATTTATTTAAATTCTATTCTTTATTGTCTGTAAGCTGAGATGAAGGATCTGTATGACGAGTTCTGATATCCCGCACCGTGTCTGAGAGCTTATTCACATAATCTTCGTCTCTAGATAACCATGCACCATAGTTACGTTTGATATGTCGCTCTGCTTGTTCAAAGGTTTCAAAATGAAAAGATAACAACTCATCATTCCATTCGACGACCCATTGACCAGAGCTCGTCATAAATACGAAGATCTGATCTTCACTGGTGGTCTCATATAACACACCCGTCTCTGTCCCTTTAATATTAAACTGATTGCGACTAGCATCTACTCTAATTGGCTCAAGTTCAAACGGCTCTTCTACATACAATCGGTATACTTCATTACCAATCGTACATCCAGAAGCCTTTGCATGTCCTCCTCCGTTAAAACGCATGGCAATAGCGGATACATCGATATGATCATGAATCGTACGCAGACTCATTTTACGGCCGCCCATGTTAAGAATGGATATGTAATCCAAATGCGGATATTCTGTGCCCAGCTCACTTGCTAATTCTGAATGATAGGATTCAGCGTATACAATCCCGACACACTCGTCTCCAATGAAAGTCTGAATCAGCTCTCTTTTTTTACGGCGGATATATCGCTCGATCTTATTCTCTTCCATATTAAGTATCTTCTCTTCAAACTCATCGAATGAGAACTCCTTGGCATCACGAAGTCTGTCGACCATCTTCGCTTCAAACTCATCTACGGATATCATATAGAAGAGGTCGTTAAGCCGTTTTGCTTGAATCTTATTCTCAGCCTCCCATTCCCATGTGTCATAGAGCCTGACCAGTTCTACGAATTGGTCCATCACTACAGTACGTTCCAGTAACCCGTGCTCGATCATGTAATCGTATAATAATGACGTAGCCGATGAAGTTCTACCGTCAGCATGGTGAACATCTACTTTAGCCCACCCATAGTCGTTAAAATGCAATGCCGTTTTATGATGGTCTAACAATTGGACTTTGCCGCCCTCCTGCACATACTGATGTAGACGCAGCTCAACATCATGATTAACAGTTAAGTCGGTAATAAAGAGTTTATCCTCAGAATTCCTTTGATCTGCATTACGATTCAAATATTTGTCTACCTGTACATTAATCCCAGTTACCGAATTATATCGAATCTCGAGATTCTCTCCGAATGCACACTTGGCTAAGATTCCACATCCTACTCCATCCAGGTCATTATGGCTATATAAATAATACATAAATAAAACAACTCCTTGTAAAAATGTAATGTCCAGCTCTAACCTTCCCTTATATTTTCCATTTTAGTCGCCAGATCCGATACGATACCATAAAGCGCAAAAAAGAACGACCGAAGCCGCTCTATCATATTCAATACATGGTATAGATCATTAAAAAAACAGCCATCGTTTAAGGATAGCTGTTTTTTATGGGTACGACAACCTAAATGTGTTCTTAATCTTCATTAGAGTTAGAAAATCACCTGTCATTGTTAAGTTTTTGTTAGAATTATCGGATTATTCCGATTTGGGTGCCCATAATGACGCTTTCCCAGTTGTACATATTGTCTGATTCGTAATTTTGCCCGGTTGGCTGTTCTTGATTCGTTGAAGGTTTCGTGTTTTGTGATGTATTGTGATTCGCATTTGCAAAAGCTGCTGTTCCAATTCCCAAAGTAAGTACCACGATACCTAATCCCATAAGCCACTGTTTCTTCATGATGTCTGCCTCCCCTGTACATCTTATTATATTAGAATTTATTATGTTTTAGACATTCAACCTGTGACTCATTTGTGAAATTTTTCTCAAAATAATTGATGTTAGATCAGTTACCACACATCTCATCAAAATGAGCACAAAAAAAGAACGGCCTATGCCGTTCTATTATTAATACATCCCAACTTAACTGTTAGGGCAGCATCTTTGACAGTCGTCCGTTAAATAAGATAACGAAGTAAATCCTGCTTTCTTCAGCTTTCGTGCCGCTAGAATCCCATCTGACCATTTCGGTGTCACAATGATTACTTCGTCATCAGGGCTAAGCTCCTTATCCCACACGAAGGGTAGACGTCCTAATGAAATATTTACAGATTCTTTTATGTGACTTACATCAGCTGTATATTCGGAAACATCCCGCACATCAAGTACTTTCAAATGCGGACGTTCTTGCTTGGCCTGAACGAGTTCACTGCACTTCATTAACTTTAAGCCATTCACAGGAACTGAACGCCGATAAGCATAAATTATGATCATGCCTACAAAAAAACATAACAGATACAACAAAGCCCTTTCCCTCCCTAAAGGTCCGTGCATAACCTCTTATCTACGATAAAATGAAATTACAGAAATAAGCATTACCTATTACCCCTGCGGGTATAATTTTAGGGTGTCTTATCTTATAAGTCAAGAGGGCAACAGCTATCTCTGTTACTTAAATTGCCTGCGCTTCAATTTCAAACCCAAGATCTTCAATCATTTGCCAATCCCGTTCATATTCCTGGCCGGCAGTTGTTAAATAATCACCAACAAAAATAGAGTTAGCTGCATAAAAAGCCAGCGATTGGAGAGAACGTAAATTCACTTCTCTTCCTCCTGCAATTCTAATTTCTTTTGTCGGATTTACAAAACGCATCATGGCCAATATTCTCAGACATTTAAGAGGAGTTAGCTCTTTTCGCCCCTCAAGTGGTGTTCCATCGATTGGGTTTAGGAAGTTACAGGGAATGGAATCTGCATCTAACTGTTTAAGTGTCATTGCAATATCTACGATCTCTGCATCCGTTTCTCCCATACCGAAAATAGCGCCAGAACATGGAGAAATTCCGGATTGTTTCACCTGCTCAATCGTTTCAATTCGGTCTTCATAAGTATGCGTTGTCGTTATGTTGCCATAATTATCTTTGGAAGTGTTTAAATTGTGGTTATATCGATGAACACCCGCTTCGGCTAGTTTAAGAGCATGATTCTCTTTCAGGAAACCTAAGCAGCAGCATATCTTCAATTTTGATGACTTTCTAATTTCACTCACGGCTTGAGCTACATGATCGATTTCTAGATCGTTTGGCCTTCTACCGGAAGCGACAATGCAGTACGTTCCCGCTTTACGTCTAATGGACTCTTGTGCGCCTTCAATGATCCTTTCTTTCGTGAGCCATGCATATTTCTCAATCGCAGCTTCCGATATGATCGACTGTGAACAATAACCGCAATCTTCAGGGCAAAGGCCAGACTTTGCATTAATAATCATATTGAGTTTAATTTTTTTCCCGAAATACTTGCGCCTAATTATAAATGAAGATTGAAGAAGAACTAATATTTCCTCATCATTACACTTTAAAATGGATAGAGCTTCTTCATTACTTATCGGATATCCGTTTATAACTTTTGATGCTAGAATTGTCCATTCATTGGTTGGGTGCGTAATCATATGATTATTCTCCTTATCAATTATTATTGTAAACCAAATAATTTACGCTTTAGGTTAACAATAATGACACATTAAACCAAATAGCTGTAAATATCAATCCCATTACTTCGAATAAAAAGAACCGTACAATAAGCTTGTACGGTTCTTCATCTATCTATGGGGCCCGATTTGGCAGTCGTTTCACATACTCATCAGACAATTTCATGAGGCGCAGAATATACTCATAGTCTTCTCGATAAGGAGAAATATCTTTCACTGGCTTAAGCGTCTTTAAGGAAACGGCTGTTCCATCATCAAAACCATTACCAGGTACAAACATGACCTCATTGTTAAAGAAGGAACCCGTAGGTAAGTAGTATCTCATTCCGATGGCATTCTTCTCAATGTTGAGCAGATCTTGTCCGAGAGCAGTGAACTGTTCTTCTCTCAAGGATATACCCATAATATTTGCGATTGTAGGCATCATATCCACTTGCCCGCCGACTTGTTCAATCCGCTTTCCTTCGGTTAAGCCCGGAATGTGAATGATAAGGGGAATGTTAAATCGACTTACTTGATCATGGTAAGGTACACCTAGATAAGATGTAATTAAACTGGAATCTGTATCTTTACTGTTAATACCTTGATGATCTCCATATACCATTAATACGGTATTCTCCCACAGCCCATTCTGTTTGAGTGACTCAATCAGCTTACCCAGAGCATAGTCAGAATAGTTAACTGAATCCAGATAGTTTCCAAGCTGAGTTCCTACAAGCTCTGTAGGAATTTCTATCTTCGAGAATTCCTCTGGAACGGTGAATGGAGAGTGACTTGAGACGGTGATGAACTGTGCATAGAATGGTTTATTATCCTGCTGCACCTGCTTCAGCTTCTCGATGCCTACACGATATAACTCTTCGTCCGAAGGTCCGAAAGAATTAAAATGATCATTCGTATAATTAGGCTTATCATAATAATGGTCAAAGCCTAGTGCTGGGTACATTTTAACTCTGTCCCAGAAGGTTACTTCGTTTACATGAAATGTATTGCTTACATATCCGAATTTTCCAAGGAGCTTAGGTAAACTCGGCAGTTCTTTCCCACCAAATCCAGTTGACATTGCAACTGATCCTAGTGGATAGATCGACGTGTTGGATAAAAACTCCGCATCTGACGTATTCCCCTGACCAATCTGCTGGTAGATATAGGGGAAATACAATCCATCATCGGCGAGTTGATTCATTACAGGTGTCAGAACCTGATTATTTAATGACTGATGAATCGGGAAGTTTTGCAAGGACTCCATCTGCACGATGATGAGATTTTTACCTTTACCGGCTCCAAAATACTTCGGTTCCTTCCCGATTTGATCGACATCTCGGTACGGATAGCTTTCTTGAAGCTCTTTAATTTCATTAATAGTATCCTGCAAGCTACCTTCTGCCAGCTCCCGCTTCTCCTGATTGCTCTTCAGGATCGCTGTGACTTGGTAATTAATGAAACCCATATGTTCTGCTCGTACGAGTTCATTCTCTATTCCCCACCCTTTTCGGATGTAGAGGGCTGAGATGACAACACCAACAATAAATAATCCCACCATGCTTAGTTTCCACGCTGATATTCTGCGGCGCCCTCGGAAAGAGTATTGTGTAAACGTCATTTCACTTGATTTTATTCTCTTGCGACGGAATCGATTTACAATCCAGAAGATTGCCATAACCAGAACATCTATGAAGAAAATGAAGTGTTCCGGTTCGATTAATGTAGAAATACTTGAGCGAACTTGATGCACCTGTCCCAGGCCGGATAATGCTGTATACGTTGGTATAGAGCCAAAGTATACATTGTAGACCGCAGAAGCAAACAATATTATCGATATAATCAGGTTAAAGACCCAGTAAGCAACATGTCTAGCCTTCATTGGAATAAGAAGTTCAAGTAAGCTCATTAAGACCAGTAATGAGAATACATCAGTCAGAACCCTTCCCCATTCGACTTCATTAAACAAAAATAATCTTAGAAGCATTAATTTCAGCAGCAGGAGCAAAAAAACGCCGCAGAACAATGCTGTTCTTTGTTTCATGGTTCTTTCCATTCTCATTCTCCCTGTCTCTCTTTATGAAATATTATGTTAAGAATCGTTCCCTATTATAACAGGTAAGTAAACCTCATTCTATTTTGGCTCTTTATGAGTAAGCTTTTATTCTAAGTAAATAGTTCATCGTGAAGCTTCAGCTCATACTTTTATTTGGAAGTTCGTTAACACTTTTTCGGGATGACCGAACATTCAAGAATAATATCAGTCCAAGCAGGACAAGACCACCTCCAGCCGCTTGTAACCCATTCATAGATTCATGGAGTAACAAGAATGCGAGTAGACTTGCCCCTACCGGTTCCCCAAGCACACTCATGGATACGGTTGAGGCTGATGAGTATTTCATCAACCAATTAAAGAGCAGATGACCAAACACCGTCGGTACAATCGCGAGCAAAGCAAATATCCCCCATTCGTGAAGCGGATAGCCTGTCATGGGAATGCCTGAGATGCCATTATAGAGAGCCAAGAACAGTGCAGCAAACGCAAAAACGAACCAACTGTAAATAAAGGATGGTATTCGGCGAAGTAGCATTTGCCCGAGCAACATATGTACAGCAACAGCCATCGTGCCAAAGAGTGACATTAAGTCCCCTGTCAGATGCGATTGGCTTCCACTCATCCCCCCTTTTCCAATGAGCAGAAATACACCAAGGAACGCAATCCCCATTCCGAGTAGTGCTGAATAAGATGTTTTCTCTTTAAAGAAGAAATAAGCGCCAATCATAACAAACACAGGCTGTAACGCCAAAATAATGGTTGAGCTGGCTACGCTGGTCCATTGCAATGACCCCATCCAGAGTAAAAAATGAAGAGCCAACATGGTCCCGGAGGCTATAAGCTTAAATACATCAGCTCCTGTAAATCTGCGAACATCTCTTATGTACCTTAAGCTAAAAGGAAGCATAAGCAGCATCGTGAATAAAAGTCTATACATGGCTTGGATAGATACCGGTGCATCTGACCATTTTACAAAAATGGATGAGAATGAAATAGCAGTAATGCCGATAAAAAGTGGAATTGCGACCGGAATTGGAGGTTTTTGTGGATTCATGATGGTTAAATCTCTCACCTTTCGTGTATTATTAGAGAATGCTTATTATATTGTAAGGAGATTAATTGCAGCGATATGAAGAAGAAACAACTACCTAATCGGATGAGTCCACCGAAATTTCTAGCGATTGGCTTCCTTTCCATTGCACTCATCGGCACATTTTTATTAAAACTCCCCATTTCAGTCGAACATGGCATACATACCAAGTTCATTGATGCATTTTTCACAGCAGTATCCGCAATTAGCGTTACTGGCCTAACCGTAGTGGATACCGGAACACACTGGTCAACATTTGGCCAGATTGTTATTCTGATGCTCATCCAGCTTGGTGGTCTCGGCTTTATGACATCTGCAACTTGGATTGCACTCATGCTGAACCGAAGAATCTCTCTTCGTGAACGCATGATTCTTCAGGAAGCTATGGGTCAGTACCAGATTCAAGGGATTGTAGACCTGATTCGGCGTGTTCTCATTTATGCCTTTACCATTGAAGGTATTGGTGCGCTGCTACTAACCTTACGTTTTTGGAAAGAGATGCCGTTAACGGATGCTGTCTATCTCGGCGTATTTCAGAGTGTTTCGATATTCAATAATGCAGGATTTGATTTACTCGGCAGTATTCATGGTCCTTTTACTGGATTTGTTGCATATGGCACGGACCCAATACTCAATATCATCAACATGTTTCTTATTTTCCTCGGTGGTATCGGTTTTATCGTTATGTTTGATGTCATGGAATATCCCAAGTGTCGAAAATTATCCCTGCACTCTAAGGTTGTCCTTACCGTCTCCGCGCTCTTGATTGGTATCGGGGCATTAGCGCTGTTCATGCTTGAATTCAGCAACCAAGCAACGCTCGGACCGCTCTCCTATCCGCAAAAGATCATGGCTTCCTTCTTTCAGTCCATCACATCTAGATCTGGAGGAATCAGTACCGTGGATATCGGCGAGCTTCAGCAATCAACTCAATTTTTCTTAATCATGCTCATGTTTATCGGAGCAGCTCCCGGATCAACGGGTGGAGGAATCAAGGTGACCACTTTTGCCGTGTTGGTCGGATCAGTAATTACCATGATAAAAGGAAAACGTGATGTTGTACTGTTCCGTAACCGTATCTCTGAAGCCATTGTCTACCGTGCAGTTACGTTAACGATTATTTCGCTGCTACTATTGGTTGGTTTCTCCATGTTCCTCTCAGCTACAGAGTCTAAAGACTTTCTAGCCATTCTGTTTGAAGCTGTTTCCGCTTTTTGTACCGTTGGCTTATCGATGGGAATCACCACAGATTTATCTGAAGTAGGCAAGGTTACCATTGCGATCCTTATGTTCCTTGGTCGTCTTGGGCCGTTAACTTTAGCTTATGCTTTGAACCGTAAACGTTACAAAGAATTGTACCGTCATCCTGAGGGCCGAATTATTATCGGCTGATACCTCACCGCTCTTGAATCACAGAACAAACCGTCCACTCCTATACGGAATTGGACGGTTTGTTTGTGTTTCACGCTCCCATACATTTAACAGCGCTTCGTATTATGACTCAAAACCACCTGCATCAATGGCTGCATCCAGTAAATCATCAAATAAATCGTCGTCTGCTTCAATAAGTGCATCTACTTTCAAGAACTCTTCTTCTGGTCCAGGTTCTCCAGCGAAGTTCATACTATAATCCCAATCCTTACCGTTCTTGCTTAAAAATGTGATTTCATATGCGGTCGCTTGTCCTTCTACGGAAAACACGGCGTAGCCTACAAAATTATTCTCTTCATCACGCTGCATACCTGCGCGTTCAATGGTAACCTTAGACATGGGTACACTCTCCTTAATCATGCTTAACACTGTTGTTCACAGATCACAGTATATCATTTTTTGTTCAGATCGATTAGAATTTTTCATCTTGTGTGCAATTTAGTATAATGTGGTTATGTTTTAAAATAAATATGTAATTGGAGGGTACCAAATGTCCAACTTTAAATCATCTCTGGACAAATATGCGGAATTGACCGTAAAAGTAGGGGTCAATGTACAGAAAGGTCAGACCTTAGTGGTCCATGCACCTGTAGAATCCGCTGATTTTATCCGCTTGATCGCTACTAAAGCGTACGAAGCGGGTGCCCGCCTCGTCAAAGTGATCTGGAACGATGAAACCTTAACAAGGCTTCAGTATGAGAAGGCATCTGACGATGTGTTTACAGATAAGCCTAAATGGTTTGCAGGAGAAATGGTTGAACTGGTTGAGAACGGAGCAGCGGTCCTCCATGTACTTGCTGAGAATCCAGATCTCTTGAATGGTATTGATCCAGAACGAATTGCGAATTTCTATAAAACACGCGGTGAAGCTATGAAGCAGTATCGTGCGTATCAGCAAGCTGACAAATTCAGCTGGTGCCTGATTGCCGTTCCATCCCCTGCTTGGGCTGCTAAAGTTTTCCCAGAGGCTCCAGAAGATCAACAGATGGACAAGTTATGGGAAGCTATCTTCCATACGGTACGAGTAGATCAAGATAATCCAGTAGAAGCTTGGAAAGAGCATCTTAAAGTGCTTGACGAGAAATCTGCTGTACTAAATGCTAAGAAGTATAAAGCACTGCATTACATAGCACCAGGAACCGATCTTACGATCGAGCTTCCTAAAGGTCATATATGGGCTCAAGGGGATAGCATTAACGAACAAGGTCATTCCTTTGTTGCTAATATGCCTACAGAAGAAGTGTTTACTGCTCCACTTAAGACCGGAGTTAACGGAACCGTTAGCAGCACGAAACCACTAAGCTACGCAGGCAATATTGTAGATAAGTTTTCGCTAACATTTGAGAACGGTCGTGTTGTCAGCTTTACTGCTGAACAAGGTTATGAAACACTTGAGCGGTTGCTCAATATGGATGAAGGTGCTCGCTATTTAGGTGAAGTTGCACTGGTTCCTCACCAATCTCCAATTTCGGAATCGAATATTTTATATTACAACACTCTATTTGATGAGAACGCCTCTAACCATTTAGCCATCGGAAGCGCTTATGCATTTTGCCTTGAAGGCGGTAAAGAGATGTCTCAAGAGGATCTTGTGAAACATGGACTGAATACAAGTGTGACACATGTGGATTTCATGATCGGTTCAGCTGATATGGATATTAATGGAATTACTGAAGATGGCCGTGAAGAGCCTGTATTCCGTAACGGAAACTGGGCATTTTAATCGAAGTCACAGCGCCGAAACTCTAAGGAGTAACGGTTGCTGTACCTTATTATTCATGTGACCTCTCCCACCCTGTAATTGACCCAAGGTAAATTATATACATTACATTGATAGATATGGAGGTTCCACTATGCTTACATTTGAGGAAAAACTAGATCGTTATGCCGAACTCGCTGTGAAAGTTGGTGTTAATCTACAGCCTAATCAAACGCTGGTTGTTAACGCAATGATTGAAGCCGCACAACTTGTGCGCCTTGTAGTGAAGAAGGCATATGAAGCGGGTGCTAAGAACGTAAAAGTCAATTATAGTGATGAACAAGTAAACCGGATCCGTTACGATTTAGCGTCAGACGAATCCTTTCTTGAACCACCGAAGTATTATGCTGAAGAAATGACTGAGCTCGCTGAGAATGGAGCAGCTTTTATGACCATTCTCTCAGCCAACCCAGACCTGATGAAAGGCGTTCATCCAGAACGCATCTCTAATTATCAGCGTACCTTCGGTTCTGCCATGGCAAAATATCGTCAGTATCAACAAGCTGATAAAATGAGCTGGACAGGCCTCGCTTTTGCTTCACCAGATTGGGCGGCTAAAGTGTTCCCCGATGCTCCGCAAGAAGAACAAGTGCAATTGTTGTGGGATGCTATATTCCAGGCAGTACGCGCCGATCAAGAAGATCCAATTGCAGCCTGGGAAGATCATATTGAGAAGCTTCAGCAAAAATCAGATGAACTAAACCGTAAGAAATATCATAAGCTTCATTTCATGTCAGAAGGTACGGATTTAATGGTTGAGTTACCTGAAGGACATATTTGGGCGCAAGCTGGAAGCCTCAATGAAAAGGGTGACCGATTTGTAGCTAACATTCCTACAGAAGAAGTGTTTACAGCTCCTCTGAAGACAGGTGTTAACGGCACGGTTCGCAGCACCAAGCCACTAAGTTATGGAGGTAACATTATTGATAACTTCTCCATAACCTTTGAGAACGGGCGGATCGTTAATTATACTGCAGAAGAAGGATTCGATACGCTCACACGTCTTATAGAAATGGATGAGGGGTCTCATTATCTTGGAGAAGTAGCATTAGTCCCTTATGCCTCCCCTATTTCAGAGAGTGGAATCCTATATTACACCACCTTGTTTGACGAGAATGCTTCTTGTCACCTTGCAATCGGAAGTGCATATGCCTTTAACCTTGAGGGTGGAAAGACAATGACATCTGAGCAGCTTGCTGAAAGTGGTCTAAACGCAAGTATTACTCACGTTGATTTCATGATGGGCTCAAAAGAGCTTAATATTACGGGCATCACCCATGATGGTCAAGAAGAACCCATCTTCTTGAACGGTAATTGGGCATAAGTAAACCATTTCAATCGTAACCTGAAGAGGTAACCGAATCATCGGTTACCTCTTTTTTATATTCAAGTATAAATGCTTCATAAACTTCCTCTCTTAAAATTTTCCTAATCACTAGAAAATATTGGGCTTTCGTGCTGAAAATGAGGTAAAATGATGGAAGGATACGGAAGAGGATACACCGAGGAGGAGATATTCGCATGTCGAATCGACTGCAACTACTCCTCGCAGCAGATTTTAATGACTTAAGTGAACCCCTTCAGGAAGAGGTTTACTACGAATTTTATGATTTGGTTTACGGACAGATTATGTACGTGCTCCGAGACCACACTGCTGTTGAGGATATCATTCAGGAATCATTCATTAAAGTGATTACGAATAAACCTACTTTTGAGAACGAGAATAAGTTAAAAGCATGGCTAAGAGTCGTTTCCAAAAATACAACGATGAATTATTTAAGAAAAAATAAAAAATACCGTAACCAAGTCGATGTTGACCGTGTTTTTATTAGTGAAGAGGAATTGGTTGTTTCTTCCACTAATATAGAACATCAAGTTGAATCCAAAATGATGGAAGAATCAATTGTGTTCTATCTTGAGCAATTGAAACCAGAATATCGGCAGCTTATTGAATTTCGATGGAAACAGGGGTTAACTTACAAGGAAATCGCTGAACTGTTAGACACCAGGGAAGACATTGTGAAGCAGCGACTCTTCCGAGCCAGGGAATCCGTTAAGAAAATGCTCTATAGGGAGTGGGGTGTTATGGATGAACAACGAAAAATATGATGATTGGTTTAACGAAGCTTTTGATGAAGCTTTTGAACGTGCTGCGAATACCACTTCTTCAGTTAATCATGACACCAAACGAGAATCCTGGCTTCAGGTTAAGCAGCAGATTGCAGCGAGAAGTAAACAAAAAAAGCGTTGGCGCAGATTTCAGTATGCGGGTATTATTGCAGCATCTATGGCCATGGGGGCTATCGTCTTCTCTCCCCCACCTATATCTCAAGCCGTAACGCCTATATATCAACAGATTAAAGATTGGGGCGACGGCATTGTAACGATTATATCCGGTAAGAATAAACCTTCATCTGGAACCACAATACCTAAGACCAGTCGGCCACCAGAATCACCTGAACAATCAGGAAATTTGGGAGAGAAGCTATTATGGAGTAGTTCATCCTCTGACTTTGATTTCACGTTTGATGAAGTCTTATCTAGGATTACATTTCCCTACACAGAATTCGGATACTTTCCGAAGGAATATCAATACAATCAAGTCTATGTAGCTCCTGAGAATGATACTGCACCGATTTATAACATGATCGTACAGTATGTATCTTCGGAAGGAAAGCTTCTAAACGTAAAATATACCGATCTGGAAACAGGTGAGGTTGCTGTGAGTACCCTCATTTCTCCAAATGCTGAAACATTGTATCTGAAATCAGGAATTGAGGCAATTTATTCACAGGGCCCAAGCAGTGCTGATTCATTACAATTTACTTATAATACTGTACTAATACACATTAATGGTGAATTAAGCAAAAAGGAACTGTTGAAGATCGCTAACAGTTTACCATAAAGAAGAGGGTGCACCCTATGGGGTACACCCTCTTCTTCTATGTATGTGATGATTAACCCATCAATAAAGATTGGGTAAACATGACTTGTTCTTCATAAGAAGAACCTTTACGAACATAATGGGTCGTTCTACCGCGATAATAGTATCCCGACACTGCAGTAAAGCTACTAGAGCCATTGTAGGCACTTGTATTGGATGAACTACCAGAATAGCTATCTATATCAACCCATACGGAGCCTGTCCAACGTTGAAACGTGAAGTTAACTCCGACTGAATCTACAGTCTGTGTAGCTGTTGTAGTCGCAGTAATCTGAACATTACTTGAAGATAGCTTGCGGATATCAGAACTTGTAGTTTTTAAATAAGTTGCGAGTGGATTAATCGTATTTATATTCATTTCTACGGGAGGAGCAGACGTCTTTGCCCCTGGTGCAAACTCTGATGCAGATGTATCAGCAGATGCTCCGCCTGCGATGGCTAAGCTAAGTAACAAACTTGCAGAGAAAGCCGTGATTACTCGAGAACGCTTTTTCATTTTGGACATATACCTCACCTGTCTTCTTTATATTTTAGTGAACATCCATATATTAACATCGTTAACCACCTAAAAAATTACATCTTTATCATCTT
Organism: Paenibacillus sp. FW507-14B1B; assembly: GCF_058781425.1. NCBI lineage: Bacteria > Bacillati > Bacillota > Bacilli > Caryophanales > Paenibacillaceae > Paenibacillus > Paenibacillus sp. FW507-14B1B. The sequence continues at coordinate 322,315 of NZ_JBYSWS010000001.1, read as the reverse complement.
TTTCTGTCATGTATAGAATGTGTTTAGATCACAAAAAAAGACAGTGGCTAAAAGCCACTGCCTATTACTCCGCCGGTTCTAAGCGCCGGCTTCTGCTTGTATCTCTTCCTGTCTTAACAAACGTATACGTGATATTCTCTTATTCTCTGTTTCTTCTACCACGAACAAATATTCGCCATAATTATAGGATTGACCTTGATGAGGTAAGATGGCCTCCAATCGAGAAGACAACCAACCACCAATGGTATCGTAATCCTCTGTATCCACATCTAGACCAAACTGGTCATTAATTTCATCAATCAACATCAAACCGTCAATAGAATACTCATCCTCCGACACGATCTCAATACCCTGCCGCTCCTCATCAAATTCATCCTGAATTTCACCAACGATCTCCTCCATAATGTCTTCGAGTGTAACCAGACCAGAAGTTCCGCCATATTCATCGATCAGAATTGCGATCTGAGTCTTACTACGCTGCATTCTTTTTAAGAGTTCACTGATTTGCATGGATTCAGGAACTGCAATAATGGGGCGAATAAGTGATAATTGATCCCGAATATATCCACGCATCAGATCCTTAATGTGAATAAAACCAATGATATGGTCCTTATCCTCATCACAGATTGGATATCGAGTTCTCATGCCTTCATGAGCTATTTCAAGATTTTCCTCCATAGACAGATTGGTGTAAAGACAGATCATATCCGTACGCGGAATCATGATCTCTCTTGCTGTTGTATCCGCAAATTCAAATATATTATCTACTAAGGTCAGTTCGGTATCATTGATTAAACCAATCTCACTGCTCTCCTTCATGAGATCTCGGATTTCTTCTTCCGTATGAGCACTTCCCCGCTCTACGACAGGCGTCATTCGGAATATACGTAGTAGACCATTAGATAAACCATTTACGAACCAGATAACCGGATACATTAATTTATAAAATACGTTCATCGGCCTTGCCGACATTAACATAATCGATTCTGCTTTACGAACGGCAACTGTTTTGGGAGCAAGCTCACCGAGTACAATATGCATTACAGCGATCAGTGTAAATGCAATCACAATGGACACGGCGTGCAGTAAGATGTCATTAAGACCTAACATTTCAAACCAAGGAGCGATAATGGCAGCCAATGCACGCTCTCCGATCCATCCAAGTATTAGAGATGAAATCGTAATCCCTAGCTGACATGCGGATAAATAATTGTCTAGATTACGCAATATCTGCTGGGAAATCTTCGCCTTTTTGTTTCCTTCTTCAGCAAGAACATCAATCCGACTTCCTCTAACTTTAACAAAGGCTAGTTCCGCTGATACAAAAAAGCCATTAAGAACTACTAAGAATAATACCAAGGTTATTCCAATAAAACTCGGTAAAGGGTCACTCAATCGATCTCCTATCCGCCGTAAGAAACACTAAGACGAATAGGAACACCTCCTTCGGTTATCAAAAATGTGTGGAGCCATTATGCATAATAACGTATTTAGGACACGCATCAATTCCCCAATGGTCTCATCTCCTTTTCTTTTTTAACGTAAACAACCTATATAAGTAATTATATAGTTATACGATACACAGTCAAACGCTCTGATATGACATAAAACCGTGATGTTACATGCTGTTTTTTGAATATCATCATTTAACACTCGTTTACACCGATTTGATGCCCTCTTAATGTTCACCCTTCATACTAGTTCTCAAATACAAATTATTGAGGAGGATTAGTATAATGAAGAATGGTACAACACGAATGACCGCTCTCTTGCTTGCCCTCATAACTGCACTAGGTGGAACGGCCCCTACCGCCGTTTTCGCAGATGGAACTGGTACAAAACAGACAGCCGCTGCTCCCGTAATTACAATTCTACCTATTGATCGTGCTACCGTGTTGGCAGGACAAAAACTAGACTTTCGAGTTGAAATCACGGGCCTCTCTACAACAACAGAAGCACTCCAAGTACTTGTTAACGGGAAGGACGCCACAACATATTTTGGTAAGAAACCTGTTCTTACTCACGCCACAAAGAACAGTACCGAATATACGATACGCGATATAGCATTCAAAACTCCTGGACAAGTTTCCATTCAGGTAAAAAGCAAGAATAACGGCAAGATGATCTCTAAGACAGTCAAGTACGATGTGTATCAAGCGATCGGAGATACGAAAAAAGCCAAGAATGTCGTTCTCATGGTAGGCGATGGTATGAGCGCTAATATCAGAACAGCAGCACGCGTCGTTTCAAAAGGGATAAACGAGGGCAAATTTAATGGATGGCTCGAAATGGAGAAAATGGACTCATTCGGTATGGTTACAACTTCTGGGATGGATTCCATCGTAACAGATTCAGCTAACAGTGCCTCCGCATATGCTACTGGGCATAAAACAGCAGTGAATGCTGAGGGGGTATATCCTGATAATACCCCAGATCCCTTAGATGACCCCAAAGTTGAAAACATCATTGAACTTGTGAAGCGAACGCGTGGAATGTCTACAGGGCTTGTGACCACAGCAGATATAACCGATGCTACTCCTGCCGCTATGGCAAGTCATACTCGTTCTCGTTATGAATCCGAATTCATTGCTAAATCCTACTTAGATCCAGCTCGTAGCCCTGATGTTCTGCTTGGAGGTGGCAGAGAGTGGTTCCTTCCCGAACAATCTGGTGGCAAACGTAAAGATAATAACAATCTGATTGATACATACAAAAAAGAAGGTTATTCCTATGTATCAAGCGCATCCGAGCTATCAAAAGCAAAAACAAATGGTAAGCTAATAGGTTTATTTCGGCCAGGAAATATGAACGTATATTTTGACAGGGAATACACAAAACCAAACAACCCAGCAATCGTAGGTGAATATAAGGATCAGCCTACTCTTATGGAGATGACTTCTAAAGCAATAAGTATTCTAGACAAGAACAAAAATGGATTTTTCCTGATGGTTGAAGGTGCTTCCATTGATAAACAAGCACATACGATGGATATGGAACGTTTCCTCTGGGATACGATCGAGTTTGACCAAACGGTAGGTCTTGTTAAAGAATATGTGCGTAAACATCCTGATACACTTGTAATCGTTACTGCTGATCACGGTCATTCCATGACGTTAAATGGAACTTTCTCAGTGAAAGAGTCTGCTGGTAAAACAGGAGATGAGCTTCGTGAGTTCATTGGTACGTATGCAGATTCCAAATTCCCTACCTATACGGATAAGAATGGTGATGGCTTTCCAGATCATCCCGATACAGACTGGAAACTCGCTATTGGCTGGGGCAACCACCCAGATTACAATGAGAACTATCTAACGAATCCAAAACCGATTAGTCCGACCATTCAAGACCCTACAGTTACCGATAAATCTTGGTACATTGCGAATCCTGATAAAGATTCGGATGGAATTCATTATAATGGAAACTTACCTCATGATGAGGGCCAAGAGGTTCATACGTTTGATGATGTGCCAATAAACGCGTCCGGCGCTGGAGCCTCCCTCTTCAATGGCTATATGGACAATACGGAAGTCTTCCGTAAGATGATGATTGCATTGCAATTAGATCCCGTAAAAGAAAAAGTGAAAAAGTAACATCCGTATTCAAAAAGCCGTACATCCTATGTTAGGATGTACGGCTTTTATATACTTATTATCTTCCTGTCTGTGGTGGATTGCCAACTACTCCAGGGTATTGGTATTTCAACGGCTCATCGAAGACTACATAATCAAGATTTACCATGAGCAGAAGAATTCTGCGTCCGGTTTGAGGCTCACTAATAATGATATGATCACGGCCAGCCGCTTCCAATACGCCTTTGAACACTTTTGCATTCCACTGCGAGTTGTTCTCGTAAGTCATATAGAAGGTTCCTACTTTACCAAGGTTCAAACGAAGGATATTTTCAACATAGGATTGCTCAAACTGAGGTGGAGTCGGAACAACGGTTCCTCCTGGTGTCATTGTTGCGCCGCTCATCACCTGAGGGGGGACGTTACCTGTATAAGCTCCAGTCCCGCGTTGTTGGCATCCTCCTTGAGGGTTACTTTGTTGTTGGAATCCTTGTTGCTGTTGCGAGAATCCCTGTTGAAAGTTCTGCTGTTGAAGTCCAGGGTATCCATTTCCGATCGTATAGTTCACAGGTGTCACTCCGTTATTCATAAGTAATTTCCTCCTTTAATAACCAAAAGCTATCTGTACACATTCGGACAATCATCATAAGTAGGTTGGAAAAAGCAGTGGGCTTTGTACCGACCGGTGTTTTCTTGGTTATACCAAGTTGGTGGACAATCTCCTGCCGGTCTAAAGAACCACAATGCATAATTCGCAGGCCAGGTCCGTTCCCCGTTAATAGCTCGCTGAGCTAATCTTCGATCCCGATCTCGAGCTCTCTGATAAAAATAGCCCTTCTGCGTTGCTTCAAATCCGCCAGGATTTTGGTACACCATGTCATTCATATTCCGGATATTTTTGAAGTCTAAGCAGTTCGCTAAGATCCGGTTCACGCCGACATTTCCAACCATCATCATTCCTTGCTCCCCTTCACCCTCAGCCTCAGCACGCATCAATCGGGCTAATAAGTCGACATCCGATGAATTCGTCTTGATAACGGCCACAGTCCCCTCCTCCTTCCTTCCTTGTGTTCACCATGTATCTTATGTGCATCTGCCTAGGGTGGTGACAATACGTTAATTAATTTTGATAAATTACGCTGAACTTACATAACCAACCATTAAACTTAACAAGAGCAATCTATACTTGGCTTTGTAAGGTCAAGTTGAAAGTGAGGTATGGACAAATCGATGATACTGATGAGGCGTAAAGAAATGATGTTGGCGTATGTTTTGTTGGCTCCTTCACTGCTTCTGTTCGGTATATTTCTGTTCTACCCGCTCCTAAAGTCCGTTTATCTTAGTTTGTTCCTAACGGATCCACAAGGTCGTGTAGCCGAGTACGTTGGAATGGATAACTTCAAAGAAATACTCCTATCCGAGAAGTTCTATACAAGCTTTATGAACACCGTGATATTTATCGTACTTACGGTGCCCGTTGGTATCGCAGTAGCCCTATTGCTGGCTGCGTTAACCCATAATTATTTGAAGGGAATGAAGCTATTCCGATTTATATTCTCATTACCCATGGCTGTTTCTGTAGGTACCGGGTCAATGATCTGGATGATTATGTATCACCCCACTTTAGGTATACTCAACTACTTCTTGCAGATCGTTGGACTGGATTCAATTCAGTGGTTAACGGATCCCAGGTGGGCTATGCTATCCGTTTCACTGATGACGATATGGATGAATCTTGGTTTCAACTACATTTTGATGCTAAGTGGAATGCTAGGTGTCTCGGATGAGATTTATGACAGTGCAAGAATAGATGGCTCAGGACCGCTGCGAACCTTTGTACAAATAACAATGCCACTAATCTCCCCAACACTATTCTTTACCTTCGTAGTATCCATCATTGGGGCTTTTCAAGCATTCGGCCAAATTAATATTCTGACTAAAGGCGGCCCAATGAACACCACGAATGTGATGGTCTATAACATTTATCAAGATGCATTTATTAACTTTCGCTTCGGCATCGGAAGCGCACAGGCATTAATTCTGTTCGCTATCATTCTTTTACTCACCATCGTTCAATTCAAATTCATTGAAAAGAAGGTGCATTACGGGTGAAGATCCGTCTCTTTCCCAGAAGCTGCATTTACATCTCGTTATTGATCTGCGCTATTCTTGTCTCATTTCCTCTGCTGTACACCCTATCTAACTCCATGATGAGCGAGGCAGAATCAGCAGTCTATCCACCACCCTTACTTCCTTCTTCCTTAAACCTGACGAATTTTATAAAAGTTATCGATACGATTCCTGTTCTTCGTTTCATTAACAACAGTATGATCGTTTCCATGTCCATTATGATCGGGCAGATTATGACTGCCAGTCTCGCTGCATATGCCTTTGCTTTTCTTAGATTCCCAGGTAAAACACTGTTATTCAGCTTGTTTCTAGCGACGATGATGGTTCCATGGGAAGTAATTATGATTCCTAATTACTTAACAATTAAAAGCCTTAACTGGCTCGATTCTTATCCGGGACTCATCGTGCCGTTTCTCGCTACAGCATTCGGAACCTTTTTACTAAGACAGTACTTTATGCAGCTCCCTAAAGAGCTCTTTGAAGCAGCAAAAGTGGATGGCTGTGGACATTTAAGAATGTTTATCCGAATGGTTATGCCATTATCCTTGCCAGGCGTGGCTACCCTTGGCGTATATTCGTTCCTAAACAACTGGAATATGTACTTATGGCCGCTTTTGACAACCAATCGAGAGGAAATGCGAACCGTTCAAATCGGTATCGGCATGCTTCAGTTTGAAGAAATGAACTCGTGGAACCTCATACTTGCAGGGGTATTATTACTTCTGATACCTTCTCTTCTATTACTCGCTCTAGGACTTAAACCTTTGGTTCGTGGGATAACCGCAGGAGCATTGAAAGGTTAATGGTACGATGGTTCGATCGTTTTTTAGAGCAATCACTTTTGCGGGTTTTGATTCCGCAATTTTGATATAGATACATACTATATATTCAAAGGGAGAGATTAACCGATCATGAAACGTATTGGAAAAAGATCCTTCACCTTGATGCTGCTCGCTTGCATGATGATTCTATCCTCAGCTTGTGGAAGTAAAACCTTATCTAATGCTCCTGAACCTGTAGCCGCTGATCCTTCAGCTCCATCCACTCCTAAAGAACCAGTTAAAGTAGTGTGGTGGCACTCTATGAGCGGGGAACTGGGAACTGTCGCCGACAAGTTGATATCAGACTTTAATGCTGAGCATCCCGAGATTCAGGTCGAAGGCGTATTCCAAGGGACATATGATGAAAGTTTAAATAAGCTCAAAGCTTCTCTCGGGTCTGATAGTGGTCCGGCGATGATTCAGGTCTATGAAATCGGGAGTCGTTTCATGATGGATACGAAAGCCATTAAACCCGTTCAAGATTTTATTGATGCTGAACAATATGACCTATCCGCATTGGAACCCAATATTAAGAATTACTACACATTCGAAGATAAGCTATATTCAATGCCATTTAACTCCTCAAACCCTATACTTTATTACAATAAAGATGCTTTTAAAGCAGCTGGTTTAGATCCGGAAAACCCACCTAAAACTTATGAAGAAGTGGCTGATGCAGCGAAAAAGCTGACAAAAGATGGACAGACTGGTGCTTCTTTTGCGATTTATGGATGGTTTATGGAACAGTTTTTTGCTAATCAAGGCGCTGATATTCTCAATCATGGAAATGGTCGTAGTGCTCTAGCTACAGCTTCTCAAGTGAATATGGAAGCAGGTGTGAAGACACTGGAGTGGTGGAAAGGAATGCTAGACGATAAATCCTTACTCAATCTAGGACGAAAAACAGATGATACGAAAAAAGCATTTGCGGCTGGACAGATCGCCATGATGCTTGACTCTACAGCCTCCCTACGAGGTATCGTCAGCGCTTCTGAGGGGAAATTTGAAGTAGGTACTGCTTTCTTACCAAAACCTTCTGATGGCGGCAAAGGTGGCGTTATTATCGGCGGAGCCAGCCTATGGATGCTTAACAACAAGTCGGAAGCTGAACAACAAGGTGCTTGGGAATTCATGAAATATCTTGCTGAGCCGAAGACACAAGCTTACTGGCATATAAATACAGGCTACTTCCCGGTGACTACCAAAGCCTATGAAGAATCAATAGTGAAAGAAAATTTGGAGAAATACCCTCAATTTCAGACAGCAGTGGATCAGCTCCACCAGACAGAGCCGAATCAAGCAACGCAAGGTGCAGTCATGGGTGTATTCCCAGAAGCTCGTCAAATTACAGAGACCGCAATTGAGGAAGTATTAAATGGAAAGAAATCGGCACAAGAAGCGCTGGATCAGGCTGCGAAAGAGATCACTTCAAAAATCGAAGTATATAACAAAACTGTTAAGTAACAGGTTGATACAAAAAAACATCCCAAAAGATCTCAGATCTTTGGGATGTTTTTTCATGAGTTTGTTTTTATTGAAATGAGAACATGACTCCGGCATAAATAGCTGCCGCTGCACCAAGTCCACATAACAGGACAATACTTGCACCTTTGCTACGTTTAAATAGAACAATCATTGCAGAACATAGTGCTGCTCCAACCAAGAAGAGTAGTATACCAATTACACTCCATTCAAAGGCCAGAGGCATACCTGTGTATTCTTGATGGAACCATCTGAAAGGCTCAGCTGCATCGGCTCCGGTTAAGGCTACAGTTACATCATGTGGAGCTGGCTGCTGATTCATAAACCCGGTCACAATATAGATTAATCCTAAGATTACTCCTTCAGTTCTAGTCCATATCGCGGGTTTAAAGCCCGGCTGCCGTTCCAGTTTTCTCTTCATCAGACTTCCGTTAATAAATCCGAAGACCAGAAGCGGAATAATCAGGATGTGCTTAACAAGAAGTGCTTGACCATATGGGACAACCCAACTATTTATTAAATCAGGTGTAACACCACTCATTAGGTACAGGCCAGAACCAATTACAATTAGAACAGAAATGATAGCAACGGGATGGAACCATCTTAGGAAAGCTCCCCATCCAGATGTTCCTTTGTTAAAAAAGCCAACCATAAGCAGTGTTCCTGTCCATACCGCCATCGCTGTGAAATGTCCGAAGAAAGCAAGTTCACCCTTAAATCCGAACAAGGAAGCAGCGTGATTAAATGAAGACATCGCAAAGGAGATCCCTAATAAGCTGATGGGCATCAACCAACGCAGTTTAGTGGTAGGTCTTCGATGATGAATGACTGTTAGAACAGCCATGAGCAGGGATAATACCGCTACCCATGCATATTTCTCACCTTCACTAAAGGAGAACATGACTGCTTTAAACGATTGAGCGAATCCTACATCATCTTTAAAGAACATGATGATTTGAAAAATCGGAATGAAAGCACATATAGCAACGATTACAGCTGCAGCTGGACCGAGCCAGATAGGGTATTTAATGTTTGGTTTCTTGCTATCAGGTACGAAAGAAAGAACCGTAATCCCCGCAAGAGTTGCATATCCTAAATATAGTAGTGGTTCACTAATCCAATACATCGATTACCGTCTTTTCCGGGATTGTTTAAGGGCGAAGAACCCTCCGATCGCTACTAAGGCGATAATCAGTACAACCCACAGTGTAGTTCCAGAACCGGACTCTGTTCCACCCGATGAAGCTTGAGACTGCTCGGCAGGAGCATTGTCTGTATCCGCTGGTTGTTGTTCAGAGTCTTTAGAAGTGTCGCTTGGCTGTTCTTGGTTCGAATCTGTTGGTTCGTTAACAGCTGTGTTACTATTCTCTCCATTATCTCCAGGGTTCTCAATAGGGCTTTCTTGATCTGCTTCTGGAGTTGCTACGGGTGCATCAACTTGAAATGCATAGTTTCCTTTCACTGGATGACCGTCAAGACCAACAATCTTCCATTCCACCGTATAGGAGCCTGATTCCAGGGGACTTCCTAAAGTTGCTTTCATTTCACTGTTCTCGATCTTCACTTCAGTAGCATCTATCTTCTCACCTTTATCGTTAGTGATCGTCAACGTACTAAGCGTTGAATCAATCTTTTCATTAAACGATAAGCTAAGTTGCTGAACGGCTTCAGTTTCAGTTGAATTGGCCGCGGGAATGCTTGATTGAAGTTTCGAATGTGCCCAAGTACCTGTTGGGAATGCAAACACAAGGAGCATGGCGAGAAACATAATCAGGGGTTTAAACATTTTCAAGGGTGAATCCTCCTTCTTCGACAAGAAATATCTTAATTTTTAACCATCCTCATGATAACAAAGAGAACGAAGCAATACTATGTGCAATTTGTGAATAATTAAAAACACATCGGATATGTATGGATTATAGTTAACATATTAAATGTTATGTAAACAAATACTAAGAAAAGATACCTCTTACTCGATTGAAAAACTCTCTACTGAAGTCTCTCATCTTCTAAGAAGCATCATTTGTAACAAATTCTATAATTAATCTCATTAATAATTAATGAGATTAATTATTATTATTCTTCATAGATCATCTTTTTTGTCATGCCTCCATCGACAACCAAGTGAGATCCAGTAACAAAAGTATTCTCCGGATCTGTTAAATAAAAACAAGCACGAGCAATATCTTCAGATCTACCTACTCGTCCTGCTGGATGTTGGACATGATCTCGCTCGCTTAGAGCCTCATAATCACCGGTATCTATCCAACCCGGACTGATACAATTGACTCTGATTCCATCTGGTCCCAGACTAACTGCTAGCGCATGAGTTAAGGATACAATCGCACCTTTCGAAGCGGCGTACGCTTCAGAGTGAGGTTCAGACTGGATAGAGCGCGTAGAAGATATGTTCACAATAGAGCCGCCTTTTCCATGGGTCTTCATATGTTTGGCTGCTTCACGTGATACAAGAAAACAACTACGAGCGTTCGTGTTTAGCACATCATCCCATTCATCTACAGTCAATTCGTAGAGTGATTTGAAACGTGATACACCAGCATTATTAACTACGATATGGATTGCACCCGTCTGATCAAGAGCAAATTTCATTAGGTTTACAACATCTTCTTCCTGCCGAACATCACAAGTTGTAAACCATGCTGAGTAGCCATCGTCAAGCAGGCTACGTTCTACTTCACGGCCTTGTTCTTCTAGGTAGTCGCTGATTATCACCTTAGCGCCTTCAGCTGCGTAAGCACGTGCTAATCCAAATCCTATCCCCTGTGAAGCACCGGTGATAACGACTGTCATATCTTGAAATTTCATGGACTGCCCCCTCCTTGATAATATTGATTATATAACAAGGTGGGAACAGCCCCAAGTATGTTCACTTATGAACTTCATATCCTCGAACGGGTTCTTGATATTGACGGGGATACCGCTCGAATTTATAGTAACGGGTTCCTTGAAAAGACAATCTTCCCTCATCACCCTCTGCACAAATGCCAAACTCATTCCCATTCACTAAAAACTCCATTCGATCTCCGCTTTCCACTTCAAAGGTCAGGTAATATGAAGTCCGGGTACGGCTGGATATGTTATCATCTGGCTGATGGCTATGTGTAACCTCGCTTCTTTTACTGACGATACGAGAATCTACGGTTAACAGTGGTTGCTTGTTATTACGGTTCCATTGCATGATGCCTTTACTGGCAGAGAGCAGAATGATACCAAGAACTACCACAAACACAACAGGCATCACACTCCCGAAAAAATCGAACATCCAAACTGAATCCGATCCCATACGCCTCCCCCTTCCATTTTTCAGCGAACTATTTCCATGCAGCCTTTGTCTTGATTCAATTATATGCGGAGAGGAAGACAACTTTAACTCAAGAATCGGAAAAATAACTCGTTTGTTGTTGGACAAGGGTAAACAAAACAAAAAGCTGATGATCTGTATCGCTACAAACCATCAGCTTTAAGTCAAATATTGACTCATTTCCTTCAATTGTCCTCTTACGCTTTCCCTAAGCATGTATCAGTTGCAGAAGTTCCTTTGTTTCACGAAGCCCTTCATCTTCCTCATTCTCCATTGGTAGTAAACCTTGTTCTGTCCAGCAAGCTCTACATTTTTCTTCGGTTTCACATAGGTGTGCATCTTCACAGTTGTAGCATAAGCGAAGCAGGTTGACAGTCATCATATCGGTTTCGAATTTCATCTCAATCACTCCTATTTTTTTAACCTATTTGGTGTATCTCTTCTTTACACTTTTATAATAGCATGAAAAACCGCTATAGATTGTGATTATTTTCACAACTTTGTGAACAAAATCAAAATTGTGATTTTCAAATTATGTATGAATGCATTGATTGAAATAAGTTGTGAAACTATAAAAAACCTTGTCTCCAGCTTGATCGCATGAAAACAAGGCTTTCGTATGTGTCATCGAACTCTCCAATTCTTACCACCATCTAAAGTTTGAAGAAGTCTTGAGCGTTTACCGTCAGAAGATTCTACCAACATCCAACCTACATCAGTTGAAGCAAATTGCAATTTTGATATTAATGGAAAATCAACAAGATGCTCTGTCAATTCAGGATCCTTAGGAAAAGCATTCCAAGTCTTTCCCATGTTCTTCGTGTGATACACGATACCGTTAATTACGCTCCAACCTTCTTGAAGATTTCTAAAGACGGGACTGATTGTTCTTTCACTAGATTTTGGATTTAAAAGGAAAGGCACAAGTTCCCAAGAAACCCCACTATCCGAAGAGAAATACCCAAGGTACACTGTCTTCTGATTTTGATCTGTGCTGGTTACAGGAATCCATACATCATTAGTTCTCCCGAGGAATTGTGGTGTACCTGGTATGTAAGAGACATAATTACTTAATTGACCTTCTTGGAATACGGCATTCGAAGCGCTCCACTTCGTACCTCCATCTCTAGTTACATAGAGTTTTGATCCCTTCATCTCTTGAACAGTAGCTAGTCCCGTATAAGAGTTAGCAAATGACATACCCATTAAGTGACCTGTTCGTGGTATAACCGTTGCTGGAATCCGTGATGCAGGGTAATCAGAATTCTGCATTATCGTGTTCCAATTCCCCCCATTATCTATCGTTCTGAATAAGGATTTTTCCTGAAATCCAGGTGACTCCTCTCCAGCTGACATGACCCATCCACGCACAGCCGAAGTAAATGATAGAGCTGTCACTTCTTTAACCCCCGGGAGTGAAGACAACTTCCACTCTTTCCCTCCATTACTTGTATTCATCAGAATGGTTTCCATATTTCCTTGAGCATTACGAACGATCCAGCCATGATCTTTGTCAGTAAAAACGATATCTTTTCCATACACAAGCTTATCTACAAAATTAATGTTGGAAGATGGCGAAATATTAACCCAAGTCTCTCCATAATCCTCTGTAAGATAAAGTCGCAATGATGTTTTTGTCAATCCCCAAGCTATCCCTTCTGATTCACTCAACATATGAAAGTCAGTTAGTCTGGTCTGAATTTGATACTTACTTTTTTCCTTAGTGTCACTATTTGAGGTTTCATCAGTTATAACCGTTAAGACCTGTCCATCTTCAACAGATTCGTTATCAGTCTCTACTGGGCTCTGTTGTATCACCGTCTGTGTCGGTGTAGAAGAACAAGCAGTAATCATAAATATGAATATGAATAGCATACTCATGCTAAGACTATACGAATGATTGCGTAATCTCAAACAACATCCTCCTTCGTATTCATCAAGCGTAATCTTGTCGCTTTTTCGGTCATTATATCATACCACTGGTATGATTATAGAACTGAACCTTTGCAGTTTGATAACAAAACTGTATCCTTTTTACTATTTTTTAACAAAAAATTAGTAAATGCATAAGGTAAAGCCTATTTAGGGAAACTTCACTATATGCAATTATGGCAAGTAAAAAGATTAGGCTCTTGGAGGTGAAATTCATGTCAAAACCGGACAATCGTAAAGATAATGTTGCTCACTTGCAAAATGCCGTACAAGATACCATTGAAAATTACCGTGAAGCTGAGAACTATCTCAATGAATACAGTGATGAAATCTCAACTCCCGAGAAAGAACAAATTTTGCAGAAGAATAACAGACGTAAGAACAGTATTTCTAGCTTCCGAGAAGAAATAAAAGATGAAGCCAATCATCAGCAAGATTAATAAGATGCGTATATAGGAGATCACTGACCTTAGTACCCATAATGCGTCTTCAAGAAGGAGACATTCATATAAGCTAGCCTTGTGAAAATCCAGATTTGACAAAATTGTAAAAAAATCAAAGTGTTTTCATTTGTTTTTGTGATCAAAATCATGTAAACAATACCCATTTCAATGATTTACCCCTATAATGGGTAATGGTATGCGTACAGCATTTTCCATATAAACCAAAGTATTTAGGAGAAGGAGATGATTTGAATGAGTTCTGCTACTTTTAAACCAAGCCGTGTCGTCATCGTCGGAACCGGCGCAGTAGGAACAACAACAGCTTATACACTGTTGCTTCGCAAACGTGTATCGGAGATTGTTCTGATTGATGTTAACCATGATAAAGCCGTGGGTGAAGCGCTAGATATGAATCACGGTCTACCATTTATTGGTGGAGTTAAAGTTTGGGCTGGAGATTATTCTGACTGCACAGGTGCAGATATCATTATCGTAACAGCGGGAGCTTCACAGAAACCTGGCGAAACCCGTATTGATCTCTTGAAGAAAAATGCAGCAATTTTTAATGATATTGTACAAAATATCACCAAATATAATAAAGAAGGTATTCTTCTGATTGCCACGAATCCAGTCGATATCCTTGCCTATATAACACAAAAAGTAAGTGGTTTCCCAGTTAACAGAGTTATTGGCTCGGGTACACTGCTGGATAGCGCACGTTTCCGTTATTTGATTGGTAAGAACAAGAATATTGACCCACGTAGTATTCATGCCAATGTAATCGGGGAACATGGTGATTCTGAGGTACCGGTGTGGAGCCTTGCACACGTTGCAGGTGTAGACCTAGAGATGAGTGAAGAGGACAAGAAAGAGATCAGTTCCAATACAATAAATGCAGCATATGAAATTATTAATGCAAAAGGTGCTACATTCTATGCAATCGCACTGGCACTGGATCGGATCGTAACAGCTATTATGCAAAACGAAGGCGCAGTACTTACAGTCTCCACTTTACTTCAAGACTACTGTGGAGTATCCGATGTGTACCTCGGTGTACCATGTGTTGTAGACCGGACAGGTGTAAGAGAAGTTCTCGACATTGAACTCACACAAACAGAGACACAAATGTTCCAAGAATCCGCTGAAAAAATGAAAGTCGAAATCGCAAACCTTAGAGGATAGCATAACAAAAGAACGTCTGATGACTCATGAATAGATGAGCGAATCGGACGTTCTTTGTTATTGATATTTAATTAATAACATTAACCATTAATGTCATGAGTTAGTTGATGGATGGATTATAGCATGTTTTTAGAAGAATATGTATAAAGCCAAGTAATATAGTTTACATAACATATAATATGTTACCTAATTCCCGTTGGAAGCTGAATATTTAAACGAGCAATAGCCTCTTCTTTTTCACGGCTTGTCACATGGGTATAGATCGTTGTTGTCTGTATGGATGAGTGTCCAAGTAATTCCTGAACGGTCCTTAGGTCCGCACCCTTTCGAAGCAACATCGTTGCAAAGGAGTGTCTTAGCTTATGGCTAGAGTATGACAATCTCTGCTGTTCAGGCACTTCCGCCTGAAATCGTTCAAAGGTTTCCGAAGCAATCTGTTGTATACAACGGATAGATAATCTTCTTCCCTTCTGTGACGTGAACATCGCTTCCTCTTTAGCTCGCCAGGGGTCAATTCTTTCCGAAATTGCCTGCTCCAGCATATGACTAACTGACTCAGGTACCGGAAGCGAACGCCATTTACGTCCCTTACCAAATACACTTAACGTCTTATGCTCCGCATTGAAATCAGACAAGTTAAGAGCATGTACTTCACCTATACGCAGCCCCATATATGCCATAAGTAGAAATATCGCAATGTTTCGTGTGCGATATTTACCTTGTACAGACTCGAAGAAACGCATTAATTCTTGTTCATTTAGAAAAGAAGGAGCTCTATTCGACTCTGTTTTGGATTTTTTTACTCCGGCTGCAGGGTTTTGTGTCGTCAATTCTAATTCAATCAATGCTTTGAAAAAGCAGTTCACCGCTGCATGCTTGCGATTTCTTGTAGCATCACTGACTCCACGTTCCCGGACAGATGACAAGTAAGATATCACATGAAGCTTCTTGACTTGTTCCATCGTTTTCCCCTTCAACGACTCCAAAAATCCATAAACATCACTCAAATAGGACTTTTGTGTATACATGGTATAACCCGCATCCTTCATCCAGATCAGAAAAGCGTCTAACTGCTCTTCGTAGATGTCTTTTACATCGGTCATAGCGCTTCTCCTCCTCCTTATACTGAACATAATTTTAACACAAATCCTTCAGGTTCGTGGTAATTGCAGCAATTCATGGCATCATACACACAAAAAAAGTCCGCTCTCTCCATCAAAGAGAACAGACTTTTATGAGCACGAGAATGAGCTTGTTAGCAAGGTTGTTTTCCTCACACTTTAACCTGCTGTAGATTCTACCTTAGCATTCGATGATGGTGCCTCTTTAATCAATTTAAGCCGGCTCTCCAAGTCCATAGTTCGATTCGCTCCAACCTGGAAGGTCGATCCTGCTCTGACAGACAGTATTCTAACTGAGTCTATCCGAATAATAGATTCTTGTTGTTCCGTAGTGATTGTCATTTCCACTTCATTATCATCAACCCAATGAGGTATTTCTTGCTGAAAAATTGCATAATCCGAAAATTCCACCTCATCTTCCGAAGTTATCTTCTCTTTCTGAACGTTTATGCCGCATGATTTGGAAACGATATTTCCGGACTCTCCACATATCATGGCTGCACTTTCATAGATACGATTGATGTATAAATTCGTTAATTTCGTGGTTCTCATCACGGTTCCTTATGCAATGGAAGTGCCTGCTGTTCTGTAGTAGGCTCTGGACTAGGCAGCAAAGAATCTGGCGGAGTATCGCTAACTGATGAACAGTTAATGACTTGCGTATCACCAACAAGGAATACAGATGAACTACTGATGGACAACACTTTGATCTCGCCTACGGACAGCTCTTTATTCACGACGTTCAGTTTCATTTGTATCCTTCTTTCCCATATAAGTCTGTTCAATATGCTGCTTTACAGCGACATCAATATCTTTCTTCACTTGCTGAACAATTGTATCCAGCACGGACGCATCATCTAGCTTTTGTGTATTATTCGATTCCATTTGATCTACATATAAGACAATGCGAGCATCAACCTGTCCTTTAATATCTTGGATGATTAATTCCTTATGTTTCGAATCGATTTGCCCTTCCTCTGTTAAACAATCAATCATCTTCGGAACCTCATGTTCAAGATACGAATAAACAGCCTGCTGAATATTCGTGATCATTAATGCTCGCTTGGGATCAGTCTGAATTTGTTCCATCGTCTGGCCGTTTACCATCACATCGTCTATTGTTTTACCTGCACTTTGTGTCATCCCAATATTTAAAGTACCCTCAAGCTTCTCAATTTTGAGGAGATCAAAATGATATTCAATTCGCTCAATGTTCGTACTGTTTTTGCTCATTAAACCATCTACATCTTTACGTAGATCCTGCAACAACTGATCCATCTTCTCTAGTTTCTCTGATTGCCTCTTCAGTTCTTGAAACAACTGCTGAATGTAAAAAGGATGCATACAACCCCTCCTATCGTATTCTATGTAGGGGTTGTATGAATAATTCAATGAACATATTAAGCGATAAACTTCCTTAGGCTCGGTTCGGGTAAGGGAACCATCGGCTTTGTCTTTTCTTGTTCTGCTTCAAGTTCGTTGCCCTCAGCCGCGCTTTCCGCTCGATTGGTGTTATATACATGTGAAAGAGCCTTTATCGTTCCAGAAGTACCAATTTGCAATACAGATGAATTAGATACAGAGCCAATACGTAACTGTTGAACCGTTATACACTGATATACGGATAAGTTCATAAACCTACATCCTTAAGGAACAGACACCTGATCAACGGCATCTGGATCTAATGTATTTGTACTACTCGCTTGATTGTTGGTAATGACCGTTCCTAAAGCATCACCGACAGAAAATGAGTTTGCCCCACCGTGATTTTTTACATTACTGCTAAGTATCACTGATGCCGTATTCCCTACTAATACGGTGGAACTGGGGCCAACGCTGTTAATCTTCATATTGCCGATTATTGAAACCACCAATCCACGCTCCTTCAAACAAAATCACTACGTCATTCTATGTAGATACTAGCCCAGTTGTCACTAAAAAGGTCATTCACCCATACAATACATAAGAACAAAGGAGGGAGATTATGAGTTCAGATCTGCCGAATTTAGACTGGTTACGAGAAGATCCATTCTTCAAGAAGCATTTTCCTTTCAAAGGAATTAAAGAACATCTTAAATTCAATTCCGATGAAGTGGATCAATATGTTGAAAATGCATTACGTGAAGCAAATATGAATTCTGCATTAAAAACCAGGAACAATTCCAAACTACAGTATGAACATGTTGATACACATAACATATTAATTACAAAAATTAGAATACCAAAAGGCGTTCACCCCGAAAATATTTGGGTTCAGTTGAATCGTACTCAGATTCGAATTCATGGATTGAGTGATGAGGATGAAAGTGAGATTATCACATTACCAACACCCATTATACCCGACCAAAGTAAGGCAACATTTAAACAGAGATCTCTTCAACTCAAGATGCCAAAAATGTCCTCAGGTCGCTTCAAGGATATCCCGATTCGATTTTTATGAATAATTGTTAAAAAACGTCGATTTAGAACGTAACCACTTGCCTATCCAACCAAATAAAAATGCTTTAAATCAAAATATGCGTATAATTTATGTTATACGCATATTTTTTAGGCGTTATTTACGTGTGAAATTGACTGATTTTCCAGCCCTAAAATGCAGAAAAAAGCCGTAATAGCGCGGATTTTTAGTGTTTTCATCCTCTTTTATGTTATTATTCCTAACGAACCCCGTTCATGAGTGCTTCTAATGCGTATCTGTTTACAAAATATAAGGTCATCTACATCTCGTATGATCATTTCTAAGTCGGATCACTAAACAATAACCCTGTTAAGATGTATGGGAGTTGTACCAAATCATATCTGCGATTTCATGTGTGTTCGTGTGGAGTATCCCAATGGCTTGAACATAATTAAGGATATATAAGATGATAATTCTCTTAAAGTTTAAGAGTTTTAATACTAAGGAATTCTGACTTCGATTAGTTTACATAATATATAATTTGTTAACTAACTTAATGGTTTTATTTCACATGGTTGACCCCCCTTCATTCCTAGATATTAGAAGGTAGCTTTCACACTGATTTTATAATCTTTAAACATATTACCAAGTTTAGCTATACTCCTCGTTCTTCTTCCCTTGTTCCTTTAAGCTAACTAACTATGTGTAATAACATATCAAATCAACAAAACAACACGCACCGATTAAGTACCGGTGCGTGTTGAGTGGCTTTGTTAAAAAGTTATTAGTATTACATTTCTACTATAAAATGACTAGCTTTATTGGAATGTTTTTTAGCGGTAGAGATTCAAACCACACCTTTGGTGTTACCACAACAATGTTGTGCCCCTTCTCTAGCTCAGATAATTTTTGTTTTTCATCTCTAAGGATTAATATCTCTTTTGTTTTTTGATCTTCTATCGTTATGGCTAATTGACTTTTATAAGGAACTAAATCTTTTACCACTGCCCATCGGCTTTCTAAAGCTTCTTTTGAGTAAGACGGGTTTTCTTTCACAACATCTTCGATTAATGAATTTTTTAATTCTTCAACTTCTTTCTCATCAACTTCCTCTTGTGATGAGCAACCTATTAATAGAAACACTAGTGCAACTGACATTAGACTTAATAATAAAGACCGCCTCATTTCCCTAACTCCCCCTCATAGTTAATATTGACGGGAAGTAATAGTTAAAGTTGCATATCATTATTTTTCACTTTACAGGAATAGATAATGTCTCATCGTAAGTTTTAACATAGTGGAATCCGTCCAGCAGTAACTGTTCTGGTCGGTCCGTTGTGTTAAAAGAATAGGTCTGCTCCCATAGAATATTACCGTTGTTGAGATCCCACCGCCGTGATGTGGAAATGGATGATACGGGTACTATGTTACCACCAGCTTGTATGGATAGATTTTCTGTATCCAAGATTGTAAATTGTTTTCTGGCGATAACGATATCATAGCCTGTGTCAGTTTTGGTTACACTTCGAATCCATATCTTTTCATCCCCAATTTTGATGGATTGATCTGATGGGGAGGCAATGGATATGGGCTCTTCTATTTTCTGAAATCCAGTAAAGGTTTCAAGTACAAGTTCAATGGTCTCAATCTTGTCAGTAGGTAAGACATCGAATTCAAGTTCAAAACCCGGAGTGCCCGGTTCAGCGTGATCTGATTGCATTCCCCAAAATTTCACTTCTGTTCCATTCACATAAAGCTTTGTTTTACCTGAAAATCTCGGGTATTCATCGCTATCCATTTCATAATGTCCCTTCAAGATGGTTGAAGAGGGTGAAGCCGTAATGGTGTCATAGTGAACAGTTCCCTGATCGACAGAAACAGATTTAGAAATATCCTCTTTAATAATACTCTTCATTGCTTTATTGGCTTCAAACTTGAAGGAAATAGGATATGACCCTCGTTCCTTTTCATCCAGCCACTCGGTAAAAGTAACAGTTAATGTTCTGGAGAACGGACTAACCGGCTCGAATTTATATACGCCCTCGTGATGTGTTTCATATTCGCTGTACTTGCCATATCCACCTTTCCAAACTGAATCAGTCAAGAACCCTTGTATGTTACCCACATGATAACGAGGTGTACCATTTTCGTTAAATACGGATCCTGTCATGCGATCAATGGTGTAATACATTAATAATGCGTTATCATCAGCTATAACACCATTAATAGTAATGACCGTGCCGTCAGGAAGTGTAGTGCTTTTGTTGACGACTTGTCCATAGCCTTTCTCCGCTACTTCAGTAAAGCTTAGCGAGGACAGCTCGATTTTATTAAGTAACTTACCTCCATAATAAGCAAATGCAGGGTATTGATACGTTCCAACAATCAACAGGAGTGCTGCAGCTGATGATACAACCCACGTCATCGGTTTATTCTTTTTTTTCTTCTTAGTCGGTACTTGTATCAATGCGTTTCGAAGTCTATCTTCAAGTTCTGACGGAGCCTGTACCATATTCAAGGTTTGTTTGTGTTCCTTTAATTTCTCCTCGATCGTTCTCATAACGATCACCTCCGATCATGGCTTTTAATTTTTGTAGACCTTGCGAAATTCTTGATTTGATTGTCCCTATTGGTGCACCGGTCATTTCCGCAATGGCCTGATATGGAAGATCATGTACGTACCGTAGTTCGATCGCCTCTCGCTGCCGTGAGTTCAGATGAGACAACAGTACTTGCATGTCCATCTCAGACTCTGAATAACGATATGGGTTATCTTCGGTTAATGCAGCCAGTGATTGTTCCCGCTCGTCTTCCAATGGAAGAAATCGCTCCTGTTTGCGCAGTAATGTTTTACAACGATTAACGAGAATCGTTTTACTCCAGCTGTAGAATGCCTCACTCTTTTGCAATTGATCAATCTTTTCATAAAGTGTAACTATCATATCTTCCATCGCGTCCATTGCATCATGCTCGTTTCCCATATATGTATAGGCAAGACGATAATAAGCGTCCTGATCGGCTATGATTAATTGTAACAAAGCTTCCTTATTTCCATTTTGGGCTTGCCTGACAAGACGGCCAACATTCATGTTCTCCCCCCTTTTCATAGATAAGAGATTGTAGAGATGAAAAAAGTTCATTTTGCACAAAAAAAGGAGTCAAGCCGTGGCAAGTACTCCTTTTGGAATCAACTAGATTTCCAAGTATGTAACTGTTATTGAATGGTCTATATATCTTTCTTAGAAAATAGACTCATTGTCAAGAAATAAGAAGCAATGAATATAAGGATGATCCCCAGTGGAATATAGAGCATGGATTGATCCTGTAATACATCTTTCTGATTAATCGCCGATATGGCTACAGCTACAGGTTGCGACATCGTTATAATGGCCACCAGGAATACAGCATTTATAATACCTGCTCCTTTTTTACTAAGTGCGTAGAATAGGGGCATATAGATTGATGTTAATAATAGAACAATTGCTATGGGAACCAAGATGGCCAGGACCGAGTAATCCGGCTTACTAAACTGTGGATATACAACCTTCGCGAACCAGTGAATGCCGTAAGAAGCAAAAACACCAAAAAGTGTAATTATAATGGCAGTTAAGAATTTAGCCTGCACAATTTGCTTCCGGCTGACGGGTAGTGTGACCAAGAAATGATGATTATTGTTCTTAATGTCATTCATCGTAATTAGTGTAATTGAACCAAAAGCAGTATAGATACCAACGAAGTAAATCGAGAGTTCACTCTTGGGTATGAACGTAACACTGAATATTCCAAGATAGAGGAAAACCATCCACAAAGAGCTTTTTAAAGCGATGAAGTCTTTACGAAGCAGATTAAGCATGAATACGCCCTCCTTTAGCAGAAAAATACATGATGTCTTCTAAAGAAGGTTGATCCAAAACAGCGTAACTGCTAAATAACAGCTCGGCTTCCTGCCTATTATCGACTAAGCCCTCGAAGCCAACCGATGTTTCTCTTATGCCGATGAACTTTTTTCGAATATCCGAATCAAGAAGCTGTAAATCTCCCTTTACGATCGCATATTTCTCTAACAGGTCTTCTTTTGCTTCATTAAATATGACTTTCCCACGATTTATGAATGTGATGTAGTCCGCTATACGATCCAGATCGGTGGTAATATGCGTGGAGAAAATAATCGTATTTTTCTCGTCCTGCATGATGTCTGTAAGAAGATCGAGCATTTCTCTTCTAAATATGGGATCAAGTCCAGAAGTAGGCTCATCCATGATTAGAAGTTCTGCCTCATGTGATAATGCGATGGCAAGGGCTAACTTAACTTTCATCCCTTTTGATAAATCCTGCACCTTATTCTTAAGTGACAATCCAAACTGATCTAGATAGGTTCGGAATTTATTGTCGTTCCAATACTTATAAAATGGTTGAATCATCTTCATCGTATCCAAAATGGTGAGATGTTCGTAGTAGAAGCAATCATCTGACACAACACCAATACGTTGTTTAATGTCAATTTCATGTTTCGGCATTTCAAGACCTAATATATTAACACTTCCAGAATCAGGGCGAATCATACCAAGTATCATTCGAATCAAAGTGCTCTTTCCAACACCATTTGGACCTATTATTCCTGTGATGTATCCCTGTTTCACATCTAAAGATATTTGATCAACCTTAAACAAAGGGTAGGATTTGGTTAGACTACGTACTTCAATAGCATTCATAGTAGATCTTCCTCCTCAAATAATATAGACAGATGGTCAATCACCTCTTGTCTGGACATGCTTAATTCCTTGCTTTCACGAATAATATCCATCATTTTCTCTTCCAATCGCTTCATGCGTTGTTCTCGAATAAATTCTTTATTGGCTCCTGATACAAAACAGCCCTTCCCAACAACAGAGTCAATAAGCTGTTCCTTCTCAAGTTCTTCATAAGCACGCTTTGTCGTAATGACGCTGACCTGCAGCTCTTTGGCGAGTTGTCTAATGGAAGGAAGACTATCTCCCGCAACCATTTCACCACTCAGGATGCTCTGTCTAATCTGATTCATGATTTGTATGTAAATGGGATCACTCGATGCGTTAGATAATATGACCTTTATGTTGTTCACCTCAATTCCGCAAAAAAAGTATATACCGTATATATATAATATATACACTTTAAATATTATCGTCAACACATGTTTTAAATGTATGTCAAATACAGAAATAAGAAAAACCCCCACAAAGATTGTGGAGGTTCAGATTACTATAGGGTGCTTAGTGCTTCTGTGACTGATTCTGTTGTTGTGTAATTTTCAATTTCTCAGGGGTTACATCATCCCCGTTAGGGTCTACAACTTTCAAGGTAGACATAGTCGAAAGGACTTGCCCACGAATGTCTTTCAGATATTCCTGACGAAGTTTTTGTTGCTCTTCATATTCTTCCTGAGTTAGACCTGTTGTTTTCTGTTTGCGGCTCAGTTCATTAATTCTATTTAATGAAGGAATGCTCATAGTTATTATCTCCTTCCGTATAACAAGATGTAACGTACAGTTTACTTGAAAACATCCATAGATGCAATAAACACTTGTCTAAGTTTTTCTCTTACAAGATCACCAAGATGATAGTTCTGTTCTTTTCCAGTTATTTTGACTTACGCAAACATATACATATTCATCATCCCAAGCCATCTGCCCTTGGCTGCAGGCAGAACTGGAAGAAGCCGGTGTATACTTATTGCGGATACGTAGCTTGTCCCCATTAATATCAAGCTTCGAGTCTGGGTCACTCGTACCAATGCCGACATTCCCGTTATTTCGCTGTATGGTCAGCGGAGAATCCAGAACTTCACCATCGTTACTGTAGCGAACAAATTGTAGGTTTGCACCTGTATTACCTTCATCCTCTTTTGAGCTGTCAGCCCGCACGGCCCATCGAGGTGTGGTCTTATTATTCTTACCGGATACACTAAACTGGATGTCCCGATTCGTATTCTCTTCTCCTGCTACTCGTAAAACTCCGCTCATCACATTGAAGTTCGATGAATGAGTTCGAATTTCGCTTATATCGGTATCGAAGGGGATCTCGAATCGTGTAAATAACTGGTCAGCATACTGTCCGGTTGGCGACATCGTTGTCTCAAATGAAATATGCTTGTGATCTTGCTGTTCCGGATTGTTGGCTTTGTCATGGGAGATAATTGCCGTCTTATCCTTACCTTTCTCATCTACCCAAACGATCGCTGGCTTAGCTCTTTCAGCTGTCCATTGAAGTCGAATGAGATCAGACTGATGCCCCTCCCTTTCGATCCATTTCTTGTCCGTTGAAAAGAGAAGTCGCTCATTGTGTGGAATACGAATATTTTCGCCATTTTGCTCGGTTTGTTCTTCTAGCACCGTTGTATCCTCTTTGTCTTTCTCTACCTCATGCTCCTGATCTGTACATCCTATCCCAAACAAGCTAAAGCTCCCTAGTAAAATCATCATCACTCTAAATAATTTCATAACGTTCCCTCCGTTTATCATCAAGATTCATTTTCATTCGAATTTATGAATATGTCTGATCGTATTATATGAATTACCTCACGTATACCCATTTCAACAAAGTTCCCGGAAAAATGATTCTTTACGTCTATATGTACTTCACTTGAAGAAATAAGATTTTTTGTATTAGAAAAGACCTAGTCTACATCAGATTCAACCCCAATAAAAAGAACAGGTATAGGTAACTTTCCAGCGAAAGGTACCCTACCTGCTCCTTGGTTTATCAATGTAGTTATTTTGTATTAAACAATCCTGCTGGGAGCTTGGCATCCCAATTTTTTGGTGTATCTAGACGTAATGCATGTGCAATGACTGCAGCTGTATCGATGTTTCTTACTTCACCCGACAATATAGTACCTGGCTTTATGGAATTTCCTTTCGCAGCCCAGAAAATCGTCTGCTCTTCAGTCGTTTTACCCCCATGTCCTGTACCGCTCCCACCGTGGTCAGTCGTGACAATAACTAGTGTATCCTTCATCAGCCCCGCTTCCTCTAATGCTATCATAATTTTCCCAACGTTCTGATCCGCTTTCTCTAGCTGTTCATAAAACTTATCGCTGAAATAACCATGATTATGTCCGGCTCCATCCACTTCATCCAAATGGACAAAAATACTCCGTGTATTCAAGCCTTGTGATTGAATGTACTCAACCGTTTTATCGGTTGTTATTGAATCGTTGCCGCCGTTCACTTTATAAGCGCCTGAAGAATCTTCAATGATGCCCTTATTGATCGGTGACCAAGTCGTAAAGGATGCCATCTGAGTCTTAGGTCGTTCTTGCTTCAGAAGCTTCATAAACGAAGGATAATCATTTACTTCAGGATATGGAGTGGAACCTACTATATCATTGGTCAGTTTATGTTTTGAAGGCTCCACACCATGAAACATTGAACCCCAATTCTCAGCACTAATCGTTGGCAGCATCGCTTTTGCCTCAAAAGTTGAAGCACCTTCACTCATTAATTTCAGAATATTCTTTGCATTGGCTTTTGGGTCTTTGACGGCATTACCGGCTCCATCAATTCCAATAAAGACAACACGTTTATACAAAAAATCATTTTTATAAGGCTTAAGCTTATCTTCTATGATTTGTACATCCTTGCGGTCTACCTTCTTATCGTTATTAAGATCGGCCACTTTGGACTTATCCCAACGCTTGTCCCCTTGCTTACTATTTTGTCTCTTCAAAACTTCTTGAAGATCCTCTTTCGTGAGCAGCCCATCACCCGTAAGATCCAAGGAATTTGATACAACGACACGTACAGAAGCTGTCTTGTTTCCATCTATGGTATTGACGGTAATTGTTGCTTCTCCAGGCTCCCCTGCTATAACGGTTGGCCGTTCGTTCACTGTGACTACCTTTGCAACTTTTTCATTGCTAGAGGTCCATTTCACATCTTGAACCGTAGCATCCATTGGAGAGAACTTTACATTCAGCGGCATTGGAGCTCCAGTCTTGATGGAAAGCTCTGTTCGATCCAATGAGATGGATTGTACAGGCGTAGGCTTTAGCGGTGGAGCATTATCAAACATCAAGCGTGCATCCGTATCGGAAAGTGCGCTTCTAAATACTTGTAACTCATCCACTTTAGCTTTCAATGCAGAACCGTATTTCCCAGTGCCATCCTGGCCAATTTTGGTTGTGAACGGTGAATCCAACGTACCCTTCATTTGCGAAATATCGACGGTATTGATGAGTACACCATCTTTATAGAATCGAGCTTGTCCTTGAGTCCGATCATGCGATACAACGATATGATGCCATTTATTATCCGCAACATCCGGCATGCTGTAATCCAATCGTTTACTTAGAGACGTTTTATAATTCCAAGTGAGAGAACCAGAACCGTTCACGCCAATAATCCACCCCGTATTCGCTCCGGAATTCCAATCCTTATTCGATATGATAGAAGGATCTCCTGAGATCCCTTCTGTTTTAATCCAGAATGCAATGGAAAAATCGGTGTTTTCACCAAAGCGAAATTCATCGCGATCCCCTAAATCTATGTACTGCTCTTTGGAGACCAATCGTACAGCTTGACCAATGCGACCTTGGGCATATTCCGGATTGCCAAAGACTTTCGCAGATATAGAACTTGGCGAGCTGTCAATCGCACTATCTTCAAATTTCAGGTTTAGAACAGAAATCGGAAGTTCTGCCTTTGCTGCAGACGGACTTCCGACTTGGCTTTCTAGCTGTGACGCTCCTAACGCATGAACGCTAGTACTATAGGGCGTTGTTAGTGAGATCAGTACAGCAGCAGAGATCGATGAAATAAACAGGCTTTTCATATGTTGCTTCATGAATTCCCTCCTAGTAAGATGTTTTCGTCTCATTGAACCCACATAAAACAAAGTATTATTATTTGTTTTTGTGTGGAATCACTTTCATCTTACGATTCATTTGTAAATTTAATTACTTAATTATTAGAGATCCTTGTAAAAAAATAGGCCTGATGAAAAATCATCAGGGCCCTCTTTTAGGTAAAATTTAAAAACCTTTAATATCAAGCAAGCAGTAATGCAATCAATTTTTGAAGAAGAATAGACTCTTCTTCCCGAAACTGTTCGAATCGGAGCTTTAATCGAGGAAATACTTCCCTATCATAACGAATTTCATGACGAATATACTGATCCCTTAGCTTCTTTGCTCGGTTACTTATATCCTTGAAACCTTGAACGAGTTCCTCATCATATGGAATTACTCCCTCATCAATCAAGTATCCGATTCGTTCACTCATCAATTGTTTGTGTTCCCATAGGACATGAAGATGCCTGACATCATTTCGTCGAACCAGTCGGGAATCGTCTCTCTCTACAGCATCAAAGTACAGTTGAAGATAGTCGTAAATCTTAATTCCGAAAGCTTCATCTTGATCAAAGTTATAATTAATTCGATTTAGATGAGTCTCTCCATTTATGTAATCACGTAGTTGATCGACCGCAGCCGTCTTATCAAAAGTATAAGATGAATGAGGAATACATTTATAAAGATATGTATGGTGATCGAATGTACGCTTATTATCAAGTAACTGCTGCATGGAATGAACAGCTTCTTTAATTTCCTGAAATGGTATCTGTACATTCCGATATATTCCCTGATTGTCAAACATCGAAGCATAAAAGATCTCTTGTTCCCAATCAAAACCATATAGAAGCAGATGATGGGGGAAAGGTTCTTTCTGATAGGATGCAGCTAGGGATAACCTTGATTCGTCTATAAATACAACACAATAGTACCTACTTCGAATGAGGTCTGCGAAAAATTTCGGGAAATCGTCGATATGTAAATGGTCTAGAATCACATAATTGACGGCACAGGTCAGTAGAAAAGGATTATTATAATTCAGTTCATTCGGCTTCCCCCTGAAAAAATCAACATAAAACTGTGTACTATTCTCCAAAAAATCTTTATTGCAAGATAACTGTATAAAATTACTGTAATACCAAGGTTTTGTTTCTTCATAACTACTAGTAATGGATAGCGTGTAGGCCCACCTCAAAAATCCCTTCAGTGGAGGGTTCACAATCGGAAGCTGTACAGTGTTCATCGGATACTCCCCTTTTGACAAAATAATACGCATTCTTCCAAGGACATGTATTTGTGGACATTTGCATGATGCTTTCTTAACTGCTTGCACTACTATATCCCTTTACGGCCTGCTTCCAGAGCAGTCGAATAAGAGCAAACAACAGAATTGAAGCAAGCATCGCTAATCCCGTATGTAACCAATTCAGCTGACCCAGTAGAAACATAGGTCCGAAATTGGTAATCAAGAATAATGGAATGACAAATGTTCCTATTCGACGGACCCAAGATGGATAAATTGCCATTGGGAAATTATTAGCATCCCAGACAGAATGTGAAATTTCCGAAACAGAACCAGTCTGGACGAACCAGAACGAAAGCAGTGCTGGAATAATCATCAAACAGTATGTGATAACTATAGAAACGAATAGCAGTATGATAATACCGGCCAAGTGTAAAAAAGTGAGTGGTATATCCATTGCGTACCAACCAATCCCCATCAAGATAAAACCAACGATAATATCAGGAATTGGTAGAGCCAGATCAATGTAGCGCATGGAGGCCATAAACTGCAGAGAAACCGGCTTTGTGAGCATTAAATCAAGGGAGCCGTCTTTTATATATTCCGGAATTTTCATGAAGTTTGTAAAGAATAGTCCCACATAAATCCCAGTCACGACAGTATGCATCCCGATAAATAGAAGTAATCCTTCAGGGGGAATACCATCCACATGCAGATCTGTACGGAACACAACCAACACATAAAGGAGCTTAGCTATCAAATATACAGATTCGACGATCAGACTCATCATGAAATTGCCGCGGAACTCCATTTGAGCAATAAGACAGTTTTTGATGAATAGACCATATAGACGGAAATATTTTTTCGTAATTTTAAACATACGCTCTTCCCCTACCCTCCCACTGCCGAATATTTCTTAATGGAAATTCGCCATGTGAGACGGGATAACCAAAAAAAGAACAGTATCCATCCAAACTGGATGAATAACCCTTCGTTCATTTGGGCTGAATCCATTTTCCCACTCAAAATATTAACAGGAAAGTAAATGGTATACGGAAACGGTGTATACTGCAGTACCTTCACAACAGAATCTCCAAATATTTCGAGAGGAAACATGCCTCCACTTAAAATATTGACGAGCAAACTTGTAATCACAAAAAAATAAGATATTTCGTGCAGATAAAAAGCACTAGCACAGATACAGTAAGCGATCAGAAAATTTAGCAAGAGCGCTCCCCAAAGCGTAAAGGCAAACAAGGTCACCCGTATAGCTTGGAGTTCCATTACGCCTCCGGAAGAAGCAATCCATATGATGATAATGAGCAGTAATGCAGTAATACCATAAAAGATCGATTTCTGACCTATGAAGGACATGAACCGATAACCAAAGTAACTGACTGGTTTGATCAAATACTTATTTAGACCACCATTCTTAATATCATCAGCAATTTGGTTTTCAAACTGGGTCGCAATCAACTTGGATACAAGTCCTGATAATACGGTATACATAATAATTTGACTATATGAATACGTGAACAGAGCCGTCTGCCCTGAATGTTCGTAAACAGCGGTCCAGATGAAATACTGAACAAGAATGGGAAAGACAGCGCTGAGTAGTCCAAGAAAGAAGTGAAGCCGATATTCCATCGAATGCTGAACGCCCATCGAGAATACAGCTGTATATAATTTGCGTCGATTCATCCAACCGATTCCTTGCGGTATAGCATCGAAATACTCTCCTCGATCGGTACATCCTCAATCGTCCAGTCCATGATCGGGAATGTATCGAGCACAGCTCGTGATACTTCTTTCAAACGATATTTAGGCAGTTCAAGTACTGCGTTGTATTCATCAGCACTGATGATTTTTCCGAATTTAGCTAATTTCTGTTCAGCGACAGGATCCGAGAAATGCAACCTTATAATTTTGTTCTCTCCAAAAAGATCATTGATCTTGTGAAGATCCCCATCATATAGAAGATTGCCCTCATTAATGATAATTGTCCTCTTGCATAAATCTTCGACATCCTTCATGTAGTGACTCGTAAGCAGGATCGTTGCACCGAACTGTTCATTATAGTATTTCAGGAACTCTCTCACTTTTTTCTGTGATGGAAAATCCAGACCAATCGTTGGCTCATCAAGATATAACAGCTTCGGGCGATGAATAAGTGCGGCGATCAGCTCCATCTTCATTCGTTCACCTAAGGATAATCGGCGCACCTGTACATCCAATAAATCCTGCACATCGAGCATCTCTGAAAGCTCTTCTAAGCTGCGGCGGTAAAGATCATCATCGATGTCATAAATACATTTATTCAAATAAATAGATTCGCTAGCGGGAAGGTCCCACCATAGCTGGTTTTTCTGTCCCATGACAATAGAGAATAACCGTTTAAATTCATTCTTCCGTTCCCAGGGCACATAACCAAGTACATTCGCCTCGCCGCTAGTAGGATATAAAATTCCTGATAACATTTTGAGTGTCGTCGTCTTTCCTGCTCCGTTCGGTCCAAGGAACCCTACACACTCTCCGGGGCCGATATCAAAAGAAACGGATTTGACAGCTTCCTTCACAAGTGATTTCCGAGCAAATAAGTTTTTCAATGAATTTCTGAATCCAGCTGCTTTACGGTAATATATAAATGTTTTATGCAATTCTCGCACATGGATATAATCCATCTCCACGCCCCCTGATCGTAAGATCAATCTAGACCCCATTGTTGTATAGAAGCACACATTTCGAGCATATGGGCATTAAACCACAAGCTAAAACCTCACGTTGTTTCTTGAGATCTTCACCATGGAATATGTCAGCCACGCTTTGTTCGTATAGATTACCGACACTGAATTCAGGGAAGAACTTACATGGATTTACTTTTCCGTCGGGCATTACATCCATTCGATTCGAGATCGAGAAACACTTCGATCTGTTCATAGCCGGCTTCTCACTGCCACGGATAAAACCTTCTACTTCTTCGGGTTCAAGCGCAGGCTGATAACGGATACGTACATTCCATACGCGTGAATTCACTTTTCTAAGTTCTTCTATAAGTGTGTCAAAATTTTCGGGAGAGATATGGAATGTGAAAGAGTGCCAACTATTCTTGTGGCTATCTGTAAAGCGGGAAGTAAGATGTGGGAAGTGAGCATCGAAATAGGTGTCCATTTTCTCAGCGGTATCGGAAGGAATGTACCATGGGAAGCAAAAGTAGACGGAATCCACACCCATTTCTTCGAAGTATTCCATAAAGCTATATAACTGGCCAACCATCTGATCATTAACCGTCAAAGCTACGGATACTTTACCTTTATAAAGACCTTGCTGTTGCAGATCCAGGAGAAGTTGTATCGCATGAATCACTTTCTTAAAGGTGCCTTTCCCTCGAATCGCATCATTCTCCTTCTCAAATCCTTCAAGGCTGATGAGCATGACCAGATTCTCCGACATTTTCAGAATAGAATCCAGCTTCTTCTCAATAAGGATTGCGTTCGTACAGATGGTTGTGTAGCGATCTTCTTTAGCAAGTAGTTCTGCAAGTTCATCGAATTTAGAGTAAAATAGCGGTTCTCCGCCCCATAAGAAGACACGTGATTTATTTTCTCTTGTTTCAGCAAGCAACTTTTCAACGACAGGAATTTCAATCTCGTCATTCTTCACTTCTTTGGCAAAACCATGATGGAAGCCTTCAGGATTCCATTCGAAACAGTGTTTACATCGTAGATTACAACCATTGTTGAGTTTAATTCCTATTTCATAAGGGACTGCTGCTGCATAAGTTGGATCTTCACGACGCTTTCTGCTCGTTTCCGCTAAAGGAACCAAGGTTCTTTTCATATTCCGAAATGTAATTGGATCAAACGTAACTGTTGTTTTCGGCTGCATAAGTTATCCTCCCAAAATGGTTGATTGTTGATCGTTGCTCCAGCAAGCGTCTGCAAATATCCATCAGCAGCTGTTTCGAGTAACCCTGATTTTTCCACTCCGTAAACTGAATGCCGAAACCGCAGGATTCCCAGTATGCAGAGTTATGTAGCTCATGGTCGCCGAACGGCTCCAACATAATGAACGGGATACCAAACGCCAATGAGTCATTTAACGTTGACCCTCCCGGTTTACTAATAATAGCTGCGTAATTTCGCATCAATTGAATATATTCGAAATAGTCCTGAAGTGGATACTCATGAAGAATACCATCTTCACGAACATAATGGATCATAGGTGGAAAAGTGTGCTGTCCTTGCTCATCTCGGCTCCATGGATCCCAAGAATCCTTGGTTCCATAATATCTTGTAATTCCATCATTCTCTTCGACCTCGGAGGAATCATAGACAATCACATCCAAAGCGTATCCGATTTCACGAAGTTCTGATACGGTGTCTTTATAGGTCCCGATGCCCCATCCACCACCATGAATCAGAATACGCCCATAGCGGCGATGATACGGTAATGGCTCTTCCTCATTAGAGTTAAGGTAACTGTATGGTGACAACTTCGAGGGGTCATAGAACCAGACATTGTTAAATCGCGGGTACAACTGCTTGTGTACCTTAAACGATGGTGTGTCTATGGCATCCATCCTTATCAGTTGAATGTCTACGGGGTTGTCTGCAACTTCCTCATAGCGCATGAGAATAGGTATCCAGAATCCAGTAAATACCGCAAAACAGGTGATATTAGCTTCTTTCCATCTTTTCAAAAGAGTCTGAACAGCCTCTTCATCGAGAGAAGAATCAATAGGTTTGGCCAGCTTATGTCCCATACGAGCAATGTTGAAATCTGAATGGAAGGCCTTTTTAGTGATTCGGATCTTGTCTCTGATTTCAGCATGATACAAATTCTCCAGCACATGAATCTCGGTTTCGATTCCATTGCCTTTTAGAAATGTGTGAAGGTGCATAGCAGGAATATATGCTCCAAGAGAATTTCCTGACGCCAATAACGCAACCGAAGATGGGTCCATAGATAGCCCCCTGTGTCTTTAAATTTAGTTGTATACTTTTACAGACAAGCTCACAAGCATATGGTGAAGTCTTTCAAATAGCTCATCACGATGCTGATCATCCCGTGCAACCACAGATACATACAGCCGTCCTTTCGGAATGCCTTTTTTCAACTGTAATCCCTCTGAGACGCGTCGACGACGTATGTTCTCGTTTACCATCATAGTATTTGAGGATAAAGGAACGATCCCATATTCTCCCGGAACAATTAATAGAAGTCTTGATTCACGCATCGAGTGGAGTAAATTCTCGAATTCGAAGCCTTCTGGAAGACCTACCGACACATAAGTGAGCCAGCTATGAAGGCCATATGGGTGCCAATGCTTATCCAGATATGCATTGATGAGCCCCATAGATTTTCGTGCGTTAATCTCTACAATAGGTACAATTTCACCATTCTCCAGAACCATGGAGTCAAAGCAGACATAACCGTGATACCCATCCTCCACCAAAACCTGGAGTGCTTTCTCAATGACTTGAAAGTATCCCTTGCTAGATAATTCAGCTCTAAAAGCCTCATCTGCATGAATAGATCCACCGTAGTTTTGAAGATGATTCATCATGAATTGAACGGAAATAAGCTCTTTATCTCCGTTTTTCTGAATGATCCAGTGTGAACTGAAATCCGTTTTTTTGGCTAGCAGAGGCTCTAGCAGGAATAGAGATCGGAGTCCTCTATCCTCCTGAGTATGTATGTGCCTAGCAATTCTTTGCTGCATAGCCTCACTATCAATGAGTAGATTACCCTTACCAGAAACACCATAAGGATCTTTCAGAAGATATGGCCCCTGCATAAGAAGGGTGTTACCGATCGCCACCATTTCTTCTGCGCTCTTCACCTCAGTGCCATAGCTTTTCTGATTGATACTGTCCAACAGGCGATTAGAATAAATCTTGGAGTTTACACGTACCGCCGTCTCTAGATCTGGCAAAACACTTGATAAACTCATAACTTGTAGATACTCCTCTGTACCTGCCGTAATCGCAAAAGGAGAGAGAGCCTTAGCTTTATAGTTAACAAGTTGGTTTGCATTAGCAGTTGCCAGCTTAAAGATGCATCGATTAAATAAATTTATTTCGGGCAACGGCTCCTTCTCATCGTTCAAGTCATAACGATATTGAGCCTGAAAGGAGAAGCCTAGCCCGCTAAGATAATCATGTAATGCTTGATTGATCTTGCAACGTGTATATAAGACATCTCTATACTCGCAAAATGGAAAAAGCAACTCATCCATGCAGAGTACAATTGATTCCCGCTCCTTGTCAGGTACAGATGGCAGCCTTGTTAGATCCAAGTCCCGCCAACTTGTTTCGGGATCGAAGTTACCCATCACGATTTTGGAAACCTCATAAGGTTCAAGGGTTGACATTTTCGTACATTGGCAGCTCTTGCTGCTGACAGTGATTTAGGAAAGTGATAAAGGTTTGGATGGATTGGAGATGTTCGTAATCGAAGTTATCATAGTCAATGATCAAGTTTAATTGTTCTTCAACTTTGAGCATAAATTGAATCATTTGGAGAGAATCGAGGCCGATATCGTTATTCAGATCGGTTTCGAGAGATAGCGATTGACGGAGTTCTGGTTGATCTTCTTTGATAGAGCACAAAATGTCTACGAGTTTATCGTACATAACTACACTCCTTTAAAATATTTGATGATGAGTGGTTCACAGAATCCGTATGATATTTATTCTATCTTTGGCAAACGCCCAACTCCTCCTTATTCCATATTTACAATTATTATCTTTTTATAGTTAAAAAATGTCAATTAAAAATACAATAAAACACTATATTTTAACAAAAACGTGAATTCATAATTAAATAAGTAATAAAAAAAGTCGCTATATGGAATAGCTACATTTCAATGTTAGACACATAATCAACATTGAAACGTACCATTCTTAATGGCGACTTTTTTATATATTCATTCATTTGATAGATTCAGAGATATGCCAGCACACTCCAGCGGGATCAATCAGATTAATCTCCCGTTTTCCCCAGGGATATTGTTTAGGTTCGGTTAACTTAATAGGATATTTCTTCATTGAGTAAACAGATTGTAAGAGCGACCACCATTTATCTAAATCCTCAACTATAAGTTCTACCATGTAATTATCTTGAAACTCTTGATTAAAAAAGTTTTGGAGAAAGAATTCTTGTTCATCCATTTGAAAAATACTTAATCCTTCGTCCGAGTATATCTTCACAAAACCTAGATCTTCAAAAAAACATTGAGCCAGTATATAATCTTCGCCTGATGGTATAAATGGTCTAAGATTAGTAACTTTCATCTCATAATTTCCTCCCAAATGGAATTTATACTTATATATTAACTATGCATGAAGACAGTCTCGTTAGGTATGTTTAGCCGCCTTTATCGATAACCATTGAGGAAGAGCTGCCAAAGGGTTCAGTTGCCAGTCACATAATTTATCAAGCTGTTCTTGTTTATGTATATCGACTGTATGTTCAGATTCATCAACCCAAAATGAGCCATCTTCAGCATACATTTCTTCAAGTTGATGTATGCAAAGACCCGATGATATCATCGCATTCATTAAGTCCTGCATACGCCAAGTATACCTAGATACATTCTCGATCAGAAAAGGACCTATTGAGTTGTAGGGTCTAACAA
Source organism: Paenibacillus sp. FW507-14B1B (assembly GCF_058781425.1). NCBI lineage: Bacteria > Bacillati > Bacillota > Bacilli > Caryophanales > Paenibacillaceae > Paenibacillus > Paenibacillus sp. FW507-14B1B. Next base: position 286,209 of record NZ_JBYSWS010000001.1, on the reverse strand, counting down.
CTGTTAGTTTCTCAATATCATCTCCGAAGGGACGGGTAAAAGGATGTACATCAAACATTAAGTAGCTCCCATTATTTTTAAGAATTCGATAGATGTTTTTATACATCGACTTTAAGTCATCAATCCATATATGAACTCCATTTGAGGTATAAACAAAATCATATTCATTACTTGTTATAGTGCCTAAATACCTTGTATCATCGCATACGAACTCAATATCCCAACTATGTTTATTAGCTATTTCAGCATTACCTCTTCTGTTCTATATTTTTGATACCATGTTTCAGACCAATTATTCCAAATATTCTTCACACTAGAATTATCCATTTCAACCCCCAGTACTATTGATATAAGGAGTGTAACAAGCTCAGGATATTGATAGTAGATAATTTTTTATTTAGATTAATCTTTTACACTCAACAGTAATAATATGAATCTTCATTGCGCTCTCCCTCATTTATTCATATTGTTCGAAATTTCCAAGGTTAACTGTAATCATCATCACCGACATCCGAACAACCTTGTTGTTATAGTATCGGTGTATTGTCTAAATTTCTCGAAAGGGAGCTTTCCACCATGACACTTAAAGCTAAACGCCAATTTAATGATGGTCCCAAAATCCGAAGAGAAAAAGCAATTGTTACTAAGATGATCCATATATATTGTAAAAAGAAACATCATCAAAATGAGTTTTGCAAGGAATGCGAAGACTTACATGATTATGCCCGTAAGAGATTATCCCTCTGCAGATTTGGAGAAGAGAAAACAGCTTGTGCCAAGTGCCCTGTCCATTGTTATAAACAAGACTATCGTCAGAAAATCAAGGAAGTTATGCGATTTTCAGGCCCATGGATGTTACTATATCACCCCATCGAGTCTATTAAGCATATTCCTATAGCCAATAAGTTCAGAAAGTAAAACGGAACCGGTCTTGAAACGTTAGTTCCCTGGGTACAATTCATGGATTTTGTTGATGAGGTCTGCGGAATTGCTATGGAACATTTGGTTCGAATCCGTCCAGACAGACTCCAGAAAATACGATGCATGAAATCTCCACCCTTGATGAATCGGATTAAAATCCATCTGAATTTCACGACACGGCTTTCCTCGGTACTGTCTAGAGCCAGGCATGCGCCAGCTACCAATTCTTGTGATTCTATCTGAATTCTGACCCGTGATGTATGTAAAACGGTCATTGTATGGAATATCCTTCAGGTAGAATTTAGGACATCCTATAGCAAATATTTGAGCCCTTCCAACTCCATATTTCTCTTCTAAAAGAAGTCCCGTTCGATAGGCGATCACACCACCCGCGCTGTGCCCAATAAAGAGTATATTTTCCGCGTCTTCGGTATGTTCGCGGATGATTTGTGTTGCACTAATAACCCGCCGTGATCGGTCGCGAGTTAGGTCATAGCCTACTTGAGAAAGCTGTTTAGTTAACAAACGAAACAACGAAGAACCCTTCTTTCCATTTGCCATTCCATACGGAAAGATCGTAACGATTTTGACATTGGGATATTTTAGAGCAATCTCCCTAGCAGCCGCTTCGAAATTATTCCGATACGTTAGGATCCCAGCAAAAAAGTAAACAACTGTGCGACAATTTACTGTACATGTGCTGCTGGAGGATATAAACATTGTAATCAGATTCCCCCTCCTTCTTCCTAAGAATTGTGCGTTCGATAGCTACTAATACATGATTGTACGCGACATGATTCTTCGAAACAAGAATCAGCGAAAAAGCCTTGACTGCTGGGCAGCCAAGGCTTTTTATAGACAAAATTTAAAATAGATTATAATGAATACTTCTGCATATTAATGGTTCCCCGAGTCACTTCGATGCTGTAATAAGTGTTGATTTTTTTCACTTTAAGGTAAATGACCAGCATCTTTTCCTGATATGGGACAGCTGATTGATAAGAAAACTTACCTTGATCGTCCGCAGTAATCTCAAAGTCTTGAATGGCTTTCATTTTGCCGGTTTCGGGATCTTTTGTTTGGACCATTAATGTATGGGTTTCGCCTACTGAGCTTTGAAATTTCCCTTCTACGTTCAATTTCCCTTCAGCTGTGTACTCTACAATTATCGATTTATCTTCGAGCTTCGCAGGCTTTTGATAATATTCCTGAACAGGCATTTTGGGTAACGCCTCATCTGCTGTTTCAGACTTAGGACGTCCCTTGAGCTCTTTTAATTTAGGCTGAAGATAATGGAGTAATACAGCAGCGTCTGCGCGAGTAAGTATTTTATTGGATTCAAACCCTTGAAGGGATCTTGAAGTCACCCCTCGCATATAATCCATAGCTAGAACATACTGAACCGTAGCATTAAAGTTCTTACCATCTGCGGCTGTAATCATATCTGCGACTTTCTGTCTCGTCATGTTTTGATTTCTTAACTTCACATCTTTAATTCCTGCCAAAGGAATATTCCGGCTCTCAGCGATCTGATAAGCACCATCTGCCCAGTTCGTAGATTTCGCCGGCTTGTAAGCATCATAATGAATGTTTAACATTTTCAAGAACATAACCCAAAACTCTGCCTCACTGACTGTTTGTTGAGGTTTGAAGCTGCCATCCGCATATCCGGTCATGACTCCTGATTGCAGTGCCCATTCAATCGAAGACTTTTGTTCATGCTTTTGAATATCCTCATATTTAGATGCATTTGAGCCCGTATATTTTTTCATGATAAGCTTTTGAAGAACTGAGACTTTAATTTGGGTTTTTGCACCTTTAGGTGTACGAACCGTAACGGTATAGACCCCTGGACTTTTCCCCGTAACCAAACCTCCATCCGTAATACTCAGGCCACTATTCTTACTGCTAGTAAAGATAAGACCTGCAGGGTTTGTCAGCGTTGTTCTATCATCATATCTTCCTTGTATGTACAGCTGTTCCGGACTATTCGTATTGATAATAAGTTCAGGATATAACGTATCTATCGATTGCAGCTGTCTTCCTTTCCCCGTCTTAAACGACCAGGAACGGTTCACCTGTTTACCAGAATCGGCAAGTACGGCTTCTATAGACACTTTATAGGTATGATGACCTTCTAGTATCTCTTTAGGATATAAGAAGATTTTCTTACTCCCATATAATTCATGAAAATGAGGGACAACTCGTCCCTTTTCATCCTTTATAACTGCGTTATACGAGGCTATCTTCTCATTCGCAACTGCCGAAATAATGGTACCTGAAAAGTCAACGTCAAACTGCTGCAAGGGGTTAGGGATCTCATGACCGTAAAACCCAACAACAGAGTCCGTCATTCCATCATACGGATAGACCGTAAGATCATTAGTCACTTGAGGTGTACTTTGATATTCGCTTACTAGATCGACCACTGCCGTACCTTCCACTAAGCCGATCCCAATCTTCTGATAGCTGGAGTCCAGAATGATCACGCGATGGTAGGCAGTGTTAAGCCACTCTTTCATGGCGTCGGTGCTCGTTTTCTTTTGAAAACCCATCACTTCTCCGTATCCAAATCCAAATCGGCTCGGCGATTGATAACCGGCAGTTTTTATGCGATCTGAAGCGCTCTTCCCTGTAAAGCCTGGCTTGCCTTGCACCTGCTGGTGTGCACTCAGAGAAACCTTCTCTTCTTTATTCAGGTTATAGTATTTTGCATGGTCAATTGCTGCTTGCGTAACATGTGGATCCAGCGATACCGGTTTAAGACCGGCTTTGGATCTCACCAAATTCAGATAATCTAGTGCCTCAAGCTGATCCTTGGAGTATGATGTTACTCCTGATTCAGCATATGCTTGATATGTACCCGCTGATGAGATGCCATAAGAACTATGTAGTAGAATGCAGAGTGCTAGTACTCTTCCAATCCACCTTAATCGTGATTTTCTTTTGTCTAATGTTGATGCCACCTTCAAACCTCTCCTCTTTTAAATTATTTCATGTATACAATTGCTTCCAGCTATGTACAGGTACTATATCGGTATTTCAATGTGCTTTTCTTAGAGAAAAAAAGCATAGAAAAAAGCCGCCGTTAAGGCGACTCTCTTTCTACAAAATCGTAATATTACGGGTCTCGGACATATTCCCCTTATAATCCTCCAGTGCAATACTTAGGATTGAACCATTCTCAGGAACTGGTATCCCAATCAAATCATGAAAACCTCGAATGAAATAATCGGTTTCCATATCATTATACTTCTTCGTGGGTTGAAAGACTTCACCATTGATTGTAACGTACATATGCCACCAATCTTTGGAGGAGGGTACATCAATGCCTAGTGTATCTCCGTCAATATAGTAACTGCCATCGAACGGCTCCGAATACATATCTAGCATTTTCCCCGTAAAGCTGACCGTGTCAATGAATGAATCGTCCACTTCAAGACTGGATATATTCAATAGATATCGATCATCGTCTTTAACAGGAACTTCAAATGTGGTAGAACCCAAGTTCATATCAACAATCTGTGTGTAGGTATCTTTCCGACCATCGGTAAAACTTAAATCGAATCGAATTTTGCTACCGTGAGTTTGTTCACCCCATTGAATTAAAAAGCCTTCGCTATTCTCGTTAACGATCACATTCGATAAGAAGTATTCGCGATGAAGAGATATGATCGCTGGGTTACTTTCCGAATGATCAGAACCAACAGCCGTTAATTTAAGAGCTACAGCTTGTTTATCCAGCGATTTCACGTAGAATTGATCACCATATAATCCACCCAAAAACTGCTCTCTGCCATCCATCAGCTGTGCATATAGGTGATATTGCTTCACTATATTGTAATCTTCACGATTCCATATCAGATTGAACTCATTGGTATGGAACCGATTCTTAATCGCAAATCCTTCAGGTGTACTTGGTGTATAATCTTGTCCATCTGTAATTTTAAGTTCACCTATATTCACTTGATAGTTAAATATCGTCTCCCCTTTGGGATTGAAAATTAAACCGATCGCAGCAATCGTACGTTTCGCATAAGCACTTAAATCCAGCTGTGCTGTCTTGTATCCATAGGTTTTAATCCCACTACTTTGTATAGGAATGGCTTCAACATGATTCGGGGCATCTTTGAAGATCAATCCTAACTGAATCTCCGAACAGTCTTCCACTGACGTTTTATTGTATGTAATTAACGCAGTTGATGTACTTTTAACGTCCAGATCTGTTTTATAGAGGCGCAGGAAGTTCTTCGCATCTAAAGTTCCATTCACAACAAGTGAACAACCACCATTATAGGCGCCAATACGTTGATAGTTGAATTTATCGCCATTTTCTACAGCGTCCCCATAATCAAAATCGACTTGTAGCTTCGTTCCATCTGTATCAATCCACCACTGCCAAGTGGGAAGAATATCTTGTAAATTGATGTTGGACCATTTCTCATCATTCGAAACGGCTGCATTCACATAATATTTCATGCCATGACCCGTATTAAAGTTCGTTACGAAGGTACTTCCGTGAATGACTGAGCGTTCCGTAATATACCTGGATATCCCATTCCATTCAGAGGCATCTTCCACACCAATATCTGGCCTTGCATATCCAGGCTGTTTTTCTGTATTGGTTGGGTCCATCTTAACACCTGTGTACCACATGCGCTCACGCTCAGCAATTTTCCACTGATTATGATCATCTCTATTATTCTCAAGCGCAGACTGAACGAAATTCCCTCCTAGTGTAGCGATAGAAGTCAATGGATTACCTGTCTTTGGATCTAGAATTACGTCCATATTTCGTGTTGAGTTATGAGAACCACCAAATCCCCCCATACCTGCCTCAACACCGGAAAAGACAGTTTTTACAGGATCAATTCCTCTACGATGCGCTTCTTCTACGGTCTTCATAATGTAAGATTGATCTGTACTTGGTCCATTATTCCAACCATCTGGCGAATTCCAATTGTAGTTCATAAAGATAGAATGACACATAACCCCACCCATTTCTTCATCTCGAACAAATGAGCTATGAGAAGGAATCAATGAAGGCTGATAGGTCAGCTTGCCATGCTCATCATCCACCGTGTCATACCACTGCGTATATAAACCTGCATCAACTAAGGTTTTTGTAAAAGCCTTATAAATCTTAATATGTTCAGGCTTAATGGAGGTTTCCTGATTGATGAAATACCCGTCAAAGCCGAAGTACTCTTTCATTTCAATGAGCTTCTCTGCTACGGGGAATGTTCCATCTTCTCGCTGTTTTAACAATAGATCATAAGGCTGTCCACCACGGGGGATAAAAATACAACCTACGGATTTCACTCCATTCTTATGTGCAGCATTTGTATAAGCTGGATTAGGTAAATCTACAATTCCAAATTCAAATATTTTCTCCTCTCCGGTTTCCGAAGGGTCATATAAGTTTGGAGGTACATCTTCTGTTACCGTTCCATGCCATCCGCCATAATAATCCGTATATTGCCAAAAATTAAACAAGTAGTTCGAGAATTCGTTATTATAAGGCGTAGCACCTAGGAAATAAAAATCATAATCCCCTGTTAAGTTATATAACTCGGTATCAGGACTAAGTTTGGGATTGGCCTGCGTTGCTGCGAATGCATCATTTCTTTTTTGCAATGGTACAAAAGCTCTTAGGCGCTCAGCATTCGGATCCGTCTCTGGATTCCAATGCTCAATATCCACAGCTCGATATCCATGAGTAACCGGTTGATTCTCCCCGAAGATCACCTCTCTTGTTGGTCCTTTGTTATCTTCTGTCATCTCTTCTAACGCCAGGTTTGAAAGCGCACTCAAAACTGAGTTTGAAACTACTGAGTCTCTATGTTCCATGGATCGTTCCTCCTATTAAAGTCGATTTAATTGAGTCTAACCCCTAACCTTCCTCAATGACTATCAAACTCATATTCAACGTTAACCGCTTAAATCCTCTTCATTTGTTATGAAAGATCTATCCTAATAAAAAATGGCGGCCTCGTGGGCCGCCGTTTAAAAGTAAATTACGTCATCTCATCTACCACATTAATCAATCAGGATTCTTTAATCCGCCAAGCTAGAATACCAGCGTTCATACTGCGGCATGTTTCAAGCGCAGATACAGGTTGTGATAAATCTTCCCCCCAAGAAACAAAATACCGAAATTCGTAGAAACCACCCAGCGTGGCACGGAAATTTGTTTCCCAATAGTTATTCATCGGCCAAGCGTACAGATGTGCTGGGTCATCCTGCATACCTTCATCATCTTGCAGCATACGGAATTCATGCTTCAAGGAACCCAATTGAATAAGTGGTGTATCCGGCATTGCAATAGCAACCCCTTGATTCGCTTCGGTATAGACCGCCCCTTCACCCAAGCAATAGTAGTCTATTAAACTGCCCGGTAGTTGGTCGATACGCAGCCGAGTGGGTGCTTGAAGTTTATCTACCCAAAGTTCCTGTTGCCCCTCTTCGATCGGTCCACCGAATGGAATCGAAATATACATATTTTCTGGATCCCATACACTATTCTTATGCATACGCACCGCAACATCCATACGAGGTTTATCCGCATATGCAGTCACGAGCAGCGAGTAATGTTGACATCCGTCTACTTCATAAGTCAGTCTTACACTTGTGTATAGCTGACCTTTGTCTGCGACTTCTGCTTTTAGCAGTTTGCCAACAGAGACCCATGCATCTGGACTTTTACGATTGCGACCCATCTTGCGCCTGATATCATTCATTTCCTCCACTTTAGCCGCTTTTGTAACGTCGTAAACGGGGCTAAATGCATGATGATTTCGGTCTGCACGCAGCATCTCTTTACCTGTTTTCTTGTCCATCCATGAAACAATACCGTCTCCGAGGCGCCATTCCATCCGTACAAACGGTGTCTCAAGCGTTGTGTAAGTGACTTTGATAGCAGAAGTATCATTCGGGTCCGCAATGTCCGTTACTCGGTCTGATCCAAGTAAATCGGAACCGAATGCCGTGCGGTCTGCAGGTATCTGCGCGGCACGAATACGCAACGTGCGTTCTTCGCCAGGCTGCAATTTAACCGGAACCGTAACGATTGCACCTCGGTGTGCTACGCGAAGCTGGGCTGGATAAATATCACCCCTGACTTCATCGTATACTTCGAATCCATCACGGATTTCATCCAAATGCCAAAACTCCATAATAAAATGAGCGTAATCTTCTTGTACAAAGGAATACGGATTGTGAACACGGAAGCGCATTGGACGATTTGGTGCCAGCAGAGCATCACCTTTCGCCTCAAGTATGTCGTAGAGTGCTGTATGTGCCAGCGTACTTGCATTCGCTGCAAATGCATCTTTACGAACGCCAAGCTCCTGTACGAACGGATTCCACGGTTCCGAAACGGAGGAGTGATATCCCCAAGTATGCTCAGCGAACAGCATCAATTCATTCTCCATTTCCTTCATGGTCGTCTCCGATACAATTTCGCATGCAGGGTCTAAGCGTCTCACTTTCTCGTAAGCGCGCTGGGCCTCGCGGAATACTTGAACATGCATCGGTGTCGATCCCGTTCCGTCCGTCCACCAGTCTGGCCAGTCACCACGATAAACTGGAATATCATCCGAATACTTTCGAACCTCTTCAAAGAAATCATCCAGCGTTGCAGGCTGAATACAAATTTGGTCACCATGTTTCTCGTTCCACTTGTTTACAAAGTCCATCATTTCCGCATTTGGCGAACTGTTATCTGTAGGTAGCCCAGATAGCATGACTGGAATGAACGGGTATGGAAAACCATCCTTCTTCAGCCGCTCAAGATAACGATTGATTCGAATCTCTGCCATCTCAAACGTTACGCCGCCTTTAGAAGTGTCCATCTCGTCACGAATTGTATAATTACCACCAAGCCCCGGCTGGATACCGAGGTCATTACCGAACACGTAATGCTCGCCATTCCAGATCAGAATGCGATCACCTTTCGGTGTCTCCCACCAAAAAGGTGTCTGCTTCTTACGTAGAGGGAACATGGAGTGATGCGTATGAATACAAGTAATCATGTTGCGAATCCCCATGTCATGCAGTGATTGACCGTAGCCCCAGCTAAAGCCTGTAATATCTGCTGTCATTGCAGATTCTAGCTTCACATTAATTGATTTCGCATAGCTTCGAATTCGGCCAAGCATCGAGTCGAGTAATTCTTTACCAACCAACTCACTCATATTCAGGTAGGTTCCAGATAGACCGAAATCGCCTCTACGGAAAGCTTCTGCCAGCTCCTCGCGTTCTGTCTCGGTCGCTTTCTCCAAGAAGGTTTCAATCGGCCAAAACGTTTCACAAACCCATTTATATCCCTTCCAGTCTGGTCGATTACCAGATCGTATTTCTCGAATAATCCCAAGGGCTTGACGTATAAAATCAACATGATACTGACGTATCTTCTCTTGGCGCTCGGTGTAGCCTACATCTGTATGTGAGTGCTGTATCGCGTAGATCGTCCATTTAGCAGATTGTGTCATATGAAAAATCTCCTCTTATATAAGTATGGTTTACTATTTTTTCAGCTGTTGTCATCCTGGCAAGGAGATCATTCACTCGTTCTACTGTAGGCAATGATGCATTGCGATATAGATAATCCGTCACAGCTCGCCCTCCAATGTAATCCATAATTTTAATAGTTATCATACATTGTACTGAACTAGCTGGTACCATTCTTTAAAAAGATACGCCATTTTTTTGTACAATAAGGACATAATTATACGGAACATTGATATGCAGGATTAACACAAGAAATTAAAAGAGCTACCCATTTGCAGGCAGCTCATTCTTCGTGAATATTTATTGATCCTTATTTAGTAGTGATCGCATACAAACAGTGATCTTCCCGTACACCATTGATCTTTAAATAGTTGTGTGCAAGTCCTTCGTATCTAAAGCCTGATTTTTCTAGTACGCGAATCGACCTTTGCCATTGTGCTGCTCGTCTATGAAATACCCCAGGTACGCATTTTGGAAAGGACCTCTAACGATGCCCGTGAGTGCAATTCTTCCTATCAGTTCATCTCTCTCTTTCGTGAAGATTCCGTATGTATAGCCCGAATCCTGTAATCTGTTGTTCATTTCATATCATTCCATTCAAAGGTGAGTATAATATTCTATATATACAGTGTGATTAAGGAAGGAGTTTTAATGTGACTAATTACGAAACCCAATTGATCGACATTATTAATAGAGATAAATACATATTTTCAGTACTCGAAGCCGTTGAGGCACTAAATCTAAACGATGCCTGGGTTGCTGCTGGAATCCTTAGAAATAAAGTGTGGGATGTATTACACAATATACATACACCTATAAACGACATTGATGTTATATACTTCGATAGCACAGATACCTCATGGGAAACTGAAAAGGAATTGGAACAAAAATTAGAGACATTAATACCAAATCAACCTTGGTCTGTAAAAAATCAAGCACGTATGCATTTGAAAAATGGATTCGACCCTTTCAAGTCATCCATTGACGGAGTTGCTCATTTCACTGAAATCCCTACCGCAATTGCTGCCAAAAAGTGCAATAATGAGATGATAATTATGGCACCCTATGGACTTGAGGATCTATTTAGAAAGAAGGTTAAACCTACCCCATATTATCAAAAGAATAGCCAATTGCATTCAATTTATATAGAACGCATGCAAGAGAAAAAATGGAATGAAATTTGGGTTGATCTATCAATAGAAGTGTAATTAACCTACCTTCGCCCCATATGAAAGTGCAAACAATACAGCCTGCTCCCTGTCCATTTTCATACCATTCACCGAGAATGTTTTAAAATCCACACCTTCCATCTTCGCTCCTCTTACATCAGCACTCTGCAGCTTAGCTTTTGTTAGGACCGCCATGGTTAGGTCACAGTCTCTTAGATCAGCTTTTTCCAGATTGGCTCCCGATAAATCCGCTTCATAAAACTTAACCCCTCGTAAATCCTGTCTTACTAATCGGGTATGTCTCAAATTGGTGTATGACCAGTCTCCTTGAACGATGGACAGGCCATCCATATTAGCTTCTGTAAAGTCTGAGCCAGTCGTTTTACACACCTCGAATTTGGATACAAACAGATTGGCACCATTGAAAATGCAATTCTCAAATGCCGTTTCTTTATGAATAGAGCCATTTAATGTTGCTCCACGAAAGTCACATTCAACAAACCTACAATTGCTAGACGTGATTTCATCAAGTGATCCGTTAACGAATGAGCAATTCTTAAATGTACAACTTATGAGATCACCATATCTTAAGTCTTGTGTTCCAAAGTCGATACCTGAATACTGCTGATTACTATATTGAAACATTTGTTGCCTCCTAGAAAAGGTTAGTCATTCATCACTTATGATGGCTCTTCTTACTATACCATACGACTAAAAATGTACCTTAACGTAAAATTATCATTGACTTTATAAATACAAATTCGTATAGTACTAAATATTATAAAGATGATAAGAACTCATATAGATAACACAAAGATAGGGAATAGTAAGAGTGAATTATTAGGTAAAGAGAGCTGCGATTGGTGTGAAGCAGTCCAATAATACTCTGAACTCGCCCAGGAGTGGTAAGACAAAAAGAATAGGTCAACTATTCTCTATGTTTTAACGAGTAACCTTCGTTACAAGGTTTAAGAGCTGGGTTCATTCGTGAACCAACAAGAGTGGTACTGCGGTTTGCTTAAGGCATATCGTCTCTTCTTTCATAGAAGTATGAAGGAAGAGACGATATGCCTTTTTCTAATGCAATACGAAGAACATTTTAATTTATAGTTAAGATTATGATTGTTGGAGGAATTGTTATGGAGAGAGACAACCAGAAATTACAGCGGACAATGACTTCTCGTCATATTATGATGATGGCTTTAGGCGGAGCTATTGGAGCTGGCCTTTTTAAAGGAAGTAGTTCAGCTATTGATATGGCAGGTCCTTCCGTCATTATCGCTTATTTAATAGGAGGAATCATTCTACTATTCGTTTTACAGGGTCTCGCCGAAATGGCTGTACGTAATAGTAATGCTAGAACATTTAGAGATCTAGTAGAGTCAATCCTAGGAAGGTACCCCGCTTATTTTTTGGACTGGATCTATTGGAAAATGTGGGTGCTTAATATTACAGCCGAAGCCATCGTTGCAGCTATTTTTATACAGTACTGGTTACCAGAATATCCGATTTGGATTCTCGCTCTAGTTGTATCCATCATCGTAACTGCAATTAACTTATTATCCGTTAAAGTGTTTGCTGAAACAGAGTATTGGCTGGCTTTAATTAAAATAACGGTTATTGTTGTATTTATTATTGCAGGTTTTATTCTTTTACTCGTCAGCTTCGGTAATCATACAGCTGTTGGTTTTTCTAATTTAACAAATCATGGAGGATTCTTTCCGAATGGTCCTAGCGGTATTATTACAGCAATGCTTGTTGTCATTTACTCCTACGGAGGTACAGAAATCATAGGTGTTACTCTCGCAGAAACGAAGAACCCTGAAAAAGTTGTGCCTAAAGCGGTTCGTAATACGTTATTCCGGATCATTTCCTTCTATATTATTCCGTTCTTCATCATTGTCAGTCTAATCCCATGGACAGAAGTGAATGGCGTACCGGAAAGTCCGTTTGTGATGGTGTTTAACATGATAGGAATTCCTGGTGCGGATCACATTATGAATGCTGTTATCCTGCTCGCCATTATTTCATCGATGAATTCCGGTCTGTATGGTGCATCCCGTGTACTCTACACTCAAGCCATGGATGGACTGATCCCATCAATCTTTTCGCGTCTATCTAACAAGAAGGTCCCTGTGTACGCCATTTTAATATGTACTTCTTTTTTATATATTGGTGTGATCATTTCCTTATTTGCAGGTAGTAAGACATTCGACTATTTAATGGGGTCCCTTGGGTATACCGTGTTATTTATCTGGTTAATCATAGCGATTGCTCATCTGAAATCACGTAAGAAAATGCCTGGACATACTAGTGGCTATAAAGTGAAATTCTTTCCGTATACAACTTGGATCGCCATTATCGCTTTATGTGCTATTCTAATCGGTATTGTGTGTACGACATCGATCATTGTAACCAGTATTACGCTAGCCATTTACATCATCATTACGCTAACTTATATTTTCAAAGGACGCTTTCACAATATTTAGAGAAATGTGTCTCTCAGGTAATGTAGAATAAGGCAGTCACTCCCTCAAATCCGGGAGCGCTGCCTTATTTCATTGAGTGGACTTTACTTAAATTTAGAAGACCTAGTACGAGGAAGCACATACTGACGGCCCATACTATGCCAATCCATGCAAATGATAACGAGTTATACCATGAGCTAGTTTGTGCCCTTGTCTCGAGTATCCTTATACTTGCCAGTGCGCAAATACTGAATAGAACGAAGTGAGCAAGAATCCACCCATATCCCCTTTTCTTATGCTTCATCATTAAAGTAGTAACCACTATGATTGTAGGGACCATAACAATGAACAACCCAAGTCTTAAGAATAATAAGACCTCTTCTTCCAATAACAATTCTTTCACCTCATATTTCTTATCTATTCTTGGTTGATATCTTAATTGCTATGTACAATAGAAGCCCAAAGGTAGCTCCTCCAAGTAACACTATACCAATCTCACCTAAGAATAAAAGAATAAATGCAATACCCATGCCCATAATAATAAACCATAATATCTCCATCCAAAATTCCCTCCTTAATTAAGTCTTTTAACGTGAGTTCTATTTTCCTCTATGTTCCGAATCATTTGGGGCGTTGCTTCATAAAAGAAATGGACCAGCTTGTTCATTTGTTCCAAAAAATCTTTACTATCGGGCGGTCCTATATTCACTGAGGTTTTTTGACCGTTATATATTTCATTAAATAAAGGAACATCACGATTGTATTGCTCTTTAATATAAGTACGATGCAAATCACTCATAGCAATGATTACGTCATATTCATTAAAAAACCTACCATCAAACATTGTCCTGGTGAAACCAGTGGTGTCTATATTCAGTTCATTCATTATCTTAAAATGAATATTCGAATACTTGCTAATATCATTATTTGCTTGTATACCCGCAGAATTGACCTTTATTGAAGTATTACTACTTCTGCGAAGAAAATCCTTCATACAAAATTCAGCTATTACACTTCGAGTAAAATTATCAGTACACACAAACATAATATTCATTGAATGCAACTCCATTCTACTAATAAGTCTAATTAACAAGAATTTCAATCGGATCCATAGTTAATGTTCCATTCTGTAAACTACTAAACCCATCAAAATTCACAGATAGATCGTGTTTACCTTTTTTCGTGGCTATAAATTCATCTGCCACCTCCACGATTTGACCCCGTTAAGTACCCCTTATTCGTATAATTACGCTCTTCGTTACTACCTGAGAAGTAAAAGCGAATGATTGACTCTCCGTGAGTAACTTTTACGGGTTTAACACCCGTATAGGTTAGAGTTCCTTTCACTTCTAATACATCGCCAGTAGCTATAACTGTTGACGTTGTTACTTCGAGAACAAAATCAGATACTTCTATACGTTGAGTTATAGTATGTTCCGTTTTATCTGTTGAAGAACATCCTGCAAATACGGTGGAAACACCTATTACCAACATCAAGATGTAACTCCTAATATTCGCCACATATATCACCTCTCATTCTACAATGAATAATAGCTACCATGCATGATGGTAGCTATTTATATTGACTATGCATCCTTATGAGTCGAAGAATCATATTTTTCATTGCTAACTAATTATGTTCTATTAAATTTCCTTCGTTATCGTAATATTTATAATCAAATGCATAGCTTCCATCTTTTGAGTCAGGCAAATCGATCCAAGCAACTGATTTCTCATGGATATTAAAATTCTGCAGTATTTCTTGTTCATTTACTTGTAAGCGCATTTTAGCAATATCATTCGCTGGATTTGTAACTATCATGAAAGACATCGACTTGGATATATCTTTCGATTGCAGCACTAAAAAAGAAGCAAATGATTGATTCGAATTTTTCTCAATGTGTTTCCATTCGTAATTACCTTTTTGATTTTTGGTGAATTGAATATATGCAGGATTATTATCTATTAAAAAACCTACAACTCTAATGTCATTTATATCTTTGATCTCTAGTATTTCTATCGAATCATTTTCGTATCCTTCGATCGAGGTTATTACTTTTTTTATGGACTCTTCATCATTTCCATATGGTTTGTTCGACCTGTCCGAAGTGAAGTAAACTAACAACGCTATCAAGATTAGAATCGTCGTAATAAAAATAATACTGTTTGTGTTTTGTTTCCTTGTGAACTGCATGTGTCCCTCCTAGATCTTATATAATAGTAACCTCCACAGAGATTGACTTATTCACATAATAGACGAAGTACTCATGAAATAGTTGCATGATGAATTATTTGAGTATTATTCATACAAAGCCCTGTCGCTATGCAGATCTTTCATAAATAGTTCCTTAGGATATTGAATTGCTATTTCCGGAATTTCTTCTTCTGTAAAAAATCGAAGCTCTACTGCTTCTCCATCAAGTCCATTCAGTTCCCCATCAATAATTGAACATTCAAACACCGTTACAATATATTCAACTTGATGACCATTACGATATGTATACCGGTATTTCTCTCCACCAAAAACACCAAGAATCTGCTCAGTACTCACATGCAATCCCGTCTCTTCATATACTTCTCGCTTCACCGCTATAGACGGTGTTTCGCCCATTTCTATAGCACCCGCAGGTAACCCCCAAGTAACCTCATTTTCCTTACGTATAAATAAGATCTCATTCTTCTCATTTCTTACAACTGCTGCAACAGATGGCATAAACAATAAATCTGGTCCTAATTTATCTCTTAAATTCTTATAGTAATCTGACATTGGCATATTTCCACCCACAATTCTGTTTATTGTATGTTCTAACTTCAATTATAAGATAAAAGTAATTCTGCTGTTGTTAATTTTATACAACTAGTGATCATCCATAATACTCTAATAACAAATCATTGCTATGCTTCTGAAAGAAATACTATATTTTCCAAACTAAAAAGGAGTGTATTCATGTTTAACAAACGATTGAAAAAGGGCACGTCGATGATTCTAGCACTAGCTCTACTACTTGGGCTGGTTGTAATCCCGAAAAGCGCGCCAGTCTTTGCTGAATCATTAGAAGGTTGGGATATCTTACTGGAAAAGAATTCGGAATGGAAATACAATGACCAAGGAAATGACCTTGGCACTGTTTGGCAAGCCACCTACGATGATTCAAGCTGGAGTCAAGGAATGGCCCCCTTCGGCTACAAAGATAATGGCAGTATGATCGCCACAGATAAGTTTGGGCCACTACAAACAACTACCAGTTACGGCAGTGACAAAAAAATGAAGCCACGCACTACATATTTCCGCAAAAATATAAATGTGAATGCGGAGCAGATTCAAAACTATGGACAAATCCTCGGAACCTTTGCAATCGATGATGGTGCAGTCCTTTATGTAAATGGTCAAGAAGTGACTCGTTTCGGAATGCCGGATGGTCCGATCGACTTCTATACAAAAGCTATTTCGAGTAAAGATCTTCCCGTTATTTATTCAGATATCGATCTGACGAATTCTCTTAAAGCTCTACTACGGGATGGAGATAATGAGATCGGAGTAGAAGTTCATCAGCAGAGTGATGGTAGCTCGGATTTGTACTTTGATATGCGTCTGGATGCACATGAAGATGCTCCACCTGTACCTACGACTGAAGTAACAAAAGTTACGGTTACTTTTAAGGGTGACCCTAAGACTGCTAAAGGATTTACATGGTTCACTCCTAAGCAATCGGTAAACAGCGATCTTCAAGTTGTTCCAAAAGGAAGTGATCTACCTGATTTTAATTCCGCCATGAAGTTCGTAGGTAGATCAGAATCAGCAAAATACTCCGATGAAATTTCACATAAGGCAGAAGCTACAGGACTACAACCCAAAACTTCTTATTACTATCGTGTGGGAGACGAAAGCTTAAATATATGGAGTGAAGTCGGAGTATTCACAACGGCACCTGAGAACGGAGCCTTTACTTTTGTCGATCTATCCGATACCCAAGCTCAGAATGAAGAAGAAGCTGCACTATCTGCAGCCACGATCTCTAAAGCTATGCAGACCGTACCTGAGGTACAATTCTTCATGCTAAACGGCGACATTGTTGAACGTGGTTCTAATGAACAAGAATGGGATTGGTTGCTTGGCTTCTCGCAAAATAGCTTACTCAATACAACCATTGCTCCAGCAACAGGAAATCATGAGAAAGAAAAGTATTCTTTCAACCAACATTTCAATATATTATCTCCTCCAGGCTCATCTACTGAAACAGGTGAGTACTATTCGTATGATTACAGTAATGCTCATTTTATCGTACTGAATACGAATGAGAATTCCTCGGATTTTCGTAATTTCTCTCCTGAGCAAGTTGCTTGGCTGAAAGAGGATGTTCGTCAGGCTAAAGCTGCAGGAGCCAAATGGATCATTGTCAATTTACATAAAGGTCCTTATACAACAGCTAGCCATGCGACGGATAGCGATATCATGGGACCGGGTGGAGAACGTACGACGATTGCTCCTTTGATGAATGAGCTTGGTATCGATCTTGTACTTCAAGGACATGATCATATCTACGCAAGGTCTAAGCCGATTCTTGCAGATGGTACCGCTGAGAATGTAGAAAAAATCACCGAAACTTATCAAGGACATACTATTGAATATGCCGTTAAACCTAACGGAACAATCTATTACATTCCTTCTACGGCGGGTGCGAAAGTCTATTCCAAAAATAAAAGCTCTCTCTTGGGAGATAACTACTTCAATTTATTTGAGCGGGCTGAAGAGAACCATGCCTTTAAGAATGGAAGTCTTCAGCGCGGACTGGTTCAGAATTTTGCAAGCATTACAATTGACGGCGATAAACTCAGTGCATTAACCTATGAAATCGATCAAAGTATTAACAATGCGACCCCATTTATTGTAGATCAGTTTGGAATTACCAAACAGGATGAACCGGATTACAGCAATGAGAAGATTAGCAAAATAACTGCTACTTTTTATGGAGATACGAAGTCTTCCAAAGGCTTTACGTGGTATACGTCCACAAAGCTAACGGATTCAACTGTTCAAATCACGAAACAAACGGATTCAGAACCTGACTTTAGCAAAGCAACTATATTTACAGGCTCCTCTGCTCCATCTAGCAATTCCAGAGACGAACTCGTTCATAAAGCAGTGGCCACTGGACTTGAAGCGAATACTACGTATTATTATCGGGTAGGCGATAAAGAACGCGGGGTTTGGAGTGATGTTGGCACCATTCAAACTTCAGCAGCAAGTGGTGCTTTTACATTCATTGATCTTGCAGATACACAAGCTAAAACTTCAGATGAAGCTGAATTATCTGCACAGACACTTGAAAAAGCACTTCAAACCGTCAAGGATGCTCAGTTTGTCGTTCACAATGGAGATTTGGTGGATAAGGGCACTAAAGAAGAACAATGGGACTGGTTGCTTGGCTTCTCTCAAAAGAGTCTATTAAATACGACCTTCGTACCTTCTGCTGGTAATCATGAGGATGAGAATTTTGCTTTCTATGAGCACTTTAATATTAATGAACCTAAAGGTTCCGCTACGGAAACTGGAGCTTACTATTCCTATGATTACAACAATGCTCATTTTATCGTACTGAATTCTAACGAAGATTCAGAAAAATATGCAAACTTCTCCGAAGAACAAGTCGAATGGTTAAAGAAAGATGCCATTGCAGCCAAAAAAGCAGGTGCGAAGTGGATATTTGTCAATATTCATAAGGGACCTTATACGACCTCAAACCATGCAACTGACTCTGATATCATGGGGGCTAACGGAGTTCGACAGCAGATTGCACCCCTTATGGCTGAACTGGACATTGACTTTGTTATGCAAGGACATGACCATATTTATGCCCGTACCAAACCGATTACTAAAGATGGTAAAGCAACATCTCCTACAAAAATAAAAGAATCCTTACATGGAGAAACCATCGAATACAGTGTTAATCCAGATGGTAGCATCTATGTCATACCAGCGACAGCTGGACCAAAAGTATACTACAAGAACGCTAGTGATACACTTGGGGAAAGCTATTATAATCTCTTCGACCGAGCCGAGGAGAATCATGCTGCTATCTATGGTCCAGATCCAAGTGATAACCGTAGACCCAAACGGAGCCAGGTTCAAAACTTTATGGGTATTACAGTAGACGGTAACAAGTTTACAGCTGTTACTTATGAAATCGATCAGAATAAAAATGATGCGAAACCATTCATTGTAGATCAATTTGGTATTATCAAAAAAGATTCGGAGCCTTCTACACCGGGCCCTGGAACAGGTACGGACAATGGTAGCAATCCCACTACTCCAGGTTCTGGTTCTAGTGGCGGAAATTCTTCCGGTGGTGGAAGTAACACAGGATCAGGCAATACGAATGGCAACAATACTGGTTCGAATAACAACAATAGTGGAACCAACAGTTCGAACAACGGAAGTACTACTGGAAATGGAAGTAGTTCTACAGGGAATGAGGGAACCGGCACCACTCCGGTTGTACTTAAAGACATTTCAGGACACTGGGCAGAAAGCGCCATTCAAGCCGGTATTACAGCGGGGTACATTTCGGGTTACAGCGACCAATCGTTTAAACCGAACGCAACCATTAACCGCGCGGAATTTATTACGATGCTAGGTCGTGCCTTAGGGATGAATAACCAGATGAATAACCTTACATTTAAAGATGTGAAGAATATCCCAGCTTGGGCTAAGCCTTATGTTTCTTCCGCTATCGAAGCAGGAATTGTTAGTGGTTATGCGGATGGTACATTCAGAGCAGATAAGCAGCTCAATCGTGCAGAGGTAACCACCTGGATGGTTCGTGCTGCAGGACTAAAGGTAAATGCTAATGCATCCCTCTCCTTCTCAGATCGTAAATCTATCCCGGCTTGGGCAGTACCTTATATCGCAACAGCTGTTAAGGAAGGTCTTGTTGGCGGGGTAGGACAGAATCGATTTGCTCCTCAGCAGATTGCTACACGCGGCGAAGCAGCAGCCTTTATCGCGAAACTGTTAAAAGTGAAGAACTAGGCTTAGATCTAATGTAATGCGACAACACCTCCCTCTCAAAGTATAAAGAGGGAGGTGTTGTTCTTCTCCCCAAACATTCATTAAATCCTGGTGTATCTTTTATATATTTAGAAAAAAAAGCGTGAAAGGAATAATTTTATGTTTGGATTATGTGAAAAAAGACCCTATCAGCACTTTGGTCAACCCGAGAGGTATAGTCAACGCTCGCCCACGCGGAATTGGATTATATCCATTTGTCGATAACCATATTTTCCTTCGTAGCGTTTGTACACTATACAGATCAGCCGTTTGTCTTCGGCATTCCGGTCATTCACTTTTCGCTTCCAATAGCCATGGTATCCACTTGCAGAACTGGAAAAGTTCAGTTATTTGCCCTGGTTTCGCAGCTTCTTCGTAATTGTGAAGTGCTGTTTCTTATCTCGATCTTTATCTTGAATGTTGAAATGCTTGTTAATTCGCCCTATTCCAGTTTTCCTAAACATGCAGGCGAATCTCCTCTTTTTTACTTCTTCTGAAAATAATTTATACCTTTGACCGTCTGCTACATAAAAATGCACCCCCTATAATTCATCGGAATAACCTAGGGGTTTTTCCAATGTCTTATTCTAAGGGGTGCACTTCACTCGTCCATAAATTCCATTAAGGAATGGTTCATTTGGACGCCAAAGAGGTTCGTATTAAAATATTCGATTAGACCGAAGTAAGACTTCGAAAAGGTTCGTCATGAAGCGTTTATTGCAGCATCGAACTAATAAATAGGGTTAGTTTCTAAAGCAAATGGAAGAGTTTAATTAAAGCTCCCCTTGTGTAGTCGCCAATTTGACCGACAACAAGCCTGAAAGTGCTACACTGTTTGCTGTGGAGACTGCAACATAAAAATCTCCAGTTGACCAAGCAGCAGTTCCAATTAAGTACCCTTGACTATTAGCTGCTACTTTAAAATTCATCTTTTCCGTTCCCGTAAGACTGCCTTGAGTAACTCGGACAGTCATTTCCGCATTAGTATTATTTTGAACCCAGACTTTCACCCATCCATAGCCCTTTGGGATAGTGAATTTTGGTTTTACCCCATCTTTAAGTTGATTGTTATAAATCACATTTGAAGTATCATAAGGTGTGATTTCTGTTGAATCTATCAAACTTAGACTAGGGATTGGTGCAGGAGAAGCATTTTCGTTAGCAAATACAGAGGAACCGCTCACCAACAAAGTAGCAGCCATTGTAGCAGTTGTTGCAAATTTCATCATTCGATTCATCGTCTTATTATTCCCCTTTATCAAATAATTTTAGGTATGATTGGGATGTTTACCAAATCATTCCTTATAATTAAAAATATAACATCATATTTAATATTTTACAAAGCTTATTTTCTTTCATAGCAATTTCAATTTCGTTATTACGGTCTAATAGTAACAGCGCATAATGAAGACTTTTTAAGAATTACAAAGTATGAGGTATGGGGATGCCACTATTTTTATAGAAGGGATTATTTATCCATTCGTTTTAATCAAATCATACTAATCAAATTAGACACTATATATGTGTTTGAAGATTTCTGCTCCTTCACTTTTTAATCAATAAAAAAACCATCTCAAAATGTGATGGTACTAAATTTCTTAATATATTGTTTTTAGTGGGGATTCTAATTCGGATTGTCTTTAATAATATTCTTTCCAAGCAATCAGCTCCTACTGAAATCAATACATTGATTATAAACGTTAAAAAACCCAAAGTGGATCCTTTTCTCAAAGAATCCACTTTGGCTCTACGTTTCAAATTCATTTATTCTACAAATGCAATCTCACGCATTACGATTTTGTTCTCCCATTTCGTATTGACGGATTTGATATTGATTTTGATAGCAGAACTTGTTAATGGCTGTTGTAGATTAACCCTTACCGTTTCACCTGCTTCACGATCACCAACACTTGTCCAAGGGATTGTATACTCTACGCCTTGGTCTATCCAGCTACTGGTCTGCGCATTCCACGATGAAAGTGTGAACGAACGAATGCCCTGTCCATTCCCGTAATTGGCTGAGAATAACATAGATGATATCGTCTTTTGACTACCGAAATGATAAGAGATGAAAGCGTTGGCTGGGAGTGGATTCATAACAGCCGTCCAAGCCGACGAATTCGAAGTGGTATCGCCATCAAATAAGAGATCTAACTTGTTTGGATTTAGATTCGTATCCCAAGAGGTAGGGTTTATTGTCAACGTCGGTGTGCTCAATCCTTGCGTATTGGAAGGAATATTCGGGAGCACTCCATTCTTAATAATACTCTCTCCTCTAGCTAATTTCTCCAAATCCTGAGCTGAGATTGGATCCCATCGTACAAACTCTTGAGTGACGACTCCATCATTATAAGTAACATTCGTGTATGACTTCGTGCCAGGTAAATTCGGTTCTGTAAAAGTCTGTCCTTCTTGTCCAACCACGGCAGAGATATAAGATTTTGGTGTGGATGAAGGAGGTACTGACATCGTAACATTCGCTATATTAGTAATAGCAAGTTGTTCGGGCGGCAGTGCTACATGACCTTGAGGAATCGGCTTGTATACACGTACATAATCTAGACGGAATGTATTAGGGTATGGTTTACTCACCCATGGTCCTGTCCATCCCCCCGCTCTCTTCTCATATAATGAGAAAAGTTGAATCATTGGATAGCTAATATTCACGTTTCTTTCGCCTGTCTTTACACCATCAACGTAAAACTCCATTTTGTCAGGCTGGTTTCCACTCCCTGCACCCTCAACCCAATTAAAGCCGTACGTATGAAATTCATTATGAAAATCCTTATTGTTATTCGTGTAAGTAAAGCCATTGCCCTGAGGCGCATCAGGATCACCCCAGCGATGAAATGCAACTGGCACTTGATGAGCATTCAAACCCAAAATTTCAAAAATATCAACTTCTGCAGATTCTTTCGGTGTATCTTCAAATCCTAGAAGCCACCAAGCAACATGTCGTGATGAGCCAGGCTGTCCCATCGCACGGATCTCATAATAACCATATTTATTAATATGCGTTAACTCAGTCTCCAATGGATTTCTAACAACATTGTTTCCATTCCAATTATGAAGACCATTCCTGTTTCCTGTTGTAAAGCCTGATACTACGGTTTGTCCATCAAACTCAGGTGCCCATGGTTGGGTATTAGCCATGATTTGCAACTTCATGAGACCATTCTCCATCACGTATGTCGGCTGAGCCCACTGTGGGGTCTTCGTCCATGAAGATAGATACTTGTCTACCCACTTCTGTTCATCTAAGGTGTTCCCCTCAAATTCCTCCTGAAATATCAGCCGGTAACCCGGCTTCTCTATTGGAGACGGAGATGATTCACGAAACGTAATATAATCAAGACCAGGGCCATTCTGTCCCGTAGGAGCAAAGAATTTAATCGTGTTTTCCTGTCCCGCCGTAAGTTTCACTGGAAGTGTCTCAGTCGTAAATGTACCCCATCCGCCACTATTCAGAGAGGATATATGCTGCGGAGCCTGTTGATTAACAGAGAACATTAAATTTCGAATCTCTCCTGATCGGTAACGAATGCTCATGTCAAAAGTTGTACCTTGTGGAGGCGTGACTCGAACAGTTAGACTATTCGCTTCTCCGTTATCAATAAAACTAACGGTTTTCCCCGAATTCCCTATTACAACTTCCTCTTTTACTGTACCTGTCTTTGATCCACTTTCGGCTTCAACTTGCTGGGACCATTCAGTAGCTCCGTGGGCTAATGTTGCAGGAATCAATCCTGCTAATAATGCTAGCGACACTGGAACTCTGAGTACATTTCTTACCGATCTCCATGACATTTAACTTCCTCCTTAGACGAGTTTAAATATATTATCCTTTTACTGCACCAGCCACTACACCATCAATAATGCTCTTTTGCATGATGAGGAAGAAGATGACCAGTGGTAAAGTGGACAACACCAACATGGGGAAAAACGATGTCCAATCCGTAGAGAATGGACCGACATTTTTGTAAACCTCTTGAAGCAAGACCGCTTTATTCGGATCCTGTAAAAACAAGAGTGGTGTTAAGAAATCGTTCCATATGGCTAATGCATCCAAAATCGCCACAGTAGAAACAATCGGTTTCAGAAGCGGGAATATAATGCTCCAGAAGGTTCTAAATGTACCGTATCCGTCAATGCCTGCTGCTTCTTCGAGCTCGATCGGAACCGTATTAATAAAACCTCGAAACAAAAATATAGATAAGGGAAGATTGATACAAAACACATCAATTAATATGACACCAGGAAGTGTATTCATTAAATGTAAACCCGCAATGATTTTATAAAGCGGGATGATCGCAATTTGAAAAGGGATAATGAGTCCAACCATAAAGATGGCGAACATCCATTTAAAGATGCGCTTGTTGCTTCTTGCAATAACATAGGCTGCCATTGAAGAAATCAGCACAAGTACAACAACGGCAATACCTGTAATCAAAAGGTTGTTCATAAAGGCCCGTGGATAATTCATGGCATTAAACGCTTCGATATAGTTGCCTAAACTTAAGCTTTTAGGTATTCCAAGCGGACTTTCCGTCGCCTCAGCAGGTGTCTTAAATGTGGTTACGAGCAAGTAATAGATAGGGAGCAGCATGACCGCACCAATGACTGCAAAAAGAAGGTTCATGCCCATAGATTGTAATTTTCTCGTTTGGCTCATGCTATTTTCTCCTCCCATTTGTTTAAGAAGAAGGTGATTAATTGGGTCAGGACGAAGACGATCACGAAGAAGACAACGGCAAAAGCCGAAGCATACGCGGTACGTCCTGAATTAAATCCTTCCCGGATCAGCGTGGTCATGATGGTTTCGGTTGCATACCCCGGACCACCTTTTGTCATCGCGAATACGACGTCAAACACTTTCAGACCACCGATTAGGCTCATAAGAATATTGAATGATGCCGCCGGATATAACAATGGAAGCGTAATTCTACGAAAAGTCTGAATTTTACTAGCGCCATCAATGTCTGCAGCTTCATAAAGTGAAGAGTCGATGCTTTTTAGATTGGCGATATAGATAACCATGCTCCATCCTGTCCACTGCCATACTTGAGTGGCCAATACGGAATATAGTGCAATCTTTCCATTTCCAAGCCAGTTGACAGGTGTACCCCCGAAAAACTGGATGATATTATTTAAAAGTCCGTAATCGGCAGAAGTCATAATATATTGGAACAGAAAACCTACAACGAGAATACTGAGTACTGCCGGTAAGAAGAAAATCGACTTAACCATGTTAGCCATGATCCCTTTTCGATTAAGCAGTACTGCAAATACGATAGCAAGACCATTTTGGATGACTGTAATGACTAAAGCATACGTGACTGAGTGTTTAATCGCCGCAATATTCTTCGTGTCATTAAATAAACTTACGTAGTTATCCAAACCTACAAAATTATAATTCGGTTTATATACAGACCAGTTGGTTACGCTGTATCCAAAACTCATGACCGTCGGTAAAATGAATAACATTAAAAAGCCGATGAAGGCCGGGAGTATCATGAATAGGAAAACTCTGTCTCTTCGTTTAGCATTCACTGGTGTCTCTCCTCTCCTATTTAAGCCAGAGAGAAATAAAAACCGGGTAGCTCTGATTCAAGCAGCCGGTTTCTATTTCGCACAAGGCCCGTTCTCTCTTTATTTGAGCGACTCGCGCATGGTCTGATTGATATTATCAGCATCTTCAAGTGCTTGTTTCACCGTTTTGACGCCGGCTACAACCTCTTGAAGTGACTTTCCATAACCTTCTACCACAGGGTTACCTGAATCCCATGCTGCTGTCCATGGAGCATATACATTGCCCGCTTTAAAGGCTTCTTCACAATCAGCATAAATCTCACCTAAATCTACTTCTACACCTTTCAAGAAAGAGCTACCTGCATTGTCTTTAATAAGTGCTTGCTGTGCTTCTGGTGTTGCTGTTAAATCTAGAATTTGAAGTACCTCTTCTTTATGCTCTGTATTTGCATTTACTGCAAAAGCAGATCCAGGTCCTCCTACAAGCCAGCCGGGTCCTTCTTCAGAGCCAGGGATTGGGAACATACCTAGTTCGAAATCTGGACTTTTCTCCATAATCGTTCCGACAGCCCAAGGACCACTTTCCCACATTGCTGCTTTTCCTGTTGCAAATTCATCTAGTGCTTGGTCATAACTTAATCCGAGCATATCCGGTTTCAGAATACCTTCCGTGATTAACTGAGACCATTTCTCTACAGCAGGAAGCCATGCGTCTGCAAGTTTAGCTTCTCCCTTATTGAATTTCTTGTCAAAGTCTTTGTTATCTGGGTTAGAATAAAAATCATTGTTTACAAGGCCAATACTTTGTTTCATCATTGGTTCCCAAGATTGTGCGCCCATCGTCTGTGGTTTAATTCCTTTATCCGCTAACTGCTTATGGATTTGAATGAACTCATCAAAGGTTTTAGGTACTTCGATTCCATATTCTTGGAACATCTTTTTGTTATAGAAGATACCTTCATACCAACTTTGAAGCGGAGTAGCATACACTTTTCCATCTAGCGAGTAGGGTGCTAAACCAGCATCCGCATATTTCGATGTAAAGCCTTCGTTCGTCAGGTCCATAAGGAATCCTGCGTTAGCTAGCAACCTAGTCTCGCCACCTACTTCAATAATGTCAGGACCTTGACCAGCTTGAAGCTGAGAATTCAAGACGTTGTTGAAATTATCGAGTGCGACAAATTCAAATACAATCTTAATGTTAGGCAGCTTCTCATCTAGCATTTTTAAATAAGTCGCTCGGGAAGATTCCGCATTGTATCCCATGATCCGAATCTCAACCGGTTCCTTCACTTCCTTATCCTTTCCATCCCCGCTGGATGATTCGCCTTTTGGTGTGCCACTTCCACAACCAGCAATCAGAGCTGGAATCATGGTCAAGACAAGTAGCATAGATAACCATTTTTTCTTCATGTGTTGTATCCCCCTTTTATGTGCAAACCGTGTTTCTTGTTATATCATACCAGTGACACATTGATGTTCGAATAAACTGTATTCCGTTTGTATAGCATTAAATTAATGTGTTTTTGCAAATTATAAGTTGTTTTCGAGCGAGAAATGAAAGCGATTGCAGAATATTACGCCTCCTTTATCGTTTCTATCACTTTATTACGATCTGATTCAAATCACAGAAAAGGCTTACCCCGAGGTCAAAAGCTTAGATTACCGGAGGGTAAGCCTTCATAGGATTATATATTAAATGTTTCAGTAGCACTCCATTACGTTTCTGCAGCCCGGTATTCATTCGGTGTCTGCCCGGTGCTTTTCTTAAATAACTTCGAAAAATAACTAGGATTGTCATATCCGACCATATAGGCGATCTCATAACTTTTGTAATCGGTTGTTCGCAGCAACTCTTTGGATTTCGTTAACCGAATTTCAGTCAGATACGCCCACAGATTCCAGCCAGTCTCACGTTTGAATAAATAGCTGAAGTAATTTTTACTTACAGAAAGCTCTGAGCATATCTCCTCTAAAGAAAGATTACGATCAAAATTATCATTCAGATAATGAATACCTGCTTCCACCAAGTCACTATACTGTGGCCGGATTGTCTGCGAAGTCTCGCTCGAAAGAAGCTGTAATATTCGGTTCATGAACCGGCTCATTTCATCTGCTGTAGATATATCCGATATATCCTGATAGCTCATATTAAGGATGTACTGTTGCTGCTCTTTTAATCGATTTCCCTTAATAAGTCTCTCTCGTATCGCACAAAAAGCATTGTAGTAAAAATCAATAAATAAATGAAGAGAGGCAGGGTCCGATTTACAGGATAGTAACAAGACCTCTTCGATGATGCGTGCAGCTTCTCCCGCTTCGTTCTGATTCAGATATTCGCCCAACTGCTTCGTATAAGCTAAAAAATCTACCTGCTGAAATGTTGTTTCGACGATATTGTAGCCGTACCCGAGAACTTGCTCTTCTCCAATATATGCACTATATCGGTTTAGATCTTCTAAACGTTTATATACCTCAGGAAGTTCACTCAGCCGAAATCCATGAGAACTAAAGCACACTCGAATGTCCATACGAATATCCTCAGCGAAGAATGCTATCATCTTCGTAGCACATTCAGCGAGCCATTCATGGGAGTACTCACCGGTAAGAATTGCTGACCAAGCATAATCCTTGTAATCAAACACAATAGATGGACCGAAATTATCCATAACGTTGGACATCCGATCCATGATGAATCCCATCTGTGCGTCCAGCTGCAATCCGTTCTCGATGTAGTCGTTCATTGATTGGTCTGTAAGATTAAAGCTAAATAACGTGTACGATTTCATATCTAAATTGAGGCTACTCACGCTTTTTCCTGCGGCAAGCAGGTTGGCTCCGTTGGTCATAAATCGCTGTATGACTTGTCTGTCATGTTCCATACGATTCTTCACCGCGTTCTTCTCCGCTGTTTTCTTGTCACTGATCTTGGCAATGATCTTCTTTAAGGTCTGCTCTAACTCAAGTTCATCGATCGGCTTCAAAATGTAATTCGTACATCCGAGCTCAATTGCCTTTTTCACATAATCAAAATCCGCATAAGCACTGATTAGAACAAATTCTGCCTCGGGATTTGTAACTCTAGCTTTTTTAATAAATTCCAGTCCATTTAGATTAGGCATTTGAATATCCGTAATGATAATGTTCGGGTCATTCAAGTGACATAGATTGAGCGCTTCTAATCCATTCTGGGCTGTACCTACGATACGGATGCCAAGACTCTCCCAATCCAGAATATTCTCCATCATTTTAATCGATAAAATTTCATCATCTGCAATGATCGCTGATAGCATTTTAATCCTTCTTTCGCTTCGGTATTGTAATGACAATACTTGTATTCATGCCCTCTCTGGACAGCATTTTGACTCCAGCTTGCATACCAAAACAGCTTTTCAATCGTT
The DNA here is from genome assembly GCF_058781425.1 of Paenibacillus sp. FW507-14B1B. Classification (NCBI taxonomy): domain Bacteria; kingdom Bacillati; phylum Bacillota; class Bacilli; order Caryophanales; family Paenibacillaceae; genus Paenibacillus; species Paenibacillus sp. FW507-14B1B. The sequence goes on along the minus strand of NZ_JBYSWS010000001.1, from coordinate 257,162 downwards.
GATTAAGATTAAGTAGGCCGATACTCTTGTTCTGTTTGTATGTATCCTGACTTGCTAAAACATTGTTGATTCGTTCTACTTCAGCTGAATCCACAACGGATCCATCATTAGTGACAGCTATATAAATCTCATTGCCTGCATCTTCTACCACGATCGATAGATTACCCTCCTGACGATCCTTAAAGCCATGCTCAATAGCATTCTCAACTAAAGGTTGAATCATCAGTTTTGGAACCGGATAATGGTCGAGATCATCATCACAACTCAAGCTGTAAATAATCATGCCATTAAATCGAATATTCTGAAGGGCTATATAATTTTCTGTATAACTCAATTCCTGTTTCAGTTCCACAAGATCATATGGATTGTATACGGAATACGATAATATTTTCCCGAGTAAAGTTGTTGCCTTTGAGATTGATTCGGTATCGCCGCTTATCGCCATGGATTTAATGGATTGTAGTACATTATTCAAAAAATGAGGATTGATCTGATGCTGAAGCACCTTGAGTTGCTCACTTGCCAGACGTTTCTGCTCCTCAACAATATCGTCAGTTAATTGATTAATGTTCTTAAGCATATGTTCAGCTGTTTCAGATATTAGGTTAATCTCCATACTCTTTGACTCTTTGAAGGAAATGTCCCTTCTTCCAGAAGCAATCTGATTGAAGCGCTGAAGCAGACGCTGCATAGGGTTTAGTATAGATTTTGATATAAGTCCAGACAACATAATGACCAATATGCAAGCGATTACAATCATAATGATAACAAAGGTCGTATTGGTAGATTTCATATCCTCTATTTCCGTAAGCGGCATAATACCTAGAATCGTCCAGCCTGACACTTGTGAAGTTTCGTTAACGACTAGATATGATACCGGATGTACATCACTCTTGGCAACTGTAAAAGACTTATCTCCATTAGCTAGCCCCTCACTGATTCTCTCTTTCTGCACGGTTGAAAGACTACTGTTGTTTGAAAAATAGACCGGATTTATTCCATCATAGATCGCGATTTGCATATCTCCTTGTCCACTTTTATCCGAAATAATAGGGTCAATATTAAAATCACTCATTAAAAAGGCACGACCCGCTGCATAATACTGATTCGCATTTATAATCGGTGTAATAACGGAAACGGTATTTCGATTGTTATGATCCAAGAGGTAATCTGCTGGGTGAAAATTCGTAAACCGTATATATTTCGTATCAATATAATTGGCGTCATTGAACCATTCTTGTTGATCAAAACGGTACCCACGAACAGGTGAACTTCCATAGTAGTATAAATACTCATAATCATTACCTATGATCAATGCGTTCGTTATATTGCCTAGTACATCAAGCTGCTTAATCTTGGATGAAACTTCTCGTTGATTATAGAGTTCAACAGCATAATCTACTTCCTGCACACTGTTGCGATAGGTTACTGCTTTTATGATGTCCTGGTCGTTAGCCACAATTTTGGACACCGTTATAAGCTGATCCAAGTAATTATCAATTAAGGAGATATTTGCTTTAACTACTTTGTTGATCGAATCATAACTCTGTTTCTGGTAACTCGATATATTATAGTTCAAAATTAAACTACCAAAAATCACAATCAAAACGATAAATACGGCAGAAAAGCTGATAATCATCTGCTGACGTAATGATACTTTCACTCTATGCCTCCCCCTCATATGCAACATAAGAAATAGAAGGCAGATTCCTGCCTCCTTATCCATTTTAAAAACAGGCTATTGAAAATTATAATGTCATCGCTTGACCATACCTAGCCAGATATTCTTCTTTTGATTTATAATCCTTCATTAGACTTCCAACAAGGCGCCAGAAAGAACGATCGTGATTCATATGTAATAGGTGACAGAGCTCATGAATGACCACGTAGTCAATGACTTCTAAAGGGGCCATGGCCAGACGATAGTTAAACGTAAGGTGCTTAGCTGAGTTACAACTTCCCCACTTCGTCCTAGACTCCTCAATTACGAAAGATTTAGGAGTAACTTTCAGTTGTTTTTGATAGATTTTGATGCGTTCCCCAATAATCTTCTTACAGCTTGCGAAGTAAAATTTCTTCAGATCTCGTTGAAGCTCTTCTATACTCCGATCGCTCGTTTCGATCAATTCATGAAGGGCATAGTACTTTCCTAAATGAAGGAATTTCCCTTCTGACTCGTATTCTTTTATTAGTGTAACTGTGCGAGCAGCTTCTAAAGCTTGTAATTGCTTCAAAATCTTATCTGCATGTTGTCTTACTGCATTCATTATCACTTCATCAGCTGTTCGAGTTGGCGCTTTCACCGTAACCCAGCCATTAGGATCGATATGAATGGATAATTTTTTTCGAGAGCCGTACTCTACATGAAATTGTATTTCTTGTTGTCCTATATTTATTTTCATGATCAACATCGTTTCTATAAGGATTTTCTTCTATTGTAGCAGAATTAAGAGAATTGTCCTTATTAGATGTTACCAATGGTTAAACAGATTTGTTTTTCTTCTTTTGGTGTCGATCTTTCAGAAGTTTTACAACCAGCAGAAATAACGGAAGAATTATGCCTACACAAGTGATTGATGCAATCCAATCCGAAGAGTTGAATTTAGCTTCATAAATTGAATTAGGGAATATATCGACCGATATAATCAATAAAATAAACCCCAAGGGCAGAAGCACAGCACGATCACTCTTCAATTTAGCGATATGGACAAAACCGGAGACAGAGGCGAAAAAATAGAGAGACAGTTTTACAAACGTCGTGATAAGCCACATTATAGCTACGATGGCCTCGACCCTTTCTAGAAATTTTCCAACGCTAATCTTTTGTGCAAGATAGTACACCGGAAATTGTTGTATAGAAGTTATGTTATATCCTAGGACCAATATCGTTAACGCTACGACAACGAATGTAATTCCTCCACCCATGAGCACAGCTCGATAGAAACCTTTGCGCCCTGACTTTGGCTTCTTCAGATATCTCGGGATAACAACTAAAAAAACTACCAGTGGTGTATATGTAATACTAATGACCAGTAAAATAGAGTAGATTAAATGATTGGTTTCAAAGTTAAAGAAGGGTTGGGCTTTCTGAAAATCAATCTGAGGCGACAGAAATACAACCATTAGGACGAAGAACAGTACAAACATGGGGAAGAGCAATTCCACCATGCGAGCAAATATATTCAGACCGCTTCGTATGGCAGTGACGACAAGTATTGCAAACAATAAATTGATAAATAAAATGGGGGTTTCCGGCATAATAACTGTCGTAATAAATCTTCCTACATCGTATAGTACCATGGCTGAAGCAAGAAAGAAGAATCCACTCACAAGAAAGGTAACTACTCCTCCGATCCACTTTCCTAATACCGATTCACATAATTCGAATAGCGTTACTCCAGGAGCTGCCTTGTTAATTCGATTATATAAAAACACAATGAGTAGCCCGGGTACCAATGCAATCAATGGAGCAAGCCAAGCATTTTCTTTCAACTCTGTGGCTAGTGCTGCAGGCATAATTAGAATCGTTGTACCTACGGTATATAAAACAACCAGAATTTGAAACTGGCGGAAACTGAGTGGTGATGGTTGTTGCATACAAAGACTCCTTTCTTTGAATTTCTTATTACTGAAGCATTCGTATCAGATCACTGATGGGTTTAAACAACCCGCTAATCATGTACAGTGGGGTTGTATGATACACCTTGAAAATTTTGGCCAATCCTAAGACTATAGCTAACGTCAGTAAGCTTAAAAATATGACGATATCCTTCTTTTTTCTTGTGTTTCGAAGACCAGGCATTTCAATCCAATATAAGAATCCTGCAGCCACAATAAATCCAATCACTTTAATTGTCATGATACGCCTCACTCTTTTATCTTCTCTAAGAAGGAGCCATCTGTCTTACCTGTATTACTTAATTTAACAGAAGCTTTAACCGTAATTGGAATTGAACTCAGTCTTTCTCCCCAGCCCTCTTTATATCTCTTCCAAGTGCTAGGACTGGCGCGATTAATATCCATACCCAAGCCGATAAAATCAGACTTAAGTGCGTTCACTTTGGCAAGTGCTTTATTCACCTTTTCTTCGATTGCCTTTTCGGTGAGATCCTCTAGTTGTGTAATTGTATCTGCCTCCGTAAGATCAATACGCCGACACAATACTTCTCCAACATTTCCTTCTGCCTCCACTTTGATGTGGATTTGAAGGGATTCATCTTTGTGTTCTACTTGAACCTTACTTTTAGTTCGAACAAGCTCTATGGACAGTTCCCCTTCCTCTTCTGGACATGAGATCGCTTTTACTGTCCCCTTTGATTTACCAGTAATATAGTTATATCCTTTGCTCTCATCTTCATCGAGCCATCCAACTAATTTATCCCCGCGGAAGACGGCAATCCCCTTGTACTCTAGCTGAGCATAAGGCTCAGTCACCTCTAAATTTTCCTTTTTATTTGCTTTCTCTTTGTCTCCAATATATTGAATACCTGTGATGGCTGGAGATTTCCCCTCTGTCACAAGATCGGATACCAGATCATCTATTTTATACGTTTCAGTGGCAGCGAAGAAACGACTGGACATTTCAAGGGAAGTAAATAATTTGTGAGCTGGAATATTCTCAATCGTCGTTAGCCCCTCTAATATTTCCTTGGCCGTGCTATGCCTAGCGATCGCAATAAAATAATCAGCTCTTAACTCATGATCACGATATAAAAATTCCGTCACATTAGCGATACCCTCTGTTTTTGCTGTTTCTTCTCCGACAATAAACATCCTTAAATGTGAGAAATAAATTTTGCGCGCTGCCACCGTCGTCATCTTCCTTAGAGCTGCGAAAATAGTCTCTCCCGTCTCTGAATAGATCGTTACAGGTGCATGACCACTTCCTTTTTTCGCAGTAATTTCACCTGGATCTACGACTTGTACCGTAACCAAATACCCTTCATCTACTTTATCTACCCCCATTCCCGAGGCAATCAGTAAATCATTGACTTCTCTTCGATTCCAACAACCTGTTAAAAGAAGCAGTACACAAATGGATATGAAGATACTTCGGATTCGTTTAGACATCTCCTTATCTCCTATTAAATTTCTTACCGATGGATTGCGACTGCATCCGAAGACCTACTTTAGGCAGCCTAAATAAACTATCCTTTTGATCTTCTAGATTAAAAGGCGCAAACGGAGCCATGTATGGCATACCAAACGACTTGAGACCACACAAATGGATGAGCATTAAACCAATTCCAATAAAAATCCCATATAAACCGACAGCTGCCGCTAACGCCATTAGCGGAAACCTTAAAATCCTTACAGCAATCCCAAAATTATAAGAAGGCATTGCGAAAGAAGAAATAGCCGTAATTGCAACAACGATAACCATTTCAGGGGATATTAATCCCGCTTCTACAGCTGCTTGTCCGATGACAAGTGCCCCTACAATCGATACGGTCTGTCCGATGGCTCTAGGCATCCTTACACCTGCTTCTCTTAAGATTTCAAATATCGTTTCCATAAGCAGCGCTTCAATAAATGCTGGAAATGGTACTCCTTCTCTACCTGCAGCAATGCTGATAATTAGAGGTGAAGGAAGCATCTCCTGATGAAAAGTAGTTATTGCAATATAGAGGGATGGCCCAAGCAAGGCTATACAGAAGCACAACGCGCGAAGCAATCGAAGTAAACCAAAGTCAGCACGTTGATAATAGTCTTCGGCTGCTTGAAAATATTGTATAAACAGAGCTGGAACTAACAGAACAAACGGAGTTCCATCCACTAGGATAGCTACCCGTCCTTCCATCAGTCCTGCAGCGATAACATCTGGGCGCTCCGTATTGTATATCGTCGGAAAAGGCGTTAGGGTTCGGTCTTCTATCAATTCCTCGATATTACCGCTCTCCAAGATCCCGTTAATATGGATATCGTCCAATCTTCGAGTGACTTCTTCCACCACTTTGTCCTCTGCGATCCCTTTGATATACATAATGGATACACTTGTTTGAGATATCGTTCCAATATTTTTAGTTTGTAACCATAAGTTTGGATTTTTGATTTTTCGTCTAAGTAAAGCTGTATTTGTTCTTAGGCTTTCAGTAAAGGCGTCTCTCGGCCCTCGAACAACGGTCTGATCTTCCGGTGCTTCTACACCACGTCCTTCAAATCCTAATGTCCCAGCTGAAATTCCAAGGTTATATTGATCGATAAGAATGACTGTATTTCCATTTAATAAAGAAGATAATAAATCATTGAATGTCGTCAATTCTTTAATTTCTGCTATCGAAACCGCATGATTTTTCATTTTCATATAGAGATCTTGAGCATCTGAGACATCTTGATTCTCACCCATAACGTCCTTACTGGTAAGTGTGCGAATAATAAACTCTTGTATCATCGTTGTGTCTGCTAATCCATCAATAAATAAAATGGCTGCTTGGTGTTCTGAGCCTTGGATTCCCACATTGAATATTCTTGTAATAAGATCTGTGCTATTTCCTAAAGACTCCTTAACAAATTGTAAGTTTACTTCAAGATTTTCAGAGAATTGTTCACTTTGCTTCATGTTGCTGCAATAGTCAGAGTAGTTGGAAGGTTTTGCTTTTGTTTTGTTCTTCCTATTTTTTGTGAATAATCTCAATGAAAATCCCTCCTGTTTACCTTTCAGTATTTCCTTCAGTCATGAAACTATGCGAAATTATTCCATTGTTCAATTAGAACTTGATAAAAAAAAGAGCCGCAAGCATGCGGCTCTTAAATAACAATTAGATGAAACTTCGATTAAAATGTAATCCTTACATTAACTCCTTGTATCTTCCGTATATAAAGTTTCTTCTGCTACTTGCGCGAGTTCTTCCGCTTTAAGACTGATTTCCTCTATTGTCGACGAGAATTCCTGAATCGCTCTTGATTGATTACCAGTTAATGTATGGATATCGGAAAAAGCATTATTCAGGCGGAGTAACAGCTCCTGAATATTTTTAGTGATACCATTAATTTGATCGACATTATCTTTAGAACTCGTCGCAAGCTTCCTAATCTCATCCGCTACGACAGAAAACCCTCTTCCAACTTCCCCCGCTCTAGCTGCTTCAATAGCAGCGTTAAGACCTAGCATATTACTCTGATCAGATATCTCTTTAACGACAGTAGAGATCTTGCCGATCTGTTGCGCACTGGTGCTTACATCGTTCATTTGATTGGTTACATCCGTAACACAGTTTGTCAGATGAGATACAGACTGACTAATCTCCTCAATGGAAGCCGTTGTTTGTTCAACAATTGCAGAAAAGCTCTCAGCCATTTCAAATAGCTTGTTTGCTTTCTCAAGGCTCGTCCCCATACCTACGCCGCCAATCACATTGCCTTGCTCATCGTGCAAAGGAATAGCTCGCGCTGCCAGCGGAAATCCGAACAATTCTTTCGGAACCACCGCAGTCAGCGAAGTATTGTTTCGAATAGCATTCGTAACAATATCACCCTCCACTAAAGGGTCTCCTGGTGTCACATTCAGTGAGAATGTTTTGCCTGGTATATTGATGATTAATTTCTCCGTGTCATAGATGCCAATTGTAATATCATCATTCGTGAGGTTATTAAGCAGTGGTGCTATTTGTACAAATGCTTTAATAAGGTCATGCTGTGTTTGTTCTTCGGTCATATCAATCACTGCTTCCTCTCCATTCTATTAGTACGGAAGTTGTCTCTGTCCGTAGTTTACTGAAATCCATTTCATCGTAGTGAATTCATCAAGACTCCAAGATCCATTCAACCGGCCTAGACCTGACTGCTTCTCTCCACCGAAAGCAACAATCGGTTCGTCATTAATAGTTACATCATTCACATGGATCATACCTGTCTGAACTTTTTTGGCCATCTCTACACCACGCTCAACATTAGATGTATGGATCGCTCCACTTAGACCGAAGCGCGTATCATTCGCGATATCGATAGCTTCTTCCTCTGTTTCGAATGGGATAATGCATACAACCGGACCGAATAATTCTTCCTGTGCCACAGTCATTTCGGGCTTAACATTCACGAGAACGGTTGGTTCGACCAATCTGCCACTGATTTTACCTTTAACTAGAGGAACAGCTCCTTCCTCAATTCCTTGGGCGATCAGTTTCTCCAAGGTATCTGCTTGACGGTGGTTAATAACGGGTCCAATAATCGTTTGCGGATCACTTGGATCACCCGTAGTAAGTGTCAACACCTTCTCCTTAAATCTATCTACAAAATCCTCGTAAATCGTCTTCTGAACGAGAATCCGATTAGCAGACATGCAAATTTGCCCCTGATGTGTAAATCTACTAAATGTTGCTGCTTGAACGGCGTAATCAAGATCGGCATCATCCATAATAATAAAAGCACTGTTTCCACCTAGTTCAAGTAGTGGCTTCTTAAAGTTTTTGACCGCCAGTTGACCAATATAACTTCCCACCTTTGTTGAACCTGTGAAGGAAATAATTCTCGGGATCGGATGCTCGACGAACGCATCACCTATCTCCTTAATATCAGTTACCACAATATTCAATAGACCTTTTGGAATCCCCGCTTCTTCAAAAATTTTACCAATCAATGTTCCGCCTGTGATCGGTGAATCCTCATGCGGCTTTAACACGACCCCATTACCAGCACCTAGAGCAGGAGCTACGGATTTCATAGACAGGAAGAAAGGGAAGTTAAATGGACTGATGACCCCAACAACACCTGCAGGGAATCGATATAAGCGGTTCTCTTTACCATTCTCCGTGGACGGCAATATTTTACCTTCCATTCGGAGTGGGAACGTGGCTGCTTCTTTAATCATATTCTTAACAAGGCCTATTTCAAAAGCTGCCTTAAGATAAGTACCACCTAGCTCCTGAACAATAATAGATGAAATTTCTGACTCATGAGCTTCAATATATTTCACAGCGTTCTCAAGGATATCCCTCTTCTGATAAGGATTAACCCGGTCCCACGCAAGCTTTGCTTGTTGAGCAGCCTTATAGGCATCATCGATGTCCTCGACATTTGCAATTTGAAATTCTGTAATGACTTCATCATTATAAGGATTGATATCAACCATTCTGGTGGCGCTTCTCCCATCTCTCCATTCTCCACCAATAAATTGCTGACCAAGTTTTGAGTAATCCATTATATAACCCTCCTATGTAAGTAAAAACTTATGTTCATTCCTACTATTATTTATCGACTATCTACCAAATTTTATGAAGTGAATTCCTAAAACAGTATGTAATATAAAAGACAATTGACAAAAAACCGCCATAAAGGCGGTCTTCTATTATGAGTATTTTACCAACGTTCATTTTCCCATTGTTGCTGGCTATCCCTGCGAAATCGCTGCACCCATTCTTCGGCTACATCATCTGCCAGTTTATCTAAAGCCGGTGGGGCAACGCTGACACAATCGGATGGAATATTGAGAAATTGGAGCGCTTTCATGACCGTACTCTCGTAATCCTGAATGAAATCCTCGTATACGATTGTCAGCGGAATAATACCCGACTCCGTTAAAAAATCCTCGATTGCTGCTTCGCGCATCATGCTCTCGTTGGCCAAATGACGGATCGCTTCGTAATTGTACTGACCAGATATGTCATGTTCCTTAGGTATATCTCCACACTCTCGATGCCATTCACCGGAGACAATTGCACGCCACCATGAAACGGCTAATCTGACTTTGTTACGGCGTGTCATATAAATATGCTTACAATTCGGAAATGCTGTACTCCACACTTCTGCACGTGATGTATGTGCTGGAAGTTCGAACATCGTGCGAAAGGTATCGATCCATTTCTGCTCAAAGCTCATCTTTAAACCGAATACACCATTCAATGTGGTTCCACTTTCCCATATTTGTCTAAGATCATCGATTTTTAAAGTATCGGGGCTTTTATGCTCAAAATGTAGCCATTCACTGGGGTTTCCTGCCACTCCTGTTGAGGCTAGTGCCTTATTCAAAAGTGTACTTCCAGTCCGCTGTGAGAACCAGATCGTATAGCTTAATTTTGGTTGTGTAATATTATTCCTCCTTTCTCAGACATTATGAATGGCGAACTTATTAATAATGAATGCAGTAAGTTCAGTTGCACATACATTGATAGATTTATGTTCCGTGTCTATGGTCAATTCAGACCGCGTGGGCACTTCATAAATAGCGTCAATACCTGTGAAATGTCGTATTTCACCCCGTCTTGCTTTATGATAAAGTCCTTTGGGATCACGTCTTTCACATGCTGTTAATGAGCATTTCACATAGATTTCCACATAATCTTTTGGTTGATATCGAAGTCTAATCTTCTCTCTTACTTCTCTTGAAGGTGAAATCAAGGGAAGAAGAACGATAAAACCAACACGCAAGAACATTTCAGCCACTTCGGCAGCTCGGCGTAGATTTTCTTCTCGATCTGCCTCCGAAAAGCCAAGGTCTCGATTTAATCCAGCTCTTAAGTGATCTCCATCGATAACAACACATTTAAATCCTTGGTCGATTAAGTTCTTCTCAACATTTTGACTAAGTGTTGTTTTACCAGAACCAGACAAGCCGGTGAACCACACGATCCCTCCTCTATGTCCGTTCAGGTGTTCATGCACTGATCTCTCTATTTCAATTCCCCCCTAGATTAGAAGACATCTCACTCACATCTGATCAAATAAATTCTAATATCATTCATCGCTCTAATATATGTAATGAACTTTTAGGAATCATTCTTCACATAAAAAAGGGCCACATTTGGATTCATATCCAATGTGACCTTCACAACATTATTATGATTTAGAATATACAATTTTCTTAATGCTATCATTAGAAAGAAAAAATCTTTCCGTGAGCTGATCTATCGTAATACCTTGTGCAAATTGTTGACGAATTTCTTGATTTCGTTGATTTATGTGTATTCTGCTGCCTGAATTTACGCCCCATCCCTTACGCTCTCCATCAGGTTTAGGAATATATATGGTGACTCCCTGAATATATTTCTGAACTTCCCTTAGCAGTTCCTCTGGTAGTATATCAGCCTTTACATATTTCATGATTACTCTACCCCTTAAATAATGAATTCTAAGGTAGCAAAGTCTTCATATAAACTGATCTTCCCATTGAAGGACTCCGGCGGCTTAATATATAGCTTTATGCAAACAACCGCCGTTGTTTATAATACAGACTCTGCATAAAGCTTATACTCTTTCTCGTCCAACATGCCTATTCTCCTCCTTCACCTAAAGTAGTGATTCAAGTATAGCACGATGTCTGTTCCATAAAAATCCTTTTAAAACAATGACTACAACAATTACTTATTCAATAACTTCTCTAAGATAGGCTCTGTTATCTCATTATTTCTTTGACAACTCCTTCAATCTTGGATTAACTTGGTATTTAGCTAAAATTAATTATCAAAGAAGGTGTTATGGACTCTTGCTTAAGCTATTTTCTTATTTACGCCCCCACTGGGCTGCTGCTCTACTTGCCCCGCTCTTAATGCTACTGGAAGTCGCCATGGATTTATTACAACCCATATTGATGGCAAGCATTATAGATAAAGGTGTTATGCAAAATGATCTTTCACATATTCAAACTATAGGCCTTATGATGGTCTGTGCAGCAATGATTGGGCTCATCGGCGGTGTCGGATGTACGGTATTTTCCTCTATCGCTTCACAACGCTTTGGTGCTGATCTCAGGCATGATCTGTTCCGTAAAGTCCAGACATTATCATTTCGCAATCTGGACGAATTGTCGACGGGCTCACTAATTACTAGACTCACTAATGATATTGTACAGATTCAAACAATGATCCAGATGCTCTTACGTGTTTTTGTACGTTCACCGTTCCTAGCCATCGGAAGTATTATCATGGCAATTATTATTAGTCCAAAGCTGGCCATTATCCTAGCCTTGGCAGTTCCTTTATTGTTTATTGTCATGTTCTTACTCATCCGAGCTACACTACCGTTATTTTCAGTCATTCAGCAAAAGTTAGATAAAGTAAACTCCGTACTTAAAGAGAACTTAGCGGGCATTCGTGTTTCCAAAGCTTTTGTGAGAAGAGATTACGAGAATAGACGTTTTAACAACGCTAATGAAGACTTCACTCAAGTGTCTGTTAAAACCCAACGGATCGTGGCCATCAATATGCCGATTCTAACGATGATTTTAAATATAAGTATTGTTGCTGTACTCTGGTTTGGAGGTAAGGATGCTATAGACGGTTCTTTCGAAGTAGGAAATCTGATAGCATTTATTAACTATGTAACTCAGGTTCTCTTCTCCGTATCTTCCGTTGCAATGATGCTAGTTCGGATTTCAACAGCTAAAGTTTCAGCGGACCGGATCCAAGAGGTGTTATCGACAGAGTCCGAGATCAAGACACCTATCTATCCTGAGAAGGATACTTATCATCATGGTGAGGTCACATTCGATCAAGTTACATTTTCCTATCAGCCGGGTGTCCTTGAGCCCGTTCTCCGCAATCTTAATTTTACAGCTCGGCCAGGTCAGACGATAGCTATTATGGGTGCAACTGGAGCAGGGAAATCATCACTCGTTTCTCTGATCCCTCGTCTATACGACGTGAGTGAAGGTCACATCCTGATCGACGGTACGGATGTTCGCAGCTATGATCTGTCCGCACTCCGAGGTTTGATAGGAATTGTACTTCAAGAATCCATCCTCTTCTCCGGCACGATTGCGGAAAATATCCGCTACGGTAAACCCGAAGCGTCCGATGAAGAAGTGATTGAAGCCGCTAAAGCCGCGCAGGCCCATGATTTTATCACCGAGATGTCGGATGGCTATGAAACAAAGCTGGGACAGCGTGGTATCAATCTTTCTGGTGGTCAGAAGCAGCGGATCGCGATTGCTCGGGCATTGCTACTGCGTCCCTCCATTCTGATTCTTGATGACAGCACAAGCGCTATCGATATGGGAACGGAATTTAAGTTGCAGAAAGAATTGGCTCAGCTTATGCATGGACGGACCTGCTTTTTGATCGCTCAACGAATATCTTCCGTTATCGATGCGGACAAAATCTTGATTCTAGATGAGGGCTATATCGTGGCAGAAGGAACTCACCAAGAGCTACTTGATTCTTGTGAAATCTATCAGGATATATATGAGTCCCAGTTCAGCAAGGAGGTGCCTTCTTATGGCTAAACCGGAAGAACAGCGACAATCAACAAACAGTGAGACACCGGATCTTAGCTTGAGAGGCGGCGGCCCGATGCGAGGGGTGACTGTAGGCAAAGCTAAGCCGAAAAACACGTTGCAAACATTGAAGCGGATTTGGGGATACATTCGTCCTCACCGTAAAGGTATGATCGCAGTATTTCTGTTTACCTTGATTACTACAATCCTATCCCTTACCGCCCCTTATCTTCTTGGAAAAGCGGTAGACGATTATATTATTCCTGGTAATTATAAGGGATTAATTGGCTTGTGTGCTTTTCTCCTTGCCGTTTATACAGGTACTGCTCTTACAGCCTGGCTTCAGCAGCATATGATGGTGAAAGTGTCACAAATGTCCGTTCAGCAAATGAGGCGAGATATTTTTACTAGACTGCAGCTGCTTCCCCTACGTTTCTTCGATACGAAGACTCATGGCGAGCTTATGAGCCGCACAACCAATGACATTGAGAATGTTTCAGGTACGCTTAATTCAAGTGTAACCCAGCTTATCTCCAGTGTGCTATCACTTATCGGGGCTATATCCATCATGCTGTATCTAAACATATGGCTAACAATATTAAGTATGGTGACCATTCCTTTTGTCATGCTGTTTACTAAGACTGTTTCAAGTCGTACACGAAAGCACTTTTCTAAACAGCAATCACACCTTGGAGAGCTTAATGGTTTTATTGAGGAGACGGTTTCTGGACAAAAGGTAGTTCAGATATATCGTAGGGAAAAATATGCTGCTGAGCAGTTTGATGAGATGAATACAAAGCTTACGAATGCCAGTATTGGGGCTCAGATCTATTCGGGGACGGTTGGTCCTGTAATGAACGTATTGAATAACTTAAGCTTCGCTCTCATCGCTGCCGTGGGCGGATATATGTCATTCAAAGGCTTTACAAGTGTTGGTGTGGTTGTGGCATTTCTGAACTACTCTAAGCAATTCCAGCGTCCGCTAAACGATTTAGCGAATCAGTTCAACTTGGTTCAATCCGCAGTTGCAGGAGCTGAACGGGTATTTGAAGTGATCGATACAGAGACGGAATATTCGGCTAACGGTGAAACGTTAAAATCCGGTGAAATCCGTGGTAACGTACAGTTCAACCGAGTGTCCTTCAGTTACAAGGAAGGAGTACCTATTCTAAATGAAATCTCGCTTACCGCAAGTCCGGGACAGACCATTGCGCTTGTCGGCCCAACAGGTGCAGGAAAAACAACCATCATTAATCTGCTTACACGTTTCTATGAGATCGAATCAGGTACAGTTACAATCGATGGTATCGATATAAGGCACATGAATAAAGACCACCTTCGCAGCAAGCTCGGAATCGTTCTTCAGGATGCTTATGTGTTCTCGGACACCATTCGAGAAAATATAAAATATGGACGCCTTGATGCTACGAATGAGGAGATTGAAACAGCAGCAAGACTAGCCAATGCACATGATTTCATCATGAAGTTACCTCAGGGCTATGATACACTCATTACCTCTGGCGGTGGTAACTTGAGTCAAGGGCAAAGACAATTAATTACCATTGCACGAGCTGTACTTGCGGATCCCGCTATTCTCATCCTCGACGAAGCAACAAGTAGTATTGATACACGAACAGAGATGCATATTCAAGCAGCAATGAAGACACTTATGGAGGGCCGTACTAGCTTTGTCATCGCTCACCGTCTCAGCACAATTAGAGAAGCTGATCAAATCTTAGTTATCAATGGAGGCGGTATTTCCGAACGCGGTACGCATGAGGAACTTCTCGCTAAGAAGAGTTTTTACCATAATCTGTATAACAGCCAGTTTAAGATATCTGGTTAGTTAGTAGATGTAGGTAACGTGATATAGATAGACAAAAAGACCCCGTGCTTAACGGGGTCTTTTTGTCTGGTTTACTTTCAATTTTTTAAAAATCCTGTCTTTGTTATTCAGCAGCGTGTACCTGTTCAATAGGCTTTCCAGCTTCAACTAATTTTTTGTTGGAGTAGAACAACAGGGTCAGCACAAGAATAATGATCCCTGTTCCGATCAACAGCCACTCGATGTCGATGACATCTGCGAGCGGCCCGAATATCAACATCCCGATTGGCATCATTGACGTTGAGATCATACTAAATACTCCGAAAATGCGTCCTAAATAATTAGCATCTACTTTTTCTTGGATCAGTACGGTTGTTGGAGTATTGAATATAGGCATCGCAATACCGAAGGCAGCCATTACAGCTAAATAGATCCAAAAGACTGGAACAATACCAAGTGCAACGGTACATACGCCCATAATTAGACTGGCGAAAGTCATCGTATACACTTTATTTTTAAAACCACCCCAGGATGCAATAATTCCCCCGCCTGCCATCATGCCAACGGAGAATGCAATTTCGATAGCGGTTAGTCTCCAGACGTCGTCCCCAAAAGTGCGTGTCACTTGAAGGGGTGTCAAGAAAGCCGCAGGCGCCATAAATATGAAGAAGAAGCCGAAGAAGATAAAAAAGGTTTTTAAAAAGGCATGTTGTCCTATATAGACTAGGCCCTGTTTGAAATCATCCAAGTAGCCTGTTGTTTGCGTAGCAGTAGCTTTTTGGTGTAATGGAATTTTGAGAAAAAAGAACAAAGTTAGAATCGCTATCGCCGCTGTGATGACATCAATAAATAATATCATTTCGATGGACGCCATCGATAGTATGGCGGCACTGACAATAGGTGCTACGAACATCATGAGCGCTTGCAGGCTGCCATTAATTCCGTTTACTTTAGTCAATTGTTCTTGCGGTACAATCTGCGGAAGAATGGCACCCACTGCAGGCGTCTGAATGCCTGCTCCAAGTGCACGTACCGCAGCTATGACGAACAGCAGCCACATGGCTTCGTATCCCATCATAAACGTAATTGCTAGAATCAGTGTAACGATTGCAATCATCGCATCCGATAGCATTATAAGGGTTTTACGGTTAAATCGATCCGCCCAAACACCAGCAAAAGGCGACAGTAAGAAGGTCGGGATGAATCCGCATATAATGTACAGCGTCATCATGATCCCTGACTGTGTTGTTAAGGTTATGTGCCACATGATGGCATATTGAACCAAGGCAGAACCAAACAACGAAAGAGTCTGGCTGCTTAAAAAGAGAATGATGTTTCTTTTCCAAAACCTCTGTTCGTTCTCATACTGAGACATTGCATTAATCCTTTCTTATTCAATCATTCATACATACTTATTCAACGATTATAACCAAATATTACTTACTTATATAACCATTGCGATGGTCATTCCCCCGTTCTTTTGTCATTAATAAAATAACTTTACCATACAAATCGGTTCTTCATTTCTTTTTAATTGCTCATGTTCGTTCTTAGCTCTCTCTTTATCCATATGAAGGAAAAGGCCCTCACCCATTACAGGAGAGAGCCATGATTCTATTTAATCTTCAAGTATTAATTTAGCGAAACGGAGAACGTCCGATTTTGCACTCTCCGCCCAGATCGTATAGCGAGTCTGATTATCCTCGTCATACCAGCTCAAACTATCCTTACCTTTCGAGTCAGTTGTGTACGTGCATTCTACACCGTTAATTTGTATGGTTTCTGCGGTTAGATTGGGCAGCACTGGCGTTCCATCAATTAGTTTTGATGGTTCCATGTAAGTAGCAACTAAGTCCACTTCTGTTTTACCTTTTACATATTGAAGAACAACACTTAAAGATTCGGTAACTTTAACCGATTTGGTGTAAATCTGTTTACTTCCTTTTGTCGCCTGTGCCTTTAATTCTTGCTCCAGCGATTTGTACAATGTGGATGATTCACTTGGATCCTTCAAGTAAACGATTCCGCTCTTGAATTGATAACCTTTTGGAGGATTTGATGGCATGGTTAGAGCTGGAGCATTAAGCTTCTGCGCATTCGTGATGTGGGATTTATACTCTTTCGCGACGTAGCCTTTCCCAGCAAATGATATGCGGCCCAGCGGATTAAACTTTTTATCCGGAACATAATAGGCTATCATTTGACCAGGCTTTAGATTGTTTTGCAACTTGTTAATTTCCTCTTGAATCGAGGATGCTTTCTTCTCAGAACTAATCTGAGCTGTTGATGAATTTGCTGCATATGCGTTCGTTGTTCCAACGACCATCATCGCTACAATAAGAGATAACACCATTTTCCTCTTTACTCTAATCATATAATTCGTGCTCCCTTCGCCTCTTCGGCTTCTCATTTTTTAAATTCACATCGTATAACAATGAACTCAAGTAAAAAGGGACGATTTTTCAGGGATTCTTTCAATCTCTTATTAATCCTTCAGCGATTTTTACGAATTCATTGTTCGTTAACGGTTCCTTAGGATCATCTGTGATGGTGAATAACACAGTTTCATCATGATTTAGCCAAGTTAATCTGCGATTTAGATACTGTTGGGCCGGATCGGATGATAAAATCAGTTCAGTTCCTTTTACTGATAGCTTTTCTGCTGAATCTGTAAGAACTTGTGCTGGCGAACCCGGCGTTCGTACAAAAGCAATAATCTTTAACTGGCGATCTCCTTTGTGATACTTGACCACTGTAGAGACTGCTTTCGAAGGAGGGACCATTTTATAGAACAATGCCTGATCGTCGTTAGACTCCGCTGCTCTATCCTTCAATTCCTTCAGGACAAGCTCGTATTCTGGAGTATGGGGAGCAGGCTCACTTGTTACTTGAATAAGACCAGATTCGAAGATGTATCCATCCGGAACAAATCCATCAAGATTATGTATCATAGGTGCTTTCAAACGTTGTATTTCTTTAGTAAGGTCATCATAAGTGGAGCTCACAACCGGTTCATAATAATAATGTAGAAGATTATACTGATCTGCTTCATTCATCTGTTCATCCTTCAGATAGAAAATGGCACTCTCTCCCGGTTTCAAGTTTTTCTTCAATTCCGCTTTATATTCATCTAATCGATTACCGTAACTTTCTGAGCGAGAGCTGCTCTGTTGCGGTCTTGTTTCAAGAATGATCTTACCCTCTTTGTTCTTAATCTGTATCCAGTGGGTGCTCGCATACACTGTCATGCTAGAGAGAATCAGAAGTGCGGATAGTGAGGCAATCAGTACTTTTCTGCGCCGTTTAACTGGATGATTTCTACTATTTCTCTGATGGATTCCCCTTACTTTCTGCATGATGGAGGAAGTCATGTCGAAATCTTCAGGGTTAGAGTTAATTTCCATGCTTCTCAAAATTTTATCTTTATCGGACTCATCTCGTTCCCACATTGCTCTTCACCTTCCTTCTCTCCGATCCATTTGATCGTTTTCTGTTTGATCCGCATATATTTTTTCTTAACAGCATCCGTATTCTTATCCAAAATCATAGCAATTTCAGCGAATGGCTTCTCTTCAAAAACCCTCAACACTAGTAAATTTCGTTCATCAGCTGAGAGCTTTGACATCGCATATTCGAGAGGCGCACTGAACCATTGTCGATCGAGCTTTTGCTCAGGACTCTCTGTAATACCTGAGGTTCTAAGGAGACGATGTACTCGCTGACGTATTACACGCTTACGCAGCAAGTTGAGACAGTGATGATACGCGATTTTATACAGCCAAGCTGAGAATGACACTTTCGGTTCATATGTAAACAGCTTTGTATATGCTTTGATGAATATATCCTGAACGGCGTCCTGTGCATCGTGTTTACAACCGAGCATACGGCAGCAATATACATAAATCTGTTTTTGATACATTTCGACGATGGACTGAAAATCCTCCACTTCACCAGCCTTTACACTTTTTACATACTCATCTATAGAATTCAACGCTAAGTCTCACCTCTACTTCTCTTTGTTTATGAGGTATAACACTTCATCTTTCGGAAAAGGGACACTTCACACAATAAATAGCCATAAAAAAAACTCACACCAAATGGTGAGTCTTTTTTATGACTTTTCACAAGTCTCGAAGATGAGGGCGTAGTTACGAACTTACCTTACCATTCGTAGAAATTCTCCTCGAGCAAATCTTCAAATGATTCCGCCAATAACCTAATCTCCCCTGTATCATGATACCCAATGTACACATGTCCTGACGGATTAATAAAGATCGGATCACCTGATCCATCCATCGATATGACATAACTGATATCTAAGATCTCAGCAAAGGGATGATCCTTGAACTGTTCTCGGAACGATCTTGTCAAATCAATGACCGTCTCCTTACCAAGGCTAGAACCATTGGAGAATCCGTGTACGGGAAGACCTGCGTAAGCGCCTCCAAACATCCGAAGAAACTGTACATAATCCTTATGAAAGCTTACATTTAACAGTTGTTCAGCATGATTGATTTCATCTTGGCTCGCTGGATGCCCAACGAGGGTAAGATTATCCTCTCGAAGAAGCATTAGCTTTAATCTCTCAATTAACGACTCTTTCATAGTAGTACCACCTTTCTCCGGAAGAATAGTAACGCTTCATCTAACTCCTTTCATCTTACACTTTTATCCATTTTATTTCTAGTTATCATATTTCATGTCGAATAAATTCCGGCCCCACCCCCAACAAGACAGACGAGCCATTAAATAGCCCGTCTGTCTTGAAACTGTATGTTATTCTGATTGTTCGCTAAACTCTTTTAAGATGATATCGCAGAATAAACATCCCAAGTATTAAAGCAAGAATCGGAACTATAGTAAGCCAATAATGTCCTGTAACTGCAATCAACACTATTCCTCTTACCGTTTATGACGAATCTCCTCTTGTATCAGCTCGGTAATCTCTTGCAAACTTTTTAAACCAAGATCACCCTCACCTCTTCTTCTTACTGAGACCTGATCCGAATTTTTCTCCTTCTCACCGAGGACAAATATATAAGGTGCTTTTTCAAGCTGTGCTTCACGAATCTTGTATCCAAGTTTTTCATTCCGCACATCTACCTCAGTACGAATCCCGCTCTCCTCTAGCCACTTCTTCACTTGAAACGCATAATCGAGGTAATTCTCGGATACAGGTAATAACTTCACTTGCACGGGTGATAACCAAATCGGAAAAGCTCCAGCAAAATGCTCAGTAAGAATACCAATAAATCGATCTATTGAACCATAAACAGCACGGTGGATCACAACTGGGCGATGCTTCTGATTATCTTCACCGATGTACGAAAGATCAAAGTTTTCAGGCATTTGGAAATCCAGTTGTATCGTTCCACATTGCCAACTCCGTTTAAGTGCATCCAATATATGAAAGTCAATCTTGGGACCGTAGAATGCCCCATCTCCTTCATTCACTCGGTATTCTATACCACGCTTATCTAGCACATTCCGTAACGAATCTTCTGCCTTCTGCCACAGTTCTTCTGAACCCATATAATCTTCTGGCCTTGTAGACAGTTCTATTTTATATTCAAAACCAAATACTTGATAAATATGACCAATCAGCTCAATAACTCGAGCGATCTCATCCTCAATCTGGTCTGGTAATACAAATAGATGAGCGTCATCTTGACAGAAAGTACGTACTCTCATCATCCCGTTTAACGCTCCTGAGAATTCATGACGGTGTACCTGACCAAACTCCGATATTCGAATCGGCAATTCTCGATAGGAATGCAAACTGTTTTTGAAAATCAACATATGTCCCGGGCAGTTCATTGGTTTAAGGGCAAACTTTGTTTCATCTACATTAGTAAAATACATATTGTCTTTATAGTGGTCCCAATGACCCGATTGCTCCCACAATCGATTATTCATCATAAGAGGTGTACGAACTTCATCGTAATCCCGCTGTCGTTGCAACTCGCGCGCATAGTTTTCAAGTTCTGTACGAATTGTCATCCCCTTGGGGAGATAGAAAGGCATACCGGGGGCTTCTTCAGAGAACATAAACAACTCAAGTTCTTTGCCAAGCTTACGATGATCTCGTTTCTTGGCTTCTTCTAATACATGGAGATGTCTCTCAAGATGCGCTTTTTTTAAAAAAGAAGTCCCATAAATTCTTTGTAGCATTTTATTGCTCGAATCTCCACGCCAGTAGGCTCCTGCTACATTCATCAGCTTGAAAGCTTTAATCCGTCCTGTTGAGGGAAGATGGGGGCCTCGGCATAGATCAAAAAATTCACCTTGATCGTAGATGCTAATGACAGCATCCTCCGGTAAATCGCGAATTAACTCCAATTTAAATGGTTCTCCAAGCTCTTCATAGATGGTTTTGGCTTCGGAACGGCTTACGACACGCCGGACGATGGGTAAGTTCTCTTGGATAATTCTTGTCATCTCTTCTTCAATTGTGGAAAGATCATCGATGGATAACGGTTTCTCTATATCCAGATCA
Source organism: Paenibacillus sp. FW507-14B1B (assembly GCF_058781425.1). Classification (NCBI taxonomy): domain Bacteria; kingdom Bacillati; phylum Bacillota; class Bacilli; order Caryophanales; family Paenibacillaceae; genus Paenibacillus; species Paenibacillus sp. FW507-14B1B. Next base: position 235,697 of record NZ_JBYSWS010000001.1, on the reverse strand, counting down.
TAATAGAACCCATCTTCAATGACCGGTCCAATGCCGAGCCTTACATTCTTTTCTCCATAAATACGCTTTATAGCTTGTGCCAACACATGCGCTGTACTATGTCTATATATATCCAGACCATCCGAGCTATCAAGCGTAACTATTTCGATTAGACTATCCTGTTCGATCGGCTGCTGAAGATCAACAAGCTTACCGTTTATCTTTCCGGCGATGGCGTTCTTTTTCAGACTGGCACTAATAGACTCTGCCACTTGTTTTATCGTCGTTCCTTGCGAATACCCCTTCTTTGTTCCATCTGGCAAAATAACATTGATCTCCATGATTAGCCTCCATTTCTGTCTTTATCGTAATATTTGAACGCAAAAAAACGCCTCTCTCCCAAGCAAGGGACGAGTGCGTTCAGCTCGTGGTTCCACCCTGATTTGACCTATAACGCTACATGCACTGCGATTCAGCAAAGCATGAAAACGTAAGGTCCTCATTTGGGATCCGGTAACGGGGATCATTCGGTGACGATTACAGCCGTGAATACAGATCAACGGGTTCAACGCCGCAGCTACAAAGGGGTAATTTCACTACCGGTTACTGAAGAAGCTTGCAGCTTACACTTCTCTCTCTGGACAGTTCGTGAAGGAAATCATGTCTTTGGTCCATGCCTCATTTGTATTTCTTGGAATGAATCTTACATGAATACTTTCAAGAAAGTCAAGTAATAATTTTTTTATGATCAAATGTCGTTAAATGATAAGAACATCTGAAAATGACCATGGTAACGATAAAATAGGCACTATAAAAGGCTGTAATATAAACATAATCAGCGTCTTTTTCATACATTAGGATTAAACTGACTTTTGGGGTGAAATGATGGCCAAACCCAGAAAGAAAAGTAATGCTACTCTTGAAGATTTATCATCCATCGAATTAGCCAAGATTGGGCTTACTTTAGCGGCAATTGGAGATGTTATTGGTTATCTCTCCATTGTTAAAGCCGAAGAAGAGGAGCGACTCCGTGCAGCGGAGAACAATTCAAGAACTTAGGTGTATTTAAACACAAAAGAACCCCCGTCTTTTAGACTGTTCAGCCAATGGACGAGGGTCTACTTACATATACACTTTCTTTTAACCAACATGAATATTGTTATTACTACTGGTTATTGTTCGGTGGATCATATAAACCGGAAGTGTCTTTAAACCACTCAAAAATATGTGATACACAAACCTTCAGCACTGCATATCCAGGAACAGCCAGCAGAATACCTACCACACCAAATAAATTTCCTGAGGTAAGTATTACAAAAATAATGGTGATGGGGTGTATTTTGAGTGTTTTGCCCATGATTTGTGGTGATATGAATTTCCCTTCAATCAACTGTACAATAGTCCAAACCGCTACCATCTTCAATAACATGACCGGAGATGTAACTATGGCCACAATGAGCGCAGGCGTAATTGCAATTGCGGGTCCAAGATACGGAACAATGCTAGTGAACGAAGCAATAATAGCAAGGATTAAGGCATAGTCCAATCCAATAATCATATAACCGATATACAGTAGAATACCAATACAGAAACTGACGATAATCTGACCACGGATGAATGAACTGATCTGATGGTTTATGTCATGAAGTACATGCAATATTCCAGTGCGACTCTTCGTTGGCAAGAAAGAAAGAATCTTGTATGGCAGTTTCTTTCCGTCCTTCAGCATATAAAACAAAATAAAAGGTACCGTCACAATAGACAACACAATTTCTGTGAATGCTCCAAGAAAGCCGCCCACTCTGCTCCATGTCTGGTTAAGCAGTTCTGAAGCCTTCTTAGTAATCGTGCTCCACCAATCTTGCGAGCTAACGCTCACAGCTTCTTGCAATTGGCTAAACAGCTTGCTGCCTGTAAGCTCCTCAAATTGTTGCTTAACATTTTCGCTATATTCTGGGAAACTATCCACCAACCCTGTAATCTGGTTTCGTAGTACAGGTATGACCGCTAAGACAACCACTGTTAAAATACCAGCAATCAAGAGATATAGCATGAGAATAGACCAGCCGCGTTTGATGTTTCTTTTTTCCATAATATCTACAAGAGGATTGAGTAGGTAGTACAGTATACCCGATAAGATAATAGGCAACACGATTGTCTTAATCAGTACTTCAAGTGGATGTAGAACAAACGAAATTTTGCTCAGTACAAGTACATTAAGTCCCACCAAAAGCAGGATGAGCAATAGGAGCACAAACTTGTTGTTAAGAAAAAATCTTTTGAATCGATCCGGCCAGATGCGGGGTTGTTCCATAAATGTCCTCCCTCAGTTATGTATCCTTAATATTAAATAAATTAATATGGATATTCTTCGATATTCAATCAACGGATGAACATGCGCCTACTCCATTATACTGTCCTACAATCAAGAAAAGAAGACACCCTCATCAAGGATGTCTTCTTAGCTAGAATACGACAACTGTCACTAAATCCGTCTTGCAAAATCGACAAATTGAAACTTGTCTAATCGATGCCTTGACTCTGTGAATTGAAAGAGCGTTGTATCCTCCAAATGAACATATCCCCTGACGACTACGACATGTGTATCATTGTTTATATCCATGTATTCACGATCCATATCTGTAGCTCGTTCTACCGATATGATCTTCTCTGCATAACTTATCTTGAAATGCAGCTCCTGTTCGAGATACTCATAAATCGAATCTTCAGCGATATCCTTTGTCATGTTGGCAACGATATCGGCTACGAAGTAATCGATATCTAGAATGATACGTTCACCGTCAATTTCTCTTGCACGAATGACCTTCCATACGTATTGATCTGAACGAATATGAAGTTCATTTGCGATCAGATCACCTGCCAGAACACGTTCCGTTACATAAACAAGGGTTCGACTCTTTTTACCTAATCGTTCAGAAACCTCTTTGTAACTAACGAGTCCCGTGATCGGGAAATTCATCCTCCCCGTGTCCAGAACAAAGGAGCCTTTCCCTTTCACTTTGTTAATATAACCATTCTGGGCAAGCAGATTAAGACCCTTACGCACCGTTTCTCTGGACGTGTTGTAAGTAACGGTTAGTTCATTCTCAGAAGGAAGCTTACTTCCAGGTTTTAAAAGTCCTGCATCGATCTGTTCCGCATAATCCTTGTAAAGTGTTAAGAATATATTGTTTGTCATCTCATAATCACCATCGATATTGTACCATGATTTGATGTAATTTCATTCATTCTTATCGATGCTATTGTGAATCAAGATCAAGTGTCACTTGAAGAACGGTTGTCACACCGTGCGTGGCTTCACCTATATTTTCAATGACTTCTTGAATACCATCCTGACCGTCAGGAACAAGAATCGGCGTAATGATAGGGAGTCCTGCTTGTTTAATACGATCGATATCGAATTCCAAGAGAAGCTGTCCTTTTTTAATGCTCGCACCTGTCTCCACATGGGCTGTAAACCCTTCACCTTTTAAAGACACGGTGTTAATTCCGACATGAATCAAAACTTGGAGCCCGTTTGAATCGGTTAGTATAACTGCATGTTTACTCTTCTTAATCAGGTGCGCCACAGTCCCGTCGAATGGTGCGTATACCTTCCCGTCGGATGGAATAATGGCAACGCCTTGCCCCATTTGTTTCTCTGCAAAAGCAGGGTCAGGTACTTCAGATAGAGGTACTACTTCACCATTCATTGGAGCTGTAATATCTACTGTAAACTTCTGAGAATTGCCTGTTACTGTATCTGTTTCTGTAGACTTCATGGTGTTAACATGATCAGCAGGGCTCTCAGTATCGACTTCGGTCGTGGCTGCATATTCATTCGTTACGGATTGTAGCTTACTTTCTTGCGTCACTCCATTTGATTGTCTGGATATCATATATTTTCCATAAAGCAGAGTCCCTGTGAATGGAACCACCAGAACTACAGCCATTCCAAGGAAGAACACGCCCCATTGGTTCGGGAAGATGGACAAGAATCCTGGTATACCACCCACTCCAATAGAGGATGCAAGTACATTTTTCAGTGCCAGAATTACACCCGCAATACCCGAGCCGATCATACCAAAGATGAACGGATATTTATGACGTACGTTCACACCAAAAATAGCGGGCTCAGTAACACCCAGAAATGCAGAGATGGACGAAGTTACAGCAAGCCCTTTCGCTTTCTGTTCTCTTAGGATGAACATCATCGCTAGTGCTGCTGCACCTTGAGCAATATTAGACAAGGCGAGCATTGGCCATAGGAATGTCCCACCTTCACTACCGATCAACTGAATATCTACAGCAAGGAAGGTATGGTGCATTCCTGTAATCACGAGTAATGCGTACAATCCACCGTATATCAAACCGCCGAGAGCAGCAAAAGAGTCAAATATACTAACAAGTCCAGAGGTAAGAACGTTACCAATTGCAAATGTAATAGGTCCTACAACAATAAATGCAAGGAACCCAGTCACCAATAGAGCCACGGGAGCTACAACTAGCAATTTAATCGAATCGTGCACTCGTTTATTTAGGAACATCTCGATCTTCGCCAAAATGAAAGCGGACACGAGTACAGGTAACACTTGACCTTGATATCCGATCTTCTCTATCTCAAACCCGAACAAATTCCATACCGGTACGGTGCCTTCTAGTTTAGCATCCGCATATTGATACGCGCTCATGAGGTCCGGATTCACTAGAATCAGACCTAGCACAATCCCAAGCAGTGGATTTCCTCCAAATTGACGCACAGCAGACCAGCCGATTAAGACCGGTAAGAAGGTAAAGGCCGTACTAGCAATCAAATTAATGATCGAGGCTACGTCTGCCCACTGAGGATGGACGTCAATAAGTGACTTGCCGTCATAAAAGATCCCTGGACCTGTTAGGATATTATTTATTCCGAGCAGAAGACCTGCCATAACGATCGCCGGGAGAATCGGAATAAAGATATCAGCAAGTGTTTTAATGGCTCGTTGCAGCGGATTTTGTTTTTTACTAGCGAGTGCTTTCACATCATCTTTACTTGCTCTAGAGCCTCCTGTTATGTCAATCATCTCATCATAGACCTGATCGACAAGTCCTGGTCCAATGACGACCTGAAACTGTCCTTGTGATGAGAACTGTCCTTTTACAAGATCATTGGCGTCCAAAGCCTGAGCATCCACCTTACTTTCATCAACAAGTGAAAATCTTAACCTGGTTACGCAATGTGTAGCAGCCTCAATATTATTCTTGCCGCCAACAGCTTCAATGATCCGTTCGACATTTTTGCGATTGATATTCGCCATAGCCATTCTCTCCTGACTCTATAGAATAAATAAGTATAATATTACGAATTCTTGATCAACCACATATAAGATCCGTACGGCTGGATATTCATTCGCTTTGAAAGCACTGGTTCTTCATCAGTATTGCCTATTAGAAGCTTCACACGACTAGCCCTTGAAACTCCTGCGGAGAACATCTCTGGAAGTTCAAAAGTTGCCTCTTCCTTACTAAAATTAGATATCACAACGATAGATTCTTCCTCATTTATTCTTGCATAGGCATAGATTTGCGGGTGACTTTCATCCAGGCGTATATACTTGCCGTCGATAAGGACCGGTAGTTCTTTTCGCAACTCAATTAGCTTTCGATAATGATGATAGATTGAATCGTTGTCCTCTACCTGCGCTTTGGCATTAATATGAGGATATCGTTCATCGATCTTTATCCATGGAGTTCCTGATGTAAATCCGGCTTGATCACTATCATCCCATAACATAGGAAGTCTTGAGTTATCCCTTGATCGGACACTGACAATGTGAGCTGCCTCCTCAGGTGTCTTACCTCTCTTCAGCAGAATATCGTACATATTCCGTGACTCGATATCTCGGAACTCGGATATATCCTTCCACTTGGGATCTGGCATACCGAGCTCTTCTCCTTGATAGACATAAGGTGTACCTTGTAAACCGTGTAGTGTTGTAGCAAGCAGCTTCGCACTTTCAACTCTGTATTCATCATCATCCGTAAAGCGGGTAAGAGCCCTTGGTTGATCATGATTGTTCCAGAACAATGCGTTCCAACCGCCACCCTCTTGCATTCCAATTTGCCAATCAGAAAGTACTGTTTTCAACTCTTCGAAATCGTAAGGCTTAAGCTCCCACTTTTGTCCATTGGGATAGTCCACCTTTAGGTGATGAAAGTTAAATGTCATAGAGAACTCGTGTTCCTCCGGATTCGAATAGCGGATGCAATGTACGAGTGTCGTGGATGACATCTCCCCTACCGTAATGATGTTGTATGGTCTGAACACTTTTTCATTCAGTTCTTTAACATATTCGTGTACTCGTGGCCCGTCGGTGTAGAATTTACGCCCATCCCCTGGTGGTATGCTGCCATCATCATTTGGGAAACACTGGTCTTTGGAGATCAAGTTAATGACATCCATTCTGAAACCGTCTACACCCTTCTTCGCCCAAAATGTCAGCAAATCCACAACTTCTTGCCTAACCTTCTCATTCTCCCAATTGAGATCTGCTTGTGTCTTATCAAAAAGCGTCAAAAAATACTGTCCTGTTCCTTCATCGAACTGCCAAGCTGGTCCACCGAATTTAGATTGCCAATTGTTTGGCGGCCCCCCATCTTCTGCTGGATCTTTCCAGATGTAATAATCACGATATGGATTATCACGCGAAGACCTCGCTTCTTTGAACCAGTGATGCTCAGTCGATGAGTGATTGACTACAATATCGATCATGAGATGCATGTTTCTCTTTTTCAGTTCATGAACAAGCTCGTCAAAATCCTCCATCGTTCCATAAGCTGGATCAATATTGTAATAATCCGCAACATCGTAACCGTTATCATTTTGCGGAGATACGTATACCGGTTGAAGCCATACGATATCAATTCCAAGCCCTTTTATATAATCAAGCTTCTCAGTTAGACCACGGATATCCCCCGTACCGCTACCCGTTGTATCATTAAAGCTCTTAGGGTACACCTGATAAACCGTTGAAGTTCTCCACCAATCTCGGGACTGGTTTCTCTGCATTTGCATGATTATTAGCCCTCCTCTTCATCTTGTATATACAAGTTGTCTATGGCAACATGGTATACCTGTATATACAGGAAGTCAACCACTTAACAATAAATACCCATTTCGGCACATATTAGACTACAATTTCGCATTATTTTTATATAAAAATAAAAAAAGCCGCATCGCTGCGGCTCTCTTGTATATTTATTAAATTCAAACTTCACTTTAAAATACTTTGGTTGTCCAGGATTCACAATTCCAAATGTCTGTTGCGATATCGTTATAAAACTCAGGTTCGTGAGAAATCATGAGAATACTGCCTTTGTAAGCTTTTAGTGCACGTTTGAGTTCATCTTTGGCATCGACATCAAGGTGGTTCGTAGGCTCGTCAAGTACAAGCAGATTTGTTTCACTATTAATCAGTTTACATAAACGAACTTTTGCTTTTTCTCCACCACTTAACACGGCGATTTTACTCTCAATATGCTTCGTTGTTAGTCCGCATTTAGCAAGAGCAGCACGTACTTCAAACTGGCTTAACGAAGGGAAGGTTTCCCATATTTCTTCAATACATGTATTGTAGTTGCCTTCCTTCATTTCTTGCTCGAAATATCCAATCTCCAGGTTGTATCCACGCTCCACGGAACCAGATATTGCTGGAATCTCACCTAGAATACTGCGCAGGAGTGTTGTCTTCCCGATCCCGTTCGCACCAACAAGCGCAATCTTCTGTCCACGCTCCATTCGCAGATCAAGCGGTCTGGAAAGAGGACTATCGTAACCAATCACCAAATCTTTAGTTTCAAAAATGTCCTTACCCGCGGTTTTACCTTCCTTGAAGTTAAACTGTGGTTTCGGCTTTTCCTTAGAAAGCTCAATAACATCCATTTTATCGAGCTTCTTCTGTCTAGACATTGCCATATTCCGAGTGGCTACACTAGCTTTGTTTCGTGCAACAAAATCTTTCAGCTCTGCGATTTCCTGCTGCTGGCGGTTATAAGCGGATTCGAGTTGTTGCTTTCTCATTTCATAAACCTGCTGGAACTGATCATAGTCACCGACATAACGAGTCAACTTCTGATTCTCCATATGATAGATCAGATTGATAACGCTGTTCAGGAACGGTATATCGTGAGAGATCAGAATAAATGCATTCTCATATTCTTGCAGGTAACGCTTAAGCCATTCGATGTGCTGTTCATCCAGATAGTTGGTAGGCTCATCGAGTAGTAGAATGTCTGGCTTCTCTAACAGAAGCTTGGCAAGTAGAATCTTCGTACGTTGTCCGCCACTTAAGTCATTCACATCACGATCAAGACCAATGTCTGTAATACCAAGTCCGCGTGCTGTCTCCTGAATCTTCGCATCAATCATGTAAAAGTCCTGGTTCGTCAGCGTATCTTGAATTGTACCGACTTCCTCCAGCAACTTCTCCAGCTCTTCCGGGGACACTTCACCCATCCGGTTATACATTTCGTTCATTTCCGTCTCAAGATCGAACAAATATTGGAACGCACCCCGAAGTACGTCTTGAATGGTCATCCCTTTCGTCAACACAGCATGCTGATCCAGATAACCTACACGAACACGCTTAGACCATTCTACCTTACCTTCATCAGGTTGAAGCTTATTCGTAACGATGTTCATAAAGGTAGATTTACCTTCTCCATTCGCCCCGATTAATCCGATATGCTCCCCTTTTAGAAGTCGGAATGAAACATCCTTAAAGATCGCTCGATCACCAAAACCATGACTTAATCCTTCAACATTTAATATGCTCATATATAGACACCTTTTTCTAATTTTATCGATCTATTATAAGCATGAAGGGGTAGAAATTTCAATAGAAGTAACAAGTAATAATGCATCAGCATGAAGTAGAAATCACTTCAATTGTCGAATTTTAAGTACCCATACAATCATCTGAACAAACTATTTCTTTTTCATTGTGTTTATATAAAGAGATCTTATACTGAGATCTTGACACCGTAATACTGAGTTAGGGGAGTTGGACACATGTTTTTTTTGTTCATTGGAATCGCGATTATAACATTCGGGGTACATCTATGCAGAGAGCCGGATTCTGACTGGGTCAGATGGTTGTCTCGAATTCCTGAGGACGTGGAACGGAATCGCAGCGAATTATTTAAAGAACAAATAGGGGGCCTCTTCAGTATCTTTCTTGGTGTGACACTCTCACTTCGAGGATTAATCACCTTTTTAGAGTCCTATTATATGTCTTCGTTTATTATTGTATCACTGCTAGGCCTTAGTATAATGATTCTCGGTATATTCTTAATTATACGCCCTAAGGTTTTGTGGAATAGTAATATATATAAAGATCAGCCTATAAGTGACTTAGAACTATGGTGTCTAAAGTTTGGCGGAAAAATAGCAATCGTACTAGGTATATTCATTATGATCCTTAGTTCACAGTATCTCTTTATATAAAATCTTATATTATTTTATCATTCTTAAAGCTTCCCTGACGGTAGATGTCAGGGAAGCTTTATTATAATAAATCTTATCAATTAGGAATGGAGCGTTGTAGAATGCAACCCAAAAAAGCTTATCTTTATGTTTTTAATACAATGTCAGATTGGGAATATGGATATTTAATCGCTGAACTAAATTCGGGAAGATATTTCAAAAAAGACATAGCGCCTTTTAAAATCGTTACCGTTGGCGCTACTAGAGAAATGATTACGACGATGGGCGGATTACGCATACAACCTGACATTTCAGTAGATACGTGTACTCTCGAGAATAGAGATCTACTGATATTACCAGGAGGCATCAACTGGGGAGAAGAATATCATCAACATATTCTAGACAAAGTTGGTGTAGCGTTAGAACAAGGTACTTTAATCGCAGCAATATGTGGAGCGACGGAAGGACTAGCAAAATGGGGATACCTCGATTCTAGAAAGCACACTAGTAATGACTTAGAATATTTAAAAATGGTCTGCCCTAACTATAAAGGTGAGCTCTATTATGAGATGGAACCTGCTGTGACAGGTGAGAATATGGTTACTGCATCTGGAGTAGCTCCGTTGGAATTTGCCAAAGAAGTGCTGAAACAATTAGATGTGATGGCACCCGCTACTCTAGACGCATGGTATAACCTCAATAAAACACAGCAACCAGAATACTTCTTTCAGTTAATGAATTCGATAAATTAATAAGGTAATAGCAAAATACAAGACTAAAGAAGTACGTTCAGTAGGTGGACGTTCTTCTTTGTGTTGAAAATCCAAAATCCATTCCTTACAAATGTGATCCCCCGCTTGCATCAATTAATTGTCCCGTTACCCAGCGACTATCCGTAGAGGCGAGAAAAGCTGCGATATCTGCCACATCCTCAGGCTCTCCCCATCTATTAAAGGTGGATAAGCCAGCAGCATATTTCTGACCATCAGGGTTATTCAATGTACCTTCATTCATTTCCGTATTAATAATTCCCGGGAGAATTGCATTTACGGTGATATTACGACCTCCAAGTTGCTTAGCCAATAAGAGGGTTAAGGTGTTTATTGCACCTTTCGAGATACTGTATGTAAAAACGCTTGGCGAGGCAGCTCGAGTCACAAATGAGGAGATATTAATGATTCGACCACTTTCTTTAAGTCGTGGAAGAGCTTGTTGAATCACAAAGAAAGGAGCTTTCACATTTAAATTCATGACCTCGTCAAAGGATTCCTCGGAAGCCTCTTCAAAAGATAGAATCTGTCCTACCCCGGCGTTATTGACTAAAATATCAAATCGATGATCTCCTATTTGTTGTTGAAGTGCTGCATCCATAGATACAAATAACTGATCAATCCCGTCAAGATCTCGGAAGTTCGCACCGATCGTGAAAGCTGATCCTCCCTGTTGAATAATCTCTTTAGCTACATTTTCTGCCTCCTCCTGCCTTCTTCCATAATGAATAGCGACTAAGGCCCCTTCCTTCGCTAGACGTAAGGCAATAGCCTTACCAATCCCCCGGCTTGCTCCGGTTACCAATGCAATTTTACCTTTCAGGTTGTTCATGAACTCATCTCCTTGTTCATCATTTCATGTTAGTTATAACACAAGGAATTATTCACTATGTTGCGCTCTCATTCGAGCTAAAACTCAAAAAGCTTTAAGCAAAAAAAGAACCGTGAGTACACGGTTCTCTTCGCTAATACATTTTCTTTTGACAAATAAGTATCAGTCTTCGTTCATTGCTGTACGAACATCATAATCTGCTACATCAATATCAAGTTCCATACCTAGTGCCATCTTTGCAAGCTGACTTCCAATAAAGGGGCCCATAGTTAGCCCGGAAGCCCCAAGTCCGTTTGCCGTAATAAGACCATCCCAGCCCGGAACAGTGCCTATAATAGGCAGGAAACCTGGAGTGAATGGACGGAACCCGACTCTTACTTCCTGAAAAGTACTATTCATTAAACCAGGTGCCAACGCTAACCCTTTGTCCAAAATTTCTTGCATTCCGCCTGCCGTCACCCGTGTATCATTACCTTCAATATCATTCTCATGAGTTGCCCCAATAACAATCTTCTGGTCGTCAAAAGAAAGCAGGTATTGATCCGAAGGCGGTATTATGACGGGCCAACTACCTGTGTCTTGATGATCATGAACCTGTAAATGCATGATTTGAGCTTTTTGGTAACTCACTTTAAAGTCAATACCCAATGGCTCTAATAGTTGATTGGCCCACGCTCCCGCACATATAATGATTTGATCTGCGTCATAGGAATCAGAACCCACGGTTACTCCAGTTACACGGCTCGACTCAAATTGAAGCTTTGCGTCTCCATTAATAAGGACAGCACCATTTCGCTGCGCGGATCGAATCAAAGCATCACGAAGTGCACGACCATCAATACGAGCAGCACCACTAATTTGGATCGAACGATATTCTTCCCTTAACAAAGGGAACCGATCATTCGTATCCTGCTCATCAAGTGGAGTAATATCCCCGATTTCAGGCGCATCCTCTCTTCGTAGTTGTGCCCTTTCTTCCATCTTGTTAAGCTTCTCTACCTCATGATGAATACTGAGCGCTCCGACTTGAGCGTATCCAGTATCGGTTTCCCCTTCACGTTCAAGTTCACGAATTAATTCAGGATAAAAGCGAGCACCCGCCTTTGCCAAACGATACCATGCCTGATTACGCCTCTGTGATAACCAGGGGCAGATGATCCCAGCAGCGGCATCCGTCGCCTGCCCTTTATCCTTGCGGTCTATAATAAGAACATCCGCACCCAATTTTGCTAATTGATAGGCTGTTGATGCCCCAAGGATTCCTGCTCCCACTACGATGACTTTCTTCATCCTTACATCCCTTTCCTAAATCACTGGTTCTATTATAGCGAATACAGGGGAAGAGTGTAATATTCGTAGTTATTGGCTTAACGAAAAATCTAAAGAAAATGAATCCGGTCTACTTACAACCCTATGCACGATTGAAAATAAACGTGTTGCAATATCACCTTTAATATTAAGTCTATATCCACCTCGAACTCTATCTACAAAACCAAGTTCAATGCATTCTATTATGACTTCATCAAAATTTATGTCCTTGGGTAACCGCGAGCGAAGAATCGAATCCTCTATTGGCGTAAAGTCCGGCTCAAAATTTTTATTATCAAGCAGTAACTCATATATAACAGTTAAAACATTAGAAGGTAAAACATTCATTGGGAATTCTACTTTTTCATGTAACGCTTCAGTAGCTTCGTTTAAGAAAAGTGAAGTAGCAATACAAACTAATCTATCTTTTGCCCACAAACCTAATCCATTTGGACCTAACTGAATTTGAGTTAGTGCAGGATTTGATGGAATTGTCGTTTCATTATGAGACAATGCTTCGATCACCTCACCAACAAAACTAACTTTCTGTTCAGGGGTCATCTGTCGTAGTTCGACTCTAATCTGAGGTAGTAGACTCTGTAAATCGCTTGTTCTGCCAAGCAAGTAGTCTATAGTACAATCAAAAACGTTTGCTAACTCCGTTAAAAGAGAAATATCAGGCAGAGAGTCTCCTTTTTCCCATTTTGAAACGGCTTGGGCAGATACATTTAGAACTAGACCTAACTGTTCTTGTGTCATCCTTTTGCTTCGTCGAAGCTGACTGATTCTTTCCCCAAAATTATTAATACCCTCTAGCATAGCCATTTACACCCCCATGGATTTATACAATGATTATAATCGTATCTAAATTTCATCGGTATTGAGGTGTACTTTACAACTAAACGACTGGTTGAATTTTTCCATCAATGGTTGAATGACAATGTATCACTTCCATACACACAATGATAATTATCAAAAATCTTTACAGTGACGTAGATAATGATTCAGCAATGTTTACTAACCATGTGCGATTACTTCGTTCAGCCAGTAATTCATATTGAAGGGGGTTGCCGGGAATTGTCTCTTCTGCCCATATCAGCTGTTGTTTTTCACCATCTGCTATATAAACAGCATCATATCCACGTATCTTTAAATGCTCAATTGTATGTTGCTCGATGTTTGGCACATGAATTCGGCTTTTAGTAGTTCCAAATATACGGAACTCAAAAGATTTCTCTTCTAGTTTGTAGTGTAGTTTCATTCCGACTAATACATTGTTAGGGCGTAAATCTTTAACGATGATGTTCTTACCTGTTTTCTGGCTCTCTATAATCATCTGATCGATTTCTTGATCTGTTAAATTATCGAATCCATAATAAACATGAATATTTAGTAGTTCGCTGTCCACTGGGAAATATAATTGCCAAGGAGTCGCTAGCTTTATCAGATCGTTAAGGTTTTGAGACCATGTTATGGCTTCATAATTGGTTTGCTGGCTCACACTTCTCTCACCTTGATCTGCCACATAGATTGCCTTACCCATGCCAGGCTTCAAATCTCGGAGGATTGTATCCAGAAGGTTTTCTTCTTGAAACGAGTCAATTCTTAGAGTTGCTATAACTTCACCTATCTCATTTTTCATATTTATTTGTTCGAATACTCTTCTTTTTAAATCATCCGGAGGATGAATAGAATTAGCCTTTGATTTCATCTTCATGATCCAAGCATCTTTATTGTTATCTTGCTCAAGCATGTTCTTCCCTCCCAATCATTTGTCTCATACGCTTTAGTGCTTGATTTAATCTAGATTTAACCGTTCCTAAAGGGATTTCTAGAATATCAGCTATCTCTTGTTGTGAAAGATCATTAACATATCGAAGAACTAGTACATGCTTCAATTTATCAGACAGAGCATTCAACCTACTGATTATCTCGTCGTTATGATCTTTATCTAACACGCTTTCTTCAATTGTGATCGGTATATGGACTTGCAGTGCATAGTCTTTTTGTACTTTTCTATGTTCTCTCCAGCGTTTACGCTTATGAGACTGAAACTGCCTCATCATAATTCCATAAATCCAACTTCGTAATGAACGATTCATTTGGAAATTACTTAAGGTCCTGTACACTTCTAAATACACATTTTGAGCGATATCCTCCGCATCTCTTTCAGAACTAGTAAGGAAGTATAATGTTCGATATGTACTAATTATCGTTTCATTATAAATTATTTCAAATGCCTCTTTTTTGCCTGCTAGTACAAGCCCCACTAGTTCCGACATTTGATCATCAGTCACGAAACTCACTCCTTTAATCATCCATTACTTTATATTGGTCTTTTTAACGTAAACCGTTCGATTTTGAATGATTAACCCATTTCGGTATTTGAAGTCTAAAATACTTCCCTACTTTTTCTAGCTCGTTCATGACTAAACTTATTTTCTTCTCATCTAGAAACCAGTTATCTTTTGTAGTTCCTGATTTATCAATTACTGGACTGACATAAAAGACAGTTTCTACAGGAAATAGAAATTGGTAAGTTAAGAGCGCTCTTCTAGCATGATAATTCTTACAAACCAAGACAATTTTCTTTGGGTCAATACTTTGTTGTTGTAATACTTCTAAAGAGTATCTGGCGTTTTCAAAGGTGTTCTTTGCGTTATCTTCTTTTAAAATAGCTTCTGGAGGAACTTCTAACGATACCCCTAATTTTTTAAGGTACTCCCATTCTGTTGTTTCTACATATGGCGTGGAACCACCTGACGGAAGTATAAAGGAAGCTAGCCCTTGATGATATAACTCAGCAGCTCTCTCCATTAATTGCGGCTGGCTCGCACCTGGAATTAATATGGCATCTGCTTGACCAAGCTCTGTTTCAAAAAACATAAAATCACTAATACAATCAAATGGATATGACATAGCAAAACCTCCAATCGTATAAAGTCATCAATTCAACAAACATTTGAATTCACCTTCACAATAAGGACATTCTACCTAGCCTGTATAGGCACCAAATACTTCATTCATCTTTGTCGAATTAATGTACCAAATTCATTCCAAATATCTTACTTATGTTCTCTTCAATTATTAATTTCTTAAATATCCATCCCACTAAGCTTTGATCTATAAGGGAATTTAGAAATGATCTTTAATTCAATCCCCAATAAAATTAACATCTCATCCCTATTTTCATTTCTTAACATGGCCCCTGTCTTTGGTATGATTTTGGTTTTTTTGAGCCAATTTTATTGTTATCGCTTTCACGGTTTAGTAAAATATGCCATACATGAGTGTCACTTCACCCAGTCACACGGTGAAAGTTTCATTCCAGTGAATCTCCCTCGGAAAGGAGGGAAATAACCTCCCCTAATTTCTAACGTCTAATCCTACTCCAAGATGAATTCATTCTTAGTGGAGTCTTCATGCATCTAACAACAATGTTAATCCGTCTCGTCTGTTGCCCCGCCTGCAGAGCTGAACAACGATGTCGGCGTACACACTGCATTTCTTTCCCCCGATTTCATACATAAGAACTCCTTACAGCATACTCTATCGGGCCATTCCATTTATCCCTAAAAGGAGAGGTTCAATTTATGAAGAAAACATTGTCTCTGGCTGCGGCCATCTGCTCTCTTACCCTTGTTGCACCTGCGTTTCAAGCCGATCATACGGCTTCTGCTGCATCCTCCAGCACGTCTGTTCCGACTGCTGAAGCAGTATCGGCTGCAAAGGCTGATCTTGCACATGATCTATCTGTATTTGGTAAAGATCTAGATGGTTTGCCACTTACTGCAGATTCATATAATGGCGGCGTCGCTCCAATTGGAAACAAAGCATTTGCTGTTATGGCTGACAAGAAATCCACTTCCCTCATGGCAGCAAGCCGTTATGGAAAGGGACGTGTAGTGGCAATTGGCGCGGAAGGTTTTTTTAATTTCAAAGAGGCAGATAAGCCGCAGAGTGCTGCTCGCGTTGCAAGGAATACCCTGATGTGGTTAACAGATGACCTCAGCCTTAGTTATGAGAAAGCGCTTACCGGAAAAGGTCGCATTCCCATTCTAACCAAAAGCGCTGATTTCTCAGCACAACCAGCTCTCCCGATTGATGTGACGAAGATTGCATCTTGGTCTGACAAAGATAAGGACGGGAAATCTATCCTTGATCCCGCTAAGTATCCGGTTGCCCACATCGATTATGCTTATATTTCGAAGGATGAAGCTTCAATTCTTTTGGACTATATAAAAAAGGGTGGCCGGCTTGCAGTTGCACTCAAGGGTTGGGTATTGGAGCAGTATCCGGATCGTGCGATTGGTAAGGACTCCGCATCCCTAGGCAGCGACTATCCGCTGCAGCAGCTTCTAAACAATGTGGGACTTTCGCTAATGAATAATATGGCTACGCAGTGGAACGGAACGGCGCCTCTCCTAACACCTGCAGAATCTGCTAATTACGAACTGGGACATCTGTTGTCCATCGCCAAAGATATTGAAGCCGGAAAGACTTCAATCGATAAAGCAGCTATCGGCTTTTCTGGCTCATCCGAGACAGAGAAGAAGTCTATTCTAACCTCTTCTCTAGTCGCTTCTCTTGGGCCGATGACTCATAGTTCTCCACTCTATAAACAGGTTTTGAAGGATTCGAATAAGCTGTCTGACATCACGCTTCCATTTGACAATTCCTCCAAACCTTATAGTGGTGCTCTCCTGCCTCTGTTGCTAGAGCGTACTTTGAATGATTCAAGCGGCGCTAAATCGCCATTTGCAGATGCTTTCCCTGGTTCAGTACCTAGTAGTGCCCAGCCCGTCGTTAACCAGAAAGTCGAAATCAATTTTGACTTCTCGACCTTCAGTTCCCTTCGTCAGCTGTACACTCCTAAAGGTTGGGTCAGCACCGGACTTTATGCCGATCCTGGAAAGACCATTACAGTGAATGTTCCGGAAGGGGTTACCGATCTGGATGTTCAGATTGGGGCTCATACGGATAGCTTAAGTAGTTTAAGCATGGATCAGTGGTCACGTGCACCTGTAGTTGTTAAACGGGAAACACTGAAGCCGGGTATTAACAAGATTACAAGTCCTTATGGTGGCCTTGTTTATCTGATTCCTACTAAAGCCACTCCTTCGAAGACAACAACGGTAACGATCGATGGTGGGTATAAAGCTCCTTACTTTGTACTAGGCGAGACAAGTGTGAGCGAATGGAAAAATACGATTCGGAATTACCCCGCGCCATGGGCTGAGCTACAATCAGATCGTATCATTATGACCGTACCGACCAGCTTCATCTGCGATCTTGATAATCCAGATGAAGTACTGAAGAAGTGGGATGAGATGTTTGCTCAGTTCGATGAGATGGTGGGACTTAAACCAGATGCGAATGAACCGCATAAAAGTGTCAATCTCCCGTTTCGCTTCGTTGGCGACAATCAGATCAGTGCGGGATTTATGCACGCGGGTTATCCGATCATGTTCTTTAGTGAATTTTCAGCCAAGGATGCAGTGACTGTTGAAGGAATTACACGGCTATCTGGCTGGGGCTGGTGGCATGAAACGGGTCATGAATACCAACAACATCCATGGACTTGGGGTCAAATTACCGAAGCGACGGTCAATCTGTTCTCATTACGTGCACAGGATCATTTCAAAAACTCATCTCGTCTCCTACTGAAACGAAACGATGGGACAACTGTTTATGATAAAGCGTTTGCCTACATAAACAAACCAGATGCCGAAAAAGACTTTAACAGTGACCAGATAGATGTGTGGTCCAGACTTGTAATGTTCCGCCAGCTGCAACTTGCATATGGATGGGACTTCTATACGGAGTTGTTTACCGCTGTGAGAGATTTGCCTGAAGCAAATATTCCTAAAGATGACCAAGGTGAGATGGATCTCTTTGTCGTTAAAGCTGCAGAAATTTCCGGTCATAATCTTCTAGAGTTTTTTGATAAATGGGGCTTGAAATATACCGATGCTGCGAAGAACAAAGTGATGGGCATGAATTTGCCTGCTCCGGACCAAAAATTATGGACACTGAAAGAAAGCAGTCTGATCACAGGACCAGAAACTACAAGCGCAGCAGCGCAGGATACGGTCAAAATTCCTTTTGAGTTAGCCAGAGAAGTGAAGGAAATCAATGTCCAGATTGATCAGACCAAAGTTGAGGGACTAATCACAGGCAACACAATAACACTTATCCCATCCAAACTTAGTCTTACCAAAGGTGAGCACCGTATATATTTGAGCGCGACGGACACGAACGGTGTCACCGAAACAGCTACGTTCTCTCTTAACGTTAAGTAATTATCTCAGTTCCAAATCGAATATAATTGACTGGTATGATCCCCTCGTGGTAGACAGTGGAAAAAGAGATCATTTTAGAATGAACTCATCACTGTAGACTTGAGGGGATTTTTCGTATGGCATGCTGGAAAGGACAAACCTTCAATCGGTGTAGTACATTATGTTTTGGATTATCGTTGTTTGAATTTACGATCGAAATTTGAGATCATCTTTTATTTTCCTTTTAGACCTAATTTGTAATGAGGTAACGTAAAAATTTGATTTCGTGTGTATGACCTAAGGTACGTATTTTGAATTTTATTTCTGTTGTGAATTTTTCATATAGTGTATTTTTCATGTTGTTGTTTGTCACAAGATAAATCTATCCAAGAATACAGCAGATCGGATCGCTGTTTCTTGTAAAGTCGCACCGCAAAAAAACATTCACATAATGTTCACTTATGAAGACCATACATCAATCTATATAATTGCAAAGGTATCAAAGAAAGGATGATGAACGTGCCCACAACGAAAAAAGAGAATTTTTATTTTGGATTAATGATGTGTGTAGGTATGGTGATCTTTATGACCTCCTACAACCTCATTACCAATGATTTGATTGGAAAGATATCTTGGAAAGGAATACTATTACAATTGATTCTAGGCTTTATCGTTGCCCTTTTACTGGAATCATTTATTGTAGGTCCAATCGCTAAGAAAATCGCCCTGTCATTACCGTTCGACAAATCTAATAAAGTTGTATTTATTCTCTCTCTCTCTTTATGTATGGTCTGCGGTATGGTAGTCTGTATGTCTCTGTTTGGACTAGTGTCTGCTTACTTGGCTAATAGCTTAGTTAGTGAACCCTTGATTAATAGCTATCTATCAATACTTTTAAAAAACTTCGTGTTCGCTTTACCCTTACAACTGCTCATCATAGGACCTGTTGTGCGGTTCTTATTTAGTAAATTCGTTAAAGGTAATGTGGTGAAGGAAGCTATACCTCAATAGAACTTATCAAATAGATTCAGACATGAATACAAGTTCTTATCTTCCTATATGATATGAACTTATATCCTTGAATTAAAAATAACCGCATATCATGCGGTTATTTTTTGAATAATCTCTTTATTTTCTTAAGTTTCGTCTCTAGTTCACTTATCCCACGCTGTGATAATCTCTTCTTTCCGTTCTTTCAGCAGTTCCTCTTTATCATCCCGATAGAAGAGATTATACGTATCAAAAGGAATCATTCGACCATCTGGATGGACGATATGTACGCATGACTTTTTGACAGATCGAACATCAAAATTGTGGGCATCTAGGAACTGCATGATGATTACTCGAAATACATTATTATAGGAAATCTGCTCCGGTACTGCA
The DNA here is from genome assembly GCF_058781425.1 of Paenibacillus sp. FW507-14B1B. NCBI lineage: Bacteria > Bacillati > Bacillota > Bacilli > Caryophanales > Paenibacillaceae > Paenibacillus > Paenibacillus sp. FW507-14B1B. The sequence continues at coordinate 215,678 of NZ_JBYSWS010000001.1, read as the reverse complement.
GCTAAAGGCAGACAGCAAAGCAGACTTTTTAATGAAAGTGCTGACGACTGAGGTGAATGGCCTGTAGACAACAGCTCAAACATTTTGTCTCGTATAACGGGATCTTGCTCGAATACAATTGTATTGCTATCTCCTTCAAGCAGGATTTCAGGATCGATCATTCTTGTCAGAGGGAGCACCTCACCGCCAAGCTTCAAGGCATACCCCATAGCTAAACAATCGGGATGGCAAGGAACTGGTAAAATATCTGCATCCTGAAACACTTCCGTCTGATTAATAATCATACGACGAACTTCACTTACCGTAAGCCGGTCGGTCGCTGGATCATACCCTTCTAGTCGTCCAGCAGCTTGAATCGGTTGAATGGTCACTCCGCGTACGGCTTTTTGCTGTAATCCATAGTTAATAATATCACCGATTTCACTGTCATTAAGCCCTTTCTTTACCGTAACGACTAGCGTGGTGGATATGTTAAATTCGTTCAGATGATCGATTGCCTGCTGGCGAATCCGGCGGAGATCAGCTCCCCGAAGTTCTTTAAGAACATGAGCTTCGAAGCTATCGAACTGTAGATAGATTTCAAATCCAGGCATATACTCCGATAGTCTCCGTGCAAATTCCCGATCCTGTGCAATTCGAACACCATTCGTATTCACCATAATATGCTTTATAGGACGGCTCTTGCACATATCTAGAATATCGAAAAAATCAGGATGTGTAGTCGGCTCTCCCCCACTGATCTGCACAATATCCGGCTCTCCTTCATTCTCCACAATCCGGTCGAGCATGAACTCAATCTGGGAAAGTGACCTATAAGATGTACGGTGAGGCGAGGATTCCGCGAAACAAATCGGACATTGCAGATTGCAATGATCCGTTATTTCCAGCAGTGTGAGACAGCTATGCTGCTCATGATCCGGACAAAGACCGCAATCGTAGGGGCAACCGTAACGAATCGGCGTATTCCAAACCAATGGCATTTCTGAAGGCTTAATAAACCGCCTGGTTTGATGATAGTAATCAACTTCCGTCGAGATCAGCACTTTTTCAGGGCCGTGAACAAGGCATCTTTTGAGCATATAGATCTTGCCATTCTCTTCTATAATCTTCGCTTCCACTTTCCTATAACATGTTGTACAAATACTGTTCGTCAGTTCATGGTACAGATATGGTCGGTTTGGCATGACTTAGCGCTCCTTATTAACTTGGAATTTGAGAATGCGGAATAGAGGGCCTTTGTTTATATCTATTGACAATCAGCAGAGAATAGTAGATTATACCGGCAATACAAGCAAGCTGAATATTATTCAATCCGAGATATGGATGTGGTGTAGGCTTAATCCATTCAATACATAGACGGAATAATAAATATGCTGTCATAAACGACTGAAACATTGTGCCAGATACGTATGCCCCATGTCGGTTAAGGCTACGATGACGATATATCGGTATTAAGAGAAGTGAAAGTATGATCAGGAACAGAATCTCATACAATTGTGTGGGATGACGATATACTCCATCTCCAAAATTCACACCCGTAATCCAATTTGTTGGCGTACCATACGTATGGTCATCCAATCCAGTCATGAAACAACCGATTCTGCCCAGAACTAACCCAAGAATGAGCGGATATACAAAATCATCACCGGTAGACTTCTTCCATCCGACCCAGCGTTTTGTTAGTTCTACCCCGATCAACCCTCCTAAGAGACCACCGACAATGGTTTTTCCGCCCCACAACAGATGGAATTGGCTTAGCTGCTCCCATGTGGCAGCAGGATCCTCCAGCCAGAATAAGAGCTTAGCACCAATGGCTGCCCCCGCTATTATGCCAGCGAGAATTTGAAGGCTCATCAGTTTAGACATACCACTCGGCTGACGAGTCCACAAATATACTCGAAATCCAATGAAATAGGCTAGTGATTCAAACAACACATGCGGGTGAATTCGCCATGAACCGAGATATAAGTAAATTGGAAATTCCATATATGGTGCTCCTTAAAAAATCTATACTTAATATGAAAAAAACATTGCCCCACATATCGTGATCAATAGTAATGCTAGACCTCCAAGAATGGCGAGTAAGGAGACAGCAATTGTCCAAAATGCGCTTTTGGGTTGCTTTGGACCTGATGGACCATAAGGAACAACACCACAGCTGTGCTGGCAACGTCCTGATTCTGGATCATAACATGACAGACATAAAGGCTTTCCGCAACGTGTGCACTGTGCAATCGATGTTTCATTGGGGTGATTCATACAACGATAGGCTTCCATACATCCACCTCACTTGTTAATTCATACATATATTTCATTGTAAACGTTATTATCCATTTAGGCTATGACTGATGCGTTGTACACATGCTTCAAAATAGATTAACAAATTCACACAAGAAACAAGACTGCCGAGGATCCGCAGCCTTGTTTGTAAGAGTTTTACCTTCGTATTATTCTGAAGCCATGGCAACGGCCTTTGTTGCATGAACCGTGCCACGAGCATGCTGAGGTGGTGCATAAATCACATATACTTTTAATGGCTTTCTACCTGTATTTGTTACATTATGCCAAGTTCCAGCAGGTACCATAATGGCATAACCTTCAGAGACTTTTTCTTCGAAATCCAAATTCTCCTTACTCTTTCCCATCTGAACAAGTCCGTTGCCTTCCTCAATCCGAATGAACTGATCAGTTGTTGGATGTATTTCTAAACCGATATCCTCTCCAGCTTTGATGCTCATTAATGTAACTTGTAGATGCTCCCCTGTCCAAAGAGCCGTCCGATAATTGTTGTTGTCCTCCGTAAGCTCCTCAATGTTGACTACAGCCGGATTAGGTCCTAAATCTTTAATGGTTTCTTTATTCAAATCACTTAATCTTGAAGTATGTTCCATTTCATCACAAAAAGCACGTAAAAACACATTTTGGATAACAGGATTCTGGGAAAGAGAAGAATATTGCCGATAAGCTTCATAATTTTCAATGCCAGCATCATGTGCTTTTTTCAATCCATCTTGATAATTATTACAACTTACCTCATCAATTTGATATTGAGGCTGTTTTCCTGTCAGTGAGGCGTAAAGATTAGCAAATTGATTAATTTGCCAATTTTTAGTTTCTAATACCTGAATAATATTTCTCCTATGGTTCTCATCGGGTGATAGATTGGCTAATTGATTGTAGAGAGCAATAGCAGATGCTTCACGTTTAATGCCTGCGTAAATGGCTTCAACGACTTGTTCTGTCATTTGTTGCTGGTTTCTTACTGAGTCATTTGTTGGATACATGGGCACATACCCAGGAGTAAAATACGGAGAATGTGGATACGCATTTGGAACAAAGTACATTCATGGTCATTCCCTTCATAGAACATTATGAAAACATCATATGCCCACGCCCAGAGAACGTGCCCAATAAATCTCCTTCCTAAAATGCATAACTAAAACCTTGTCCAATTTGCTTCCGATTCTATTCCATATATAATCAGTATAGTAATATTTTGAGTTGTCAGAGAGAGGAGCTAAGAAGATGGATCAACGTATCGACCTCCAACCTGAAGAATTACAGCAGATTGCAAAAGAATTCTTCCAAGCCACACAGAACGGTCATGGCATCATTCAACAGTTAAACAAGGTGATTAACGAATCAGAAGGTCAGTGGGAAGGCGAACGACAGAAGGAGTTTTACCACAGGATTCAAGAAAGTCTGTCCTCTATACAATCGTATCTAAACGGGTTGCAAGAAACCGGTACGAAGCTTCATCAGACCGCTTCACGTTTTGCAGAGGCGGATCAATCACGCTGAAGAAATCACCTATCATTAACATATTAATCTCTCGCCTTTTGTCCCCCAATTTCTCGATACTATACTGACTCCGGTAGGAAATTGGGGAACAAAGGTGAAGTTATTCATCGGAGTAATCGGTCCATCCCCTTTTCCCCATGCTTATGAATTAAGAAGTCGAGCGTTGAACTGTTCTTCCTCCTCATCTACATATCCTGTAAAAATCACTTCTTCAATATCGGTATGGTTAAAGCCATAAGTGTAATCAGGATTGATGTACCCTTCTGGATAGAGGCATCCGATATAGTCAAATGATCGAGGTGGATCGGTCAACATCGTTTGTTTTCTTCCGTAAACCACAAGCTTCTTCGTGCCTTCTCTCAGTCGTACGATTGATCCGTTGGGAAGAAACATTTCGGGATTACTCAATCTAAGATACCTCCTTTATTTACGTTGCACATGTGTTTTGTCTTGGACTCGTCTTAGCCAGTAGTAACGGTGTATCTCCAGAATAAAATGAAACACAATAAAAGCTAGCATCGCATAAACGCACATCAATACAATCGTGACCGTCTCACAATTTACGAACATCAATGAAAGATTGGCCAGCAGATACCCAAGTCCAGTGACTACAGTTAGCGATAAGGTAGACATACCGGATCGTTTTTGACGACCATCTCTAGGTTTTTTTAGCTGCTGAACATGTGATCTAATATACGAATAGAGCGCAAATCCATAAGCGGCAAAAGATCCAATGGCATACCAAGGAGTATTGAATTGAAGAACCGAATAGGCGAACTTCTGGGTCACGATTAAAAATCCTAAAGAACAGACTATGCCAAATACGCCTCGAAATAATACATAATTAAGCCGCAGCTTCTTAGGAGCAATAGTGAGTGCTAGTGCCCAGAGGTTCATTATTGCAAGAGGTGGAAGAAGAACATAGGCATAGGACGATTCGTACGGCACACTAAATACAGGAACGGCTATGAATAGGTTGAGAAAAAACATAACCAATATGCTCACATTTAATCTAATACCATCGACAGGATATAAAGAGAGGTAAGATTCGAATGCTTTTCGGTCATACTCCTTCTCTTGCCCGAATGGACTGTTCTCATGGGAAAGCTGCTGTTTCGCCATTATTTAAACCATCCCGAAACGGTAGACCATGCGCTTTTGGCACCATGCTTAATGACGTCTTTCAAAGAATCATCCTGTCCATCATGATCCAGATCCATGTCCAATTTAATGCCCTCCGCAAGATAAGTTAATCCTACCGACACGCCGAAACCTACAGCACCCACAGCAAGTACAGGCGCAGCTGCAGGCATAATAGCTGCGGTAAGGAGCGTAGCACCAACCGTAGTCGCTCCTCCAACAACAACATTCCCGATAATATCTCCAGCTATTTTGTCAGTCGATGCATGGTTGTCTATATTTTCTTTGGTATCCGTAAATACATCAATGCCTACACTCGCCCAGCCAAGCTTATCCTTTAATGCAGACTTTGCTCCATACATCGGGTCGGCCATCGCAGCGATTTCTTTAATCTTAGGGGACGCAGTTCCATTAGCTAATTTGGCTTCAATATCATGAAGATAGTAGATTTTATAATCCCTCGGCCTTCCATTCACAGTCGGATTTAATCTAACCGAGTCATAGCTATCTCGTATGAGAATTCGCGGAGTTCGTCGATCAAGCTGCTGCTTAACCATGAAACCATTATGTACTTTGTATCCCAATCGAGCTACTGCAGTAGCCCCAAGAACCGTTCCTGTAATATTACCTATTCCATCGATTGGTGCCATCGGATTAAATCCTGTAACACCTATACCTCCACCTGATTGATCCTCCTGTTCAAACTTTTCCCGTGTTGTCCGAGCAAAGGTCGCAAGTTGCTGCATGTTCTGGGATGCAGATTGGAAATTACGTTGGTGGGCTTGATATAAGCCCATAATATCCGAACGACTCGATGATTGCCATGTAGCTCTCTGTAAGGAATTTTGGAGTGTCACATCAACTTGTTGCAGATGCTGCGATACTTGCTCCAGCTGCTGAACCAGCGTATTCAGATACTCCGATTTCATGACGATTTGTGTCAATGTTTACCTTTCCTTTCTATATAAAATTCAAATCACCTGAGAGCAAATATAGATAAAGTACGTGTGGTCATTAGATAAAAACTTTGAATAAGCTCAGGCTCTGTAACTTGAAAACCCCGAATCATTACATCCTGATCCTGAATGAATATCCAATGTCCAGCAGGACTACCTATATAATACGTCTTCTGAGATTGGATATCGGTTCCGCGTATATAAAAATCCAACGCACCCCATTGATATAACGAACGACACGACTCTATTAAAGAACACATAGCTAACTCATCTGCAAGGTCATCTTTTAACAAAATGGTCTCATATACGCCACCATCCTTCAGGCCAAACTGAGTGTGAAGATCTTTAAAAGTCTGGGGTTGTAATTGAATATTATAGGAGTTATTCTCAGAGCCTGGTAGCACCATAAGTTCTCCAAGCCTAAATACCATCTCTTCAACCCCCTCCACCAAGGATGTGAAGATAACATCTCCTGTATCTGAGCTAAATCTCATTTCCACGACCTGTGAACCGGATATGAATGCATATGTTATCGAAGTTTTACTTGTAAGGTCCAGTACGTGGAATCGAGATACTACACTACTGTACTTACAAGTCTTTAGAAGCTCTAATAACTCGGATTTGATAATGATTTGCTTTCCTTCTAATTGGACTAACCCTGCCTTCTCAAGCTCTCCCATTACTTTCACTGTTGATGATTCATCTAAAATCCATTTTTCTTCCATTTCACAAAATTCTTCATACAATGACTGTCCTTCAGGAATTTCCATGAGTTGAAACAATAAGACTGCTTCGATCGCTGTTAGTCGCACAGAAATCAATGTCGACACGAACATGTCCCCTTCCACTAAGTTACACAGGACCCAATTAGAGTCGATTCAATTTATTGTATGAATAAACGGAGTCAGACTCAATCACTCAAATCTCCCATGTCAATGGCCCTATATTTTTATGACAATCTCGTATATCCAGTCCTAAAGACATCTATTATTAACACAAAAAGACTCTATAGAAGCAGCTAGTGTTATAACATAAATACTAGTACTCAATAGAGCCTTTTTGTATGAAGACCATGATTAATTCACTTGGCTGAAGTAGAAATCCTGGTTACACTTTATCCGCAATTATTGTATAGAATTCTGGATATCTTGGATCCCTGTTGCCTGGTATTTCTTCCATGATTCGAATGAATAGCCCTGCTGTCCCAATTGCTGTAATAATATCCCCCATTGTCCAGCTTCGAGTCAAAACCTTATTTAATTCAGATCGTTCTTCCTCAGGTAGTATGTTATTAAAAGCCACCTCCACTTCCTGAATACGATCATCGAAATAGTTAGCTGTAGGATTCTTAAGATTGTTCGTATGTAAGGAGGCCCTCGCAAAAGGATGGAAGTCCGTCAAGATGAAGCGGCCGTTAGTTCCTAATCTACGACGAACTACAGAGAATATAGCATTAAGATCTGTAAAATAATGCAGTACCCCAAATTCCATCAAGACGATGTCATACTCACCTAATATCTCTTCATTAGGAATATGTAAGGCGTCAGCACAAATATAATTAATATTCACACCAGCGGCGGCTGCAGTTTCCAAGGAGTACTTTCGATTTTCTTCCGAAATATCTACCACCGTAACCTCAGAACCGAGCAATGCTAAGGAGATAGCTTTTCGACCATGTGAACCTAGGAGATTTAAAATACACTTACCTGAAGGATTGCCTACGTACTTAAGCCAGTAACGTAAATGATGCATATGATTCTGCTGTAGCTCTATTGCCAATTCCTCGGGTGTACCGTAAGCTTGAACCCAAGCTTGATACGCTTTATTCTCCCAAGCAATCTTGTTCACAGTAGCTAGTTTATCTTGCATACACATACCTCCTCTTTTCAAAAGTAGATAATAGCTTATTTATAGTACCATTAAACAACAAAAACACCACATCGTTGGTGGTGTTTTTGTTCCTATGTCAATATAACAAAATAGTTAACAGACTCAGTACAACGTCTCCAATTCTTCAATTAGTGAACCTACATAGGCCGCCGCTTTACGAATAGGATCGGGCTGTGACATATCAACACCGGCTAACTTCATCAAATCAAGCGGGCTCATTGAGCCTCCGGCTTTAAGCACTTCCAGCCAGCGATCCACGGCAGGCTGACCTTCTTCACGTATGAGCTGGGCTACAGCAGTGGAAGCCGTAAGACCTGCTGCATATGTGTATGGGTACAAGCTCATATAGTAATGCGGTTGACGCATCCAAGTTAACTTCGCATCATCATCGATCACCACGTCTTCTCCCCAGAAGGATGACAAGATATCCCCTTTCAATTCACACATCTTCACAGCAGTGATTGGTACATTCTGCATCGCAAGATCATACACCCGCCGTTGAAGCTCTCCTTCAAGTAAATGCGTGACAAAGTTATGGAAGTAAGTACCTAGCAACTGGGAAATGACCCAACGCCGCATTCTTGGATCATTAGAACGTGACAGCAAATGATCGGCAAGAAGCAGTTCATTCATTGTTGAAGGTGCCTCTATGAAGTACATAGATGGTCTATTGTTCGTCAATCGCTGATATTTATCAGCCAGCATGAGATGCCCGGCGTGACCCACTTCATGAGCAAGTGTAAAGGCCCCTCTCATGTTATCTGCCCAGCTAATTAGGATATAAGAATGGACTCCTGGAATCGACATACAGAATGCACCGGTTCTCTTTCCTGCATTATCGGCATAATCAACCCAGCGATTAGTAAATGCATCCGAAACGATTTCTCCATATTCCGGGCCAAGAATGCTTAAAGCTTCCTTAATTAGCTCCCCAGCTTCTTGAAATGAGATCGTGGGACTAAACTCAGGGTCAAGCGGGGCCTTCAAATCCGCAAATGTCATTTCATCTAACTGAAGAACCCGCTTCTTAAGTGCAGCATATTTCCGCATATGTGGTGCAAGCTCTTTCTGTAAAATATCTAAAATATTATTGTACATATCAGGTGTTACTTGTTGCGGAGTCAAGAGCATATCCGTGACAGAATCATAACCTCTTAAGCGTGATTCAATCACCTGCCTCTTCACTTCAGTTCCGTAGGTTTCAGCAAATGTATTACGGTATTTATGTAGTGTGTCGCTAAAAGCTTTAAATGCATTTCGGCGAAGATTTGTATCGGGTGATTCAACATATTTATTTTCATACAATGCAAACGATACAGGGACTTCTTCTCCTTGACCATTTACAGCTGAAGGGAATGTCATATCTGCCAACTTACTTCGTTCATAAATTCGATATGGGGCACCGAGAACTTCTCCTAGAGAAGCGAGGACCTTTTCCGTTTCAGCAGATAATCGATGAGCCTTCGTCTGCAAGAGCAGTCCTAGACTTCGCTCAAACACCTGAAGTTCAGGTTGCTCTTGTATGTACTGTTCAATCGTTCCATCTGGCAATGCGATAATCTCAGATTTAATAAAAGAAAGAGCAGAGCTAACCATGGATGATAGATCTCGCGCTTTTGCCCCATTCATTTGATTCTCAGGACTAATACTGTCTCCCGATTGATGAAGATAGGCATACGCACCAACAAGATTGAGTCTGCGCTGTAAGTTCTCCTGTGCTAAAAGGCAAGCTAACAGCGTATCTGCACCTTCCGTAAGTCTGCCCTCATACTGTGTAACGGTAGAAACATCTTTCTGAACAGCGAGAAATTCCGCTTCCCAAGCTTCCTTCGTTTCAAAGATATCATTCAAATTCCATGTTGTTTCAGTAGCCACTTCAGCACGGGTGATTATTTTTGACATTCGAAGAACACCTCTCCCTTGAGATTAATTGACCAATGTATAACACCAATAAATCCCATTGTATCATAGATGAGGATGTCTTTAGTTCCCCGAATTGGCTGAATCGGAAAGTTCTTCATTTGATATGATAAAAGTGATACATTCCCTACAGTCCTTCTCTAATTAATTCCCTAGCCAATTGAATCAGCTGATCAAATGATAGTCGGTTTCCTCCATAGGTAGACACCGTATAATAAGCATCTTGCGTTTCATTATACCAATTCAGATAATGATAACTGACTGCTTCTTTTTGAACATTGTTGTAGATAATGTCCCTTCCCTCCACGGTGATTCGCTCAACATTGTTCTCTGGTTCCTGTTCAACTTGTACGTTACCTCCATCTAGTAGAATCGCAGAGATTCCGATATGCGCTTTTCCTTTTGTATATGTAGCATTTATAGCATTTGCTTTATTCCATGGAACTACCCTTGTAACTAAATCACCTTTGTCTAAATCTTTCGCTTGATTAAACAGCTCCCCCATTAGTTGCTTATAAAGACCGCTATCCTCCAAAGACTTCACTGTTGGATAACTGGGACTAACTGTCCCATGATCAAAAGAATATCCAATCACTGTTTTAGGAATCACTGGTGCGTTTGTCCTCTGCATCTCTTCAATAAAAACTGAATAATCAGATATGCGTAATGGCTTGTAAGCGAATTGTAGTTCTTTAGAAGAAACTTCAATATGCGATGCACCCTTAACATAATAAGCAATCAATTCACCTGGTTTGGCAGTATGAAGTGCCCGTCTTTCATACTTATTATTCACAGAGGTTTCATATATTTTTGGTTGTGGCTCTCCATGCTGTACTTTTACTACGCCCGATGAATTTCGAATTTGAATATACTCTGATGCTGCATATACCGTTATGGAACAAAATAATAGGGTAGCACATCCAGTAATCAGTGCTCTGCTCCATAGTCTCTTCTTCCCGAATCGCAACCCACTCGGTTGAATGTAATCGATGCGCTTCATTACCCGTTCAGTAAGATTAATTTTTGGAATTGATTCTTCAGATGCAACAGCCATCATAATATCCTCGTATTCATGATCGTTTCTTGTTCGTTGCAAGTAATCTCCTCCTTTATTGTCATCGCGACTCGTACTTTCTTTTTGATTCGATCCATGCGTTTGTGCAGAGCATTAGGGCTTATGTTAAGAATTTGACTCATTTCTACAAAAGACAACTGCTCAAATACACGCAGAACTAAAATATTTCTTTCTTCCAATGACAGTTTTTTGAGCGCTTCAGATAATGAGTAACTGTAAAGACGATCATCCAGTTCTTGTTCCGGACTTGCTGCTGCATCCTCTCGACTAAAAAAACGCATAACATGAATCTGTAAACGACGTCTTCGAATTAGATTTAGACAATGATTACAAGCAATACGATACAGCCACGCCGAGAAACTAACATCTTGCTTATACCGACATATGGACTGATAAGCTTTTACTAATACATCCTGAGCGGTATCCTCTGCATCTTGCTTATTCCTAAGCATATGGCAGCAATAACGATAGATTGGTTGTTGGAATGTTTCAACGATTTCAGCAAAACGATTCTTGTCCCCTTTTTGAACTTCAGTGATAACTACCTCAATATTCTGCCCATTCGGTATATTAAGTTGTGACGTTGTCCTCACCTCCCTTAGGTATCTATTTCTATAACACTTTGTTATTAAAAAAAGTGCCTTCAAAAATAAACACACACAAGTTTATATTGTTGCTTACATAAAAAAACCGCGATTATCGCGGTTTTTTTGCCATCCTGTTATCTATCGCTCTACCATATCGAACGAGGATGTTTCTTCATATTTTCTATCGTTATCGAATCAACCTTAATATCTAAACCCCGAAGCGCCATCAATACTGCGCCCGAGACAGCCGATAACTCTGATGGTGCAAATAGATATCGCTTATTCCTACCCAATTGCAATTTCTCGGTTAACTTAGACTTCATATATAAGCTATTAATTACACTTCCAATACCGGTTACCTTCACGCTATCGGACTCGAAGAATGCCCCGAGAATCTCTACGCCTACCATGATCTCATGTAAAGCTCTATCACATACTATCCTAGCCAACTGACTTCCCTCTTGAGCGGAGCTCGTAATAATCGGGGCCATCTGCCCAAATAACTTATTTCGTTCTTTTTCTTCCTCTATGAATCCCTTAGCTGCTAGGCTGCGAAGCTCGACCACAGACATTACATTCCAATAACGGAGAATATGCTCCACCATGGGTGCATCTGATAGATCCATATTTCCAGCCAATAATTCATAGGTTGCATTATAAGAGAGGAATCTAGCAGCACTTGCCGCATAATGATGGAAATCAATGTTACGATACTGCTTCTCCTGTTCAGTTATGGCAAGAATGATGGACCCTGTTCCTGAAACAATCACGATACCTGGCTCGCCCAAGAAGGCTCCAGCATGAGCAACAACGGAATCGTTCACATATGTTACTGGGCAATAGAGTCCATCAACTTCGGTTAAACGAGAAACCCATGGCAAGTCTAGCTCAGACTCATAACCCGCAATTCCTGCATACAACCCTTTCACTTGATCACCATGACAACCAGCTTCTTCGAGAGCCTTCTTAATCGCTTGCTGAACATTGATATGTGCATTACGATCTTTATGTATTGAGGATGCTCCACCTTCTGTATAGGACAAAATATGTCCGGTAAAATCGCTAACCATGACTCGTGTTTGCGATCCACCACCATCGATTCCAATCACGACTTCTCGAACCATTTCAAAGATCCTCCAGTCTTATCGAATCATAAATTCAACCATGTACTGTTTACGCATAACTTCGTATCCAATAGAACGATAAAGATGGACAGCACCTACATTATCCTCGAATACATTCAGGTAAACATCTGGCGACATGGCTCTTCCAGATCGTGTTAACTCTGTACAGATCTTCTTACCGTAGCCCTTCCTTCTCCAGGTAACATCTGTACCTATATTCCCCAATTCAACATAATCCTTACTGTATATGTGGTATCCTCCGATTGCAACCAAATTTTGTTCTTTCATCACACCATAGAATGGATAATTTAGCTCTTCCTTCGTAAACGCTAACGTATTCAATTCATTCATTTTCGACTCAATACACGCCGCGTGAGATGCGTCCAAGTGGATGATAGATTTGTCGAACGGTGGTAATGCATCCAGCTGGATATGTTTCATTAAAAGTAAGCATGATGGTGGTCTGACAATTTCAAGATGTGAAGCGATGTCTACCATTACCTCTTCATTAACGATAAAGCTACCAACCGTATCTTTGGGTAGATCTAGTTCTTCTTTCATATAAGAGAGTGTCGATTGAAGATCAAATGATTGATGAATTGGAAATAGCGAGAATGCATGAAATGGAAGTCCCTTTAAGTAAGCCAGTACACCAAGCAGTTCGCCTTGATCTGAATACTGTCCGAAGTGAACCGAGTTGTGCTGGCGTGATGTAAGATAAGAATAATACAAAAAATGCGCTTCTTTATCTATCGAGCTCAAAATAATATTTAAATCGGCTTGTGTTATTTCTCGAATCATAACAAAAATAACCCCTAACGATGTTTTGCTGCTGATAAGCTTGATGTGAGATCCTTTTCAAATACAGGGAAGCCCGCTACTCTTCCCGGATAATATACTTCACCTACCAAATCATAGCCTAATCCATGATATAGCTTTAATGCTGCAGCATTTTTAGAATAAGTATCAAGACGGATGCTTTTGTATCCGCCCTGAAGGGCGTACTCCTCTGCAAAAGCAACCAGTTTCCTTGCAATTCCTTGCCCCTGTGCTAGAGGGTCGACAGCGAGCCTATGCATGATCAAATGCGGCCCCTCCACCTGCTTCCAGTCGACAGTTTCAAAATGATCTTCTTGATTCTGATCCAGCACAATCATGCCAAGTATACGGCCATCGCCTATAGCAACAAACAATGCTTCGCGCTCCAAATCTTCACCAATCACATCTGGATTCGGATATTGATCGTCCCATTGATCACTTCCACCGTCTTGCATACCTTTAACACACCTTGAAATCATCTCCATAATGACATGAAGATCTTCACTGCGTCCTGTTCGAATTTCAATATTCACTTTAACACCTTCTACCTCTATTTGTTATTCGTCCAGTTTACTATCTTAAACCTGTTGCAACAACATCTCTATAATAAATTAAAGGAGCATCCATGAAGATGCCCCCTGTTTAAATCCCTTTATTCAGGTTTTTTGAAATAACCAATATGAACAGCATAATCAATCAACTTCTTAAAGAACTGCTCGTCAGCTGAAGCACACTTCACATCAGAATTCAAAAGGTATTCTACCGTTTGCGGACATGTGTAACGATAAATGGAGTTTTTCGCTCCATCTCCTTCCAATTGTGCCATGGCTAGTTCTAAGCCAGTTTGATCTTTAGACTCTTTCGGGTCCAGAAGCCATGTCTGATACGCTTTCCAATCCAAAAGTGCAATCTCATAGCCATACGCTTTGAAATACCCAACCATGTCTTCATAAGAGATCGCAACTGGATTACAAATATGAAATACACGTCCAACCGTTTCTTCCTGAAGTGCTAGAGCGGTTATTGAATCTCCTGCATAGTTAATCGGTGTGATGTCAACTTCCCAGCGTACTTTAGGTGCTTTCTTCAGAAGAAGCATCGCTTTTAGCATCCGATAAAATGCATTATTATCAATATTTTTCTGGAATAACCCATTGCCTGAATGACAAGAAAGGTTACCCACTCGATAAACGGTTGCCGCAACACCCGCTTCTTCGCCTGCTTTGATGACCAGCTTCTCCGCTTTCAGTTTACTGTTCGTGTAGACGTTCTCGACATAAGCAGCATCATAACCGGTACCTGCAATAACTGAATCCCACTGACCGTTTAAAGCCAAATCTTCCGGAATACCTAGCGTCGAAATGAAATGGAATCGCATATGAGGTTTATTCTTGGTGAATGCAAGTAATCGATTCGTGCTGTCCACGTTCACTCTAGCAAAATGTTCAGATTCTCCAAAGTGCTTCACATCTGCCCCACAGTGAATTATAGAATCGATACTCTTCTCAACCAATGTAAGAACTTCATTCGTTAAACCGAGATTCTCTTTCTCTAGATCGCCTTCAATTGCAATAACTCGGTTCTGCATGAGTTGCTTTACATTTTCTCCAAAGTATCCGAACATCGTCTGCTCCAGCCGTTCATAGGCTTCTTGAATCTCAGATGGCCGAACAAGACAGTAAATAGTAGCTTTTGACTGCTGCAAAACTGAATAAAGCAAGTGCGAACCGAGATAACCTGTGCCACCCGTCAGGAGTATATGATCTTGTGTATATACTGGACGCGTTCCATGATCTCTAATAGGGAATTGAAGTGGATATTCTGAGAGATCCTGAATTGGAAGATTTGCATCCGCCATAGGATCAACCTGATCCTCTTCTCGTGCTAATTCTTCTATTCTCTCTGATAATTTTGCAATTGTTGGATATACGAAGAAATCATTGATTTTCAACTGCGGGTAACTTGGTTTAAGGATCACCAGTATCTCCAGTATTTTCAGTGAATACCCACCGATTTCGAAGAAGTCATCGTGTATGCTGATTTTTTTCTGGCTGAGTGCTTTTTCCCAAGCTGCACTAACTTCTCTCTGTAGATCATTAACAGGAGGTTCATAGTGAGAATCATCAACCGAAGCAGATAGTTCAAACGTTCCTAGCTTCTTACGGTCAATTTTACCCGTTGGGGATGCAGGCATTTCTTCAACAAAGTTAATATATTTAGGAACCATGTAACTTGGAACCTTTTTGCTTAGAAATTGTACTAGATCCTTAGAAGGGACCGGCATACCATCGTTTGAGGTATAGAAAGCTGCGAGCATTTTCGTTCCATCACTCTCAATTACCGGAATGACTGCAATATCTTTGACTCCTTCATGTTTTGCTAAATTGTCCTCGATCTCACCTATTTCAATACGGAATCCTCTAATTTTAACCTGCGAATCTATTCTTCCTTTATACTCTACCTGCCCGCTCGGTAATAACCGAACTAAGTCACCGGAGCGATAAAACTTCTTACCGGAATTCGGTGTAATCGGATCTGTTATGAACACTTCTTTCGTCTTTTCAGGGTGATTCAAGTAGCCCTTTCCTACACCAACAGAACTTATAAGAAGTTCACCTGTTACACAAGTTGGACAAAGACCATTATTCTCGTCCACAATATATAATTCATAATTCGCTAGTGGCGTCCCGATGTAAACCGTGGCAAGATCGTCAGGTACAGGATAATCTACGATATGAGTCGTTGCTACTGCGGTAATTTCCGTAGGTCCATATACATTTACGATAGGTACTTGTAATCTTTTCTGAAACAAACGAACGGTCTCACCTGATAATGCTTCTCCCCCTACAGCCACGCTCTTAATGTTACGGTATTTGTAAGACGCATCTTCTGGTAAATAAGCAGCTAATTGTCTGAAGAATACACCAGGCAAGAATGCAATACGAGTAGCGTTCGTATCGACAACCGTCTGTGTGAATGAATCGATAGAGAAACGCTCTTCATCGGATAATAAGTGCAATCTTGAACCACTGAAAAGTGATGCAAACAAATCATATACCGATGCATCAAAGCTAAAGGTTGAATATTGGAGAATATAATCATCCTCCGTCAATTTAACATCGAGTTGCGTAGCCATTGCAAGGTTCACGACGCCTTGTTGACCGATTAAAGCACCCTTAGGTCTGCCTGTAGATCCGGAAGTATAAATGACATAGGCTAGTGCATCTTCTTCTACATGTACGCCACATGGTTCTTCCGAGTACTCCAAGCTTCCGTCGAGACTAACAAGCTCGGGTTTCTTGTCAAAATCAACGAGCCATTCTTCTAGTTTAGGTATCAAAGCTTCCTGTGTAAGGATAATCGTAGATTGTGTATCCTCGATGATATAAGCATTTCTATCATTCGGATGTGATGGATCGACGGGAACATAAGCCCCACCAGCCTTCATAATACCAAGCAAGCTTACGATCGTGTTCAGGTTTCTCTCCATGAAGATCGATACGAACTGACCTTTGCGAAGCCCTTTGGATACTAGCATATTAGCAATTTTGTTAGATTGACGATCGAGTTGTTCATAGCTCAGTTGTTCCTGAGCAGCAGAAAGCGCAATATGATTAGGGAATTTTGCAACGACCGACTCAAACATCGCTGGAATGGATGCATTTGTCGGAAGCTCTTTATAAGTATCATTTAGTGACGCATAGGCAGCTAAGTCTTCCTTAATGAGCATTGACAAACTGTTGATTGCAGAATCCATATGATTCAAAGTCGCTTTTACGATATTTTGAAAATGCTTGCCAAACTTCTGGATTGTCTCTTCTTTAAATAGATGGCGAGCATAAGTTACATGCACAGCAGTTTCTTTGCTATCTGTTTTGATCGACCAATTCAACCAACTCTGCTTATGACTATGATCGTCACCATAGATCGTATGAAAGTGAGCAGGCTGCTCTGTCATGTGCTCAACGTCCTGTAATGTCAGATCACTCTCTTGTAACCCTTCAAATTTTGACCATACCTGTTCATAGACTTGCTTGAAAGTATCCGTACCACTTATTGTGATACGCATGGGTAGAAGGTTACCCTTCTTATTGTAAACTCCGATTAATAGATCCTTGTCTTGTGTCATTCTATATAGGAACACGATATAACTAGTCAGCATCCATGCATCATTATCATATCGCTCACGGAAGATTTTTGTTTTCGTAAATTCGATATCCAAGCGCATCGTTGTACGATGCATATCTCTTTTTGTTAGGTGCGCTGTTCCATCGGTGTACAAGTTAAACCCTGGAAAAGGAAGTTGAAGCTCCTTTACCCAGTAGTCTTTATCTAATTTTGTTATGGTCATGATATTCATAGAAGCTAAATCCCTCATTCTTTTCATTTATGGTTACACGCGTAGTTTATCAACCAAAGTTTCGAGTCTTCCTGATACTTGTTTCATCTGCTCAGCTGAATCAAAGATTTTGGCAAATGAGGCTTGCTGCTTCTCCGTACTATTTCGAATTTCATCGGAGACATTAGAGTTTCGTTCTGCCAACACAGCGAGCTGTTCAATCGAAGCCGTTATTTGTTCGGTCTCGGCAACCATTTCCTGTGTCGCTGCAGATACCTCTTGAATTTGACTCGTTACCGAGTCAGTTGCGATATACATTCCTTTAAATAAAGCACCTGTTTCTTTGACGACTTCGATTCCTTTGACAACATTTCTCTCGCCTTCACTTATGGCCTGCATGGCATATGCAGTCTCATCTTGAATGTAGTGGATTAATTCAATGATTTGATCAGCTGAATTTCTAGATTCCTCTGACAGTTTCTTAACCTCATCGGCTACAACTGCAAATCCACGTCCATGCTCACCCGCTCTCGCTGCCTCAATACTAGCATTGAGAGATAACAGATTCGTTTGTGATGCAATCTCAGTGATAACTTGTACAATCTGTCCAATCTCTTGGGAACGATTTTGAAGTTTTTCAATGGTATTAACAGAGTTCTTCACCGAAGTATTAATCGAATTCATCTGCTCAATGACTTGCTCCACATTCTGATTTCCCCTCTCAGACTGCTCCTTCATCTGTAAAGAAATATCAGACAACTCTGATGTATTATCAGCGATGGTTGTAACACCCGAAGAAATCTCTTGCAATGAAATGACACTTTCTGAAATCGAAGTACTCTGCTTTGACACACTATCTGACATTTCCGCTATATTATTCGTTATAGTAGTTGAGTTATTATTGTTGGTCTCCACAGCCGAGAACAAGAACTGAGATTGCTCTGCAGACTGTTCTGATACTGACTTGATCGTTGTTACAAGTTCTTTAATCTGATTGACCATGGAATTAAATTTGGCATTCACTTGCCCAAGTTCGTCATCACTTGTTTTCAACTGCACAGTAAAGTCACCTGTACTGAGCTTTTCTAAAGCCCCCATCAAATCCTTGATTGGAGCGAATGTCCGTTTGTTTGTTATATACTGACTTGCTAGTACGATGATCAGAGTAATTACCAGTGCTATCAAAGTATACGTAATGAGCTCCTGTTGACCATGGCCAATTAAGCTGGCATCTACGTCAATACCCATATAGGCGAAGATATTGCCACTCTTGTCCTGGAATGGATAAAGCACTGTAATCCAGGTTCCGAAGTCATCGCTATACGGTTTGGTAAAAGACATTTCTTTTGTCTTAAGCATTTCTCTGACCGTGTCAGCATGATTCTTCGGTTGCTCGTAAAATTCACCGAGATTCATATTTTCTTCGAGGAATAATTCCAAAAGTCCCGTTTTTAAAGCTATGATCGATGTTTTATTGCCATCTACAAGTTCTGGACCAAAAATATATCCTTGCTCAATACTTGGATGCGTTTCTGCTAATTCATCGAATGCTGCAGATATCTGCTTCTGAATCGAGGAATTAGGATCCTTATTCAATTTCGCAGCCATAGCATCCTCTGCTGAAATATTTCCAGCGAATGCTTCCATCGTTCTTCCTGAATCCACTTGAAGCTGCTCAGTTAGCACATTACCTTGAATATAAAAGCTCGAACCGATTACAATCGCACCCGTGATAATAATATAAAAACTAGTTAATAACATATTTCTTGTAACGATGCTAAGATTCTTAAACCGCCACTTTTTAGCAGTTTGGATAAACTTGTTCATTCTGGGTGTCTCTCCTTTATTTATCTCTTATGTATCTACATTTATCTCTTATGTATCTACTAACTCTCTTTTAACTGATTTTGATTTCTCATTGTTTTCTGAAGTATTAATCGTTCACCGATCCTCATTCCCACTTATACGCTTTGTTTCTACTTTCTAAGGCGTACACTCTCTCAATTCTTAAGAACGAGAGGCATTAAAATAAAACCTAAAGATAATAAACTCGAGGTTTGTTTGCTTGTTTTGTGTACATGTAATTAATGAATAATGTTACGTCTTTAACCTCCTTCACATTTCAACATTCGACTGTTTAAAGAATTAATAGGTCATAATAACCATAATAATTCTTACGTACTATTTATAATCGGTCACGTACTTCTATTTTTTAATACTTTAGATCATTCTTTTCTAGTTCTCTCTAGCAGTGAATGCAAAAAAGCCACCGCGCACATCCTTGGATTGTGCCAAGTGACTTTATGAACTGCTTACTTAGGATAGATTTTGTTCAATAAGATAATCATCCAAAATGGTATGAATAACATATAGTGCTTCGTCGGTGACTACTTGATCTGTTCTTCTATTCCCTTCATATGTAATTAAAGCTTTCCATAAAGCCCATCCTCTTGCTCTATTCCAGGCCTCTTCGTTCATATGTAACGCTTGCTTGAATACAGCACGGCTTGATTGGTCGAAAAATGTCCACGCCATTACCGCATCACAAGCTGGATCTCCAACACCTAATATTCCAAAATCAATGACCGCACATATCTTACCGTTGTTAACAAGTATATTTCCAGGCGCCACATCACCATGAACCCATAGTGGCTTAGAATCCCAAGTAGAAGCCAATGATAGTTCCCAAATTTCGTTCAATAGCTGTGCATCTAATACATCCTTATTGTGCTCAATAGCAGATCGTGTTTCTTCATCGTATACAGATAAAGATCCACCTCTATAAAAATTATGCGCTCCAGCCAAAGGCCCGTAAGTAGCATCAACCGATTGTAGCTCAATTAAAAAGTCACCTAAATCCTTAGCAAATCCCTTCATATCATTAATATTATTATGAGATAAAGTTTCACCAATCTCACACTCATCTTATCGCCTAGATGGAAAGTTCGATTATCATGTCCATTCGGGTGAACCGGCTTGATTTCTAGATGAGACCATTGTGGAAATTGCTCCTTTACTAATCTTCGAACTAAATCGACGGTAATATGGATCATCATGTATCACTCCGTAACATCGTTTATATATTAATTATAGGTAATCAACGATTTCCACTCTAGTACTACAGAATATAGAGTATACTATATAAAGTATGTTTAGAATTCAAATACAAGGCAGAAGAGGTTGAGAATGAGTCAGAAGCATTTTACAGATTATCATTTAAGTGAAGAAATTGTTAGAGCGTTAAGTAGTTTGGGTTATGAGACTCCGACCGAAGTTCAGATAAAGGTTATCCCTGTAGCACTAGAGAATAGCGATCTTGTAGCTAAATCTCAGACAGGTAGTGGCAAAACAGCAGCCTACGGGATCCCTCTTTGTGAACAAGTGGAGTGGAACGAGAACAAACCGCAAGCATTAATCCTAACACCTACCCGTGAACTTGCTCTTCAGGTCACAGAAGATATTACAAACATCGGACGCTTTAAACGGATCAAAGCTACAGCTCTGTATGGGAAGCATCCTTTTCATATACAAAAGGCAGAACTGAAACAAAGAACACATATCGTTGTTGGTACACCGGGACGTGTACTCGATCATATTGAACGAGGCACTCTTTCCCTAGAGAAAATAGCTTATCTTGTTATTGATGAGGCAGACGAAATGCTGAATATGGGCTTTATTGAGCAAGTCCAGTCCATTATTCAAGCACTTCCACGTGAAAGATCTACGATGCTATTCTCTGCTACCTTTCCTGAAGATGTTGCGAGACTTTCACGCAAATACATGAACAATCCTGTTGAAATTGAGATTAAAGCATCCGGGTTAACCACAGCTACGATAGAACACTCCATTGTTCAGGTGATGGAGCGTGACAAGTTCTCTCTTCTACAGAATCTTCTCATCGTAGAGAATCCTGAAAGCTGCATTATATTCTGTCGTACTCAGGAACATGTAGATTCATTATTCAGATCATTGGCGGACCTTGAATACCCGTGTGATCGTATACATGGCGGTATGGAGCAGGACGAACGATTTGAGGTGATGAATGCATTTAGAAGAGGACAATTCCGTTACCTGATAGCGACGGATGTTGCTGCTAGGGGCATCGATATCACCAACATAACCCATGTTATTAACTATGATATTCCGCTGGAGAAAGAAAGTTATGTTCATCGTACGGGACGTACAGGACGTGCTGGTAAGACAGGGAAAGCCATTACCTTTGTTACACCTAAAGATAGTCATCGACTAGGAGAAATCGAAGCATATATTGGATTTGAGATCCCTGTTATCAAAGCTCCCTCAGAAGAAGCAGTTGATATGCGTAGAGAAGATTTTGAGCAGAAGCTACTCGTTAGAACGGTATTAAAAAAAGATAAACGTGAACTATTAAATCAACAGATTACGAAACTCAACTTCAACGGTGGTAAGAAGAAAAAGCTTAGAGCTGTAGACTTTGTTGGAACCATTGCTAAGCTAGACGGAGTTACAGCAGATGATATCGGAATTATTACAATTCTTGATAATGTTACAGATGTAGAAATTCTTAATGGTAAAGGCCCACTGGTGCTGGGGCTAATGAAGGATACAACAGTTAAAGGCAAGCTTTTAAAAGTCCGTATAGGAAAGAAATAGAAATTTCTTTGAACAAAGAAAGCTAGAGAAAGAGTGCAGATCATGCACCTTTCTCTAGCTGTTTTTTTATGAAGCAGGTATGGTTAACTGAAATGTTGTGCCTTGGCCTTTTTCACTATGGACTTTAATAGAACCTTTCAATTTATTAATTGTACTATATACCATAAGCATACCTAGGCCTGTTCCTTCTTCTTTCGTAGAATAGTAGGGCTTACCTACACGCGACAACTCTTCTTTCGTCATCCCAACTCCCGTATCGCAGATACGAATGACGATATTACGCTTATTCTCCAAAATTTCGATGGATAAGGTTCCCCCTCCACATTCTTTCATCGCTTCAATTCCGTTTTTATATAAATTTATTAAGCATTGCTGCATTTGGTTCCGATCATAATACGTGTTTAATGAGTTATTGAAGGTAAACTCGACCTCTACATCATGTATGGAGGCATAGGGCATGATGATATTCTTGGTATATTCCAATTCGTCACTCATGTTCGAATATACCATATTCTCTGACTGAGGCTTTGCAAAAGACAAGTAATCACTGACGATTTTCTCAGCTCGCGTTAATTCTTGGAGGGATAACTCAATAAATCTTTTTTCACGATCGGTTAAAGAATTAGACTTATTTAATAGTTGAAGAAATCCATTCGTAACCGTAAGCGGATTTCTGATTTCATGGGATACACTGGCTGCAAGCTCACTGACAACATTTAATCTTTCCGATTGAATGATGCGCTCACGATTATTGAAATTCGTTATGATTCTCTCAACCAAAATCATAATGATCAGCATTGCACCAATGTTTGTTGTTATAGCATTTATTGCAATGAGCCAGAACTCTTGGTTCAGTTGCTTAATGATTAAACTTACAGCTAGGAGATAACATCCCATCGTAAGAAAGGATAGCACACATGCACTTAAGATACGATTTCTTGAATTTAAGCTCATAAACCTGTGATGATATAATGGTATTAATAGTAGTGCAACGGTTG
This sequence comes from Paenibacillus sp. FW507-14B1B, assembly GCF_058781425.1. Classification (NCBI taxonomy): domain Bacteria; kingdom Bacillati; phylum Bacillota; class Bacilli; order Caryophanales; family Paenibacillaceae; genus Paenibacillus; species Paenibacillus sp. FW507-14B1B. The sequence continues at coordinate 192,397 of NZ_JBYSWS010000001.1, read as the reverse complement.
AGAATAACAAGGAATGTATACTCCCATCTCCTCCGACATAGAAACGCAATACATTTAATACGACATACAAAGGAAAAACATATTTGTGTCCTCCGTAAAGTGACACGATGATGAATGGAATATATCTTAAATCAAATATAAATCCGGAATCTAAATGAATAGGCATGATCATACAAAGACTCATGGACACTACTGCTAGTAATACTATGATTTTTCTACAGTACGTATAGGGTCTATTTTCGAAAAAAATGATATAGATAACGACCGGCAATAACAGAACTAGAAAATTCAGAAGCAATGTCTCAAACACAGGGTGACTTCCTTTCGACAGGTGCTGTAAATTACGTATACATGACAATACTATGTCTCTAAATAGAGATTACACTAACCTAATGTCATATGTATAGATAATTATGTTAACGATTGAGTCTATTCAAAAAAACAAGGAAGCCACCCCTGTAGATAATAATCTTTAGAGATGGCCTGGGCCGTTATGTTAAATCGTTCCCGGAAGAAATGTTCAACAAATAATTGTAACATTTCATCAATTCTCGCGCTTCGGAATAATTCGCTTCAAATAAAAAGGTACCGTTATATTCGATCTCCACAAGTGCTCGGATCACTTCGGGCCAATGGATGACGCCCTCACCAGGTATCCAGTGCTTCTCATCCACGCCGTCATTGTCTGATATATGTAGCGTTGAAATTCGGTTCCCTAATTTACGAATAAAATCCTCAGGAGACTCGAGGAACAGATGATTCACATCACAACATACGCCGCATTCTGGTGAATCTGATATCAAAGTGAGAAGCTCCTTGCTGTCGTTTGCTAAACATGTACGAGGCAAACATTCTGCAGCTAATCGAACTCCCTTTGATATAGAAAATTCACTTAGCTCACGCAGTGATTCACGACAAGCATCTATACGCGCTTCTCGTTCCTCTGATGGTATCGGCTCAAAGCTTGGGTGAATGATTGCATGTTTCGGGTGCCATTCCGCTGCTATTTCAATTAGCTTGGCAATTGCATCTACAATCAATCTTCGTTGTGATACATCGATTGTAGATATATCCCACTCCTGACCGAATGGTATGTGTACTGACCAAAGTTCCAAACCGGATTTGCGTATTTGCTCAACGACCATTTCATATTCCTGCCGAACAGACTCAACCTCCCTCGGACTTTCGCATCTAAGCGTCAACTCCACACAATCTAGGCCAGCTGATTTCAAAACGGCTAGATCAATGCCTTCAGACACATCCCAATAAGTCCCTACCTTCCAATTAGCTGGGTCTGCATTTTCGCTATGATGAGTCATTGTATTGCCTCCTCTGTCAGTCCCCACTATACCTATTTACAGTTATGGGGTAATAATAAATTTCAATATCTGCATACATGTGTACTTGGATATCATTCGCCATTAGTCACGGAATACATTTTATACTTGCACAAAAAAATTTATTTTGTTAACATAACTGACGAACGTTCGTTAAATAATGAGGTGATACAAATCAAAAGTAAAGAAATAAAGGCTATCGCTTTGAAATATTTCACGACTCACGGGTATGAAGGGGCATCTCTGTCTCAGATTGCCGATGAGGTTGGTATGAAGAAGCAGTCCTTATATGCTCATTTCAAAGGAAAAGATGATCTCTTTCTTCAAGTGCTTCAAGACGCTAAAGAGACCGAACTTACATCGAAACTACAATATTTGAGCAAACTCGATATCCATAATCCAAAGGTGGATTTACTGGGATATCTTCAATTGGTCATCGACTTGTTTCAAAAAAACGAGCAGTTAAAGTTTTGGCTTCGAGTCTCCTTTTTCCCTCCTCAGCATCTTGCACACGCCATTGATAAAGAAATTATCGATACGGAAGAGAAAATCCAAACTGTGCTCGAAGGTAAATTTCAAGAATGGATTGATGCCAAAATTATCGTGGATGATGCGGCTATCATTCCTACACTCGCTTTCCTTGGTGTCGTTGATTCGATCATGCTCGAACTTGCCTATGGGAACGATGAACAACGTTTAAACGAAAAGTTAGTAGCCTCTTGGACTGTATTCTGGAGAGGTATTTCACAGCTATGATTCTACTGAGAGAGGTATTGCTTCATGAAGAAACCATTAAAAGAACAAAAGACAGTCTTACTTATTCTACTAAGTAATATATTTATTGTATTTCTAGGCGTTGGACTAATTGTGCCCGTTATGCCTTCCTTTAAGCATGTTATGCATTTATCTGGCCAAACGATGGGTTACCTTATGGCAAGCTTTGCATTCGCACAGCTGCTTATGTCTCCGATTGCTGGAAGATGGATCGACCAATTCGGCAGAAAAAAAATGATTGTCATTGGCTTATTCTTGTTCAGTGTCTCCGAGATGATTTTTGGTCTAGGAACACATGTATCCGTCCTGTACGCTTCCAGAATTCTGGGTGGTATTTCTGGTGCATTTATTATGCCTGGTGTAACTGCCTATGTTGCAGATATTACCTCACCCAAAGAAAGACCTAAAGCGATGGGCTATGTTTCCGCCGCGATCAGTATCGGTTTTATCATTGGTCCCGGAATCGGTGGCTTTATTGCCGAGTTAGGCATACGTGCACCGTTTTATTTTGCTGCAGGCTTTGCCTTCATAACCTGTATTTCGTCCCTATTTATATTAAAAGAACCACTTACCAAAGAGCAGCTATCCGAAATTAGTCACCTGAAAAAAGACAGCAGCTTTGTAACTGACCTGAAACGCTCCTTACATCCGATGTACATTATTGCATTTATCATTGTCTTCGTACTTGCCTTTGGTCTATCCGCGTATGAAACAGTATTTAGCATGTATTCTGATGATAAGTTTGGTTTCACTCCACGAGATATTGCTACCATTATTACCATTAGCTCAATCTTCGGGGTTGTTGCTCAGGTCTTCTTGTTTGGAAAAATGGTTGATAAACTCGGTGAGAAGAAACTCATCCAGATCTGTTTGATCTTTGGTGTCATATTTGCAGTAGCATCCACCATGATCTCTACCTATTTATCTGTATTGATCGTAACTAGTATTATCTTCCTTGCCTTTGATCTATTACGACCAGCCTTAACGACCTACCTATCTAAAACGGCTGAAAAAGAACAAGGATTTGTCGCTGGAATGAACTCAACATATACAAGCTTAGGTAATATCGCAGGTCCCGCTTTAGGTGGTATATTATTTGATGTAAATATTAATTATCCTTATCTTTTTGCTGCAATTATTATATTTATTGGTCTTGTCATCACTTTTGTGTGGAAAGAAAAACAAGTGGATAATAGCTTAGTTGGATAAAAAATATAGGCAGAAAGCAAAACCCGATGGCTGTTGTAGCCATCGGGTTTTGCTTTGATTATAAGAGCCCATCATTACTCTTGTTCAGTTAACGTGTATAATGGCACTTCCCGCTCCTCCTCCGGATGGCTAAGGGCATAGATTCGAGCTGTCTCCTTCTGCTCATTCACATGCTGAATATAGACCGGTGTCCCATCGCACAGCACATTTGCCATGACAGGTGATGATGCAATTTGTTGTGCCCTTTGAATGTTCAAGTTCTAGTCCTCCTTCTATACAGTGTTCGTCTTTACTATTCACCAGGGACATAAGGGATATGTATATCATGGTGTATTTATCAAATTCTTGTTATAATGCTTGATATAAATCCCCCTAATTATGTTAAAGGTGAACAAGATGAACTCATTTACTAGACTAACTAAATGTAAGCCCCCTATCCCGTAAATTCTTTCACTTTAATTGAGATTTAATTTTTTAGGGGGCAATAAAAGTGAAACGACAAAAAATCTCAACATTATCATTATTTTTATTAATTATTCTTGTAGGATTTCCACAAATAAGTGAAACGATATACACTCCTTCTTTACCGGATATCGCAAGCCAATTGCACGTAACTAGTAACAAGATTCAACTAACACTCAGTATCTATTTCCTAGGTTTCGCTCTAGGCGTTTTTTTCTGGGGAAGGCTTTCTGACCGGATCGGACGCCGTCCTGCATTGCTCTGGGGTATCTTCGTATATGGAATAGGAAGCTTGGGATGTTATCTATCTCATTCCGTTGAATGGCTGCTCGTTAGTCGTTGTATCCAGGCATTTGGTGCAAGCACCGGTTCAGTGGTTACGCAGACCATTCTGCGTGAGAGCGTTGACGGAGCGAAACGACATGCGATGTTTGCTCAAATATCAGCGGCTCTAGCCTTCACACCGGCAATTGGACCTTTAATTGGAGGCTGGGTAGATCAATCCCTTGGCTTTAGAGCAGTTTTCCTCATTCTAGTTATGATGAGCATCGGAATTTTCATTTACACGATGGTATCTTTACCCGAAACAAGAGTCTTTGTGAAATCACAGATTACCACAAGATCGATTGCTAAACGAATGCTTCATGACAGAAGAATTTGGGCATTTGGTTTTCTTATTGGAGCAACGAATGGAATATTGTTTAGTTACTATGCAGAAGCACCCTTCATTTTTATGGAGTTTTTTCATATGTCTCCGGGAGTATTTGGCTTTTTCGGTATTTTTGTAGCTTTAGCTTCCGTATTCGGTGCGATGTTATCCAAAAGAATGATCTCAACATTTAGAGCGGAGCAAATCATTCTAATTGGCTCTATGGTAACTGCTCTGGGCTCCTTATTTCTTACTGGTTTCACCCTTATTGGGATGAATTCATCTGTTCTCTCATTAGTTCTAATGGTAATATGCATCTTCATCCTGCTGCTAGGGATTGGAATGGCCATTCCCAACTGTCTAAGCTTAGCGCTTATCCATTATGGAGATGTGCTTGGGACAGCAGGTGCCATTCTTGGATTTTGCTACTATATTGTAGTGAGCTTGATTACGAGCGGGATGAGTTATCTTCATAACGGTTCATTGATCACCATGCCTCTGTACTTCTTCGTACTGTCTATAGCTATGGTATTGGTAAGCAACAAGATTATCGTTAATCAAAAAACAGGTTCATAACCTAACCATACAAAAAGCCGATTTTCTCGAAACAGAAAATCGGCTTTTTGCCTATAATAAAACAAATATTAGAATGAATGACGATCTTACTTCGCTTGAATATATCCTTCAGCTTTTAGAAGCTCTGCAATCAAGACAGCTCCACCCGCTGCACCACGCAGTGTATTGTGGGAAAGTCCAACAAATTTAAAATCATAAATTGAATCTTCACGTAATCTACCAACAGATACACCCATACCATTCTCGATATCACGATCTAATTTGGTCTGAGGTCTATTCTCTTCTTCGAAATAAGTGATGAACTGCTTTGGTGCACTTGGGAGATCAAGCTCTTGTGGTCTGCCCATAAATTCACGCCAGCGGCTAATAATTTCCTCTTTCGAAGGCTTGTTCTCAAATGATACAAATACTGTAGCTAGGTGACCATCGGTTACAGGTACTCGAATACACTGTGTTGTAATCAATGGAGCGCTTGCTTTAACGATCTCACCATCAACTACGCTACCCCAGATCCGAAGCGGCTCCTGCTCACTTTTCTCTTCTTCTCCACCAATATACGGGATGACATTGTCCAGCATTTCTGGCCAATCCGTAAAGTTCTTACCAGCACCTGAAATCGCTTGATACGTCGATGCAACTACTTTCGTTGGTTTGAAATCAAGTAATGCATGTAGTGCAGGAACATAACTTTGAATTGAGCAGTTCGGCTTAACGGCAATAAACCCTTTCGTCGTTCCCAGGCGTTTACGCTGTGCAGCGATGACTTCGATATGCTCTGGATTAATCTCTGGTGTTACCATGGGTACATCTGGTGTCCAGCGGTGTGCCGAGTTATTGGAGATAACCGGTGTTTCTGTTTTTGCATATGCTTCCTCTAATGCTTTGATTTCATCTTTCTTCATATCCACAGCACAGAAGATAAAGTCAACGCCTGCAGCTACCTCTTCCACATTTGAAGCATCCTGAACGATAATACTCTTTACATTTTCAGGAATCGGGTTAGGCATTTTCCAACGGCCCTTTACGGACTCTTCATATGTTTTGCCTGAGGAGTTCTTGCTTGCTGCAATCACAGTAACTTCAAACCATGGATGGCCATCCAATAACTGAACAAAACGCTGACCTACCATACCTGTACCACCAACAATACCAACTTTAAGCTTCTCTGACATTCGTTATTCAATCCTTTCGATTATGGCTCAAGCTATCCAAACATTAACCTTCATTCAATCCAGAGTCTGGGGAAGTTGATGAAATATGCTTCTTCTAGATAACTATTCAGGCCGATTTAAATGTGTGTTGTTTTCAATCATTTCGATATGTTTACTTAAGATGAAGCAATAAAAAAATCCCACCCCCAAGACCGCAGTCTTAGGGACGAGATTGTAATACTCGTGGTACCACCCCAAATTTGCTAATATGTCGCCATATTAGCCTCATCAAGTACGGCATTATCAAGAATGCATATACTTTAGCTCTGTAACAGGAGCTCCTGTCACACCATCCACTTGTAAAAACGTTTCCGATGTGCTGCTCAGAGGCTTTGTTCGATAAGGGACTCTTCACTCCTTCTCAACTACCGGAGCTCTCTGTACAAGAAATCAACTATCTACTCTTCTCTTCATCGCATTTATTAGTACCATTATATATAAAACCTTTACAAGGATAAAGAGTTTTCTAAAATTTTCTGTATTCTGCTGATCAACTCGTTCTATAATGACGGTAACAGGATCGTCAATACAATGCACCCTAAAGGAGTCTCCTATGTCTAATATACATCTACGCTCACGCATAAGTTCTTTTATTGCAGCTTGGCGAGACTACCCCGTTGAAGCAAATACGCAGATCGGTAATCGGTATTTGGTTCACGAAATGATTGGTGAAGGTAGTTATGGAATGACCTATAAATGCACGGATCAGAACACTGGAGATCTTGTAGCAGTCAAACAAGCAAGACCCAGCAAAGGTGATCATGCAAGATTGCTACTAGAGCGAGAAGCAGACGTCTTAACATCGCTCCATCATCCCCAAATCCCGGTCTTCTATGATCTTTTTACGAATAAGAGTCAAATGTATTTGGTTATGTCTTATGTAAGTGGGGATACGCTAGAGGATTTAATATTTGAACAGGCTCGAACATTCAATGAACAGGAATGTGTGCGAATCACGCTTCAACTGCTCAACATCGTTATATTCATACATGAGCAAGGCTTTGTACATCTGGATTTACGGATTCCTAACGTACTGTTTAAAGACGACTTAATATATCTGATTGATTTCGGATTGGCGAGAAAAATCGGCGAGCCTCCTCCTCGGTTGAAGTCAAGACGTGCATGGTTGAGGCTGCATAGCACTTCTTCTTCAAGTGATTATAAAATTGCTGAGGAACAAGCGGACCTCCAGGACATCGGGCATTTCATGCTCTTCATGTTATATTCTGCTTATGAACCTGATTACAAACAGAAACAATCCTTAGAGCGAAGCTGGCGAGAAGAACTGCAACTCTCTAAGGAGTTAAAAGAGGTAATTGAGCACTTATTAGGACTCCGCAGGCCTTACACAGGCTCTTCTCAATTCATGATGGAATTAAAGAAACTTGAAAATTGATATAGCCCTTGCGTTTATGTTACGATCCGTTAGAAACGTCAAGAATTGATCAATTACTAGAAAGGAGGAAGTTTATAATGCTTCGAAAATTAATGAATAAATTTCTTCACTCTTCAACCCACAGCCTAAGCCAAAGGCGTCATAGTAGTTCTGCACAACAATATAAACGAAGATCTAGTAGTGATTATAAATATTCACGGCGCAAAGGTTCCTCATCTGGATACAAACATAGGCATGGTAATCAAGGGCATGGGTATTACAAAAACAGAAAACACAGCTCCAGCTAATTACAAGTTTAGACACTGTTCCCCATATGAACGGTAATCTTAAAGATGACTTAGTAGAAACCATCTTTAAGATTACCGTTATTTTTATGGCTAACCATTAAATCGTTCATTTTAACTTGGCTTTATAGGGACAGCGAGATTGTGATCTCTACTTCTCTTGTTCACCCGATATAACATGTAGCCACATAAACCGAGCAACAGCGCAGCTACAATGTTCAAAGCTGTATTCCCCATGATGGATAGCAAGGTAAAACCTAGAAACGGACCAAGAGCCGCTCCTATATCAATAGTCATAGAATAAGCGGACACAATGTAATGTTTATTCGATGAATCCGATGCATACTGTGCTGCATCAGCATCTAAGAGAGTCGTTACGATTGATGACAATAGAAGTAAACCAATTAGGGTAGCCATCCAGAAAAATGTATGTATATGGAATGCGATAATGACAAACAGAATGCCTCCGAGCATCGTGCTTACCGTTAACCATTCGGTTCTCGATTGTGATTTATCGCTAAGCTTTCCAGCAAAATAACCAAGGAAAGGTTCGGCACCCCATTTGATGGCAAGCAAGATCCCTGTTAACGTCGCTGCACTTATTGAACTTAATAACGCAGAAGCGGATAGATCCCGCATATCCACCCAATAACTTAATGTAGATTTCATATACCCTTGAAATAATAGTGAGCTTACGAATCCAGTAGATAACAATATAATTAGACGTTGATCCCATATCACTTGTATAGGTGCTTTCATCTTTGCATTATGCATTTGAATAGAACCTTGACGATCTGTTTGAATGAGGAGCAACAACGGAAAAGTCATCACGCTAAGAATCGAAAACCCAATCAGTACTGCTGAGGCACTAAAGACTTCAGATAATAGGGATCCTATCACCATGCCTACAACACCGCCAGAGCCCGCAATCCCATTAAACAATCCGGTAAATCTACCTGGCTCTTTTGTTTCTGTGATTGCTTCGACCACTAATAGCTGCCCTGCTTGTTTAATAAATGCCCAGGCAACTCCCCAAATACACCTAGCAATGAATAGCATCACGAATCCATTAAATAAACCGTAGGACGCAGTCGAAATAACTGTTAAGCCAACCGCAATCAATAACCCATTACGTATTCGATAACGAGTGTAGAACCAGCCGATAAGCGGATGGATTGGAATTCGGACAAACCGATTAATGGAAAGTAAAATTCCAATTTGCCATAATGCATTCAAACCGAATTCTTGGCTGGAAATAGGTAGTACCGCGTATAACATCGCATCGCCTAATAGACTAACTGCGGTGATCAAGGCAGTAATCAGCATATTTTTTTGAGCTCTGGTATAGAACCGACTTTTTATCATCCCTCAACATTGATTTCAGGTTGTTTCCCCATTAATATCTTCACACACATCAGAAACCATCCTTTCCCTCATGAATTATGAAGTTATCATACCAGAGTCATTAGGATTTGTGTGGAATCTTATGTTTTTATTGAATTTTTATGAAGTAATCTTATAAGAATACATCTATGTAATATAAAAAAAGAACATGTGCCTAGAGAAATAGGAAACATGTTCTTCGTTTGTGTATTGTATTAAGCTTCTTTACTGTCACTAATATCATGATTATTGCCTAGCGAGTTACGCTGAAGCCTTGGAATTAAGGCATAAGCAAACGTAAATAAAGGACATAGCCATAGAAATACGGCATACGGCGCAAATGCAAGAACGGGTACTCCAAGGGTAACGGCAAAGAAAGCACCGCTAACCCCCCACGGTATTAAAGGATTAATAAGCGTCCCACAATCTTCCAACGTACGGGATAACGTCTTGGCCGGAATATTCCGTCGTGTATACTCATCCTTGAACATTTGTCCAGGTAGGAGAATCGATAAATACTGCTCACCAGTCATCCCATTGACGGCAATGGAAGATGCGCCAGTCATGAGGACAATACTACTACTGCGCTTGAGCGGTTGAATCATCTTACGGAAGAACGCTTCGATTACACCGCAATGCTGTAATAGCCCACCCAAGGATAACGCGATTAAGATTAGAGAAACCGACCCCATCATCGATTGTAATCCCCCACGATTAACGATGGAAGCAACGGTTTCATTCGTGATCGTGCTTGAGTAGCCGTTCTGCATTGCACCAAACCAGACATCAATTGCAGTCTGATGCTGAACCAATGCGGTCACAAGAAGTCCTGAGACGATCCCGATGACTAGCGTTGGTAAGATTGGGATCTTCTTCATAGAGCATCCGATAACGGCAAGAGGAGATAACAATGTCAGCCAGTGGATATTGAATCCATCTCCTAATGCCAGCTTTATCTCATGAATGGAAGAGAGATCGAATGAATTGGTCTTTGGAGCTAATAAGAAGAAAATAGTTGCAACTACAAGAGCTGGAATCGTTGTATACATCATATTACGAATATGGGTATATAACGAAATGCCTGCTACAGCAGGTGCGAAATTCGTAGTATCGGACAAAGGCGACATTTTGTCTCCAAAACAAGCACCACTGATGATCGCTCCAGCAGCGAGTGTAGGAGATATCCCCGTAGTTAACGCAATCCCCATAAGAGCCACACCAACCGTACTTACGGTTGTAAATGAACTACCTGTGAACATCGACACGATGATAGTGACATATAGCGCACTGACCGCAAAATAATGAGGTTCAATATAATCCATACCATAATATAAAATCGTAGGAACGGTTCCACTCATCATCCATACAGCGATTAGAACACCAATAAGGGAAAGAATGAGAATCGGCATAATTGCCGTCTGAATACCTTGAATAAGTGCGGACTCTATTTTTTTCCAAGGAACCTTGAACAACCATAATAATGTCGCTGTCCCTACGGTTGTTGCTAAAAGAGGAATATGCGGTTCCGCTTTTAATAGAAAGATTGAGACAAATAGTAGTGCGAGAATAAATAAAATAATAAAAATACTTTTAGAGAAACTGAGCTGTCGGTCCATGGTGAAAAAGCTCCTTATACTTATAATCTTAGAGATATCTTCTTTGCTTTGATGCTTTTTTGCTTCTTTGCTTTGTGGCTTTTTCGCATTGAAGTACAGAGGTAATAGTAACGAACAATATACGGAGAGTCAATGTTATAGTCATACAAAATAGGTTATATTTGCTGCATCTCATGATCACGAATATATCATGCATATCTTTTACCCATGTCATATAAATCGTTAAATTCTAAGGGATAGCTTCTCTTTGCAAACAAGGCGCTCCACGAACGAAACGTTCCTCCCCTCGCTCTTGCCCCCGAATTTCTTGGAATTTTTCTAGCAAGGGTGAATTTCGGGGGCAAAGGCGATCGCTGCCGCTGCTCCGGAATCGTTTCGTTCTCTCCGCTACTTCGTGCTTAGACATCTATTTGTTACACATTACACAAAGAAACCAGCTAATACATGTACTGTTTTTATCATGGTGAAATCGATCATGAACTCACATACTGGTTCCTAGGTAACATGAATAATCCTTCCAATGCACGCTGAAGCCTCAATGATCCTCGTATTTTTAATCCGTTTACTCGTCAATGCCTTGCTGAAAAAGGTAGCAATAGACCAAACAAAAAAAAATAGCGACGCAGGGTTGTTCCCTTGTATCGCTATTTTTGTTTTTATGCATCTTTTCATAATTAAGCTGTCTCGTTAAATATAATCAACCTACTATTGGGACAACTTTTTTCTTCTATTAATTATCCATGCATCGCAGCTTGTCGCTTGAACTGGTCTTCTAAGACCAAGCAAGCCATCGCTTCAACAACAGGTACAATTCTCGGACAAATACAAGGGTCATGTCTACCAATGGTTTTAATCTCTTGTTCTTCTCCATGGATATTGATTGTATTTTGAGGAAGAGAAATCGATGAAGTCGGTTTAACACTGATCCGGAACACGATGTCCTGCCCTGTGCTAATTCCACCGATGATTCCACCCGAATGATTACTCAGAAACCCATCTTTGCTCATTTCATCGTTGTGTTCACTTCCAAGCATCGAAGCCGCTTCGAATCCAGCTCCAAATTCAATTCCCTTTACTGCACCAATCGAGAGCATCGCTTTTGCTAATTCAGCATCCAACTTATCGAACGCTGGCTCGCCTAGTCCTGGAGCTACTCCACGTATGCGACATTCCACGATCCCTCCACAGCTATTCCCCTCTAGTGCCAACTTCTCGATTTTTTCGATCATTAATTTCGCTGCTTCAGGATCACAAGCTCGAACGGCATTCTGTTCAATGACCTCTTCATCAATAGTCTGACATGCGATACCGCCAATCTCTTTCGTGAAAGCGACAACCTCTACCCCTCTTCGTTCTAACAATTTTCGTGCTATTGCCCCTCCGGCAACTCTTGCTGCTGTTTCTCTACCCGACGCTCGACCGCTTCCACGAGGATCTCGAATTCCATATTTCTGTAGATACGTGAAATCAGCATGACCTGGACGGAACGAATTCTGAATATCATTGTAAGCTTCAGGTCTCATATCATGATTATAAAGAATGACCGATAGTGGTGTTCCCGTCGTTTTCCCTTCATATATACCCGAGATGATTTGAACAATATCATATTCTTTTCGTGGTGTAGTAACCGATGATTGACCAGGCTTTCTCCGGTCCATTTGTTTTTGTATATAAGCCTCGTCAATTTCAACCCCAGGTGTCACACCATCTACAATTACACCGACTGCGACTCCATGGGATTCCCCAAAGGTTGTTATTTTGAACATTTCACCAAATGAATTTCCTGCCATTATGATAAACCTCCCTGTTTAATAGCTAACTTCGACTCCAAGTGTAGACAGTTGCTCGAAATAATGAGGACATGTCTTGGATACACAGCCTGGGTCCATAATACGAATATTCGGCACTTTGAGACCAATTAATGAGAGTGCCATTGCCATACGATGATCATCATGCGAATTTAATAAAGCTGGGATGGGTTGTCCGGGATACACAGTTAATCCATCTTCATGCTCAACTACGCGTATTCCCAGCTTGCTTAGTTCTTCACATATCGCGGAAATACGATCACATTCGTGATGTCTAATATGAGCTGCATCCGTTAAGGTAATAGGTCCATCCGTAAAAGCAGCCATCGCTGCAATCGTTAATGTCTGATCCGACCACTTCTTCATGTTGATCGTATAGCCACCTTTTAACTCTTTCACACCTTGTACTTCGATATAGTTGTCACCTCGGATTACCTTACACCCCATGAGTTCCAAAACATCTAGTATTTCGATATCAGGCTGGCTCGTGCGAGCAGCATCTATTCCTTCTATACGAACCACACCGGACGTAAGCGCTGCAAGAGCCCAAAAATAACAGCAAGTTGATACATCCGGTTCGAGCTGAACCTCTTGGGCTTGATAAATTCCGATAGGTATTTGAATGGTCTGCCCATCAATGGTTGCTTCAGGCGTCACCCCGAAGGAAGACATCATATCGAGAGTCATTTGAACATAATCCCTTTGTACAACTTCTCCGTCAATCTGCAGCGTGACATCTTGATCTGCATAAGGGGCAGATATTAAGAGGCCACTTATGAATTGACTAGACGTTGAACCTGGTAATGTCACCTCTCCGCCTTTTAAGCCACTCGCCTTTAGCGTAAATGGCAGACATGCTTCTATCTCTTTATATTCAAACTCCGTGCCTTGTTCTGTTAACGCATTTAGAAGAGGTGCTAATGGTCTCTCTCGCATTCGCTTACTTCCTGTCACGCTCCAAGCTCCATTACTTATAGCAAGGGCTCCTGGTAAGAAGCGTGCTACCGTACCTGCACTTCCCACATACAATTCCCCTGAAGAGTTTGGCCATTTACCTCCACAACCTTCAATAGTAACCGTATCCCCTTCGATCTCAACGGACACACCTAGTTTCTGTAATGTATCAATGCACCAATATGAATCATCACTTTTTAATATACCTGTTAATTGAGATTTACCATTCGCTAATGCGGCAATGATTAACGCTCGATTCGTGAGACTTTTGCTTCCGGGTATTTGAATGATTCCATTCACTGCCCTCTTAGGCGGACTAATTACAACTTCTTGTTTATCATTATTCGTAGACCAGGGAGAACGAGCTTCCCAAACAGGTTGAACGGTCACCATATCGACCAGCTCCTTGGATTATAGATATAACCTGATTATAATGAGATTAATGAAATAAGTGAAATTGGATTATTAGCATTTTGTCATAGAAGGAGTCTATATCATGATGAATTTAGAATGGTACCGTATATTTCTTGTCACTGCACGCTTTCTGAATTTAACGAAAGCTGCTAAAGAGCTTCATATCACTCAGCCATCTGTTAGTTATGCGATCAAGCAGATGGAAGAAGCTTTAGAACTTAAACTATTTCATCGGCTATCAAAAGGCGTCGAATTAACTGAAGAAGGACACGCGCTTTTTGAATATGTAGATAAGTCTTTTGCCATGCTCGACTCTGCCCAGAAGCATCTTCAGAATTTGAGACGATTAAATGAAGGAGAAATTCGAATTGGCGCAAGTGATTCCCTCATTAAGCATTTACTACTCCCTTACTTAAATGAGTTTCATAAAGAATACCCTGGTATTCGAATCCGCCTCTCCCATGGAAAAACACCTGAGATCACACAGCGTCTAAAAGAAGGTGCGATTGACTGCGCTGTTTTACATATGCCTGTAAACGACCCACATCTGAATATTCAAACACTTGCCGTTTTGGAGGACTGTTTCGTTGTGGGTAAGGACTATAAAGAGATGGCGAATCGCTCGCTCACAGCGGAAGAACTCGCTAAGTTTCCATTAATACTACTCTCACAAGGAAGCAGCACCCGAATTTTTGTAGAACAATGGTTTGCAACCAAAGGGTTAATGGTGAAACCTGATATGGAATTAGGAAGCATCGACCTGCTAGCGGAATTTGCGAGGTTAGGTTACGGTGCGGCTTTTATTAGTCGTTCTTTTGTTCAAGAGGAACTTAACCATGGAAAGTTATTTGAGCTGCGTTTGGATGATCCTCTTCCTCCGAGAAATATAGGATTCGCCATCCGCCGAGATATGCACTTATCTGTTGCCGCTGAAGCATTTGTCCGAATGCTTGATGTAGGGAAGAATTAACTTTTGACCGAGCATATAAAAAAAAGAAATGCTGGCAAAGATCGCTCAGCATTTCTTCTAGTGTATATAATAGATTATGAATCTCGATTGATTAGATAATTTAATAAGTATTTCAAAAATTGATTACTCGCAAGCATCCCCTTTAAAGCTTCCATAGCAAGACAATAATGATCCCACATTTCCTTGCTTGCTCCCTCTCGTCCAAGAACGGTCACAAACGAAGAAGTATTGTTCTCCACATCTTGACCCGTGGGTTTACCGAGTAATTGAAGATCTCCTTCTACATCGAGCAAATCATCTTTAATCTGAAAAGCTATACCTGCATGGTAAGCGAATCTCTTCAGAATCGTAATATTTTCTTCCGGAGCACTTGCAAGTATGGCAGGCATCACGATCGAGGCTTCAAAGGCAATACCTGTTTTGTAATAACAGATCATGTTCAGCTCTTCCAGTGTCAATGCTTTGCCTTTGGAATGCAAATCCATGGCTTGCCCCATACACATCTCCCCCGCCTTTTGAGAAGAGTATTGCATCAGAGAAACGACCGCTTCTGCCTTAAAACCTTGCAGAGAGGATTGCTCCTCCATCGCCTTCTGAATGAGATACAGGCCCGTCAATTCTGCGGTAGAACTACTATGTATTTGATGAAGCGTTGGTCGACCTCTTCGTGTTGACGCATTGTCTTGGGATGGAAGATCATCATAGATTAAAGAAGCGGTATGCATATACTCCAGCGACCTTAAAAGCGGTGCAATGGCTGAAGCTTTCAGCCCATAACCGTGTACACCCATAACCCAAGTTAAGATCGGCCTTAGTCGTTTGCCATCTCCCTCGAGACTGTAATTAGCAGCATCGATAAGCGGCTCTTTCATAGGAGATATACCATCTTCTTTAGGTATATGCAGTAAGTTATTAATCTGCGCTCGGACTTCTTTAACCGTTTCAGAGAAGTATTCCTTCTCCTTTTGTTCATTTTGTAAAGAGGTTACCATCTGATCCCGCAGTAATTTATCAAAGAAATCAACATGTTCAGCCTTACTAACCATGCGCTGGATAAGGCGATTAAACGCAGGATCCCCAGAAGCGAACACAGTCATTATTTCATTATATTGCTCTGATGTGACGCGTTCCTTACAGCGTTTAAGACTGTTAATAGCGCGATCCAGTATAACTTCTCTAGCTTTTGAATTCGAGTGATACAAGTTGTGAATTAAATGAGAGATGACCGCCCAGTATAATTCAAAAGGATTGATAAGATCCGAGCGCTGCTCACGGTATTGCAAGTAATACGTATACGGTGTTACTGCACCGTCTCTCAAATCATCATACATATCCGCAAAATCATCCGCGAGTTGATTATAAATACCATAACAAAAAGTTCGATGATCGAAGTCCTCATTCTCTGGGGCGTGAATCACCGAGCGAACAATCAGACGAGAAGAAGAAGATTTTAGAATAATGGGTAGATAGAGCTCTTCATTCGTGTAATTGGCATTCGAAAGATCTTTGATCCGGTCCTGATCTTGAGATTGAAAAAATATAAAAGATTGCTCAAAGAAATTATGCTGTGTGTCTGGTCTCTGCTGCTGTTTAATATATTCAAAAGCTTCTCGCAGCTCCGTATACACGAATTGAATGAGTTCTTTATTACTACCCGTCCACGTTGAGTAGTGAGGAACCGTTCCGGTCAGTAAGGCAGTTCGTATGAAATCAGAATACTCTACCTTCTCTTGCGAATTTAATACTCCTGAGTCAAGAAGATCATCAATAAATGGGTAAGTCAAACCATACGAATAACCGAGTCTAATCGCTTCATCAAGTCGCAAGGAACGTTCCTGCGGTGAAACATCTTCATCCATCTCTTCTATAACATGGAGAACAACCCCGATGATGATCTTGATCAATTTTCGCTTAGCATGTTCAACACTCATCTCTTTCGGGATATGCTGTGATACCCCCTTCAACTTTCCAATGACCCAGATCGCAGCAGTTTCAACGCGCTCTTTCTGAGCCCACCGGTAAAACCCGGCCAAACTCATGTCATCTAGTTGACCAGACTCTGACTTTCCTGTCGAGGATATCAATTGCTCCTTAAGTGCTTGCGTTAAACGCTGAATGTTCGTCTGTGTTGTGACTGAATCGAGGTCTTTACCGAGATCCCTCATATACATATAAGTAACACTGCGATCTAAATAATCGTCTAATTTCCCAGTGTAGTTCAGCCAACTGATATATTTATGATAATCCCTTGATTCTGGTCTATTCTTCCTTCGTTTCGAGAACAACGAGAACCAAGAATAGCGACGTATATGATCCTTTTTCCATACATGAATATCATCTGTCAGGACGGGCACGTATAATTTCTCCCTAACACTCTGCTGCAACGATGCGAAATACGCAGTAGCCTTCTGTTCAGCTTGCCTATAACTTGCATCCGCTTGTTCCGTAAATTCCACATTCATAGATGAATTACCTCGACTTTTGTTTTTGTTAAACATGTATGCACTACTTTATAAAAAGAGAATCCTCTAATTTCATGACATCGGATCATGTTCATATCTATATACGTCAAATCAATCAAGTCGTTTCTTGAAAAAGAAGGATAAATCACAAAAGGACCAGAAGCGGTGATAGGAGCACCGCTCTGGTCCTTTTTCATTGTGTGGCCAGGACGTTACCCGTACGTTTACTGGCCAATAAGGAGAAGAAGAAAAGGTTACGAAGATCGTGCCTTAACCTCTAGAAATATAGTATAGCGTGCCCATCACTCTACTACATCAAGTAAGTTATGGTAACGATCTCTTATCTTGGGTATGAATCATTAAAATCCCTTTTTATTGCTTATAAGGTACAACCACACATTTTTCAACATACCCTATGGACAAAGTACTGAGGGTCATTAGCATACGTACATTAAGATTAACAGAGCACAGGTTTGAACATGATTCTACAAAGAGGTGAAGATCGTGCCTATGAAAACAGGTAAGCAATATATCGAACGGATAGATCGACAAAACATCAACATATGGTATAAAGGTGAACGCATCACCGGTCCATTGTCTCAGCATCCTGCATTTCAAGGCCTCATGCAAACACAGGCCGATCTTTATGATATGCAATGTGATGAACAATATGTGAAGCAGATGACCTATCCATCACCAGATACGGGTGAGCTGGTTGGGTTATCTTTTCTCCCGCCAAAAACCACACAGGATCTAGAAAGACGCAGAATTATGATGGAATTATGGTCAACGAAGCATCATGGCTTTTTAGGACGCTCACCAGATTATATGAATACTGCGATCATGTCTCTATACACTGCTGCAGATATTCTTGAAGAACATAACCCTGATTACGCGAAAAACCTTCGAAATTATTATGCCTATTGTCGAGATCATGACATCACACTATCACATGCATTTATCCAGCCTTACGCAAGTAAAGTATCAGGTCATGTTGATTCAACTGAGGATTCCATTGCAGCCAAAGTCATCGAAATAAATGATGAAGGGATGGTGGTCTCTGGTGCTTTTATGATGGCTACCCAGGGAGCTACTTGTGAAGAAATGTTAGTATTTCCGACTCCTTCACCTGCCATCTTTGAAGATGAAAACCCATTCGCATTTGCATTTGCAGTGCCGAATGATCTTGAGGGAATGACCTTTATATGCCGTGAAAGTTACGGAGCTTCTTCTCCATACGATCATCCATTAAGTGCAAAATACGAGGAGATGGATACACTCGTCATATTTGATCGTGTTCTTGTTCCGCATGATCGGATATTTTATTATGGGGATGAATCGTATTGCAGTCGATTATTTACGGAAAGCCATTTCCACACACATATTGCCCACCAAATTACAACTCGATATATCGCAAAAACCGAATTCTTGCTCGGATTAATGGAGTCCTTAGCAGACGAGCAGAATATTGCATTAGATCCCCAAATCATTGCAAACATTTCTAAAATCATCTCCTATCTAGAGACATTTAAAGCACTAAGACTCGCATCCGAGAATGCAGCATTTCAAGATGAGTTTGGGTATCTCGTACCTGCTTCTAGCCCCTTATTAGCATCAAGCATTCTCTTTCCTAAACTATATCCTGAGATGGTTGAAATGATTACGATTCTTGGGTCAAGTGGACTCATTATGATCCCTTCAGAATTTGATTTCATTTCGCAAACAGGACCCTACCTGAAGCAGTATTTAAAAGGAACAGACTCGGAAGCATGGGATCGAGTTGCTTTGTTCAGACTAGCCTGGGAACTTGGAGCAAGCGCATTTGGCGGTCGACAAACCCAATTCGAACGTTTCTTCTTCGGAAATGCGCAGACGACGGCTACCCGAATGTATTACAGCTATAAAGATCACGAACAACTTCGGGCAAGAATCAGTGAGTTCATAGAAACAACCAGTCAAACCTTAACGTGATAGAGCTTGGAAGGAGAAGAATGAGGATACGAAAAAACAAGCGATGCAGATCGTTACATCGCTTGTTCACTATTATTTTGATAAACGAGCTGCGAGACCATCATAGATCAGTATACTAAGGTGTCGGGGTACCCCCATTAGCGTTAAGGGTTTCTCCACTAATATAACTTGATTCCTGACTAGCTAAGAAGACATATGCTGGAGCCATCTCCACAGGCTGACCTGAACGACCAAGTGGGGTATTCGAGCCAAATTCCGCAAGCTTTTCCGTTGGCTGTCCACCCGCCACTTGTAGCGGGGTCCACACCGGACCAGGTGCCACAATATTTACTCGAATACCTTTGCTAGCAACTTGCTGTGCCAGTGCTTTGCTAAAGGTATTAATCGCCGCTTTCGTTGTTGCATAGTCCAGAAGGATTGGCGAAGGCTTGTAAGCCTGGAAGGATGAAGTATTAATGATCGAGCTTCCTGGCTTCATATGCTTCACAGCAGCCTTACATAACCAGAACATAGAATACACATTCGATTTGAACGTTGAATCGAACTGTTCTGTCGTTAGATCAGCGATATCCTCTACATACTGCTGCTTCCCGGCAACGTTCGCAAGAATATCAATTCCGCCTAGCTTCTCTACAGCAGATGTAATCAACTGTTCACAGTATTGCTCATCTTGTAAATCGCCTGGCATCGCAATAGCTTTTCGTCCTGTTTCTTCTATAAGCTTGACTACTTCCTTGGCATCTGCCTCTTCCTCCGGAAGATAGGAGAGCAGAATATCAGCACCTTCACGGGCATAAGCAATGGCTACAGCACGTCCAATTCCACTATCAGCCCCTGTAACAACGGCTTTGCGTCCAGCAAGACGCCCCGATCCATGATAGCTTGTCTCCCCAGAATCGGGCACAGGCATCATTTCCTTCTGTAATCATGGCTCTGGCTGCTTCTGTTTCCATTCATTCGTTGCTTTGGGATATTGCGACACTGGATCTTGCATCGTGTATTGATCATGATCTTTCATCGTGAATACCTCCGTCTCGTTGTGTTAGTGAATAGGTGAATCTTAACCTACCTAATACAGTAGCTCTTCTCTTTGTAACCTCGTATGAAGATATTTAAACGAGCATAAGCTGTGCTAAAAAAAGGTAGATCTCTTAATTAAGAGACCTACCTTGGAATTTCTATTTTTTTGCATCACGATTTGCAATATAATCAGGTCTTGGTTGTTGACCAGAATAGGGATGCACTAGTTGATTCTCCACACTGTTATATACCATAAATATATTACTTCGGGGCATTGGCGTAATATTGCTGTTTGAGCCATGCATAATATTACAATCAAATATTACGATGGAGCCCGCTTTACCTACCGGTGTATCTATTCCACCTTCTATCACCATACGAGTGAGATTTTCATGATCTGGAACTCCATATTCTTGCTTGCGCAAGGAGTCTTTAAAATGGTTGTCAGGTGTCTTACCTACACAAGCAATATACTCTTTGTGTGACCCAGGCACTACCATTAGTGGTCCGTTATAATGAAAATTATCTTCCAGAGCGATGGAACAACTTAAAGCTCTCATTCGAGGCATACCATCCTCTACATGCCAAGTTTCAAAGTCTGAATGCCAGTAGAACTCCTTGCCAGTGAAACCAGGCTTATAATTAATCCGGGATTGATGAATGTAAGTCTCGCTCCCAAGCAAATACTCTATGATTCTGAGCAGTTTCGGATCTTGCGATAGTTTGTTAAATATACGATTCGATTCATGAATTGCAAAAACGGAACGAACCTCACTGCCCCCGGGCTCCCTAATAATTCGATCACTCTGAGATTCCCTAGCCGTAATTTGTAAATCTCTAGCTTCTTTCTGATAATGGTTAAGCTCTTCTTGATTGAAGAAACCTTCTAAGAATAAGTATCCCTTCTGCTCATAGAAATCAGATTGTTCTTTCGTTAAGGATGCATTTTCAGTCCATTCTGAATGAACAACTGGATCCTGTCTTTTCAGTATTTCTGGTTTCGCATGAATTCTTGAAGGATAGACGTCTACCTCTTTTTCTTGAAGTACGGATACATGATTCTTACTCATCTTCATCTCCCCTTTTACTCTGATATAGAAATCGGATTAAGTATTGGATAAGTTCCCTCTTCATCATGCACCTCAGCACCCGTAAGCGGTGGATTAAACACACATACCATTCGCATTTGAGAGCGGGCTCTAAGATAGTGCTTTTCATGTCCATCTAGGGCATACATCATTCCAGGAGATATCTGATATGTCTCACCACCAACAATTTCGATTTCTCCTTCTCCTTCAATGCAATACACAGCCTCTACATGGTTCTTATACCAGATTAGTGTTTCTGTTCCGGCTTTGATTAGCGTGTCGTTCAAGGAGAATCCCATCCCATCCTTTGTCAGCAGCAATCTTCTAGAGTTCCATGTCTTTGTATCGATATCATCTTTCGTATGAACAATTTCTTCTAAATGTTTAACAATCATAATCCTCTCTCCTCTGCAGATAATTGTTCTAGACTACGCTTCAATATGCCAAGACCATCTGTTAAAGTATCTATTTCTATCGTCAGGGGTGGCATGATTTTGGCTACTTCACTATGTGGACCTGATGTTTCCATAATCAGCCCGTGATCAAAAGCGATTTCTGAGAGTCTTCCAGCGAGTTCCGGTTTTTCAAAAGCAAATCCCTGAATTAGACCCCTGCCGCGAACCTCACCCCTGAACTGTGGGTAATTCACCGATATATTGTCTAGAAATTTGCGAATATGCTTCGCTCTAATTTCCACATCCTTTTGGAGATCCTCGGTCTTCCAGTAATTTAGGGCCTCAGCAGCAGCGACAAATCCTAGATTATTACCTCGAAAAGTTCCATTATGCTCCCCGGGTTCCCAAATATCGATCTCTGGCTTCAATAGTGTAATCGCCAGGGGAAGTCCAAAGCCTCCAATAGACTTGGATAGACAGATAATATCAGGTTCAATATCTGCATCATCAAAGCTAAAGAACGGCCCTGTTCTACCACACCCCATCTGGATATCATCCAAAATAAGCAAAATCTCTCTTTCCTTACAGAGTTGTTCAAGGCCCTTAAGCCAATCTAGCCGTGCAGCATTCAAGCCCCCCTCACCTTGCACAGCTTCAACAATAACAGCTGCCGGTATAGGGACTCCGCTTCCAGGATCATCAAGGAGTTTCTTGATAAGTGGAAGTGTATCTACCTGGTTACCATAATAGCCATCATAAGGCATGAACACAGAATGACTTAGTGCAATACCTGCACCTTCGCGCTTGAAAGAATTCCCGGTCACAGCAAGTGATCCAAGCGACATCCCATGAAATGCATTGGTGAACGAGAGAATGGTTGAACGCCCCGTTACTTTTCTTGCAATCTTTAAAGCTGCTTCTACAGCATTGGTACCCGTAGGTCCAGGGAACATCACTTTATGGTTCCAACCACGCGGCTTTAAGATCACTTCTTGAAATTGAGTTAGAAATGTTTCTTTCGCATCGGTTGCCATATCCAGACTATGAGTAACGCCGTCTTGCATCATATAATCCACTAACTTCCCACGTATCTTCTCATTATTGTGACCGTAGTTCACTGCACCTGCTCCAGCGAAGAAATCAATGTATTCATTTCCATTTCGGTCCCACAGCTTCGCATTTTTCGCCTTTTCAAATACCGTCTGAAAGCTTCTGCAGTAACTTCTAACTTCGGATTCAAGATCGTTAAACACTGTAAGTTCCGGCATTTCCAAAAGTTGATTATTCATACTATCCCTCCATTGAATTACATTTGGTTAAAGAATGGTCCTATGACAAACCGTGGTTCATCTTCATGACTCGTATCGTCTGGGAACAGTTCCGCTCCATAGCCCACTGTAACAGTGCTTGGTATGGATTTATCTTCAGCAAAGCTTAGAAACAATCGGCGGGAAGCCATATTCGAAGGTGAAATGGTTGCTTCAATAAAACGCACACCATGACATGCTTTTTGCTTCAAGAGACATGTCAGCATCGTACTAGCTATTCCTTTACGTCGATGTGTACCTGCTACGGCAACCTGCCACACAAATAATGTGTCTGGATTACGCGGAGAACGAAATGCAGAAATATATCCAATGATCTCTCCCCCTTGCTCAGCAATGATGCAGGTATCACAGAAGTAGTCCCCAAGTAACATGTAACAATAGGGAGAGTTGAGATCGAGTGTCCCCGTATCACGTATTAGCTCCCATACGCGTGTACCGTCTTTTGCCTCCGGTTTACGGTAGGTGATTTCAGTTCCTGTATTCACTGTCATCCATGTAGCCACCTTTCTATGAACGAACGAGATCTATGTTCATACTAGTTCCCTGAAGCACGGAAACGCTGCAGAAAACTCTGAAGCCTATCACTTTGTGGGTTATCAAAAATCTCCTCTGGTGTTCCCTGTTCCACAATTTTCCCTTCAGCACCAAATATGACGCGATCAGCAATTTCTTTAGCAAAATCCATCTCATGCGTAATCAACATCATCGCCATCTCCCCTTCTTCGGCAATTTCGCGAATGACCTCTAGTACCTCACCCACGAGCTCTGGATCAAGAGCCGATGTCACTTCATCAAATACCATGACCTTTGGTCGCATCACCAGCGCTCTAGCAATAGCAACACGTTGCTTTTGCCCACCAGATAGCTTCGAGGGGAACATCTTGAGCTTATCTGCCAGACCAACCTTCGTAAGTATGGTGACTGCACGTTCATCAGCTTCTTCTTTGCTTAAGCCAAGCACTTTGCGTGGAGCCTCAGTCACGTTGCGCATGACATTCATATGGGGAAAAAGATTAAAATGCTGAAACACCATCCCGACATTACAACGCATCCGGTGCAGATGCTTCTCATTAGCTCGAACAAGTTCTCCTTTATGCTCCATATGCCACAGAAGTTCCCCATCCACTTCAATCGTTCCACTAGATGGTTCTTCAAGTGTCATCAACATGCGTCCCATCGTTGTTTTACCTGAACCACTTGGGCCGATAACAGCAACCTTTTCTCCAGGCTGCATCTCCAGATCAATACCTTTCAATACTTCCACACTTCCAAAAGTCTTGGTTACACCTGTATATTTCACGATAGGTGATGTATCTGATATTGCTTCTTTCTCATGCTGCAGAACTGAAGTTTCCGTCTCCTCTCGTTCAAATACTGAGTTCATATACATCCCTCCTTATCTTCCTCTTTGTACATTCATTCGCTTCTCTAACTGTTGTACGAGTAATGAAGCGATATAACTGATGATAAAGAACAATATGCCAACGAGTGTATACGGTTCAAAGGCCCGAAAAGATAACGACACAATATTCTTAGCAGTCAGCATAAGCTCAACTAACGTAATGGCACAAAGAATCGGTGTCTCTTTGAACATAACAATAAGATAATTCCCAAGCACCGGCACGATCGGTGGAATCGCCTGAGGTAATATAATGGTCTTCCAAGTTTGAGCTTTCGTATAATTCAGTGCTTTCGCAGCTTCCCATTGCCCCTGCGGGACTGCTTCAATGCCAGAACGATATACCTCTGAAAGATATGTGCTGTAATGAAGACCGAGGGCAATGACTCCCGTATAAAACGCAGGAATCGAAATGCCAGTCAATAGCGGCATGCTGTAATACAGAAAGAACACTTGAACTAGCAGTGGTGTATTTCGGATAAACTCGATGATTCCTTTCGTTACTAGCGATAGGATCTTAATCGGGCTTCGCGCCAAAAGTGCGAGCAGCAATCCAACGATTAATGCAAGCACGAAGGCACAGAGCGTAATCCAGACCGTCATCTTTAATGCACTTAGTAACTGCGGCAAAATATCAAAAACATATTCCCAATTCCACATTTGCTATAGCCTCCCCGATGTCAATTTCCGTTCAAGCAAACGAACAGCTATTGAAACAAGCGTAGCTATCACAAAGTACATCACCAGTAGCAGCACTAAGATCTCGGTGGTAAAAGAGATATAATTATTTCGAAGCACCATCGCCTGATAAGTGAGATCGGCCATCGTAATGAAATAGACAAGTGAAGTTGATTTAATCAACTCCACCAGCTGATTACCGAACGAGGGAAGCATTTGGAGGGTAGCTTGAGGCAAGACGATATGCCACAATCTTTGCCAAGGCTTCATATTCAGGGCAATGGCCGCTTCAGTCTGTCCTTTAGGAACGGCAAGCACTGCACTTCGAACAATTTCCGAGCCATACGCCCCAAAATTAAGTCCAATGGCTAGAATTGCTGCTAACATTTTGGGGAGCTCAATACCAATAAACGGAAGTGCAAAGTATAACCAAAATAACTGAACCAATAGCGAAGTCCCGCGAAAGACCTCTACATAAACAGCAGAAAGTGTGCGTAATATCCAGAGCTTAGATAACCGGAGTAAACCCGCTATAAATGACACGATGATTGCTAAAATGGATGAGAAAAAAGCAACCAACACGGTGATTTCCGCTCCTTTCAACAACGAAGGCAGAAAATCAATCCATGAATTCGGCATGTTATTCTCCGCAGAGCATTGCTGCTGTCATATCGCCTGGAAGCTCATCCTCTGTAAATCCGAACTTTTGCAATATTTCGAGCAACTCGCCTGATTCTTTCATTTTTTGAAGCTCCGCATTATATTTCTCCTGAAATTCTGTATCTGCTTGTCGGAATGCTGTCGCACCATAACCACGTACACTTTTACCATCAACACTAGGCTGCTTAAAATCTGCGACACGCTCTATTTTTTTATCATTGGCTGAATCAAGCATCGCTTGTAGTGAAGGGCCGGTCATGGTAATGGCCTGCACTCTATCCGCTTGCAGTGCGCTTATAGCTGAAGCTTGATCTGGTACTTGGATAATACGATCAGCCGGGATACCCGATTTTTCTAAGTATTCAATTTCAACGGCACCCGTCATTACGGCAACTTTTGCATCCCCGTTATTAGCGACGTCCTCATAACTGGCGAGTTGATGGGGGTTCCCTTCCTTCACTGCAAGCGCCTCTCCGATGCTATACTCTGGATTTGCGAATAAAACAGCGGAACAACGGTTCGGATTAACAAACATCCCCGCGGTTATTAGGTCAAAGCGTTCAGCCTGCAAACCCGCAACTAAAGATCCAAATTCAGTTAACTCTCCTCTCATTTCCTCCACACCTAGACGCTCAAGAATAACCCGTGCAATTTCTACAGCTTCGCCAGTCAGCGTCCCATCAGCTTCTTTGTATGCATAAGGTTTCTCATTCGCAAACCCTACGGTGATGTATCCTTTCTTAACAGCTTCATCCAGTGTGCTCCCTTTCTCACCACAAGCCGCTAGGGATATCGTTAATACCAAAGACATAACAAGAACAACAACTTTCTTCAAAACACTTCACTACCTTTCCCTTTTTCTTTAAAATTCTCAAAAATGGCACAGCTAATAATCCTAGTATTTCAATAATTTAACTAGGATTTAAATTTTGAGGATGTCCTGAACCGATAGCTTGGATCAGAAAACTCCATGCCGTAGATTCATCCGTCTTCCTCCTTCCAACCCACTGCATTTTTAATTCTCAAAGATGTGCAATACTTATGCGGAAGTACACATACCAGTCTTTTGGAACAGAAAAAGACCTCCAAACAGGGGATCAAGACATAGCTCCGCCAGCAGGGGGTCAAATTAAAGACAAAGGCCCCTATCGTAAATGAATACAGGGCCTTTGTTATGAAAATTCATTATGTATAAAAGACCCATCCACTGCTGACGAGGTTAGCTGACGGACTCGGGTAAGATGGTACCCTACACATGGATTCATGTGACTCGCCCCTAAAAAACTGGTTCCCCCGCTTTCCAGATATTTCATCTGAAAACTAAGCGTGAGTCCATAATAAAGGCATCGTTTTGAAATGTCAAACGCATACATGCGATTATTTTGGTGATTTCTATGTAAATATGACTGAATTAACGACTTTAAATAGATTGGCTTTTTTTGTCTGTGACTGGAACAGAGTGTTGTCCAATAGCTCATATAAACCGCGTGTTTTTCGCTATATAGCAGGCATTAAACGGGTATGTTTAAAGTATTGAAACAGAGCTGATACAAATGTCGAAAAATGACAAAGGCTAAGTTACACAAGAGCGTGCAACTTAGCCTGTAACTTTTTTTTATTATCCCCAAATAAGTTGTTCAATTGTGACTAAATCCATTCGATATGTCTTGTCTAGACCGTCGGTTCATAATCCGATTGACACGTTCGGAACCAAATAACATAAACAGGATATATATAGCTATAAACGATGGCAAGATTGCGATCGTTGTCAGCGCTGCAATCCATCCAAGCAAGGAAGGTAGAATTGTTGTTCCGGTATAAGCAACCGCCATCTGATAACCCATAAGCTTCTGTGTCTGCACCTTACCAAAACGAGCCGGAGTTTCATGTAGCATACAAGGATAGATAGGTGCGAAGCCTAAGCCAATCAACATAAATCCAATAAGCGAAAATAAGGTTGGAACAGGCAAAATAAGTAGTAATCCTCCAGCCAGAGCAATTAGCAGTCCACTACGAATTAGAACACGGTTACTCACTTTTAAAGTAACAAATCCTGTAATAAAACGCCCCACTGTTATGCCACCATAATACATAGATATCCATTGCGCGGCCACTCCTGCTGGTAAATCCTTTATGTTTACAAGAAAACTGCTCCCCCATAGCCCCACTGTTGCTTCTGCACCGGAATAGAAGAGGAATGTCATTAAAGTTAGCTTAACACCTTTCATTCGCAAGGGTCGTTCAGAAGAGTTAACGTCATGTGGATGATCTGAAATCCCTATTTCATCAACAGCTTTCTGACCCTGAACTTTCTCCATGCGTTTCCATAAAGGTAGTGTAATAAACAGTAGTACCACCAAAGCCAACTGAATTAGTGCGACCGTTAAATACCCACTACGCCATAAGTTATCTTCACGAATAAATCCTGCCATAATGATAGGTCCTAAAGTTGCCCCTACGCCCCAGAAGCAATGTAACCAACTCATGTGATGCGCTTTGTAATGAACAGCGACATAGTTATTCAGTGCTGCATCAACAGATCCTGCTCCAAGTCCAAGCGGCAATGCAAGCACCATTAACCATATAATAGAAGGAGCATAATAAAATCCTAGCAATGCTAATGCTGTCAGCATACAGCTTACCAAGGTGATCTGACCTGTTCCTACTCGTTTCATGAGCGTACCGCTGGCTAAACTTGATATAATCGTTCCGACTGCAATAATAATGGACAGTACACCCGCAACACCAAACGGTGCTCCAAAATCTGCTTGCATAACCGGCCAAGCTGCTCCAAGTAACGAATCAGGAAGCCCTAAACTAATAAAAGACAAATATATAATTATCAAAAACAATGTTGCCACGCTCTGCTGCCTCCTAGTCTATTCGTTTCTAGATAACACGATGTTTGGTTCTAACGTGGCTAACGTCAGTTCGATCAGGCCCATTAAGTAATCCAATGTAAAATCTTCCGATACTATGATTTCAGGTACCGCACTCTCCGGTAGCTCTTTACTACACAGCTCTGCAATTCGCCTTCCATTCGCCTGCGTTATAAAGTTGCCATACAGAACGACGCAATCTGGATTAAGAACAGCACAAATCGAGATGACCAATTGTACAATGGCACGCTCTATCTCCTCTGGAGATGACATGAAGCTGCTCTCTCCCCATGGAATGCCAAACGGCATGCTCCCAACTTCACCAGCAAAATTTCTTCTGCCTTTAAACAGATTTCCATTGATGTATATCCCTGCTCCCGGTGGAAAACGATCTGGAAAATAGATATATACAACCGCTGTATCTTTACGAACTTGATTCCGCTCGCAATAACCAACGACTGCTGAATTCACATCATTTTCAATGATTACAGGGATCCCGTATCTCTTCATGAAGTATTCCACAATAGAAATACCGATCAGCTCTTTATAGTCCGAGACAATGATCCTTCCATTATACTCAGCTACAGGTAAACCAAATCCAATGGAACGAATCTCAGGATATGAAGCTATTAAAGAATCGATTATCGTTTCAAAACATGATAGATCTATTTGATCAATCTTTTCTTGTTGTTCGAATACTATGTCGCCAACCAGATTAACAACTGCACTTCGAATGACAATTTCTCCCGCTAATTCATAAGGAAACATCGTCAATACATAGGCGTAGTCTCCATTATATTTAAAACACTGAGCCGGCCTACCTCCTCCAGAAGCACGAGGATCACCTTCGATAACTTCTTTAGTTTTTAGTAATTGCTGCAATATCGTGCCGACCGTAACTACACTTAGTCCCGTTATTTTGGCAATCTGTTGCTTCGTCCCTTCTCCTTCTGTCTTTAATGCATTTCGGACGAGATTTACATTGACCTCTTTCATAACCAATGCATTGCCACCAATGCTTTTGATCATAACCACCTCTTTAAATAAATTACTTTATAAAAGTGTTTTATTAAGTCTGTATAATGTATTTAATTTTATATATTTTGTCAATCACAATCATTATAATTAGCATGAAAAAGCAGCAAATCTTCATCGATTTACTGCTTCACCATCTACATATTCACAATTGTCAGCAAGCTTAGAAGGGCGACCATAAAAAATGTACCAATTAACGCTAATGTATTGAAAATCGTTATGGTCTTCTCTTTGAATACGATGGATAAGAGTCCAAATATTGCAATCCCAATCGCTCCACCTAGGGTATTACCAATCAAATCCGTGATATCACTTGCACCAATTCCAAAAATAAACTGAAGGATTTCAAAACCAAAACTTACACCAAATATTAGAATCAGTTTCCTTCCAAAGCTCCACTCTTCTTGTAACATGCTTAGATATATTCCAAATGGAACAAAAGCAACTACATTCAAAATAATCTCTGAGGTATCAACTTGCCCATTAACGATCACAGAACCAGCAAAAGGAATGAGATTGATACTTCTAAGATTCATTTGTCCAAGTAATGAAAAATCTAACTCCATTTTCAGCAATATAATCCACGTTAGCACAATTAGATAGATGCAAAGTAATACTAAAGTAAAGTTTTTTTGTTTCTTCATGTCCATTCTATGATGTCTTCCTTCCAAATCACTTCAAAATTATAGAAGATACTTCACTATTTATTTAGCTTCTAGTTACTATCTTTTTTTCCTCGTGAACAACCTTGACATTCGATTCGCAAAATCAACCAAACTTCCGCTATTCGGATCCTGGCGATAGTACCTCTTTTTCACAGCTTCAAGGACCGACACAGGGACTTTCTTCCCCTCAAAGAGCGGATAGAAGTTATTATAAGCCCAAGCGAGATGTTCCCATCTCTTGTCGTTCCCATCCTGCACATATTCCGATACATCTAGTACCTTACCTCGGCCATTCTGCTGCAAAATATTTTTCAAGTGAATATCACGCGGGTTTAATCCTTTTTCCCTAACGAACTGTCGTGCATCTTCAACATCATCAATCACTTGTCTAGGAACGGATACGCCGTTTATTAGACAGTCGTAAAGTGTCATTCCACTTTCGTTACTGATCACGATATAACGCTCTCCATCGCCATAATAAACAGGGAAATATGGACTTCCATCCAAAGCCTGATAAACGTCAATCTCGGCTTGTTTTTTCGAAAGCGCCTCTTGCGTATATAGCTTGAAAGCATAAGATGGGAAAGGTGTATATACAAAAACCGCAGCATCGGTTCCGATCCCGACACATTGTAAATCGCTCGATTCTCCTGTAATTGTAACGGGCTCATTCTCACCTTGCTTTAGAACCGTTATTAGCGATAGAGCCGGATCCGCCTGTTTCCAATCTTCTTCTTTCATGCGCCACCTCATCATGTTTGTTACTAGTATTGAATGGTATGATCGTATCATAATCTTCACCCAAAAGATAATTACGCTAATCATCTAACGTTTTATCCTCGAGTTAAGTTGTTTAATCATATGAACATTTCTTGACATTAATAAATTTAAAAGAAAGTAATCTAGTACTTAGTGAATAGTATATTCATTCAAATCCAATGTATACGGAGGAAATATCCCAATAGTTTTATATTTTATTTCTCGGGTAATCGCAAAATAATCACGGATTCGACATGTCTTATTCATATCGAATTTCACCTTACTTAATGTTGTCCATAAAAAAATCAAACCGACTGCCATCTGCAGTCGGTTTGATTCAGCTTACCATATTCTATGTCAACGTATACCAAGGCAAGCGAGACAATGGAGCATCGACTTCTTTTACACATGGCCCCACGACCACGCTCTCATCATCTCCTTGCCAAGAACCTTCAGGGAACACAATCTTGCGCGTTGTTGCCCCCTTCTCCACGACCGGAGCCACTAGAATCGTATCACCTAGCATAAACTGGTCATTAATTTGTTCATATCCACCTTCTTGGAACACATAAGCCATATGCCGAATAATCGGTTCCCCCGTCTGTGCAGCATGACGTGCAAGCTTCATAATCATAGACCCAAAAGATTCATGCAATTTAGCGGCTTGTACACAATATTCCAAATGCTCTTCATCGAGCACACGCCACGGTGCAGTCGAAAATTGCATCATCGGGAACAATGCTGAGCTTTGAGCATAACGAACAAATAACTCTTGATCCAGCTTGAAATTCGGATTATTCTCAATATCTGCAATTTGTCCACCGCCAATCATATCCGGACATGTAAATGCATAACCTGCAAGCCCTTGTGCCAATCCATTTGGGATCAATGAAGCTAGGCCATCCGTTTTCCAGCTATGACTCTTGTCTGAAAGTCGTTGAACAAGCGCGAGTCCTCCACTCTTCCAACAAGCCCGGTATTCGTTCAGTGGATAGTTTAGTCCGACTCTCGCCCATGCTTCACAATGTCCGTTCGGATGCATCTGGATCGCGCTTTGATCTGTTTCACGATAAAACTGCGGATCGCCAGCATCAAATTTAAATCCATCAATTCCGAATTCATCCATTAACTTTCTTAATTCCCCTTCGTACCATGCGACGGCTGCGACATTCGTGCAATCTAGAACGGCGCTATAGCCATTCCACCAACGACGTATCGCCGTTTCACCGTGTTCATCCTTCAGCAGATACCCTTCCCGCTCCAGATAGCGGAAATTAACTGGATTATCTGGACTAATGAACGGACATGTCCACAACATCACTTTAAAACCAAGCTCATGCAATTCATCTGTCATCGCTTTCGGGTCTGGGAATCGATCCTTTCGGAACGTTAACACGCCGTAATCTTCCATCCAGTTATCATCGATCATGATCACTCCTGGTGGCATACCATGTTCGAGTACACTCTTCGCATAGGCTAATGTCTTTTCTTGAGTTGGTTCATATTGAAGTTCAATCCATAAATTATACTGAGGCATCGTAAAAAACAGCTCCTCTGGCAAAGAACCTGAAGCTGGAAAATGCAGTCTTGCCGCTGCGAGAAATGTATCTCGCAGATTACCATTCTGCTCACTAATCATGAGCTCTCCTGATTGCGCTTCTACGGTAAGGGAGCCATCTGCGAATGAAAAACGAAACGGTTCCTCTGACCAAATATAACGACCTTTATTCGAGATTAGAAATGGAACAGCTTGATTCGTTCTTCCTTCGGTAAACAGATTCTTTTCATGTACCAACTTTCCGAAAGGCATACGAACCCCGTCATCTATATCGCCGCCCCACCAACATTCATCCTTATATATCTCAATCTCAAGTCGATTCTGTGCCATTATGTAAAAGCAACTCCCTTCATCATATGAAATATCGATTAAACGCTTCATTTCTTAACCATGATAGTATAAAATCGGAATGAAAATATACCGCATTTCTTGCTGAATTATTAAACAATCTTGCGGTTTGGAGGACGCGATCATTGAATACCATAATATCTAACCAATACATGATGATGCTCAGCGATATTTACCCATTCAATATGTTCGTTCCTGAAAGGATGGGTAAGACATTATTCCCTCCCCATTGGCATGATGAATGTATTGAGATCATCCTGTTTATAGAAGGAAATGCTGAACTCCACATCGGAGGTGAGTCTTACCTTGCTACAACAGGGGACCTATTCTTAATTGGTGAAGGTCTGATACATAGTGGATATATCGTGGATGAGATGCCTCGTTATTATACGATCTTGCTTGATCGACATCGATTAGTGGGATCTGACTTAAATAGTGTCGATTACGGAGCTCTGCTCACTGGTAAGCTTAATCTACCTATGCTTGTCCAATCGAACCATCCGCACTATGATAAACTTCTACAAATTGTTAATACTGTTATTTATGAATTCCTTCATCGAGATCTCGGTTTTGAAGCTGCTGTTAAATCCAATCTGCAAATACTGTTGATATTGTTCTCTCGCTTATTTCGCTCATCTACAGACGATAATGCCTTGAAGCAGGAAGCTTATCGCCGTAAAGTGGAACGGCTGAAAGATGTCATATCCTTCGTAGAGCACAACTATCAAGACAAAATTACCGTTTCACAAGCAGCTGAGATTGCAAGTATTAGTCCTTATCATTTTTGCAGAGTGTTTAAAGATGCCGTTGGTCGTACATTCAACGAATACGTGCAATTGTATCGAATTGGCAGAGCTGAGAAGTTAATTAAAGAGACAGACCTGCCTATTACAAGAGTTGCCGAGCTTGCGGGCTTTAGAACGATACACTATTTGGACGAACTATTTAAACGACATCGTGGCTGTACACCCCTTCAATTCAGAAAACAATCGCTTTCTAACAGAAAACCCGATGGAGCTATTTAAACTCCATCGGGTTTTTTATTCCTTAAATAGCAAGTCCAAAATCTTCTCTGCTGCCATTCGATTTTTACCTTTATAAGGGTAGCAGTGAATATGGATCGCTGGATTAAAGTTAATCTCAATAACACTATAATTATCCTCTGCTGCTTCTTCTGAGATATGATCGATCATCATATCAACTCCGCAGATTGTAGCCCCAGCAGCCTTAGCAGATTGAACAGCAATTCGTTTATAGCTATGAGGAATTTCATCTGTGTAATCAAGACTGTCTCCACCCGTACTAATATTCGAATTCTCGCGCAGATAAATGATCTCACCAGCCTGAGGTATATCGTACCAAGTGTGACTATGGTTCTTCAGGAACATCGTTTCCGCTTCTCCGAGTTGAATCTGTTCAAGAGGTGTCTTATATCCACGTCCCCGAAGAGGATCTTTATTCTTCTCATGCACAAGCTGTTCAATGGTGTGAACACCATCGCCAATTACATTCGCAGGGACTCGGTGTAATACTCCGACTACTTCATCTCCCATGACTAAAAAGCGATATTCCTTTCCGCTCACGAACTCTTCCAAAAGAACGGTCCGATCATGCTTGAACGCCATTTCGAATGCCTTCTCATAATCGTCTTTCGAATACTCACGATTAAAGATCGTAATGCCTAAGCCGAAATTTGTTGACTTGGGTTTAATAACAATCGGTTTATCCCTGTACTTCAGGTACTTGGACATAGCCTCATCAAGACTCCGGAATACTTCCCCTGCTGGTACACGTATTCCTTCCTGCTTGAGCACTTCTTTTGTTACGACTTTATTCTCCATTATTAGCACTGTGCTATAAGAATCGAGTGATGTTTTTGTCGCTTGCTTCACATATTCCGTATGATCACCTTTAGTAAGCCGTACGAAATTCTCGTCTCGATCCACCAAGTCAAATCGAATGCCTCGTTTCACCGCTGCCTTTAACAATAGCTGCGTGGACAACTCTAAA
The DNA here is from genome assembly GCF_058781425.1 of Paenibacillus sp. FW507-14B1B. NCBI lineage: Bacteria > Bacillati > Bacillota > Bacilli > Caryophanales > Paenibacillaceae > Paenibacillus > Paenibacillus sp. FW507-14B1B. The sequence continues at coordinate 157,099 of NZ_JBYSWS010000001.1, read as the reverse complement.
TCTTCATATCCTGTAAATCGATACCCGTTCTGAATACTCTCCTCAGCATACTGCTTCGCTTTATTCAGATGATAATGTAGATAGGAAGAATGAAGTATCTCCGATTTGACGATTGCTGCAGAGCTACGTTCTGGATTCACAATGATCCTCTTTGCTTTGTCTAACAATTCGAATAACTGCTCATCATCAGGCTTTAGTAGCTGTACCATTTTCATCATCTCTTGAATACAAGTCAATGCAATCTCTTCCAGGGACTTCTCAGTACTCTCTTGATGATGTGCCTCATTCTTTATCCCATGCATGATTAAAAGATCATGATTATAATCAGCTAGTCTCTGATCTTCAAGACTGAAAGACTCGTCTTCTTTAAGCAGCATAAAAATAATAAACAGATGAACAAGCTTCATCGTTTGCAGACTAATCCCAATTTTGAACAGAGGATTCAAGTCAATAAAACGAAGCTCTAAATAGGCTATTCCATCCTCCAGGAGTTCTTCTAAGGGGGCTTCCCCTCTCGCTGTCTTCAATCTGACGGGACTGTAGTATTCCTTAACGGTCAATAGCTCTCCAGATTCAATCAACTGTTTCAAATCAAGTACATATTCATCTACTGAATTTAACGATACATATAGCGGCCTTTCATTTCGATATCCACATTCGCTATTCCGAAGTGAGTTCATGTTGGATACATAGTAGCTTTTCTTGTCCAAGGTTTCTCCACGCGCGACACATTGTTCCATGTACGTCTTATCAAAGACTGGGCTTGCTCCGGTTAAATAGATCAGAAGCCAGCGATATCTGAGCAGATTACGGGTAACCCGAAGATAGATTTGATCCTTAAAATCTTTGTATTGCTCCTCACGATCTTCAGCCTCATAGAACCTTCTCAAAAACTCCTCTTTAAAGGAAAAATTATAGTGAATTCCACTTAAAAGTTGTCTTTTACGCCCGTACTTGTCGGCAAGTTGATGTCGATATTGATCCGCGGACGGATCATTCATCTGTGCAATCGGAATCTTCTGTTCATCAGGTAATGCTGGTGGATTACTGCTAGGCCACAAATATTCATCCGTCAGTTCAAGTGACACAATATCATGTAGTGCTTCCATGAAGCCAATTGTTTCTTCAATAGAGTCAAAAGATGGAGTTATCATCTCCACTTGACTCTCGGAGAAATCAGTCTGGATATACGGATTTTCTAACTTTTGTCCGAATGCCTTAGGATGCGGAGTTAGCGCAAGTTTGCCATGCTGATCCACTCTCACATTTTCTTTTTCCAATCCAAAACGTCCATGAAAGAGTTCGTCAGATATCTGTTGATTGATTAAAAGCTGGATTAGTTTATGATTTAACTCTACCATTATGATTGCCACCTTATTATCAAAGTATTGTCTTAGCTGTTCCCTTCATTCTAAGCAGCGATCGATTGAACCAGAAGACGAGAACTATTCCCTTGAATACACTAGTAAGCGAGATCGCCATCCACACACCATTTAATCCAAAAGGCCCCGACAATAGAATGGCGAGTGGAATTCTTAAAGCCGTAAGTGTGATGCTGAACATCGGAGGTATATGAGTCTTCCCTAACCCGTTAAAAGCGCCTACTGTCATGAGCTCCAAACACATAAACAACTGGGAGTAACCGATAATTCGCATGTAATTCGTACCCAGCTCTAAACTGGATGCATCAGCAAGGAAAATGGAGAAGAGCTGAGCTGGAAATAAGATGAATATAAATGAAATAAGGATGCCAAATACGGTGGTAAGGAGCAAGGATTTACGATACCCCTGTTGAATTCGATCCAATCGACGAGCTCCGTAATTTTGCCCAAAAAAAGCAGCAATAGCTCCTTGTAATCCACCAATTGTCATGTATGATATCGATTCAATCTGAATCCCGACTTTTTGGACAGCAATCGCATCCGCTCCAAAACGAACAATGATCTTCGCGATAATGATCGAAATGATCGTAAAAGTGACTCTTTGGATTGTAATGGGAAGCCCCATTTGAATAACCTCTGACATTTGTCTGAGATTCCATTTCGATGAAGTACGGAATAAATCGCCATTCCTAGTCTGCCAGATAAAGACACTCGTCACGATTAGATTTGCAGTTACCGTTGCCAGTGCAGCTCCTGAAACGCCCCAACCTTCAAAACTCCCAATACCAAAAATGAATAAAGGATCAAGGACAATATTAACGACCAGACCAATCGTAAAAATCCGGAACGGCTGCTTGCTATTCCCCATCGAATTTAAGATTGTAGCGTATAGCATATTTACAATTGTAAATATTGTGCCCATCATTGATATCACTAAGAAGTCAGAAGACATCTTCTCAACTTCAACACTTCCTAGATCAAAGAATCCAATAAGCTTTTGATTCGCTGCGAATACAAATGCCATATACAGAATTCCTATTAAAATCGACATAACAAATCCATTTTTCACGTATGACTTAGCTCTGTCTTGATCTCCTGCGCCCATACAGTGTGAAACTTTAATGCCCGTACCGATCGTGGTCATTGTCGATAATGCGATGGCTAAGTTTATAAAAAAACTAGCTGTGCCGATCGCAGCTACAGGACCACTTCCGAGCCTTCCTATCCAGATCATATCAACCAGACCATATGTAGTGGATATAAAATTCGTCGCAATAATCGGTAATGCCAATTTCATTAAGCTAGGCATAATCGGCCCTTGGGTTAAATCAATATTGCCCTTCATGTGTGTAAACCCCATCCTTCTACAACTCAGTTAAGAACCGACCACAAGGGCCGGTTCTACTCTTCAATCATTGTCTCTATTCTTATCCTCATCATAAATCACAATACTCATGTATGTTAGTCACACGTTAAGACATTTATTTTGTCTTGGATTTCTCTACTCAGAGGTGGTAAGTATTGAAATGCTTCTTTTAAATGCGGCTTATCTTCCACATAGAGAGAGTAATAAATCCATTGACCTCTTCGTTCCTCTTGAACCAAACCTGCATCCTTTAATTTACGAAGATGCTGACTAATATTCGGTTGAGTTGTCTGAAGTAACTCCACCAAATGACACACACACATCTCTTGCTGGTTTAGAATGGAGACCAGTGTTAAACGGGTCTTATCACCTAGCAGTTTAAACTGATCTGCCATCTCTTCCATCGAGATCATGGTATTAAATCCTCCCTACTTCGTTGTAATATAATTATCTTATATCTCACAAATTATATAATCAAGTAATTATATGATATAGTCATAATATTGACGTACGATTTATTTAATATCATTAACAATACAAAAGCACTCCATTACAGCTTAAATATGCTGTACGGAGTGCCCTAAATTTCACTTTGTTAACATTTTAAGAAACGACTGCAATCCTTACAACCAGATTATCGCCATACGGATATCCAGTAGCATGGAAGCATAATAGGCCAGACTCAGGATCATGTGTAAAAGATAATTCTTCATCATTATCAAGCCAACGTACACTAGATACAGGACGGTGAACTCCACTAAACGCTTTAGGCCCAGTACCACCGCCATCAATCGTTACATTGGCATGACCATCGATAGCTAAATGATGGATGAATAAATAAGCGATTCCGTCCTCTGTCTCTAATGCAAAATTATCACCGACACCTTTAATCTGACTCGGTTTGCCTTCATAAATCGGTTTCTCGTGTAAACGAACCCAATCCCCAATAACTTCAAGTGTTGCTTCCTGAAGCTTCGGAATTTGTCCTCCTGCTGTCGGCCCCACATTGAGAAGGTAGTTAGCCCCTACTTTTCGGCATGCCGAAAGACTCTCAATTAACTCACCTGTCGATTTATTAGAGAAATCATTCGTGCCAATTCCCCAATGTCCATTGATCGTCTGACACATCTCTGCTGCTACATATTTACTCATGCCTTGCCTGTTCATGGCTGACGGACGCCCTTGCTCAAAGGTTACACTATCTAGCTCCGGATGACCAATTTCACCCCGATGATCAAGTCCTGTATTATTAATAATCATCGCTTCAGGCTGTAAGCGGCGAATCGTACCATACAACTCGTCAAGCTTCCAATCGGCGTTAGGCTTACTCCAGTTACCATCGAACCATAACCCACCAATGGGTCCGTAATATGTACATAGAACTTCAACAGATGCACGTAAATACTCTAAATAGGCATCAAAATCATTCTGGAAGCTTGGCTGGTACCAGTCCAGTGTCGTATGATAAAAGAAAGGGGTAATTCCCGCTTTTCTACAGCCTTCTACGAATTCAGCGATCAGATCACGTCCAGCCGGGCTGTGCGGTGCGTCGAAATCAGATAATCCGCGTGTATCATATAAAGAGAATCCGTCATGATGCCGAGTTGTTAGTACAATATATTTCATACCCGCGTTTTTGGCTGTCATTGCAATTCGATCTGCATCAAATTGATCTGCGTAAAAGGTATCTTTCAACAAAGCATATTCTTCCATTGGAATTCCCTTAATATGCTGAGCCCACTCCCCCTGCCCTAGCTGTGAATAGAGTCCCCAATGAATGAACATACCGAAAGCTTGTTTCTCAAAATTCGCGATTCTCGGTAATGGCACCGGGATCGTCATGTTGCATCTACCTTCTCTCGTGATTTACTAAGCGTTCACGCTTGTGCTTCCTATTGTAGGACGTTCGGAAACCGCTTACAACCATTTTTAATATAATCATGTATTGTATTTCCTAGACTTTTTTCACCAATACATTTCCCAGTTTTTTAAAACCCTTACCAGAGCCTCCAAATAGTAATAATCACCCCAGATACAGCATTCATTTACTCCGTTGCCAAGCGGCTTTCCATATACAGCATGCTTTAGTATCCCGTTGGAATGAGGTAAGGATTTAGTTGTATAATTTTCAGTCAAAGAATCCAGTATCCTTAGTGCCGCATTCTCATAAATTCGTCGATTCGAATGAGAGAACGGCAGATGTTTGGCAAGTTCCAGCATACCGCATACCGATATCGCAGCTGCTGAACTATCCCTCTCTTCTTCACCCTCGGTGAATATCAAATCCCAATAGCAGACATAATCCTCAGGCAATCGATTCAGGTAATAATTCGTGACGCGTACAGCATCATGAAGTAAATAACTATCCTTTGTATAAACATAACTGAGCGGAAGGCCATACATAGCCCAAGTCTGACCACGGGACCAACAAGAGTCATCCGCATAACCTTGAGCTGTTCGACCGTATAAAGGCTCACCACTTTCAACATCCATATAATACGTATGAAAAGTGGATGTATCTTCTCGAATTAAATATTTGGCAGATTGTCTTGCATGGCTCTGTGCTGCATGATAATACTTAGAATCTCCGGTTTCCTCCGATGCCCAATATAGTAAAGGTAAATTCATGCAGCAATCAACAATCATCCGTCCGCGCTGAGATGGATTATCCAGCTTACCCCAAGCTTGAATAATACCTGCTTTCTCAAAATACCGCTCCATCAACAAATCAGCAGCTGCTATTGCTGTCTGTTTAGCCTCTTCATTCCCAGTTAGCTTATAACTAGCTATACAGGATAGGGAGTACAAGAATCCAAGATCATGTGTTTCTGTTGCAATTCGCTGGTCTACTCGCTTCTTATAACTCTTGAGCTGCTTCTCCGCTGCCATTTGGTATTTTTCATCCCCTGACACTTCATAAGCAAGCCATAGCATTCCTGTCCAGAAGGACGAGGTCCATTCGGTGTTTCCAATGGGTTCATAAATATTACCTCGGCTTGCAGGAGCGGGGAATTTTAAAGAGAACGTCTCAAGATTTTGATCAATGCGTTCAAGGACAAATTCTATTGCTGATTCAACCTTTTGTTTCGTCCAGACTGTAATTTCATCATATTTCAAAGGTTCCCATATTTGTTCCATCATTCTATATGATACTCCTCTCTCTCGATCGCAAATTATTCGCCACTTGCACTCATCCGATATTTACCTGGCGTTACACCCTCAAGTTTCTTAAATGCTCGAATGAACACAACATCGTTTGTGTAACCCACCATTTGGGCAAGCTGTGTATTTGTCATATCCGAGTTCTCCATCAATCGCTTGGCAGTATTAATTCGTTCACGAGTAATGTGGTCGGTGATATTGAAATTGTTTATCTTCTTAAAGAATGATGAGATGTATTGAGGTGTCATACCGAAATGGTCTGCAATCATGGTTAGCCCAAGACCAGGGTCTGTTAAATGGTGATCGATAAATACCATAATGTCCTCTGACAGTTGCTTGCTATGATTGCTGTGTTCCGTTCGAAACAGACGTGTCAGTTGATCGTATAACCGCTTGGTTTCAGCATGCATCTGATCCGCTGTTGTACAAGAGAATATATGCTTTACAGGATCAAAGCTAGGTCCGAGCAAGCGTTCATGGTCGGTGTTGGTCAAATTCATGATTTTCAGAAAAGTACTTATTATATTGAAAAAGAGACATCTGCCTAGTTCTGGTGTTAAGCCTGCAGAACTGAAATTCATCGCATATATTTTATCCAGCAGCTTCCCGACATTTTCGGTGTCACCGCTCTTCACATGGTTAACGAGTTGGATCTCGAAATCGATAGGATAGTAGTAATGATGTTTAAAATCCCGTATAGCTCCGAAATGAGTAATGGTTTCTTTCCCACTGAACATCTCATAATCGAGTGCAGCCACCGCTTCCAAATATGCGCCTCCGATCTCGCTTTTTCCTTGATGAACACAACTTACCCCAATCGTAACCGAAAGACGAAAGCGTTCCACAAGTATATCCTGAAGTTTTCTAGCCATATCTTGCAGGAAGCAATCAGTCTCTGAACGATCTATTTCATCAAAATTGACCAAGATCGCAACCTGATCACGTTCCAACTCGACCGAAAAGCCCTGATGAATCGTACTAGCCATATCTGAGCCAATATTCGAGATGATAAATCGAATATTGGTCCAGTCTTGCTCCGATTGCTCCGGAAACAGCTGGCTGATATCTGCTGCTCGAACCAGAATCACTGCAAATGTGTCAGATATGAAATGAATTCCCATCAAGGAGAGGGAAGACTCTTCTTTCTTCCTTACTTCATCAAGATCGATATATCCACGAATGAGCTTCTGTAAGAAGTTGGCACGAACAACCGGTGTTTGCTGAAACAGTCGTTCACTTAAATGTCGTTCGTTAAGAAAAGAACCCTCAATGGTCTGCAGTATGAAATCATATTCGTTAGCGTCTGGTTTACTTTGCACTTGTTTCCCGCGCAAAATCGTATCCACAACCAGCTTCAACGGGCTATATTGACGATATGCGAACCAACATGCGATGAGTCCCCCTATAACAAGGGATATGATGAACATCAACAAAGCCATGTTCTTAATTTGTGTCACTCGTTGCATGAAACTGTCCATAGGCATCACCGATACATAATACCAGCCCGCCTCTTTGGATTCGGTGAATGTCACCATACGATCCGTATCGTTTAACGTTTCTTTAAACAATCCCGAGGTGCTTGTCAGCCTCGATGTGATCTGACTAGATAATTCTGAAACCGATCTTGAACTTGCTATAACTTTGTTGTTCCGATCGATAATATAAAGTTCACTATCATAAGCGGTTTCGATCTGCTGGAACATCTCTTGGATCTGCTCGCCATCGATCAATATAACGAGGGAGCCCCTTATTGCAGAAACTTCATGAATCGGAAGGGTCTGTACGTACGTGATTACTTCTGTCGGATGGCCATCTCCATTATTAGGATCCTGAAGCAACACCTCTGATGGTAGATATGACCCGTTATAATAAGTGCCAAGAATCTCTTTTTTCCATGTCTCAATATTCATATTTTTAAATCTGTAGTATTTATCGTAGAATGACTGTGAATCGGTCCGTAAACCGGGTTTTAGAATCACTTCTCCTGCTTGCAAATGAATGTAAAAGTCATATATGAATCCGCTTACAAACGATTGGTAACGACTAAGATAATCACGGATGAACTCCACCTGTTTATAAGATTCTGAAGAATCATTGCGATTGAGATTAAGCAGATAAGCCAATTTGGAATTAAATACAATCTGCTTGGCCAGTATATCTACTTCTTTAAGCTTACTGTCCATGGAAAGACGAAGTTGTTCCAGCATCGCCGAATTCGAACGTTCCGCATTATTTTCCATCACGTTCTCCACCTGCTCATATAGGAAGAACCCTACAATCATAGGCAGCAAAAGGACAAACATATACGAAACGATCATCGTTTTTAAGACACGTCTCCGGCTAATTTTTCGCTTACCGTTCAGAAGGCGGGATATAGAGATCATGAAGCACTCCTCCAAGAAAATAAATGGAAACCTATCATCTTGAATCCTTCGCCAAGCTGCCTCCCCATCCCTTTAAATCATGAATACAATGTACTTTAAAGTTGAATTAATCGAACAGAACGAAGCTTGACTGCTGCCGCTTGCCATATTTCCGGCCCTTTCGCTTTAGGCTTCACATGTTTGCTCGATAGCATTAACTCATAAGATCCCGGTGTATCGATCACAATTCGCCCAAGTGTAGAACGAACCTCGGTATAAGGGTGTTGACAAGATATGGATTCAATGACAATCAAATCTTCCTTCGGTATAGTGGCCAATCTCTGATCAGCTGCTTGAATGATCACCTCATGATCATATTCTTTAGCCCAATCTGTGCCTGTTCTGACGAAATTGATAAGCTCAACTTCAAATACACCTGATCCTGCCACCTTAAATGTCCACCTTGCAACGTTCATTTCATCGCCCTCAGTGATATCAGATAACACCAAATCGAGCTTAACTGAGCCCTTCGCCTGTTGTATAAAACTTGAATCCACTTGGATTTCACCTTCAACATCGAGCGCTATAACTGATACGTATTGTTCTGATGTAAGTTCGGGTAGTTCTACTCGCATCACATGCTGATCTGTCTCAGGGCAAAAGTGCTGCTTCACTACCAGCGGATGACGAGTCTGGTCAGACAATACAAAAGCTCTGTTTACCTTAGACTTCAGTCCATTAAGTACTAAGCCCTCAATAGGCCATTCAGAATGATATACATGCAGGAATATTGTCTTTTTTTTCACAGTAATGGCTCCCCATTCGAACTCATACGGAAACGGACTTGCACTTGTGCCGTATACCGCCTCACCATTACGATCAAGCCAAGCGCCTATTTCTTCCAAACGATCAATGGAATTCACAGGAATTACTCCTGTGTCCGTTGGCCCTACATTTAACAGAAGATTCCCCCCCTTACTTACGATATGAACCAGTTTACGAATGAGGGAGGCTGTAGATTTCCATACTTGATCCTTCATGCTATAGCCCCAAGATTGGTTCAGGGTCATCGGTGTCTCCCATTCACGAGTTTCTTCACCATTCATCGGGATTTCATTATCCCCTTTTGATTGATAATCACCAAAATCTGGCCAATGACTTACCCGGCTGTTAATTAAGCAGTTCGGCTGAAGCTCCCGGATCATGTTGACGATGGCTTCGCTCTCTTTCCTCGATAAGCCCCCTGACGTATCGAACCAGAGGAGACCAACAGGGCCATATTCGGTAAGCAATTCACGTATTTGTCCTTTCGCTTTGTTATTCCAATAACTAAAGAAAGCCTTTTTCTCCAATTCATAATCCCATAAATTATTATACGTATCATGTAGGGCATGAGGATGATGCCAATCAATGACATGGGAGTAATAGAAGCATAGTACTATTCCCTCCTCACGACATGCTTCGGACAGTTCTTTCAGCGGATCTCGCCCAAACGCAGATGCATCCACGATATTGAATGGATCCGAATGTGAATGGTACATGGCGAATCCATCATGATGTTTCGCTGTAATGACGATATATTTCATGCCGGCTCTTTTGGCACATGCTACCCACTCTTTGGCGTTAAATTGATGCGGATCGAACTTTGCAGCAACTGATTCATACTCCTGAACAGGGATTTTAGAGGCATACATGACCCATTCCCCTTTTCCAAGCACGGAATACACGCCCCAGTGAATAAACATGCCAAATTTAGCATCCTTCCACCACTCCATTCGACTACTTCGTTCTAATGAAGATTCCAAAGAATTAACCATGATCACCCTCCTATTCTTTAATGGCACCAATCAATACACCCTTAACAAAATATTTCTGCAGAAATGGATACAGAATCAAAATGGGAAGTGTAGATACGATGATCGTCGCATATTTGATCGTGTCTGCGATGGCAATCTTATCCCCTGATGCTTCAGTCATCATACTATCCGTTGTATTCGTGATCAGAATCTCGCGAAGCACCAATTGAAGCGGGAACAGCTCCCGATCTCTCAGATAAATCAGCGCTCCGAAATACGAATTCCAGTGTCCGACAGCGTACCATAATATCATGACCGCAATAACGGGCATCGACAGTGGAATGATAATTCGAAACAGGATGATCAAGTCATTAGCGCCATCAATCTTGGCGGATTCCTCTAAACTCGCTGGAACGGACTGAAAAGCAGTCCGCATAATGATCATATTGAATGTGCCAATCATGCCAGGAATCAGCATTGCCCAAATGGTATTCAACATGCCTAAGTTATTAATTAAGAGATAAGTCGGAATAAGCCCTCCGCCGAAGAACATCGTGATTACGATAAGCATCACCAGTATATTCTTGAAATACAAGTCTCTACGCGACAGCACATAAGCACCTATAGCTGTAGCAATCAGGTTGATAATCGTACCTGCCACAACATAGATGAGCGTGTTACGGTACCCTGTCGTGATCATCGGATTTTCAAACACTGCTTTATAAGCACCAAAATCAATATCTAGCGGCGCGAGCAGCAAGCCGCGATGCTGCGCTAATGCGCTAGGATCGCTCATCGAAGCGAAAGCAACATACAAGAACGGGTATAAGGTAAGGAAACAGAGACCGATCATGATCAACACGTTCATACACGAGAATATTTTTTCTCCGGTGGATAATTTATTTACCATTCGATTCGGCCCTCCTACCACAGTTTATGGGTACTGACCCGCTTGCTGATCGAATTCGCCAGGACAAGTAAGATAAAGCTAACAACGGAGTTGAACAAACCAACAGCGGTTGTAAATCCATAATCCGTCTCCAGAACCCCACGCCGATAGACAAACGTAGAGATAACATCCGCGGTTTCATAGGTAAGCGGGCTGTACATCAGCAGTACCTTCTCACTACCTACACTGAGCATAGAACCCATATTGAGAATGAATATGATAATGATGGTTGGTAACATACCCGGTAACGTAATGTGAAGCATCTGTTTCCAGCGTCCTGCACCGTCCATCTTGGCTGCTTCGTATAATGTTGGGTCAATCGTGGCGATCGCTGCTAAATAAATAATGGACCCCCATCCAACACCCTGCCATATACCAGAGCCAACAAATAAAGTACGGAACCACCCCGGTTCACTCATGAACGGAATCGATTCTATACCGAAAAAACCTAATAGCTGATTAATCAAACCATCTCTTGAGAGAAAATCAAACATAATACCAGTCACGACAACAATGGAGATGAAGTGAGGAAGATAGGTGATCGTCTGGACTGCCCGCTTAAATAAACGGCTGCGGATTTCATTGAGAAGAAGTGCGAGAATAATTGGAGCGGGAAACGCAAAGATGAGCTCATAAATATTGATCAGTATGGTGTTGCGGAGAAGACGGTCGAAATAATAGCTCTGAAAGAAGTTACGAAAATGATCAAATCCGACCCATTTACTCCCCCAGATCCCATCGGCAACACTGAAATCCTTGAAAGCCATCAGTAGACCATACATCGGTCCATAATGAAAAATACCGTAGTACAAAATAACAGGAAGCGCCAATATATAAACATATTTGTTACGTCTAAGGTCCTTCATTATCGTTGTCCATTTTCCTTTACGCTGCCTAAGGGAATGGTTCTGTACACTAGACAAATTGCTTCCTCCCTTCCAGAAAAATAGTTCGCTCAAGAGCGGGTGAGACAATCATTTCTCCCGCTCCCATTTAGATTACCTTTTTGCGTAACGCTCTAAAGCTTTTTGCTGAATATTTAGCGCTTCTTCCAAACCCATGCTTTGAATCGTCTTAACATATTTATCAAAGTTATCCAAAGACTCTGCACCCATGACAAACTTCAAGTACATCTCGTCCTTGTAAGTGTTTATATCCGTCATAATGGATGCATAGCGACTACTCTCCGATTGTGTCGGAGTCGTTCGCGGCATCTTTTTCTCCATGGTTGGCTCTGCCCATATGATCTTGGATTCCAATTGATCTGGCTCCGTTGTATATTGTTCATCAAACCGTATATCAAGCATAAACGGTCCACTGAAGGTAGCGCGGTTGTGCTTAGACATCGATTGAATCAGCGGTAGTCCAGATGGATCATTCTTCACTTCGGGCTTAAATACGGGCTTCCCGTCTTCCATCGTGTAGCTAACGCCCTCTTTACCAAAATTGAATAACAACGTGCCTTCCTCAGAGTATGCATAATCAAGCCATTTGACGGTTTCGATCGGGTTTTTATTACTCGTCGTAACCGCTGCTCCAATGCCAGTATATGCTGGATCCTTGTAACCCCAAATCTGCTTGTCACCTTTGTTCATGACAGGATACGGAGCGGCGATCAGCCTAAAGTCTTTATCCTTTTCTTTCATCAGCGTACCGTACTTGCCAATCCCACTACCTGTATAAAGAACAGCAGACCCAATCTGTCCACCCGTGATTTTTGCCTCAAGCATTTTGTCATCAGTCGTCGCAAAATCTTGATCGATCAATCCTTCCTTATACCACGCATTCATAAGTGTCAGAAACTCTTTGAACTTTGGATCTATTGGGCCGTATTTCACTTGTCCAGCCTCTTGATAATATCCAGCATTAATCCCCCATGCACCAAGAAATGCAGTGGTGGTGTCAACATCCCCTTTTGCCAAGTACAGCGGTATCTCATCTGGCTTTCCGTTACCGTTCGGATCCTTCTGTTTAAACGCTTTCAAAACGGCGTACCATTCATCTATGGTTGTAGGCATTTGAAGTCCTAGCTTATCAAGCCAATCCTGGCGAATTGTAGGTCCCAGAAACACTTTAAGTTTGTCGTCAGTACGAAGGAACGGGAACGCATATATGCTGCCGTCATCAGTCATGATCTCCTTCTTCCATTCAGGATGTTCCTCTAGGACCTTCTTAAAATTTGGAGCATGCTTATCAATTAAATCATTGAGTCTAATGATTTTCCCGTCTTTGATTGCCTTTTCAGGACCACCTGGATACCCAACCCATGAATATTCGATTACATCGGGGAGCTTATTCGATGTCATCATTAGATTGAATTGCTCTGTTGCCTGTTGACCCTGTGGTGGATGCTGGAAATCCACCTTCACGCCAGTTACGTTCTCTAGCTCTTTGTATGCTTCGATGTCATTGTAACTTTTCATAGTCGCTGATACTTGAGTAACCATTTGAACCCAATAGGTTAAATTCGTCAGCGCAGACGGAGATTCAGAATCTTCCGCTGTCTTTGGTTTTTCTCCTGATGAACCATTACAGCCTGCTGCAGTCATGACCATGACAACCGTAAGCATAACGATCCAAAATGGCTTAAACTTTTGCTTCATAAACATCATTCGCCTCCCTTTTCATTTTCGTTACTTTAAATCTTGATTTGATTGTTTGTTATTCACCTACTTTACAGATGATTTTGATGCTTGAACACTGCTGTGTTTTCTGATTGTGCAGTATAAACTTAAGCTGACCTACTGATTAAACTTAATATTTGTCTGACTTTATTTAAGATAGAACAGCCGCCCGTAACACAATACAGCCGACTGATCACATCGGGCTCTATTGTATTACGGGCGGCATCAATTCTGTTTATCCAATTAGAAATAACGAGTTCATAAAGTGTTTACCCGCGAGCAGCGGCATCTGCATAATAAATGACGGTATAGAATTTCGTTATCTCTTTACCCGGATTGCGGTAGCGGTGTGGACGGTTTGCAGCAAAATGAACGGAATTCCCTGCTGGAACGATATAGCTCTCGTCATGAACCCACAATTCAAGCTCCCCCTGATGCACAAAGATATATTCTTCAACTCCCTCATTATGCGCTTCCGATCCATAATCACAGTTCGGTTCCATGACAACCATATAAGATTCGAATTTCGTTCTTAAGTTATAAGCGAACAAAGGATAGGAACGGTAAGCTCCTTCTTCCTCTAGAAAAGGCTCGATATCGTCTGGTGATACAACATCTACATCGACCTCTGCCTCTTCAATAAGAGCTGTAAAAGAAATACTCAGCCCATTAACGATCCGCCACAATACCGAAATTGTTGGATTCGAATCCCCACGTTCGATTTGTCCAAGCATCGCTTTACTTACACCTGTTAATCCAGCAACGTTATCCAGGCTTAAGCCTCTTGATTTACGGATCGCTTGTAGATTTTTTCCTACTTTTTTATGAATCGGTTCCAATCGATCAACTGCCTCCTTCTAATACCCGCTGCTATTAACTGATCTTCGTCTGACCTGTTTGCAGCTTCTGCGTAAGCTTTGATACCATATCATCGGTCATATGGTCTAAATCATATTGTACATCAAAGCCCCATTCTTCGCGCGATGCTGTTGTATCGATGGAATCCGGCCACTCTTCCGCAATCTTCTGACGGATCGGGTCCACTTCATAGCGTAGAACAAAATCCGGTATATGTCTGCGAATGCTCGCTGCTATCGTCTCTGGATCAACACTCATTGCGGTCACATTAAAAGCATTACGATTCTTCAGTTTGGTTGAATCTGCTTCCATTAAAGTGATGATTGACCGGACCGCATCCGGCATATACATCATATCAAGGAACGTTCCCTCCTTAATATAAGAAGTATATCTTCCAGCACTGACAGCCGCTCTATAGATGTCAACCGCATAATCGGTTGTTCCACCTCCAGGGGGCGCCGAGTGAGATATGAGTCCTGGGAAACGAAGACCGCGAGTATCTACCCCATACTTATAGAAATAGTAGTCGCACAACAGTTCTCCAGCCACTTTACTAACTCCATACATGGTATGAGGACGTTGAAGCGTGTTTTGCGGCGTTCCTTTCTTCGGTGTATCCGAACCAAATGCAGCAATAGAACTTGGAGTAAAAAATTGGCAGGAAAGTTCTCGCGCGGTTTCAAGACCACTAAGTAATCCTCCCATATTTAAGCGCCATGCCAGGGCAGGATCATGCTCTGCTTTTGCAGATAGAAGGGCAGCAAGATGGATGATGGTGTCTGCTCGATGTTCACTTGCTGTCTCATAAAATGAAGTATTATTTGTTACATCTAGTATTTTAAAGGGACCCGATTGACAGGCATCGTTATCTGTCATTCGAATATCAGTGGCAAGAACGGCTTCGTCACCGTAAATCTGTCTGAGCTTCGTTACCAAGTCACACCCAATCTGACCTAATGCACCTGTTATCATAATTCTTTTCATAGCAGACTCCCCCTGTTATATCAGACCTAATTCGCGTCCAATCGTTTCGTATGCGGTAAGTGCGCGATCCAGCATCTCTTGGGTATGAATTGCCGTTGGCATGTTGCGGACGCGGCCCGTACCCTTAGGTACGGTTGGGAAAACAATCGATTTAGCATAAATACCTTCTTCATACAGCCGCTGACTGAATTTCTGAGTTGCTGCTTCATCTCCAATAATACATGGTGTGATCGGAGTCTCTGTTTTGCCAATGGAAAAGCCTAGATTTCGTAGCCCTTCTTGCAAATATTTCGTATTCTTCCATAGTTGCTCCTGGAGATCTTTACTATCCTGCAAAATATGCACCGCTTCAATACATGCAGCCACCGCTCCTGGAGGGAGTGCTGTTGAGAACAAGAATGGTCTGCTTCGTACCTTGAGCCAATCAATTAATTCACGTGAACCTGCTACATATCCGCCAACAACACCGATAGCTTTCGATAGCGTTCCAATTTGGAAGTCGATCTTGTCAGATAGCCCAAAATGCTTCACTGTCCCGGCACCACCACCCAGTACTCCTGAACCATGCGCATCGTCGACATATGTGATAAGATCAAATTCATCCGCAATGGAAACGATTTCAGGAAGGTTTGCAATATCTCCATCCATTGAGAATACACCGTCTGTAATGACCATGATCTTCTCATATTGACCAGACTCCCTTGCAGCCTTAGCTTTATTACGCAGATCTTCCATATCTGAATGATTGAAGCGAATAACTTTTGCTTTCGTAAGACGGCATCCATCAATGATGGAAGCATGATTGAGCTCATCTGAGAGGATTGCATCCCCTGCACCCATAACGGCAGATATAGCAGCCATATTACAATTAAATCCAGACTGATAAGCTAGAACAGCTTCCGTTCCTTTAAATTGTGCTAGCTTCTCCTCAAGTTCTGTATGGATCTGAAGTGTACCGTTAATACTGCGCACTGCTCCACTACCTGTACCGTATTGTCTAGTTGCCTTTATTGCAGCTTCCTTCAACCGATCATCATTCGCCAATCCTAAATAATTATTGGAGGATAGATTCACGAATTCGCGGCCCCCTATTTGTATCAATGGACCATTCGGACTTTCAAGAGGCTGGATTGTATTATAAAGACCTTGATTTTTTAATTCCTCGAGATTGTGTTGTAAATAAGAGGTTAATGATTGACTAGCCATATGAAATTCCTCCCACTTTATAAATTTTGGTGGACCTATTCCCTGTTATTGTATGCAATAACATTCAAAAATGCAATATGACATACAAAAAAATGTTATATTGCACACTACACACCAAAGAGTAAACAATGCGTCTTCGATATTGCAGCTGGTGCGGTTAAGCGCTCATAATAGAAAAAGCTGCTTGTCAGGTATGAACCTGCAAGCAGCTTTATTATGATCATTTGATGTTACACCTTTAAGTTTAAGCTCATATCATACACGATGCAGTTTTTGACCTGTGTTGGTAGACAGAGCTTCTTTCCACATCTCACACCACTGCTTATAATCATTTAATACGCTATCTGGATTCGCTTCGCTGCGAACGACAAAATCGGGATGGGATGGTCGGCCTGTTGGTTCCCCTGTTCTTTGGTAACGCAGATCAATGCTCCATCTCACGATATCAGATACATTCCACGTTCCACGATGAGGTGTATACTTGTTCATTATGACAATTCCACCTTTTAAGCACGGTACAAGTACAGGATTAGCTTTTGGCATTTGTTCAGGTACAATCGTAGTCCCACCATTGGAATAGTGTTTCAATTCACCTTGCTTCCATACGTCAGGGATTACTTCCATACAGCCTGTTTCGGCAACTGCGTCAACAAGAGGGAGCCAAAACGTAATAATATCGGATTGATCTGCTTCTTCAGTCGTAACGGCAGCATCCTGATGCCATGGAACATTTAAAGAGCTTGGTCCGCTATGAATCTCTGCAGGCACTTTACCTCGTATATGTTGAATTGGGTTACACGTAATCTCCTTGCCGAGAAGACTCTCAACTACATCAAGCAAGTTGTCGTTACGGAGAAAATTGAACATCGGTTCTAATCGTGCCTCCATGATATCTAAACCGTACTGAATTTCTTGACTTTCGGCAAAAAGCTTAGCGAACCGTCTTTCAAATGGTTCGTCCTCGAAGAGATTCTTAATCTTCCCTTCCGCCTTCAACTCTTGTGCTCGGCGATCGATAAACTCAGCATAAGCTGAAATAACCGGTGCCAAATCTTCTTCAGTTAACACATTTTGAACAACGACATAACCGTTAATATGATACTGATCAATTTGTTCTTGAGACAATAACATCTCTTCAAGCCTCCTCATAACAAGGGTCTTAGGTAAGCCCTTTCATGAGTTCAGTATAAAGCGAGTTGGATGATGATAGAATGATCGATCTTATCTTGAACTTGAATTATATTATCCTTCAAGCTGCCTCCCCTGCTTCCGATACTCGGAAGGTGACATACCCGTTTTAGCTCGGAATAATCGCGTAAAATAAGTCGCATTTTCAAAACCCAAATGATCAGCAACCAAATATATCGGTAAATCGGTGTAAAGCATCTGTTTCATCGCTTCCTCCATCTTCATTTGCAAGAAAAACTGCTGTGGTGGCATCCCTGTCTCACGTTTGAATAAGCGGCACAAGTAATTGGGAGACAGGTGAACAAACTGAGACATCTCCTGCAGTGAAACATTACGGTGTACATTTGCTTGGAAAAGCTGCTTCAGTCGGGCTACAACATGGAAAGCTTTCTCACCTCTATCGGCATCGCTCCCGCCGCGCATCCTCAGAAGCACATCTATCGTTCGAAACATGAGATCTATCAATGTTATTACCCTTCTGTTTAACGAATCTTTCGACTTTTGTGCATCGATAACATTTTGAAAGCCATCCACAAGAAGAGGCTGAAGCGTTACCGGGATATGCAGTGGAATAGGCTGTTTAACAAACTCTTCATCAAGTGTAATTAGTTCTGTAAAGCTCATTGTTAATGGTTCTCCGATTTCATCAAGCAACAAAAAGGTGGATTCATAATTTGAAAGTGGTTGGTCCTCACTAGCATAAAACTGATGTGGTACATTCGGATCGATGACATAAAGCATTCCTTCCTTCGCTTCCGTAAACGTCTCGCCAACTTGAAAACGTCCCTCACCTTCGGTGATAAACATGAGATGAAAGACCGGGTGGCTGTGTAAACCGGTGATCCTTCCTTTTCTACCGCTAATATGACGGGTGCTAATAAAATCAACAGCAATATTGTGATTGCCTGCTTTTAGCCTAAGATCCATTGTTGAGTTCCTCCTGCCTAACTCCCTGCTTACATAGGTACAACAAGTCACTATTAGTTTACATAATTTTCTTTATGTTGATTTCTTAGCTTTTACAATCAGAAAATGAGGATTCGTCATTAACCTCTCATACCACTTTCGTCTATACCTCCAATCCATTCTATACACTGAGGAATGATATCAGCATAGTCATTTAGTGTTTGAATAGTCTTTATCACTTCTCTTGTTCCAAGTTGTTGTTCCGAGTCATCCGTGCTTTCCAGCCCAAGAGAACGCCTCATGTTATACGCTAGCCATTCTAGTTTCCCTTGGAAACCACAATTCAGAACAGCCAGCCAGTTATCCGAAGCTTTCCCTCCATGATTCAGATAGGTGCGAATGACACAGCAGAATGCATCTTCACTTAGATTTCCGGATTCAAAACCTGACCAATATAATGCCACGTCAATCAGTTCCAATGTTGGATTGGTTAGTCCTGCTGATTCCCAGTCAATAATCGAAGGCCCCTTGTTTTTGTCCCATAACACATTCTTTTGATCTAAATCTCGATGACTGATAACACGATTGTTCATTAGTAATTTAGCTGAGGCGTCAGCTAGCTTATCCCAGTAGTAAAGCTTATCTAGATGATCTAACAACAAAGATGACCATTCTAGATTATCGCTATTTCCTTTTAGGGCATATTCATTCCAATCAACACGATCTGTATCTGTAACTGGTTTATTATCATCTAGACTGCAAATTAAGAGCTGCGAAAAATCGAATTTATGAATCTTCGCCAGTGTTTCTCCTATCGCTATGCAACAATCCATGTCAACGTTCCCCGTAGGTAATGTCTTGCCTTGAATCCATGGAAACAGCAAATAGTATTGCCCCTCAACTTCATGAATACAACTGCCTTTAGAGATGATAGCCGGAAGAGCATTTATTCCATTTTGGAGCGCCAAATTAGCAACCTTTTCCGAAAAAATATAGTTATTCATGGCTGTTTCACGCTTCATAATCTGTGGATTAAGAGCCTTCACAGCATATTCGACTTTATCGGTTTTCAATTGATACATTCTATGTAAAAAACCGCCGTGTACTTGTTCTGGTTCAGTTGTTAACTGTCCAAGATTGTACTTTTCACAAAGCTTACTAAAATTTATACGATAAGATGAATTGTCCATCGTTGAATCATCCTCTTGGTTGTATGACATTAATACTAGGTTAACTCATTCAATGCTGCTATTAAATCTATTAAAATATAAAGATTAAAATATAGACGATACCTACAATTAGCGTAATTAGCGAAGCGATATGTTCGTTGGACTCCCTGATAAATTTCCAGTAGAGAAACGAATTATATCCGAACCCAATAACGATTATAATTAACCACAACCATTTCATATTATCGTTATCAGTAATATCAATGGTAAATATAGCCGTGAATGCAATTGCTGAGATAATAATACCTCCAGCATAATATAATTTTACTCCATCCGTATCAGAAATCTTATCAGCATCTTTGGGTACAATCTTTACACGAAGTATCCACTGAATGACAATAATTACGAATGGAAATATCGTAATTTCTGGACTCATACGATACACCTCCTTGGTTAAATACACCTCTAATTATAGTAAACACCCGAACCTTGGCAGAAGTTAGGGTTTCATTCAGATTACATCTTGGGAAACATAAAATAAGCAGACTACCTTAGTAGCCTGCTCATCTCCAATATATGAGTTATCTAATTATACCTTCAGCCCATGTTTCGACCTAGCAATCTCAGTCGCTTTAACCATGTTACGTAGAGCATCAACCGTTTCTTCGAGTCCACGTGTCTTCAGTCCGCAATCCGGATTAATCCAGAATAGCTTCGGATCAAGTACTCGAAGGGCACGTTCGATCATACTTGTCATTTCTTCGACTCTAGGAACACGAGGACTATGGATATCGTATACACCGAGTCCAATACCAAGCTTGTAAGTGTTCACTTCGAAGCTATGAATCAACTCACCATGGCTACGCGAAGTTTCTATCGATATGACATCAGCATCCATCGCCTCGATGGAGTCAATCATGTCATGAAACTCACAGTAACACATATGGGTGTGAATTTGTGTCGTGTCTTGTACCGTACAAGTGGTCATACGGAATGCCTTCACAGCCCACGCCAAGTATTCAGCTTGCTCCTCTTCTTTTAATGGCAATCCTTCACGAACTGCAGGTTCATCAACCTGAATCATGCCAATACCAGCACTTTCAAGTGCCTCTACTTCTTGTCTAAGTGCATAGGCCAATTGATAAGCAATTTGCTCGCGTGAAATATCATCGCGGACGAAGGACCAGTTCATAATGGTGATTGGGCCTGTAAGCATTCCTTTGACCGGGTGCTTGGTCTGCGATTGAGCATATTTGGTTTCTTTAACCGTCATCGCTTCATCAAATGCTACATCTCCAAAAATAATTGGTGGTTTCACGCAACGAGAACCGTATGATTGCACCCAGCCGAACTGTGTGAATGCGAAACCTTCAAGCTTCTCACCGAAAAATTCAACCATATCTGTACGCTCGAACTCACCATGAACTAGTACATCGATCCCAATCTCTTCTTGTAATTTGATCCAAATATCGATCTGTTCATTAATAAATCCTTCATACTGCTCATGATTCCATTCGCCCTTACGCCAGAGTTGACGTGCCTTACGCACCTCAGCTGATTGTGGGAAGCTACCGATTGTCGTTGTAGGTAGAATCGGTAATTGCCATTTCTTCTGTTGAGCGATGTGACGCTCAGCGAAAGGACGGGAACGTTTCGGGTCCTGAATACTTATCACAGCAACAGCTTCTTGAACATCATTACGATTGCGAGCTCCTGATTGCTTCAGTTTCTCAAGAGCCTGATCGCACTGTTCTAATTCTACAGCAATTGAACTTACACCTGTAGAGACTGCTTTTGTCAAAAGGATAATTTCATCCAGCTTCTCATCAGCAAATGCGAGTGCACCCTTCAATTCAGGCAAGAGCTTCGCCTCATTACGAACGGTTACCGGAACATGAAGTAAACTACATGAAGATTGAACAATCAGTCGGTCTGGCGTTACGAATCCCGATAGTTGTTCAAGTATCGTTAATTTCTCACGAAGAGATGCTTTCCAAATGCCACGTCCATCAATGATCCCTGCACCCAAGACTTTGTCAGACGGAAAACCTTGTGCTTGGATTGATGAAATATTACCTGATAAGCCATGGACGAAATCTAACCCGATCCCTTTTACAGGGAGGTTAATGACGTCACTGTAATTCTCAACCGATTCGAAGTAAGTTTGCAACATGATGTTCAGCGAAGGAGCTGCTGCAGCAAACGTATCATATACTTTCTTGAGTGCATTTAGATCCTCATCACTCAATTTGGTTACAAGAATAGGCTCATCGATCTGTACCCACTGAACTCCTTCCTGTTCCAATTCTTGAAGAATCTGTACATAGAGAGGTAATAGATGATCAATCCAAGCTGCTGTCTCGGATGGTTCGTATCCTTTGGACAATTTCAAAAATGTCAACGGTCCAACAAGAACGGGCTTTCCCTCAATACCTAGTTCTTCCTTCGCTTCTCTATAAGCTGCAAGGGGTCTATTCTCTGTAAGAACAGGAGTCGCCCCATCTAACTCAGGTACAATATAGTGATAATTAGTGTTGAACCACTTGGTCATCTCACTCGCTGTTGCTTCCTTGGTTCCTCGGGCGATCCCGTAATATATAGACAATGGAACACGCCCACCTTCATAAGCAAAACGCTTAGGGACAATTCCAAACATAGTAGCTGTATCAAGAATATGATCATAATAGCTAAAATCATTGACGGCGATCAGATCAATGCCTTTCTTCTGTTGCTTACGTAAATGATTAAGCCGAATCTCCTTCAGCTTCTCATGTAACACAGATTCTTCAATCTTTCCAGACCAAAATGCTTCAAGCGCCTTCTTCCATTCACGCTCCGCTCCGATACGCGGATATCCCAAAACACTGCTCTTTACCATCCTCGAACACTCCCATACGAATTGTTACAAGAAAGATATCATGAACAGCTTGGTATAGGGTAACTCGAATAAACTATATCTAGTTATAGCCAACAGCTATAACTAACCCAAAACTTGCTTCTCTATACGAAAAAACAACTCAAATCATTGAGTTGTTTTTCATGAACTATTATTTTCTTCTCAATATTTCGTCCTTTTGGACTACAACCCATTGCTGTTCAGGTGATATTTCGATGGTATCCATGGATGCCACGTCGAGTTGAATGATACGATTGACACCTTCTCCTTCGAACATATTCCCTCGAATCACAACATCCTGACTTTGAGTCAAACTTATGGCATGATGCTCATTAGCACTAGATAAGTTGTTCACCCTAACGATCTTGTTATCTACAAACTGTATCCCTTGTGTATCCTTCACATCAAACAGCGTATTGTCTAACATCAGAAACGAATTCCCTTCAATCCTAATGTTACGATGAACAGGACCAGCATACTCCGTGTTCTCCGGGGCAATGTAGATAACAGGCCCTCCGTTCTCAATGAACCGATTATTCTTAATACTTACATCCGTAACCATCCCAGATTCATACCAGCTTTGGGCATCGTCCGCAATTAGAATTGCGCTCATATGCATTTTGTTAAACGTATTGTTCTCAATCCGAACAGTTCCACGTGTAGAAACCAACACCCCCCTGGTTGGGACTGACTCAAAGGTACATCCGGAAATCTTCACATTAGGTGTCCATGTTACATTTTCTACAACATCATGATTAAGTTTAATCGAGTTAGGAGCTTCTTTATCCATTGTAATAAGAATATCTGTATCGTTGATTCGGCTCACTCCTGTAATTGTAGCGCTTTCATAAGGAAGCAAGGTTGAACCTTGGATAAAATCAATTTTATCTTCTACTAAGAAAGCATCAAACCCCCAGCTCTCGGAATGCATAAATCGAACTTTAATCTGATTAGCGGCTGGCTTTTCAATAATTCTTAGATGTGTACCATGAATATTAATCGGGTCGTCATGTGCACCAAAAAAATTAGAATCCGTGACATAAATATCACCTTTGCACCCCGAAAACTGCATAAAATCAGCCATTGAGGCATTCGTTCGCCCGCTTCCTTCTCGGGGGCTGAAATTTAATCTCACAAATTCGAGATTCTCACTATACTGACTAACGATGCCTAATCCCGGGGCTGCATAGACATTAACATCTGTCCATCTTACATCCTTGCATCGATGTATATAAGCACCTTGTTCAAAACGTATTGTGTTACGGATCTGATAAACTTGTCCAACTTGAGCACTGTGATCTGGACTTCCTACGTAATTTAAACGTATTGTTCTATTTCCAAGATCCTCTACAATAGTAGCATTTGAAACCGGATTCCAACTCCGCCAAGTTCTCTTGTTAGCCGGGTTATACTGTTGTGCCATACTTGCAGATGTCTGACTGTGACTCCAACCATTCTCACCGATCCAAGTTAATCTACCGTCGCTTATCGTATACCAGGAATCAGGATGAACGGATGCTTCAATATAATCATCACCAATAGCGGTTACAGTGATCTCCGACATCACGGGACGGTTAAAGTCAATATTGATATTATGTAGATGAACACTAGTGACATGATCAAATGCGATAGGTGTCATCAGGCCATGAAACATTAGCGTTGAGCCATTTCCTTGAATCATGATATTATCCATATCCTTAAACAATAATCCGATTGTTCGAAGTGCTTCTGGCGTATCCGCCCGTGATGTCGTATTCGAAATATAATAAGGCAATCTTTCGGCGGTTATAGACTGAAAATCATATATCCCATTCGGAATATTTAATATTACAGGCTTCACAGCTTGTTTAGCGTCATCTATTGCTTGCCTAAAAGCTTGGCTGGCATCCATTCCTGAATTTGCAATTGCTCCATAATCTGAGATGTCGATAATGGTTCCTCTGCTCATGTATCACCCTCCTATCGTTGCATTCCAAAAGATTGTTACATTACTATTTAAAATAGCATTTATAAGTTTGGAATGGAATGACAAAATTGATCTAGAGTCGAACATGAATATAAGCGAAATATCATGCGTTTATCTAAATTATTTCATCAAGCGTGTGTATACCACTAATCTTTTATTATGCTCACGCTTATTACGATCAAACTTCCCTGCACAGGTAATTAAATTCAATTGCTCAAGATTAGTATCCCCAAATATTTTATCTAAAGGCGCTTCAGAAGTAAGATAACTTTCAACAGCAACCACCCTGAATACAAGATATTTCCCGTCCTCATTAGATATTACTACTGGATCACCTGGTTTAACTCGTTTAAGAGGGTGAAATATTGCAGGTCCTGTATAACTGTCTAAATGCCCTGCCATAAGAGCATTCCCTTGTTCGCCTGGCATAACTCCATTAACAAATACACCTGCTATATTACTTGACTTAGGTACATCCATTTGACCATTATCTAGCAGTCCGACAGGCTCTACAGGAGCCTTAATTCCAACAGATGGAATCCATACTTGATTAGGAATGATGGGTTCAGGTCGAGGTAAATCATGTGTAGGTTCTGAAATCTTTTTAACTGGTTCTTTATCCCCATCATCTTCCTTAACTTGAAGTATGGGATTCATATCATGAGAAGATTTATGCTGACAACCACACAGCAATAGGAGGATAATTACAAAGTTGATTATGAGTTGTCGTCGTTTCATATGAGCATCACCTTTTCTATAAATCGAAAAGAGGAAAAATTAATTTTCCTCTTTTCATGTAATTTTCTACTCGCTTACGCCACCATATCCACTTTTCGGAAGTGCTTTTGGTTTAATACTTTTGGAGTGCAGTTTGTGTTCCTTTGCTTTTTTCATATGCATTTTGTGCGCTTTAGCTTTATGCTCTTTCATGTGCATTTTGTGCTCTTTAGCGTGCGTTTTGTGTTCAACTGGTGCTGCACCTGCTACTGTTGCTGATGCCGTAAGAATCATACACGCGGACAATACTGAGAACACTATTTTTTTCATTTTTCTATTCCTCCTCTGTTGTTTTTCCCCAGACCTTAATATCTGCTTTTTCCTCTGGAGTATTTGTGGAAATTAATTCTGAGCATAAAAAAAGCTGCATATCATGCGACACAAAGAAAAATCGATTTAATCATATCCACCTTCTGCAACAGGAAGAGATCGGTATGCTTCTTTTTGCTCGACTATTTGCATGATGTATTCTCGTAGTGCGAGTAACTGATTCGCATCACTTGTTGTTTCACAGTGTTTATCCGACCAATTGATAATTTTAAAGTTACCATCAACCGTAATGCGCCACTCGTCTACATTAAAGGGAGTTTTAGTACAATTTTGTTGGGAAGAGATTAAGTCTTGCGTACCCATCACATTAATTTCACTCATTTTATTGTAAATTTTACGTTTCTCCTCGGGATCAAGAGTAATATTTGCCGTTACAGTTCCGTTTACAATCAAATCTTTTGTTACGGTCCCATCGTATGTATTAATTTCATTTTTATTCATTTCACCGTATCCGAAGCTAACAGTAAAATTGAAATCCTCCGGCATGGTTTCAGGCATTATAAGTTCATATTGTTGAACAGAACCTTCCCTTTTTTGTGAATTCGGTTGACAGCCAGTGATAACAATCAGTATCGTAAATAGCACAATAAATAACTTCTGCAACTCAACCATCTCCTATCGGCTTATTCAACATATATATTGATTTTAACATATTTTTCAAATTTTCTATAAAAAAAAGTCCCGCTACGAGTAGCAGGTCTTCAAAGATTAGTGTGAAACTGTATATTCTTCCAGTTCAGAGGCTGGATCAAATTTTTCTTTGCTCATAGCAAAAGCAGCCAACAAAGCAATGACAGCCGGAATAATCGCCCAAGCGAAGGTTTGAACAAGTGATGAGGACAATCCTTCTGTGATTTTATCTAGAATTGGCGTAGGAATTTGTCCCCTACTATCCGGTGTCAATATTTTACTTGGATCGCTTAGATCTACCCCATCCGGCACTGGACGGCCACTGCTAAACATAGACGATAATTTATTCGTAAACAGATGACTTTGAATAATACCGAATACGGTAATTCCAAGCGTCATACCAAGCTCACGCGTAAAACTAAGTGTTGAACTTGCTGATCCGCGCTGTTTTGCCGAGAATCCATGAATGGCAGCGTTACTAAGTACTGAGAAAGAGGACCCTATTCCAAGACCGACTAGAATCATAAAGATTGTTACCATAAAACGTGAGGAATCCGTCCTTAACGTACTGAGCATTGCCATACCGAGAACCAATAATACCAACGTCGATATCATGATAGAACGATAATTAAATCGATTAAGTAGGAACCCACCACCCGCTGCCGTAACCACGGATCCGAGCATCATCGGAAGGAGAACAAGCCCCGAACTTGTAGCAGAGCCTCCAAATACACCTTGTATATAGATTGGAATATAGACAGATGCTGTAATAAAAGCCGCACCGCTAAAAATGGCCATTACATTACTAGAGGAGTAGAGGCGATTCTTGAACATGCCGAAGGTAATAATAGGTTCTTCCACTCGGCGCTCAATGAACACAAAAGCAACGATGAACACTACAAAAGCTGAGAACAATCCAATAATCATACTGGAATTCCAAGCATATTCTTTACCACCTAGTTCAATCGCAAACATCAAACAAAGGATCGAAGCCACTAGTGTAAATGCACCCAAATAGTCGATTTTTTCCTTGGAGTGCTCTACAGACTCTTTGTAAAAGAAAGCGATCATAACGAATGCAATAAGACCTACCGGCAAATTGATATAGAATATCCACTTCCAATGGATATAATCCGTTATATAAGCTCCAATAAGAGGGCCAAAAATACTAGATATTCCATATGCAGCACCGAATAATCCGCCGATCTTCCCCCGTTTCTCGGGAGCTACTACATCGAACATGATGGTAAAGGCTATTGGAACAAGTGCTCCGCCACCAATACCTTGAATTGCACGATAAATACTCAACTGTACAATGGACTCTGCTGTTCCACATAGCGCAGAACCGATCATAAATACGATGATCCCGAATATAAAGAAGCGTTTACGACCATACATATCGGATAATTTACCGAAAATCGGCATACCAGCCATTTCTGCTACCATATATGCAGACGTTACCCACATAAGTTTATCGAAACCGCCCAAGTCTCCAACAATCGTGCCAATCGCTGTTGCTGTAATGGTGTTATCCATCGAAGCCATTAACGTAGCTAGCAGCAGCGCAGCAATTATAATACCTATGTTATTTTCCTTTACCTTCACTTAGTTGTTTCCCCCACATCAATCAATTGATTTCTATAGCCCTTCTGCTAAAATTCTTCTCAAAAACTTGCCTGTATAGGAAGCTGATACTTGTGCTACATCTTCTGGTGTCCCCACAGCTACAAGATTACCTCCTGCTGCTCCGCCTTCAGGACCGATATCAATGACCCAATCAGATTCTCGAATCAGTTCTAGACTATGCTCGACAACCATAACGGTATTTCCCGAATCGACCAGCTTATTGAGTAAAATATGAAGTTGCTTGATATCAGATGGATGAAGTCCCGTTGTAGGCTCATCTAATAGATAAAGTGTATGGTTTTTGGATGGTTTACTCAGCTCTTTAGCGAGGTGAATACGCTGTCCTTCCCCACCAGATAAGGTTTTGACCGATTGACCCCACTGAAGATAACCAAGCCCAACCTCACATAACATTTCGATAATACCTGCGATTTTGGACTCTGACTTGAGGACATCAAAACTTTCCTGCACCGACATATTCAGCAGATCTGAAATGGAATATCCTTGGAACTTCACTTGCAAGACCTCATCCGTAAACCTTCTGCCTCTGCAATCGTGACACTTCACCTCCAGATCAGGCATGAAGTTCATATCGACAGATAATACGCCGAGTCCTTGACATGTTTCACAGCGGCCACCTGGTGTGTTGAATGAGAAATATTTAGCTGTAAGCTTTCTTTTCTTAGCTTCAGGTAACCCAGCAAATAGTTGTCTCAGATGTGTAAATACATCTGTATATGTCGCAACATTAGAGCGCTGAATTCTTCCTATTGGCGATTGATCGAAGATCACAATATTTCCTACTTGATCTAAACCCGTAATCTCCTTACAACCCAGCTGCTCTTGTCCATGCGAGATCCCTTTGGCTAGAACATCGAATACTAACGTAGATTTTCCTGAACCTGAAACTCCTGTTACGGATACGAGA
The DNA here is from genome assembly GCF_058781425.1 of Paenibacillus sp. FW507-14B1B. Classification (NCBI taxonomy): domain Bacteria; kingdom Bacillati; phylum Bacillota; class Bacilli; order Caryophanales; family Paenibacillaceae; genus Paenibacillus; species Paenibacillus sp. FW507-14B1B. The sequence continues at coordinate 127,993 of NZ_JBYSWS010000001.1, read as the reverse complement.
CAGCCTAACGGAATTGATAGTGTATGAATATTAACATTCCGAATATGTGCTTCGTGAATCGTAATAAACTGTCCGTTGCCTTTTCTACGAATGCGGGCGGGAACTGACATATTCTCTTCTCTCAGATATGCACCCGTTATGGAAAGCTCACTCGCCATCAGGTCTTCCAAGCATCCTTCACCCACAACAGTTCCTCCATTTAATCCAGCACCTGGTCCCATGTCGATTACATGATCAGCAGCACGCATCATTTCGATATCATGCTCGATGACAAGCACCGTATTTCCCATATCACGTAATTCCTTGAGTACTCGTATGAGGCCAACAGTATCCCGCGGATGTAGCCCCGTTGTAGGTTCATCAAGAATATAAAGAACACCCGTCAAGCCAGAACCAAGCAGTGATGCAAGACGTAAGCGCTGTGCTTCTCCACCAGACAGTGATACTGTCTGCCTATTCATGGATAGATAACCAAGTCCCACATCAATAATCCGTTTTAGACGTTCAGGCATGTCATCAAGAATCGGTCGAAGTAAATGTAACCCTCCTGGCGGCAACATGGATTCTAAGCTTTGGGTCCACCTGTATACGTCGCTCAGTGACCAGTCACATACTTCAATGATGGATGCACCAGCTACCTGTACAAGTCGCACCTCATTCTTCAAGCGTGTTCCGAGACACTCCGGACATAACTGTTCACGGAAGAAGCCCCCGTCCTTCTCTTGAGCTGAACTCTCGCCTTCCTTCTCTTTGTAGCGCCGCCACAAACCAGGAATGACCCCTTCGAACTTCGTTCCTTGAATAGGTCTGATATCAGGATAATGGCTCTTGAATACTTCACTCTCCACACCGTAGTACAACAAATCACGCTGCACCTGACCGAAATCTTTCAAGGGCTGATCTGGATCGAATTCGAAACCAAAATGCTTTCCAGCCGCTGCTAGAATACGAATTTGGATATCACGATGGACCCCATTCAGGGAAGCAACTCCCCCTTCCTTCAAGCTCAGCTCATGATTGAAGACCGCATCTTCATTAATTGTTGCCAGATGACCTAGACCACTACAAGATTCACAAGCTCCTTCCGGTTTATTGAAAGAAAAATGTGACATCCCTAATTGCTCTAGTTCTGCCCCACAATGCGGACAGCCTATTGTCTGAAACTCGAATTCTTCATCGTCGTCAATTAATGCACCCGCTGGTTCATATGTTGGTTGAATACTCTCCTTACAGTATGGGCAAGTCCGCTCCCCCAGTCTCGAATAAATAAACCGAACAAAAGTATAAATATCTGTCACGGTCCCGACTGTAGACCGCGGATTACGGTTAGTGACATGCTGTCCAACACTAATTGAAGGAGATAGTCCTTGAATGGAATCAAGCTTCGGTTTTCCGATAGTATCGGATGACATTCTCATGGAATCCATATACTGTCTCTGACATTCCCGCTGAAGTGTGTCCATAGCCAGCGTCGATTTACCCGATCCAGATGGGCCTGTTAGAACAACAAGCTTATACTTAGGAATCGAAAGGGAGACATTTTTCAAATTGTTCTCACGTGCACCCTTAATAACAATGCTCTCATTCATGAACCATATCCTCCTCGCCTAAAACTCCAGCTAATTCTTGTCTTTACGTCGTGGTTTCGATACAATAAATCAGACGATAATTTGATAACAAAGTATCTTTTTATTCAAATATCTCGATGATCAAGATATTAAATAGCTTAGAAGGAGGTTACCCTTTTGTCAAGCAATGAAAAAAATCACACTACAGACCAACAAGAACAATTTGTTTCACTAATGCGTGGCTTAGGTACTCGAATTATCTTACATCAGCAAAATGTAGCTGCCTCTCTCGGGTTATACAATAATGACTTGATCTCGGTAGATATTCTACGCGAGACTGGTCCAATTACTGCCGGAGAACTTTCGAAACATACCGGACTTGCTACAGGTAGCGTTACTGCATTAGTTGATCGACTAGAGAAAAATGGTTATGTTCGTAGAGAGAACGATCCGAGTGACCGCCGCAGGGTTATTATCGTTCCTCAATATGAAGAAAAAGAAGAAATCATAAATACGTACGTACCGCTGCATAATGCAATGGTAAATCTGATTTCCTCATATTCGCCTGAAGAGCTCGATCTTATAACACAATTTTTGGGGAAAGCTGGTTCAGTTTTGGAAGATCAGATTCAACATTTAAGTTCTACGGCACAGAGCAAGCCCTCCACCTGATTATTAGTAAAAATAAAAAAGGACGGCATCTGTTGAGTCAATGACTCGACGGATGCCATCTCTTTTATTCTTATTCCCTTAATACACTAATTCTTATATAAACTGCTTAGGTATTGTTTCATATAGAACATATTAAATATACCGATCAAGATCAGGATAAATGGAATGCATAACATGGCATGACCGATTCCCGGCATATAACGAACAATCGTTCCCCAAGGAGCACCAAGCAATTGGGGAAGCATTAATATAAACCCTGTAGGCACAACAATATAACTAGTAAAGTATAGTAAAAAAAGCATGATGAAGTGGTGACTTCCTCTAAGATTAACTTTTCTTTTTTTATATAAGTTAAGTTTGTACAATGACCAGATTATCCAGATAACCAACAAGGTTAACACAACTAATAAGTGTTTTTCTATGTTATTAACGGTTGGAGAAGGAGTACTACCTGAATAAATTGCACCGTTAGAAACAATGTTCATAATGTTCATGGAAAGAAGCGAATACACATTACCATAAAATGTCGTTGTTAGAGCATCATTTGTATTCATAAGTATAACTAATCCCATTCCCCGTTCAGGTAGTATTATCATGTCAGAGTGAAAGTTCTCAGCATCTCCGCTGTGGGATAAATATTTGTAATCTGTAAACCATCCCATTCCATAGGGGAAGACAGATGAACTGAGGTGCATTTGCTTTATACCTTTTGAGGATAACAAGGAATGCTTCTTATATTGTCCGTCGTTTAATTGAGCAATAAGATAATGAGACATATCTTCAGCGGAAGAGATTAAGTATCCAGCCGGTATTAAAGAACGATTCACTTGTGGATCCGTAATTTTTCTTACGCCAAAAATTGATTGATATCCGCTAGCAAGCCCTTTGTTCTTCGCATCTTTTTTAAAGATGTAACTGTTATACATTTCTAAAGGGGTATATATGTAATTTTTTATATAATCACTATAACTTAGCCCTGAGACTCGCTCTACGATCTCTCCTAAAATCATATAATTCAAATTCGAATATTGAAACGTTGTCCCTACCGGCTTAGTCCGTTTCAGACTATTATTTTTTTGTACAAACTCTTGAAGTGTAATGTCATCGTCATCTATCATTCTTCGACCTTCATAGGTAGGTATACCACTTGTCTGATTAAGTAGATGACGAACAGTAACTGCCCGTTCCCCTTCAGGTTGTTCTAACTTTAACCAGGGTAAATAAGTTTCAGCAGGTCGATCTAAATCTATTTCACCTTGCTCTACTAACTGCATAATTGCAAGTGCGGTAAATGATTTACTAAGTGACCCAAGAATAAAAGGTGTTTGAGGCGCAACTCGATTTCCAGCATTATCTGCTAAGCCATAACCTTTAAGATAAATGATTTGACGATTCTTTATGATGCCGAGTGAAAGTCCTGGAATATTGTATTTTTCCATTTCTTTGGTAATCAATTGATCGACTTTATTTGTATCAATACCACTAGCAGCAACTTTAACAATTGTTGAAGGAAAGAGAAGGATTAACATAATAACAATAATATGTAGTAGAGCTATAAATCTCTTTTTCATTTGAATATTGATAATTGAGCTACCAGGATCATCGTGATCTTATTATCATCGAGTACGAATTCAATTATCCGATCATTCTCCTTATCAATATATCCTTTTATACCTAAATCATCTTGCTGACGAGTATAAAAATGAAGTCCATATTCCTCATATATTCTTTCCTCTCGGTCACCGATTTTCAATTCCTTAGATGTCAAACTCCCAGCTTTCAAAGTATAGGAAGTAACCTTATCACTTAGCAAAACATATTGATAATCAGCATATTCTAATATTGTTTCTCCAGTGACAAGTTTGCCTTTGCTCTGAGGTTCACCTCGCTCCTTAACCACTTCATTTATCGGTGAATTCAACACCTTAAGTCCTCCTGTTTCATTACTAAGGTCTGTACTCTGTACGCGATCGATGAAATCTAAAGGTGACGATGTTGTGGCTGGCTTTGTACTGCAAGATACTAGAATTATTAACATACAAAGGATCACAAATAACATTTTCATTGTTCCATCCTCCTCAAGTAACTGTCCCTTAACCTTAATTGGTCCAAAACTTGAAAAAGGTTCTGTACATCCATGTAGTTTTTTACAACTTCGGATAATTCTTAACATAATTCAAAAATCGTTTAGTGGCTGGCGACATCTGGCGCATAGAATTCACCGCAATCCCAAGAGAACGCAGACAAGGCTCTTTTAAGGGTAACAATTGAATTTTTCGCTTCTGACCTCGAAGCACCAATTCTGGAAGAATACTAATCCCCAGTCCTTTCTCTACCATAGCCATAATCGCATAGTCATCACCCACCGTATATTTAATATCCGGTTTAATCTGCATATTCTCCAAGATCCGATTCACATCATCATCTGAGCCCTTACTCGGCATTATAAAAGGTTCATTCGCAATCTGAGATAAGTCGATAACCGTTTGAGAGCTAAGCTTATGATCTAATGGTAATAGAACTAACATAGGGTCCTGATGAAGAGGAATAACATCGAATGTTTCCCAAGTCGGAAGTGATAGAAAGCCACAATCGATTTTCCCTTCGGCAATCCACTGCTCAATCTCCCTATAATCTCCCTCATCCAATCGAATTTCGATCTGGGGATAATCCTTTTGAAAATCTTGAATGATTCCTGGTAACCAGTGAACACCGACACTTGTAAAAGTTCCAATATGTACGGTTCCTAGCTCAATTCCATGAATAGAAGCGACCTGCTGTTCCAAATGCTCATTCCACTTCAATATTTCACGAACTGTCTTAAGCACTTCTTCCCCATTGGTCGTTAGTTGAACTCCGGAACGGCTTCGAGTGAGCAATAGAAATCCGAATTCTTCTTCAAGACTATTCATGATATGGCTAACACCAGACTGCGTAAATCCCATGACTTCAGCAGCCTTGGTTAAACTTCGAAGCTCTACAACCTTCATGAACACTTTGTATTTATTAATACTCAAACTGTGATCCTCCCTCACAACATTTACATTAGTTTTTCTCATGTATATTATTACAAACATTCGTTTTACTTGAATATTGTACGTGAGTATACTGATCTAGTTCAATCATCTGAAGGAGGATTTTCATTGAAACCGCTCAAGGCCGATCTACTTATTTTTTTCGTCACTATATGTTGGGGCTCATCATACCTATTCATGAAAATGGGACTTGGAACACTAGGTGAATTTAATTTAGTTGCCCTACGCTTTGGATTGGCTTTTATCGTTGCAGCAGCATTATTTCACCGTCGTTTACGGAACTTAAATAGAAAGACATTCTATTATGCTATGTTACTAGGCCTTCTCTTGTTTCTTGTATTCACCGCGATTACGTTCGGTCTGAAGACAACATCCACTTCCAACGCAGGCTTTTTGGTTAGCCTAACTGTTGTATTTGTTCCACTGATCAGTAGCTTTATTTATAAGAAGAAAATAGAAAACAAAATCTTTATCAGCATCCTGCTCGCCTTACTTGGCATAGCCTTTCTAACCATTAAGCTTCCATTCACGTTTGCAATTGGAGATTTACTATGCATGGCTGCAGCCTGCTTTTACGCTATACATATTCTTGTTGTAGGTTCAGCAGCTCAGAAGGTTGATACGTTAAACCTTGGTATTTTGCAATTGGGATTCGCTGGGTTGTATGGTCTGATCTTCTCTATCATCTTCGAGACGCCTGTTTTCCCGAGTACGACAGACGGGTGGGTTGCGATCCTTGCTTTAAGCTTGGTATGCAGTGCGTTAGGTTTCATCATACAAGTCGTTGCTCAGAAATACACGTCACCAACGAAGACCGGGCTGATCTTCTCTATGGAACCGGTATTTGCCGCCATGTTTGGCTATTGGTTTGCTGATGAAATTATGGATTCTAATGCTCTTATTGGTGCAGCACTAGTGCTCCTAAGTATTGTTGTCGCTACTGTTAATGTAAATATATCTAGACGATCAAGAGTTAAGACTACTCCTACTAGTTAGAACTGATTCTTCTTTGGCACAGCAAAGAACCCCCAGCCGTGATTAAGCGGTCAGGGGTTCTTCTTCGTCTGCATTACTTAACATATACGCCATAATCCAAAATAACATTTCCTTTTTCATCAGGGGAAGAGAAACGGACTTGATCGTAACGCTCGAAACACCAGGTGTTATCTTGTAGTTGCCATCCCTCTTCGGCTATCTTCGCCATGCACATATTGTGAGGCAGGGTACCGTACAGCTCACCATTATCGTCTCTACCATAGATCCAACAAGTAGCAACTTCACCTGCAGCGATATCAACATAGCTGTAGCCTTCAGGCACTTCCGTATTTTCGCTGAACAACATACCTATCCAATATTCAAGTTGGTTCCCGTTCATTCTCATCATCCCGTACGCTGCACCGTAAGACTCAGGCAACACACTCAGACCGCCAATTTCTTCAAACCAACCATTATGGATCCATTCATCCCACTTGTCAGCAAAACTCCCAACAGCATTTCGATCTTTATCGGAATACATCTTACCAATCAATCGTAGTTTAGGAAGATGCTCTCGATATACTTTGATCACTTCTGCAGCCATTATCCCTTACACCTCCAGAATATCACTAATATTACCCGTAATAATTCGTTGATAATCTTTTGGACTCCTGCTTCATTTAGATATTGTTTATTTGATTACGCTTGGAGATGAGTAACTGCAAATTCATAGAAAGCATGTGCTTCTTCCCAAAAAGGGAATGCCGCCTGAGCCATCTTTTCACTGCCGCCACCTTTTCCGCCATAGGGAGTCAGATGTGATTTGAAGAACGCACCGCAAGACTGTCTTGAACTGTTGTTATGCGCTAATACAACCTTGTTCTCAAGTGAAGACGCCAGAAGCACATACGATTCGCTTTTTGAGGTAATCATACTTGCCAAAGACTGAAGTTCTTTAAGTGATTTGTCGTCAAAAATATATGTGACTACATCATGATCACTTCCATCTAACAACTGCTCAGCAATAAACTCATTGTTTTGTTCCTTCAGAATAGCAACTTCAGCTTGAAGCTCTTTTTGCTCCTGTTCCCATTTCGCAATCCGTTCCATAATCTCGTCTTTACCAGTTTTAAACTTTGTTGTCAGAGCTCCCAATATCCGCTGGCTATCATTAAACTCCGCTAACGCACGGAATCCACATTTAAAATAAATACGAATGTTTCCTTTTTGCTTCTCTGTTTTGAGAAGTTTAATCATTCCGATCTCACCCGTTGCAGATACATGTGTTCCCCCGCAGGCGTTATACTCCACTTCTTTAATTTCAACTATGCGAATATGATCCGTCACTTTAGGCTGTTTCACAAGGTTTAAAGACTTCATCTCTTCTTCACTAACCCAATAGCTAAGAATAGGATGATTCTGATAGATACGAAGATTCACTTCACGTTCAATCGCATCTAATTCAATCGCACTTAGCTCTTTAGCTTCAACATCAATCGTGCAGTAGTCGGTTCCTAAATGAAAGCTTAGCGTCGTCGCTTGGTATAAATCCAAACAAACCGCTGACAACAAATGCTGTCCGCTATGCTGCTGCATATGATCAAATCTTCGGTTCCAGTCAATCTCACAGGTTACTTCTTTCGCTTCTGGAATCGATTCTATCTTATGTAATATCAGATTGTCTTCCTTGATGACATCAAGAACGGGGACTCCTTCAATATAACCTAGATCACAAGGTTGTCCCCCTCCATGCGGATAAAAAGCCGTCTCTTCTAAAATGACATAATGCCCGTCCGGCTCCTCTATGGTCTTAATAACGGTGGTCTTCCATTGCTTTAGATATGCAGAATCGTAATATAATTTTTGTGTCATCTCTATAATCCTCTCCATTAAGTACATTATGTTTATATTATAATTGTTTGAATGTCCAGTCAAAATCTGAGCTCATCGCTTTGAGTTCCTTTTAAACTGATTTTGTGGTTAGGTAAAGTGTGAATTTTGCATAATTTCGTATGAACTAAAGAGAGTATGAATGATTTTAATCCTATTATGAATTTTTCATATGTTGTAATTTTCACTTTATTTATACTGCGTATTTTGAGTTTATTTTACAAATGAGCATGAAAAAAGAAGGAGATTTAACTCCTTCTTCGTTATCGTTGAGATTCAAGTTATGAGTTGTCTGCAAACTTACAGTGCTTTTAAAAGTGATCTAAAAGAAGCGTTTGTTCCTTCGGAATCAATGATTCTAACTGTGTCACTTTCAATGGATCACCGTGAAGGCGTCTCATCTTATTTAACTCACACGGGCGTTTGAAACCCATGAACAGAGCAGATAGGGTCTGGATATCCGCCGACAAATCTGTCTGAATATCTTCTTGGTCCCCAAGATATGTAACCTCGGCTTTACCATTTTCTTGGATGCATAGCTTCCAACAACCTGAATTCCAGTCTGCTGTAGCATCCGACACTCGAATGGTGAATTGTACTTCATTCTCTCGATTCCCCTCAAACGAATACTGCTCTACGAAGGACTTGAGATCTACAATGCGAGCCATAAAATAGGGAACTATTTCTTGAGCAATACGCGGGTCGGGTAACATGTATGGCAATTGATCGTCACTTGGAACCATAGACAACTTCACTTTATCGATACGAGAATCATGATTCGAGAAAAAAGTCCATAGTGCACTGCGAGCATCTTCATTCAAATAGACAAATTCATTACAAGTAAGCTCTTTACCATGTATCTCATACAACACATACCCCTGCGGCTCCTGACTAGCTGAATAATAAACTGCGCGGAACTTCTCTTCCCTTAACACGGATTCTCTCCACCACGCATCATCACGCGCGAGAGTTCCGTTATATCTTTTAACAAATGATTGATAGAGTGAATTAAATACCGAAATATCCGATACGTCTCTCACTATAGTTCCTGGTATGACTATTTTGGGTGGGAACTGCTCCACCGGGATAGTGTATCTCTTAAACTCCGTAAATAGCTCCCAACCAAATTTACGATAAAAAGGAAATGAGAAAGGGTGTAACATGGAAACGGTCTGACCTTGGCTTTTCATAAGCTTGAGGGTGTTCTTCAGCAGCGAAGCCACATGACCCTTACGCCGATTCTCTGGCCAAGTAGCAACACCTGCAATCCCTCCCATTTCAATCATTCTGCCTTGCAGATAAATCTGGAACGGAATTAAAGTCAATTTAGCTTGTAGTGCTTCTCCTTCAAAGATTCCCCAGTATTGTTCTGGTTTAAAAAGCTTCTTCCCTCTCTCCATATCTTCTGGCGTGAATGAGAAATGAAAAGCATACTCTGATAATTTCATACTTGCTTCATATTCATTGGGATGTAGCTGTCTAAGCTCCATGGACTCACCTCTCTAATCAGATTGTTAAACATATGTAGATGCTACTACAGAATATAATATATCACCTTCGAATCCATAATATTGTTTTAAGATCTAAATTAATCCTTCAGACATCCATCTCGTAAATATTAATAGTATGCTTGATCAAATGCTTGCATGAAGTGGTGTACTGAAAACGTGACTCTATGTTATTAAATAAGCTCTTCTTTCGCTCACTCTGTTAAATATCATCGATCCATTCCACGATTGTTGTTCTCATATCATAAAACGGCACAACGAATAATCAATTGAGTAACAGCAGCAATGCGCCATTCCTGATTACTAGCCACTCAAATATGTATTGGTCTCTCCTAATGGCGCGGATTCCAGGTTCTGCTGGTTGTGTGATATTTCTGCAAGGAAGCGTGCGATACGTTTTAAACTTTTGCCCTTTTTCTGCCATGAAAAATACACCCCAAAATGTCCATTAGTTTACCCGAGGGTTTTCTAATGGACATTTTAAGGGGTGCACTTCAGCAAGATCGGGGTGGTTTCTTGTAATACTTCAATACAATACATCATGATCCATCTTTGAGATCGCCGTTACCCAACAATCCCCGTACGTTCCACACTCTCAACGAAATAGCGCTGTAGGATAACAAAGAGCACGATAATCGGCGCGATGAACAGCAGCTCGCCCGCGTTTTTAATCATGTATGCATATAATCCGTCTTCGAACTGTGTCGCCGTCCACATCGTTGGGAGCATCGTCGACAAGACTTTAATCCGCGTCAATAGCAAGGACACGTAGTAATTGTCGTTCCACATCCAAACGAAGGAAAACAACGAGACGGTGACGATCGCCGTTATCGCGTTCGGCAGCATCACGCGATAGAACGTCTGGAGAATACCGCAGCCATCCATATAAGCGGCTTCTTCAAGTTCCTTCGGAATGCCGCGGAAGAACTGCCGGAAGATGAAGATGAACAAGCTGCTCTTAATCCCCATCCCCAACGCCGATTGCAGGATGAATGGCCAGTAGCTATCCAGCAAGTTAATGCCGTTGCCGCCTGTGAATAAGCTAATGAGACCAGCTAGATCGAAGAAACGATAATTCAAGTACGTCGGAATCATCAAGGTCTGAGAAGGCACGATAATTGTGAAGACGGCCAGTGCGAACAGAATCCCGCTTCCCTTGAATTTCAGCCTCGCAAACCCAAATGCAGCAAGCGAGCATGAAATGACCTGCAAGACGGTCGTCATCACCGAGATTAAGAGCGAATTGAAGAACGTATCCGCATAGTGCAGCGTATTTGCCGCAAATTTGAAATTTTCGAGTGTAAAATGCTTAGGCAGCCAGAGGACGGTCGGATCCAACATATCCACCCGATCCTTGAAGGCGATCGATATTTTGAAGAACAACGGGTAGATAATAACGAAGCATAGCCCGATGATGAGTATCGCCCGAACAAGGATCCACGCCCAGTTCTGCATTATAAGGAGCGGCTGTTTCTCACGGGCTAACCGGACAAACGCTGCTCTCTTGTTCATAACCACTTGTTTCAGAACAATCCCCCCCCTTAAATTTCCAGACTAATCATGATAGAACACCTTCGTCGACACGACGCGGATTAAGATGAGAAGAATAATGGATGTGATGATAAAATACACCCACGACATCGCTGCGCTAAGACTGAAGTTCAGCGCCTTAAAGGCGGTATCGTTGATCAGCAAGCTTAACTTGTTATAGTTGTACGAGTCGATGACCGTATAGACAATGTTCGTGAGAATGAGCGGACTTACCATAGGGAACGTAATTTTCCAAAAAGCTTCATAGCCTGTTGCCCCTTCGATCTTCGCCGCCTCGTATAGTGACGGTGATACGGACTGAAGACCGGCTAGGAAGACAAGAATTTGCACGCCTGAATGGCTGATAATTTCATAAATTCGATCCACGGAGCTTGTAATATACGACGTCAATTCGCTGCCGAAGCCGGACTGCAGCATTAAGGTCTCCAGCTCTGAGCTCGTGAACCCTGTTCCATCCACTCCGCCGGTAACCGTCTGTGCCACACTGGCCAAATCGCTGCTCTGCTCAATCGAGAGCAAATTTGTCGCAAGAAGGACCGGCAGAAAGAAGATCGCCCGTGCGACTACCCTGCCGCGGAATTTCTGATTCAGCAGGGAGGCGGCGAATAGACTAAAGATGATGATCGAAGGAATATTAACGAGCAGGCTCGTAATCGAATCCATTAATACACGATTGAAGGTAGGATGCTTGTAGAATATTTCTTGATAGAACTTAAAGCCTGCGAACTTCGTATCGAAGCCATTTAACGCGACCGTTAGATTGTTGAAGCTGTACACGAATGACTCGTATAGTGGAATCGCGAACAAGAATACAAACCCGAGGAACCACGGCACGACGAACATGACACCGATCCACGATTTTTTCTGCGACATCGTTAGTTTCTTCATCGCCCTCCTCCCCCTACCAAGTAACCTTCAGCCGCGATGCTGGTACCGTTCACAATCACGTCCGTCTGATTATAGTTCACCGTAATCGATGTCCCGCTCTCATACGTCGTGCGATACACATGATCTGCGAGCTTCTCATGATTGACGATCGTCTGCGTACGTAGTCCTCTCATCACATCGTTTGTCTCCCGGTAATACTGAACCGCTTCATCGAGCCAGTTCGAGTAACTCGCCGAATATAAGTCGTTAAATTCCGTATTTCGCACAGCAGAAGGCTTCTCATAGAACCATTGATAATACACGTTGGATCCGGTCTCTAGCGTCTTCAGCACATTCGATTTATAGCTCTGGTCCGGGCTCATATTGATCGGCGATCCCGCATAATCTATATATCCATGCAACACGAGTTGATAGAATGGGATTTCTTCATCCGCAATATTGAGCGTACTGCTCTTTAATGGCGCATCGACAATTGTCTTCACATAAGGCAGAACGTTTGCATTGCCACCGCTCACCATCGTGTTTCCTACTTTTTCTTGAAGCAGCTTTACGCTATCCGCGATGATCGCCGCACTCTGCTCTCGATCAGTCGTTCTCCCTGAAGTGACATCGGAAACCATCATATCACCCAGATCACGCAGCGACAGACCGCCAACTTGCAGAGGTTCGTAATCCTTCAAGAAACTCGTTACGAGATCCGGCAGCTTTTTCGGCGAGAGAAGATAATAATCTAGTTCCCCACGGCTTCCCATTACGAGATCTGTCTTGTGCTGCGCAATGCCTTCCCGTAACAAGAAGCTCGCGCCGTCCCGCTTGGGCTTGAACCCATGTCCAGTCGTATACACCCGTAAGAAGGACACATCCGGATAGAGTTCGATTTCCTCTTCTTTGGCATAACGAATTAATTCTTGAAGACCCGATTTTCCTCCCAATGCGGAATCAATATCGACATCATCGGGGAAATCATGATTCACTCCCCGATTGAACCAACCAGAATAACGAAGCTTGATCTGCTTCACACCGCGCTGTTTGAGCATCGCCAGTACGGATTTCGCTTGTTCAAAGCTGGTTAGTGATTTCACGGATTGATATGGAATGCCGAGAAACGTATCTCGAACCGCGATGGAACCGACCAGATCCAAAACAAACGGTGTCTCTGCTTCTTCCTCCAGTTTGGTGAGTTTCTTGCTCTTCACCAGATAGTCTTGATAGTACTTCGCCATGCCGACATAGCTTGCGGATTCCTTCGGCAGGAAGGCGTAGCGCAGCTTAATCCCCCCTTGGTAGAGCTCCGGAAACATTGGACTGTCTTTCTTTACGCTCCCCGCACGATACGTGAACGACTCCATCGGTTTGAGCAGGAACTTAGCACTGACGCGGTTATACGTATTGACCCGCCCGCTGACATCCGCATTCACCGAGGCGATTGCATCCCCCTCTTCAATGATGCAGAAGAAGGCCTGATCACTTTGCTTCATCCCGAAGACAGGCAGTCTCGCCGCTTGCTTGAATTCCTTCACGACATCTTTCTCTTTTAGCGACTGATCCTTGCCATAAATCGGCATGTCGTATTGCGGAACTGAGACCTTCCCATTATTCAAGTGAATCAAAGCACCCGATCCATCAGGAACGAACATATATCCTTGATGATTCACACCCGCTGCGCCGAACATTTCAAGCACCTGAATCGAATCAATCGGGAATTCCTTCGTATCCTGAATTTCTCGTACAGGAACCTCTACCATGAAGTTCTCATCGTCCAAATAATATTCGATTGGAACGGTGAATCTTACCGCAGCCGTGGGCTTCTGCCCTCCAGCTTGATTATGCATGTTATCCTTCGCCGCTTCTTCCGCTGTGTACCCTACGGAATCTAGAATAGCGACGACGTCTTTGACTACATATTCCGGCATCTCTTTGCGCGTATAGATTTGCTTCACTTCATCAAATTTGAAACGTTTCTCGATTTCGAACTTTTCCCCTTCATCCGAAATTTTAGACAAGATCATTTCGTCCATACGCTGCTTGCTAATGATCTGCGGGATGGCTTCCATCCCTTTCTGGAAGTTGCCGAGCTGGTAGACAATTTTAATCCCTTTCGATGTCTTGAGAATTTCGAATTGATTGCGCTTGATGGCCTCAGCGAAATTGTTCACATAGAAGTTCTGACCTTTATCATTGTTATAAGCGATCGAAAATTGCGAAGATAGATTATCGCGATTAATGCCTTCCGCTTTCTTATCCGACTCACGATCGAGCGGGTTCGAATACCACGTATGACCATTCCGCTTATCCTTCACCGAGATTTCCGTTGTCGCCGGATCTATATACAGCGCAAGCGCCTGCGTCTCTGCTACCAACTGAGGTCCGCTCGTACCACTGGCGCCAAATGGGGTAGGTTCCGCAGACTTCTCAATGTTCGCCTCGTTGTTCGTCTTGGCAGCGGTACGCTCCGAGCTATCCGTCTGGCTTATCATCCGCATCCCCGTATACCCGATGATCAGGACCAGAGCCGCACCCGTCAGCAGCCAGCCTACTGTTTTCCATCTCACACCGATCCCCCCTTACAACCGCACGATGATCTCGCGATATAACGCCTCAATGAAGGTAATCATCTGTTGCACTAAACTGAAACAGAGAAGACCTAAGAAGACGATAAACGCCATCACCAGTACGGTTAGAATTAACGTCAGTATTGTTTTGCCGATCGTATATTGATGTACGGTCATCGTACCGATGAACAACAGCCACCCGAACCACAGGTAGGCGATCGAGTCGAGCAGGTAATAGAACGGTGTCTCATCGATCGTAATGATATTACTAAATAGGACTTGCGGTAGGAAAATGACAACCAGCGGAAGTGTTGCATATCCGACGGCGATCACGATATCTTTGAATTTGCCTTCGCCATCCATCAAGGTCGTGAGCGACCAATTCGAAATACAGAATAAGAGGAATGGCAGCACAATGAATTTCAACTCATCCACGCTGTTCAGCTCGTCTAATTTGTTGAAGTTGACGATGAACCCCGCATACTGTCGCTTCAGAATCATCGTCAAGACGACCAAGATCAGAATGCCGAGTGCGATCCAGATCCTCCCTTTATGCTCGTATTTCAATTCCCAGAAGCTGCTGAATGGACGCACCATCGTGCGGAATGGCATTTTAATGACAGCCGTGTCGATATAATGCACAGTCGTCGCGAGCTTCCGGCGCATATACAGCCTTCCTGCAACCACAGCAGCCACAACCAGGAATAGAATGGTCATCACTGTTCCGAAATTGTTCCACATATATTCCGTACGGTAACGCTTCAAGGCTTGGGAGTAATACTTACGGTTGTTGCCGTTCTTGAAATATTCCATCGCCTGTTTGTTATCGTCTTTCTTGAGCAACGCCTTCCCGATGCCGATATAGGCAATATCGAAGTTCGCATTGAGCTTGAGCACTTCTTCCCAGCTCTTCGCTGCTTGATCTTCCTTGCCGTTGTAGTGTTGCTTCACGCCTTCTCGAATTAATGATCCATAGCGGGTAGGACGGAAGATGACCAATCGGTTCGTCCCGCCGTCAAGCACGACCATCCGATCGCCTAACATATCTATCGCAGTCGGCTTCTGGAAATGATCTGAGGTCGTTCCCGTACCACCAAATTGATACAGCATATTGCCGTCATTGTTATACGTAAATATCCGGTTACGCTTCGAATCGAGCGCGCTGTACATCCCGCTCTCATCATAGATGACATCGACGAAAACTGAACTCCCAGCATTTTGAATCGCCGTCTGCTTCGCTGCATCGACATGAATCGCAGATACGTCCCCTGCCGGATCGAAGTACCCTTCACGCCGCAGAATATCCTCGCCGCCCGGATTGATCCGTTTGATCGGCTCCGGCGAATTAGCCTCCGATGAGACAGTATAGATAAATCTGCGGTCATCCATATCCAAATTGGAGAATTCCACTGGAAGAAATAATTGCATCTGACTGCTCTGTTCCTTCGTGGAGAACCGTTTCCAGAAAAGATCGACAGGGCTAAATCTAACCTTGTTCGTCCCGATATAGCCGCGGAAATTTCCCTCGATATCGAATTCCATGATCCCTTCAAATGCACCTTGGGCCACCACATAGAGACGGTTCGTCTTATCTACCGACACTTTCAGCGGGAAGTATTGGAACTCTTTCGGAATGATGCTCGATACCGGTGGACCGAAGACTTTAAGCAATTTCCCTTCATCCGTGAGCTGAACCACTCGATTGTTCTGTGTATCAGCGATGTACACATTGTCACCTGGATCAACAAACACACCATTCGGCTTATTGAATGTATCCTGCTTTCCTGTATTATCGAATGAATCAATGACGCGTACCAGCTTCCCGGTCTCATCCAGGTGCACGATCCGATTGTTGCCCGTATCGGCAATATAGATATGATTGCGGCTGCTCACGTACACATCTTGGGGATCATTGAAATCCCCGATTCCAAGTCCCGACCCGTAAATTTCAACCTCATTAATATATGGATAAGGCGCTGGCTCTGCTTCTCTCCAGTACGAATAGTTATAACCGTGATCTGGTACGTCCGCATCTGCGGTCGTATTCCCCGCAAGAAGCATGATAATGAACAGCCAGACCGTTACCTTCCTGATCGCCACGCGCGCTCCTCCCTTCCATCCTTAATCTTTCATCCCCGATGTCGACATCGTCTGAATAACATTGCTTTGCGTAAAAATGAATATCGCCACGGGCACGATCATCATAATTAGGGCAGCGGCTGCCATCGGACCAGACCGGACGAAGCCGCCGGATAAGATCTGGCTGAATGCATAGTCCATCGTCTTCAGCTGCTCGCTGTAAATGTATGAAGAGCCTTGACTCCCCGACCCCGTTCCCCATAACCCCTTGAACGAGAAAATAATGAGCGTGAGCCACGCAGGCTTCACGATCGGCATGACGATTTTCCAAAAAATACGATATTCGCTCGCTCCATCGATCTTCGCTGCTTCAAGCAGTGAATCCGGGATCTGCTCCATGAACTGTTTCATGAGAAAGAGTCCAAGTGATGTTGCAAAAGCCGGAAAAATCAGCGACCAATACGTGTTCAGCAGACCGACCCATGTCATGGTCAGATACGTAGGAATTGATGTTACCTGCGATGCAAACATCAGCGACAATACGACAAGTCCGAACAAGAAATTCTTGCCTGGTATATTCATCTTGGCGAGCGGATACGCTGCCATTGAGGCAAGAATGACATGGCCTGCCGTCCCTAAGAAAGCAACAAAAAAAGTATTGAAGATATATCTGGATAGAGGTACCCACGAGTTCGCGAAAATCAGGAACAAATCGTAGAAGTTATCCAGCGTCGGCGTGCGCACGATAAAGGTCGGCGGGAATAGAAACATCTCATCGAGTGGCTTCAGTGCCGTACTAATCATGAAGACAAAAGGAACCGCCATAAAGGCGCCAGCTGCAGCCAGTAGAACAAAAATCGCGATATCGACCGGCATCGAACGGTTTACTTTCTTCTCTCTCCGTAACCGAAATTGGAGTTGCATCGCTTCTATTCCCCCACCTTCCTGAGCAGCCTCTGAATAATCATGTTCGAGCCTAACATAATCACGAACAAAATCGTTGCAATCGCACAAGCATAGCCCATCTCGAATCGAATCGTACCGTAGTCGTTCAGATGTGTAACAATCGTATGCGCAGCATACTGCGGACTTGGGAACCCGACCATGCTCGTTGCCACCTCAGCAACGGCGAAGGAGCTGGAGATTTGCATGACAGCGCCGAACAACAATTGCGGGCGCATCGAAGGCAGAGTAATATACCATAGCTCCTGCCAACGATTCTTAACCCCATCGATGGATCCGGCTTCGATCAATGTGCGGTCCATACTCTGTAGACCAGCGATGAACGCAAGGAATGCGGTACCCAGACTCAGCCATAGCTGCACGATCATGATGATGACGAGCATATATTTCGGATCCTGCAGCCATTGAATCGGTTCAAAAATGAATCCCCACTTCATAAGGAAGGCGTTCACATACCCGAAGGAATCACCAGAGAACGCCACCTGCCAGATCAAATACACATTCCCCGAAATGGAAGGGGCATAGAAGAGAAGCGTAACAATAGCTCGAATTTTGGGTGATAATTCATTGATCAACCAGGCCAGCATGAAGCAAGCGATATAGCTGAGCGGACCGGTAATGAGCGCAAATAACAATGTATTTTTCAGTGCGACGAGGAAAATCTCGTCTTTCAGGAACAGCGTTGCATAATTCTCCCAACCCACCCATTTCGGCGATTCGAGCACGTTGTAGTAGGTGAAGCTCAGGGCAAAGGCCATCACGACGGGAAATGCCGTAAAGATGAAGAATAAGAAAAAATAAGGCGCGAGCAGCACATATCCTTGTTTATGCTGTTTCATCGTGTTCCACAGCTCTGCGTATTTGCCAGGCTCTCTCTCCGGAACAGGCGAAGGAACTACGCGGCCGGGCTCTGGTATGCTTGCGTTCAGTTCAACCGGTTTAGGCACCTCAATCACCTCTCTTTATAGTCGTTCGACAACCCAAACTCTCGTTGTTTTTTCTTCATTTCGTCATTAATAAAGCGTGTATAATTGTCGAGCGACTCACGCGGATCATCATTGGAGATAACGACACTACGGAAGGCATTGTCCAGATGTCTACCTGTGAAATAACCGCCTGGGACTTCAGGAACGCCTCTCGTCCATTTCCATTGTTCTATGAGCGTCTTGTAGTCCTTCACTTGCCAAGGGAGCTGCGCCACTGCGACTTTGTTCGCCGTCTGCAGACGTCCCGCGATGCCGAACATCGCTTCCATCTGTTTGCCGTACATGGCCTGTGTATCGGAACTCGCCCACCACTTCATGAATTGCCATGCTTCTTGCTTGTGTTCACTACTTTTCAGCATCACCGTACCGTTCCCTGCTGAAGGAACATCCCTTCGAATCGTCCCATCTGGCATCGCTGTGCCCGGCGTCATTGTGAAATCCCATAGTCCTTTCAATTCCGGTGCAATGACATTCACGAGATTGACCTTCGGATAATCAGCAATACCAATCGGCATTTCTCCACTACGGAATCGATTCGTAAAATCCGTTGTTAGCGGCAATTTATACGTCGTATAGAGCTCTGTCCACTTCATGAATGATTTCATCGCGATTTCGGAATCGAGTGCACTTGACTTGTGATCATCAGAGTAGAGACTTCCACCTTCTTGATACAACATCATCCCGAACGTCGGATTTATTGGCAAGCTTCCGCTATCCTGTACATTGGACCCCGTCTTCACGAGGACTTGAATCGGGAAGCCAAAGATCAGATTGTGCTTCTGCAGCTCTGGCACCATCGCATATACATCATCCCACGTCTGCGGCACCTTCATATTCAGCTCATCCAATATATCCTTGCGATAGAACATGACCGGGAAATATTCATCCATCGGGAGTGCATAAACGCCGCCATTGAATTCGAATGGCACGAAGGAACTTTCACTGTATTCCTTCTTCACCTCATCAAAGCCTGGGTACTTCGACAAATCTTCAACACCGCCCCGGAGCGCATAGTTCAGCGGCTTCTCATTGGATACCTGGAAGGCCACATCCGGCCCACGTCCTGCGAGCATCGCTTGCAGCAATACGCCTTCTGTAACAACTTGAAGATCTACACCAACGCCAGTATCCGGGGTGAAGGTCTCTTCGATCATTCGCTTGAGAACCTTGGCCTGATCCAGACCTAACGTGATCCATACTTTGATCTTCTTGCCTTCCTTCCCTTGCGTTGATCCGAGTTCATTGTAATCCGTGAAAAACGAGAGCGAGAAGGTCCCGACTTGATGTCTGAACTTCTGCCAGAAGCTGGCGTCCGAACTCGGCATTTCTTGGTTCGGCGAGGCTACCACGAGATAGTCAATTGATAGCGGCATGAAATTAATGGAATAAATCCATGATCCGAGTGAACTAATATTCGATTTGAATGTCTCCAGTCGTTGAGCTATTGTATTAGGATTTTCCGCCAAATCTCGCAGCTGTATCACGATTCGATTGAGCGTTGCCGTTCGGTCGCTGCCTCCGCCTGTTGATTTCTCAATCTGGCTTGAAATCGTGCTAATGATATTCGCTTGGTTGCGGAAGGAATCGATCATTTCCGGCAGCTTCTTATCCAGCTGATAGTCGCGATATTCGTCCGGAACCGTGCCCGTAATCATAACGATCCGGCGATATAAGGTATTTAGCTCCAGAACGCTGGATTCTATCGTTCGCAGGTAGATCGCCATCTCTCCAAGTGTTACATCCATCCGGATTTGATGCTTGCCTTTTGTCAGGTAGAACAAGTAAGGTGTTTTGCCATCCCCAATCTCTTGCATCTCCCAATTCGTCGAGAAATTAAAAGCCATATTATCTACTTCCGCAAAAGGTACTTTGCCGTCAATACGCAGCTTCCGATAGGACGTAACGCCGCGTTGCATGCTCTGGTTGTACTTCACACCAATCTTATATAGTCCATCTTCGGGCGCTTCCACATCCCAGGATATCCATTGCCCCGCTTCCGACCAGTTGAAGGAACCAATCGTATTTAATCGAATCTTGGACATGCTATACGGCTCATTCGATGGACTGCGATCCATCATCGGAACGAGCATCGAGCTGGATTTGAGCCCTGCTTTCTCGCCTTGGATCTTGATCAGCACGTCTTTCGCTTCCAGATAACCATTCTGTTTATAGTTCGCTGCGACTTCTTGATAGGATGGTGATGGATCCGGTTGACGTAACTTTATATAATCAATCATCATCGGCTCCTTCGCAGAGACGAGTGATATGACGTGTTTTCCTTTGGAAAAATAAAATGAATACGGTTCTCCATAGCGCCCATCCGAGCTGTCAATGAGCACTTCTTGCCAAGCAGGCACTTCCACCTGTGTCGTATACAAGTCGTTATCGTCCTCGTCCCGAACGGTCTCGCCTGCATCCTTCCATAGTCTACGGAATACTAGATTCTTGCTCTCTGCAAACGGATGCTTGCCATCAATCATGAACTCCCGATCCATATCCGAACCTTTGCCTTCCATGGCTTGATAACGAACCGCAACTTGATAGAGCCCTTCCTCTGACACTTCAATATCCCATGAGACGGTTCCGGATTCACCCGTCTGAATCACTTTCCCAGTAGCACCCTCTATGCCATCCACGACTGATACGTCCATGCCCTCCGCCCTCGCGTACGTCTCACCTCGGATGATGAGCTCGCGTTCTGGACTTGGCGCCTTCGCATACTTCGCAATATATTGGTCATAGCCATCCTTATTCGTAGATCCCAAGCGGATCTCTGACTCCACATCAGCTAATTCCCCTTCTGCATAATTCACCGGCGCAAGCTGTAACGTCTGCGGAGAAGCGATGCATATCGCAGTGAGCAGGGCAATGATCGTGATTCGATATTTATTCTTCCGCATCAATAGGATTCCCCTCCTATGTAATGGAAGTACCCCTAGCAGTGAGATGCTTCGGGGTACTCGATTACATCATTTGCAAAAATGGTTTACTTCTTCGTCGTAACATCCATCGCCGCTTGCGCCATCGGTTTCACACGCTGTATCGCTTGTGCAGGTGATTCCTTGCCGCTAGCAATATTCTTGAATGCTTCTTCTACGACATCCGAGAGACCAACGTACGCTTTATAGTTGATGACCTTATACGTGCTGTCGAACATTTTCTTCATCGTATCGAGCGATTCTTTGTTCTTCATGTTTGGCTCTTCTTTTTGCAGCTGAATTTGTTTGCCCTTCTCGACATCGAACTCATACAGCTCACTCCATGCCGCTAGAACGGCCTTCGCATTCTTCACACCGGACGGAATATACCACATATTCATCTTGTCATATGGTGTTACATAATCAGTAGCCTTCGGACCTTTCGGGAAGAATACATAGCCGATATCGTTCGGTTTGTCTTTAACATAGCCGAGGTTATCCCACCGATAACCGTTAACGAATGCTTCTTCACCGCTGCCGAAATTCTGTTCGGAGTCTACAACTTTATGGACATTGTATAAATCGCTGAAGAATTGAATCGCTTCCATCGCATTTGGCTCATCCATCGTAATTTTGTTCGTCGTATCATCTTCGATCTGACCTTCGTTCGTCGCGATCAAGGAGAAGGCTAAGAGCTGCGGGCTATCCACGTAGAGCGGCTTCTTGCCGTTCGCTTTGACTTTCTTCAGAATGTCGAGGAAATTATCCCATGTCCATTCGCCTTTTTCTTGCAATTCGTACGGATCTGGCAGACCCATCTTCGTCAACATCGTCTTGTCGTAATACAAGCCGTGGCTTTCCGTGTACGGCAGTGTTACGCCATATTGCTTGCCTTGGTATTTACCATTTGATAACGTAACAGGGTTCTTGCCGAATGCTGGGTTATTCAAGTCAAGCTTGTCGTCGATCGCTTGCACATATCCTTCGATAACCAGTTTCGGGAACGCTTCACGAAGCGGAATCATAACGATATCTGCGAATGGTTCGCCAGCTACCGAAGAGGTGATCAGACGCGAATTTGTATCCTCAACCGTCACATATTCAATTTTCGTATTGTATTTCTCTTCCACTTTCTTCTGTCTTTCCTTTTCTTCATCATTCAAATAGGCATCCATACCCCACCACTGGCCAATACGAAGCGGCTTCCCGCCGAAATCCATGCTCTCTTCTTCCTTCGGCTCTGTTTCCGAAGGTTCGGTTGTCGTTGTTGTCGTATCCGTCGTATCCGTCTGCTTGGTGGTGTCCGCGGGCTTCTCGGCGGTATTGCTGCCGCCGCTTGAACACCCGATAATCGAGATTACCATCGTCAAAATGAGTATCATGGTCCATGCTCTAAATTTTTTCAATTCATTTCCCCCTCGTTTTGAAGTTGAATTTACTAAATCTCAACAATCTGTAATCGCTTACAATTTGTCTGTATTTACTGTAGAACAATTTGTGTCAATGTTGTATTCACATATTTTAGTTGTTTTTTTACATAAGAAGCCACAAAAAAACAGGGAAAACAACTCCCCTGTCATAACATCCAACAATCATCCATAGTAAAACTAAGATTTGTGCATAGTGAAGTAATCGTTAAGCTTAATTTGATTGTTTACTTTGCTCTTTGTTCCCTAAATTGCGTTGGGGTATGTCCCGTAATCTTCTTGAACATTCTTGTGAAATAAAAATAGTCCTGATACCCTACTTTCTCCGCAATTTCTGTCACCCGCAATCTCGTCTGCTCCAATAAACTGCACGCATTGGTTATTCGCAATCTCGTCATATAGGAGGTAAACGTCTCGCCGACTTCTTTTTTGAACAATTGGCTCAAGTAGTTCGGATTAATGTAATATTTCTGCGTGAGACTCTGAATCGTGATCGTACTTCGGTAATTCTCATGAACATATTGCAAGATCGACACGAAGGTCTCATTCGTCGTCTCTCTCGTCTCATATTCAGGCAGCCTACGGATTAACTTCATTGATAAGCTTCTTAAGTACGCATTCATATCTGTGACATTCTCGAAATGATCCATCAGCTGCTCGTAGCTCATCACCATCTGCTCTTGCTGATCCTCATCTAGGAGGTAGAGAAAGGACAATGTGACATTATAAAACCGAAGCGCATCTTTGACTGTGTACCCTTCTTGTTGAAATAACATGCTGACTTCATCGGAGAGCTGTCCTAGCGCTGTGTGATCTTGATTCGTGATCGCCGTACCAATTTTCTTGAACGTCTCCTTCAGTACACCGCGTGATGTGGGAATCCACCGATATACCCCCGCATGCCCTGTCATAAAATACTGATTTGAGAGCAATGTCGCATGCTCCAGCTCCTTACTGATGATTCGGTAGTCGTAAATCTTACCGCTAACCCCAATCCCTCGAACGCCATCCGGCAGATGCGTCTCCAGCTCAGACATCACAACCTCCAGCTGGTCATAAGCCATCATGTACAACATTTTGGATTTACCGATACGAATCCGAATTGCATCCAAATGGACGAAGGGATCTCCCTCACTCGTACAAACCATGAGCCCCGCCGCTTGTCCACTATCCATGTGCAGCCCTCGGATCTCCAGCGCTTCCTTAATTTTCTCGATGCTGTCCTCATTATTGTCGGCTAGTAGCTGAATCAACTGGGTCTCGGAACGATCGCGCTCCATATTTAAAGTCTTTTTTAGTTTCTTGAGTAAATGTGCAATCTCTTCATCATCGTATGGCTTGAGGCAGTAAGCAGTCGCGCCATAATTCAATGCCCGCTGCGCATAAGCGAATTCCGCATAACCGCTAACAACGACGAATTTTGGAAGGTAGGGCAGCTCAGACCCCTTCTTTATCAGTTCAAGACCGCTCATCCCCGGCATCCGAATATCGGTGAAGACAACGTCCGGCTTCATGTCCCGAATGGACTGAAGCGCTTCTAGCCCGTTATAGGCCTCGCCGACAACCTCGAATCCGTACTGCTTCCAATCCACACTTACCTTCAGACTCTCTACGACCCAGCTCTCGTCATCGACAATGAATACGCTATATCGATCCATGTTCCTTCCCCCTCGTTGGCATCAGTAATTGAATCTGCGTACCTTCCCCATAGATGCTATCGATCGACAATCCATAGGGATGGCCATATGTCAGCTTAATTCGATTATTCACATTTGCAAGACCGATACTCGAAATTTGTGGTTCCTCTGGATCACGCTCCGTGTTCTCGTATTGATTCAGCGCATGCTGGATCTGGCGCAGCCGGCCGGGATCGATCCCTAGTCCATTATCTTTAACTGTAATGATGAGTTCCTGCCGCTCGTTTAGTACACTTCTAACCGTCAACGTCCCTTGATCTTCTTTCAGCTCCAGTCCGTGAAATACGGCATTCTCGACGAGTGGCTGAAAAATCATCTTCGGAATCTGGCACATCCATGTATCCTCTGCGATCTCATAATGCACCTGGAACCGATCCCCGAATCGAATTTGTTGGATTTGAATGTACGACTCGACGACTCCCATCTCCGTCTTAAGCGATACGGTGTCTCCCCCTTTTATGCTGTATCTGAAGATCTGCCCTAACGCTTTGGCAATTTCTCGAATTTCATGTGCACCCTTGACGGCAGCCATGCCTTTGACCATTTCGAGCGTATTATATAGAAAATGCGGATTGATCTGACTGCGTAAGAATGATAGCTCCGATTTCTTCTTCTCCAGCTCTGCTTCAAAGAGCATCGCATTCGACTCTAAGAGCTGCCGCGTCAGAGTATCTACTTCGTCCAGCATATTGTTCAGCCCGTTCGACATCACTGTGATCTCCGCGTAACCTTGCAGATGGATCCGATTTTTGAGTGTATCGAGATCCCCTCGTTTGATGTTATTAATGAAGGCCATCAGTTTCTTGAGCGGGTACAGGATGTTGCTAATAACAAGTTTGAACAAGATGAACATCATCACGGCCCCAATAATGAGAATAATCAGCTCCAGCTTTCGTATTTTCGATATATCCCGCAGCAGCTCATCCTCGGGTATGATACTGATAATCGCGCTGTTGATTTCCGGTAAGTCTTCCGTCTGCACGATATATTGGGTCCCATTCAGTTCAACATTCCTCGATTTTCCGGGCGGGGCATCGCTTGTAATCATCGCGTTCAGTACACTGCCGACTTCATTCGGGTCATTACTCGAGAAAATTTTATTATCTCGATCCACCAAATACGATTGCATCGCATATTGCTTCGAGATCGAACCGGATGAACCGATTAACGCTTTGGGATCAATGACGAAGAATAACGTTCCAATGACCGAGGTGAACCGATCTCCTGATTGAAAAGACTTGATCTTCATCCCGACGAGCAGACTGTTCTCAACCTGATAGGCACCTTCAAAATGCTGTAAGCCGAAATAATGTATTCCGTCCTTCGGAGCGAGTCTATCTGTGAACGGTGCCGTCCACCGCTTGCCTCCGAATAGATCATACCAACGTCCATTCTCACCTTGAATCACAATATCCAGAATGCCTTCCTTAAGCGTCGTCATATTGATGAGCAGACTATTGATTCGCTTGGAATATCCGTAGACTTGCAAGTTATTCTGTTCAGTGAGGAAATTTTGCACATCTTGATTATAGGCGATATTCGCCATGAGCCGATCGATAACATCCCGGTTCGCATGCACCGTCTCCTTGATCTGTGCACTCATCGCTGTTGTGTGCTGTTCGTTATTATTACTAATAATGCTAGACATTTGAACATACGTCGTCATAATGATGAACAACAGCACCGCTGTAATAAGCAGTGCGATGAACAGCAGCTGCGAACGAATCGATAGTTTACGATAAAAGACCACTGCTTGTCCCCCTAGCACATACGGCTACTAAACGTATCATACACCGCTACTAAAAGTAGCATCTACAATTGATATCTTATCATAAATTTTCCCATACGTTGGGGCAAAACTATTTACTCGATGAAACTTTTCCATTACTATTCTTTTAATAGCATAAATACAAGGAGTGGTGGAATGGTTCGTATCAAAAATTACGTCATACTGCTATTCACCGCCATATTCATCACGATAGTTACGGGATGCAAGCAGACGGATGAGAACGAAGCAAAGTCGCCTGCTCCCACGTCTGAGATCGGCAACCCTCTCACCATCTCAATCTCCTTTTGGGACATCGGCAGAGACTTCGAGAAGAAGGATGCTGTGCTTCAGAAGCTCGAACATGACTTCAATATTACCTTCAAGCCAATTCAAGTGAGCCAGACAGACCACGAGGAGAAATTCAAAGTATGGGCCGCTTCAGGTAATTTCCCCGATTTATTCGCCCATTCCCTCGTCATCAATTCACCTGGCATCTATGCCGATTGGATCAAACAAAACCTCATTCGACCACTGCCAAGCGATCTATCGAAATATCCCAACGTCTACAAAATTGCACAAATTCCCGATACGCTCGCACTGCGCCGAGAAAAAAAATTGTATATGCTGCCGCGCATCGCTTACCCAACTAACGATCTATGGATGATGGAACGCATCGTATTCGTCCGTCAAGACTGGATGGATCACCTGAACCGCGCCGACCCGCGCAATTTCGAAGAGTTCGCAGCGTTGCTCGAGTCGTTCACCAAAGATGATCCGGATGGCAATGGTCTGCAGGATACCGTGGGTTTAACTGCCGCAAGCATGAACTATCTTTCTTGGGTATTCAGTCCGACCTTCCCGCAATTCGCTGCGAATCAGTGGGTCCAGGAGAACAATGAATGGATTCCTTATTACGCCTCGCAAAAGATGGAGCAGGTTGCCTTACAATTCCGCCAATTGTATCAGAGTGAAGGGCTTGATCCGAACTTCTTCCTCATGAAGGAAGATGATGCGATCGCCAAATTCACGCAGGGAAAAGCTGGCGCCTTGGTCTATAAAGGGACGCCGGAGAGCATGAGCAAGCTCGTTGAACTGTGGAACAAATCTAATCCAAAACAAGATTTCTACGATGCGGTCAAAATCTTGCATTTATGGCCTGCGGAAGATGGAAATCGCTACTTCTATGTCGCTCCAACCTATTCAACGGAGAGTTATTTCAGTGCGAATGTAAATGAAGAGAAAATGGATCGTATCTTACAGCTTTATGATTATCTCCTCTCACCCGAAGGGAAAAAATTAATGCAGTACGGGATTGAGGGTAAAGACTATGTGGAGATCGACGATCAGATCGTGATTACACGACCTCGCGAAGCGTCAGGACAACCTGTCAGCATTCAGAAGCTGTATCCTTCGACGAACACCTTGCATTCGCTTGCTTCTTGGGGGCTGGAACGAACCTATCCTCTCGACGAAATGAACAAAATCAAATATGGGGAACGAAATATTCTCGCTTGTCTCGAGGAAATGCGCTGGCTATTGAGAAATGCAAGGGCCACCCCGTTTAAATATTCAATCATCTCGCTCTCGACGCCGCATAAAGACAACATAAGTGCTTCCATTAATCCGATAGAAGATCTGACGGAAGTCGCACTAAGCACGGAAGATCCTATCAAGTTATGGCGTGAGAATATCAAAACCTATAATCAGATGGGGCTGCAGCAAGCCATCCGAGAAGTGAACGAAAAGCTGCTGCACCCAGATTATTAATAATCTCCTAACAAAATGGAGACCTCGCTTCCAAGTTGATTCAAGTGCACTGCGAGGGCAACGGAAAGTAAATACACAAACAACCACCCTGTACATCTCTCTTCATGAGAGATCCGGGGTGGTTGTTGTTCTACTTCGAGTTGAACAGAGAGATTGATAAGGACCTCCCCCTTCAACAGTTCAAGACGGAAAGAACATCCTGAATGAGTTTATGGAAGGCTGAGGTAGTGAATCACCACAATCAGGCTTCAATCGAATGATCAGCCAGTAAGTCTTCACCAGACAATAATAACTGGGAGGTCCACTTCGCATTTGGCGCAGACCAAAATTCATCAGAGGGCGATAAGCCCAGCGGTAGGAATACTGCAGAACATAAATATAAGCTGCCGGTATTAATATATGCTTCTGCAAGATTTGGCTGATAACCATATACGCCCGGGCGCAGCCAACCGTTGTCATCAAAATTTCCGGGTACTTCCATGGTACGCCTAATAACGGCAGTAAGCGCACAACGTACCTGAGCTGGATTAATTTTTTCGTCTAAGAAATGCTGCAATGCCGCTTGTCCCAAATGCTGAAACGCACCGAAACGATATGTAAGTGATCGTCCGATCAAGGGATACGTCCCATCAGGTGAGATCATCCGTTCCAGAATCGATGCATATCTCTTAGCTCGTTCAAGAATGATCGGCTTGAAACCTGTATATGCATATGAATCCTGTTCAAAAAGATGGATGAGATCAACCAGCATCGGTTGAATCACAAAGCTATTGTAATAATCCCAATGATAATCCTTTCCGTCTCCATATATGCCGTCTCCTTTGTACCAATCCATAAACATACGAATAGCATAATTGACGCGCACTTTGTCATACTCTGGGTCACCCAGAATATATATGCCTGCTTCCACCATTGCACTGAATAACAGCCAGTTGTTGGGCCCGGGTATCATATGGCGTGTTTTTTTGAAGGCCGAAATCAGATTCTTCTTAACCCGATCATCCAGTTTACTTGTAATATTACGGGGAGAACGTACAAGAGCATGGGCTAGGAACGCAGCATCCACCAACGGTTGACCGATGGAATCAAAGTCCATATAATCAGGCGAATCCTGATCTGTAGCCGCGTCCAGTGATTGTAGCATTAACTCGGTATATTTAAGTCTACGTTGTTCCTCTTCTCCATCCAGATCCTGCAATTCGAGCCAAGGAGCTATGCCGCAGGCCAGACGAGCAAAGGCTTCAAGATGAGCAAAGTGACTGCGCTCTCTATGAAATTCTATGGGCAGCTGTTCCCGTAACTTTCTTTGAGCCAAGGAAGATAACACGGGGTCACCAATTCTAATCATCGTATCTACCCAGTATTTACGCTGTTCTGTACCATTCATTGTAAGCATCCCTACTTTCCACTGTCTGATTAGTTAACTTACCTTTTCGATAGAATACATTATATTCCTTCTAACATGAACCCTTTCTTCTATACGTTCTATATATAGCAAAAAAACAAGCGTCTTCCTCGAAGGGTCACTCCCTTCTCAAAAGACGCCTGTTTTGAATTACTATTAAATTAAAGTCTACCCGCCGCCTTCACCTTCACGAGCAAAGCATTGCCTGGTAAGTATGCAATCGGAATATCTTCAGTGAATACAATTTGAACCGTGTCTGGATCGGCACCAGCAAGTACTGCCTGTTCTATTGCATGACGGCGAGCTTCCTTCATAACCTCATCATACGTCATATCATCGAGAGAATAGATTCGCTCTGTTTCCCCACTGACTTCACCCAGAGCAGCACCGATCGCATTCGCTGCATCATAATGATCTGGTCGAACAATACGAGATACGCCGGACAGTTCATCAGCTACGAGGATACTTCCGCCCCCTACCAGAATAACATCTACCGGATCAGCGCTCGTCTTCATTCGATCAATAGCATCTTCAATATCTTGAGTCATAATCTCATCTGCGCGGCGGCAGATCTGTTCATCAATATCATCCGTAAGAGCATCTGCCCATTCAGCTCGGCCCAGCTTAACCACAACGTCCGTTGCCGTTAGTGTATCTCCTCCAAAAATAAGACCTCGCTTCAGTAGCTCGTACCCTACGCTGTCTGGACCAACTGTAACACCATCTTCACCAGATCGAACGATTGTACCTCCACCGATACCAATGGAGAGAATATCTGGCATACGGAAATTCGTGCGTACCCCGCCGAGTTCAACAGCCGTTGAAGATTGGCGTGGGAACCCTTGGGTAAGAACGCCAACGTCCGTCGTTGTTCCGCCGATATCGAGCACAAGTGCATCTTGAAGACCAGATAGATGTGCAGCGCCGCGAATCGAGTTCGTTGGTCCGCAAGCAATCGTCAGAATAGGATACCGAAGTGCATAGTCGCTTCGCATCAACGTTCCGTCATTTTGACAGATATACACACTCGCTTTGATACCAAACTGGCCAAGTGCCGTTTCAAATCCTTTGACAACACCTGAGATTACACCTAGAAGAGCACCGTTTAACAGAGAAGCATTCTCTCGTTCCAAGAGCCCAATACTACCAATCTCGTGCGAGAGTGTGACTGACATATCAGCACCTAATACAGACTGCACAATTTCCGCAGCACGCTTTTCTTGTGAAGTATTCACTGGAGAGAACACGCCGCAGATTGCAACAGCGTCCACCTCTCCTCTCATTCGTTCGGCAAGTTCCTTAATCTCAGATTCGTCCATGTCTACTATGGTACGACCGTCATACTCATAGCCACCTTTAGCCATATACGCATGGGTTCCTACCGCTGCTTTGAGCGTATGATCCCAGCCAGCAAGAGGAGGAACGGCTGTTGTTGCCGGTGCGCCCAGTCGAATAAGTCCAACTTTACCCAGGTGCTTCCGCTCGACAATGGCATTGGTACAGTGTGTTGTACCGAGCATTGCGTACTTCACCTGCGCTGGGTTCACACCACTCTCAGATAGCAATCTACGCACAGCTTCCACGATACCATCGTTCACATCTCGGGTTGTATGCACTTTTACCGTGTGAATCGTGTTCAATCTTGAATCCAGAAGCGCAGCATCCGTATTCGTACCACCTACGTCGATACCTATACGGTACACTTCATTTTCATCGATCTGCACATGCAAGTTGTTAGTCATGTTGTTTGGCTCCCTTCTGTACAGACGTTAATTCTTCAATGGGCACATATGGAACATCGTAACCAAAGTACTGTGGACCTACCGTATTCAGACCCTGCGGCGTGCGCCATTTGGGATCACATGGGAAGCCAACAGCTGTCACGCGAGCACCATACTTTAGATTTTCAGTTGTAATTGGCATTCCTGTATCCTGATCCAAGAGAGAGATGAGGTCAGGTGTTACCGCTAAAGATTGTCCATCTTCTGACGCCAATAAGAATTCATTCTGGAAAAATAGCTTCATCGAACGCCCCTTATGATCGCCCGTTCCCTCGAATGTAGCTTCTCCTCTTGTAAATCCACCTTCCATCCGGCGACGGATATCTGCGGCTTTGCCATGGAATAGAGCATAACCATTCAATTGCTTAAGCAATGCTTCAATAGGGTTTTGCTTCAGGTCTTTTGATTCAAACAACGTTTTTCCAATTTCATAAGCCAAGGATAGGGTATACGGAATTGCACTTTTTTTGATCTGAGCGCCTGTTGCTGGGTAATCACAAATCGACGCAGAGCCCCCCATTTGTATCGTAATAGCTCGAGCAATACGCTCTTCCCATACTCCATCAATCGCATGGAGAAGAATACCATTCCCTCGTTCATCTGCCATCGTAATTGGAGATGGATCCATACCATCTAAATAGAATGTCACCATCTGAGATTCTGGAAAAGCTCGCCCCATCGCATCCGCATCCAGCACAGGGATTCCACGTTCCGCTGCCGTAATAACCGGAATAAGAGAGTTACCACCTCCAACCTCAATAGGCATGAGTGCTGTGACTTTTCTTCCTAATTCCTTTTCGATAAGTTCCAGGGGTTTGGTCATTTGTGATAACGCTGGAATTTTCTCATTCATCACGGTTGGAGCCCCAATCATGGACAGCGGTACAATCAAATCATCATCGTTTAAATCTTCCGGACGTACAACCTTAACTGGCCCATGCTTTTGGATTGCCTCGATTGCCATCAGTTTCCCGATATGTGGATCTCCTCCACCGCCCGTTCCCAGAACGGCAGCACCTACCGCTATATATTCAATTGCTTTTTCATCCAATTCCGTTAATACGAATGTACTCATCTTGTTGTCATCCTTTCTGACTTGCCACTTTTCCTACGATCCATTGCACAATAAATGCGAATATGAAACCATCCAAAGCTGGAACTTGTGTTAATTGAAATAATCCTAAACCATCTGGAGCTGATGTTGTCATATACGCAAAGAAACTTGATACTGCCCACACACAAAGTGAACGCACAACCCAGTTTTGGTTCTTATCCAATCCATCGAATGTGAATTTCGCCTTATTGATAAGCAAATATTCTGCCGTATAAATACCACCAATCGGTGAGATCAGCATCGTTACAAACGTTAAAAACGTGAGGAAATTATCATAAATACCGAATACAGCCAGTAGAGTTGCGAACAATCCAGCCACGATGGTAATGATATATTTAGGAACACGTGAGAATACAACCGAGAATCCTAGTGAAGCGGAATACAGATTATTGGTATTGGTTGTCCATTGTGCCAGAGTAAGAACGATAATAGCAGGGAACCCAAGTCCGATCGTTAAGAATATGCCAGTTAGATCACTTGAATCCATCACTCTAGATAAGAAGATCGCGATTATCGTCATAAAGCTATTCCCTACAAAAAATCCTACAAATGCAGCAATAATGGCATGCTTAGGTGTCCGTGCCCAGCGTGCGATATCGGGTGAAAGTACTGTACCTAACATGAAAATGCCGATTACAAGAGATATAGCTGTCCCCATCGGAAGTGGACTCCCACTAATCGGTTCCCAGATCGCAGTAGTACCATTAATATGAAAAGCAACAAACAAAGAAATAAAAATAAATATAACAAGAAGGGGAACAGACATCACACTCAGTCTTTCAATAGAACGATATCCCCATATTGCAGTTGACATCATCAGTACGCCACCTATGAATGACAGTAATCCTAAAGAAGCTTTTATGCCCCATAGATCTAACAAAGCGGTCTGCATGTTAGAGGCAAAGAATCCGGTTTGAACGCCAAACCATCCAAGGGATGAAATTCCCAATATCACCGAAACCATACGTGCCCCGCTATTTCCAAACAAGAAGCGGCTGATCATCGCTGTGGATAAACCAGTTTTCGCCCCTACATAAGCACATAGTGCACCGATAAGACCCAAAATCAGAGATCCAATAAAGGTTGCTGTCAGTGAGCTTGATAGATTCATTCCCGCCCCTAGCTCCGCACCCAAAAACATGGCAGAAAGATCAATCCCGATAGCAATCCATACGAATGCCATAGATAACCAATGCTTACGTAAATGCTGCGGGACAGGCTCCCGCTCGAAATCTTGAATTTTACCACTGTTGCTTGTGCTTTGAACTACACTTTTTGCTTCACCCATGGCTAGACTCCCCCTGTTGATTCAACTCCTAAGTGAAAGCTACAGACTGAGTACCTCTCCAGAACAAATCAAAGGTACTTTCCAGTTTCCGTTCAAACACTTCATTGGAGTTGTAATAAAAGAACTGCATACTCAGACCGTCCATTAAGTTCAAGAAAGCATCCACAAGCGGCTTTATTGGTTGATCCGGTATGGAACCTTCCTCCATCCCTTGCAGCATGAAGTCCTCAATAGTCTTGGACAACAGTTGATCAGATTCAAAGAAAGCCTCTTCTATCCCTTGTTTTAGGAATGTCGGTGGAAACAGAAGCGTACGCAACACGAAAATATTAGATTCTCTACTACTTATGTAATATTTATATTGTCTACGTAACACCCCATGAAGCTTCTCTCTCGCCCCCGAGGTCTCTCCTTCTTCAGATAATTGCTGTATGAAAGAGTTGTAGTCATGCATGGCTTCCTTAAATGCTGTGAGGAACAAGTCTTCTTTGTTCTTATAAAAAGCATAGATGGCAGGCGTCTTTACCCCAACTGCTTTAGCGATTTCAGACAATGCCGTACCGTCATACCCCTTCTCACCAAAGAGCACCATGGCTGCTTCCCTCAACTTATTTCTGGTCATGAATTGGTCACATCCTAAATTTAATTAACGTTAATTAAGTGAATTATACGTCTGGTTGTATAAAAATTCAATAGTTTTGTTAGATATCATTTTTTCCGGGGTTACAGGAGCTAAGATTAAAAAACGACCTTCCATTCATCATTTGAATGAAAAGTCGTCATTTATAGCCTTACTTAGACGTAAACTAACTTTACAGCTTTCCTTGAACGATCACTTTTTTCTGTCCCCTAAAAACCGTGACACATAAATCATGTTCAACCGCCTCGTACAATAACTGTAAATCATCAACGGTATCAACGATCCCACCGTTTATCTCCAATATGACATCGGCAATCTGAAACCCAAATTCATTCTGCCAGCTTCCCCATGGTATCGTCTCGATGAGGACCCCTGTTTCCGATGGTAAACCAGCGGCAGACACTTCGCCCATCCCAACGATATTTTTCACTTTGCATTGATCCCATGACATATACTGATGCTCACGACCCGATTCACTGACCGTATCACCAATCTGTGGTAGTTTTGGTGTTCTAGCAATCTTCTGTAGATTAAGGGTCCTGACGCCGAATTGATCCATCGTAAAATTACGAAAGCCGAGGGTAAGTGCGGGTGAATTCTCCCTGACCCGATAATCGCCTACGGCTGGATCGACGAACAACGCATCTGCTTTAATCGAATGTGTATCCGCCCCGCTCTGTTGTTGAAGCTCCTCTGCTACCCTCACACCTTCAAGACCCTTCTCATGAAGCAGGTTCCAGTCGCACTCCCGTCCCCACGGTTGCTCTACACGAATTGGTGCATATGCTGTAAAAACAATATTGGCCCGCACGATATCCTCACTACCCTTGAACCAGATATGGGGATGCAATGAGTTATTCACCATCACATTGTTCTCACACAGCCTATCAAAACCCTCTCGAAGCTTAATTCCTCCAGCAAGACAAAGATTGTTATAGATTTCATACTGGCTCGATCCATCGTCTAGATCTATGTCCCATCCATAGTCACAACGCCAGCGGTTATTGCGGATGATCACTGGCCTCATCATATCTAGCCTAGGCAGATTAGATAACTCACTATGCTCCTCCATACGTATGGTATCCATGTCCACATCTTCAAGCAACCAATACCGGTCTCGCCCCCATGAGTTAAATGATCCGTGATCCCCCGTTTCGAGTACCGTGTCGAACACATCGCAATACTCAATCAGATGTCCTCCAAACGTTCCCTCTGATACATTTATTCCAGCTCTTGGCACATCGTATATACTGCAGTGACGAATGGTAATGTCCAGCGCCATCGAAACTTGTACTCCGGCAGACTGCTTCTCGACACGTCCGATTTTTGTGATCAAGCAATCTTCAACCATACATTCTGCTGGGTAATTATTCGATTTTGGTCCCGGGGTAGTGTCTATATCCCCAAGCTTCTGTCTTTCTTCATAATTAAATAGTGGGCTTCGAACACTGTCAGACCGCCCAACAAATGCAATCCCGTTTGATCCAACATTCTCGATAAGACATTGTTTGACGAAGACGTGCCGATTATAGCCATCCACGAACACTGCATTTCCGCCAAGTTGACGGAATGTACATTGTTGAATGGTACAGTTCTCCGTCCCATGCATCTTAATCGCACCGCCCCGATAGATTGTCCAATCACTTCGTAAAAGCGGCTCTTTATTTTCCATAAATGTTCTGGTTGTATGTGTAAACGTAATTCCTTGGATATGGATATGACTAACAGGTGAATCTTCACTTCCTATAAATTCAATAAGATGAGGCAGATGACTAGCTTCAACGATACTCTCCTTCAAATCCGTTTCCGGATAAGGATACACATACAACATGCCTGTCGATTCATCATGATACCATTCACCGGGTGCATCCAATTCTTCAAAAATATTCTCAACATAACGAAACTCGTCATGCATGCCCATCTGTCGATTGTTCTGCCACCCGCCATCAAGGATGAGTTGATTCGCTCCATCTTTACCCTTAATCAGGTAGCGGTAATCCCCCCAAAGATGACTATGCATGGCGTGAACATATCCGCCCTCGGGACTAGCCCACCGGCTCACCCTCTCCGAATGAATACTATCGGCCGCATAACCGTTCATGATGCGCGTTTCTTTACTGAAATTTGGATATCGAGCCATATGATATTGGCACCCATCTATATACAACTGATCCAACTTCAAATGTGAAGGAGCATTTGCTTGCATGATACCGTCCTTAAATTCCTCCCAAGACAAGTTTAACTGTACACTCCCGCTAACGATAACGTCTTCTCCTTCTACAGCTACATAACTTACAGCATCTAATTCAGTTCTCGAATCCTCCGCCCTGAAATGAAGCGCTCTCATTAAGTGATACACTCCACCATGAATATGTACAGTTGTCTTTACTCCCTGGAATTTGCGTGCCTCCTCTTGGGCACGAGCAATCGTTGCATACGGACGTATCTTCGTTCCGAGATCTTCATCGTTTCCATGAGGCGATACATGGATATGTCTCTGATCTAACATCTTCGTTATTCATACCTCCTTATATATCACTATTGGACACCGTATTTATATCACGTCCTCTAGTTCATTACAAATCAATCTTTCTTTATAACAAAGCTCCATTCCACCTCGCTTATTCGTGGGAATGGAGCTATCAATTCGTTTATTAGAAAATGAAAAACAGTATTATCATTTCAATAACCAGAGTGCAGGGACATTAGGTGGCTCCCACCCTGAAAGAGATGTATGAGGTTGACGGCAGATGTACGTTTTCCCACCATACGTAACTTCATCATTAACTTTGTAACTTACATTCGCACTCCATCCTACAGGCCCCGCGGGGCCCGTTGTTACACTAATTGAAGACCCTGCAGAAATATTACCTGCTGCATCTTGTGCTGTCACGATAAACTGATAGCTGGTATTCGCGGTTAGTCCGCTAATTGTCACGGTAGTCCCCTGAGTTTGAGCAATATTGGTCCCATATGTTATCGTGTATCCGCTCACACCAACATTATCCGTTGAAGGTGTCCAGCTTAGTGTTACACTCGTTGAAGTTGTTGAGAGGATTTGTACATTCCCTGGTGCTGAAGGTGCCGTCTGATCTGTACTAACTACATCTGTTTTTACCGTAAGCTGTGAGCTTGCTGCAGACTGATTACCTGCCGCATCCTTAGCTTTTACAGTAAATACATAATTGGTATCTGGGATGAGACCGGTAATCGTTGCACTCGTTCCAGTCACATTTAACGTTTGAGAACCGTACGAAATAATATACCCGGTCACAGCTACATTATCTGTCGAGGCCGTCCAGCTCAAGTTAACCGTTGTTGAGGTTTTGGATAGTACAGCTAGATTTGTAGGAACGGTTGGAGGCTGTGTATCAGGTACGGGAGGAGTTAGTGCATCCAGATAAGCCCTGTGATTGTTCGAAAATTCAAAGTTGTTAAACTTATCCCAGTTAATCGACCAAGTCATCACTCCACGGAAGTCAGGATATCCAGTTGTACTGCCCCTTGTGGTGTAACTGGATAATTGTTTACCTTTAATCAGAGCATCAAGTGCTTTCTGTACTTCTGCAACCGATGTGAAACCACCACCTGCATTGGTGTTAGCTGGTAAACCGAGAAGCACTTGGTCCGGACGTAATGCTGGAAACATATGATTGTTATTTTTGGCGACAGGGAAGCCTGTAAGAAGCATATCAGCCATCGCTACATGGAAATCCGCATTTCCCATGGTGTGGTACTGATTATCTAGTCCTGTAATCGGGCCCGAATTATAGTTCTGTACTTGTAGCCAATCCAGAATATCACGCGTTGCATAAATGACAGGTAGATATGATCCGGCTCGGCTGTCACAACTTATGCAGCTCCCTCCATAAAAGCTGTAACCAAGCTGCACGAAGAATGTTTCAGGAGCCATCGTGAGGTAAAACGTATCGGTTCCAAAATAATTGTTAAGCGTCCGAAGTGCAGATATTAAATTCACAATGACAGGTGTCGTTGGATTTTTGAAATCGCTATCACCCGAATTTAAATAAAGGGAATGACCTTCAAAATCCACATCCAATCCATCAAATCCATACTTCTCAATAATCGCTCGCACAGAATTTACGAAGTTATCACGAGCTGTCGTTGTTGGAAGCTGTACTTGACCATTCGCGCCTCCGATCGAGATGATCACTTTTTTGCCTTGAGATTGTAAGTATGCAACATCTGATTTGAATTCAGATTCTGTATAATTGTAAGGAGTAAACCCGATCGTTCCATTACTAACCCCTGAGGTAGGCTCGGCGAAAGAGACATTGATTACATCAAACTTGGAAGAGACATCACGCAGCTTAATAAAGCCTGAACCATTGTCGAAATTATGCCAATAGCCCACAATCGTCTTGGTTGCTACTGCGGCATGAACTTTGGGAGTATTCACAGCTAGAACCTGAAACAGTGTAAGAACCATGATGAAACTAAGTGCGAACATCCATATTTTGCGAACAGAAAAACGGTCTTGAACCATTCGTTATTAGCCTCCTTGTTAACGAGAGTAAATTGATAACGCTTGCACAAAACGATGAAATTCCCGGGTGAAATGCCGGAAGCCCCCTCTCCTTTCTCGACAGTGTACGGATACCGATGACTCACTAGCGTCTAATTCCTTCATTTTTGTTGTGTTCTTCCTGCTTTATTATCAAGAAGGGACAATCTGAAGAGAAAGGATAATTTATGACATAGGGGGATAAATTCTTCTATCCCAAACACAAGTTAACTGAACT
The DNA here is from genome assembly GCF_058781425.1 of Paenibacillus sp. FW507-14B1B. NCBI lineage: Bacteria > Bacillati > Bacillota > Bacilli > Caryophanales > Paenibacillaceae > Paenibacillus > Paenibacillus sp. FW507-14B1B. Next base: position 88,758 of record NZ_JBYSWS010000001.1, on the reverse strand, counting down.
CCACTTATGGGTGAACTATAAATGATCAATACTGTTAAGCAGTAAAATAAGCCCAGCAATACACATCATCCAAGAGAGCACCGATCCAGTACTATTGGCGATTTTCACGCTTAATTTTTCAAGAGGTTTCTGCAGTAATCGGCCAAACATAGCATGTAATCCGATCAATAGTAATGGCGGAAGAATCATAATGAAATTATAAGCAGCTAATATGGGTACCCACTGAAAGATTGTTAGCTGAGCTGTTGTCATAAGTCCAATAGCTGCAAAATATGGGAGTGCTGTAGCTACCTCTAATAAAGAAGTCGTTACTCCAAGACTAATCATCGCACTCATTTTTAAAGATTTAGGCTTGACCGGTTTAGCCGCCTTCTTCGTAGGAACATAAAAACTTGCGATAAATAAGACTCCCCCAACAACCGCTGTAATCCAGCTTATCACTCGGTTTTGAAGCATATTGGATGCTGCATCAAATATAAAATCCAAACCTAGCATAAGCGAAATGCCTACAATGAAGTAGAATCCCGCTACCGTCATCAAATACACCATTAATCGGGAGAAGATCCGATTTCTATCCCTCAATAATAAATACAAAGTCACCCCAATGGTGGCTGGACTCACCATATCTAACAAAGCTAATGCCCCGACAGAGAGCAGTAATTCTATACTCAAGATATTCTCCTCCACTCCAGATCTGTTTCAATTACTTCTCTTTCTTCATCGATAGCTTAATGAAATATCCAATCCCCAATCCAATAAGGACGCCTGGTAGAGCTTGATCCATTATCAATCCTAATCCAGCACCTATAATTACAAATACATAAATAATCATATCTCCTCGATTCATGCTGTCTCTCCTTTCGAAATCTAGTCGTTTATTTCGTCGATGATCATCCTATAAGATGACGTAACGTCAGGTTCAAGTCTTTTTATGAAATATATTAAATCCGATAAAATCTTAAATTATTACTTGCTTGTGACGTTACGTCACCTATTACAATCAGATCTAGCAAACCTAAGGAGTGTTCATTATATGAAATTCAGAAATCTTATTATTTACGTATTGATCATGCTATTGGTAAGTGGCTGCGGCGCCATAAACTCTGATGGAAACGAAGAAATTCAGCAGTTCTCTCTAAAGGATATAGAAGCGATACACATTGATCATGGAAGCACCAAATTATTCATAGAATCGGCCGATATCGAATCACTCGAAGCTACCTTACGCTTGTATGACGATGGACCGGGAATGGTGATGGACCGTAATGAACAGCAACTTGATATTAAGCTAAAAAGTGACGTCATTCGTATCTTAAATCTTGGGCATCAGCCGGAACTCCATGTACGTGTTCCAATCGACTTCACAGGGCAGGTGATTACGCAAGGTTCATCGGGTTCAATGACGGGTGTTAATCTTCAATCTCATAGTCTGAAGGTCATCGGGAAGAGCGGTAATATCAAACTTGATTTTGCTAAGCTTCATAACGATGTTCAAGTTGAGGCATCAAGTGGCAACGTAGAATTAAATGTTCTTGATGAACATCCGGATGTTCGCTGGCTTTTGCATACAGGAAGTGGCAGACGCTCTATATCGATTCCTCTTGAAAGTTCGAAGCAGAGTAATCGAAAGACCGAAGGTTTCACAGGAGATGGAACATATGAGGTAAACATAAAGACTGGTTCCGGGAATATATCTGTTCAATGACAGACAGACTGTACTGAGCGCAAAAAAAGACAGCCTCTACTCGAAGTGAACAAGAGGCTGTCTTTATCAGTCATAATCTATAACAATCTACTTCTCAGCTAGTTCAGGGCTACTCTGCATTAAGAATTCCTTCAATCCATTAACAATGGCATGTGCTGCAAGTTCCTGACCTTCTTTGCTTCGTAATCGGGTCTCTTCTTGAGCATTCGTGAGATATCCAACCTCGATCAGCACAGCAGGCATTTTGGCAGTTGATAGCACATGCATGCGTTCTTGTTTAATTCCTCGATCTCGCAGTCCAAACTCTTGTGTTAGATGTCGTTGAATGATTTCGGCCAACGCTTTACTTCCTTCATGCCGGTAAATGGTCTCTGTACCCGTTACTGTTGAATCTTCATACGTATTGGCATGAATGGATATCAAAGCATCAGCATTCCATGCATTTGCCATAGCAGCTCGTTCGCTTAATCCTATATATTCATCATTCTCTCTAGTCATATAAGGTTCAAACATAGGATCCGCTTCAAGCGCCTCATATATGACTTGTGCAAGAGATAGATTAAACTCTTTCTCATATGCTCCACTAACGCCTATGGCACCTGGATCTGAACCACCATGTCCTGGATCAATGGCAATCCGGTATGTCTGCGATGGAGAAGATACTTTCGTAACCTTCTTCAATGCTTCATCTGATTGTGAAGATACTTCAGAAGATGTATCGTCAGCCGCTAGAGTTCTTGAATCGCTGTGCTCAATGATGTTGAATCCGATCATTACAACAAATACCACAAGCATTAACAAGATCACTTTTATTGGTTTTCTTCTTCTGTAATGAATCATGGTTCCTTCCTCTCTATGATGTCGGTATGATAAGTAATAAAAGAAGCCATACATTGTATGACTTCTATTGTAAACAGTTATTTATTTAAAAGGGGTAAAATACTTCACTTTTAATGATATTTTAATTTAGTTCATATAATACAGTTTATACGATACGATTCACCAAACGCTGAAGATCATGGATCCTCCTTGGTGTATCCAGGGTAGAATGATTTAGCATTTCACATAATGCAACGAGTTCCTCCAGCTTAGATAGGATTCTCCAATCCTTATGAAGAATACCTCCTTGCTCTCTGTAAGCTCTAATAAAATACTCTTCATATAAGGAACCATCTTCTTCGTATCTGAGCATATTGCCAATGTCCACATATCGATTCCATGCGAAGGCAAATTCCCAATCCAGAATAGCGGATACAGCACAATCTACTACGTCATCTCGGACGAGTATGTTTAAACCATTAAAGTCGGAATGTACAAGAACTGGCTTCTCATCACTCTCTGACAACAGCGGACTATAACTTTGGCAATAAGACCAGACCTGTTGGATAAGTTCCTCTCCTAGCCATATACCACAAGGCTGATGAAATAGACTCTGCTCAATGAATGAAAGAAATCGATCGGCATCCATTGTCATAGGCGCCTTGATATTTAAATCTTTATCGAAAAAACCGGATTCAGAAAAAGTATACTGATGCACATCTGCAAGACTTCTACCAACAGAAATTGCCGCCGATATTATATCAGATTTAGTTCCGTTTCTAATCAAGTCGCGAAGAAGAATTCCTTCCTTCCATTCCATAACAGCCCATGGATGCCGAGTGTGAGTACAGGTTGTATCTGCATAAACAAAGTTCGCAACAGGAACGGATTGAGAGACATGCTTCGAGATAGCGAGTTCTTTATCTGCTACATCCTTATCTCCGCGATATAGGCGAAACACATAGGGCGCGTCGCTTCCTTCCATAAGAATCTTATAATTCGAATTACTCAGCCCCGTTCCGATTCGTTCTGCTGAGATCAGTTTTTTATTCGGAAAGGCGGGCTTAATTATGTCCTCAATCTCGGTGAAATCAAGTGAGATAGATTCCTCCGTTCGCTCCCAATCATCTTTCATCATCAACTCTCCTTCTACGCTTTTTATTCTATTGAAACAGTCTTAAGAATCAATAGAACCAAACCCTACTCAGCAACTTTCGCATATTCTTTATCCAAAGATTGCTCTCCTTGCCATAATAACTGCATCTCTTCATTCGTTGCGAGTAACTCTGACAAACTTCCTTCCGCCTCGATTCGGCCATCTTTCATAACAATGATATGATCCGCCTTCGCAAGAGCAGCCCTGCGATGAGACACTGCAATGCAGGTGACGTCCTTCTCTTGGAACAGTCCTTCCCACACCTGCTGCTCTGTTTCGACATCCAGTGCACTCGATAGATCATCAAAGATGAATAAATCTGCACCTGTCATCAGCATACGAGCCGTTGCTGCTCGCTGAATTTGTCCTCCAGATAACATGACTCCTCTTGGACCGACGTATGTTTCCAATCCTTTATCAAGGTTCTCCAAATCCCTATCCATCACAGCTATGCGTATGGATCGCTCCAAACTTTCTTCAACATTCTCTTTCTTTCCCTGCACGATATTCTCTCGTAACGGATCACTGAACAAACGAGGTACCTGTGGTGTATAAGCGGCCCTAGGTGGCATAAGAAAGGTTGCCGGATCGACATCTTGACCGTTCCACCGAATGGTTCCACTCTGTTTAGGAAGAAGACCAAGCAATGTACGTACAAGCGTGGATTTACCTGAGCCTATACGACCGGTGATCACAAGAAACTTCCCTCGCTCAAGACAGAACTGGATATCTGCTATCCCGTTGTCAGACTGAGGGTAGTGATACGATAAGTCCTTTACTTCAAGCACTTCGAGTTTTTCGCTTGGATCTCTTTTGATATTCGAAAGCTCTGGCGGATCTTCATTAAGGTACGTTTCTCTAGCTTCAATAAGTCGATCTTCTTCACCGGGACGAAACAATGTACGCATCCGGTCAAAAGATACTTTAAGCCGCTTATGCTGAAATACCATATAACCGAATAGAGAAATACTAAATCCGATATTTCCCAAATAGGCTGTGAATAAAGCAAAATCCCCAACACTGAAACGCCCCGCCTGCATCTCCGCAGCACAAAGGAGGAGAATCAAGCCCGTACAAATACTTAGCACATGCTGATTAAGAGAACGCATCCACTGCTTGAACAGATTATCCTTGAGTGCAGCTTGACGGCGCTCTTCATTCAGCTTCATAAATCGTTCATGAACATGGTTCTCTGCCTGCCCCAGCTTCAAGGCTTGCACGGAACCAAATGTTTCTGCAATAAAACTAGTAATTCGCCCCGTCGCTTCACGATTTTTCTGTCCATATTGTCGTGCACGATTACCTGACAGATTATTAAGCAGTGTAACTACCACTAAGGGAAGAACAGCTACCAGCATGATCACCCAGTTAATGCTCGCCATAATAATAACGGAAACGATTGCAAACACGAGACGTCCCCAAAAATCAACCCATGATTCTATATATTCGACAACCTCATCCACATCATCACGGAAACGACTCATCGCTTCTCCAGGAGATGCTGGTAAGTTCCGTCCAGGCCAGCGCATAATACCTGCCAACATATTCGTTCTTAGAATAGCTTGGATGTGATAAATATACGTCACCCATTGATAAAAGGCTGTAAAGAAAGCCCCCACTCTTACAACTCTAACTAAGGCAATGAATATAAGAGGCACAGCGAGCCACAAGAAATCCGGTGAATTCGAAGTTGTTCGATCAAAGAACCACTGCATTCCAAGTCCGATAGCTAACGGCAAGGAATGAAATATACACCATAACAATCCATTGATGATAAACAAGAAGGGTTGAAAGCGAAACAACCGCCCGATAAAACCACTGATTGTCATGCTAATTCCTCCTCTCTACCGGTTACTAGCAATCTTGCATAATGTGAGGTTGGATCTTGCGCAAGTGCTTCTCTTTCACCAAACTCCAGAATCCGGCCATCACCGAGAACCATGATTTTGTCCACGGACTCTAGTGTTGCAAGTCGGTGTGCAATAATGACCCCTGTACACTGACGCATGAGCTGGTCCACAGCGACCTGAAGCATATGTTCTGTTGCAGCATCGAGTCTAGAAGATGGCTCATCTAGAATGACCAAGCTTGGTTGGGTTAGAAATACACGAGTTAGTGCAAATAGCTGCGCCTCACCTGCAGAGAGGGATGCACCACCTGCAGTGAGATATGCATCTAATCCTTCTGGCTGAGCATCAATCCATTGACGAAGTCCTAATCGCTCTGTTGTTTCCAGAATAAATTCATCCGTCACTCGGTTATCAAACAGCGTTAAATTATCTCGTAGCGTACCATCAAATAACTGTACATCTTGCGTTACCATTCCAACTCTTCGATATAAAGATGTAAGTTTAAGCTTCGTAATATCCGTTCCCCCAACCCGAATGATGCCACTATCAATGTTATACAGACGAAGAAGTGTTCGACTAAGGCTCGACTTCCCGCTCCCAGTCCGACCGATAATGCCGAGACGCTCTCCAGGATTCACTTTAAAATGAATGTCATGTAAGACAGGCTTATCCTGGTTATAGCTAAAGTTAACTCCTTCAAATTCAAGTCCAAGCGCTCCATCCGGGAGTTCTTCCTCGTTCCCTTCGACAATCTCACTGCGATTCGATAGTAACTCTCTAGAACGAATCATACCTGACTTCGCTTTCTGGAACTCTTGCACTTGATCCCCTAGCATCTCAATCGGGTCATTCAGCATTTGGGTATACTGATAAATTAGGAATAAGGTTCCCAAACTAATCTCGCCAACTAAATAATAACGAACACCGATTAATAGAACAGCAGTTACAGCAAGTGCGAATAGGATGACCGTGGTGTTCCACGGGACGACTCGAAGCATCCAAGCTTTTCTTCCTTTTAAGAAAACGACTCGCATCATACGATGGAATCGATTCATAATATAAGGTACATTCCCATTGGCTTGAACATCTTCGATCCCGGCAATCCGCTCTTCTATAAGGCCAAACAAGGATGCACTCGCTTCTCGCTCCGATTTGGACGAGTTCACACCTAAGTTACGAATGAATACCATAAACATAATGGATAAGAGTGTGAAAATTGTCATGACAATAGCAATGGGTAGATTCACCGTATACATGAATCCTAAAATCCCAGCTAATAACACAAAACTTCCAATGACCTGCACTATAAACATCGAGAAGAAATTCGAAATGCTTGTTACGTCCCCATCTATGCGTTCAATCATCTCTCCTGGTGTCTTTTTGTTATGAAAACGCATATCAAGCCGCAAACAATGCTTTAGCAGATCTCCACGTAATCGATTCGTAGCTCGCCATGAGACATCGTTCCCGAGATAGCTAACAGCCACCGTAATCAGTTGGTTGACTACAGCTACGATCAAGAACAGCCCCGCAAGCTGAATCAGACTAGCAAGTATCCCGCCTCCAGCAGCGGTATCAATAAATCGCTTAACAATCTGTGGTTGTAAGAGCTGCAGCCCTGTAGAACCTAAGAGCATAACGAGCAGTATCATCAGCCGTCCTTTTACCGGGATTAAATATCTCAGCAGCCACGACATCGAAACCTTTTCTTGCTTGGGCAATGTGCCCACCCCCATAATATTCAGTTATCTTCTTGTCATTTAAAGATCCGTCTGTATCATTTTTCATGCGCAACCTCGCTAAGAAGAATTCTGAAACACAACTTTTACGACTCGGAACACACCATGATTAGAAATACTGAATAACAAGATAACTCACCCATTTCTTCAAATTATTTTATTAAAATCTTAAACTCCGAACCGTAGTAGCATCTGCTTATCAAGAATTCCGCAATTATCTGCACACTACTAAAGCATCTCCTTTCCATGTGAAGGGATATTTTGGACGCAAAAAAGCCGCTCGATGAACAAATGTCCACCAACGGCTTATTAACATTAAAGAAACGGCAAAAATGAAAGTGAATTTCACTTCTGCAAGTTGCTTGAATGCAATGCAATAATAGATGAGATGTTCAAGACAGGGTGTGCACAAACGTTCATCATGAGATCAACCTTAATAAGCATTGATTATAATCATCTGACCGTTCGTCACCTATTCAGTTATCGATTACTCGATAGGTCCTGTCATAAACATTTTCATTATTATCCACCCACTCACATATTTGTTCTTATTGTATTCGCTCAATCCACAATTGTAAAGAAAATATTACCAATCAACCTCATATTCAAAATCAGGAAAGCGATTATTCACCCGCATTACATTACACTAGCGCCTTCTTCATATTTATGGTAATTTCACTGTAGCGCGAATGTTCCACTCGCATAGGAAGACTTTTTAACTGGGAGGTAAGAACAACCTAATGCTAATGAAATCTTTAAAATGGCTACTGTGGATCGTGCTTGGCTTGATTACTCTGGTTGTCATCTTTCTAATCTATATTACAGCAGTGGATTATAAGCCACCGGCTCAAGTAGAACTACAAACCAATAGTAACAACACCCCTGTTACACTTAAGCAAGGAGAACCGTTCACGGTTACGACTTTTAATATCGGATACGCAGGACTCGATCGTGGTCAGGATTTTTTCATGGACGGTGGTACGAAGTCTCGATCTAGAAACACAGAACAAACAGAGATCAACCTAAATGCCATTATCGATTTCCTAAGGAGTAATGAGTCCAATCTGTACATGCTGCAAGAAGTGGATACAAACTCCTCACGAAGTAATCGGATCAATGAATATGCGCGAATTAGCCGTACATTGAAGCAATATAGTGACACATTCGCTTATAACTACAAAGTGCCTTGGGTACCGGTCCCGATTACACGTCCTATGGGTGAAGTGAACAGCGGCTTACTAAGCCTGTCTCAGTTCACCAGTACTTCACATAAACGGTACGATCTACCCGGTAAAGAAAGCTGGCCAGTGCAGTTGTTTGAGCTCGATCGTGGATTTATAGAGAGTAGATTTCCAGTCAGTAATGGTAAAGAACTTGTCACGATCAACCTCCATCTATCTGCATTTGACAAAGGTGGGAGAATCCGCAAACAGCAGCTCGATTTCCTAGAAGGCTATATTAATCAAGAGGCTCAAAAAGATAACTATCTTGTCATCGGCGGTGACTGGAATCATGCCCTGCCCGGTACAGATCATAATAAGTTCATAACCAAACAGGAATGGCCACAGTGGCTCCAATCCATCCCTGAATCCTTCTCTCCAAAAGGCTTTCAGTGGGCGGTAGATCCGAACGCACCTACGGTCCGAACACTCGATATCGCTTATCAAGAAGGTGTTAATTTCCTCTCCGTAATCGACGGCTTCCTAGTTTCTCCGAATGTTGAGATCGTTAATGTTACTGGACATGATCTTAAATTCGAACATAGTGATCATAATCCAGTTACTGCAACTTTCATTCTTAAATAGGCCGATGATTTCATAAAAAAAGGTGCTTCTCCCATTAGATCTAAGAAAGATCTTGCGAGAAGCACCTTTTTTACACATTTCAAATTATGAAACCGTCACTACCAACTGTCTGAAGCGGTGAATTTCATGTCCACTAGTGGGGTTTGTTTTGTTATGTTACTGCTATAAAAATTGCTGTCATTTCTTTCTTTCACTCTCATGTCAAAAGTGATTTCTTCAATCCCACTGTTCCCTTTCACCGTAAGATAGGAATCAACGTTATAAGTATTTTTCGACGAGTCTACATAGCTGAAAATACGATATTGACCGGGTTCAATGAATATCCTGGATTGATTACCTTGGACATCGATAGCGATATAATCTGACGTACGTTTGTTATACAAAGTTAGAAAACCGTCAGCAATCAAGATCGAATCACTTATCAATGTAACATTCACATTCAACTTCGGTAACGTTAGAATACTTGGAGCAACCTTTCCGTCCTTAATTGTTATTTCATACCCCTGCTGCAAGATATATGTGCTGGTTGCTACATTGACATGAAGAATTTGATATCTGCCATCAGGAACATCAACATAAACCTGCCCCGAATTAAATTGAATAAATTGAATTGGAGTTTGAGAATCGTCTAAGGAACGAATACTAATTCCTCCGGAAGAAACCTCAGCCCCATTTGCATCTAAGATTTTAAACGAAGGAACAATAACTCGTTCTGCTTGAAGCGTCAACCAACGATTAATGTTTTTTCGGACACTATACTCATAAGGGGTTTCCCCATGTTCATTCGCTTTATAAGGATCTGCACCAGCACGGATCAATGATTGGATAATGCTGTAATTTTGAGCATCTACTGCTCGGTATAAGGGGTTATCAATACCAGGGTCCGCTCCGTGTTTCAATAACATGTTAACTATTTCTAAAGATGGTCTAAGATCCTTTATGAAAGTCCCATTCTCAGACATTCCTATAATGCCCGAAGCTGATTGAAGCAGCGTTCCCGTGTGATTCTTGTAATTCGGATCTAATCCATTCTCAATCAGAATTTCTAGTAGTTCAGCATTCTGACTAACAATTACACTGAAACCAAGGTGTTGACTGTCTGAGTCTACTTTGGCCCCAGCTTTCACTAATGCTCGAGCAGCCTCTGTTCTGTTGTTGATCACGGCATAAACGAGGGGGATATTATTTCCATATTCAAAATTGAGCTTACCGTTTGGATCAGCCCCACGCTTAATTAAGTTTGTTACGGCCGTAGCATCTCCCCTTCTTGCTGCTTCAAACAAGCTTCTTTGCAGTGCTTTCTTAGACTCGGGACTCAAACCAATACTGATCTGGCTGTTACTCGCATCATACTTAACGTCTTTACCTGACACGATCTCAACAAACCTTAGCGGTACATAGATCCGTCCTTCACGAAGTAGAGGAGAAGTACTCAAATTAAGTTTCTGTTCGCCGATAAACATACGCTTTTGATCTACCTCTCCGCTGTATGTATTATCATTATGAACGATTTTGATTGTTTTCTTTCCGAGTGTTGACTGTATCTCGAGTGCATTAAATATACTTTTTGCATGTAAATAGACATTTCCTTTTACTTTAATCGGTTTTACAGATAGTTTCATCTCGTTGCCGTCTACGATGACGGTGATGCCTGAGTTCCCAGCAGCACTAACAGGGTGCTCTTCTGCAAATAGCGAGATGGGACCAAATAATAGTACGAGTAAACAGACAACCTTCAACAACCTCGACATGAACAGCCACCTCTCCAAAATAACAAATGGATTTCTCGGCACATTATAGCATTTTAATCATATATTTCCATTTATTTATCGGATAATTTAGTATCTATTATTTCAACAAACTTAGTAGATGCTGGTGATAAAGATACACTGTTCAAGAAACATACCCCTATACTTCGCATTGGTATTTCCTTCTGAAGTTTAACTTCATATAATAACCCTTGATCTAAATACTCTTGAGAGAACTGTTTCGTTACACATGCTACTCCTAAATTAATTCTGGCGAACTCTAATAACAGATCATGTGAACCAAGTTCAAAATCCGGTGACATTTTGATACCCTGAGCTAACATGTAGTCCTCAACGTATTTTCTGGAATTGGACTTTGATTCAAGAAAGATTAATGGCAGGCTCACAACCTGTTCTAGACTAACTTGACCAGTTAATGTACTTTTGAACTTCTCACCACAAACAAAAATATCCTGTATTTCAATACATGGTCTGGTTTCTAGAGCGGGATCATATAATGGAAGATTACATATCCCAATATCAACTTCTCCGGATTTAATAATCGAGCAAATCTCAAGTGTGGTCCCATTCACAATTTTAAATTTAATGTTAGGGTATTGATTATGAAATGCTTCGAGATAGGGAAGTAAAAAGTAACGGGAAATCGTATCACCAACACCTATTTTTAACTCACCGGTTGTTAGATTCTTAAACTCCAGGATCTTCTCTTCTCCAACATTTATTAAGTTAATAGCTGAATTAGCATATTCAAATAAAAGACTGCCTTGATTCGTTAAAGTAACTCCTTTGGGTGTTCTTGTGAACAAGCGTGTATCTAGTTCATTTTCCAATTGCATGATCGATTGACTTACAGCCGGCTGGGTCATGTAAAGATCCTGAGCCGCTTTAGAGAAGCTTTTTCTTTTGGCAACCATACAAAACACTCTATATAAATCTAATTTACTCACGGTATAAGCACCTCTTATATCTGTTATTTGATATATTAATTTCACTTATATCACATGAATGTTGTATATTACAAATATAAACGTCAATTATTACATTAGATGTACATATATTAAGGAGCGATTATTTTGGAAAGATTAGTTGGAACTGTAGTAAGAGGTCTTCGTGGCCCGATCATCAATCGTGGAGACAGTATCGAAGAAATCGTTGTAGATAGTGTACTAAAAGCATCCGAAGCAGAAGGTTTTACCATCCAAGATAAAGATATCGTTACAGTAACAGAATCGATCGTTGCTCGTGCCCAAGGAAACTATGCTACGATTGATCATATTGCGAAAGATGTAAACTCCAAATTTGGAGACGAAACCGTCGGAGTTATCTTCCCGATTCTAAGTCGTAACCGCTTTGCAATCTGTCTTCGTGGTATCGCAAAAGGCACTAAAAAAGTTGTCTTGATGCTTAGCTACCCATCAGATGAAGTTGGAAACCACTTGGTCGATCTAGATATGCTTGATGAAAAAGGCATCAACCCATGGACTGATGTTCTGACTGAGCAACAATTCCGCGAGCATTTTGGATATGAGAAGCATACCTTCACAGGTGTGGATTACATCGATTACTACAAATCGATTGTTGAAGAATATGGTACAGAATGCGAAGTTATTTTCTCCAACAATCCAAAGACCATTCTTGAGTACACGAAAAATGTTCTTACTTGTGATATCCATACTCGATTCAGAACAAAGAGAATTCTTAAAGCAAACGGTGGAGAGAAAATCTACAGCTTGGATAACATTCTATCCGAATCCATTGATGGCAGCGGATGTAATGAAGCATACGGTCTGCTTGGATCTAATAAATCTACAGAAGATAGTGTGAAGTTGTTCCCTCGTAACTGCCAACCTGTCGTTGATAAGATTCAACAAATGCTTAAAGAAAAAACAGGTAAACTGGTTGAAGTTATGATCTATGGCGATGGAGCATTTAAAGACCCTGTAGGTAAGATCTGGGAGCTTGCTGATCCTGTTGTATCACCAGCTTACACTGCAGGCCTTGATGGTACACCGAATGAAGTCAAGCTGAAGTATCTTGCAGATAATAACTTCGCTCACTTAAGAGGAGATGAACTGAAACAAGCCATCTCTCAATATATCAACAATAAAGAATCAGATCTCGTAGGTGCCATGGAAGCTCAAGGTACTACGCCTAGAAGATTGACCGATCTTATTGGCTCTCTATCCGACTTAACTTCGGGTAGTGGAGATAAAGGAACGCCAATGATCTATATCCAAGGATATTTCGATAACTATACAAACTAATGTTCACGCATTAGCTAAAAGCCTCTTCCCTTAACGGCGAAGAGGTTTTTTCTCTTTCGATGGGATTTAGATCAAAGTATAAAGTATTAGAGCGTCTCAACCAATTTCTGAATCTTTGAGTTGGAAATGATGTATACATTGCCTATAATGTCGATTTTGTTGTCCTTCACACGAACTGCACCATCTTGGTCTGCTGCCACATAAATATCCATTTTATCAGATAAAGGAAACCGTTCCTCAATTATTGCTTTGTTATCATGATCAAAATGAGCTTCAAAAGAAAAGTCATGAAGAGCCATACCTTCGTAAACAGTGCATTCATCCAAATATTTATTAGACATATTCATCCCACCAGCACTCGTTCCCATTACAACAGCATTACTTTTTTTAATCAAATCCGATAATTCATTTTTCGTCAAAAGATGCTTTTGATGCTGTGGATTCCCACCACACAAAAAAATGACGGAGGCGTTCTGAATGAATCGCTGGGCATCTTCTTTCTGTGTACGGTGATCAATCAAATGATATTCTTCAAAAAAAATGTTAGCTTGATTAAACCAATTTCTTTCAAATACACTATCAATATTAATTAGCTCATCTTTATGATCAGGTGTTTTGGCGCTAATCATAACAATTGATTTTCTGACGGTTATATCCTCATTCAGCACATTGACTAGCTTCTCAGAAAAGCCCTTATCATAAAACCAATCTAAGTAATAGTGGGTTTTCATACATAATTACCTCCATATAAAATATGTTAATTTATCCATTATGTATATCATAATCCATAGGTCCAGACGAGATAAAATATTTGATATAAAAGATTAACATATGTAAAAATATCCATTAATTTGATATAATAGTTGCAATATTGCTACATATTAACATTTTTCCTTTTTCTCTACTGTTACCCTTTGTCATGAAAGGAGGTGAAATCAATGAAAAAATCACTCATCATTTTGTTGTTAGCGTTCTTCTCTTTCTCTACTAGCGCTTTTGCTTCCTTTACAGCAACATCACACGATCTGTCTGTATTCCAAACAGCTCAACATAAATTAAGTGTTGGACTATGGAGCCCTACCAATGATACCGTTGAACTCTCACTCTATTCTAAAGGGCCTTCTGGTCAACTTAATAAGGTATTCTCCACTTCCGTGAATGTAGGCCCCACCTCGAATCCTGCAGAGTTTTCCGTAGGCTATCTTAGCGCAGGAACTTATGTTGTCAAAGGACAATTCCAAGGTTCTAGCGGTAGTCTGGGACCTGTCAGTTTAAATCAAGTCTACTAATGTGAACGTGCCACTCGGATAACTCCAACAATTTTTAATTAATTAAACATTTAAATTTTAAACAAGGGAGCCTATCGACTAGGCTCCTTTATCCCTATCTCGGTAACTTGCCTTCCGCTGTATGAAGGGTATTCCGAATGTTCCCCTCCCAATCATATACCTTCTTAAGAGATGTTTGAATTCGGTTTAGCTCTCCAGTAATCACTCTTAATTCAATAGCAGCACTTACTGCATCCCCCATCTTAATAGCTGCCTTATAGCGTTTATCCGCTGTAATCCTACGCTGATTAGCCTCTGCGATCCTCTTATTCTCCTCTGTTACTTGTTTCTTAACTGTTCCCACGGGTGCTAGAGCATCTTTAACGACTTTAGCTTTCGCTGTTGCTTGCTTCTTCGCAGCTGTCAGAGCATCCCGCTTCACCTTAATCTCTTGTCTTGCAGCAGTTACAGATGCCTTAATACGGTTCCGTTTGAGATCATACATGAGAGCAGACTTTTTATTCTTACTCTTCCTTGCTTCCGTAGCTTTCTTTCCAAGCGCCGTATACTCAGCAAGCAGAGGTGCATACTTCTTCTGTGCTTGTTCGGCATCAGATTTCAACTTATCAAGCTTAACTTTGTCAATGAGCTGCACTTGTTTATTTATTTCTTTCAGTTTATCGTTATTTCGTTTACGTAAATCTGATGTTTGCTGCTTAACTTGTTTATTCGAAGTTTCTAAAATGATTAAGCTATCATAAAGTTGATCTATACTAGTTAACGCATCATCCCACCCACTTCCGGCAGCTTCTGCATACGGTGGTTTTCCTACAAACAATAGGAAGCACATCAGAACTAGTCCAGACCAGATCATGTAACTGTGGTGCTTGCTTCTTCGTTTCATCAATGAAATCATCTCCTGTATAAATAATATTTTCAAACAAACAGCAAAAAAAGCACCCCACAAGAAAGGCATATTAGCCTATCCTGCGAGGTGCTTCTCCCGCTACTTCATTCAATTGATAATAATATAATATTTGATTAGCATATATGTCAACTACTTTTTTAGAACACCCGTTCCTGTTCTGTTAGGGCGAAATTTAATGAACGACCAGATGCTGAGCATCACCAGAACAGCCATGCAGATCCCGATACTTAAACGGCTCTGCTTATCAAATATAAACATAACGGCTATGACTGAAAGAGCGACCACGACAAATCCAGTTACATAAGGATAACCCCACACTTTAAACGAAGGTTTAATAGGATACTGATTTCGGAGCTTCAACTGAGAAGAGGCGATACATATCCATACCAATATCACAACGAATCCAGGAACAGCCATCAATATACGAAACAGCTGATCTTGTGCGAATAATCCAAGCATCGAGCCAGCAAGTAGAATAACAGCACACAGATAGAGTGTGTGTACCGGGCTTCCCTTTCGGTTCGTTTTAGCTAATGATTTAGGTGCCTCACCTGCAGCTGCCATAGAGAACAGCATTCGCGAAGCACCATATATTCCCGAGTTGGCCGCAGACAATACCGCAGTGATTAGGATGAAATTCATAATATGTGCAGCACTGGACAGGCCCGTTGATGTAAGAACCTGTACGAACGGACTGCTATCTGGCCCGAGCTGATTCCAAGGAATTAAACCACAGATGATAAGGATCGGTAGGGTGAAGAACAGAATAATTCTCAGAATAAAGGTACCGACCACTTTCGGTAGAATTTTCTCGGCATTCTCTGTCTCTGTCAACGTCAGACCGATAAGCTCAGAGCCTCCATAAGAGAACATCACGACCAGCAGAGCCGAGAATATCGACGTCCAGCCACCTGGGAAAAAACCTCCAAAAGCCGTGAAATTGTGAAGATAAGGTGTATGATCACTTGGAATAATTCCGAATATTAATCCTCCACCCAGTACGATAAAGATGAGAATCATAGCTATCTTAATACCTGCAAGCCAGAATTCAAATTCACCAAATGTACCTACACTTAGTAAATTGATGAGAATTATAAACACTGCACAGGCCAGACTTAACCCCCATAATGGCACATCTGGAAACCAATATTGCAGAAAGCTGCCTGCCGCAATCACTTCGATTACACATACAGATAACCACATAAAACAGTACATCCATCCCATAACAAATGAGACTTTCTCTCCAAAAGCTTCACGTATAAAATCCTTCATATTCCGATTGGGATATACGGTTGCCATCTCAGCCATTGCAGCCATTACAACAAGAAGCAATAATCCTGCAAAAATATAAGATACAATAACCCCTGGACCTGCAAGTCCAATCGTTTCAGCGCTGCCTTTAAATATTCCAGTACCAATGACACCGCCCATAGCCATAAAACTGATATGTCTAGGCTTTAATTTTTTCTGTAATGATCCATTTGCTTGTCCCATCCATATCCTCCTGGTGTAAACATTCATAACAGATTATGAATTTTTCAATGTACATTCCAGTATAACCTATTATGCATGTTTGTGAATATATAATATGTCTGGGAGAAGTTACATCGGACACCACGGACCTATATTAATTTTTTTCGATTGTAACAATAACACCATCCGTATTATTTCCTGACAACTCATACATGCTATTCACAGGGATTTCGAAAGTCATTTGCTCGGAAAGAGGAACGAAAGAAATTTCATACTGCTTACCATTAATCGTTGTGGTGTATGTTTTCTGTTCCTTGAGAAACTTCAGATATTCTTCTAGTGTCAGATGTTGCTCCTTCATAATGATACTGTGAGGTAATCCTACATAACGGAAATGCCAAGGCTCATATTGAATACCTGTAATCTCTGATTTATCTAAAGGATACCGAAGAATAAACCCGTAATCCCATGCGTACTTCTTGAGCCATGATCCTTCAGGAGCGACATCAATCGATTTAAGCGTAGATCCGATATCTAAAGAGAGTCCAACATTATGTTCACTGTATCCCGGAGGAAGAGCATAATCGGAACCCATCTCCTGATACAACTTCTTTTGCTCTGTATTGTCTCGGTACCCGCTGCTGATCATAAAATGGTTCACTTCACTACGAGCTGCCGCTGCCACCATCTTGTTAAATTGTTCTGCCACTAGCGTCGATATTTGTATCGTATTATCCAGCAAGCTATATCCCTGAATTAATTCATTGTTTTGGTATAGGTTTACAATATCGGTAGGTAACCCTTCTTTATGAATCGGATACTTCTTATTGACCAATACGAGGTTCCCTTTATGCACCTGATCTTTCGAAATTTGGATTGTATCATGTGTTTTCTCAGGTTGAGCTACCGGTACTTTATTCTCTTGCTCACTATTGCCCATACCTTGCTGTGATTGAACTGATTCACACCCCACCAACATGACTAATAGAAGCAAGCATAACCACTTCTTCAACTTCAACATCTCCCTTATGTAATATCTATGTAGTCTAGAATATATAGTTTAATAAAAAATGTGGAAAAGCTAAAGAAAATCTTAAGAAATGTATCAATTCTTAATCAAAAATAAAAGTTGAATCATACCCCACCTGCGTGTCACAATAAACAAGAGACAAGCTGGTGCATCAATGGTCCACGATTCACCGAATATGATATGGAGGTCCAAATTCATGAAAACGATTAAACTTGGAAACAGTTCACTCGAGGTACCCGTTGTGGCCGTTGGCTGCATGCGTATAAATTCGCTGGAGAAGTCTGAGGCGGAGCGTTTTGTTCAAACTGCACTGGAAGAAGGTGCAAACTTCTTTGATCATGCTGATATTTATGGCGGTGGAACCTGTGAGGAATTATTCGCAGATGCTATACATATGAACGCAGAAGTACGCGAACAGATTATTCTCCAATCGAAGTGTGGGATTAGACAAGGGATGTTCGACTTCTCTAAAGAACACATTCTAAATTCTGTAGATGGCATTTTGAAAAGACTCAACACAGAGTATCTGGATGTCCTTCTTCTACATCGCCCGGACACACTTGTAGAACCGGAAGAAGTGGCTGAAGCATTTGATCAACTAGAAAGCTCCGGTAAGGTTCGTCATTTTGGCGTATCCAACCAGAATCCAATGCAAATTCAGCTTCTGAAAAAAGCTGTAAAACAGCCGTTAGTAGCTAACCAGCTTCAACTAAGTATTACGAACACAACCATGATCCAAAGCGGTATCAACGTTAATATGGAGAACGATGCTGCAGTAAATCGTGATGGTAGCATTCTGGATTTCTGCAGACTTCATGACATTACAATCCAGCCTTGGTCACCGTTCCAGTATGGATTTTTCGAAGGGGTATTCCTAGGCAATGATAAGTTCCCAGAACTGAACCTGAAAATTGATGAGATTGCAGAAAAATATAATGTAAGTAACACAACAATTGCAATTGCATGGATTTTGCGTCATCCTGCGAACATGCAGCCTATTATCGGCACGATGAATATTAATCGTCTGAAAGATTGCATCAAAACGGGTGATATTAGACTGACTCGTGAGGAATGGTACGAGATTTACCGTGCGGCAGGTAATATTCTTCCTTAGTCCAACCTATGTGTCTTAGAACACAGCACCATACTACAAGCAGCCACTCAAATAAACTCTTGGTGGCTGCTTGTTACATTTTTAATAATCCTGTCCTATTCAATAATGCCGGTACGAATAACTCCGATATTAACTTGACCATGAAGTGTGGTTTCAGGGAACATTTTACTCCAGTTTTCCTCAACCATATCCGAATTTCCGACCCGACTGCGATAAATCTCACCAAAACCCACACAATCCGAATTCAACCTGCGCAGCTTGTTCAAGAACTCTTGGAATTCTTTATTTACTTCGTACTGAATCTGCTTCTTTAAAGCATCAATCGCACCTGGCTCGATAAACTTGTATCTTTTTGATACCTCTTGTATATCAATATCCATATCGATCGAAGCATCAAATTTGAGGTTCTTCTTATCCACGAGCTTGATCTTCCCCTTAGCTTTTGTAACACTAAATACAACTCGTACATGATCGGAATCTTGTATTAAAAATCGATCCATATCACTGTGCTGCATATCCTCTTTCTTGATGTTGACTTCGTATAAATATGGTATATCTGCCCCATGCAACGTCTTAATGAAAAATCCTTCTTTAGGCGAAGCTTCTCCTACGATTTCATCTTTATTAAGAAGTGTGAGACCTTTCAATACAACCTCATCATCTTCTCTTTTTAGCAAGGGTATCGCTAAATCGGTTCGATTAAGACCCCTTGACCGCGTAAAGTCATGAAGTGTCATCGACGGAGTCCAATCGGTCTTCACATTGTGTTCCAATAAATCATTTAGAGCTATCGCAATATTAGAATGATTCTCATATTTGTAATTTAAGAGCTCTTCAGGAGAGCCATCCACAATTGCGATCTTAATAATATCACTGAAGAACGGATCCCGGCTGAGAACTTCAATTTCTTGAATCATCTTTAAGCGAAAAATATCATGATCTAACAAAATGAGACGTATTTGCCCCGTAGCTAGCTTGTTCGGGAGCATTTGATTCATTTTTTGACGAGCCCCTTTACTCGTTTCTGCTTCTACCGATACCGTACGACTTGTATTTTTAGTATCAGGCTGTGCATTGATAAATGTACCCGACACTTGGAATTTATTATTCTCTTTCACTTCATAGGCTAGCGCGATCAAGATCGACTGATCTTCTAGAACCGTTGAGCGTTGACAGGCACATAGCCCGATCAGAAGAATCAGAGCTGCGCTTAATCTTAATGTTTTCAAGATGCACCGCCTCCTCTGTCTCCAGCTTTGCGTGCACGAACTTTGAGCACTATCAATGCGATTAAGCTTAATAAAAAAGGATATAAGAATGACAGCACCGAACTACCTAGCCCTACCCACTCCCCTAGTTTATCTATGTTTTTACGCCCCTCCATCATAACCGTAACCGTCGACGCTATTAGAATGACTGTAAGAAGCACTAACTTCTGATTCCAATTCCACATGCGTTTAAACCCTCTCGTAATTGCCCAAGCATTGATTAGTATCCCAGTTAATACCATTAGCATCCACATCGAAATGACTATAAACTCCAAACGTTCTGAAAATGGAAATTTCAATATTTTCAACATATTAAATGTTGGCCAAATAGAGCGCTCTAACTGTGACGAGGAGAAATACGCTACGGAAAGAATCATGATTATAAGATAAATAAAGTTCCCAAATAATAGGGAAAACTGAGAGTGATACATCGCTCTTTCCTTATTTCTAACATAAGGATAGATGAGCATAATAAATTCAAACCCAGCCAACGTAAAACTCATTCTAAAGGCACCTCTGAGAATATCTTTCATATTACTTTCCATGATCGGTAACAATTGGGTCCATATGGAATATCTTAAAGTCACCAGACAAAAAATAACGGTGATTAGGATAACAACAAACCCCAATAAACACATTCCTATAATAACCCGAACACCACCAAATCCCGCATAGATGATAAGAATAGCCAGAAGAGAAACAATCAACCAACTGCTCATATCCGGAAACATCCACACCTGAATAACCAGTACATAGGATCTCATTATTAATATTGAGACTAGTAGATAAAATATTATGTAAATACAGTTGAATATTGTCCCTATATACTTGCCAAACAAATCATACTGAATTCCAAATATATCGGCAGATTCGTATTTATTAAGCATACGAATGACTAACCAAAGCACCACATGGGCACATAGGCAGGCAATCAATACTGAGATCCATGCATCATGCTTCGAAACATGAAATATATAGCGTTGAAAACTGAAAATTCCTACGCCGATCTGCACATTACAAATAAAGAAGAACAGGAGATAAGCATGAATTTGACTATTCTTTGGTGGATATGTTTGAACCTTCATTAGCTTGACCTCCTGTTATTCTTCATCGCTGGATTGGAACCATTTCGACAAACGAGATTTAAAATTATCGGCATTCACTTTCGTTAGATCCGTTCTATATTCTGTCTCTGATTGCTCTGTCACAAGCATGGTATTAAGAAGCCCTTTACGATCTGGTGGATATAACGGGTACAGATAAGGTTTGCCATAACTTGTCATACGTAACAAGTGTATAAGTATAAACCCTGTGAAGAAAGCAATTCCCGGAAATCCCAAAAGTCCTGCTGCAAGAAGCATTGGGAAACGGACAAAGCGTATGGTCGAACTCATCATATAGTTAGGTGTAGTAAACGAACCGAGTGCCGCAAGTGCCACAAGCATGATTAATATGTTACTGGTAAATCCAGCTTGTACAGCAGCTTGTCCGATTACAATACCTCCTACAATACCCATCGTTTGTCCAACTTTCGTTGGAAGCCTCGCTCCAGCTTCTCTTAGCAATTCAATCGAGACCTCCATGATCAAGGCCTCCATCAATGGTGGGAATGGAACACGGAACCTTGATGTAATGAGTGGCTCAAGTAAGGTCATTGGAATCATTTCATAATGATACGTCAAAGCTGCCACGTAAATCGGCGTCAAAAATATCGAAATAACAAGCGATAATGCTCTTAAGAATCGATTAAACATCCCTATTCCCCAAGTGGAATAACGATCTTCTACCGATTGAAAAAAGTCTACAAAGGAATTCGGTCCTATAATAACCTGAGAATTCCCTTCAACCATGACGACAACTTTTCCTTCTAATATAGCTTGTGCCGTCCGGTCTGGACGTTCAGATAAACTCATCTCGGGAAACAAAGAATATTTGTTATCTGCGAGCAGCTTCAGAAATATAGGACTTCCGATAAGCCCTTTTATTTTTCGACTTTCCACTCGTTTACGAATCAGTTCAACAAATGGATTTTTCTCATGCTCATCCTCTAGATACAATAAACTAGCGGTCGTATGCGTTTCAGAAGTGAGCTGTACTTCTTCCTGAATAAATTTATCACTCGTAATGTACGCACGAAGTAAAGCGATATTACTCTCCATAGATTCTGTAAAAGCAATCTCCGGACCATAAATGGTGGATTCAATATCTGCATTCGAAGGAGAACGAGAAGGAATATTGGCGATATTAACTAACAAGCCACCATCTACTCCATCCAATAGCACAAGAGCAAATCCACTGATCAATTGCTGAATGGCATCTGGTAGTTTATCAAATGGTTTACAGTCACCAATGGCTATCATTTTAGATATTTGATCTAATGACTCATATTGATCATTCCCTGCCAACCGAGCTAACACATTCAAATTCAACTGAGCTTGATCAATCATTCCTGTCATGTAGGCGACAACCAAACGCTCACTTAGTGCTTTTATGACAATGCCATCGCTACCATGTAAAAGCGATTTGAGTTCACTCTCAATACGATGACTAAAATCAGACATGATGAACCCACTTTCATCTTTTATAGGATATTACTTAACTAATGACCTAATCTTCTCCAATTAAGTTGTAAAATTAATATGTCCTTTAGCTATGAATTCAATGCATAAAATCACCACTTTAAATAGGTTTTTCGGATTGCAGCGATGAAAAAACACTTGTACTTCGTAGACCTTTTCGATTTAATTAGATCATAGAAAGGAGCATGTTCAAGTGTTAAACGAGAAACAAGATTCTTTGTCCACCCTATTGGAGAACACCCGAAAAAATCTAACGGCTGACTGTACAAGCTGTTTTGGTCTTTGCTGTGTCGCACTCCCCTTCTCAGCCTCTATAGATTTCAGGATAGATAAACCTGCGGGAGAGCCTTGTACAAATCTACGCTCAGACTTTCGGTGCGGTGTTCATAAAGATCTTAGAGAGATCGGATTTCGAGGATGTACCGTATATGATTGCTTAGGTGCTGGGCAGAAGATTTCCCAAGTTACCTATGCAGGACAAGACTGGCGTCATCATCCTTCTTCTTCGAAACAAATGTATGAAGTGTTTCCAATCATGTGGCATCTCCATGAATTATTGTGGTATCTTTCAGATGCGATTACGCAAAGCTCAGCTTTCCCCATCTTTGAAGATCTTAAATTATCTCTCCAAGAAACACTTTATCTTACCGATCTAAGTCCACTGGAACTCTTGGAACTTGATGTATCCTCTCACCGAGCAAACGTTAATATACTTCTTCTAAGAACGAGCGAACTCGTTCGCAATGAAGCTAAACGTAAGTATAAAGGTATTGGTAAGCAGCCTAAAGTTGAAGGTCGAGGGTTAGATCTGATAGGAGTAAACTTGAAAGGTGCTGATCTCCGTTGTGCCAATCTTAGAGGAGCTTATCTGATTGCAGCAAATTTAAGAGGAGCAAATCTTCAAGTCGCTGACTTGATTGGAGCTGATCTTCGAGATGCAGATATAAGAGGAGCAGACCTCTCAGGCAGCCTTTTCCTCACCCAAGCTCAACTAAATTCGGCTAAAGGGGACCATACTACCCGAATACCAGACTCGTTAGTTCGACCCGAACATTGGAATGACCATGGCAAACACAAGTGATCATTCAACAACATGAAGTACATGAAAAACAGCCAACACTCAAGTCGTGTCGGCTGTTTATGGTCAATCTATTAGGTCTTCTTATTCACTGCTCATCCTATCTTGATAGAAATGAATGCGGTTACCAAAAGGGTCAACCACAGAGAGCTCCATTGTTCCCCATGGCATCATCTCCAGACCGGGTCGCATATACTTGTACGCTTTGGAATTTAATTGCTTATGTAATGCCTCAATATTCTGAGTCTGAACTCGAATAGCTGAACCTGGGCAGCAATCACCATGATGTTCGGAAAGGTGTATGACACATCCACCTAAAGATATTTGCATGTATAACGGCATATTGTCTTCATATCGATGTTCCCAATCCATAGTAAAGTCGAGGAACTCTAAGTAAAACTCCTTCGCCTTATTCTCGTCAAAGATCCGAAGAATAGGTGTAATTGCATTCATGGATATATCAGATGAACCCACTTGCTTCATCTCCTTTTCATCAAATGTGCTGCAAATTTCTACTCACTTGTTGCTAAGGCAGCTTCAGATTCATTACCAGTAGCCTTTGATTCCTTTATCCATACGTACAAGTGCTTCCAAATAATAATAATCGCCCCAGATCATATAATTGTCGGGAGCCTGTCCCCCTCGAACATGATAGGACCCGTGCTGAATTAAGCCTTCAGCTTCTTTCAAATGACGAGTTGAGTACTTCTCCACTAACGATCTCATCATTCGATGCAGCGCATCATTCAAGTATTCACGTTCTGGATCATCAGGAGTCATCAGATCTAGAATCTCTAATATTCCACAGGCTGTAATTGCCGTAGCAGAACTGTCACGCGGTGTATCAGGTTCAATATCAACATCAAAATCCCAATACGATACATTATCTTCAGGTAAATGCTCAATGAAATATCGTGCCATTCGCTTAGCTGTATCTAGATATATCTCCTTCCTCGTATAACGATAACTGAGTGCAAAGCCGAAAACTCCCCATGACTGTCCCCGACTCCAGGTAGAGCCGTCCTCATAACCCTGATGTGTGCCACCTCGCAGAGCATTTCCTTGTATTTGATCAAAGTAAAATGTGTGATAGCTCGATCCATCTCCGCGGACTAGAAAACGTAAACTTTTCTGAGCATGTTTCTCTGCAATTTCATAGTATCTGCTATCGCCAGTCTCTTGATAAGCCCAGTGTAGAAGTGGCAAATTCATTAGACAATCGATAATAATTCTTCCACCGTTCTCTGGATCATTTTCCATCCCCCAAGCTTGAATTGCCCCAAAGCCGTCACGATATCTGTGCATAAGCTTGTCTGCTGCTAAGAGTGCTAATTCTCTAGCCTCTACATTTCCTGTAACTCTCCACTCAGCAACAGCAGATAAAGAATACAGGAACCCGATATCATGGTGATCCATTACGATATGATTGTCTAGTCGATGCTTAAATGATTTTAGCTGCTCAGTGGCTAGTTGTTTATAAGATTCATCTCCACTGTACTCGTATGACAACCATAAGAGCCCTGTGAAGAATCCGTCGATCCAGTCATTGTTTTGGCCCCAGTCGTATCTCAGTTCATTAGAAATATGCGGGAATAACCCAGGATGATTGGTCGCGTTACGCTTTACTATCTCCATTGCAGATTCAATCGCTTCTTTCCACATGAATAACACCTCATATTCAGATTTAGATGATTTTAGCCTACAACTACTACTCACATCATTACGGAGTCACCCTCTATATATAACAGATTGTGGAACTACTTGCGTGTGCTTTTTTATTTTTTGTGACCTTTTATGCAAAAAAAAGCGCCTGGCTCGTTCTCAGGCACTTTTTGATACATTGTACTCGTTGTTATATCTTAAACATTCCAATCAGTGGCATGATTGTCTTGATCATATTCATTCCTACTTGAATATGAGGGATCATTTTCCCGAACATTTCAAAAAGGCCCGGGCCTCCTCCGCCCTCTCCTCCAGCTGCTCCAGACAAACCACCCAGTCCACCAAAAAGGGAACTTAAAAACCCTGATATTTGAGCTCGATCCTGACTGTCGGCAATGGATTCAGGAAGTCTCATTTCAGGTCGTATACCCGAAAGGGTTACGGCATCCTTCTCCATTCTATCCATGATTCCAATATAATAACTTCCATCCTTTAAGACAACCATGACGGGTTGGCCGACAAGGTGAGCATTTTTATTAGTCTTTTTTCTTTTTTTGGTAGGCATGTTAATCACCTCACTTTTCATGTTCTCATATATCAATTTATTCAGCTCTTGTTCGATCTCCTGTGCCTTTTGTACATGACTTATAAATAGGGCACAAAAAATGGTGACTTCATCGACACTCGAAGCCACCAGAAGTCACCTTTTATAAACTCTCCCGTCTCTCTATGGATTGCTGTCTAAATTGTTGGGGAGATGCATGATATACTCGCCTGAACATTTTTGAAAAGTGTGAAAAATTAAAATATCCTAACTTTTGAGCAATATCCGATATTGGCATACCTGATCCCGTGATGAGCTCCTCAGCCATAGACATTCGAACATGCAGAATATAATCTGTGATCGATTCTCCCACTTCGCGTTTAAATAATCGAGACAGATAAGCAGGGTTAAGATGTACATAACTTGCGAGCTGTTCTCTCGTAATCGGTTCATTTAGATGATCTTGTATATATTCTTGAACTCGTTGAATCACCGAATGATGGGGCTGAATAGCCAGGTTATCATTCAGTGTCGTTACCCTTGCATTTTCTTCTTTTTCCGTTGTATTTCTTAGACTATGATACTCATGCTGTAATAGTTTGTGGTACGTGTCTGCTATTTCGTATAGGGAGGAACGTTCACCTATATAACATGAAACATTACAACTGAAATAGCTTTTGCATGATTGAATATATTCCACACACCATCTCTGCAGGTCATCAATCTCGACTAGATCATCCCCATACTCATAAAGCACAACGACGTTTACACCTTGTTTCGTTTGAATGACATTACCATTCCGATTACGTAACAGCAGCTCTGAAGCACCTTTACGGATGGCATACTCGATCATCTCTTCATCTTTCGTACTAAACTCACGTAGCCATGATTCCACACTGACCAAGATTGGAAGGCATATCACACCTTGAAGTGCAGTCAATTCATGCTCTTCAAGTATTCTTTCAATGTTGTCTGACGTACACACAATTCTTCGAGATAAGATATCATTCCAGAATTTATCAGTTATTAACGTTTTCTTTCTGAGCCAGATTTCATAATAAGGCTCATACTGTTCACGCAGTCTATTCACTTCACGCTCTTGCTGAATGGATTGAAGAGCTTTCGCTATAGTATCTTGTAAAACATCGAATTCAACTGGCTTTAGTAAATAATCAAATCCATCCAACTGGATCGCCCGCTTCATGAAACTAAAAACAGAGTGAGCTGTTAAGAATATCGTCTCTGTATCGGGTGAAATTTCATTGACATGTTCGAGTAGCTGAATACCCGTTCCTTTCGGCATTTCAATATCACAGATCATAATATCAATCGACGTTCGTTCAAACACCTGTAACGCATCTCGCATGTTGTAAGCCTCATATACTTCGGATATCTGCAGAGCTTCCCAATTCACTCCACTCTTTATCCCCATCACAGCGTATATTTCATCATCAACAATTAATACTTTAAACATGCGATTACCTCCATGAGTTATGAATATGAAGTCATTTCTCCAACGGTTCGGAGTGGCATTACGATCTTTATCCTAGCTCCTGAATTCGGTAGATTATCAAATTCTAGCCGTGCACGTTCTCCAAAAATATGTTTGAGCCGATACTTCACATTGGATATGCCTAAATGCTCTCCATTGTGGTTCTCCACAAAAGTTCCTTCTTGCAGTTGAGGTAAGATATCATCTGCGAATCCATTCCCATTATCAAAGATTTCTATCTCTAGCAGATCCTCTTCAGATAGTCGGACATCTATAGTAATGTGAAAAGGGTGGTCCATGAAGTCGAATCCATACTTAATGGCGTTCTCTATAAACGGCTGTATGAGTAGTGGCGGTATAGCCGCCTTTTCGGCACCTTCCGAAATCCGAATCTCGTATGTAACGTGTTCTGGAAATCTCACTTGTTGGATTTTGATATAACTCTCCATATGCTCTATTTCTTCTGCAATCGTAACTGCGATCTGATTTGTTTTCGTCATAAAACGGAAATAATGAACCAGATTCATACACATCAGTTGAATGACTGAGAAATTCTTAATCTCCGCAAGATTATATATAATATTAATTGAATTTAGTAAGAAATGCGGGTTGATCTGCAGTTGTAAATGTTTGAGTTCTGCCTTATGTGCTTTGATCTGTTCTTCATACACACTAATCTTCAACTCATGAATTTGTGCAGCCATGCTATTAAAGGTTTCATTAATCATTGTAAATTCCTTAGATTTCGATTCATGAAGACGAATATTCCAATCCCCATACTTAATCCTACGCATACCTCGAACTAGATTGTTCATTGGCCTCAGAATGATATCATTCAGATAGAACAAATATAAGAAGAGTACAAATAAAATTACAATCGATATCAAGATAATGCTTCTCCGAAAGTGATTCAGATTTTTCAGCATTTGAGATTCGGGTACAAACGCACTGAGAATCACATTTGTATCTTGAACGGGACTCATAACGACGATATAATTCTTGTCCCACTTCTTTACAACCTGATAAGATTCTGAAGACCGTGAAGGATCCAAGTGATCTGAATCGATGGATGCTGAACTTGTTATTAATTTACCTTCTTGACTAACAAAGCTAGCAAATCCTTGTTCTAATTGAATTAAATCTAAAGGGATCATCAAATTTTCAAGCTGGACGAAAGCACCCAGATAAAAGTCGTCCCCTGTATCCACTAAACGAATTAATGCATATTTATTAGCACTGTATTCGACTGCTTTCCATTCTAGGAAAATATCGCTGTCAGGCTTTACGTTCTTCACTAACTTCTCGATGCATGTCTTGATCGATAGCAACTCTTCATAGGACTTCGTCTTGATTGGGGTATTGAATAAATCTTGATTCTTCAAAGAATAGATAAATTGAAAATCTACACTATTATCAAACCGATGGTACCGCGTCAATGTATTCACGATTCTAGCTTTAGCTAAATAGTATTCATCCGGATCTTTTAACAACTGCGAAAGGGCAGCAATATCCGGATCTTCCACGGTGAAGTTATATAAGAAATTCGTCTCCTTATTAAGTGCAGCTTCGATCTGATGTGAATAGAGTATCATTGAGTTTTTATTGGATTCTGCCACCTGCTCCCTTATCGTATTTGAAGCATAGTAATTATTGTAGATCAACAATAAGACTAGAGGTACAGCGACCGTAACGAAACCAATAATCAGCTTGAAACGAAGTGTACGTTTGATATTCATTGCATGCATCATCTACCCCAGCTCTATGAGAAGGTTCTGTTTTTTGTTTTCACTGCTCTCTTGAGTATATTACATAAGAGATAAAAGGGAATCCCTTACATAGGACCTGTAAATAGAGTCCTAGCTCAGAATTCCCTTTTGTTACTTTCTTTGTTTGTGTCCTAATTCATTATTATGTTATTGCTGCATTTGTGCCCACTCAGCTAATTGTTTCTCTACTTCAGCTTTAATCTTATCAAAACCAGCTGCCTTGCGTTTTTCTCTCCACTTGGCTAACACTTTCTCTGGGTCTACCGCACCCGATCTTAACGTAGCTCCGAATTCCTTCTCAACATTCGCTATAGATGCCATTTCTGATTTCACAGGCTCTTGATTAAACGCGAATCCAAGTGCAATCGAGCGCTCTGCTCTCTCATTAAACTTCTTAAACTCTTCCCATTTATTCGGATCTTCATTGGCCCATAGATAGGAGTTGAATTGATTACCGAACATCCATCCGCCCGGATTTGGATAAGTTTGCGTATCTGCATTCATTCCCTCAGGGAAATCAATGATCGTATCCGATTTTTTCACATAATGAATGCCTTCAATTCCCCAATCTAGCATATTTAATAGTTTAGGGTCACTATACAGTAGATTCAGAAGCATCATAGCTCGAGCAGGATCCTTTGAGGTCCGAGAAATACCTAGCATCGCACCTTGAGCATCTCCTGTTGTTGTAAAAGGCTCTGCTGTTTCCACTTGGATGACTTCAACACCCGAGCTGAGGCTCATTTCTTTGTCTTTACCAGGCTTCAAAGATTGAGCTACGGCAAAAGCTTTCCCTGCCTTAATCATATTCATCCCTTGGTCTGCATCTGATGTGAGGATATCTTTATCGAACCAGCCATTTTGGTTCCATTGATACATGCGTTTGTAGAAATCGATAAACTTAGGGTCTTCTAACGTATCCACTGCTTTTACTTCTGTGCTATCCCTTGGAATAGATAAGTTGGCAACAATTCCATCGTAATTGGAAGCTTCCCAGATGTTCGTGAATTTACTTGACACCACAGGAATAACATCAGGCTCATTCTCTTTTATCGTCTTAAACATGACTTCCATATCTTCTAGAGATTTCACACCATTCGTATCAAACTTATACTTATCTACTAATTTCTTATCCAAGAGGAATCCAAAGCCCTGTCCGAATTCCTTCTTCGTCGGCAGTGCATATAACTTACCGCCAATTCTTGAACCCTTGATAAAATCGTCACCAAGTATTCCTGGGATGTCTTTACCGTATGTAGCCATTAAATCATCCAGCTCTAAATATTGTCCCTTTGCCACATCCTTCGGATAGGAGAACCAGCTAGCTGTAAACATTAAATCAAACGGCTCATTCGATATTTTCATCAGGTTTGTCTTATCATCCCAGGAAGCCCATTCAATGGGTTTTAGTTCAATGGTTGCGTTAATTTTCTCGGTTAAATATTTACTCATCTCATCTTGAACAAGCTGTAAATCTTTTGGAGCTGTAGCAGGATAAACAATAGTGATTTTATAAGGACTTAGCTCACTTGAATTCCCTCCTGCTGAACTTGGAGGAGTCTGTGGCGTTGCCGATTTACCCGACTCACCTTTTGCACAACCTGCTAACGCGAGCATTCCACACAGCATAATCATAAGTACTACATGATGTGGTTTTTTCATATGTCGCTATTCCCCTCTCTATTTCTCAAGTTTCATTAATGATTCACCAAGTTTATAGCTGTATACATATCTGTTGAATGGCCCACCTCCTCTTACGTCCTCAACTTGAAGGTTATATCAACCCTTCACTGCTCCGCTTGATATTCCGCTGATGTAATACTTCTGAAAAAATGGGTAAGCGAACAATAAAGGTGCAATCCCAACGATCGCTAGAGCCATTCGAACCGTCTCCCTTGGCATTTTGGCTAGCAGATCACCCACTTGTGCTGAACTGTTCGACTTCATGAGGAGGTATTGAATATTTGTCAGTGTCTTAGTCATCAAATACTGAATGTTATACAGTTCAGGTATGTCAATGAATAGCATACAGTTATACCAATCATTCCAATAAGCTAGTGTGTTAAATAATCCGATCGTAGCCATGATTGGCAGTGAAAGTGGAATGACAATTTTGAAGAAAATTTTGAGTTCACTTGCACCATCGATCGTTGCTGATTCAATAACGGCTTCCGGAATGGTAGAGGAGAAGAAACTTCTCATTAGAAGCACGTTAAAGGCACTTAAGAGGAGATTGGGAATAATCATCGCAAAGATCGTGTTTTTCAGATCAAACATATTAACATAAGTGATATACCATGGGACCATACCTCCACCAAACAACATCGTGAAGAAAATATAGAATGAAAGTGTGCGTCGGAACGGAAGCTCTGCTCGAGATAACGGGTATGCGAACAATGCTGTTATCATGAGACTTACAATGGTGCCTATGAGTGTCGTCAATATGGTTACACCGTAAGCTTTGGCAATCTCTGAGAAATCATTAAGCAAGAATTGATAGGCTGCAAAACTGATATCACTTGGAAATAAAGAATATCCATTTTGGAGAATTGAATCTTCACTCGATATCGAAACCATAAACACGAGAACGAAAGGTAGTAAGGATACAATGGTAAAGCCCCAGAAAAATAGATGGATTAAGGACGGGCCAATATGCTGCGTCAGATTCGTTTTCTTCACCATTCTTTGCCCCCTCGATTCAAAATAAAGCATCCCGTTTATTAATCCGTCTAACTGCTGCATTCGCTACAAGAATAAGCACGAAGCAAACGACCGATTGATAAAAGCCTGCTGCTGTTGACATGCCGATATCACCAGATTGGATCATCGCGCGGTAAACAAACGTATCAATCGTATTTGTAGTAGGAATGAGTGCTCCTGTATTCATCGGAACTTGATAGAATAATCCAAAGTCAGACCGAAGTATTCCACTTACAGCCAGAAGTGTCATGGTAGTAATGATCGGAGCAATTAATGGAATCGTTATTCGAGTCATCTGTTTCCACTTCGAAGCTCCATCGATCGTTGCAGCTTCATAATACTCCTTATCAATTCCAATAATAGATGCAAAATAGATGATCGATAGATAACCGACATTTTTCCATGCGTTAACGATGACTAGAATATAGGGCCAATATTTTGGTTCTCCATACCAGGAAATAGCCTCACTACTGAACCATTTAATTAAGAGACTGTTGATTAACCCGCTATCCACATTGAGGAAACTATATACCAGATAAGCCACAACGACCATGGAGATGACATGCGGTAACAGAAATGTACTTTGATAGAATCGACTGATTACCTTATCCCTGATTTCATTAATCAGTAGAGCAACCAGAACGGCCAATATGAGATTCAAAATAATAAAAACAAAGTTGTATAAAAAGGTATTGCGAGTAATGACGTACGCATCTTGTGAGTTAAACAGAAATTTAAAGTTATCTAAACCAGCCCAGGCACTCCCCCATATTCCATCAACATAATTATAATTTTTGAATGCAAGAATCACACCGTACATCGGGATATAGTTGTTAATAAATAGATAGACAATGCCTGGCAAAGTCATAAGTAACAACCATTTATACTTGTTCAGACTTCTCTTTAATCTCATCATTTTCTTCATAATCCAGCCCCTTTCTTTCAAGTCTTGTAAGCCTTCACAACCTAATTCTATAATGTAGGCTTTAGACGCAACCACTATCCTAATGACTTTCTGATACCATTATGGTGACTTCTTATAACAATCGAATATTTGTATTGACAGCAACAATTGATCTTATTATGCTAGGGACTTAATCATCAGAAATATCACTAGAATGAGGCTAATCATATTATTAAAGGAGGTTTTCAATCGTGAACAATGTAAGCGAGATTCAACGCGTTTTTATTCTGGGGATGGATGGCGCCGGTAATTTCATTCAGAATACCCCAACACCTTTCATAGACGCATTCTTGGCCAAAGGAGCAGTAACTTACAACGCACAAGCACAATCACCGACGATCAGTGCAGAATGCTGGGGGTCTGTACTTCATGGAGTTGTCCCGGAAAAACATGCGTTAAATAATGAAATCGCTGCCAAAACAGCGTATCCTTCAGATTCCCCTTATCCATCGATATTCCGACTCGTCAGGGAGGCTTCACCTGAAGCGAAACTTGCTGCATTCTCATCCTGGACTCCGATAAATTCTGGGATTATAGAGGATAATCTCGGAATACATAAAGAGTCGAAGCCCGATGCAGAACTTGTTGCTGCGATTGAAGCTTATTTAGAACACAATGCTGATGTGAAGTTACTGTTTATGCAATTGGATGAACCCGATGGCGCTGGTCATACCTACGGCTATGGACCTGACTCACCTGAATACTTGAATGCGATTACAACAAATGATGAATTATTCGGTCGTGTAATTACATCCATAGAGAATCAAGGGCTCCTAGACCATAGCCTTGTAATCTTGCTCACGGATCATGGTGGCGGTGGGAGCCACGCATACAGTCATGGAAGTGATCATCCGATGGATAAGAATGTATTCTGGGGATGTGTAGGACCGGGAGTAGCTGCTGGGACTTCTCTTCCCGAGCTATTCATTGTGGACACTGCCGCTGTTGTGCTTCATGCCCTGGGGCTCCAACAGCCGGCTTCGTGGGATGCTAAGGTTCCGGAAGGGTTATTCAGCAAAGAGAATGTCATTTAGGAACAAAAAAAAGACGACCTCGGAATCGAAATCTTCCGATGGTCGTCTTTTGAATTTGAATTAAACCAGTTCCTTAGCAAGTGCTGCTGCGGCTTCTTTAACTTTTTCCATGCCCTCATTAATGATTGCATCTTTACGCTCTGGGAAAGCATTGTGACCTTCGATCACTACTTCATTGATGATTTCCATACCGAATACGCCACCTACAACATTGCGCATGTAGTTTACACCCATTTCTAGTGGAGCTGCTTCAGGAGTGGAGTAAATTCCACCACGTGCAGATAGGAAGATGGCTTTCTTATCATTCATCATGCTAACCAGTTGGCCTTGCTCATTATATTTGAATGTGAATCCAGCTTGATATACATAGTCGATGAATGTTTGAAGTTTCGCAGGAATGGTCAGGTTCCATAGTGGGAACGCGAATACAACAACATCAGCTGCTGTAAGAGCATCCATGGCTTTCTGTTTAGCTGCCAAAATACGTCCTTCTACATCTGTCAATTCTGCACCACTTTGAACTTTACCGAATGCGTTGAACAGATCTTGGCCGAAGTAAGGCATATCTTCTTCATATACATCGTAAGTAGTTACGTTAAGACCTTTCAATTCTTCCATGAAAGTTTCGTACATTTTGCTCGTTACAGCTTCGGAAGCTGGACGGTTATTCGCTTTGACTACTAGAATATTCATTTAATTAAAATCCCCTATCATTATGTTATATATCGATAATATAAACAGCTAATAAACATCATGTGTTTACTATAGCACCTTTTCTTTTGTTAGTCACTATTTTTATTCAATCTCATTCCAAAATGCAACATCAGAAAGAGGCATTCTCACAGATGGGAAGGCAGGTTTAGCCGCTTTACCTATCGCGATAAGCATAATGCTCTCATAATGCTCAGGAATGTTGAACTCCTGCTTGAACATCTCCCGATTAAATCCACCCATAGGAACAGTATCATAACCTCTCGACTTCGCAACCAACATTAGCTGCATCGATACTAAACCACCGTCGATATCCACAATACTCTTCTTTCTCGCATCATCTAAATTGCGATACATCGTATTCGCAGTCTGAATGAACTGCTGTTTGACTTCCTCTGGCATGATCCCAGCTTCTTGAGCTTGAGTGTAGATCTGTTCGCCTTTTTCATACCATTTCATATCCCCTAATACAGCAATGACTGCAGAGGCTTGCAATACCTGCGCTTGATTATTCGCGATTGGATGAAGCTTCTCTTTCAGTTCTTGCTTATCAATCACAAGAAATCTCCACGGTTGCAGGTTACTTGAAGAAGGTGCATACGTAGCCTCTGTTAACATCTCCTCCATCTCTTCTCTGGAGATAATTACGGATGGTTCATAATATCTTACGGAACGACGTTCTTTCACAACCGTTTGAAAATCTTTCTCGATTACTGTGGTCATTAAAATCACAACTCCTAATCATTTAATGTGTTGAATTCCGCACAGTTAAAAGCTGAAAAATACTGTGTTTATATTCGCACAGTATAGATCATCTGAAATTCCGTTGTCAATACACTAATCCATCTTCTTTACAATATCCGCAATGGTATAGGATTTGAGTACTTGAAGCGTGCTCTCTTCAACTTCGGACAAGACATCTGAAAATGCATTTTTCATCTGGCCGCCAACACAGTTCTCTCTAGCAGCATCCAGCATACTTTCAGCGATCGTTGTATGGATTTGGAGTGCACTATATACATCAGCAAGTGAGATCATATCTGCACTTTTGAATAAGCGGTAGCCTCCATCTCTTCCCTCACGAGCTTCGATGATATGTTCATGGGCCAAAGCCTTTAGAATTCTTCTCAACAAAGTAGCATCCGTGTGTAAATGGGATGCCATATCGCCACTTGAACACTTTCCTGCATGTTTCTCTAAGACAACAAGTGCTTGCAATGCTAAACTAAAAGTTTTATAGGTGGATGGGCAGGCCATTGCCGGTCTCTTAGACGATGAATTAGTCACTTTTGTAATACCTCCCCTTTTTTGACAGTGATCATGAGATCATTCTAACCCACATTATAACACAGAAGCACCACATCACTTCATAAGCTTACCCAACTCAAACAGTCTATCAAATATAATCTGTGAAGCTTTGGATACTTGATCTCTTTTCTCATAATTTAACCATGCCAACTCTTCGATCTCTGAAGCTGGACTTAACTCACCTTCAAAATCCGCAATGTAGCATGACATATTTACTATTGTCCCTGTCTCTTTACCATGTGCCTCTGCTTGGAAGTTACCGAAGTGTGAGATCGTATCCTCCTTTATATGTACAGACAATTCTTCTTCGATCTCCCGCTTTAGCGTGTCGATATCAGATTCGCCTGCTTCCCTCTTCCCCCCGGGGAAATAGTAGGTGTCCTTTCCTTTGGAACGAGCGCATAAGACTCGTCCATCCTCGATGTGTATCCATGCTATTTTATCGATCGCTTTTGTCATACTGATTCTCCTTTTTTAAATACGATAATGCCTCCAATGATGATCAGCACACCTAACAATTGATTCATAGTAAACGGGACTTTTTCAAGGCCAAGCCACCCAAGCGAGTCCCACAAAAGCGCGAACCCAAGTTGTGATGTCATGACAATCGATATTGCAAATGTGGGGCCGAGTATTTTGGTTCCTTGAACTAAACATATAACAACGCCAACACCAATGAGACCACTGAGCCAGTACCAAGGCTGCATCTGATGAAGAATGCTGAACGTGTCCTTCCCCTCAACCAGTAAACTCATCATCAATGAAGCTACAAATCCCAGACCCAAAACTAGCGCCGTTGTCGCCCAAGAACCGGAATGTTCATTCACCCTATTGTTAAAAATATTCTGTATACTTACTAGCGATCCTGCCACAAGTGCTAACAAAAGTCCTAAAATCATGATGTTTACTCCCCTAGCTGTTCTTATTCATTCTACACAAAACTAACTATTCGTAAATATTGTTCTCTGCCCTTTCGCTTAAGCCATCTCGATTTAGGATCTGAATGAACCCTTTCCTGCGCTCAATCAGCCCCTCCTCACAGAACTTCTGAATGACTCGGTTTAAATGTCTGTAGCTTGTTCCAATTAGATTAGCTGCATCCACAAGACTTGGAGTACTTACTTCTCCTTTTATTAACGCATCAGAATCATCATATGAGATAGACATCAAATAACTAGCCAGCCGAACTTCTACGGGATGCATGAGATTAAAACTTAAGAAATTGGATTTAATATAAAATTTCTTGGTAACGATCTCTAATAGAAATTGTAAAAAAGGTGCATGTTCTTTACCAAATTTGTTCAACCAGTGGTGATGTATACCGATTGTTTCGACAGATGACACAGCCTCTACGGTATTAATCATGTCATAACCTTGGACATATTCTATATCTCCGATAACTTCAAGTGGTTTCTTAAAAGATAAGATAAGTGCTTTCCCTTGCGCTGATGTAGTATAGATCTTCACCTTACCCTTCACGAGAATATACAACATGCTTGCTGGCTGTCCTTGAGAACATATTAGCTCCCCTTGGTCGAAACAGGACAGAGACACATGCGGTAACCATTCCTCTGTAAAAATATGTTCTAATTGATACGCTCGAAGATATGACTGTAATCGATCTCGATCTCTATCTTCTTTCATGTAAGAAGATCCCCTCCAAGTTTGAATTCCACCTGCAAAGTTTCTAGATGTATACTTTCTCGCTTCAATTTGACCGAGCGGTTCATAATTTGAGTATGATGACACCCACAATCATCATCCCAATGCCAATAAACTGCGGAATCCTCATCTTCTTCTTCACAACTCCGAACCAACCATTAATATCGATTAAGAACGTAAGAAATAGCTGTGCGATCAGCAAGGTGGCGATCGTGAATGTAACTCCTATCTTCTGAATAGCGGTAACCTCACCAAAAATAATAAGAGCAGCTAAGGCTCCGCCTGTCAAATAGAGTGGTTTAACTTTCTTAAAACCTTTCCAGCTTCCATCTCGGACAAACATGAGGATTACCAGTGCCATAATAAACCCTGTTAACTGTGTAATTGTTGCAGCCTGCCATGTTCCAATATCCCTACTGATTCGGGCATTGGATACACCTTGTAATGTAATACAGGCCCCTCCTAATAATGCAAAAATAATTCCTCTCATTGCCTTAACTCCTCATTTACTTGTTATGACTATTATTAAAAAGCATTTACAACAGCTTAAGGTAGGACATATGTCCTCAATCTAATTAAAGAAAGAGCTCATCAAAGTTATCGTAACCTCTCTCTATAATAATCTCCATGAATCAAAGCCATTAATCGGGAATATGACGCATTGCATTTATTCTACAGCCAGAGTACTTAGAAATTAAAACAAGCTGATTCCTGCGAAATACAGGTATCAGCTTGTATGAAGAATAAATGAATATTCTAATATTAAAGAATAATTCCTTTTGAAGTTCTAACACTCGGTAAGGAATGCCCCGATGTTCTAGCTACGAATATCCGATCTACATCTGGACCAAAAGTAATTCCTTCAAACACGACATCCATGTCATCTGCAGCTTTTTCGGATACAGCCATTGGAGTCATTTCATCCAAAGTGCGATATAAAGAAATTACGTCGTCTTTATTCACATGTTTAATCGTGATTTGACCGGATTTATCGATCTGAATATCTGATGTTACTACCTTTGGAGATTGTTCAGGATAACGTTCATCGAACAGTTCAAATGCATAGATCCGTGTATGACCACTTCCGTCAATGCTCGTCTGTGCAGGCTCGATGATCTGTAGTCGAACAAATCTTGCTGTTACTTCATCGAGAGGAATGCGATTAATAACATCTTCCCGATTATCGATGACTTCATCCACCAAGGTGAAATGTTCGCCATCATTACTTGCAAGAATCTGCGCATGGCGGGTATTCCAAACCTTTGTCTCTCGAGCTTCCGGATGCCCACAGTTCACTATTCGATATTGTCTAACGGTCTTAGGTTCCTTAAGATCAATTGTAAGATGTGGACGATGTTCTTTCGAGCACCACTTCCCACTATTAATAACTCCATCAATCGCTTTATCACCATTCTCATTGTCATTCACACTGCTAGATGCTGTTGCTGTTACACCATCAGACTTCAGAGCAATATTCTTCATCTCATAATGAAGTTTAAGTGCCGGTTGTTCCGTTCCTGCTTTAACTGCAATGAGTACGATCATCTCTGAAATAAACGGCTTGATCACATGTATACCTACGTCCACGGTGAAGTCCTGCGGAACGCCGTCTTTCAGACGATGTACCTTACATTGTTCCATCGCGTTTAAGCACTCAAGCGCAGCTTCATTATGACGCTCCATAGCTATGAGGTCATCTTGTTGTAATGCAGTCACCGCTTGGATCACATGCTGTGAAGATTGTGCCATCAACTTGAAGGCATCAAGAAATGGACGTAATTCTTCAACTAAATGCGCATTCTTACATTCATTAAAAATACGATCAGCCGCGATTTCCATGCGCTTGAACTGAGCCAATAGTTTATTAGCCGTCTCGGTGACATCAAGTCCTTGTTCCAGACCTGTTCTTAGTTCCTGAACATCCTCTTTCAGGTACCAGGACTCATCAAACAAGAAATCACCACTAACACCACCATCATCTAGAAGATAACAACTATTTGATGCAAAAATCTCTAAATCTTCAGCTACTTCAGGAGCGAGCACTTTAAAGGATGCTGAGAAGCTGCGCTCACTATCATACGCTGCTGTATTCCAGTTATGATCTGCAATGCAGACCAAAGCCTGCTTCGATGCTTGAGGCTGGTTCATCGGATTCGAGAAGAAACCGTTAACGTTATCCAAATCCGAACTCAAATTCTCGATTTTGCCCATTAATATTTTAGCGTCGCAATAATCGTTAACCGGATAGTTCCACCATACAGACAAATTACGATCGGATTCAATAGCACGCTTCGGAGAATCATACTGTTCTTTAGATATGTTAGACATCGTAGCTGCGCCAGTCCACATGATCTCGACATCTGAATGAAGTGTTTCGACAAAAGGCTTGAAGTATTCGGTCATGGATGGACCCCACGCTTCGCAGTATCTCGTACCTACGGTGATCAGAGGTCTAATATCATGATGTGCTTTAATAAATTCAGTATCAATTCTATTGATAAACGCTGCTTGCTGTAATCCATTCGGTATACCTACAAGATCATCGAACAAGACTCCAAATTGGCGTACACCCAGTGTGTAAAGCTGTTCTAACTTCTTAATAGCAGATTGAAAATCTTCTTCTAATGAAAGATCAATAGAATCGCCAGGGTGAATAGTCCATACAAAATTGAGATTATTAGCATGGCCAGCTGCCGCTAGTTCAGCTATTTCTTGTGCTTTTTCAGCGGGGTAAAAGTCTCTCCAATGACTTCTATGGTAAGGATCATCCTTAGGCGCATAAATATATGTATTTAATTTCTGCTGCCCACCGAATTTCATCAGATCCATTCGATCGTCATGACTCCATGGATAACCATAAAATCCTTCAATATATCCACGATAGAGGATATCTGGATAGTCTGTAATCTTACACTTTTTAGCTGTTCGATCTGTTAACTGACTCAGAATAGAATCTAACGTCACGACACCATAATGGATTCCATCGGCATCGTAACCAATAATGGTGATTTGGCCGTTTACATCCCCATTAATAATGAGCTGATACCCTTCTTTATGGTTGATGTCAGAAAGGGATTCGGTATGAATACTACGTAACCAAGCTGAATTCTTCTGCTCTTGAGTGGAAAGATAGATATTCGTTTTGTCTTCAGCATATTCATCTGAAACTGTAAATGTATAACCGTTTACAGTAAGTGTTTCCTGCAGTTTAGGTAAAGTAGCTTCTTTCAGATTGCCATGAATAACGATATGAACATGACTTGTTAAGCTAATCTCTTCCCCGTAACCTATTATTTCTTGTGGAACAGGGGTAATGTCATACATGGTGTTCGTCGTTACATTCGTTTGCATTATAATCTGTCCTCTTCTCTCCTAGTGAAAGCCAAGACTTCTATCCAACACTTCTGCCTTTCACGATGTGGTAAAATAATAATATTGCACTTATTCTGACATCACGTTATAACACTCTTACCAAGGTGTCAATTCATTAGGTTCGTAATGATCATTGTTGTATAATAAAAAATAAATAATCCATAAAACACATATGTCCGGAGGATTAATGAATATGAAGCAAAATATTTACGACGACCCTAACTTTTTCAACAATTATAGTCAAATGCCCCGCTCTGTTGATGGACTGAAAGCCGCTGGTGAGTGGGATGAGCTTCGCTCCATACTTCCTAATCTGCAAGATAAAAGAGTGCTGGATTTAGGATGTGGATTCGGCTGGCACTGCCGCTATGCTCGCGAACAGCATGCTCGCAGCGTTGTTGGCATAGACCTCTCAGAAAATATGCTGGCACGTGCTAAACAAATAACAGAAGATCCTGATATTGAGTATCGTCAGTTAGCCATCGAAGATATTGACTTCCCCGAAGGACAATTTGATGTTGTATTAAGCTCTCTCGCCCTCCACTATGTGGAGCAATTCGATAACGTAGTTCAAAAAATTCATCATTGTCTTGTTCCTGGAGGAAGTTTTGTACTCTCTGTAGAGCATCCGGTGTTCACAGCTCTTGCTGCACAAGATTGGCACTATGATTCACAAGGTCAGCGTATGCATTGGCCAGTCGATAACTATCAGGATGAAGGATTAAGACAAGCTAATTTTCTTAAAAATGATGTCCTAAAATACCATAGGACGGTTGCGACGTATATGAATACATTAATTGAGACAGGTTTTACGATCACGAGAATTTCCGAACCTAAGCCTTCGGCTAAGATGTTAGACGAAATTCCCGAAATGCGGGATGAGACCCGCCGTCCAATTTTCCTCATTATCGCGGCAGTTAAGAACTAAAATTAATAACAACATGTAAAAGGGTTTGTCCTGAAAGGTCCAATGACCTACGGACAAACCCTTTTGTATATTCATGAGGTATTATTCTAAGATCACATCTTTATCCTTAATCTGCACTGTACCATTCGTCATAGACGATTGATATAACTGTTCTTTAAACTCGTTCAGGGATGGAGGAACATCAGATTTATCTTTTTGAGCAGATTGTATGTCCTGTTGAATTTTAGCAGCTACATTTTGCTTACTTAACAATTTCTGATATTCAGGTGGCGCGATTTTCTCCCAATAATCCTCTTCAGTGACCCCCATGGTATCAATCAATTTCTTGTGTGTATCCTGGACTTCTTGAGGCTGCTCACTTAATAGCTGTCTCATTCTAACTGCCTCTTGTCTTCCTTCTTCTAAAGAAGCAGAGACCCCTTCTTTATCCGCAAGTTGCAGGAACAACTCTTCTTTAATCAAATGTTTCAAAATTTCAGAGTCCGTCAATGTCTCAGGAGAAGTGCTGTTATATTCCTTATAGTTTAATAATTGAATATTAGTAATTGTATTTGAACCTACCTGTACCAGTACCTTTTCCTCGGACAGTTTATTAACTTCAATATTTTGGGTAGGCTGTGAAGTTAGAGTATTCTTAGGAGAAGATGATAATAACCCTAAAGTAACAGCACCTGTCAGCAACAAGCCTAAAGCAACGAGCACTTTCATGTTTGTTCTCAAGTCTAATATATCCTCCTTTCAAGAACGGTCGATTTGTTACCCCATCTATATAAACGCACCCCATCCAGAAAAAGTTACGGAAAATACGCTAGAAAGCACAACAGCGATGGGAGGAATGATTCGTACGCATAGCGTCTAACAATAGGAAAAAGAAGCTATACCGCAAGATCTTGGATCTTTTGGGATAGCTCCTATCCTGTTTAATACATTATTATTTCAAGTTCGATATTTCATAAAGACCGCTTTGAAGAACGATTCTACCGAGATTCGTCCCTTCCATAGTAACTTTGGTTTCGAATATCCCAGGTGTGCTTCCATCAGGAAACCATAGCCGCTGCTTATCCACCACTATCAATAACCCCTCTGCGTCGCCAAGTGCTGCGAATTGCACTCCGTCCCCACTCCAAAGTTCAAGTCCAAAGTTATCTTTCAGATCTTGTGCGGCCTGTGAAACGTTATCGGAAGGAAGACCAATCTCACTGATCCGAAGCAAATGCTGTGGTCCGAAAACTTCATTCGTCGAATTGTTTAGTGTATGATGAGCTATGAATTCGACCAGATTACCATCTGGATCGTAGAAATACATCGCTGTTGCATTCCAATTCTCGAATATGAACTCATTCTGTCCATCCTTGGAGAATAGTGAAATCCCCCGTCCATTTAACCACTGCTTCGCTTCTGAATATTTATTGGTAGGAATCGTAAATGCAATATGATAATGCGTTTGTTCATTCATTGAAGCTTTGCAAAAAGTGAACCTCGTACTGCCCACCTGAAAAGATATTTTTAGAGGTTGATCTTCTAACACATCCAGCCCAAGAAGCGTACCGTAAAAACCTTTGATCTCTTCCAATTGATGTGATCTTAATATGACTTCAGATAATTTCATACGGTTTCCTCCTGTTGTAATATTTCTCTTTATTTTCTCATTATAGATGAAGATCAGAGACTTGTCCGATCGATTGTGGGAATTCTGCTACAACCCATCTCTCATCAGAATCGGATATGAAAATAAAATAAAAAGCTGTCCCAGAGTAGAATAGATCTACTATTGGGACAGCTTCCATAATTAGCTTACTATCTGTTAATTCATTTCAAGGCGAGTATTTATTTCTTTTCTATTTCTTAGGCAATGGAGTAAACAACAGGTTAACAGGCAAATTACTTCCTGGTGCAGCTGTCAGTAAAATCTCAACCTTTTGCTCGTAGTCGCCAGTGCGATACAAGACCGCCATTTCATCTGGCTTAACTTGACCAGCAGAGTAAATCGGCGTAATTGCACCGTTCACCATGGCATAACCGGAATACTTACCACCACGCGGATTAAACGAAACAAGTGTGTTCGGTGCAACACGATCTAAAGTGATTTTGTACAGCACTCCGAAGTTTCCTGTGTTCGAAGCTACTTCTCCGTACATTGGGTCCATACCTGCCAAATTCGGATCATCAATATTATCTCCCAGAGCGAGACGTTGTGCTACATTCCCTACCTGCTCCATATAACGGATCACACGCGTTGAATTTGGGTATGT
The DNA here is from genome assembly GCF_058781425.1 of Paenibacillus sp. FW507-14B1B. NCBI lineage: Bacteria > Bacillati > Bacillota > Bacilli > Caryophanales > Paenibacillaceae > Paenibacillus > Paenibacillus sp. FW507-14B1B. The sequence goes on along the minus strand of NZ_JBYSWS010000001.1, from coordinate 44,518 downwards.
TCCACGGTTGTGGACCCCGTCTCGATCCAGTAAAGGCAGCTGATCTAGCACAGCTAACGGATCTGATTTCTCATCAATCATAATCACGTCAAACTTCAGTGGAGAATCACTATATAAGTCAGAGAATAGAGAGATAACATCCCCTTTCTTCATTCTCGTCTTGCTCAGCTCCAGCATCACCAGTTTACGTTCACCCGGCTTCAGTGTTATCGTTGATTGCTTGGAACCATCCTGCATGGATTGGAAATAGTTAAGAACTGATTTTTTACCTGCTGCAGTAGCTATGTATGAAGGCCCTGCAAAACCTAAATAATCCGTTCGCAGCGTTGCATCAGTTTCATTAATATTTGTTGCTACAACATACATCTTCACATTCTTCTCAAGATTGTTAACGTGGTGAATCATAAAACGCATATCACCGGCAACCGTTTCCCGATAAACGACACCTTCTGCATTCACGGTTTCCGGGCTATTACTACGTACCAATGTGCTTGTTTCATCTTCAAATGCATAACTGATCTTGGGTCTGGAAGGAACAGATCCGCTATCAAATGTGAACTTCTCCCCTTCGGGAATAAAGAGCATATTAAAGTCATTTTCACTATAAAGTGTTTCATTCGTAATGTTGATCATGGTTTCATAGGAAGCCGTTAACCCTTTGTTATCTGTTACGGTTAATTTGATCGTTTTAGGTCCTGGTGTGAAAAAAGCATACGCTCTGTTCTCCCATTGATGGTTCGTAATCGTGCCATCATCATAACTTTCATCGATGATCTCAATTAACTCACCCATCTTGTACTCAACCTTATCCGTTGTAAATGAAGCGACTGGAGGTTGATTCGGCTGAACGACCGTTATTGTCTGAGAATAAGGATCACTCCAAGTACCGCTTGCATCTTGAACGGAATAAGTAACTATGTATTCTCCTGCCGTATCATAAATATCTTGCTTACCTTCCCACCGTTCATCCACAATCTCTAGTCCAATCGGCGATTCTGTTTCTGTTTTAAAGGTAACCAAAGTTTCGCCCGCCAAAATCTCTTTTTGCTGTACCGTAAATTTAGCTACCGGTTTGGTTTCCAGTGTCATAATCACTCGCTTTCCAACGTTATCTGCTTTGTATGGAATATTAAGAGCTTGTGTGATGGCTGTTAATGGAACCATAAAGGTGCTTTTTGTCTGAAAAGAAGTTCCTTTCATGGTCTTCGTAACACCATTTACCGTATAATTGCTGCTGTCCGTTTTGAAACGAAGTTCGTTACTTCCTTTAATAATAACTGTTTCTTTTGTTTTCTTATCATAAGTCACTTTGAACCCAACACGGTCTACAAGTGCACGAATTGGAACATAAGATACGCCTTTTTTCACTTGCATAGGCTGAGGTGAGTTATAGACTTTTCCACCGTGTTCCATCTTAGTGCTGTTGAAGTAAAGAATAAGTTCATTCATGTTAACTGGTTTCACTGGCGTTACTGGATCTGGTTTCGAAGGATTCCCTTCCTCTTCTGTCGCTCCCTCACTCGTTGTTGGAGGCGTCGTATCTGAACCTTCTTCTTTAGTACCTTCCGTTGCTGTGGAAGATGTTTCTGCTGTTCCTGGTGTCTCCTCAGTAACTTCTGTTGGTTGAGATTTCGTATCTACAGTTTTTTTAGTTTCTTCTGTTGTTTGAGGAGTAGCTTTGGGTACTTCTTGAACAACCTTCTCTTGTGGTACTTCTGTGTTAACTGCTTCCGCTCCGACAGGTATAGCTATAGCAACTTGCGATAATGCTAGAACCGTTACAATCGATAATTTCTTTAGTTTCATTCTCTGACTCCTTCTATCTCTAGTTTTGTTTACCATTTCGTCATATTATTAAACGTCAAAGATAGGAAATAGTTTCTATATTCAGTTAATAAATCTCCAATCGTGTCAATTTATCGAACTTTTTAAAATGAGTGACGTTTGATAAGGATCAACATAAAATACTTTATCCAGGGTCAAACACCTATTTCTCTTCAAAGGAAGGCGGACATAAAGAATGAACTCCTATATGGATTTTACTTCACCAAATGTACAGTACTCCTACGATTTAAGTCAGAATCAATTTTTTAAGAAGGATGATCAGAACTACATCAATGCTCTTTCCATTAAACAATTAAATACATTAGGCAATGTATCATTATTAGATATTTTTCTTAGTAAATCTAATGTTGTTGAACCTCATACGCACCAAAATGCATCAGAACTTGTGTATTGTATATCAGGGGCAGCTATCGTATCCTTAATTAATCCATTTACGAAGACATTAATTAATATCCCAATTCAACCCGGCCAAGTGGCGAATGTCCCTCAGGGTTGGTGGCACTATGAGATTGCGACCGTAGATCATACACACCTCTTGGCCATCTTTGATGCTCCTGTGCCCGAATTTATACCAGGCTCGGATGTCTTGCGTTTAACCCCTGCAAGTATTCTTGCACATACGTACTGTTTAAATGAACAAAGTGTACAAGAAGCCTTCGCTCCTATTCAGGAAACTGTCGTTATTGGACCACCCAATACATGCAATCCTTCACATCGGCAACCATCAAATCCAGATCATTATCAAGGGCAACAGAACATATATCAGCAAAATAACAATTACCACGCACCAACCTGTCCTTACCATTCCGCAAATACAGAGCAGCGGTTTCAACAATATATCGGAAACGGATGGCAGCATAGATAAATAGATAAATAAGAAGGGCGTCTATCAGTTAGCCGATGGATGCCCTATTCTTTTGAACTGACCACAACAATACATTAATTGAATGGCTTCGTCTTTACTGATCCGTTATACATTTAGCTATTCAATAAATCTTCCTTAACGTAATTTTTATGATATAACCATAGATATACTAAACAGAAAAGTGGTGCTCATTGAATATATGGATATCCAACCGAATATACAACAATACTTGAAGCGAATCGGTTACAGCGGCCCTTTGAACCCAAACTTAGAAGTACTCTCGCAATTACAGGAACATCATGTCCATACCGTTCCCTATGAGAACCTTGATATACTAGGCGACGTTCCTATTTCTCTCGACATACCACAACTATTTAATAAAATCGTGACTAAACAGCGCGGAGGTTTCTGTTTTGAACTGAATGCGTTGTTTGGATGGCTATTGCAAGAGCTTGGCTTTAATGTTACGCATTATTTTGGACGTTTCTGGCGGGGAGAAACGAATACGCCTTCTAAACGTAGACATCACATTTTACATATTGAAATCGATAACCGACGTTTCATCGCCGACGTAGGCGCCGGAGCATCCCCTCGGCAACCGTTTGAATTAATTGAAAATATAGAGCATATACAAGGAGATGAGATCTATTTAGTTAAAAAATCAGCTCCATACGGCTGGATGTTATACGAACGAAAACATGGAGAACTAGACCCCATTTATTCCTTTACGGAGGAGCCCAATTTGCCACAAGATTATGACACGACTTCTTATTGGTGTCAGTATTCTCCTGAATCCGTATTTAATAAAGGAGCCAAGGTTTATATACGTACCAAAGACGGCCGTAATACGGTAGATGACCAAGAATTTCGGATTTTTACATCTGGACAAGTCCACATCTTCTCACCATCAACACCTGAAGAGTACGCGCAGGCTCTTATAGAACATTTCGGCATCAAGCTTCCTTTCGAGTTGAAATAATCTGAATATTCTACTGATCATCCTATTTATGGAGAAGCTTTTATCTTATAATGGAAATGGTTGTAATGTGAGAGGAGATCATGTCTATGAATACTAACGATGTCATGAGTAATTTGTTTTCGAAGGAGTTCACAGATAATCCTTATCCGATTTACGACAACTTAAGAAAGAACGACCCATTACTCAAAATGAGGTTTCCCGATGGTAACGTTGGTTGGCTGGTCAGTAGTTATGAAGATGCTGAAACGGTTTTAAAGGACCCACGCTTCATTAAGGATATTACAAAAATTTATGGCGAAGAAGCAGCAAGTGTATTTTCAAGTAACATGTTATTCTCCGATCCACCTGATCACAAGCGGCTGCGTTTACTGATGCAGAAAAGCTTTACTCCTCAGTTAATCGCAGGCATGAGAGATCATATTCAGGATATTGCTGATGATCTGCTCGATGCAGTATCCTCACAAAATCATATGAATCTCATTGATGATTACGCCTTCTTATTGCCAATCATCGTCATTAGTGAATTGCTAGGCGTCCCGCTTGAAGATCGAGATAAATTCAGAGTCTGGTCGAATTCTATCATTGATACTTCCAATCAGGATACGAGCGAAGATATTGTCATCCAGCATATGGACGAATTCGTTAAGTATCTTGGAGAATGGTTCTCAAAAGTACGTGAAAATCCAGGGAATGACTTGATCAGTCAGTTGCTTCTTGCTGAAGAACAAGATGATCGTCTAAGTGAGCAGGAGTTGTACGGAGTCGTTATTCTGATGATCATTGCAGGCCATGAGACGACCGTAAATTTAATTGGCAATGGCGTATTAGCCCTACTTGAACATCCAGAACAACGTAAGTTACTTCAAGATCAGCCTGAACTGATTCATGGCGCGATTGAAGAGATGCTAAGATTTAACGGCCCGGTTGAATTTAGTACTTCTCGCTGGGCAAGTGAAGATTTCGAGTTTAGAGGGGTGCAGATGACTCGGGGGGATTTGGTCATTGTTTCGCTTAATTCCGCTAATCGAGATCCTCGGCAGTTTAATGATCCTGACATTTTCAATATTACTCGAGAGAAAAGCCAGCATCTCGCGTTCGGAAAGGGGATTCACTTATGTCTAGGTGCACCACTTGCTCGTCTAGAAGCAGAAATTGCTATCAACACCTTGTTACAGCGTTTTCCGAACATCCAGCTTCGAGACAACATACAAGATCTTGAGTGGAGACCTGGCATGCTAGTTCGAGGTGTGAAGGAACTTCCGTTATCTCTCAACAATTAAGAATGCATGTGTAACCTGACTCTTCTAGCTCATAAAAAGAACGCCGCACTCCAACTACAGCGTGCGGCGTTTCATGATTTCAGCGCAATGATCGAGTAAGTAACAGAACGATCGGTTATGACCAATGAAGAATGATGATACATCATATCGATTTCGATCAGACTCATAAGTGAGTAGAGCACGATGTTTCATCACATCCCGTATGATCCAGGTAAACTGTTCAGCAGCTTCTCCATCCAAGAAAGTGACATATGCATATAACGAATGCTCTATAGGTTCATCTAATGGACTCACACCGGCACACGAAAATTCAGTCTGAACTCCGATCTGGTTGAGCTTATATAGGGCCGAATAGATCTCAAGATCCACCTCGACCCCATTAAACATTGTAGTTCTTTTCGGATGTCTACGTATTTTAGGGGCACGATCCCATTCTTTCAGTTCTCTCTTCCGGCGTCTCCAATACTCTTCGGTGTGTGAGCTAAGAAGCACTTCACCCGTTGTATCTACCTGATCATTAATCATGTGAAATCTTCCCTCTCGTTATTAACCGTTATATTATTATATTCCTGCTCTCGATGCACAGGATGCGGAGCCCAACCATGTATGTGGATTACCTGCCCAACACCAGCCAAGCTTAGGTTTCCCTCCGCTAATCCACAAAGCTGTTACCCTCTTATCTCCACACCGTGATCCAAGCAGAGAGAATCCTTTATTTTTCATTAACATATCCGGATAATGCGTTATAACCGCAACTCCCTCTTCCAGTGTCAATGGCGAGCGATTCTCGTTAATGATTATTTTAATAGCCTCGTTGGGCGTAATATTACGAGTGGACTCCCCAGTATCGATATCCAAGACCAGATAAGCCATTCCATTCGGTAATTGAATGCCCTCAATCGGCTTGAATCTTTCAACCTCTTCTGCTTCCATCACGCTAAAGCCCTTTTTATTATTTCGCTCTACGAGTCCCATCGCTAATTCCCCATTCACCCAATCCCCCTTGATGACAATCACAAAGGGAATACGTTCTTCTAATTCTTTCAGAGTAATAGAGGCATCGATGACAGCTCGAAGTGGTTCTAATCTCTTCTTGAACCCTTCTGGTTCAAGGTCAATTAAAGCAGGATATCCTTTATTAATTAAATTCTCAACTTGACGGTCAAATTCTTTATTCAACATATATTGCGTATCCCTTCTTTCCATAGAACAACTCTAGGTAGCATAGATCATCATGTCGAAGGACTACCATTCGAGCTCAATTGATTGTACTATTTCATCTTACAACATTCATGCTAATTGTAAACTTGACGAAGTAAATCATTGATGTTATCCATGTAATGTCGTAATAGTTTAGAAGGGACTTTAATGTTTATTAAAAGTGGATTGATCGTTGTTGCACCCGATTGTTGAAAATACTAGGCTGGTCTTTCGATCAACAATCCCATAACCTCTGAACTGATATTAACTGTTTATCTTCGAATTCAACCTCATAAATATCTGGTTTTGAAGTCTGTTGCCAGAATTGAAATCCGTAATTCGAGTCGAAGTAATTCATAATAATCGTCATGATATTACCATGTGTTCCAATGACAATTCTCTTCCCTTGGTAATCCGATAGTAATTTAAAGATGACAGGCATAGCCCTCTCTTGAGCTTGTCTAGTTGTCTCTCCTTCAGGCATACAATAATCTTTATCCGTAAATGATCGTTCGATCGCGTTAATTAGCTCCTCTTCAGATATTGCTTCATTTAGGGTAGCGATAGGCCTTTCAATGAGCTCGTTGTACAAAATGATGTCTTTATATAGCAGCTCGGCAAGTGGTAATACCGTTTCTCTAGCCCGATGGTGGGAACTGGAGACAATAACATCAATCCGCTTATCTTCTAACAAGGTTGCCACTCTTTGCGCATCTGATTGCCCTTGCTCATTAAGTCTTGCTCCGCCTGATGTTTTCTCTTGTTCTAATGAAAATGGAGCGATGCCGTGCCTGACAAAATAAATCGTCGTTTTCATTTGCCCACCCTCTCCTAAATCCCCAATATTAAAATCATTTTCCTTCAATATATGATCAATGTAAAGATCGAAAAAAGCCGTGGATTAGCTATTATATTCAGCTAACACACGGCGCTTATACTTTTCAATTCTAATATCATTATATGAAATATGAATTATGCCTCTTCTACAGCAAGCCCATCAAGTGCTTGCTTGGCAAGAATACGTGCTTCTTCAACCGTATCAGCCGTGGATAAAGCAACGGCCATTCTCCGACCCAATTTACTCACAGGCTTACCAAATATACGAACCTGGGTGTTTGAAACAGATAGTGCTTTCTCCACACCGGTAATTTGATAATTCTCCAATTCCTTATCTGCTTTCAAGGGGCGACTGGCACCCGGTAATAATTGAATAATTTCCGGAATAGGATAGCCTAGAATTGCGCGAACGTGAAGAGCAAACTCGGATAGATTTTGAGTGACTAGGGTTACTAATCCTGTATCATGCGGGCGAGGGGAAACTTCGCTAAAATACACTTTATCTTCTGTTAAGAATAATTCAACACCAAACAGACCATATCCGCCCAATTCATCCGTAATCGTTCTAGCAATATGCTTAGCTTCTTCAAGTTGTTCATCAGTCATATGATGTGGTTGCCAGGATTCAATGTAATCCCCGCTCTCTTGAATATGCCCAATAGGTGCACAGTAGCTCGTTCCATTCACGCTGCGGACCGTTAGAAGTGTAATTTCAGATTCAAAACGGATGAACTCTTCAATGATGACCCGACCATTCTGAACCCGTCCTCCCTCCATGGCAATGCTCCAACATTTCTCAATGTCCTTCTCCTCACGGCAAACGCTTTGTCCCTTACCTGACGAGCTCATTAGTGGCTTAATGACACAGGGATAGCCCATCTCATGGACCGCTTGAACAAATTCTTCATATGTATCCGCAAATTTATAACCTGCTGTTGGCAGACCAAGCTTCTCTGAAGCTAGTCGTCTAATCCCCTCACGATCCATCGTCAGTTTAGCTGCCCTTGCGGTAGGGATTACCCGATGGCCTTCCTCCTCAAGTTTTAACAATTCAGAAGTCGCTAAAGCCTCAATTTCTGGAACGATAAGATCCGGCTTTTCCAGTTCAATAATTTCACGTAATTTCTGTTCATCTAGCATATCAATCACATAGCTTCGGTTCGCTACCTGCATAGCAGGTGCATGTTCATAACGGTCAACGGCAACCGTCTCAACCCCTAATCGCTGCGCTTCAATAATGACTTCCTTCCCCAGTTCACCAGAGCCGAGTAATAACATTTTTTTAGTCTGTAACATTGGCTATCCCTCACTTTATTTGGATTGATCTACAATGAAATGTAGATAAATAAAAAGAGGCAAGGAGAAAGAAACTCCTTACCTCTGCCCAGGCGTACGGCCACTGCCAACAATGTGCTCCCTCATGGTTCCCCATGTTCCGCCAGTTACACATTAGCATTTCAATTGTCATGTAAATCATACTGAAATAATCGTCTATTTGCAAATAGATTCAACAAAAAAAGCCGCTATATAGCGGTTTTTTTTGTATGTATGACCCGAAAAGTTTAATCTTCAGAGTCAACATTATGGAACACTTGCTGAACATCCTCTAAATCCTCAAGTGCGTCAATCAGTTTCTCAAACTGTGGCATTGCGTCTTCCGGAAGCTCGACATAATTTTGTGGCAGCATCGTTAATTCAGCAACCGTAAATTCTGTAATACCAACATTTCTGAACGCTTCTTGAACCTCGTGAAATTGATCTGGTTCCGCATATACAATAACAGAATCTTCTTCTTCCATGATATCACGAACCTCAACATCAGCTTCCATCAACAATTCGAATACCTCGTCCAATGTTTTGCCTTTTACACCTATTACAGCAGTCGCATCAAACATATATGCTACTGATCCGCTCACGCCCATGTTTCCGCCGTTCTTGTTAAAGGCAGAACGCACATCAGAAGCTGTACGGTTTACGTTATTCGTCAATGTATCAACAATAACCATTGCCCCGTTAGGTCCAAAACCTTCATAACGAAGCTCCGTATACGTTTCTTCTGAACTTCCTTTTGCTTTATCCATAGCACGATCGATAATTGCTTTTGGTACGTTATACGTTTTGGCCCGTTCAAGAACGACTTTCAAAGCACGGTTTGATTCGGGATCCGGCTCGCCTTTTTTGGCTGCTACATAGATTTCAACTCCAAATTTCGCATAAATACGACTTGTATTTGCATCCTTTGAAGCTTTCTTTTCTTTGATATTATTCCATTTACGACCCATGATGTTCCCGCTTTCTTTATAAATTTTACTTTCCTATTATAGCATCATACTCGGTTATGAAAAAACCACTGATCTGAAACATTTTGTTTACCATCACCACACATATATTATAGTTGTTCAGTTTCTACATATACAAATATGTTAATCTCGTTACCTTCGACTAATCGCTGCCTGCTCATGTACCCGTTCGGTATTTTTAAATAATGGAGCCAGCACAATGGAACCTATAATAAACAATATTCCACTAGCGCTAAACACGATGAATAAGGAAGATTGCTCCTTCAAGAAACCAGAGAATGACATTCCAAGAACCATCATCCCCATAAAAATAGGTGTTATCGCTCCTCCAACTCTTCCGATATAAGCGGTCTCCGTGTTCTTCATAATAAGTGTTTGAATCCCCACTTGAATGCATGGGTAGAAGAATCCACTGATCATCTGAAGCAATATCGTCACCCACACGACGCTCGATGCCCCAATACCTACTGTGACAATTGCACTTACAACAAGACCGAGTGCAAGCATAAGTTGAGGTTTCATTTTGGCAACTAAACTCATAATGACTGCTCCACCTACCAGCATAGCGCCACCATTTGCCATAAGAAGCCACTGTAAGAACTCTTTATCCCTTCCTAACTTCTCGATCGTAATAAATAGCATCAAAGGCTGAATCATTCCCACCGCGAGCCCGCTTGCTGCAAATGAAACACTTAATGTTCTCAAAGATACATTATTCCAAAGATATTGAAGCCCCTCTTTCATCTCGCCCATAAAGCTGCTCTTCTCTCTAGTTACTCCCTGCTGATCACGTGGAAGTCTGGTCAGAATAAGTGCGGACACAAAAAACATAAGAGCTGTCAAACCAAGAGAAACCTCTATTCCATAATTCAGGAATATAAATGTACCGATTACAGGACCAAGTACCATGAAAATTGCCATTAATGATTGAGATAGTGCCATAACACCTTGAACCTGGTCACTGGGTACATGCTCTTTATAGAACCTCATGGCCGACGGCTGCCAAAATTGAGACAAGCTAGATGAAATCAAAGTCCCCAAGAGCAGCGTGTACCATCCACCAAAATTCAATGCGAGCATCACGGCAACGACAGATAGTCCCGAAAGTACATCACACCATACCATCGTCCTTTTTGGCTTCCAACGATCTGCAAATGTCCCTCCTATAATGGCAAAGATAAAGATGGGGGCATATTCTACCACAGAAATAAGAGATACATATAAGGGGTCGTTATTCGTGAGGTTTGTAACATATAACAAAATCGCAAAATTTCTTATCCATATGCCAAGCTGGAGAAACACACTCGAGAGCATGATGGTTTGCACATAACGATTCTTCAACATACTAGATCAATCCTTTTCTTTAAATTGGACTTGCTTCAACATCCTGGCCTTCCTGATGTCCACATATTACTCGTGTCATCTTTCGTAACCTCCTCGTTCAAGTCTGTAGTCATTATATGGTGCTAATTAATGAAAAGCAACGTTTTTTTGGTTATTTTTATAAACATTTACTGTTTATATCTATTATAAAATAAACAAATACTTATTATGTTTATTGATTGAACATTCTCAAAGTGTGAAGGTATATGCTCAATGAATTTGATCTAATCTCAGTCGGAGGGTAAGATATATACACAATAAAGAACGAGAGGCATGATGAAAATATGATAAAAAATGAGAAGATTAAAGCACTTGAAGTTGAGCTGACGGGTGTCAACGGAGAAGCTCTGGGGATCGTCCCTACGGCGCAAGCGCTTGAAATGGCTCGTAAAATGAAAGTGGATCTAGTCTGCACATCTTTATTTAGCAGTCCTCCACCTTGTCGCCTAGTGGCTTCCGGAGCAATTAAAGAAGAGCGTCAACAAGCACGCAAGAAAGAACAACCCGCAAAAACAAAAGAGATCCGGCTTACACCAAATATCGAGGAACATGATTATGAAACGAAGAAAAATCAAGCTGAGAAGCTGCTTCGTGCAGGCAATTCCGTATCACTCGTTGTCCGAATTCAGGGAAAAGAAGGAGCAAAGGCTAAAAGTCTCCTTGAAGAACTCATACAAGACTTGAAAGACGTCGGGCAGAAGAAGACAGGTATTCAAGTAAGTGGTAAACAAGCAATGGTTGAGCTTGAAGCGAAGTAATTTTTCTTATTTCTTAAGTTTCTTCACTTGGTGAAAGATCGTCATGATCGCAGACAACAAAGGGGCAGTCTACTAGTCTTTCGACCTTTAAGACCGCCCCTCTATCGGAATAGGGATACACTACGTAAACATTTTCTAGAGATACTTCTTGGAGGCCAAACTATTGCACGTACAACTGAAAGAACAGAACAACCATCAAGAAATCACTGTCATGGATACTCAAGAATTATATGGAGAGAAGGGGAATTTTCGAGTATTACAGTTCTCTGGTAACGCCATTCAAGGCGCACTGGATTTGGATCAACCTAAGCGTATACTATTCGAATACCCTAGGGCGATTATCCATCTTGTCGAATGGAATGATCCGACTCTTGAAGATATTTTCATTATCGGTCATGGCATTGGGACCTTATCAGGTTATTTCTCGAATAAGCGCTGTAAAGTAGCAGAACTCAGTGCTCCGATCGTTCATCTTAGTCGCCAGTATTTTGGCTATAATCAGGATAATATTATCATTGGTGATGGACGTGCCATACTCGAAAACGAACAAAATGAGGGTCTAGATTATATCGTCGTTGACGCTTTTACGGATAAAGGGACACCTCATCATCTTGTGTCATGGGAATTCTTCCGAACTGCATCAGAAAAGCTTGATGAACAAGGTTCAATTATCCTAAATCTTATAGGAAGAAGTGAAAACGACTCTTTCATTCATGCCATCCATACCACAGCTTCCGATATTTTCCCTTATGTAAAATCCTTTTCCCTTCCTGTTCAGGATTCTACTGATACCCAAAATATACTGATCATGGCTAGCAAAATCCCAATTACGTTCCAATCTAAACACCTAGCGGGATTCTCAGAGGTACAATTCAGTGAAGGATATATCATTTGGGACTAAGACCAAACAAAAACATCGCCTTTTCGGCGATGTTTTATGGTTAAGATTGATTGATGCTGTACCTAAAGATTACGCTTGTTCAACTGTACTTGGGTCCATATAGACTACTTCCCATAAATGACCGTTAATATCTTCGAAACTCCTACTGTACATAAAGCCGTGATCCACTGGATCATTAGTTGGTTGTCCACCCGCTGCCAGAGCTTTATTTACAATCTCATCCACCTGTTCTCTGTTCTCCGCAGAAATTGCTATGATCACTTCAGTAGAATTCGATGAATCAGAAATCTCTTTTTTCGTGAAGGTTTTGAAATAATCTTCAACTAATAACATTACATAAATATGTTCACTGATTACCATACAAGTTGCGTTCTCATTTGTGAACTGAGGATTAAACTCAAACCCGATCTCCGTGAAAAATTCAACCGTCTTGTTAAGATCTTTTACTGGTAAGTTTACAAATATTTTATCCGCTTTTAAAGCCATAATACGTTCACCTCTTCATTAGTATGTGTTACTCATCCCTTGTTTTCTCGTTGTTATTCGCATCATAACATAGGATTCATCATATTATTTCTTCTCGATTGCTATTTCCGAATACTGCGGTGAAATTCGATTCAGAAAACTGCTCATAAGTAAAGGAAGTGAAATCAAAATGGGTGGATCATCTAAACGAGGTGGATACAGCATAATCTGCTGAAATGGCACACGATTTTCATTATTCACAACAATTGGCACTCTAGACCTTGTTCGAAGTGTAAATTTAGGAAGTAATATATCCGTTAAGTTTGTGCTCCAAGCTAGAGTCGTTGCCATTAAATAGTATGTACCTGGTTTAACATTTGCAAATGAGAAATAACCTAAAGATGATAGTAACGTTCCGTGGATCGGTATTCCTTCAGGTATCGGTTTAGGGAATAATCCAATCAATATAACACCTTCAAAGTGTTCCGTTGCATGTACCATACCTTCAACTTGACCACAAGGATCGGCGTTCATATTTTCAGGTACCCAAGATTGAATCTGCTGGAGTGAGGAGAAAAAGCTTGAAGCATGTTCGGCTGAATTTCGAAACTGAGAAGGAGACATACCCACTCGTTCCGTAAATCTTGTGGTAAACGTTCCGAGGCTCTGTTGACCTATTTCGAGTGCAATATCACGCACTGTCAAATTACTCTGCAAGAGCAAGTCCTTCGCCTTTTGTAACCGAATAGAAGAGACATAATATAATGGGGATAGCCCTACTCTCTCCTTAAAGATTCGAGAGAAATGATAAGGACTATATGAGATATGCTGAGCGAGACGAGACAATGGAAGCGGATCATAGATGTGCTTATGAATATAAGCAATCACTTCATCGATTTCTGAATATAAATCTGACATCGATTCCTCCTACTTGGACTTAGATTCCAATAACCAAGAACAATCGTTCCCTAAAGATACTAGCATAAACTCGAAACACCGAAAATACTTATAATTGAATTTCAAATAAAAAAAGCCCTGATCGCTATTCAAGCGACAGAGCTGTAGCCTGTATTGTACTAGATCCCGAAGTTATTCAAATCGATAAGTCCAAAATGTTTCTCTAGCAAATCGTTTGTTAATTTCTTCTGGGCTCATTTGTTTGCTACCTAATAACTCAGCAGCTTGGAACTGTGACCGATGAGATTTAATAGAATTCATCTTCGCTTCAATATAAGCAGTCACATCAATAGACACATCTGCTTTGCCTAATGCTTCCTCACAATTTCGAGCGAAGGCAATACACAGAACCGTTGGTTGCTCTTGCTTCGGTAACTTCTGTATTGTCCGAACAACAGCCGCGCCAGTGGCATCATGGTCTGGGTGCACGCTGTATCCAGGATAAAAAGTATATACAAGTGTCGGTTGAATTTCTTTTAATAATTGATCAATAACGCCATCCAGAAATTCAGGATCTTCAAATTCAATCGTTTTATCATGAAATCCTAGCATTCTCAAGTCTTGGATGCCAATAGCACGGCAAGACTCTTCCAACTCGACTTTACGAATTGAAGGAAGTGTAATACGATTCGCAATCAGAGGGGTTCCCATATTGCGTCCCATCTCACCCAATGTTAGACATGCATAAGTGACATGGTCTCCTTGATCTATATGCTTGGCCAGCGTGCCTGAGAGGCCGAAAGCCTCATCATCTGGATGGGGTAATACAACCAGTATGCGTTGATTCATTCTTTCTCATCTCCTGTTCTTTAGAAGGGTTCCCGGCTTAATTGCAATGCAACAACGAGCTTACCTTGACTATCATGACCTGCCATGACCAGTCGTTCAGACTCATTCTTGTCATAATGGGTCAAACCTTCTGCGTAAATCCAGCCATGCTCCATCTTTAATCCAACCCGAAATGTTCCATTTCCTGAAATAGATCCATGAGTGTAACGGATTTGGGCATTTGTAATAAAATTGGCAGCAGGATGTTTGGAAATATCGTGATGGGAAGCATAAGCCCCCGTAGTAAGCTCAAGATGTATATAAAGATCTTGATCTGTCAGCTTATCGATCATGTTTTGAACTTCTGTTTGATGAATGAGCTCCATAATTCCCTCCGTATTTAAATCGTAGAATACATACATATTAGTTATCACTAATATGATTATTTTAGCATACTTATTTATAAAGAAAAAACGAAACTTCATATTTGTATGAACGTTACTTTAAAAAAGAAAGAGAGAAAACGATTACATTTTTGTGTGTTTATTCAAAAAATAAGGGCACGGAAAATGAAGAGAACTTCATTTTTCATGCCCTTATTCGAAAGCTTATCTATTAGATTGATCCTAAACCGTTCTTGACCAATGTCTATGCGCTGTGATGGCTTCTAGCAAGCTTTTCCCGAAATTTTGAATGTCGCCGTCCATTTCAGAAATTACAATTCCCGGCCCCTCCGTTTTCGGTAACAACTCAGCCCCTTCACCAATAGCTCCAATGGGTTTGAAATGTTGATAGGCTTCTTTTACAAAATCAATGACCTTAGGTTCAGTAAGCAGGTTATCCACGCTCTGTCTGCCCCCTGCTACAAGTACTGCATCAAATAAAACAGAATCTGCGCCGAGAAGTGAGTGCTTCACTTCAAGTCTGTTTACACCGTCACTTGTAACATAACCCAGTTTTGGACTCACGATTTCAGCTTGTACTCCCGCTTCCATCAACGTTTGAAGCACACTTGTTAACGCCTCATCCTGATAACCATCTCCAACAAGAACAGAAACTTTACGTGTGACCGGTGTATGGATTGCGTTCATGATACTTAACGCAGGAGATGACTGCGTAGAAGCAGATCCCTTCGCCTCGGGAGGAATCGTTCCAAGACCATCTGAAATACGAATAGCCAAATCTCCATCCACATTTGCGAACATATCTACTACATTCTGACGAATCTCTTTGCTCTGTACCTTCCCAAGTTCGAACTGGAATGCGGATACAATATGTTGTTTCTCTACATCGGACATGCTATTCCAGAACAGCGCCGCCTGACTATAGTGGTCTTTGAAGCTTTCACTCCGCTGACGAACCTTGCGTCCCTCTACTTTTTCCGTATAATGCTCATATCCCCCTTGATCCGCAGGAACCGGACGTGGAGAATTATTGGCAATACCATTCTTATGATAGCTTACTTGACCTGGATTAATCGTCATACGGTGCATACCGTCCCGCTGATTGTTATGAACAGGCACGATCGGTCGGTTGATCGGAATCTCGTGGAAGTTCGGACCCCCCAGCCTTGACAATTGCGTATCCGTATATGAGAATAGTCGTCCTTGAAGTAGTGGATCATTGGTAAAATCAATACCAGGAACCACATGACCTGGATGGAAGGCAATTTGCTCCGTTTCTGCAAAGAAATTATCTGTATTTCGATTTAATGTCATTTTACCGATGATGCGTACTGGAATCAATTCCTCCGGCCACAGCTTCGTTGGATCAAGAATATCAAAGTCGAAGTTAAACTCTTCATCTTCTTTGATCATTTGAATCCCTAGTTCGAACTCAGGATAATTCCCCGTATCAATGGCATCCCACAAATCGCGGCGATTAAAGTCCGGATCTTTACCTGCCAGCTTTTGTGTCTCATCCCATACCAAAGAATGCGTACCAAGTGTCGGCTTCCAGTGGAACTTCACGAAATGTGCTTCGCCCGCTTCATTAATAAAGCGGAATGTATGTACGCCGAAGCCCTCCATCATTCGTAAGCTGCGAGGAAGAGAGCGGTCAGACATAGCCCACATCACCATATGAGCACTCTCTGTATTGTTAGCAACGAAATCCCAGAATGTATCGTGTGCCGATTGGGCTTGAGGTATCTCATTATGCGGTTCAGGCTTTACGGCATGAATGAAATCAGGGAATTTCATCGCATCTTGAATGAAAAATACAGGCATATTATTTCCGACTAGGTCGTAGTTACCTTCTTCTGTATAGAACTTCGTAGCAAAGCCTCTTACGTCCCTAACCGTATCCGCTGAACCTCTGGAACCTGCTACGGTTGAGAACCGAACAAATACAGGTGTTTGAACAGAAGGATCTTGAAGGAACTTAGCTTTTGTATATTCTTTCATCGATTCATAAACTTGAAAATATCCATGCGCCCCGAAGCCTCTAGCGTGAACAATTCGCTCAGGTATACGTTCATGGTCGAAGTGAGTCATCTTCTCTCTGAAATGGAAATCTTCC
The DNA here is from genome assembly GCF_058781425.1 of Paenibacillus sp. FW507-14B1B. Lineage (NCBI taxonomy): Bacteria > Bacillati > Bacillota > Bacilli > Caryophanales > Paenibacillaceae > Paenibacillus > Paenibacillus sp. FW507-14B1B. The sequence goes on along the minus strand of NZ_JBYSWS010000001.1, from coordinate 27,460 downwards.
ATTAATGTAGGTCCACGGTCTCCTACCTTCAGAGAATGTTCATCCTCAGACACCGTTAACCCTTGATTCGTCGTCATCTTCTTCCCGTCATTATGAACCCGAAATTCTTCCAGTTGTTCATCTTTGCTAGTTCTGTTCTCGTTGTTTGAATTTTCGCGATTGTTCATTTGTGTTCAACCTCCAGTTCAAAAATAGGTGAGCATCCGACGATGTGAGTTTTAATAATTGCAAAGGTACATCAGCTCGCTGAGTTATTACCCGACTAAGGAAGTTACGAATCCATCTTCACGAATTCTTCATGAGATAACGCAAAAACACGTGCAGACAAGCTGCACGTGTTAAATAATCAACATCTCGTATTCGATTAAGCTTTCTCCCATCGCTCTTTGAAAAATCTGGCATACACGCGTGTTACTACAATTTTGATCACCATATATACAGGAATAACGACGATAATCCCGACAATACCGAACAAATCACCACCTGCAAATACTAATACAATAGTCGTTAATGGATGAATATCCAGCTGTTTTCCGAAAATGTATGGCGCAATGAGATTATCTTGAATTTGCTGAGCCACAAGTATAATTACAAGTGACCAAATAGCTACTGAAGGTGATTCCACCAACCCTATAATCACAATAGGTACTGACGAAAGGATCGCACCTACAAACGGAATGAAGTTCATAATTACCGCGATGACGGTGAGCAGAAGAGCATAAGGCAGGCCGATGATGATAAAACCAATATACATGAGAACACCAAGTGCCAAGTTCACTAGCACTCTACCTACAATAAAGTTACTAAGTGCCTTGTCGATATCATTCATCGTTTCAGTTCCCTCTTCACGAAACCGCTTTGGCATAAAACTAACAATTTTCTGACCAAACTTTCCGCCTTCTTTTAACATATAGTAAAGGAAGATTGGGAAGGTGAAGAGAATAATTGCAAAGTTCGATAATACCGAGAATAAACTCGTTATATAGTTGGAAAGTAAGACAAACCCTTTGTTAAGATACTCTGTAATTTGCGTGAGCATATTCTTATCTTCAGGGAAAATACTTGAGAGGAATGGGTAATCTTCCAGCTTCTCTAATTGCTTCGCAAGGGCATTAAACAGATAAGGTGCGTTCCGTTCCAGAGCATCAATCTGTTTGCTTAGAGATGGCCATACACCGAGTATAAACCCTGTCAAAATAACAGCAATCACGACATACAGTAGTATAATCGCTAAAGATCTATTCAGTTTCTTCCTCTCCAGAAAGTTAACCAGCGGCCTCAATAAATAATAGAAGAAGCCTGACAGCAATACGGGAACAATGATGAGTAAACTGAATAAGGCGAGTACTGGTTTGAATATGAAATCAACCAAGGAACCCAAGTAAATAATAATCAAGACTAAGATGACACCAATACAAACTTTATAGAACTTATTCATGCTAATCTGCGCGGCCCCCAACTTCAATTTATGTACATTTATTATGTCTGCATCTTGTATAACGCAGTATTCAAATATTATAGCAGAACATTGCTTTCATCCAAAATCAAGACCCATACGTCATGAACTTTCATTCTATAACATATCTTTATTCTTTCTTTAAAATAACAAAAGATACGAAATTAATCGTATCTCTTGTTCTATCACTATATAGACGGCATTACATTGCCACCACATACCGGAATATACGCCCCTGTTGTAAAAGATGCCAGATCAGACGCTAGGAATGCAACCATATTCGCTATTTCCTGATCCGTCCCTCTCCTCTTTAGGGGGACAGATGACTCATAAGATTCACTATGCTCCGTCCCATTCTCACGATCTCGATCACTTACAGTCCACCCAGGTGCCACTTGGTTGACCGTTATCCCATGTTCCCCAATCTCTTTTGCGAGCACCCGGTACACACCATCCATGCCGCGCTTACCAGCTACATAGGCAGACTGTGATGGGAAGTTTTGCATGGAACATTCCGTATTAATGCCAATCATTCGGCCGCCCTTTCGTTCAATCATTGCTGGTACAAAAGCCTTTGCAAGATAGACACTCTGCATCACACACGAATTAAACTGGCTCTCGTAATCTGATGGAGGTTGCGCTAATACCGATGTCCAAGCGTATTGCTCCACCGCGTTAGCAACAACAATATGAGGAAGATATCCATAATGTGCGAATACTTCATCCTTCATCTGAATAACGGATGATTGATCCGTGATGTCAGCTTGAACGATTAAAGCTTCTCTACCCAGTTCTTGAACTTCTTTCTGAAGTTCTTCCGCTTTTTCACGGCTACTTCGGTAATGAATGACCACATCTGCGCCACACTCAGCAAGCGTCCGCACCATGACCCGACCAAGTTGTCCCCCTGCTCCCGTTATTAAAGCAAGTTTACCTGTTAAATCGATGTTCATTATGATGGACTCCTCTCAAATATCTCTTTCATGTTGTATTCGATGGAAAGGATGGTGTTTCGGATCTCATTTATTCAGATTCATGATTTCGATGAATCGATATATTGTTTCAATTCTTTATTCAACTCAAGCAGCTTACGATAGTCATCATTCTTATTAATCTCTAGCGTAACTTCTGCGCCTTCCAAGGAATCGGGAACGTAGTAAACCTTAGAGAGTGATGATATTAACATTTCTGATTGCTTCATCATCTTGGAATAACTCGCCTGATCGTCTTCTGTTAATTTCCCATTCTTCGCATAACTTCTCTTGATTCCATTGGCTATCTGCTTCATATTCTTCGCAATCGGTGTCAACACTTGTGCATGAACCGCTTGATCTACAGTTTGAGAATGAGCCTCTATCACAGATAACGAGGTATAAAGATCTTCGATATGTTCTCTGTCTAGGGAGTTTTCTTTATTTTGCAGTATTGTACTATAACCGAACCATACTTGATATAACGATGAGCCTGTCACGCTCTCCAACGTGCCTTTAGCGCTGTACGCTGTGTTCTGTTCCTTCTTAAGGATCGTTGAACACACTAGGATAACAACAACCAACCCGGCTAAAATCAAATAAATACTGCGGCTTTTAATCAAAATGCTTCACTCCGAATATTGAACCTGATCATTACATCTCTCCTGTTCATTTCATGGAATTTTACACCATATCATTATAGATTGAATTAGCTTCTATGCCAATCCTGTACATTCCACACATCGGTTACCCAATCTTTATAAAATTCAGGCTCGTGGGAGACTAATATTATCGTCCCTTCATATTTCTCAAGAGCACCTTGTAATGATTTCTTCGCTTGAACGTCGAGATGATTCGTAGGTTCATCCAGAATAAGCACATTGCTAGGTGTAATCATTAATTTACTCAACCGGACCTTCGCTTGTTCACCACCACTCAATAGAGACATGGATCGACGAATATGCTTATCGGTCAACCCTGCGCTTGCGAGCGTCTGTCTAATTTCTTTTTGCGTCAGATCTGGACGAAAGCTCCATAAATGCTCTAATGGAGTCTCTTGAGGACTCTCAGATTCCTGTGCAAAATATCCTGCCTTAACTCCGTCACCGATCTGTATCGAGCCACTAAGCGGTGAAATGTCGCCAAGTAATGTTTTTAACATTGTGGATTTTCCGATTCCATTATGACCAGTAACTGCAATCTTTTCTCCTCGTTTTACTAGTAGATCCTTAGGTCCAAATAAAGATTTGCTGTAACCGATATGAATCTGCTGTGCCTCTATAGCCTTGTTTACTGGCTCTTGATGTACCGAAAACTTAAAACGAGGTATTGGGGCAGTCTTTTGAAGTTCAATGCGCTGCATTTTTGACAATACTTTTTCCCGGCTTTTCGCTTGTTTTGCATTACGATTTCGGTTTTTCTGAACAAAGGTTTCAAGCCTATCAATTTCTTTTTGCTGCCGGACATAGGCTTGTTGAAGCTGCTGTCGATTAAGTTCATAACGAGTTTTAAAAGCATCATAATTACCTGTGTAACGTTTGATAACCTGTTGCTCTAAGTGAAATATCGTACTCGTCACTTCATTCATGAACGATTCGTCATGGGATACAACGAGGTAAGCTGACTCATAACGCTTAAGATAAGAAATAAGCCACTCGATATGAACATCATCGAGATAATTTGTCGGTTCATCTAGCAGAAGGACTTCGGGCTGAGCGAGTAAAAGCTTTCCTAGCAACAGCTTTGTACGCTGACCACCACTCAGTTCACTTACATCCCGCTCCACACCCAGATCTAGTATGCCTAGTCCAGCTGCTACCTCTTGAATTTGTATATCCAATTGATAAAAACCGCTAATCTCTAAATTATTTTGAAGTTGACCGTACTGGGTTAAAAGAGTCTCCAAATCTTCTGAGCTAGAAGCCATCCGTTCAGCTATAGCTAGCATTTGACGTTCCTGATCATATAGATGACGGAATACGTCTTGCAGGGCTTTTATCACAGTCGTTCCAGCCTTCAAATCTTGGTGCTGCTGTAGGAATCCGACTTTAATACCGGAGTGCCACGTGACAGATCCAGAGTCCGGCATAATCTCTTCTGTCAAAATCCGAAGCAATGTAGATTTCCCAGCCCCATTACTTCCCACCAACCCTGCATGTTCTCCCGGCAATAGTCGGAAATCCAATCCATGAAATAGCTGTTTGTCTCCAAATGTATGGGTAAGTTGCTTTACATTAACAATACTCATCTCTATTCTCTCCTTTAGGTTTCAATTCAGAACCCAACCGAATAGAGCAATAGAAAGAACGATATTCATTTTTCACAAGCAGAAATAACTTCGCCGTCCTCCTATGATAAGGCAAGAAGTCTATCCACTATTATTTTTAGTATACAAAAAATGGGCAAGGTGAACTTACACCCTGCCCATTACAATATAACACTGTAAAGTCATGGAAGAATGACGTTCTCTTAGTCTACTGTTCTTCGGTTGGAATAGCATAAATGGGCAGACTTCTCCCGTCTATCCCAAATTCCGAACTAAAACAGTAGATAAAAAGAACATTTATCCTTCCTCCTCGCCCTCTTCGTGTTGATGAAATCATTATCTAGCATTTTGAATAATGCTTAGTAAAAAATACAAATAGAAGTATAACTTCTCTTTTCAAATTTTGTCAACATGTAAATACTACGGTAACTATCCTAATTCATTAATCTCCGGACCAGACGTCCTTAGCAAAGCGACCTTCGTCCTGGAGCTGTTGCATCCAATTAACCGCCTCTTTATCTTCCGCACCATGTATTGTCTTATATGCTTCTTGAAGCGTGGCTTCAACCTCTGGATCCATCTTTCTACCATCTCCGCATATATAGAGATGGCCACCCTGACGGTCCAACATATCAATGATGTGCGCGGATTGTTCTTTTAGCAAGTGCTGTACATATGTTTTTGGTGTCCCGTCACGTCTAGAGCATGCAACATGAAGCTTGACAAGTCCATTCTTCTCAAATTGCTCCATCTCAGATCTATAGATGTAGTCCATATCATTTCGGCACCCATAAAACAGATGTGCTTTACCTAACGCTATACCCTTCTGCTTCATCCTACTACGTGACTGTAAAAATCCACGGAATGGAGCAACTCCGGTTCCCGGTCCAACCATAATAATCGGAATTTCTGGATTGTCCGGCAGTCTAAAGCTTGATTCTGGTGTTCGAATGAACATCATAATCTCTTCTCCAGGTTGGAGATCCGTCAGATAGTTTGAAGCGACTCCGTAATACTCCCCTCTACCATTCCATGCAGAACCATGCACCACTCCTACCGTAATTGAAGCTGTATTCGGACTAACAAGAGGAGAGCTTGAGATGGAATAATATCTCGGTTTTAATGGCGGAAGCAACGCTAAGAACCGCTCAAATGGCATTTCACAAGCCTCGTATTGCTCAAGTAGGTCTAGCATACTCAAGCGTTTATTCAGAACCTGACTTGTATAGACCGTTTCCTCAAGAAGTGCTTCCAATTCTCGCTTATGCGGAGGACACGTTGTATAAGCTGCAAGCTCTCGTATTTGGGAACGGCTAGCTGATTCTTGTACCTCAACACTATGACTAAGCAAATCATATAAGCTTACTGGGCGTTCCAGAGGAAGGTGAGCTTCACTCCGACCACTGGACGAAAGAACTAGCAATTCATTTCCGTTTAAATTAAAACGCCGCAATATCCGTTCCACATTCAAACGACTGTTCGCAGGCAAAACGCCAAGATGATCGCCTTCTGCATAGGTTACTCCTTCGGGAAGTGCAATCTCAATATGAGTGGTACGGCGGCCGCTTTCAGGTGCTTGAAGCCCACGATTCTCTTTGATTGCAGCTTGGAAAGCATCATAGGCTTGCGCAAGCGGAGCTCCGGCTACACCATGAACAAACTTTACATTGAGCGAGTTTCTTTCTATTTCCGCTGCTCGATTTAGGGATAGATCAAACACTTTTATCAGGTCTGTCCATAATTGGCTTTTCCAAGCATCTAGATGCGATTCGAAATCCCCACTGGCATCACCCTCGCCCCGTACCGAGATTCGGTCAGCTCCCTTCTTCTCCAGTAACTCGTCTATCATTCTAGGCACTGCCTGATACGTAGTTGACCAAGTCCGATCCCCGCATCCAAATACCGCAAATTTCACCCCTTTTAGTTCATCCTTCTCTAGTTGCTCCATCCATTGTACAAATTCTCTGGCGTTACTAGCAGGCTTACCATTGTAGGATGCGGCAACAATAACGACAGCACCTTCCCTTGGAAGATTGTTGATTCGACTGTTTAATGCAGCAGCTTCTGCTTTAATTCCTTGAAGCTTCGCAATATCTGCAATTTCTCTAGCAATACTCTCAGCTGTTCCAAGATTAGAACCGTATAGCACAAGTAGAGGAATTGAATTTTCTTCTGTCACCGATACACCTTGAATAACATCGCTTTTCAGTAAGCTATGATTTTCAATGGGATCACTTGACTGTAGTGGATTTTGAATCACTTTTTGCTCACGAGCATGAACTTTTATTTCAAAATCATCAGGCTTTAACGTTAATGATTCCTTCACCTTTAGCTGATAATGATGATGATCAATAAATTCGAAATGCTTCAAAATCATCCCTAATACCAGGGTAGCTTCATGTAAAGCGAACTGTTGTCCGATGCAAGCTCTTTGACCATTTCCAAATGGTTTATAGGCATGAACATGCACCTTGCTTTGATCCTGGAAGCGTTCTGGGCGGAAATCATCTACATCATCACCCCATGCTAGCGGATCTCGATGAAGCTTAGGAATCAAGACATTGACACTCTCACCTTTATGCAGCTGGAACTTACCTGCTAGCATTGTATCTTCTTTGGCATATACCGAAAATGCCGGTGCTGTCGGCCACAGACGCAACGATTCATTCAGAATCATTCGAATGTATTTCAAGTCCAGAACTTGTTTATACGTTGGGATGGGTCCGGTCAGAATCCGATCGACCTCTTCATAGGCTTTTTGCAGTACTTCAGGATTATTCATAAGATAATAAACCGCAAAGGATAAAAGTCCGCTCGTAGTTTCATGACCCGCAATTAGAAAAGTGATAATCTGATACCGTATATTTTCATCATCCAAGCCTTCCCCGGACTCAGGATCTTTACTTAATAGCATTTGAGAGAGTAAATCCCCTGTCTCCTTATCTTCACCTGATTTACGTTCAGAAATGATTTGATCCACTAAGGAGAACATCGTTTCAACATCTTGAGTAAACTGCCGTTTGGTCATTACCATCAGCTTATCTTGAATTCCAAGCCGACTTAATTGGCTCATCGCTTCATCAAGCGCCCTAACCATGCTCGTTATGAACGGATGGGGCTGTTCACGGTAAAAACTATTAAAACGGTAATTAAATCCGCATAGCCCGATCGTATCCAGCGTAAGCCTGGTCATGTCTTCTGGTACATTGACACTTTCATCCGGATTCAAACGGGTCCACTTTTGAACTAGCTGAACGGCTATGTCTACCATCATTGAATGATAGCCCTGCATCGCTCTTTGACTAAAGCTGGGGATGAGGATGTTATGTGCTTTTTGCCAGTTTGGCTCTTCCGTCCAGCTGGTAAATAGACCATCTCCACCAAATGAACGTACTTTTTGAAGTGGTGCCCATACTCTTTTGTCAAAACGGTCTTCATCACAAGCATCTGCCACAAGTTCCTCGCTTGAAATATATATATCGTTCCGCCCTTTTGGATATTGCATCCGAAATATGGGACCAAGATCATAGGCAAGTTTCGTCAAGGATTGAATAGGCTTTTCTGTATCTAATAACGGTAAATTTCCTAAAGGACCATACGTCTTGGGTTGCGGAATTTGAAATCTCTGATTGATTGACATAATTAATCTCCTCCTTTATTTCTCACATGAATGACTATCGTTTTTAGGATCTAATGGCTTGCTTAGCCACTGAATGAAATGCAGCACCTCTCTCTAATATCAAGCGTATATTATTATTTTGAGTTTTATATAATCTCTTAAAATAACAGTAACATATGTTAATTGCGCCATAAAATGTACTAAAAGTACACATGACTCAACTGTGAGTACAGTAGCCGAATAGTTACATCTTGGAAGCTACTAAATTTGACCATGCACATGAAGGAAACTATACTAAATATTCAGGAAATAAATAGAATGAAGGATTAACTTAACTACAAGTATAGTGAAAGAGGAATCTTCATGAATATTGAACAACTGAAATATGTTAGGCGAGTCGCGAGTAGTGGCTCTTTTACCCAAGCAGCTCAGTCATGTCATGTTACGGTTACTGGCATCAGTCGTGCAGTTTCACAACTGGAAGCTGAATTAGGAATCAAAATATTTACCCGCTCACGCAGCGGTGCCGTTCCAACACATGAAGGAAAAATGATCATAAGTAAAGCGAATCTCATATTAAATCAATTGGATGAGTTAATTTCTGAAGCGAATAGCTATAAAGAAATGAATGAAGCGAAGCTGCGTATCTCTACAATTCCTGGTCCAACATCCATTCTTATCGATGTGTTAACGGGCTTACGCAAAGAGTTTCCAAATATTCGTCTCCATATTTCTGAACAAGGTACGACTACAGTATTAGATGATGTTAGGTCAGGTCGGAGTGATGTAGGGTTCGTTCTGTTTAGCGAGGAGATGATGCTTAAGCATCGAGGTTTGCACTTCGAACAACTTGTGAACGGTCAATTAGCACTTGGAGTAAGTAAACACTCCCCGCTTGCATCCTTGAAAAGTGTCACGGTCAAAGACCTGCACTTAAGCCAGTTCGTATTGTATAACGATCCTTATATCATCGATTACGTGGAACATCTAGGTAATTCGGTTGATGTCCTATTCACTAGCAATAATATCGAATCTATTATGAAAGCAGTTAACGAAAATATAGCAGTCACTTTAGGAACAGATTATTCGTTTCGCGCGAACCCGCTCGTTGATCAAGGAGATGTCCTCCCTATACCACTAGAGATGTCTCATCACGAGATACCCTACCTGTGGTCAGTCTCATCCTTAGATAACCAATCGTCTAAAGCCGCTCAGATATTTGTCAAACGAATGATTAACTTACTGCAAAGATATCAGTGAACAAACATGATTATTTCAAAAAGATATATTGAAAAAAACACCTAGGCTGTAAAATGGCGTTGGTCTAAGGCATGCACCATTTTTGGCATCAAAAAAAGAAACCGTACCTCAATTATTACCGAGGAACGGTTTCTTTTTCCATTCAGATAGCTACTTTAGAAAAAAAATACTAGACAACATTAACACTAAACGTTTTCTATTTGTCGAACAAAGTTATAATTAAATCGAGATGTCTAATAAGGGTTTAATATGCTGATCAGCTGCATTTAGTTGATTAGAAAACCTCTTAGAATTCTCGTATTCTTTAGGTAAAACACTTAGAAATAGTTTAATCTGATCGACTACTTTTAACAGCACTTCGGGATCAACATCATCACTAATAATTTGTTGTCTAACGAGAGATTCATAACGATGCCTAAATATCATAAAATCATTTGCTAGTTCTTCCATATCACTAAAATTTTCAGTATTTTCTTTAAGTTGAATTAATCGGTCATTCACAAAAATAATGATTGTGTACACATCAAACATTTGAGAAGCATCATCAAGTTTTGCCCCATTTGTTTGAGAAAGCGTCCTATCTAACGTCTGTACACTTGAAACGAAGCTAGCATAATAATCCGATCTAGCCTTAACTTCCTTCTTACTACTTAAGCTGTTAATTGATATCATGATTGAAGTGATGGTCAAGAAAACGACAACAACTATGATAACTTTAGAATGTTTTTTTGCATTAAGTATAATCCACCTCATTGTTACCAAATATTTAGCCATAAATATAATCCCAGGAGCGTGATAAACAGGGTTGGGACAGTCAGTATCACACCTATTTTAAAATAAGCGCCCCATCCAATCTTCAAACCTTTATTGGAAAGAACATGGAGCCACAATAAGGTGGCAAGAGATCCAATTGGCGTAATCTTCGGACCCAGATCTGATCCGATTACATTGGCATAGATTAAAGCTTCGCGTATTGACGCTGAGGTATGTGTCGCATCAATAGCAAGCGCATCAATCATCACCGTTGGTAGATTGTTCATTACCGAAGACAGAATAGCCGCTATAAAGCCCATACTCATTGTTGCTATAAACATACCTTGATTAGCTGCAGCCTGTAGTAAATCAGTAAGGGAATCCGTTAATCCTGCGTTCCGCAGGCCATATACGACAACATACATTCCTATAGAGAAAAATACAATTGTCCATGGTGCCCCCTTGATCACTTCATTCGTTTGAACAGCAGGGCTTTTTCGTGCCATTAGAAGGAAGAACATCGTAACTATGATCGCTACAACGGAGACAGGGATATCAAAATACTCACTGATAAAATAACCGATGAGAAGCAGTATGAGGACAATCCAGGACATTTGAAACATCTTTTTATCCAGAATAACACTGGATGGTTCTTTTAGCTGACTCCCATCATACCGACTCGGAAAACTCTTTCGAAAGAATACATATAGAACTAATATACTTGCGCCTAATGAAAACAAGTTAGGAACAATCATATGGCCTGCGTATTCCATGAAACTGATGCCAAAGAAATCTGCAGACACAATGTTCACCAGATTGCTTACAACAAGCGGTAGTGAAGTCGTATCGGCAATAAAGCCGCTTGCAATAATGAACGGAAATAGTTTTTTCTCATCGAATTGAAGAGCACGCACCATAGCAAGCACGATCGGGGTCAGAATCAAAGCTGCTCCATCATTCGCAAAAAATGCTGAGACTACCGCACCCAGAAGTGATATGTAAATAAACATTCGTACACCATTGCCTTTGGCTGCATGGGCCATATGTAAAGCTGCCCATTCGAAAAAGCCAATCTTGTCAAGAATTAATGAAATCAAAATAATAGCAACAAAAGTTAAGGTGGCGTTCCATACTATTTGTGTTACATCCCATACATCTTGAAAATCAACCACGCCAGCAATTAGTGCAACCGCAGCTCCGCCACAAGCAGACCAACCAATAGATAGGTTTCTAGGCTGCCAAATAACGAGCACCAGTGTCACTATAAAAATTAACCCAGCAAGAAAAAATGAGTTCAATGCAGTAACCTCCGCGTAAAATTAAGCTATCTGTCATGATAGTCCGTTCGTAATTATATAATCACTTACTTATATAGGCAACATAAATTTTATAAAGTTAACATTCATTTCAAGCAAAAAGCCGCTTCCTATGAAAGGAAGCGGCTTTTTATTTTGTTTTATTTTACAGACACCGTCACAGTAACTGTCTTCGTACCTACCTTTGCTTTGATGCGGGAAGTTCCTTTAGCGAGTACCTCAATTCTGCCTTCGGAAACTTTAGCTACGGAAGGATTACTGCTTGTCCATTCAGCATTACTAGTAACATTGCTTGTCTTTCCAGTGTCGTAAGTTGCTGTCAATACTAAAGTCTTGATATCACCAGGCGATAAATTCAACTTTTTCTCGTTAGCAGCCACCTTCATCAATTTCGGAACCACATTCACTTTCAGACTTACTTGAATCTCTTGATAAGAACCACTGATCGTTGCTGTCCCTTCACCAACGGACTTGATGGAGGATCTAGTTACAGTGGCTACAGATGTATCTGAGGAGACCCAGTCAATCTTCGTAGAAAGGGATACGGTCTTTCCATTCGCGTAATAACCTGTTGCCTTAATAGACTTCGTTCTCTTAAGGTTCAGTTCAATCGTCTCAGGGTCAACAACAATTTTCACGACTTCTTGCTCAACGGAAACTGGAATTTTGATACTTTGATTCAGATAAGTACCTTTCAGTACCGTAGAACCCCTTACCAGTCCCTTGATTTCAGTATCCTTAATGACAGCTGCTGTACCGGTTAATGACCATTCTACTTTGCTCGTTACATCCTCTTCTTCACCATTCTCGAGCACTGCTGTAACTTTAGGCAATTCAGCCGCTTTACCAGTTACAATTACATAATTCTCTATTGAAGGTAAGAGAACAAGTACTTTCTCATCTACGATAACCGTTACCTCAGCAACTTGCTTATTGCCGATTTTACCTGTCAGAATGGCTTCCCCTTCGGCCTTAGCTTTCATCTTACCTTCATCCACTGTAACGACGGTATCGTCACTAGTTGTCCACTCCACTGATTTTGTGAAATCCTGTTTCTCATCATCCAGAAGTGTCCCTGTTACCTTAGGTACGGATTGAGAATCGTCTTTAAGTAGTTTGACTTCCTTCTCTTCAACGGTAAATTCCTTAACGGTTGGGAAGACCGTCACCCGGAATTCTTTCGAAATGCCGAGATAGGATACTTTAATTGTTGAACTTCCCGTCGCTCTTGCTGTGATCTTACCTCCATCCACAGTTACTGCTAGCGGATTGGATGAAGTCCAGGTTGCTTCTACGGGCTCAGACTTTGTCGCTGCATTACGAACAGAAGTCTTAATTGTTGTTGTGTCATTTAAAAACATAAGCGCATTCTTAACGAAATCTGTCTGATCCAAGATCAACGCTTCGTAAGGATTTCTAACGTAAACATCGATTGTTGCCGTGGTTCCCAAGTAGGTAGCAGTAATCGTTGCCTTACCCAATGCAACAGGCTCCAGCTTACCATCTACAATCTTTGCAACAGCGTTATCGGAAGACTTAAGTTCCGCTTTATCTGTTACTAGAGTACCTAAACCCGTTTCTGAATCCGAAGTTTTAGCGTATACCTTAAGCTCTACAGCATTATCGCCTACAAGAAGCTCTTGATCCGCACTTGGAGAGATGACTAATTTCTCATACGGTGAGATGACTTTCACTTTAAATGAAGCACTAAGGCCCTTATAAGTAGCTGTTATTGTTGCACTACCTCTACCGATCAGCTTCAACTGTCCTTTATCAACAGTGACGACAGCTTCATCAGATGAAGTCCATTTGGCTTCTGTACTCACATCATTCGTACCATCAGCCAGCGCTTTTACAGAAAGGCCTTCGGTACCAAGCTTGTACTCCACCTCAGCTGCTTGATCGATCTTGAACTCTTCAGCCGCATATTTAGATACAACTTTAATAGTCGCAATGGAGCCTTTGTACTTCGCAGTAATCGTTGCCGTACCTTTGTCAAGCGGAGTTAGAAGACCTCCATCAACTTTAACGATTTTAGTGCTAGATGACGTCCACGTTGCCTCATTTGTCACATCTTTCTTGGTGGTAGAACCTTCGATATTTGCCAGAACTCGAAGCTGTCTGGTCGTTTCCGTAACTGTAAGATGAATCTCACTCTCTTCCGTGTCAAACGTGATCGATGTTAAATCCCCATTCGCAGCGAATACACTGGTTGGAAACACCATAGCCAACATCATCACAATAACTAGAGATAACTTGGTTGTTCTCCTGTTAGCAATCATTCATTTCTCTCCTTTGTTCCTCTGTTACACAGGTATTTTCCAGTACTATACCAGTTTATCGACATTAATCTCATCGATTGTTACCTTTATGATAAAAAATAGGTAGAAAGTCGTTATAGGAAATAGAACTTTATACCGAGTCAATCTACATTTTTTCAAAATATTACCGATAAAACTTATACACACGTTGTTACGTGATACATATACATAAAGGAGATTATTTCACACATGAAAAGAATTACCGCTTTAGTCCTATTAGCCATGCTCACCTTTGTTACACCACTCTATGCTGCCGCAAGTGCACCTAAAATGTTAGCTTTTACGAATCAGAGCAGCCAATCTTTCATTCCAGTCGGAGTCCTGAAGGGCTATGATGGAATCAAGGTTCAATATACTTCTGCTCAGAAAAAAATTGATATTACGAAGAAAGACACCAAACTTTCCCTTTATCTCGGTTCAAAAACAGCTTATGTCAATGGCAAGAAAGTTGCTATTAAAGGAGCCCCCTTCAAAGAGGCAGGTAATACATATGTTCCACTTCAATTTGTCAGCCAGTATCTAAATCTTAAAATCACATGGAATAAGGATACTTCTTCTGTTGTCATTACCGAGGGAGATATCGCTGCTTCTCTCCCTGTTCTTTCCGGGAAATCGATTGCAGCAGCGAACGGTAAACCGATCGTCACAGCTCGAAAATCCTTTAAAGTAGGATCTCGCACCTTCAGTGCACAGACGGTCACAATCTCCCTACTTCATCCTGATGTCGAACTGGATGTCGCTCTAGCAGGTAATCAAGTCGGTAAAGTTGAAGATTTACGTAGTATAGCTAAACGTAATAATGCTGTGGTCGCCATGAATGGTACATTCTTTGATGCTTATACATCTGGCTCCTACAAAGCTCCATATGGCTATATTGTAGGTAAAGGAAAGCTTCTAAAAGATAGCCCTGCGGACAAGCGCACCGTATTCACCTTTGATTCTAACAACCTAACTCAATTAGTCCCTGGGCTTGATTTCAAAGATCATTTCTTACAAGGTAAGTCTACAGGCGCAATACAAGCCGGACCACGGTTGGTTGTGAATGGCAAAGTGTCACTGGATGTGAAGAAGGAAGGCTTTAAAGACCCTAAGATCCTAACCGGTGGTGGAGCAAGAAGCGCTCTTGGTATAACAAAAGATCATAAACTCATTCTATTAACAACCGGTGGCGCAACGATTCCTCAACTGGCTGAGATCATGAAACAGGCCGGCGCCTACCAAGCGATGAATCTTGACGGTGGTGCATCGAGCGGGCTTTATTACAATGGTTCATACATAACGGCTCCTGGTCGCCAGATCAGTAATGCGATTATTGTGAAACTAAACAAATAAACTGATCATACATAAAGAAGCCGCTCTATAAAGAGCGACTTCTTTTTTTACACGCAACTTTAGTTTTTAAAAGCGTTCCGGAAATCATTCATTACTCTCCGTTGTCTTTCAATGTAATTCCATACCCAGAAGATAAGCAGCAGAGATGCTGCAAGATATACAATTGGAATCACTAAGTCCAATTCGGTTAATAGAAATGCAAAAACTAATAGTAATCCGTTAAAAAGATGATTTATTGCCGTATGTGCATTACTCGGAATGATATCTGCGGCATTTTTATCATAATTACTCCATGCATAACGAATCGCTTGAAACGCGAATGGTACGGACAAGAAAGCAAAGTATAGTGTAAATGGCGCATAGTCAAGAACTGGCAAGATTCCGATAATGATATATCCAGCGACGAAGCAGGATATCAGGATGTTTCTAGCTTTTTTCTTACCAACACGTACAACAAGTGTATTTTTCCCCGTCTTCGCATCTGATTCAGCATCTGGAAACTGGTTGATCAAAAGTACGTTAGATATAAACAATGCAACCGGTAATGATATTAAGAATGCTTGAAGGGAATAAGCCCCGGTCTGTACATAGAAAGCACCCATTGTCATAAACACACCATACGTTGTTGCAATTAATACTTCAGCAATGCCTGGCGCCATATTAATGAAGGAGAACTTACCCTTCTCGCTAGTATAGAACACCCCGGCAATGATCCCATAGAGAATGAGTGGAATCAGTCCCCATCCGCTAACGAATACTAAGTAAATGCCGATAAGAGTAGCAATGACGGTTAATAACAAACCGAAGAACCCCATATCCGATCTGGATATCAGCCCAAGCTGAATCATTCGTGACCCACCTGTGAATGGCCGCATTCCAGCACTGTTTTCACTGTCCCGCTCCGCATCCTTCCAGTCGTTTATCATATTCGTTCCAGCTTGAATCATAATTGCCCCGATCAATGTAAGTAGAAAAATGCCAACATTCAAATGATGAACACTCGACAATGCAAGGGCTCCGCCAAGAAGAATCGGAACTAACGTAGCTGTAAGTGATAGCGGCCTTACCGCCTCTTTCCATGCACGTGCTTTAGCACGAACATCATCCCATACGCTGAATGATTCACGATTCTCGCTAAAGTCAAATACCGTAGGTGGTTCACCCTGCAAGATTTCAGGAACAAAGCGATATTTTACTATGAAAGGACAGATTCGAATGAATTCAAGCTTATCCAGTGCTCCGATTTCTGTAAACTGAGCAACGATTGGCGATCTCGTCTTCAGCAGCTGAGCCGCAATATCACGTTCTCCTTCGTCTTTCAGCACTTCCGCCCGGCCAATAATTTCGCATTCTTCCATCTGTAAGAACTCTTCGCCTTGATGAATAAGCAGTGCCGTCTCAGGGATGTTGCTCCACTGGATAACCTTCGGGTCGCCCTTCATACTTGTCACATAAATATTAAAATGCGCGTCCACCGCAAAATGCATCATTCGCTGCCGCGGAGATCCCATATTCGAGGTACCGATAGCAGCTACTTCAGCACGCGACAAAAACTCGATGACCTCTTCTTTACTGCGTATAGCCATGATTGTATTCCCCATTTCCAATATTACATTAATCAAACTATATAATTGTAGTAGGAATGGGCGAAAAAATCCATGGAATTTTTATAATAGTTTAGTAGATCTTATCCTTCATTAATTCATCTATCGTGGTTTGAATGATAATTTGAAGCCCTTTTAACATCGTATCTTGATGCATTGTGGGCATTGAAGGCTTGTCTGCAGCCATCTCAATGGAAGCTGGAAAATGAATAAATCCGCCTAGTTTCGGTACCTGATTTATACGCATGTGATCGAGCAACGCATACATCGTGTTATTACAAATATAAGTCCCCGCCGAATTAGATATCGAGGCAGGTATCCCCTGATCCCGGAGTTGTTCAACCATCTTACGAATCGGCAGATTTGTAAATAGACCATCCGGATGATCTGGATGAATGGGCTCATCCTGTGGTCTTAAACCTCTGTTATCTGGATATGGTGAATCCGGTGCTATATCTTTGATATTGATAGCAACACGCTCAGGTGTAATAGCCGTTCGACCCGCTGCAACACCGCATGCAATAACTGCATCTGGTTCGAATGACTTAATCTCTTGCAAGATAAGGTTAGCACACTCATCAAAATAAACGGGAAGAAGCAATGTTCTTATCTCCACATCTTTGAATGATACAAGAGCTATATCCTGAATTAATTGTTCTGTTGGATTCATCGTACTACCACCAAAAGGCTCAAAACCTGATATCAATATTTTCATGAGTAGGTCCCCCTAGAAAGCTAATCGATGTTTTTATTTCACCTTACCAACCGCTTGTATAATGATTCCTTCGTCCAAAAGACGAGCTCGGAGCTGTTGTGCAAACATGACTGCATGAGCACCATCTCCATGAATACATACCGTGTCCGCTTGAATAGGGACTGATTTTCCTGAAATAGATTTAACGTAACCGTCCTTCACCATTCCCAGAACTTGTTGCACCGCATGATCTGTATCTGTGATTAATGAACCTGACATTCGTCTCGGTGTTAACGTTCCATCATCTTGATACGTACGATCGGCGAACACTTCACTTGCCGTGCGTAGCCCAATCTGTTGTCCCGCTTCTATCATTGCACTACCTGACAAGCCATAGAGAATAAGATTTGAATCAATAGCGTAGATAGCTGCTGCTATAGCATCCGCTAGAGCTTTTGAGGTAGCTGCCATATTGTACAGAGCACCATGAGGTTTCACGTGGTGAAGCACACCCCCTTCTTGCTTAACGAACACCTGTAGTGCACCAATCTGGTAAGTTACCATATCAAAAGCTTCATCGGGCGAAATATCCATATTTCTTCTCCCAAACCCAGCCAAATCGGGCAATCCAGGATGTGCACCGATCGCAGCCCCTTGTTGCAAAGCTAGCTTCACGGTTGAACGCATGACGGATGGATCTCCTGCATGAAATCCACATGCAATATTAGCAGAGGTAACATGTTCAAGTAGAACTGCATCTGCTCCCAAGCAATACACACCAAAACTCTCGCCCATATCACAATTTAGATCAATTTTCAGCATGATGCTCCTCCTTTAACTTTTGTTGAATGATCATTGCAAGTAGACGAATTTCACGCCCCCAATTGATAAAAGCCTGTTCTGCTTCACGTTGTGATATCTCACAGAATCGGATTGAACCGCCCGGGGGAATTTGTGCAACAACAGGAATATCAATACTTGCCGTTTGTGCAATTTTCGGATATCCACCATGAGTCTGTCGATCTGCCATCAATATAATGGGCTGTCCATCTGCAGGGACTTGAATCGTTCCCATCGTTACAGCTTCAGATATGTATTCCTTTGGAGATTTCAAAGTAAGAGGCGTTCCCGAAATCCGATAACCCATTCGGTCTGATTGCGGCGTTACTATAAATCTTTCTTTAAATAGAGCTTCCCGGCTTATATCATTAAAATCATCAAATTGATTCCCACGTATCACTCGGACAACTGGATGATTATGATATGATGGAATTTGTGCTTGAGGGATAGACCATTTTAACGAAAAAAATGACGCTTGTTCATCCATACGATATGGTCGTTTCGTGAACCAACCCTGCTTCACCTGTATCTCATCACCAGCCCTTAGAGCTCTCCCTTGATAGCCACCTATTCCCGCTCGAATATATGTACTATAGCTCCCCATCATTTCTCTAACAGCTATACCGCCTGATATCGCTAAGTATGATCGACAACCGATAACTGGTTTATTAAAGGTAAGCGTACTGCCACTACGCACGAATACAGAACGCCACATCGGGACATCAAAACCATCCAATTGAGGTGTAAGGTTTCCCCCTGTAATAGCAATCCAATGATCTGCTTCAAAATAGGCCGCAAACCCATTCCATGTTATTTCAAGCGTAGCTTCCTGATCCGTATTCCCAACTAGCCAGTTCGCAGCTCGGTGAGAAAAGTTATCCATCGCGCCTGACACTATAACCCCGTATTTGCCATAATGTGTTCTCCCTAAATCCTGAACTGTGGCCAGCAATCCAGGTTTCGTAATAACGATACTCATCTTTCATCACCCTTCAGAAGTTCGAACTCCCTCTCCTCAATCGGCCGAAACCGTATATGTTGACCACCTTCTAACAGTATAGGCGGATAACGCTCAGGCTGGAACAACGAGAGTGGTGTACGTCCTATGATCTGCCAGCCACCTGGCGTTTCTATCGGATAAATTCCCGTCTGATTACCTGCAATTCCAACAGAGCCTGCGGGGACTTTAAATCGGGGTGTTGTTTTTCTTGGGGTAGCAATCGCCTCCGGTACTCCACCTACATAGGGGAATCCAGGAGCAAATCCTATGGCATAAATCAGATAATCCTGCCCACTATGTATCTCTATCACCTGTTTCGGTGTTAATCCGTTAATAGCCGCTACAGATTCCAAATCAGGACCATAATCTCCACCGTAACAAACAGGGATTTCAACGATTACGGGGTCTTTCTCCGCTTGAATGTCGATCTTGTCTAATCTTTCACGCAGCAACTTACAGACATATTCAAATACGGATATAGATTCATCATTTTTTTGAATTTCCAAGAGATCATAAAGAACAGTAACTGTCGTAAAAGATGGAACGCATTCAATAAACCCAGGAAACGGGTGGTCTTCGATATTCTGAGTGGTAGCCTGAACCTTCAAGTGCACTGAACGATTTATGGCATCACCGAACTGAATAAGTACCGCAGAATCACCCAAAGGAAGCATCGCTGTAGGTGTAATCATCTTGTTAACCTCCTTAATTAAACCTTTAGTTCCACTGTCTATATGATATCAGAGAAGAGGTTATGTAGAACAATGGAATATGAACTAGATAAAATGACAAAAGAAACAGCCCTCCAGCACGATATAGTGCATTAAAGGCTGTTGTTGTCTCATGAATATTATATCTTTTACAGCGAATTAATCTCTTTAGATTCACCTTTAGCTGTTACAGAATTAAGCTGTTCGAGGTTCAGTAGTCTTGTTTTCATATCCAGCCCGCCTCGATAACCGGTAAGCGAACCATTTTTCCCAATAACTCGATGACAAGGTACCGTGATTAATAGCGGATTTGCTCCAATAGCTGTTCCTACCGCTCTTACCGATGCAGGTTTCTGTATGTGACTCGCAATATCCGAGTAGGATTGTGTTATTCCATATGGGATTTCGGTTAGTGCTTTCCAGACTAACATTTGAAAGGGTGTTCCTATAACATCGATCGGCAGACTAAAAGTCAGACGTTCTCCCATTAAATATTCATGAAGCTCTTGAACATAGGGCTCAAGTCGTTTGTTGTCTTGAATAAGAGGGGCACCCATTCTGCGCACCTGTACCCACTGCTTCAGTTCATCGATCGATGAATGGTTGGAACCTACGAAGCAAAGTCCTTGCCACGTCGATGCCATGTGCAGACTCCAGTTATTACTTGTATACAAAGTCCAGTAAACAGGTGAAGTCTTAGTATTATTCGTTCCCATAGTTAACGCTTTCCCTCCCTTTTAGATGAAAGAAGTTGCTGGCGATACGCTTTAGGGGTATGCCCAGTCTTCTTTTTAAACATTGTAATAAAATAGGGTACATTAGCCATGCCCACATGCTGAGCGATCTTGGAAACTGACATTTCGGTATGTTCCAAATACGCTTTTGCGTGTTCGATCCGCTTCTGTTGCACATATTCCACAGGGGTCATTCCTGTCACTCTTTTGAACGTTCGCTGTAAATGATATGGACTCCCATGACAATAACCGGCGAGATGTTCAAGTGTAATCACCTCTGCAAAGTTGCTATCTATATAAGACTTAATTTGTTCTACCCATTCCCGGTCTGGCAATCGTTCACCTGTAGGTTTACATCGTTTGCAAGGTCGGAAATGTGCAGAAATAGCCTGTTCTGCATTTAGAAAAATGCGCACATTGGACTTCACGGGCTCTTTTGACTTACATGAAGGTTTGCAGAAGATCCCCGTGGTTTGAACCGCATAAATGAACCGATCATCATACCTGGAATCATTCTGAATAATTGCTGTCCACTGTTCTTCTGATGGTTCCTTACCAATGGGTTGATCTAACTTGGCTTGAAACTTTCTGTCATTTCGATCCATTACATATTTCACCTCCCAACACAGTATAACCTTCGCTAAGGGCGTATGTACGCTTTTCAGAATGTAAGAGCAAGATAATGAAATTTCATAGAGCTATAATAGGTTACAACTAATATACTAGAAAACATCTGATACACTGGAGGCTGAAGAATGATTCAAGAATTAAAATGGATAGATCTAGAGAACCAAATCAAACTGCCGGTACCATCTGAATTCAGCTTTAAAGAGAATTTAAAATATGTATCCAGATCAACTAATGAATGCTTACTGAGAATACATGAAGATACCATATATAAAGCAATCTCGCTAGGAACGAACATATATGTCCTTCAGATCTCTGACGATGTTGAATTATCACAGACGCTGAATGTCGCCTTTCTAGGCCCGAATATCCCTACCTCTGTCGAACGACAAGAGATCGCTTTATATGTAAGAGAATGGTTTGATCTGGATACCGACTTAGCCCCTTTCTATCAAATGGCTAAACAAGATCGTCTTCTAGCGCAGGCTGTCGATGAATTTTACGGTTTACGCAATATGGGTATTCCTGATTTATTTGAGGCCATTTGCTGGGGGATTATCGGTCAACAGATCAACCTGACCTTTGCATATACACTAAAGCGAAGACTCGTTGAGAAGTATGGCCGTAGTATACAACATGAAGGTGTACTGTACTGGCTGTTTCCTACACCAGAAGCTATTGCTTGCTTAACCGTTGAAGAGATGGAAGAGCTTAGGATGACCGTCAAAAAACGTGAATATCTCATCAATATTGCACGTCTTTGTGTAAGTGGAGCACTCACAAAAGAATCATTAATTCTTGCCGGTGACTGTAAAACAGCAGAAAAAATGCTGGTTCGCATACGCGGGATTGGGCCATGGACGGCTAATTATGTATTGATGCGTTGTCTAAGATATGCATCTGCTTTTCCAATCGATGATGTAGGATTACATAATGCAATTAAGCATGTCCTTCAGATCGATTCTAAACCAACGAAAGAACAGCTCTATGAATTTTCGAACGGTTGGAAGAACTGGGAAGCGTATGCTACATTTTATCTATGGAGATTCCTGTACTAATCTTTTCTTGATGATCTAGAGGTTTTGCATAAATTTAGCCTTAGATGGGACACTAATACATGTTACAAATTACACGAGGAGGTGTCTACATGAGTAAATCCAATCCGAATGAACTATCCAAGTCCGAGGTGTATAACACGAAGTTGAACAAAATGCCTGTACCAGGTGAAGGATTAGACGATACAGAATTTTCTGCTGAAGAAGCGGCAGAGGTATTTATGAACAATCCGTCCTCTGAGAAAACTTCGAAGAATCAGCAATAACATAAGTAAAGACCTCACGAGCATCCATCAAGGACGCCATGAGGTCTTTCTTCAATTGTTTACTCTCCCCTTCTATCCAACCTCTTTAATCTAAACCCTACACTTGACCACAACACTTCTTAAACTTCAGACCGCTGCCACAGATACATTCATCATTTCTCCCAGGTATTGCACGACCCGTCATCTTATATCTCTGTAAACGTTCAGCACGCAAACTTTTTGCAAGAGTATTCATTCTAGCGTAGGCATACTCATAGAACATCTTATAGCTTTCACAGAAATAATCTTTTTGTGTCCGATCATTTACATCTAACCAGTTCCGATTACGTGGACATCCTCCATGGCATAACTTAACAAAATGACAAGTATGACATGCCTCGTTCATATCTGGTTTCAATGTCAAAAAATCCTCATAAAGGGGACTGGATAGTAACTCTTCCAGCTTCAATTCGCCAATATTGCCAAGCTTATGTTCTTCATCAATAAAAAAATCACAAGGGAAGGCATCACCATTAGACTCTAGTACGAGCATTTTCGGACAACGCTCACGATGGACACAGAGCTCCGCTTGGTGATTCAAAAGTACTGCCAGCATGTTATCAAAAATCCGGATAGATAAATCTGGATTTCCATCGTTATACCACAGATCAAAAGCACGACATAAAAACGTACCGTAAGCCTCAGGGGTAATCCGAAAACGTCCAGGTTGACCTGACTCCTGAGACCTGAAATCCATACACGGAATAAACTGAATAAAATCAAATTTCTGTTCACGATAAAACGAAATCAATTCTTCCGGCTTTGTCACATTATCCTCATGGATTACGGATAGGATATTAAATTCCACACCTGCTTGCCGTAAATGATCAATGCCTCGCATCACTAGCTCATAACTTCCTTTACCAGATCCCGTGACACGATGACCATCGTGGATTAACTTAGGCCCATCTAGACTAACGCCGATCAGAAAATGATATGTACGAAAGAAATTAGCCCATTGTTCATTGATCAACGTAGCATTGGTCTGTAAGGCATTACTGATCGAAGTATGTGGTGGCGCATACTGAGCCTGGAGAGAGACCGCATTTTCAAAAAAAGAAAGACCAGCTAACAACGGTTCCCCTCCCTGCCATGCAAAAGAGGCAAACCCTTTCGATTGTCGCATGTATTGTTTTATAAAACGCTTTAACAGCGCTGGTTCCATCGTACGAACAGGCTGATGAACCTTGCCACCACAAGAGCTGTAATAGCAATAATCACATGCCAGATTACAATCCTCAGAAACGGTTTTTAGCATAACACCAATATTCTGTCCCACTAATCAATCTCTCCTTCCTAAAAAAAGATTCATGAATAGATCGTACTATGCCCTCAAATACTTCACATTGTGATTAACTACATCTTTTTCGTAGGAATAATAATATTTCATGAACTTTTCGCGATATCATAATTACTTAACGCAATTCTAGTGTGAAGATTCATCTAGTTTAGATCGTTCCTGCACGAACGCTGACCAAACATGTTAAACTATTTAGGTACGAATCACATCATTCATGGAGGAAGATACATATGAGTTCATTTGAAACGATGTTAGAGAAATATGCAGAGCTTGTCATTCGAGTGGGTGTGAATATTCAACCCGGACAAGTCCTTATCGTAAATGCACCTTTGGAAACCGTAGAATTAACCCGATTCATTGTATCCAAGGCTTATGAAGCTGGGGCAAAATACGTTCAAGTAGATTGGGATGATGAACGAATTACTCGTATTCGTTACGAGAAAGCGCCAGATGATTCTTTTGGTTACTATCCAAAATGGCAGGCCGACATGATGGAACAGCTTGCTGAGGGGGGTGGAGCCGTTCTTCATATTAAGGTACCAGACCCTGAATTATTCCGTGGAATTGATTCCGCTAAAGTATCTACAGCAGTTAAAGCAGCTTCTATAGCTAGAGAAAAGTACCAGTCCTACGTTCGTAACAATCAAGTAAGCTGGTCTCTGATAAAAGCACCTACACGCGCTTGGGCGAATAAAGTGTTCGCAGATCTACCTGAAGATAAACGTCTGGATGCGATGTGGGAAGCTGTCTTCCAGATGAACCGAGTGCATACGGAGGACCCGGTAGCAGCTTGGCAGGAGCATATCAGTGAACTCAAAAAGAAACAAGAGTATATGAATGCAAAACGTTATAAGAGTTTTCATTACCGTGCACCCGGTACCGATTTGCATGTCGAAATGCCAGAAGGCTATCTGTGGCTTGGTGGTGGGGATTATAACGAGTCTGGGGTGTATTTTGTTGCTAATATGCCTACAGAGGAGATTTACACCATGCCATTACGAACAGGTGTAAACGGAACCGTCACGAGCACTCTTCCTCTTAACTTGAACGGAAGACTTGTTGAAGGAATCACATTAACTTTTAAAGATGGCAAAGTCGTTGAATATAATGCAACATCCGGTCGTGAGCATCTCACATCTTTGCTTGAGACGGATGAAGGAGCTTCTTATCTCGGAGAGATGGCACTTGTTCCTTACGATTCCCCTATTTCTCGATTGAACCGTGTCTTTTATAATACGGGTGTTGATGAGAATGCTTCTTGCCACTTCGCACTTGGTAGTGCATACCCCGTAAATATTGAGGGTGGAACTAAACTGAGTAAAGACGAACTGGTTGCTAGAGGTGCTAATGTGAGCTTAACACATGTTGATTTTATGATTGGTTCTGCTGAACTTGAAATTGATGGGCAACTTCCTGATGGAACAATCGAGCCGGTATTCCGCAATGGTAACTGGGCAGAATAAGAAGTAAAAAAAGGACCTGCAATGAAAATGCAGGTCCTTCTTTTCTATATCGTCTATTAAAATGCTGTGGAACAGAATGGCTTTACATTATTTTTCAAGCAACTTCTAAGTAAAGATATAGCTTTCAAATCGCTTGCATGTATTTTGCCATATTGATACAGCTTATCTACGTCTACAACCCCCATGAACAATGAAGAAAAATCCGAGATATTCATTTCGATGCTCGCTGCTTCTTCTACTTCCCCCATTGTCACAGACACAGATCCATTATCAATGTGTAGCGAAAACCTCTCATCCGATGAGAAAGAATCTGTAATCTTGAATTGTAAAGTCAGAGGTTCAGCACTATAGATAGCTCCGGTTAATCCAAGTTCGATCATGAACTTAGGAATATCAATAATTTTGTACATCAATCCCACACCGGATATGTGACTTTCGTGAAATACACTTGGAATTAGACGTTCACTTCCGTTCCGTGGATCTTCTATCCAATGTTCAATCATATCATCCTGTGTTGACCACACAATACGATGAATCTGGTCATTTTGCGTATGTAAAAAAGTACCTAACTGCTTCAATGCCTCTGGTGACTCATACACAAACTCTTGTATAACTAGATCATTAAGTAGGAAGTTGTCTGTATTCACATTTTTAAAGTTAAAAATGATATATCCCTTTAGTTCACCATTCTCCATGTATCCGATCCCTTTAGTTCCAGCAGTACTTAATATAGAGTCTAGCTCATACGTGGTCTTGAATATCATACCGTGTGTAGTGCTTGCATGACGATCACTGCACTCTTTTATCTGATTTATATGTGTATGCTCAAGCCATACTAAGCCCTGCTTAACGGATACCTTAGGAATACTATCTGGCTTGATGTAATATTGATTCATTTTGGTGCCATACCCAAACCCCATCTTCTTATAGAAGTCTGGCCTAAACGGGTACAGAAGCACGATAGAAATGCCTTTACTTTTACAATGTGCGATAAAATATTCAATCATCTCTTTCGCAGCTCGCTCTTTCTTGTGAAGTATATCTACCGCCACCTGGCCTACACCGCCCACCTGAATCATACGGCCATAAAGATTCATTGAATATTCATGAACCCGCATCCCTGCAATCAAGCGATCTTCCCGATATAATCCATAATAATTTACATTGTCTATATTGTTCTGGATCTTAGTCATTCTAGATATTTGCCGTTCTCTGAACTCCGTTCCAGAGATAACTCTTGCTGGATATGCATTTAAAGCAATGTCTACAAAAGAAGGAATCTCGCTTGACTCTAACTTACGAATAATCGAATGCATCATAGACTTCCTTTCCGCGGCTAATCCACTCAAGATCTGTACAAGATGAGCTATCTCCCTAACGATAGCAAGCAGTCTTCATTTGCACAAGAACTCTTTCAACAAAATAGTAATCAAATCTTAAAAAAACACAAAAAGATGTTGGATAGGAATCCAACATCTTAGTGCAACATAGTATCGGGATGACACGATTTGAACATGCGACCCCCTGGTCCCAAACCAGGTGCTCTACCAAGCTGAGCTACATCCCGTAATATATATAGAAAGCGGACGACGGGAATCGAACCCGCGACCCTCGCCTTGGCAAGGCGATGCTCTACCGCTGAGCCACGTCCGCGAAAGCATGGTGCGCGTGAAGGGACTCGAACCCCCACGTCGTGAAACGCTAGATCCTAAGTCTAGTGCGTCTGCCAATTCCGCCACACGCGCACAAGTTAAAACAATGGTGAGCCATGAAGGACTCGAACCTTCGACACCCTGATTAAAAGTCAGGTGCTCTACCAACTGAGCTAATGGCT
>NZ_JBYSWS010000019.1:0-743 GCF_058781425.1 Paenibacillus sp. FW507-14B1B | reverse complement strand
GAAGTGGAGCTGTCCAGTTTAAAACAAACCTCTAAAAGTTTGCGTAATGCATCCGAAGAAATGGAGGATTTGAAGAGCGAGCTGCAGCGGGCGATGAGCAGCTTGACCAGCAAAACGCTGAATCAATCTGGTGTCCAGAGTACCTTTCAACAAATCTGCAGGCAGCTGGATCAATTGGAACAGGAACTGGATCAGTTATCGGATCTCACCCGGCAGAAGGGTGACGAATATAAAGATGCCGATCGAAATGGCCAGAAGCTGGATTTCGACAAGATTAAGAAGTTTGCTGTATTCGCCTTAGGCATGGCGCTAGACTTTATCCCGTTTGTAGGGAATGCGAAGGGGATCATTGAAGCGGTGACGGGCCGGGACATGTTAACCGGGGAAAAGCTAGCTGCTTGGGAACGAGGACTGGGCGTCTTAGGTCCACTCGGAAAAGGGGTCAGCAAGGGAGCGAAATTAGCTAAATTCGCACGCGAAGCCGTAGATGTCGGCGGCGATGCCGCACGTCAAATGGACCGAGCGGGAGAACTCGGAGCAGCGGCAAGTCGATCAGCGGATGAGCTTGCTGAAGGTGCTGCGTCTGCTGCTGCACGCCCGGGAGCAGCTGGGAGTACGGCGGCGCGAAACGGGGATGAGCTGGCCGAAGCCGGTGCAGGGAAAACACCGGGGAAGAAGCCAGGGGAATCCAATATAGATGACACCGTCTCTGAAGTGAATCCACGTGCGAACAAGACGGATAA
>NZ_JBYSWS010000018.1:0-769 GCF_058781425.1 Paenibacillus sp. FW507-14B1B | reverse complement strand
ACGGTACTAGGTTAGAACCTAGATACGATCAGGGTGGTATCCCAACGGCGCCTCCACAGAAGCTTGCGCTCCTGTTTCTTAGGCTCCCACCTATCCTGTACAGATCGTACCCAAATCCAATATCAAGCTGCAGTAAAGCTCCATGGGGTCTTTCCGTCTTGTCGCGGGTAACCTGCATCTTCACAGGTATTAAAATTTCACCGGATCTCTCGTTGAGACAGCGCCCAAATCGTTACGCCATTCGTGCGGGTCAGAATTTACCTGACAAGGAATTTCGCTACCTTAGGACCGTTATAGTTACGGCCGCCGTTTACTGGGGCTTCGGTTCATAGCTTCGGGTTACCCCTAACCACTCCCCTTAACCTTCCAGCACCGGGCAGGCGTCAGCCCGTATACTTCGCCTTACGGCTTCGCACAGACCTGTGTTTTTGTTAAACAGTCGCTTGGGCCTTTTCACTGCGGCCCCCTCGTGCTATTCACACTACCGGGGCACCCCTTCTCCCGAAGTTACGGGGTCATTTTGCCGAGTTCCTTAACGAGAGTTCTTCCGCGCGCCTTAGAATTCTCTTCTCGCCTACCTGTGTCGGTTTGCGGTACGGGCACCTTCACCTGACTAGAGGCTTTTCTTGGCAGTGTGAGATCATGACCTTCGCTACTATAATTTTCACTCCCCATCACAGCCCAGCCTTAATGATGTGCGGATTTGCCTACACATCAGCCTCACTGCTTGGACGGACATCCATCAGTCCGCGTCACTACCCTCCTGCGT
>NZ_JBYSWS010000017.1:0-832 GCF_058781425.1 Paenibacillus sp. FW507-14B1B | reverse complement strand
CCTTCGGGACATTCAAGACAGGTGGTGCATGGTTGTCGTCAGCTCGTGTCGTGAGATGTTGGGTTAAGTCCCGCAACGAGCGCAACCCTTGATCTTAGTTGCCAGCAATTCGGTTGGGCACTCTAAGGTGACTGCCGGTGACAAACCGGAGGAAGGTGGGGATGACGTCAAATCATCATGCCCCTTATGACCTGGGCTACACACGTACTACAATGGCTGGTACAACGGGAAGCGAAGCCGCGAGGTGGAGCCAATCCTAAAAAGCCAGTCTCAGTTCGGATTGCAGGCTGCAACTCGCCTGCATGAAGTCGGAATTGCTAGTAATCGCGGATCAGCATGCCGCGGTGAATACGTTCCCGGGTCTTGTACACACCGCCCGTCACACCACGAGAGTTTACAACACCCGAAGTCGGTGGGGTAACCCGCAAGGGAGCCAGCCGCCGAAGGTGGGGTAGATGATTGGGGTGAAGTCGTAACAAGGTAGCCGTATCGGAAGGTGCGGCTGGATCACCTCCTTTCTATGGAGAATCGT
This sequence comes from Paenibacillus sp. FW507-14B1B, assembly GCF_058781425.1. Taxonomy (NCBI): domain Bacteria; kingdom Bacillati; phylum Bacillota; class Bacilli; order Caryophanales; family Paenibacillaceae; genus Paenibacillus; species Paenibacillus sp. FW507-14B1B. Next base: position 300 of record NZ_JBYSWS010000017.1, on the reverse strand, counting down.
TTCCTGCAACGGAAACATTCAAATATCGCTTCAATGAAGCAAACATATGCTTTCGAAGTAGCTTTACTTCGTAAAGCTTTAAACTCACTCGTTGGTCAGTTTTGAGAGTTCAACTCTCAAAATCAAGATTTGATCCTTGAAAACTAGATAACGAAACGAATTTGCGAATTAGAAATATCCTTTTAGCTGAAACTTGTGTCAACAAGTTAAGTTATTGGTAGCATAGGTTAAGCTACTAAGAGCACACGGAGGATGCCTAGGCGCTAGGAGCCGATGAAGGACGTGGCGAACAACGAAACT
>NZ_JBYSWS010000015.1:0-1163 GCF_058781425.1 Paenibacillus sp. FW507-14B1B | reverse complement strand
CCGGGAGAGTAGGACGTCGCCAAGCGAACAACCGGAGAAACCACTATCGAGCAATCGATAGTGGTTTTTTTGTGCTTTAACTAAATATCGAATCAGGAGTTATAATTGAGGGTTTTCAACAGTGTTTTTGCTATTAAACTTAAATATAGTTAAATCTCAACTTTGAGAATTTACTTAGATCAAGCTAATAGTGTTTTTGATAATAATAAGGAAATACAGTTATATTACTGGATTATCATTAACATAATTGAATGCTCTGGTGTATATACCATGCGCTACAGATCTTTATGATCAAATTAGTCAATTCTAAGGGTGATCGTAGCACTTTTTTGATTAAAGTTTAAGCATTCATAACTTATTACATATCCTAATTCTCTATATTTAACCTTCTTTTGATTCCAGTGAGTATCCGAGTATTAAAACAACTACTGAGAAGAAGATTAGAGTCTCGAATGATTTGTATAAAATAATATTAATGATATTGGGATGATCGCCGGTTTTATTAACAAGCTGCTTGCTATGGCAGTCAAGTAATGAACATTGATTATATATTTAAATAAAGTGTTTAGAGTAAGTTTGAAATTGTTAAGCAGTCGATCTAAAATGTTCTATTAAGGCCGCTAGTTGTAGTAAATTAAATTTTAATAAATAAACAGTGATATGCCATTAGCTAAATTATTGTATCTCTATTCTATATAAGACTATAATCGTAATGTTTTTGTTTATCATGATTCGTTTTTTAATGATGAAGAGAGATAAGGAAGACAGTAATAATTATCAAAACAAGTATGGAGATCATGTATTAATCTGATTATTTCAAATGAACTAAATCGGCATGACATCTAGACTTTAAATTGGAATTAATTACAACTAGTAAGTTAGATACAAAGATGTTATATTATATATCTGGCTGACGAACGAACAACATCAGCTAAAAAACATTTTAAATAATGCTTGCAAATATCGCTTAAACATGATATATTATAAATCTGGTCGGGAAAACGACTGGGACAAGCAGTTGACCTTTGAAAACTGAACAACGAGTGAGTTAAACCGATCTTACTTCGGTAAGATCAAAAATGAGAATTTTAATTCTCGTCAGTTTTTCTAAATGAGCGAATCGCTCTTTTCATTAACTTTAATGGAGAGTTTGATCCTGGCTC
>NZ_JBYSWS010000014.1:0-3072 GCF_058781425.1 Paenibacillus sp. FW507-14B1B | reverse complement strand
GTCTGTAAGGCGCTCCAGTCTGCCTGCTGCATCATAGCTCCGCTCCTCCCGGCTTCCGTTCGGACGCTTCGTTTCAAAAACTTGCTCCTTGTATGGAGAAGAAAGCCTGTGACGAAGGCTTTGTTTTCTCGCAAACCGAATCATCTACAATGACGAAGATGGGACTGTTATTCTGCTTGGCATGCCACTTCACTTGCTTAAATGCGATATTTCGCACGTTTTGTTTAAGAAATTGTTCATTCCATTTGCTGTGTGACATGAAATGGCTAATGCTTCTTCGATCTCGATTATGCAAGCTTTCACGATGTATATCCGTTAAACACCCCGTAAAACTACTCGACAACATGCCGTCTACAAAGTGCGTAATGTGATTGAGAACCGATTTGGAAAAATACAACGGTAGTTTCCATTGCTGAAATATATTGTACCAATTGAGCTGGTGTGCTAACGTATATGTATGAGACATTTCTTGTTCTCCTCTGCGTAGAATCGTTGGTGGTACTTCTATTTTACACAGAGAGTCAAGGATGTCTCTTTTTCTATTTAATTACAGTGGATATTGGCAAGTACAGTAATTACTAACTTTGAGATGCACACCATATTTAAACCACCCTTAAACCATGTTCCAGATTTTCATATTGTTGAGTCAAAGGATAAAAAAGAAACCTTGAGAGGCATGAAGCCAATCAAGATTTCCTGCATTAGCAATTTACTCTATAGAGAGTAATTCGATTGATTTACAATAAAAACTCATAACATCATTCTCATAATCATGAACAAAATATCTTTGATGAGCTTCCCAATTTCGATCCTTCATATCAGTTATTTTGAATCCTAATATTTGATTATAAGATCCACCAAATCCTGACACATTTAAATTAGTAATCTCACTAAATTTAAGTAACAGATGGTATCGTTTTCCCTCTAACTTCGGCTCTAAAATGTATCCTACTTCTAAAAAAGATACTTCATCATAATGTTCGTTATAATCAATATAATATCGCACACTAGAGATATATTTGAAATCTTTTTCTCTGAGTGAAGTAGATATTGTTTGTGAGATCAAATGATAATTTTTAATAAACTCCATAGCCTTTATCACCTCTTATTCATCCCAGAAATGGTAATCATATTCTTTACCCTTGTCCGAGTATCCTGTTCCAAACTTACGTTCATGTAAATGAGGAGTTGAGTGGTCATCTGGCATGCTGTGATTGTCATGATCTACTCTATACTTTTGCCTACCAGCATCATCATAAATCACTGTTGATCTCTCAATCTTACCGTTATACTCTCTATAATGATCATACTTTAACCCAGGAGTATTGTAATCAGGAGCCTTTCTTCCCCAGTATTCATCAGGCACAAACGGCTCTTTTGCGAAATCATCAACTTGCCCCTTCTCCTTGTTACTCTTATCTCCACCAAACTTACCCTTCTCTAACCCCAACGGATCAATAAAGCTCACCGGATTTCCGTTGACATAAGCATAGCGATTAAACGTCTGCCAATCCAGCACATTCCCGCGTATTACATCTCGGTTAATAAATCGCTTAATCTTCGGATCGTAATATCGTGCCCGCATATAGTATAGACCATTGCTATCTGTCATGACACCATCACGTCCGTTATAGCAGAACGGTTGGTGTGTTATCCCTTCATGGTTCCATAAATTCCATACGTGTAGCGGTATTGTTTAACTATTAATCTCCTGAACCGTCCTATCCAGCTCTACTAGTTTTCATTTTTTTTGCTCCTCACTCTAATTGAATATGTGTTATTGGTTGAATGATGGGTTCATTCGACACTGGGTAGCCCCCTAGTAAAGAAAAACCTTGAAGGGCACGAAGCCAATCAAGGTTCTACTCCTTAGGATTCAAATGTCAGTTTCTCAGGAAATACACCGCCCTCCTTAACTAGACATCTCGCCATTCTTTGAGCCGCTCTATCGAAGTAAAATTGATTTGAATGATTTTGGTTATTAATCGGTTCTAGTTCGGCAAACATTCTAGTTTCTTTGTTTAATTGAATCTTCCCCATTATATCTTCTTTAGGACCAAATCTGTAAATCACAACTGATTCATCTTCATAGTCTTTCAAGAGTAAGACAAAAGCTCCCATTTATAATCACCTCTAATCTCCTATTTCCCACGGACGACCTGACCTGACAGCGGCGTCGTGAGCCGTTTCATAATTTGTCTTAAATATACCTTCAAACCTTGATTCAAACAATTCATGATTCAATAAATCAATATCTTTCGTATTGTAAGTTCCTTGCTGTAATCTAGTCCATGCTTGAGCAATTTCATAATCAGGGTCAAACCTTCCATTTCCGCTTGACTTGATATGCTCATTATTAAACACATGGTCTTTTATGCGTTGTATCCGGCTTTCTGCAATTCCTGTATTCTTTGAAATCCCCTGAACATCTGAAGTTGATGCTCTTATACTATCATACATTTTCGATGCTTCAGCTTCTTGACGGAAATATTCATCTACTGAGAGGTTATTACGACCTCCAGTCTGAATATTACCCGTCCCCTCAGTCTTATCCCCACCAAACTTACCCTTCTCTAACCCCAACGGGTCAATAAAACTCACCGGATTTCCGTTGACATAAACATAGCGATTAAACGTTTGTCCGTCCAGCACATCTCCACGTATCACATCTCGGTTAATAAACCGCTTAATCTTCGGATCGTAATAGCGTGCTCGCATGTAGTATAGACCATTGCTATCTGTCATGACACCGTCACGTCCGTTATAGCAGAACGGCTGGTGTGTTGATCCTTCATGGCTTTCAAACTCACCATATATTCCATACGTGTAGCGATCGGTAACTTTACCATGTTCATTGGACAGTAAGGTTGTGCTTCCCCGCATATCGCTGTGGTAGCTCAGGTATTGGCCGTTGGCATCTTCCCGGCCGATCAGCCCTAGGCCATATACATAACGTGCTTTTACTTCTCCGTTGTGGTCAATTTCCATCAAGACACGGCTGAGCTCTTGAGACTCGTCAAGGACATAGCGGGTGCTCTTCCCCCGGATGAGCTGCTCAATACGGTGGCCTTG
>NZ_JBYSWS010000013.1:0-11185 GCF_058781425.1 Paenibacillus sp. FW507-14B1B | reverse complement strand
TCTCCGTAGCCCGGATAATTGGTGTGCTGGCCGTTCGTTGGGATTCGAACCGTGAATGGCCGTTCTAGAATAAAGGCTGCACGATCGTAATTTGGATCAGTCTTCTGGTTGTGTGGCCAGTCATCTGTAACAGAGGAATAGTTGACGACTGGAGTATGGACCGTGACGGTGTTGATTCCGAAGATCGGGAATTGTTGATCACTGCCACCGTTAATGTTCCCAGGCATCAGGCTGTAGAAAATAGTTCCCTTGCTGGTCGTGTTCGCCCGGTTGAGCTTATCAAGGCTAATTATATTTCCAGGCTTGTATAATACACTTTCGTTAATATGTCCCGGTGCTGGAATCCTGCCAGGCGTTGGCCCAGTTTCAGGTCTGCGACTGGAATCTATAATGGTAGACCCGTTGAACTCTAGCGCATCATTGGTTACTTCGACTGGATCTACACCATCCTCCGCCACACTTTGCAGATTCTCCTCTGGTGGGGAGGGCTTGCTCGTAAACTGGCTCCCCCCGTAAGATCCTGATGGAGCCATAATAGGGTCAGCTGGAGTTGGAGGGTAATAATCACCCGACGCCTCAGCTGAATAATCAGGCGGCTGATACCCTTGAGGATAAATGGTAATTTCACCGTTAGGCAGCGCGTAGTTCTCTAAAACCCCCTGATCAATCTCGTACACTTCCAGATTATCAATGACCCAATAAGAATAGGGACGCTCTACGATATAACGGCTTGTTGCAGGCTCAGTCACCTGCCGCGGCACAGATATTGTAGTCGATTGTCCGTCCGGTGTGGGCGGGCCAGGCTTTTGCTCTACCCAGCTTAAAGTCCACATTTTTTTAACATTAACCTCAAACGTACAGACTCCCGTCATATTGACAAATGAATGTTGCGCAAGGTACTCCCTCGTCAAAATCCTTCCATACAGGCTTTCTGATGTCGGAATTCCTTGCAGTACATCAAACACATCATCTGCCATAATCCTGGCTGTGACTACCGGGTCCATGTAGCTGCCGTCTATGGTCGCTCCTGGAGCTGGTACTGTACAGGAAGCAGTGGGAGAATCGATTTCCTCTTCTTCAACCGAAATTCGGATAGAGGCGGTCAGTTTGTAACCGTCTTTCTCCTCCCAAACAGCGGTTATTCTAGCAGACCCTTTACTTACTCCCTTGACCTTTCCGTTTTCGTCCACGGATACTACCGATTCTTTATCTGTACTCCATTTTGTCTTCTCATCTGTAGTCACATCCTCAGGACTTCCATAGCTGCTTGAGCCGGGGGCCATTGTAGAAATAATCGCTTGTATATAAGCCTCCCCATCTTTCCTAAGGGTGGTTACCCCTTCCAGCTCTATTCTTTTTTGTTCTATGACTTCGCCACGCCAGTAAATATCGATGGGTGTATAATAACCCACTTTGTATTTATTCCAAGGAAGGTAACCGCCGACCCCATTACCTCTTTTACCAATGTCCTCATACATAAAGTGTTCATAACCTTTTCCTGTTAAAGACGAAATGACGACAGAGGATTTGGAATCTGTAATCTCAAGCTTGGTAATATCGGATTGAGAACCTTGTCGACCGGCAATCGTTTTTACCTGAGCTATAATCTCATTGGTAACCTTACCAGGTTCAACGTCCTTATTATTGTTATCCTTCCATTTATTTGGCTCATAAACGGGATTATCCTTCATTACAATTTTCTCTCGAACCTCACTGACAGTCGGCCAAGGATTAGCATCCGTACCTGCATTAGGAACTGTAATGCTACCTCCTGGAGCATAACTTGTATCCGCCTTCCATTTTCCGTTATCCAACTGATACCAATAAACACCTGGCTCGGATAACTTTTGTCCTGCAACCTTTTTTATTTTCTTTTGATAAGCGGTTGGACCGTTCACTGCATCTGGAACAAACTCCGCAGGCTTCAAAGGTGCTATGTCTTCTGGGTCAGGGCTTACAACTCCCACTTCCTGTCCAGCCCCGTAGGAAGTCCCTGCTATAAACATAAGGGTCGATATATTAACCATGAAGAACACTAAAAAAGTGATATAGTACTTTTTCATCCCTTGACCCCCCCGGCTTTAATCAGGTCTAGGAATAGAAAAACTCACGGATGTATCGCCTTTTCCCATTTGCTCATAATATTCCTCCAAAAATTCCCGAGGTACATAATCCTGCATCCAGAACCTCCTCGGCACATCCTTCTTGAAGAATCCTCGTTTGATGAAATCATACCTTGGTAATGCGGTAATTCCATACTTATCTAAAGTTCCGCTTGAAAAACTCATGCCCTTGGTAAAGTTATATAGCGTTGAGGTACTAAAGTTAGTATTTTTTAGTGATTCGTGATCATGTGGAACGACCGTAACTTCAAAGAAAAAATTATAAAAATCTTTTTGTACCGGTAAATCGAAATCCTTGTCCATAAACATCTGTCCATAGAGGTTTCTTTGCTTGGTAGCAGATATGGCATCCACCGCAATGATTCGATGAATCGTCATGGTTCCCCGATTGTAAAGCATAGTGTAAGGTTTATTGGCAATTCGGTCAAAGCTCTCCAATTTATCGTCGTATGATAGGTTGTACCTGTACGGAGTAGCAGACAATAGATTCGTTCCGGTTAAACCCACCTCTCGCATCTCTTTCAGATCTTGGTATACGCCTGGATTGTTGTTCTGAACCTTCTCATATCGAGCAAGAATCACAGCAACTTCCGCCCTCGTTGTCTGGTTGTTAGGAGCAAAATTTCCATCAGAATATCCAGTCATCAGACCCGTTCCGAGAGCCACCGCTACATACGGATAATCGGATTTATTCAATCCGCCCTTATGATACTCCACGATCGGAAGGAGCGTATCCTTCGTATCCGACAAGGCCTGCCGGAAGTCTTCATGCTTAGCTGCCAAGCCTGATGCCATCCACTGTGCCATCTCTCTTCGGGTTAATAGAGTCCCCGGCTTAAAGCCTTTTGGATAATCCTTGGTAGAGATAAACCCCATCCCTACTGCTTTTTTTATCCCGGATTCAGCCCAGTGACCATGAACATCTGGAAAAGAACCCTGCCCATCTGCCAACTTATTGTTTGACACTCGCGCCATCAGGGTAGCGAACTCCGCTCGTGTAACCTTGTCACTGGGACGAAAAGTTCCGTCTGCGTATCCTTTGAAATACCCTTTGCTTACGGCAGCATCAATTGCCTGTTTCGCCCAATGGCTCGCAGGGACGTCCTTAAATGTACTTGCGGCAGATACAGATCCTGCACCACAGAATCCAAATATCCCTCCAAAGGCTACCGCTCCAGCCAGTGCGCTCTTTATGACAAGCTTCATATGTAATTCACTCCCGTTAGTAGATATTAACTATATCGTTTGTTTATACCTTGTTACTGCATTAAATCGCTTAACTCCTAGTTATGATGATCTAACCTGATGTAAGGCCTCCTTTCCTATTCTCAGCAGAAAAATAAAACTTTTTTCCCAACATTATCAATATATTACCATTAAATCCTTGGATGAGGTAGGTAAATAGTATTGGTCTTTTCAAAAAAAGTGTTTTTTATGGTAAATATATAGGAGGATTTCGACATTTTCTATGTCATCTATTATGTATTAATTGAGTGATGGGTTCTCTCGATACTGGAGATCCACACAAAAAAGAACCTTGAAACATATTGGGACTGACCCTCGTTTGTGAGACAGGGATCAAAAACACCTTCAAGAGAATGCGTCCATGTCGTAAGATATGGACGCATTCTCTTGAAGGTGTTTTTGCATTGGCAACAAGAAGCATATGCGTGGTTAGGAATTCCTCGTGCTACGTACTACCGCTGGAAAGCCAAGTATGTGAGCGAACACAAGGATCACAGCGATCAAGGAAGTGTGTACACGTCTCTGGCGTACTAGGAAGCTGTAAAAGGAAAAGGCATTACCATGAGCATGTCCCGTAAGGGCACGCCCGCTGATAATGCCTCCATTTTCCTCGCATATCGCTGTGGTAACTGAGGTATTGGCCGCTGGCATCTTCTCGCTCAATCAGCCCTTTGTTTCTGGCAGTAACTATGAATTAATTCCATAAGCTTTTCATAGGCTGCTCCTGACTGAGAAATCGACTCCACCGGTGTTGTTAAAGTAAGAAAAGAGTGTTTCTAACTACGCACATTTTTGGGCGAAGCCAGCCCCGTTCATTAAAGGCATATAGTCTTTTCACGTGCATTACACGGGTTACACTCTATGTGTATTTCTTGTATGAAGGGTTCATTCAACACTGGCTAGCCACAGAAAAAAAGAACCTTGAAAGGCATTAAGCCATTCATGGTTCGCCGAAACTAATACAAGATAAAAACTACCTAATCACTAGAGTAAACAACTTCCCTAAGTAATGAATTATAAAGCACATACATACTTTATAAACATCTTATTTTATAGATTTACTCTGCTTATATTGCTCTACAATCTCTTTTGCTCTCAGAGAAGGCACATGTCTGGAGTTACGAAGATATACGATTTCATCAATAAAATAGTCTATACTTTCTGCTATTTGTGTAGGGAGTATAATAATGGCTCCAGTATTTTTCAAAATTTCGATACAAATGTGTATTCCAGAATTTAATACCAAATCGTTGATCAACCCCGTACTCATCCAAGGGAAGCAAAATACCTTTTTCCCGTAGGCATAACCAATCGCAGCAGAAACCCTCCATTTCTCCCAACTCAATTGCTCATATTTAAGATTTAATCGATCCTGAGATAAATTGAATGTTTTTATTATTTCCTCAATATTGTGTCTCTCTTCATTAGGATTCTGTTTTATCGCTTCATATAATTGTTCAATAACTCTCTTACTTTTAAGAAAGAGCCCCCCCTTATTTAATCCTTCTCCAACGTACCAGCCAATGTTCTGTAACTCAGCTAACGTAACTAATTTTCCATCAATTTTAATTTCCCCTGAGATGCATTGTTCTTTACCAACTAAATTATAAGATAGTCCCCAACCACCTTCACCACACTGCCCGATAATTCCATAGGACTTGCCCTTAGTAAATACATAATCAAAGTCCTTAAGGTTATCAATCATTTCACCGTAATTTTTCATTTTGGGATAATAGAACGCACTTTCAATGCAAACCTCAATTTGATTTACTTCCAGAACTTCCACCACCCTTTATTAAATCCAATCTCTTTAATATCATAAATTTCAATTGGAACTCTTTGTGAATCCGTCGTTTGTACCGTGATATATTTAATTTTCGGATTCACTATACCTATATCTGCTTCAAAAGAAGCATTTGTCTTAAATTCCAAAACCGTTTGTGCGCGATTTCCGATCCCCGCTGCTTTTGCTTGTGACCGGGTTGGTTGTTCAGTCCAAACAAAAACTCTAGATTCCCATTTGTTACCTGGTCTTCCTAAGGTTTTAGACTCAATAATTTGTTGAGCGATTTCTTTAGTTGTTACATGGTAATATACTTTATCTTTCGCCGTTCCCTCAGGACACTTAAACAACCCCAACGGATCAATAAAGCTAACCGGATCTCCGTTGACATAAGCATAGCGATTAAAGGTCTGCCCGTCCAGCACGTCTCCACGTATCACATCTCGATTAATAAACCGCCGTCACCCACTTCCCAAAGAAAAACCTTGAAAGGCACGAAGCCAATCAAGGTCGGATGAATTACTTATTCAGTTTGTCTATAATTTTCGTGCTACTTCTGCTCCGTAGTGGTAATGATTTAATTCTAACTTCGCGAACCTGATTTCTTCCAATTCATTGAGGATATTGAGTTTCTCTGCTTCAAATCCAATGGGAAAAACCACAGTCTCAAACCTACTTTGAAAGTCCTCCAAATCATATTCTTGACGGAGAAACATCTCACATAGCTGTATTAGCTTTTGGGATTCAGACCCCATATTGGCTCACCTACCTTGTTGTTATTATTGTTACAACTGCACCCTGAGGATTTGTTATTACCTTGAGAGATCCTGACGTATAGGATAAATTCCCATTCTCTTGGAGTACTGGTTTAGTGTTTTGGATGACATCCTCTACATAATAAGGTGAATCACTTCTGCCATTATCATTTGTTTTCCCTGCCCCACCTGCTTGAACGATTTAAGAATCTCCAGAGTAACGTTTACCACTAGGTTGCATCCTGAGCATATTCTTGACCGCTTGCAGTTACTTTTTGGTAGTAACTCCAACTACCCCACATAACTTTATTGCCGTTAGCTGTAACTTCACCCGTACCCTGAGTTGTAATCTTAAACTTGGAATAAAGAAGGTGGTAATTGGATTACCAATTAAAACCATTATGTCAGCATATTTGACGTTCTGTTAGAGGATTCCCCTCCCGATTCTAGTCACTATAGATACCAGTGGATCTTAAAAGGATGATCCCTATACAATACTGAGATCCATCTACCGTTTGCCAATTAAGTAATTTTGTATTTAATATAACGATTTTTCATCTCTTGATTCATATTTCCAGTTGAATATTCAATCACATCATGAAAATTTGAAGCGACATTTTTTAATCCATAAATGTACGTTTGTGGATTTTGCAAGAAAAATCTCGGAAGATTATGAAGAACTCTTATCACTAGATGTATTTTTTTTCTATCCACTATTAGTGTGGGCTTCAATAATTCTGTTAATTCCATGACTAAATCATTCATGAAGTTAATGATCACTTTCTCCTCTTTTGTATTATGGACGTTTTCAATACGAGTATTTATTTTTTTTTCAATTTCAGAAAATGATTTAATTAAAGTGATATAATATTTTCCTATATCCTTTCTTTTTTTACATAATTCAATAAAGTCTCTTAGTAATTGCTCATCCTCTTTGGTGTATGCAGGGTCACTCATTCTCATGAGTATCCTTTGCCACATAACAATATGCATCTTTAATGTTTTTCTATAATTAAATTTCCACATTTCACTAAAGACCCGACCTTTTTCTGCTACAAGCCCTATATATAATATTTCACCATAGATATTATTTTTCTTCATAATATATCACTTCTTTCAAAACTCATTTACATTCGTTTTAATTAGTCTAATACTTTAATTGGCTTCTTCCAAATTTCATACCATCGTTTGGTCCAGTATACATTTGTCGCTGAAGGTAGCTGTGTTGTGGGAGTATTCATATTAAAGCTACCACCTCGTCCAAGCATTGTATTTGCAACTGTCGTGTGGTGTCCTTCAATAACAAATGAGGTTGCACCATTGCTATAAACACTACTATTTGCTTTTACCGGGTCGTAATTTTCAACTATCTCCATTACTCGACTTCTTGAGATTACAGTTTGTCCTGGTCTTAGATTAGATTTATTGAGAGTTTCGAGTGCTTCTTCAAATGACATTATAGTTTTTGAAGAAACAGCATTCCCCGTCCCCTCAGTATTCTTATCTCCCCCATTAGGACACTTAAACAACCCCAACGGATCAATAAAGCTTACCGGGTCTCCGTTGACATAAGCATAGCGATTAAACGTTTGCCCGTCTAGCACATCTCCACGTATCACATCTCGGTTAATAAATCGCTTAATCTTCGGATCGTAATAGCGTGCTCGCATGTAATACAAGCCATTGCTATCGGTCATGACACCATCACGACCGTTGTAGCAGAACGGTTGGTGTGTTGGTCCCTCATGGTTCTCGAGCTCTCCATATATTCCATACGTGTAGCGGTCGGTGACTTTACCGTGTTCATCAGACAGTAAGGTCGTGCTGCCCCGCATATCGCTGTGGTAGCTGAGGTATTGACCACTGGCATCTTCTCGGCCAATTAGTCCCAGACCATATACATAGCGCGCTTTCACTTCTCCGGTGTGGTCGATCTCCATCAGAAGGCGGCTGAGATCTTGAGACTCGTCAAGGACATAACGGGTGCTCTTCCCCCGGATGAGCTGCTCAATACGGTGGCCTTGAGCATTATACCGGTAGCGGTGCTTTCCAGTCTGGATCAGACGGTTTCTTGCATCGTATTCGTAGGCGGACATACTCTCGCCGTCTGTCATGTACAGCAGGTTGCCGTCGGCATCCATTTCAACTGGGAAATCTCCAAGCCGCTGGATACGGTTGTCTGAGGTATAGTGCAAGGATTCAGCGGCGGTATGCACCTTGTTATCTGCAATCTCCGTAATATTCCCTGCCAGGTCATATGCATACTGGATTCTTCGTCTTGGCCAGGAGCCGTTCGTTAAGCGACGCAAGCCATCGTAGGTGTACTGCTTTTCTTCTTCCTGGATTAGCAGACCGCTCTTGTTGTACAGATAATTATACTGCTGCAGGCGAATGCCATGCCTATCATTGTCTGTAAGGCGCTCCAGTCTGCCCGCTGCATCATAGCTTCGTTCTTCTCGGCTTCCGTTTGGACGCTTCGACTCAATGAGCTTGCCGCTTGCATCATAACGGTAGCGGGTCAAGCGGCCTTTCCAGTCCTTGACCTCCGCCAGTTCTCCAGCGGCATTATAACGGTATTCTACCTGCTGCCCATCCGGATACGTTAGGGTGGTCAAACGGCCGACTTCGTCATAGGCATATTGCAGCTTATTCCCGAAGGTATCTACGCTGGAGATCAGGTAGCCGAGTTCGTTGTAGCGATACTGGGTCTGTGCTTCGCCTTCGGTAATACTTGTCATCTGACCATCTGGCGTGTAATTCAATTGGATCATGCCAGCTTCGTCAATCGACTCGATTAATCGTCCGCTTGCATCGTAGCGATACTCCGTAGCTTGTCCTCTCCGGTTGATCTTCTGGCGCAGCCAGCCCCGTTCATCATAGGCATATTGAAGCTCTCCACCGGCAGCGTTGATCTCTCGGATCAGCTTTCCACTGCGGTCGTATTTGAGTTCTGTCCGGTTCTGGTTCGCATCGATATATACCGTCTGGCGATGCTCTCCATCAAATTCTTGATGGTACGCTGCCAGATCTCTTTCCGTCCCGTTAACCGTTTCGGCTTGAATAACCTCTACTAAGCGGTAAAGGGAATCATACCGGTAGCGCTGGGATAATCCTTCCGCATCCACTTCCTCTTCCACTTGATGCAAGGCGTTGAAGCGCCGTTTGGTTATATTGCCGAGCCCGTCTTTCAAGGAAATCGGCCGGCCAGCTTCATCATAGGTTAGCTCACTAACAATTCGGCCTTCGCCATCGGTGACGGATAACAATCTTCCGGCTCTATCATACTTGTAGTGCGTGGTTCGCCCCAGCGGATCGGTCACAAGCGTTAAGCGGCCGACTGGATCATAACTCAGATACGTCTCTTCACCCAGCGCATTGCGCTCTTTGATCAGGCGATTTTCTGCATCGTACGTATAGGTGGTGCTGTTGCCTAACGCATCCGTCACTTGTTCAACCATCCCATTCGCGTTATAGCGATATATCGTGGTGGCTCCGGATGGAAGGATTCTCTCGATCGGACGATCTCCAGCATCATACTGCGTCTTCCAGGTCCGATCTATTGCATCCATCATCTGAATGAGGTTGTCGTTCCCATCATAAATCCGGTTTACGGTTCCGCCTAATGCATCGGTTAAGCCGCTCACTCGGCCGATAGGGTCCAAGGTAACCGTGGTTTGACGATTCTCAGGATCAATCAATCCATTCAGCTGTCCGCCTTCATCATATACATACTGCCAGGCTGCTCCTTCGTAATCACGGTAGACTTTAATCTGTCCTGCTTCATTGTACTGCCACTGGGCATGACTTCCGTCTGGACGCTGGATTTCGGTTAGGCGATGCTGTTCATCATACAGGTATTTTACCCTGTTACCTGCCGCATCGGTTTCACTTTCAACCCGATGATCGACAGTATAGGTATACTTTGTGCTATTCCCTAAGGGATCGATCTCCTCGATCAAGTGCCCTTCTTCATCGTACCGATAGCGAACGGTTTCGCCGAGCGGATTCGTTACAGACGCTTCTTGACCTCTCTCATTATACGTAAAACGGGTTACGCCGCCGTCCTGAGCCTGAATTTCGATAAGCCGCAGGTCTTCATTATGTACAAGAACTTGCTGACCCCCGAGACGATTGGTGAGAGTCGTTACGATATATCCCGGGCGACTCTCTTCATCATAGTGCAAATAGGCCGGAACCCCGGATGGATCGGTCTGTCGAATAATTCGAGCCTTGTCATCGAACGCATTCTCGAATTGCATGACGCCATCTTCGGCAAGGGTGACAATTCGTCCTGCAGAGTCATGCGTCATCTCGGTTTTATATCCATTGGCATCGGTGAACTGATGGAAGAACCCATTCTCATCGTAAGCAAAAGAAACGATTCTGTCGTCATTGCAGTTCCCATCCTGTATGCTTTCAACCTTGCCATCTGCTGTGTATGTAAAGTGCAGTGCTCGTCCGGTCACTCGATCGGTCAAGCTGTGCAGTTGACCTTCTTCCTCGTAGCTGAGATCTAGAGGCAATCCGTCTGCGTTCGTATGACTTAACAGTACTCCGCTCTCGTTAAAGCGGTAAATCTCGCGAGGTGCACGGGTCTTCAGCACCCACTCTTCTTCTTCAATGTACAGTTCATCGAAGCAGACATCCACGTCACGGGTACGGTACACTCCTTCGGCTACACGTTCGAAGCGGTTCTTGCGTCCAGCGGTCCAGCAGATCTCTACGATCTCCTGCTGCGCTTCAAGCTCCAGCCGAAGCTCGTATTGATGGGACCAGGCCGGGCCAAGCTGTCCTGGCTGAAGCAGGCCGGAGTTATACATGATCTTCACCGGCCATGCTGCCGCTCCGTTTAATGTAATCGCGGTATGGTGGATAAACTGATAGCCCGTTGCGGTATGAATAGGATCTTCGGCGCAGCTCTCCGATCTCGATTTGGATACGTCCTGCTTTTTAACGGCTTCGGTAGAGGGCGTGGAGCCTTGCTTGCTTGGTGGTACGGCATCCTCCAGCTTGGAGGCTTTACTAGCATCCGCCGCTTTCGCTGTACCCTCTGCCGCCTTGTTTCCACTCTTGGCCAGCTTGGATGCTAGAGCCCCTGCCGCAGCTGCTGTCGATGTCGCAGCTGCCATTTGAGCGGCAGTACTTGCGTCTAGACCGTCGTTTTTGTGCGCTGCCCCTGCTGAATCCCCATCTGCCACGGTCTTATCCGTCTTGTTCGCACGTGGATTCACTTCAGAGACGGTGTCATCTATATTGGATTCCCCTGGCTTCTTCCCCGG
>NZ_JBYSWS010000012.1:0-12965 GCF_058781425.1 Paenibacillus sp. FW507-14B1B | reverse complement strand
GTCTTCCCATCCTTTGTTACAAAATAGAAGCTCGGTGTTATACGAATGCTGTCATAGGGATCAAACATATTCCCTTTGGTTTTAAAGTCGAACTTGAAATGATACCCCGTCTTGATCGCTACATTCTTATATCCTTGTAGCGGATGACTTCCCGGACGGATTACCGTCGTAAATATCTCCTTGTTGCCCCGAGGTTCTCCATCGATCCCTTTTGTACCAATCCAGTAGGAAACTCCTGTCGGAGCACTGCTTCCTACCTGCCTCCGGAATACTTTCTCCCAGTTGTAATCGGCGATATCCGTAATTCGAAAATCATATAATCGTCCGATGACCTCAACGGAAACCTCATCGCTAGCCAAGTGATGGATTAAATCCAGGTTTGCATCCTGCTCGTCTTGATTCTTATAGTCACTCGGTGCGTTCTCGGCAACATTACGGAAATACACCTGATAATCTCCTTCGTCTACCCACACAGGCAAATAAAATGTGGTATCCAGCTGATTTACAGGAATGTCAATCCAGGTATTTCTCGGAATGAACTGGGTACGTCTTTCGTTATACACATCAAAAGGAAACAGGACCTGCTTCGTTCGGAAGTACTTCGCGTAGTCCCGGTCTCCGTAGCCCGGATAATTGGTGTGCTGGCCGTTCGTTGGGATTCGAACCGTGAATGGCCGTTCTAGAATAAAGGCGGCTCGGTCATAGTTCGGATTCGTCTTCTGGTTGTGTGGCCAGTCATCCGTGACGGAAGAATAGTTAACAACAGGAGTATGAACCGTAACGGTGTTGATCTCGTAGATCGGGAATTCTTGATCACTGCCACCGTTAATGTTGCCAGGCATCAGACTATAAATAATAGTCCCCTTGCTGGTCGTATTCGCCCGATTGAGCTTATTGCTGCTAATCATATGATTAGGACTGTATAATACATCCTCATCAATTTCCGTAGGTGCTGGGATACTGCCAGGTGTAGGACCCGTTTCCTCGACTCGATCTCCATTCATGATGTTCTGGCTATTGAAATCCAGAGCATCATTGGTAACCTCGACTTTACCTACGGCCTCCTCAGCATAACTCTTCAAGTCTTCATTCGGTGGAGATGGTTCGGTCTTTCCTCCATCTTTACTATCTCCCGGTGCTTCAACAACACCTGGATCTTCCGGTGGATAATAATCACCTGTTTGCTCTGCATCGAAATCTGGTTCGTGATATCCTTCCGGATAAATAGTTATCTTCTCGCCGGGTAAAGCATAATTCTCAAGTACGCCTTGCTGAATCTTATATACTTCTAAATTATCAATAACCCAATACGAGTAAGGGCGTTCAATGACATGAGTCTGAGAAACCGTTTCTTGTTTCGACTGTGGATCTGGAACCGTTTCCTCCTTACCATTCACCGTGACTTTCTTTCCAGGGTCCCATGTTAAGGTCCACTCTTTCTCCACCTGCACTGTAAAGTTACAGACACCTGTCATATTTACAAACTCATTCTGATAGAGATATTCTCTAGCAAAAACATTCCCATACAGACTCTCAGATGTTGGTATACCTTGCAATACATCAAACGGTTCGTTACCTCGCTTATCCGCCTTGATCATGGCCGTCACCACAGGATCCATGAACTTTCCGGACATGACTGTGCCTGGTGTCGGTTCTGTACAGGTAGGTGGGGGTAGTTCTTCACATCCGGGCTTTCCTGGACTACATATCTCCCCATCCTCTTCAACTGTAACTTCAATGGTCGCCGTTAGCTCATATCCATAATCTAATTTCGGATCAGCTTCATCTTTCTTCCAAACGGCAGTGATTTTTGCAGTACCCTTTTTCTTACCTATAATTTTCCCGCTACGCCCAACAAGGTCCACGACCGCCTTGTTATCTGAATTCCAATTAGATCCTGTCGAAACGTTAACTGGTGTTCCATATTCGGTTTGTCCTTCATTTATCGTCGCAACAGCAGCCGTGAGGTTGGTTTCTTCTCCTACTTTTAACTTCGTTTTCCCTGTAAGAGTTATCTTTTTCTGTTCTACTACATCCCCTCTCCAAAAAATATTTATAGGGGTATAGTATCCAAAAACGTGTTTAGTCCAAGGTAAAAAACATCCGCAACTATCACTCCAAGCCTTATTTCCTGTGTCTTCGTTTTTAAATTCTTTATACTGATCCGAATTTGGGATTTTTCCGGTTTCCGAAGTGATCATTACAGCTGTTTTTAAGTCGGTGATATCAAGAGCTGTAATCAATGAGTCTTTACCTTGCCGTTTATCAATAGTTTCAACCTTAACAATAATAGGACTTGTCATCTTATTTTTACTAACAGGTGTCCCTTGATAATCTGCATATCCATGTGGTTCGTACAAAGGATTATTTCTCATTTCGATTTTATCTACTACCGTTGCTACACCTGGATAAGGATCGTTAGAGGTCCCTACATTATCTGTATGTACGACCCCACCTTCTGCACGATAACTATCCGCTCGAAATTTCCCACTATCGAGTTGATACCAATAAACACCAGGATTAGAATCTCGCATACCTTCAACTGTGTATATCCTTTTTTGGTGAGCTGTTGGTCCTTTTTCCGGTATATATTTCGGTGGTCCCAAAGGCAACTTATCTTTCTCATCTATAGTGGTAACGGTGATTGGCTTTCCTGTAACTGTGTTTTGTCCGATGAATATAGAGACACAGATTAACATACTAAGAAGAACAATATATTTCTTCATAATTATTTCCTCTAATCATTCTTTAAGATTGCGGTATTGAAAATCTAACATATGTGTTATTCCTTCCCATTTCGCCGCCATTTTGTCTATCTGTCCATTCTCTATTTAGATAAGTATGCATCCAGAATCTACGAGGTACATCTTTTTTAAAAAATCCTATTTTCAAGAAATCATCGGATTCTGGCAATGCAATGATTCCAAACTTAGTTAAAGTATTACTTTTGAATCCCCTTCCTTGTGTGAAATTATAAAGGGTAGACGTAGGGAAAGCTGCATTACTGAGAGAGGTATTGTCACTAGGAACCACAGTAGATTCTAAAAATACATTGTAATAATCTTTATCAATTGGCCAAGAAAAATCCTTACCTATAAACATTTTTGCATAGAGGTTTCTAGCATTTCCTTTAGCGACTACATCAGCTACGATCATTCTATGAACTGTCATTTCTCCACGTTTATACATCATGATGTATGGTTTATTAGCAATCCTATCGAAACTAGTGAATTTTTTGGTATCTGCATATTGACCATACACATGTGGAGTAGCCGTAGTCAGATTTGTCCCCGTCAAACCAACTTCACGCATTTCATTTAAGTCTCTAAAAGAGCTTGCCTGCTTCTTCTGCACTTGATCCAATCTGGCAAGAATTACAGCAACCTCAGCTCTCGTTGTCGTCTTACTTGGACCGAAGCTTCCGTCAGGATATCCTGCCATTAAACCAGTTCCTAACACTACAGAGACGTAAGGATAATCTGATTTATTCAAGCCGCCTTTATGGTATTCGGCAACGGGCACTAATGTATTTTGGGTATCGGATAAAGCCTGCTTAAAATCAGCTTTGCTTGCCGCTAACCCAGAAGCCATCCACTTTGCCATTTCTTTTCTTGTGAGAGAGGTTCCTGGCTTAAATCCGTTAGGATAATCACCTTTTGAAATGTAACCCATACCCATTGCTTTCACGATGGCAGACTCGGCCCAATGCCCCTCGGTGTCTGAAAAAGAACCAACCCCATCTAATACTTTATTGTTCGATATCCGCGCCATCAGGGCAGCGAACTCCGCTCTTGTGATATTGGAATTTGGACGAAAGGTGCCGTCGGCATAGCCCTTAAAGTAACCTTTATTCACGGCGTTCTCTATGGATTGTTGGGCCCAGTGGTTGGTAGGAACGTCCTTGAATTTAACTGCGGCATCCACAGGCTCCGCACCATAGAATCCGAATATCCCCCCAAAAGCTAATGCTCCAGCAAGTGCGCTCTTTATGACAAGCTTCATATGTAATTCACTCCCGTTAGTTGTTATTAACTATATCGTTGTTTATACCTTGTTTACTGCATTGAATTGCCTAAATTCTAGTTATGATGGTCTAACCTGATGTAAGTCCTCCTTTCCTATTATCAGCAGAAAAATACAACTTTTTTCCCAACACTATCAATATTTTACCATTAAATTCTTGGATAAGGTAGGTAAATAGTATTATTCCTTTCAAAAAAAGTGTTTTTATGACAAATAACTAGGAGGACTTCGACATTTTCAATGTCATAATTTCTTGTATTTGAGCGCATACGGATATTACAGGGGTTAAATGTATAATTGGTTGGGGTGAAGGGTTCTTTCGACATTGGATAGCCACACAAAAAAACCTTGAAAGGCATTAGCCAATCAGGGTTCACCAAAACTATTAAATCATCAAATACAAGACCAAAACTACCTAAACACTAGATTAACCCCTTTCCCTAAGTGATGAATTATAAAGCACATATATACTCAAAATAGCGGCCATACTCTTCTCATTCTATACATCATTTTATGTGTTTATATTATGACAGTCATATTTAAGAAATCTGCGGGAAAGCGAAGATAACAAAAACAGGTCAATCATGGTGGTATCTGACCATAATCGACCTGTTCATTGTAACGCAATAGTGTTATTTAGGTGATAATTTTAAAGCATCTGATGTGCGTACAAATAAAGTGGTGAAATCTTCACACAGGTATTACACGGGTTATATGTGTTATTGGTTGAATATTAAATTAATTCTTCACACCCCTCCAAAAAAGAAACCCTGAAAGGCATGGAAGCCGATCAAGGCCAATATAGAACTTAATTAATTGTTGCCCACTGATAAAAAGTTTTTAGTATCTCCTCAAGATTTCCTGGACCTCCCGCACCAGTAAAACATCCATCCTGTATTTTACAATAAATCCAGTCCTCATCGGTTCGATCTAATTGAACTACATCCATCTGTTTATTCTCCATCTCCGTCCCACCCAAACTTATCGCAACATGCCACCCGGGATTGTCAATGGAGGTAATTCTAATACCACCGCCATGCTCCCAATCTCCATCACACTGTGAAGCGTACCACTCTTGCAACCATCTTAAAATCTCCACTCTTTACACTCCTCAAGGCTTCCCTGGAATTTCCCAAGGATACGGTTTTCTTACTCCTCCTGGTATTTTGGGGTCATTAACGTGAGGGGTATCTACCATTTCGCCAGTTTGTTTATTAAAGTGTCCTGCTCCCTTACCATCATATCTCTCCCCAGGAGTAAATGGATTTGGATTTCTTGGATCAGATTTATTCCATCTCTGCCAATTTGTTATCTCTCCTGTTTGAGGGTCACGTTTAAAAGTTGAATGTTCACCTGTTGCATCAGGGTCATATTTCATATTGTTTTTGCTCTTGCCCCCACCAGCTTTAGGTGTACCTGCATTACCCGTCCCCTCAGTATTCTTATCTCCCCCATTAGGACACTTAAATAACCCCAGCGGATCAATAAAGCTCACCGGGTCTCCGTTGACATAAGCATAGCGATTAAACATTTGCCCGTCTAGCACGTCTCCGCGTATCACATCTCGGTTAATAAATCGCTTAATCATCGGATCATAATAGCGTGCCCGCATGTAGTACAGGCCATTGGTATCGGTCATGACACCGTCACGACCATTGTAGCAGAACGGTTGGTGTGTTGGTCCTTCGTGATTCTCAAGCTCTCCATATATTCCATACTTATAGCGGTCGGTCACTTTACTGTGTTCATCGGACAGTAAAGTCGTGCTTCCCCGCATATCGCTGTGGTAACTGAGGTATTGGCCGCTGGCATCTTCTCGCCCAATCAGCCCTAGGCCATATACATAACGTGCTTTCACTTCTCCGGTGTGGTCGATCTCTATCAGGACTCGGCTAAGCTCCTGCGATTCATCGATGACATACCGGGTGCTCTTGCCCGGATGGTCTGCTCAATACGGTGGCCGTGAGCGTTGTACCGGTAGCGGTGTTTTCCGGTCTGAATCAGGCGGTTCCTTGCATCATATTCATAAGCGGCCATGCTCTCGCCGTCTGTCATGTAGAGCAGGTTGCCGCACGTATCCATTTCGACAGGGAAATCTCCAAGCCGCTGGATACGGTTATCTGACGTATAGTGCAGAGAAGAGGCGGTATTCTCCTTGTTATCTGCAACCTCCGTGATGTTCTCTGCCAAGTCATACGTATACTGGATTCTTCGGCCCGGCCACGAGCCGACCATCACGTCCATTGTAGCAGAACGGCTGGTGCGTTAGTCCTTCGTGATTCTTCGAGTTCACCGAAATTCCGTACGTATATCAGTCCTTGACTTTACCATTCTCATCGGACAGTAAAGTCGTACTTCCCCGCATATCACTGTGGTAGCTTAGGTATTGGCCGTTGGCATCTTCTCGGCCGATCAGCCCTAGGCCATATACATAACGTGCTTTCACTTCTCCGTTATGGTCAATTTCCATCAGAAAGCGGCTGAGCTCTTGAGACTCGTCAAGGACATAGCGGGTGCTCTTCCCCCGGATGAGCTGCTCAATACGGTGGCCTTGAGCATTATACCGATAGCGATGCTTTCCAGTCTGGATCAGGCGGTTCCTTGCATCATACTCATAGGCGGCCATGCTCTCGCCGTCTGTCATGTACAGCAGGTTGCCGTCGGCATCCATTTCAACTGGGAAATCTCCAAGCCGCTGGATACGGTTGTCTGAGGTATAGTGCAAAGATGCGGCGGTATGCACCTTGTTATCTGCAATCTCCGTAATATTCCCTGCCAGGTCATATGCATACTGGATTCTTCGGCCTGGCCAGGAGCCGTTCGTTAAGCGACGCAAGCCATCGTAGGTGTACTGCTTCTCTTCTTCTTGGATCAGCAGACCGCTCTTGTTGTACAGATAATTATGCTGTTGTAGACGGATGCCATGCCTATCATTGTCTGTAAGGCGCTCCAGTCTGCCTGCTGCATCATAGCTCCGCTCCTCCCGGCTTCCGTTCGGACGCTTCGTTTCAATGAGCTTGCCGCTTGCATCATAACGGTAGCGGGTTAAGCGGCCTTTCCAGTCCTTGACCTCCGCCAGTTCTCCAGCAGCATTATAACGGTATTCCACCTGCTGTCCGTCCGGATACGTTAGGGTAGTCAAACGGCCTGCTTCATCATAGGTATATTACAGCTCTCCACATTGTGGACAAATTTCTTTACTTTGCTGAACCAACCTCTCACTATCAGTAGTCTTTCTATCCATCGTGATAGTTGAAATAACCACCTATTGAAGTACAATCCGCTACAGACGGTATAGATTTGAAAAACTTAGAGAAAGCGAAGATAACAAAAAACAGATAAATCATGGTGGTGTCTGACCATAATCAACCTGTTTGATGTATCGGAATAGTGATATTTAGGTTATAAAATTAAAGCATTTGATGTGCGTACATCAGAAATGGATAAATCTTTGTACGGGTATTACATGAGTTACATTTGTTATTGGTTGAATGATGGATTCATTCGGCACTGGCCTCCTCTGCCTCGGAATAAAGGACGGTTATCCAATGGATAACCGTCCTTATCTTATGAGTCTGTACTGACTAGATTCTACCTAATGCTCTATCAGCTTCTATTTGAAGTTGTAACGTTCTAGTTCCCATGTATTTCTGTGCAGTCCCTAGAATCGATCTATCATTTCCGAGCATTTCCAATACCGTGATTGAAAAAATGTTCTTTAAGTGAGCATCTTCGTCATTAGATACTTCTTCAAAATATTTAAAAATACTTTCTAACAAATTGATATTTCTTTCCTCACTTAATAGTTTAATTATTTCAGGCATGAAGATGTCCTCAATTATGATAGTTTCTAGAACCTCGCCATAATTCGCGATTGATTTTCTATACGCATCATCAGCTGACGGTAAGAAATCTAACATTGTTCTCAAGAATTCTTCCGATTTTTTATTCATAACCACTTAGCCCCTCTATTTAAACAGTCTTATTGCATTCCCTAAATCATCTCTTAATGCATCAAGTATATCTAAGTCATTAAGGCCAAGTTTCCCTGATTTCGCTAGATCATTTAACTGCCTTACCCGGTCCTGCGCTTTTTGTAGATGCGTTGAAGTCCCTCGTAAAACTCCTTTCTTAGTATAGAAGCAGTTCCGCCATCTCCAACTATTGCACCTGGCCTATAAAGTTCATTTACTATTTTTCGAAAATCTCCATTTTGAACAGCAGATAACAATTTTTCTCTAGTAGAACCAGTAAATTCGGGCATTTTGTCTAAAAGATTAGTAACTTCATTTACAGTTTTATCCGTTCCCTCAGTCTTATCTCCGCCAAACTTACCTTTCTCTAACCCCAACGGGTCAATAATAATAGAGAAACCCTGAATAAACAAAAGCTACTCAAGGTTTCTTGTACTCAAAAACAGTTATCTAAATTTGACGTCCATTTTCAATCAACTATTTAATTCTCACAAATTAGATATTCAATAAAAACACACTATTCATAACATTCACCAAAATTCTCTATTAACTCACTAATTATTTCTACAGGAGTAATACCTGTTTCCGGCAGAGAGTCTAATACTCTTCCAAATTCCATCAGCAGTTGCTCCTTATCTGCCCCAAACTCTTCATCAAAGGATAGATATTTATAGTACAATACAAAGTCTCTTGCTTCGTGAATTTTCGACCTAAAAGTTAGCTTTTTACTCATATCATCCACACCTTATCATATTTTTTTTCAATTCATTCTTTTTTTCGAGGTACCAATGGAAAATGAGATGATTTTTCTGGTTTATCATGATTTATAAAAACGCGATGTTGGTTTGTTGGGGTCCCGTTCGTGCTAATATTTCCGTCATATTCTTTTTTATAAACAGTAACTCCTTTTTGTCCGTTAACTGGGTCTGCATACTTTGTTTCTACCACATCTGGTCTTTTCATAGTGTCTTCCACTATTCTCTTCACATCAACGTCCCTGCCATATTGCGTTTTTCCTGGTGTGGACAATTGGTTGGGATTATATATATGTTTTTGAGCATGTTCCGTAATATAGTTCTTCGGATCACTTCCTGCATGAGGTTTTCTAGGAACTGGAGATCCACTATTACCCTTAGAAGCAAACAATTGCAAGTCCAACTTATACTTAAGTTCTTTCTTACCGTTAGTGTCCTCTCCACCAAACTTACCTTTCTCTAACCCCAACGGATCAATAAAGCTCACCGGATTTCCGTTGACATAAGCATAGCGATTAAACGTTTGTCCGTCCAGCACGTCTCCGCGTATCACATCACGGTTAATAAACCGCTTAATCTTCGGATCGTAATAACGTGCTCGCATGTAGTACAAGCCGTTGCTATCTGTCATGACACCATCACGTCCATTGTAGCAGAACGGCTGGTGCGTTAGTCCTTCGTGATTCTCGAGTTCACCGTAAATTCCGTACGTATATCGGTCCGTGACTTTACCATGTTCATTGGACAGTAAAGTTGTACTTCCCCGCATATCGCTGTGGTAGCTCAGGTATTGGCCGTTGGCATCTTCTCGGCCGATCAACCCTAGACCATATACATAACGTGCTTTCACTTCTCCGGTGTGGTCAATTTCCATCAGAAGGCGGCTGAGTTCCTGCGATTCATCGATGACATAGCGGGTGCTCTTGCCTCGAATGGTTTGCTCGATGCGGTGGCCTTGAGCATTATACCGGTAGCGATGCTTTCCAGTCTGGATCAGACGGTTTCTTGCATCGTATTCATAGGCGGACATACTCTCACCGTTCGTCATGTACAGCAGGTTGCCGTCGGCATCCATTTCAACTGGGAATTCTCCAAGCCGCTGGATACGGTTGTCTGAGGTATAGTGCAGGGATTCAGCGGCGGTATGTACCTTGTTATCTGCAATTTCCGTAATATTCCCTGCTAGGTCGTACGCATACTGGATTCTTCGTCCCGGCCAGGAGCCGTTCGTTAAGCGACGCAAGCCATCGTAGGTGTACTGCTTTTCTTCTTCCTGGATTAGCAGACCGCTCTTATTGTACAGATAATTATACTGCTGCAGGCGAATGCCATGCCTATCATTGTCTGTAAGGCGCTCCAGTCTGCCCGCTGCATCATAGCTTCGTTCTTCTCGGCTTCCGTTTGGACGCTTCGTTTCAATGAGCTTGCCGCTTGCATCATAACGGTAGCGGGTCAAGCGGCCTTTCCAGTCCTTGACCTCCGCCAGTTCGCCAGCGGCATTATAACGGTATTCCACCTGCTGTCCGTCCGGATACGTTAGGATAGTCATTCGGCCAGCTTCATCATAGGTATATTGTAGCTTGTTCCCGAAGGTATCAATGCTGGAGATCAGGTCACCGATTTCGTTATAGTGATACTCGGTCTGTGCTTCGCCTTCAGTAATGTTCGTCGTGTGACCATCTATATTGTAATCCAGTTGAACCGTGCCAGCCTCGTCAATCGACTCGATTAATCGTCCGCTCGCATCGTAGCGATACTCCGTAGCTTGTCCTCTGCCGTTGACTTTCTGGGAGAGCCAGCCGCGTTCATCATAGGCATATTGAAGCGCTCCACCGGCAGCATTAATCTCTCGGATCAGCTTCCCGCTGCGGTCATATTTTAGCTCCGTCCGATTCTGGTTCGCATCAATATATGCCGTCTGGCGATGCTCTCCATCAAACTCCTGACGGTACGCTGCCAGATCTTTTTCCGTCCCGTTTACCAATTCGGCTTGAACGACTTCCACTAAGCGATAGAGCGAATCATACCGATAGCGCTGGGATAATCCTTCCGCATCCACTTCCTCTTCCACTTGATGCAAGGCATTGAAGCGTCGTTTGGTTACATTTCCGAGTCCATCCTTCAAGGCAATTGGCCGGCCTGCTTCATCATAGGTTAGTTCGCTAACAAGTCGTCCTTCGCCATCCATGACGGACGAAAGTCTTCCGGCGCCATCATAGCTATAGTGCATGGTCCGGCCCAGCGGATCGGTCACGAGCGTTAATCGCCCGACTGGATCATAGCTCAAAATCGTTTCTTCGCCCAGCGCATTGCGCTCAGCGATCAAGCGGTTTTCTGCATCGTACGTAAAAGTGTTACTGTTTCCTAGCGCATCCGTCATTTGCTCAACCATACCATTCGCGTTATAGCGATATGTCGTGGTGGCTCCGGATGGGAGGGTTCTCTGGATTGGTCGGTCTGAGGCATCATACTGCGTCTGCCAGGTCCGATCCATGGCGTCCATCATCTGGCTGAGGTTATCGTTCCCATCATAGATCCGGCGTACGGTTCCGCCTAATGCATCGGTTAAGCCGCTCACTCGGCCAATACCGTCCAAGGTAATCGTGGTTTGACGCTGTTCCGGATCAATCAAGCTGTTCAGCTGGCCGCCTTCGTCATAGACATACTGCCAGACTGCTCCTTCGTAATCGCTGTAGACCTCAACCTGCCCTGACTCATTATACTGCCACTTGGCATGGCTTCCGTCCGGACGCTGGATTTCGCTGATGCGGTGTTGTTCATCATATATATATTTCACCGTGTTACCTGCTGCATCGGTTTCACTTTCAATTCGGTGATCCGCGGTATAGGTGTACTGCGTGCTGTTCCCTAATGGATCGATCTGCTCGATCAAATGTCCTTCATCATCGTATCGATAGCGAACGGTTTCGCCGAGCGGATTCGTTACCGACTCTTCTTGACCTCTGTCATTATACGTGAACCGGGTTACGCCACCGTCCTGAGCCTGAATTTCGATAAGCCGCAGGTCTTCATTATGTACAAGAACTTGCTGACCCCCGAGACGATTGGTGAGAGTCGTTACGATATGCCCCGGACGACTTTCTTCATCATAATGCAAGTATGCCGGAACCCCTAATGGATCGGTCTGTCGAATAATTCGAGCCTGATCATCGAATTCATTCTCAAACTGAATGACGCCTTCTTCCGCGAGGGTGACAATTCGGCCATTCGCGTCATGCGTCATCTCGGTTTTATATCCTTTGGCATCTGTGAACCGATGGAAGAATCCATTCGTATCATAGGCAAAGGAAACGATTCTTCCGTCTTCGTTGTCCCCATCCTGTATGCGTTCGACCTTGCCATCTGCTGTGTATGAAAAATGCAGCGTCCGCCCGGTCACTCGATCGGTTAGGCTGTGCAGTTGATCTTCTTCCTGATAGCTGAGATCTAGAGACAATCCGTCTACGTTGGTATGGCTTAATAGTTTACCACTCTCGTTAAAGCGGTAGCTTTCTCGAGGTGAACGGGTCTTTAGCACCCATTCTTCACCCTCCGTGTACAGCTCATCGAAGCAGACATCGACATCCCGGCTGCGATACATTCCTTCGCCAACACGCTCAAATCGGTTCTTTCGTCCAGCGGTCCAGCAAATATCTACGATCTCCTGCTGTTCTTCAATCTCCAGCCGAAGCTCGTAGTTATGAGACCAAGCCACTCCGAGCTGTCCCGGCTGAAGCAAGCCGGAGTTATACATAATCTTCACCGGCCATGCCGCCGCTCCATTTAGCGTAATCGCCGTATGATGGATGAACTGGAAACCCGTTGCCGCATGAATCGGATCTTCAACGCGGCTCTCGGTTCTTGATTTGGATACGTCCTGCTTTT
Source organism: Paenibacillus sp. FW507-14B1B (assembly GCF_058781425.1). Taxonomy (NCBI): domain Bacteria; kingdom Bacillati; phylum Bacillota; class Bacilli; order Caryophanales; family Paenibacillaceae; genus Paenibacillus; species Paenibacillus sp. FW507-14B1B. Next base: position 328 of record NZ_JBYSWS010000012.1, on the reverse strand, counting down.
GCACGGCTTCGGGGGAGATTGAATTAGAGCCTTGCTTGTTGGAAGGCACCTTATCATCCATCTTCGAGGCTTTACTAGCATCCGCCATTTTCCCGACTCCCTCTGCCGTCTTGTCGCCTTGCTTGGCTGCAAGGGCCGCTGCTCCTAGGGCTCCAGCCGCGCCACCGCCACCTGCCACGGCTTGTGTAGCGCTGTCTGCATCGATCGAACCGCTTGGGCGCGTTGCACCACCATCCCCATCCGCCACGGTTTTATCCGTCTTGTTCGCACGTGGATTCACTTCAGAGACGGTGTCATCTATATTGGATTCCCCTGGCTTCTTCCCCGG
>NZ_JBYSWS010000011.1:0-17272 GCF_058781425.1 Paenibacillus sp. FW507-14B1B | reverse complement strand
CGCCGGTGTAGCTCAACTGGTAGAGCAACTGACTTGTAATCAGTAGGTTGGGGGTTCAAGTCCTCTCGCCGGCACCATTTGGAGGATTAGCGAAGTGGCCAAACGCATCAGACTGTAAATCTGCTCCCGTACGGGTTCGGTGGTTCGAATCCATCATCCTCCACCAGTTTTATAGGGGCATAGTTTAAAGGTAGAACAACGGTCTCCAAAACCGTTGGTGTGGGTTCAATTCCTGCTGCCCCTGCCAATTGAATAATTTTTGAATGTGGCGGTCGTGGCGAAGGGGTTAACGCACCGGTCTGTGGCTCCGGCATTCGTGGGTTCAAGTCCCATCGATCGCCCCATAATTCAAAAAACAAATCATATTGGGGATTAGCCAAGCGGTAAGGCAACGGACTTTGACTCCGTCATGCATAGGTTCGAATCCTATATCCCCAGCCATTGATTTTGCGGACGTGGCTCAGCGGTAGAGCATCGCCTTGCCAAGGCGAGGGTCGCGGGTTCGATTCCCGTCGTCCGCTCCATTTTTATTCTATGGCGCCATAGCCAAGTGGTAAGGCACAGCTCTGCAAAAGCTTTATCCCCAGTTCGAATCTGGGTGGCGCCTCCATTTCATATTATGTGCCCTTAGCTCAGCTGGATAGAGCGTTTGACTACGAATCAAAAGGCCAGGAGTTCGAATCTCTTAGGGCACGCCATTTAGTTAGCCGGTGTGGCGGAATTGGCAGACGCGCGCGACTCAAAATCGTGAGGGAAACCGTGGGGGTTCGAGTCCCTTCACCGGCATCACCAGTAAGAACGTGGATTATATCCACGTTCTTTTTTTATGTTTATAATAAATTAGGGGAAGTAATGTATCTGTATTGTACATACCAGAGAAGCGAATGACAGGCGCGAAGCCAGCATTCGCTTTTTTGTATTAATGTACTTTTTTTGTGGTCTTGGTCGTGTATAGACGGAGGTCGCATTCCTTCCCCGACTTAAGTCGAGGATCAAAAACCGTCCGGGGTCCGTTTTAGATTGAATTGAATTAACCTAAAATAAAGTCATAAGGTTGAACAAGTCATAAACAATTGATTTGGAAAGGAAAGGCGGTGTATACATGAGAAATTCGAATGGAAATGGAATTGGAATTCTGCTCATTGCTTTAGGAGCATTAGTGTTACTAGGAGTATTAGGTCCTTTGCTTGGCTGGTTATTTAGTTTACTTATACCAGTAGCAATGATTGCACTTGGGTATTACGGTATCCGGCGTGGTAATACGTTTTTTGGCTGGATCGTATTAGCAATCGGTGTACTTTCACTGATCGGTAAGCTTTCTTGGATTATTGGCCCAATTCTTGGTATCGTTCTGATTATCTACGGCGTTTCCCGTCTTAAAAACGGACGGAGACGTTACTAATAATCTACAAAAGCTTAAACCTGAAGGAAGAGGAGGATAAAGAAAATATGAGTGTTTTTCGACGGATTAGAGATATAACAGCAGCAACATTAAATGAAAAGCTTGAACAAAGTCAGGATCCGGTTCGACTGATCGATCAATTCCTTCACACAACTCGGCAGGATATTACAGAAGCTGAGAAGCTTTTGCAGCAGTGTGAGGCACATACAAGACAACTAAATCAGCAAGTAACTCAAGCGGAGACGATGAAAGTTAAACGGGAAGAGCAGGCACTTCTGGCTCTCAAAGCAGGTGAGGATCACCTGGCGAAACTAGCATTGCAAGAAAAGCTGATTTATGAAGAAAAGATTGAACAGTACGAGGGGCTGCTGGCTACAAGCCGTGAATCACTAAGAGAAGTGGAAGAACAGCTTGGTGAGCTTCGGATGGAGTATCAGACCGTTTATAGTAAGCGACAGTATTATGTAGCTCGTATGGAAACATTACGTCTTCAACAGAAAATGAATGAACGTACAGGTTCCTATGGTGGGCAGGATGTTCCTAAAATGTTTAATCGGTTGGAAGATCGGATTAGTGATTGGGAGCTTGAAGCACGAAGTCTTCGAGACCTTCGAAAAATGGGTCAAGAGTATTTGGTGCAAGCCGGTGAAGGTGTATCGTCCGTATTGGATCGTGAACTTGCCCGGTTGAAGGAGAAGCTGAACAACAGCGGGAAGGAGTAGTTATGACAAGATTGTACCGGTCTACAAGAAATAAAATGTTCACTGGGTTGATTGGCGGACTATCAGAAACTTTTGGCTTGGAAGCAACCTTGCTTCGTATAATTTTCGTCATCAGTATCTTCTTTACTGGCGGTACGACATTATTAATATATTTGATCGCATCGTTAGTGATTTCGAAGGAACCTTTTTATCACGATCCATACGGCCCAGGCGGCTCAGGATATGGTCCCAATGGCAATGGACAACATTATGGACCTAACGGTTCATATGGTGGATACAACGGGAGTGGAAGAGGACCTTACCGTGATGAGCGCCAAGGTTACGGGCCGAGAAATTCAGGCTATTCATATAACGACGGACGGTATGCTACAAGACCAGAAGCAGCACCTGAAGAAGATTTAGATGCCATGATGAAAGACATTGAGAAAAAGGCTTTGAAGAAAGAAATAGAAGAACTTAAGAAAAAACTATCGAAGTATGAGAAGGGAGATTTATAAAATGGGAGTATTTAAAAGAATTAAAGATATGACAAAAGCATCGGTGAACGAAATGTTAGATAAGGTTGAGGATCCGATTGTAATGTTGAATCAATATTTGCGGGATATGGAAGCAGAAATTCATGAGGCTGAGGTTACTGTGGCCAAACAAATGGCTAATGAGCGCCGCATGAAGCAGCGTGTAGACGAAGCTGTGAAGATGGCTGCTCAGCGTGAATCACAAGCAGAATTGGCTCTGAAGAATGGTCAAGAGGAAGTTGCGCGTAAGCTTCTGGAAGAGAAAATCTATTTTGACCAAAAAGAAACTGAATATCAAGAAATGCATTTGCAGTCCGAAACTCAAGCCAAAGAATTGGTTGCTCAGCTTCATGAAATGAAGGATGAGTTCTACAAAATGCGCAATAAGCGTAATGAGCTTGTAGCTCGTGCTCAAATGGCTAAAGCGAAGAAGCAAATGTCTCAAGTGAGCAGCTTGCACACAATCGAAAGCGGTAGTGCTTCGATGGGATTCCACCGGATGGAAGAAAAAATTATGCAGATGGAAGCTGAAGCTGATGTAATGCGTGCACCATACCGCCCAAACAATGCAGCTTACACGAGCCCTGTAGACGTTGAAAAGCAAATGAAAGTGGATGAGCAGCTGAATGCGCTCAAAAACAAAATGAATGGATCTGTTTCTAAAGAAGATTAATTAACAGAGGAAGTAGTAATTTAGTATTCGAAGAACCATTAAATATGATAAACTACTGAATGGACTGACTGTATGCGAATTATGAAAAGTTCATGATAACTTCAGGGTAAACCGTTCAGTATATAAAGGTTAGCCATACGGTGCGGAATCCCGCACTGTTTTGGCTTTTTAGGGCAATTTTATCATCTAAGGGAGGTGCGGCATGGATAGAGACCGCTGGATAGCGTTTGGATTGATTGGCATCGGTGTGTTTATGCTCTTCGGCAGATGGTTTGGTTTCTTCACCATCGTCGCTCTTCTATTGATGGTTGCTGGCATTCAGCAAATTCGAAGCGGTTATATCCGGAAAGGATACATTATCCTTGGAGTGGGCGTCGTTTTGCTTCTTCTCGATCATTTGATGCTCATCATTGGTATTGGTCTGATTTCACTCGGTATATTTTATGGGAAAGCTCGACGTGCTCATGGAACAGATCGATATATTCAGAAACAGAACTTCATGTCCAACTTTGACTGGGATAACGCCCCTTGGGTTATGAGAAGCATGAGTGTGTGGCATGTTCTTGGGGAGGCCGATGTTGATCTATCCTTAGCGTTACCCGAGGAAAAGTATACAGTTATGATGTTCCATGGAATTCTAGGTGATATCGATTTAGCGTTACCTGACTATTACGGAGTGGAGATTGAAGCCTTTGTTCTTTTTGGATCGATTGATATCGGTAAACAGAAGGAAACTGGTGTCATGAATCGTCTGAACTGGAAATCGCCTAATTATGAGACTAGTGAGTATAAAGTGAAATTTATTGTATCGTACCTTGGTGGAGATTTAAGTATTCGTCTTGTGTGATATTAACGTGCTACAGAGGAAAATCAGGAGGGCTGCCCGATGATGTCGGAAAAGAATGCAAATATAATCACTCGAAGTATGCGTGAAGGCACCCTTCTGGGCTTTGTAGTTATGCTCGTTGTGATGTACATTTTATATACATATGATTATTTGAGGCCCTTTGATTCCTGGCGTAATGTGATTCAGTCGGGAATAACACTTGTATTGCTGCCAATCAGTTTAGGGGCGGTATATGGATTTTTTCAAGGTTACCGGGTAAAGCGAAGGCTTGATTCCGTAAGAGAAATTCTAGTGACTTGGGAAAAAGGCGGTGTAACTTCAGCAGTTATGCCTGATATGGGTAATGACGAGGTTGGGCGTTTAGGTGAGCAGCTTGGACGAATCAGCAAACGCTGGGAAGAGCAGGTCAATTCCCTACAACGTTTGTCCACAAACAATGCACAGCTTGCTGAGCAAGCTCGTGTAACAGCTATTGTGGAGGAAAGGCAGCGTCTGGCAAGAGAACTGCACGATGCAGTATCACAGCAACTTTTTGCGATTTCGATGACAGCAACAGCTGTTGGACGAACACTAGATAAGGACTTTGGTAAAGCACAGCGTCAGGTTGCTCTCATTGAAGAAATGTCAGCAGTAGCACAGTCAGAAATGCGAGCATTACTGCTACACTTGCGCCCAGTCTATCTCGAAGGGAAGGCGCTAGAGCAGGGTCTCAGGGAGTTAATTCGTGAGCTCCAGATTAAAGTTCCTATGGAGATCACGTTTGAGATGGATGAAGGAATATCCCTTGTAAAGGGGATCGAGAATCATTTGTTCCGTATCATTCAGGAAGCGATGTCCAATACACTGAGACATGCGAAAGCAGAACGGATGGATATCCGAATCCAGAGAAAGCAAAATACGGTGCGTGTGACACTGCGAGATGACGGTATCGGCTTTGAGATTGATGAGAAGAAGCAAACCTCTTACGGTCTTTCGACGATGCAGGAACGAGTGACAGAGCTTGGTGGCTCTATACAGTTCATTACAGCGCCGGGGAAAGGCACGCGTATTGAAATATCCGTCCCATTAATGGACGAAGAACGAAACCGGGGTGAAAAAGATGGAGATGGAAACACCAATTAAGGTACTTTTAGTTGATGATCACGAGATGGTTCGAATTGGTCTTGCTGCTGTGTTAGGGACAGAAGACGGGATTGAAGTGGTCGGGGAAGCAGGTAGTGGAGAAGAAGGTATACGGTTAGCGAAAGAATATTGTCCGGATGTAGTCTTGATGGACCTAGTCATGGACGGAATGGATGGGATCGAAACAACAAGACAGTTGTTAAGCCTATATCCAGATTGTAAGGTTATTGTACTTACGAGTTATTTGGATGATGAAAAAATGTACCCCGTTATCGAGGCAGGAGCATTCAGTTATTTGTTAAAGACATCAAGGGCATCTGAAGTGGCGGATGCTATTCGTGCTGCTGCGCGTGGTCAATCGGTTCTCGAATCTCAGGTTGCATCCAAAATGATGAATCGATTCCGCCATCCTCAAGCAGAAGCTCCTGCACACAGTGAATTAACAGACCGTGAAATGGAAGTTCTCCGTTTACTTGCACAAGGCAAGTCGAATCAGGACATTGCGGATGATCTAATCATAGGTATTAAGACAGTTAAATTTCACGTAACGAATATTCTGGCGAAACTCGGAGTTGAGGACCGTACACAAGCTGCTATTTATGCTTATAAGAATGGTCTTGCAGAGTAAATAGGAATGAGAACTTAAGGCTCATTAGATCCCGGCTACCGGATGGTGGTTGGGCTTTTTTATAATTTAAGAGAATAATTCGCATATAACCGGGCATCCTGTTACTAGATTGATAGATTCGTTTAAAGGGAGCGGTTATTAATGAAGCAACTTGGAATGAAATTTATAGTAGGCATGATATTGCTATGTGGGATGACTGTGATTTTAGCTGGGTTCACGGGGTATTCCGCAAAAAATAAAAGTTCCGAGTTAGTTAAAGAAAACAGTGTGGATTCACTCAAACTGCTCTATTCTCTTGGAGAGATGCAAGTGGATTCTCCACTTCATGTAACGGTAAAGTTGCAAGGAGAGAGAAGGGATTTCTCTAGTGACAAGATTAAAACAACCGTTGAAGCGCTAAAGACAGAAATAGAATTTAAAGATGTGTTCATGGATACCGAGAACGGAGAGCAGTCCTATAGGGCCCGGGAAGTTATTTCTGGTATGGATGTACGGATGGACTGGGTCCAAGCTGGAGGACACAGTTATGTGAAGTTCCAATTAGATACTGTAGGAACAGCTAATTTCCAACATCTAATAGATATACAGAAGAAGGTATCGGGTATTCTTGAAGAAGTTGGAATAATTGCTGCATGGAATGCTTCTGTTCAAGGAAGTGTCAATAATAGTTTGTCAGCAGAGAAAACAATGCAACTAGTGGAAGAGAAAATGGAGTCAAATCTATCGTTAAACGTAGTGGATTCATACCAAGATGGTACGACGGAAAGCAGGTCTTATAAGGTTCCTTCATTGGGGACATTTGTTATGAGTGGTGACCAGCAGATACATATGCAGGTGGCTGTGCATGAAGATTCTATGAAGAAAAATAATAGAATAACGATCGGATTTCCGGTGATTACAATAGAATATTAAGGATTCTTTCTGAAATACGATGAAAATGTATGAAATTGAGATAGCATACTTTATACGAATATGCTAAAATGTCATCACGTCGTGATAACATGCGATGCATAAAAATACACTATAATTTATAGAAAGAATGAGGAGCCATGGCTGAAAATCAAAATCTAGAATCATTAAAGACACCGGGAGCGGTATTCTTCATCTTTGGAGCGACCGGCGATTTGGCAAGACGCAAATTGTTCCCGGCGATCTATAGTCTCTATCGCGAAGGAAAATTGGCTGAGGATTTTGCGGTAATCGGCGTGGCACGGCGTCCGCGCACTCAAGATGAATTCCGTGAGGATGTGCAACGTTCGATCCAGGAATTTTGCCGGTACCGTTCCGAAGATAACGAGGAATGGAACAAATTTGCGCAACATTTTGAATATAAATCTTTAGATATTAACAATATTGACGGCTTCCGTGAGCTTCGTGAGCAAACTGAGAAGTTGGAAGAGAAGTTTGATATAGCCGGTAATCGGTTATTCTATCTAGCTCTCGCTCCAGAATTGTTCGGTAGTGTGTCCTTCAACTTGATGAAGGGTGGCATGCTAGACGGAGCAGGCTGGAATCGCCTTGTAATTGAGAAGCCTTTCGGTTACGACTTAGAGTCGGCAGGGAAGCTGAATGAAGAAATTACACAGGTGTTTAAAGAAGAAGAAATATATCGTATTGACCATTATCTTGGCAAGGAAATGGTACAGAACATTGAAGTCATCCGTTTTGCCAATGCATTCTTTGAACCACTCTGGAATAATAAGCATATCGCTAACGTACAGATTACGCTTGGTGAAACTGTTGGTGTTGAAGAGCGTGGAGGATACTACGATCATGCAGGAGCATTACGGGATATGGGACAAAACCATATGCTTCAAATGCTCACAATGATTGCTATGGAGCCACCTAGCCGTCTTCTTCCGGAAGATATCCGTGATGAGAAGGTGAAGGTTCTTCGCTCACTTCGTCCTTATGCGACCCATGAAGAAGTTAAAGAAAACGTTGTTCGTGGTCAATATACGAAGGGTTCTGTAGGTAGCAAAGAGTTGCCAGCTTATCGTGAAGAGGATAAGGTAAATCCAGAATCAACAACAGAAACGTATTTCGCAGCTCGTGTATTCGTGGATAACTTCCGCTGGGCTGGTGTACCATTCTATATCCGTACAGGTAAGCGTCTCCCAGTAAAAACGACTGAGGTCGTTGTAGAATTTAAACGTATGCCGGGAAATGTATATCTTGGACAAAAGCATACCCTTGAACCTAACCTTCTTGTTATTCGGGTTAACCCGATGGAAGGGTTGTATGTAAAGATTAATGCTAAGAAGCCAGGTTCTGAATCAGAAATTGAACCGGTAGCTATGGATTTCTGTCAGAGCTGCATGGTTGGCATTAACTCACCTGAAGCTTATGAGCGTTTGCTGCATGATGCAGCACGTGGAGACTCCACTTACTTCACACGTTGGGATGAGGTTGCGTCGGCTTGGTCCTTCGTTGATCGTATTGCACAAGCGTGGAAAGAGAATCAAGGCGAGCTCGAAAGCTATCCAGCAGCATCATGGGGACCTAAGCAGGCTGATGAGCTGCTTGCTAAAGATGGATTCCACTGGTGGCCAGTAAATGGGCAAGAGGAAGACAACGTAGTGTGGTTAAAGGGCTCTAATTAAAATTCGATCCTGCTATTTAAAAATCATCCTCATACGCTCAGCGTATGGGGTTGGTTTGCGTATGGATTGTGGTACAATAATATACATGACTTTAGTACGAAGGGAACAGTGAAATGGGCAAAACAATAGATGAGCTGCAAAGCGAAGTGGATAAGCGCAGAACCTTTGCGATTATATCCCACCCGGATGCCGGTAAAACTACACTGACTGAGAAGCTACTGCTGTTCGGTGGCGCCATTCGCTTGGCAGGTTCAGTTAAAGCAAGAAAAGCAAGCAAACATGCGACAAGTGACTGGATGGAAATTGAGAAGCAGCGGGGGATCTCGGTAACTTCCTCTGTAATGCAGTTCGACTACCAAGGTCACCGGATTAATATACTGGATACGCCTGGTCACCAAGACTTTAGTGAGGATACGTACCGGACATTAACTGCAGCAGATAGTGCAGTCATGTTGATCGACGTTGCAAAAGGTGTTGAAGCCCAGACGATTAAGCTGTTTCAGGTATGTGCCAAACGGGGAATTCCTATCTTTACATTTGTTAATAAGTTAGACCGTGAAGGTCGGAGTCCATTTGATCTGATGGAAGAAATTGAGCAAGTGCTCGGTATTCGATCTGTTCCAATGAACTGGCCGATTGGATCAGGACGTGAGCTATGCGGTGTATATGACCGGATGAAAAATCAGGTTGAGCTTTTCCAAGGGGACGACCATTCGACCATCAATGTTCAAAAGGTTGAGGATTACAACGATCCGATGATTCGAGAAATGGCTGGAGATTTTTTGCATGATCAATTGTGCCAAGATCTTGAGCTGTTGGATGTAGCCGGAGATCCTTTTGATTTTGAAAAAGTACTGAAGGGTGAATTGACACCTGTATTTTTCGGCAGTGCGGTCAACAACTTTGGTGTTCAGACATTCTTAGAGAACTTCCTTCAATTAGCACCTAAGCCTGAACCACGTCGGAGTACTGAGGGAATTGTTCAACCAACAGATGAGAAATTCTCAGGATATGTATTTAAAATCCAAGCGAACATGAACCCAGCTCACCGGGATCGTATTGCATTCTTACGTATCGTATCAGGAAAGTTTGAACGTGGGATGAGTGTTAAACATGTACGTATGGGCAAGGATATCAAGCTGGCACAACCTCAACAGTTCCTAGCACAGGATCGGGATATTGTGCAAGAGGCTTATCCAGGGGATATTATCGGTCTCTTTGACCCAGGTATTTTCCGAATTGGGGACTCTCTGAGTCAGAGTGGTGATATCGTATTTGATGAATTGCCAACCTTCTCCCCAGAATTGTTCGCTAAGGTAACGGTGAAAAATGCCCTTAAACATAAACAGTATCAGAAGGGTATTGATCAACTGACGGAGGAAGGCACGATTCAAGTATTCCGTACAGTTAGCTTTGACGAGATGATTCTCGGCGTAGTTGGTCAGCTTCAGTTCGAGGTGTTCGAATATCGGATGAAAGGTGAATATGGTGTTGATGTTCAGCTTCAGCGTATGCCATATCAATTCGCACGTTGGATTATTGATGATAAGATTGATCCGTCGAAATTCCGTATAAATTCAACACTCGTCAAAGATAAAAAGGATAATTATGTTGTTTTATTTGAAAATGAATATGCGATGAGAACGGCTGTGGACAAAAATCCAACGGCTAAGTTTCTGGAAATGGCTCCATAAGGAGTTACAGATAACAAACAATCCCCCTTCCAATATCATGGAAGGGGGATTGTTTGTTATTCCCGTATCCCGTGCACGCTTAGCTCAACTTGCCGGGAGTTACGGTTTTCAGGTGGTCATGAAGTGAGCTGACAAGGTCGGTCTGAGCCGATGAGTCCATGTCTTTCCACATCATCTCGAACATAACACCGAGACCGGGAAGGGCGGCTTCGGGTCCGTCAATGGACCCCTCGATCATCGAGCGAAGCTGATCTTCATCCTGATTATGCACTTTGTGAATGACGGCTTGCCTTAGATCTAACAATATGGACATCGAAATGTTCCTCCTTGTTAATTAAGGGTCTTTGTTAATGTACCCGTGAAAGCACGGATACATTCAACGTTCGATGTCCAATATGGTATACTAGGCACAGATAATCAAGGGTTCGGGGGAGGAAGGGAAATGGCTAAGAAGCAGTATGCAGTCATCGGCATGGGGCGTTTTGGAACGAGCGTAGCTAAAGAGCTTAGCGGCATGGGTTTTGATGTACTCGCCATCGATGCACGAGAGCAGCGTATACAGGAAATCTCAGGTATAGTAACGCATGCAGTATCGTCTGATTCTACGGATGAAGAGGCGCTGCGCGCACTTGGAATTCGTAATTTTGATGTCGTTGTTGTGGCAATTGGAGAAGATATACAGTCAAGTATTTTAACGACACTTATCCTTAAGGATCTGGGTGTGCCTGTAATTATAGTCAAAGCGAAAAATGAGCTTCATGGTAAGGTTTTGCAAAAAATCGGTGCTGATAAAGTGATCTTCCCCGAACGTGATATGGGCTTACGGGTAGCGCATCACTTGGTATCCCCTAATATTTTGGACTATATTGAAATATCGGATGATTATAGCATTATGGAATTACGTGCAGCTCCTGAAATGATCGGTCAGAATTTACGTGAGCTTGATATCCGTGCAAGGTTTGGTTGTAACGTCATGGGGATTCGGAGTGGAGGTAAGATGAATATCTCACCGCATCCTGAGGACCGACTTGCTGAAGGGGATATTCTGGTCATTGTTGGGCAGAAGAATGATTTAACGAAGTTGGAGCTTGCATTCCCGAAATAAGAGAATTTATCAAGCAGACACACGCTAGAATGAATGGAGCAGATATGGAAATATTATCACTACAAAATGCAAGAGTTAAAGCATGGGCACAGTTACAGGAAAAAAAACACCGGGACAAGCAGAACAAGTATGTCATAGAAGGTATTCACTTGGTACAGGAGGCTCTACTCTCTGGTGTAGATATTGAATGTGTTGCCTATGACTATGAGCAAGGTATTCCACATGAGTTGAAGCAAATGCAAGATACTACCGGTGTAGAGTGGATTGGTGTTACACAAGCCATTATATCTAAGGTTAGCCATACTTCGACGCCTCAACCCGTGTTCGCTGTTGTTCGCAAAGAGAAAATGACTTGGAATCATCTAGAGAAGGACAAACTGGTCATTGTTCTAGATGGTCTGCAAGATCCTGGCAACGTAGGGACTATTATTCGTAGTGCAGATGCATCGGGTGCAGGGGGAGTTGTTCTGGGCAAGGGTTGTGCTGACTTGTACAATCCGAAAACGCTTCGCTCTACGATGGGATCTCTATTTCACATACCTGTAGTGGAGGGGGATTTAACAGATATCCTTCCTCAGGCAAGAGAAAGTGGAGCTCGATTGGTTACAACTTCTCTTGAGGGCAATACTACAGCATATCACTATGATTTTACCGGATCATGCTGGTTAGTGATCGGTAGCGAAGGCAGCGGTGTCTCACCGGAGGTAGCGGCGCTAGTGGATGATGCGATCATCATCCCAATGCCAGGTAAGGCAGAATCTCTAAATGCTGCTATGGCTGCATCGGTACTCCTGTTTGAAGCACTTCGCCAGCGAGAGTTTAAGACTAACTAATCAGTTCTGTAATCCAATTCATTGTTATTGAAGACTGGAGAATGTTCGATTAACCTTCGATCATTCCCCGGTCTTTCTCTATACTTGGAAATACAGCAAGTCATTATTTGAAATTATTTCCTTTTCGACACTTACATGCTTATAGTAGAATAAACGTTTAGTTATTTATTTTATTTGCTTAGGCTTACGAGATAAGGGGCAATGAACGGTGATCTGGTTTATACCTGGCATAATTATAGGCATCATGATTACTTATGGTGTTAACCTGTATATAAAAAAGAAATCAGTAGCACAAATAACACATACTGAGACAAACAAAAGGCCGTTCCAGTTAGTCGAGGATACCAAAGATTATGTGTATTATTTTGAGATGAAACCTAAATGGAGATTTACATACATCTATCCACCCTTCGAGAAAATTTTTGGAGAAGAGCAGGGGAAGCTTGTTTATGATCAGCCACAGATCATGCTGGACCGAGTTCACCCGGATGATCAAGACATGCTTATGAAAAAAATCAATGGGCAGATGGACTACAGTAAACCATGTGTATATCGGATCATGAATAATGATGGAGATTATTTAACCTTTGAAGAATATACAACGCCTGTATATAAGAACGGGGAATTAGTTGCCATCCAAGGGATTTTACGAAACATTACTGGGAAGTTAAAATTTCAGGAGGATCTAGAATATAAAAGTACGCATGACAGTCTGACAAAAGTGTTTAATCGTCAGGTTTTTGAAGAATTAATGGATAGATACAATCAGCTAGAAAATGTACCTATTGGCATCGTTGTATGTGATTTAGATGAGTTAAAGTATATCAATGATAACTTAGGACATAAGCAAGGCGATTTTTTGATTAAGAATGTTGCTAATATCTTAAATTCTTATTCGGATAACCATGTTATTGTATCTCGAATCGGCGGCGATGAGTTTGCTATTCTAATTACGAATATGACTAAACCAAGCGTAGAAACGCTAATTGAGAAGATTGAAAGAGAAATTGCGATTTATAATGAAGGTTATTATGAAATTAGAATACAAATGTCAGTTGGCTATTCATATAGTAAATGGTCTATTGGGAAAATGGAGCGCCTGTTCGAATATGCAGATAAGAACATGTATGAGAACAAGGAACGAAGGAAGAGTAAGCGAAGCGGGTAACCGTTACGCTTACTCTTCTTTTTTATACTTTGTCCGCATATCCTGTAGGGAAGCTTGGCAATAAGAGGGGGACACCTTCGTAGCAGGTGAAGGGAGGTCGAACGTGTGAGAAGAAAAAAATGGGGGACTCGGCGCTTGTCATTTCCGACTTTGCCTGTATGGCCTAGGACGCGGATTCGGCGTGTATATAAGAAAACTAAACCGTCTAGAAGTCGCTTTAAATCCATGAAAGTTAAATCGTCATGGAACCGGACACATCCCCAGAGCACGAAGCAGCCACGAAGCAGGAGGAAGTGGTGGATTATTGCATCGCTGATTTTTTTATTTGGCATTTTTCAATTATTTCTTTATGTCGAGCGTAATCTGAGGCCACCTATTATGCATTTGGCTCAAATTCGTGTGAAGCAAATTGCAACGGAAGCGATCAACAAGGCGATAACAAGTCAGGTTACTGAAGGGAAGCAATTTGATAATCTGGTAAACTGGAAAACCGATAGTACTGGAAAAGTGACAGGTTTTATGCTGAATTATGCTGAGCATTTGAAGATCACATCTTTTACAACTCAGCTGGTGCAGGAAACACTGGAATCCATGGATCAAAGGAAAGAGCATATTCCTCTAGGGCAGGTATTGAAAAGTCCGATTATTGCTTCATTTGGTCCACAGATTCCAGTGAAGATAGAGCCACAAGGAGCGGTGAAGGTACAATTGGATACAAGACAGCAGGAAGCCGGGATCAATATGATTCTTGTTGAGGTGTATGTTCATATTGTGACCGAGGTAGCGGTTGTTGTGCCTTTTGATATGGAGCCTCAGGTTGTTGAAACGGATATCCCGATTTCTTACATGCTCGTTGTTGGTGATGTACCTATGTATTATTACGATAATCAAGGGAGACCGGTTGGGGAGAACAGCTCCAATGCACCGAGTATCGCACTTCCTCCACTCAGCAATTCTGAAGGGAAGACCCCATTAGGTGATAACAATATAACGACAAGTCCGAGTCCTGGAGTATCTGTTCCAGCGCCGATTTCACCGAGTGAGGGAGTAACCCCACATGGATCGGAAACTATTCCCGATGTTGATAACAGTGTCGTACCTTAGCTCAACAACCAAAAAAGCGCACCCAAGTAGATTAGGGATGCGCTTTTTTAGCTTTTCGTAATGCTTGTCTTTCTTCATTCTCCCAGTGTCTAAGGAGCGGGTAAGGATCAAACGACCATTCGGACAATCCCGTGTCACGGTATATTCCATAGTGTAGGTGGGGCGGGAACTTTCCTTGCGTACCTGGCTTACCGTATCCGGAACTACCGACCCAGCCAATGGTCTGTCCAGGGGTAACAACATCTCCTGCTTTAACACTTTTATCAAAGCCTTGGAGGTGGGCGTAGTAATGATAATGATTGTTAAGGTCACGAATACCGATGCGCCAACCCCCGTATTTATTCCAGCCCTTAAGTTCAACAACACCGTAGCATGTACTGCGAACAGGTACGCCATATCCAGCAAATAAGTCAGTTCCTTCGTGAATTCGGTAACCTCCCCAGCTTCGTCCCATTCCAAAAGTGCTTCGGTAAGAGTAGTTGTTGCCAATGGGGAGCGGGAAAGCATGGCTAAACAAATCAAGCTTTCCGAATTTTTCGTAGATCTTAGCATACTGCATGATTCGTTGAACGGATCGTGAATTCTCATAGTATGCCCATAAGCTGATTGCAAAATCATCAGAAGAATGACCATAAGGCTTTAATCTTGATGATATACTATAGAGGAGATCCATATTATTATTAGGATCAGCTTTGCCATCCCCATCTCCATCGAGACCTATACCAGAATACAATTCGATGGTCGCTGGATGGGTATCCTCCTGATTGGGGTTAAGCGGACCGCTCCAAGCTGTTGAGGGCACAAAAATGCCAATAACACGTTCGGGATGTTTCCGGTCTTTGGGGTGTACACGTGTTAATGTCCGTTCGTATTGATCGATGGCTGCTAAGCGATACCACGGTATCTGAGTTACCGCCGAAATACGATCATACAATATTCTTCTGGCAGCAAAGATTTCGTTCTCATTCGTTGTGGTTTGTGTCTTTGCCTCGCTCGTATTGGTTAGGACAGCCTCCCCTGTAGGCGCGGCATAGCAAGGCGTCATAAGGGATGCTACTGTAACGGTTGTTATAACCACAGTAGCCAAGTGGGTCTTAGCCGCGATCCGACCCCAATGTTGTCTTGATTTTGTCATGGTGTCCTGTCCTCCAGATCTTTGATTGCAAAAATGCACGGACATTGATGCCTACCTGTAGGGTTTATCGAAAGACTGATTTTTATCCATGCCGTGCTCAGATGAATTTCATATCGATGTAGATAGGTAATCTGAAGATTTTCATGATATAATATGGAACAGCTGAATGGACTATCCAATTAAATCGAAAGAAGGTTTTCTTCTTGTCCAAGACATCTAACAAACAAACTAAGCCGGATTGGATTAAGATCAAGCTCACAACAGGCGATAACTATAACGAAATTAAAAGTATGATGCGTTCCAAAACATTGCATACCGTTTGTGAGGAAGCACGTTGTCCTAACATATATGAGTGCTGGGCTAACCGTACTGCTACTTTTATGATATTAGGAGATATATGTACTCGTGCATGTCGTTTTTGTGCAGTAAATACAGGTCTTCCTACAGAACTGGACATGCAAGAGCCTGAACGTGTGGCTGAAGCTGCGGAACAGATGAACCTTCGTCATTGTGTTGTGACAAGTGTTGCACGGGATGATCTGAAAGACGGAGGAGCCTATATATTTGCGGAGACCGTTAAGGCAATCCGAAAACGGCTGCCATTATGCACGGTAGAAGTGTTGATTCCTGATTT
The DNA here is from genome assembly GCF_058781425.1 of Paenibacillus sp. FW507-14B1B. Taxonomy (NCBI): domain Bacteria; kingdom Bacillati; phylum Bacillota; class Bacilli; order Caryophanales; family Paenibacillaceae; genus Paenibacillus; species Paenibacillus sp. FW507-14B1B. Next base: position 1,087 of record NZ_JBYSWS010000011.1, on the reverse strand, counting down.
TATGGGAAATGCTGAATCGCTTCAGATCGTAATGGATGTAAAGCCGGATATTCTGAACCATAATATCGAAACGGTTGAACGCATGTCTGATCGTGTTCGTGCTAAAGCAAAATATAAGCGTTCGCTTGAGTTGCTGAAAAATGCAAAGCAAATGCAGCCTGACATTCCGACCAAATCCAGTATCATGCTAGGTGTAGGTGAAGAGTGGGATGAAATTTTAACGGCAATGGATGATCTTAGAGCCGTAGATTGTGATATTATGACAATTGGCCAGTATTTACAGCCTTCTCCACAACATTTGAATGTGGATAAGTATTATACCCCTGAAGAATTCGCAATCTTGAAAGAAGAGGGGCTTAAACGAGGATTCAGTCATGTGGAATCTGGACCACTTGTTCGTAGCTCATATCATGCGCATGAACAGGTGAAATCGGCTGAACGCCGAAAGGAAGAGAGTGTACGGTCATAACCGGGAAAGGCAGGGGAAGCTTGTTTGATCGTTATAGGCAATAGAAGTTATGAAGTGCTAGAAGATCATCGGAATGGTTGGAATCCAGAAGCTTTCCGCGACAGATATAGTGAAGTTCTTGAGAGATACGATTATATTGTCGGTGATTGGGGATACAACCAACTGCGGTTAAAGGGATTTTATCGGGACAATCATCCCAAAGCTGCGAAAGACGTCATCTACTCGACGATGTCTGATTATATAAATGAATATTGTAACTTTGGGTGTGCTTATTTTGTACTACAAAAGAGCAAGGAGATCAAAGATCCCAAAGAACTTAAGGAATTAAAAGAGCAGGAATTAAAGGAACAAGAACTGAGAGCGGAACGCGAAGCGTTGGAGAATGGTCAGGAAGAGGATAACGCTGATTCTGACTCCATCGAAACTGAGGCGAGAAAGGCATCCAAAGAGCATCGATCGAGCGGTCGTTCTAGTGAGACTTTAGCTGACAAAGAAGTACCAGAGCCCCGGGGAAGACGTGAAGGTAGGGAAGGAAGAGAACTTAGAGAATCACGTCCTAACAAATCGTCCAAGCCTTGGAAAGAAGCTAAGCAGCGTGAGAACCGGGAAATCAGAGAA
>NZ_JBYSWS010000010.1:0-54492 GCF_058781425.1 Paenibacillus sp. FW507-14B1B | reverse complement strand
GTCCCGGGAGAGTAGGACGTCGCCAAGCGAACAACCGGAGAAACCACTATCGAGCAATCGATAGTGGTTTTTTTGTGGATTTATAATGGATGCTTTGGCTTTTTCCGGGGGAAAATATAAAGAGTGTCCATTCACGGGAGACGGATTCTCTTGCACAGAGCCGTTTTAGGCGCTCTGCATAAGGAGCTATTCTTTCCTTGACAGCCCATAGGGGCTTTGCTAAGATGGCAATAATATATTTTTGAAAATAATTATGAAAATGCCGTCCAGTCCAGCTCTGACCGTATTTTGAAGTCCGCCGGAAGACGACAAAAAGGAGGAATAACCCAGGTGTGGGAAGATAAGTTTAGTAAGGAAGGCTTCACTTTTGACGATGTATTGTTGGTTCCTAGAAAATCGGTGGTTCTTCCCAAAGAAGTGGATGTATCAACCAGATTGAGTGAGCATGTGAAACTGAATATTCCATTGATGAGCGCAGGAATGGATACAGTTACAGAGGCTCCTTTGGCAATTGCTATTGCTAGAGAAGGCGGAATCGGCATTATTCATAAAAATATGAGTTTAGAACAGCAAGCTGAGGAAGTGGATCGTGTTAAACGCTCTGAAAGCGGCGTAATTACGAACCCATTCTCATTAAAAGCTGATCATTTAGTATCCGATGCAGAGAATGTAATGTCCAAATTCCGGATCTCAGGCGTTCCGATTGTAGACGATCAGAACAAATTGATTGGTATTTTGACAAACCGTGATCTGCGTTTTGTTCATGATTACAGCATTGCGATCAGAGAAGTAATGACAAGCGAGAACCTGGTAACTGCACCAGTGGGAACTACGCTTGAAGAAGCGGAGACTCTGTTGCAAAAACATAAAATCGAGAAGCTTCCATTAGTAGATGAGAATAATGTCCTAAAAGGGCTTATTACCATTAAAGATATTGAGAAGGCAATTCAATTCCCGAATGCTGCTAAAGATGCCCAAGGTCGTCTGCTAGTCGGAGCAGCTATCGGTATCTCGAAGGATACATTTGATCGTGCTGAAGCGTTGGTAAAAGCAGGGGTTGACCTGATCACTGTCGACTCTGCTCATGGCCATCACATTAACATTATCGAAGCAGTACGTAAATTGCGTGAACTGTATCCAGAGTTGACTATTGTCGCTGGTAACGTAGCTACAGGCGATGCAACTAGAGAACTTATCGAGGCAGGGGCGTCGGTTGTAAAAGTTGGTATCGGTCCAGGATCGATTTGTACAACTCGCGTTATTGCAGGTATCGGTGTACCACAAGTTACGGCAATCTATGATTGCGCTAATGTAGCAAGAGAGTACAACATTCCAATTATCGCAGATGGCGGTATTAAATACTCTGGCGAAATCACTAAGGCAATTGCTGCAGGAGCAAGTGCAGTTATGCTCGGAAGCATGTTTGCTGGAACAGAAGAAAGCCCAGGTGAAGCCGAAATTTACCAAGGACGTCGCTTTAAAGCATACCGCGGTATGGGTTCCCTCGCAGCTATGAAGCAGGGTAGTAAAGACCGTTACTTCCAGGATGATGACAAGAAGCTTGTGCCAGAAGGAATTGAAGGCCGTGTGGCGTATAAAGGGCCTTTGGCAGATACGATTCACCAACTGATCGGTGGATTGCGTTCAGGTATGGGGTATTGCGGTACTGCGAATCTGAAGGAACTTGCTACAGATACACAATTCATCCGTATTTCTGGTGCAGGACTTCGTGAAAGTCATCCGCATGATATTCAGATTACAAAAGAAGCGCCTAACTATTCGCTGTAAGTTAGAATTTTTAACATGAATATCATTACGTCCTTTATATAGTAAGGAGATATTCATCAACCTAAAAAGTTACTATTAGAGAGGCATTCTCTATGATTTAGCCCTCTTGAAAAAGACAAGCCCACTTAAATGTGTCGGGCTTGTCTTTTTTTGATAACCCCCCTGTGATAGAATAGAACAAGCAATCGACTTATTGAGTAATGAGGGGAGCTATTTCATTTGAAATTCAAGTTAGCTAAATCTAAGAAACGTCCAATTGTACAAAGAACGATAGCATCAGTAATGCTTATGAATATATTATGTTTCTCTGCCGTGCCTGCGGTTATGGCATTCGCTGAATCATCAACTGTAGCTACTGCAGATAAACAAGAGGCAACAACAAAAACAACAACGTCAGCGAAAGATAAATCAGCTAAGAAGGATAAGGTCCCAGCGATGGATACGCTAGGATTGCAAGTTAGGTCGGCGGTACTTATGGAACCTACTACGGGGCAAGTGTTACTATCCCTTAATTCCGATAATGCACTACCACCTGCGAGTATGACAAAAATGATGACAGAGTACATCGTTCAGCATGAGATTAAGCAAGGAAACTTGAGCTGGGATACGGTCGTCACTGTAAAAGAAAATGCAGCTAGCAGTGGTGGTTCCAAGATATTTTTAGCGGAAGGCGATCAGCATACGGTAGAGGAGCTATACATAGCTATGGCGGTCGGTTCTGCTAATGATGCTGCTGTAGCATTGGCTGAACAAATTGCTGGCTCTGAGGAAGAATTCGTGAAGATTATGAACGATAACGCGAAGCGAATGGGCATGAAGACGGCTCATTTTATCAATGCAACTGGTTTACCGCGTTCGTTAATGCCAGAGAAGTACAGACCGGCTACGGAAGAAGAAACAGTGATGTCTGCAATGGATACAGCGAAATTAGTTAAATTTATCGTTGAAGAACATCCTGAATTTTCGAAATATACAACGATTCAATCTTATAAGTTCCGTGAGCGTGACAAAGATCCAATCGTAAACTTGAACTGGATGCTCGAAGCTAATAAGGATGTAACCAACTTTCGTTCTTTTGCATATGAAGGTCTGGATGGTATGAAAACAGGCTTTACAGAGGAAGCGCTCAACACCTTCGCTGGTACGGCTAAACGTGATGGTATGCGCCTCATCAGTGTAGTAATGGGAGCAGAGACGAAGGCTTCACGATTCACCGAGACTCGTAAACTATTAGACTATGGATTTAACAACTTTGAAATTAAGAAGGTTGTTGATGCGAATACTGTAGTTGAGGGTGTAGAGACAGTCGATGTTAAGAAAGGTAAAGATACAAAGGTTAAGCTCGTTACGAATAAAGACGTCAGCTTTATGTTGCCAAAGGGCTCGGACGGAAGCAATCTGAAGTTTGAGGCTAAACTGGATAACACAAGCTTGACGGCTCCAGTTAAAAAAGGTACAAAAGTGGGAACGGTAACTTACACCTACGAAATTGAAGGAATGAAGAACGTTCAGAAAGCAACAGTAGACCTTGTAACCTATGAGGACACAGAGAAAGCTGGCTGGTTCAAGCTCTTCTTACGGGCTATTCAGCAGTTTTTCGTGGATTTGTTCGAATCTATTAAGAATCTTTTCTAATATGAGTTAAATCCCGAGTAAATGGGTTGCCTATTTATTTCTTGTACGGTAGAATTACAAGTTAGATTGATAGTTTGTATTATAAATAAGATAATGCGACATTTTCGGGAGGCTAGGGGACATGGAAACGGGAACAGCTACTGTAAAAAGAGGTATGGCGGAAATGCAAAAGGGTGGCGTCATTATGGACGTCATGAACGCGGAGCAGGCAAAAATTGCTGAGGCAGCTGGAGCAACAGCAGTTATGGCACTTGAGCGTGTTCCTTCTGATATCCGTGCGGCTGGTGGGGTTGCTCGTATGGCAGATCCAACAATCGTTGAAGAAGTGATGAAAGTCGTATCTATTCCAGTTATGGCTAAAGCTCGTATTGGCCATTATGTGGAAGCTAAAGTCTTGGAATCGCTTGGTGTGGACTACCTTGATGAGAGCGAAGTTTTGACACCGGCTGATGAAGTATTCCATATTGATAAATGGAACTTCACCGTACCATTCGTATGTGGCGCTAAAGACTTGGGTGAAGCTCTCCGTCGTATCGGTGAAGGTGCATCCATGATCCGTACAAAAGGCGAACCAGGAACAGGTAACATTGTGGAAGCTGTTCGTCATATGCGTTTCATCAACAGTCAGATCCGCAAAGTACAAAACATGTCCAAGGACGAGCTGTTCGCAGAAGCGAAGAACCTAGGCGTATCCTACGACCTCCTGAAAGGTGTTCAAGCAGATGGGAAGCTTCCTGTTGTTAACTTCGCTGCAGGTGGAGTTGCAACTCCAGCAGATGCAGCTCTCATGATGCATTTAGGTGCAGATGGTGTATTTGTGGGTTCTGGTATTTTCAAATCGGACAACCCAGAGAAGTTTGCTCGCGCAATTGTAGAAGCTACCACTCATTATGATGATTATAAATTGATCGCTGAAGTATCCAAAAACTTGGGTGCGCCAATGAAAGGCATCGAAATCTCCAAGCTGTCACCATCCGAGCGTATGTCGGACCGCGGCTGGTAAGAGAGAAGGGTCAGCATGAGAATCGGAGTCCTGGCACTTCAAGGTGCAGTTGCTGAACATATCCGCAGCATTACCGCGGCTGGCGCAGAAGGCATCTCGATTAAACGGGTAGAGCAACTGGAATCAATCGATGGATTGATCATTCCGGGCGGTGAGAGCACGACGATCGGTAAGCTGATGCGTAAGTATGGTTTTATTGATGCGATTCGTGATTTCTCTGCAGGCGGTAAACCTTTATTCGGTACATGTGCGGGTCTTATTGTTCTGGCGAAAGAAATCGCTAGCGGGGAAGAGGCGCATTTGGGTCTGATGGATATCAAGGTTGCACGTAACGCCTTTGGTCGTCAGCGGGAGAGTTTTGAGACCAAGCTTGCTATTAAAGGAATTGAAGAGCCAATTCGCGCTGTATTTATTCGGGCTCCACTGATTCTGGAGGTCGGAAAGGGCGTTGACGTGCTTTCAACCTATAATGAAGAGATTGTGACTGCACGGCAGGGGAACCTGCTTGTTGCATCATATCATCCGGAGCTAACGGATGATTATCGGCTTCATCAGTATTTTGTTGAGATGGTGAAGGAAGCAGCCCTAACGGAAAAACTGTAAATTCACTTTGGAAAAAGCATCTTGACTCTTATTTTAAGGGTCAAGTTTGTTTTTTTCTCGATTTTTCAATAAAATATAAAGAATGAATAACTTTGAACTAGTTACACCGATGGATGTTTTACTTAGGAGGGTTTCCTGTGTTAGACGTAAAAATATTGCGCAGTGAGTATGATCGTGTAGAAGAAGCATTGAAAAATCGCGGAAAATCGCTTGATTTGATCGCGGACTTTCCGAAGCTTGATGCACGTCGTCGTGAGCTGTTGCAGGAGAGCGAAAGTCTGAAGAACCGACGCAACACAGTGTCGGCCGAAGTGGCTAAGCTGAAAAAAAATCGTGAGAATGCTGATGATCTGATCTTGGAGATGCGTGAGGTTTCTGACAAGATTAAAGGCATGGATGAAGAAGTGCGAGAGCTGGAGAGTCAAATATCCGAGCTCACTTTGGCGATTCCGAATATTCCTCACGAAAGTGTACCTATTGGGGCATCGGAAGAAGAAAATGTAGAGCTTCGTCGTTGGTCGGAACCTAGAAAGTTTGATTTTGAACCAAAAGCGCATTGGGATATCGCACAATCTCTCGATATTTTGGATTTTGAAGCTGGTGCGAAGGTAACTGGATCACGGTTTACGTTCTATAAAGGTTTAGGTGCTCGTCTTGAGCGTGCACTGATTAACTTTATGATGGATCTTCACAGTGAGCACGGTTATGAAGAAATGTTGCCTCCTTATATCGTCAACCGGGACAGCCTATATGGTACGGGCCAGCTTCCTAAGTTTGAAGAGGATCTCTTTAAGCTGAGTGACTCTGATTATTATCTGATCCCAACGGCTGAGGTCCCAGTGACGAATTATCATCGTGAAGAAATTTTGAATCCAGAGGATCTTCCGAAGAAATACGTAGCTTATAGCTCATGCTTCCGTTCAGAGGCTGGAGCTGCGGGACGCGATACACGTGGTCTGATTCGTCAGCACCAATTCAATAAGGTTGAAATGGTGAAGATTGTCCACCCTGACTCCTCTTTTGAAGAACTGGAGAAAATGACGATTGATGCAGAGCGTGTTCTTCAACTTTTAGAGCTTCCTTATCGCGTTCTTGTGCTGTGCACAGGCGACATGGGATTTGGCTCGATGAAGACGTACGATCTGGAAGTGTGGCTTCCTGAGAGTGGCGTGTACCGTGAAATTTCATCATGTTCCAACATTGGTGACTTCCAAGCTCGCCGGGCTAATATCCGTTACCGTCCAGAGCCGAAAGCGAAGCCAGAGTTTGTCCACACTTTGAATGGATCGGGTCTAGCTGTAGGTAGAACTGTAGCTGCAATTCTGGAGAATTATCAACAGGCTGACGGCAGTGTGGTCATTCCTGAAGTACTTCGTCCATATATGAGAAATGTAAGTGTAATTGAACAAAAGAAATAACTTGCTAATAATGTTTGTCCTGTGGTACAATAACTAATGCACACGATTGTTATTGTTTTACCACCTGGAGAGGTACCGAAGCGGTCATAACGGGGCGGTCTTGAAAACCGTTAGGGGGCAACTCCACATGGGTTCGAATCCCATCCTCTCCGCCATACATAAACATACAAACCGTTTTCCGATGAGGAAGACGGTTTTTTTGTATATTTTTTATTTTGTTACCAGCGTGCATTGTATTTTTTGTAAAGCATAAAAAGAAACACATCTCCACAATTTATAGACAAGGGGAGGTGTGATACATGAACTCAGAGCTAAATATTGACCAGGAAACATTGGTAAGTGCATGGCAGGAGCGTTTGCCTACGGTACTGAAGCCCGGTGATCATGCTGAAGTAGCAGCTGATATGGCCAATCCTCAAGCCGTTCGAATTCATATTGATGCTGCTGGAAGACAGGATTACTCCTTTGACTTTGAATGCTGCTACGTAGATTCCAGAGAAGTTAAGGTAAAGCTGGTGGACGTTGAACGAGCTGGCGTTGTTATTGATGAGCGCAATGAGAACATTCAGGGAATGGCGGGAGACTATACGCGTCATATTCATGAATGTGCACAAGCACTACAACAAATAACCAACCCGTAATCTCACGAGGCCAACTTTACTGTAAACTGCTCGAATTCAAGGTGATTGTGTTCTATGATGAAATGGAGGGGTGCAAAGTATGAGTAAGCCCAAGTCTATACCCGTACCAGAAGCTCAAGAACCTCAGAGAAAACGAAAAGAAAGCGGAGGCGGAATGCAGGAGCCAATGACCGGCTCGCACCGCGCGAAGACTCAGAAGCAATCAGGACATTTTAACCCTGAGGGATAGGGTTCTATTTGTACAGCGGTTTATTCGAAATGAAAGGCTTCCTGCCGTTAAGCAGGGAGCCTTTTCGCTGTCTATTTATGATACGTTAAAATTAGGGTCATAAATGAATGAAACGTAATTGTTAGATACAGCGTATTAAAAACACAAGACGCACCGGGGCCCTAGCGTTCGCTGATTATTATAACAACTCACTTTTTAGATCTGGAAAGAAAGGAAAATGAAAGGAAAATTTATTTTAGTAAATTTTCCATAAAGTGTTCCTCATTTGGTGGAAATAGTTTATGATTAGAAGGTCTTGTTATTTTTTATGGTCATGAGGGGAGAGTAATTTTAAATGAACAACAAGAAGTTTGCAGTTATCATGCTGTCATTGATGTTGATGTTGACAGTTGTGTTATCAGGCTGTGCAAAGAAGCAAGAACCTAAAGAGGCAATGAGCACTGCTGCGAAGAACGCCATGTCAATGACGTCTTATGAAATGAAGAGCAGCTTCGTTATCGAAGATCTTCAGATGAAAATGGCAGCAACTGAGGGCGATCCTACCGTTGATCAAGCGGTTACTATGTTGAAGAATGCTGAGCTTACATTGACTGGTATTCACCAGGCAGAACCTCAGCAGCAGACTGAAATGCAAATGGGTATTAATCTAAAAGGCGATATGGCAATGACCTTCAATATTGATATGGTCATGACTAAAGAGAAGATCTATGTGAAGATCCCAAGTATTCCAATGCTTCCATTCCCAGAGGATGTAGTAGGTAAGTATTTGGTCTTGGATATGAAAGAACTGGCTGAAGAAGCTGGAGAAACATTCAATCCAGAAACACTTGATGCTGAAAAGTCTCAGAAATTTGCAACAGAAGTTTTAGATGCTCTAATTTCAGAGTATGACCAGACTAAATACTTCAAAGAAGTTGCAACTAAAGATGCTAAGCTTCCAGAAGGTGTAGAAGCGAAGCAAGTCGTACAATTCTTCGTGACTAACGATAGCCTGAAAGAAGCACTGGATATCTTCGTAAACAAAGCAGCTCCGAAAATCGTAGATATTATGGCTAAAGATGAGTACCGCGAAATGCTTGGTTTGACGAAAGAAGATATTGAACAAGCAAAAGAAGAAGTTAAATCCGTTGATCAAGGTGAATTCAAACAAGATCTTGAAGAAATGCAGAAGTACCTAAAGATCAATACGTTTAACATTAATACTGCTATTGATAAAAAGGACTTCCCGGCTTACCAAGATCTCGTTATGAATGTGGACTTCAACGATCCGGACACAAAAGATACGGTGAAACTGGCAATCAAGGGAAGCACACAGTACAGTAAGATCAATGAGAAGCAAACATTCAAAATTGGAATTCCTAAAGATGCTGACGTGATTACAATGGAGCAGTTCCAGGAATCCATGGGTCAAATGGGCGCTTATTAATTAGTAGTTAACTATTTCACAAAAAAAACCCAGCCGTCCTCGGCCGGGTTTTTTTGTTTTTAAAAAATAACAATAGATTTTAGTGAGAGAGATTCTATTTTCCTCGCAAACGCCGAAAGAACTGGGTTAATAGGGTTGCACACTCTTCTTGTAGTATTCCTTCTACCACTTCGGTACGATGGTTAAAACGGGATTCCTGAAGTAGATTCATGAGTGTCCCAGCACAGCCTGCCTTAGGGTCTTGAGTGCCGTATATAAGCTGAGGAACTCTTGATTGGACAATAGCCCCTGCACACATGGGACACGGCTCTAAAGTCACGTATAGACGACAATCGAGAAGACGCCACGCACCAAGGTGACGACTGGCATCCCGGATGGCAACCATTTCGGCATGTGCAGTCCCATCGAAGGTGGTCTCACGTAAATTGTAGCCACGCCCGATTATTTTATTATCATGGACGATGACTGCTCCAATAGGAACTTCTCCAAGCTCTTCAGCTTTGAGGGCCTCAGCAATAGCTTCACGCATCCAATATTCATGATTTTGATTATCCACAGCGTTCGGATCGTTATAATTCAAACTCAAACCATGTTCTCCTCTCATTTGGGACTAAAGTAGTAGTTATACAACGAACATTCATTCGTTTGTTAACATGATGTGGATACTTTTGTGGAAAAACAAAAAGTTATACACAGACTTATGCACATAATCCACAGAAAACATGTGTATTTGTTAGCAAGCTGTGGACATATCTGTGGAAAAAGTACTACTTTTACTTTTTATTTTAGAGAAAGAATTGATCAATATCAATGAAAGCTGCTGTTTGGGTGCTTCCTATCGAAATAAAAGCCGAAATTTCTTTTCAATTAACCTGTAGCACGTTATCATAAAATATGACAGGCTATACCAGTTTATTGTCTATGAAGTGTCGAAAGGTGTAGATGCCTTTGTCTATCAAAACAAAATTATCATTGATCATGTCTATTTCTGTCCTTTTTATTTTACTGCTGAATATTGCGCTTAACTTTTATACGACGCAGGAGAACATAAGGCAGGACAGTGAGACCAAAATGGTCATGGCTGCAACTCAGATTGCGATTACCGTCGAGCAGGCAGAATACAGTTCTAAATATGTGGATGGAATATTTAGTGATCAGTTGCGAGTAGCGGCAATAAATGCTGCTAGGGTGCTCGATCCAGATTACAAGAATATTACGAATGAAGAGCTTGTAAAGCTTAGTGATGAGCTTGGGGTGGACCATATATCTCTACTCATTCAGACGAATGATGATATCGTAGTTGCTCGTTCTACTGAAGCTGAGGAGATAGGTCTGTCTACGAATACTTGGGGGTACTGGTACAGATCCTTTCAGGAGTTGTTCAAGTATTCGGAAGTGCGAACGGTTCAGGAAGGACATAAGGAGAGACATTTCTGGTCCGGTCCGTTTGAGTACTCAACATCTAAACCTGGATTAATTTTTAAATGGGGTTATTATTATGATGGCAAGCGAAATTATATTATTGATCCCTATATTCCCAGCACAAACATTACGGATTTCACTAAAATAACAAGCCCGGATGTTGTTGTAGAGCAGACCATTCAAGCAAACCCTCGTATTTTGGAAGTGACAGGCATTAATCCATCCACATTCGGCAACATTTATATGGAGAAGAACGGAACAGATAATATTCATTTTAAGTTCGGTAATCGACCCGTAAAATTCGGGACGTACAACTATGGTAGTTTGAAAGAAGACCAACAGGCAGTTGAAAAGTCGGTTACTACTGGAGAGAATGTCGTTTTTGTTAGCACGATAAACGGAAAGAAAGTAATGAAAAGTTTCATCCCAATAAAGATTGAAAATAAATCTCCCTACATTATTAGTGTAGTTATGGACTATGAGGCTGTTTCTTCAGTGATGCGTGAACAGATGATCAGCTTAGTAGCTATATCGCTTGTCCTTTTGGAAATCGTCATATTTGGTAGTTATATAGTAGCAGGCTATTTTACAAGGCCAATTCAGGCTATACTGAGAACGGTAAACGATGTAGCTGATGGAAACTTTGAGCCTCGTCTTGAAGTAACAAGCCGTGATGAACTTGGGCAATTATCGGGTCGGGTTAATGCGATGACTCGAAATTTAGGCCATTATACCAATCAGTTGAAGCAAATGGTTGATGAGAACCAATCGGTTAAAGAGTATTTAGAATCCGTTATTAATCAGACAGCGGATGCAATTCATACAACGGATACCGATGGAACCATTACTAGTGTGAATAAGGCATTCGAGCAATTATACGGCTGGAAGAGTCATGAAGTGATAGGGCAGAAGCTTGAAATGATTCCGCTAGAAATTCAGGTTGAGGAAATTGAACGACGTAAACGACTAAAGGCGGGAGAAAGGCTCTCTTCCATCGAAACGGTTCGTAAGCGTAAAGATGGTACGATGATTGAGGTTAGTATCAGCACCTCTCCGATTCTAGACGATATGGGTAACATTACATCAATGGTAAGTGTGTCACGAGATGTGACAGAACGTAATCGGATGGAAGAATTACTAAGGCGATCGGAGAAACTAACGACAGTTGGTCAACTTGCGGCTGGAGTAGCTCATGAGATTCGCAATCCACTTACCACACTTCGGGGATTCTTACAGCTACAACAGCAGACTCATAAAGTAAACCCTGATCATATTGGGCTCATGTTGTCGGAACTCGATCGAATTAACTTGATCGTCAGTGAATTTCTTATTTTGGCCAAGCCTCAGGCTGTACGTTTTCAATATAAGGATTTACGGATCATTATGAATGAGGTCATCTCCTTACTTGATAGTCAGGCGCATTTGTATGGTATCGAGTTTAGACTGCGTGATACGGATGAGAAAGCGATCGTACATTGTGAAGAGAATCAGCTTAAGCAGGTATTTATTAATGTTCTTAAAAATGCGGTAGAAGCTATGCCGGATGGCGGATATGTTACGATTGAGATCGACAAGGTAAAGCCAGAACAGATTGCAGTGAGAATAAATGATAAGGGAAAAGGAATACCAGCCGAACTGATGCCACATGTTGGGGAACCCTTCATCACGAATAAAGAAGCGGGTACGGGACTAGGTTTAATGGTGAGCCAGCGTATTATACAAGGGCATCAGGGGACATTTGAGATCGAAAGTGAAGAGGGCAAGGGCACTACGGTGACCATTCTGCTACCTTCTGCCGAGAATAATCAAGATTAGAACATAAATTTGTGCAGAGATGGAGAGGATGACATCTTGAGAATTAATAAATTCATCAGTGAGACAGGATTCTGTTCCCGCCGGGAAGCAGACAAGCTTGTAGAGAGTGGTCAGGTTACTATTAACGGAGTAAAAGCTGTTTTAGGTAGTCAGGCAGAGGAAGGTGATGACGTTCGTGTAAATGGGCGTCAGCTCGGCGAGAAGAAGAGTCAGCATGTCTACATCGCTCTTAACAAGCCTGTAGGCATCACAAGCACAACGGAGCTCCATGTTAAAGGGAACATTGTTGATTTTGTTGGTCATAAGGAGCGGATCTTTCCGATCGGGCGACTGGATAAAGACTCAGAGGGTCTCATCTTGCTCACGAGCGATGGGGATATTGTTAATAAAATCCTTCGTTCAGAAGGCAGACACGAGAAAGAGTATATTGTTACAGTTGATCGTCCGATAACGGAAGCATTTGTAAGAGGCATGTCGAGTGGTGTCAAAATACTTGGAGAGATGACGCTTCGTTGTACAATTACGCGCATGTCCGAGCGAGTGTTTCGTATCATCTTAACAGAAGGTAAGAATCGGCAGATTCGGCGTATGTGTAGTGCCTTTGGTTATGAGGTTCGAAAGCTGCAACGTATCCGCATTATGAATATCAAATTAGGTAACCAGAAGACTGGGGCTTGGCGTGATCTTACCGATCAAGAGAAACAGGAGCTTGGGAAGCTGCTGAATTACAAGTTGACCTAGTTGAACAAAAATACAAAATTTAAAATATAAACAAACAACCGGCCCTCTGGATGCTTGTCCGAGAACCGGTTGTTTTATTTATTATTCTTCGTTACGCTTGTGTACGTATTACTATCTTGGTATTTGCGAATAATAGATACTTCAACACGTCTGTTTTTAGCTTTACCTGCTGTCGTATTATTAGTAGCTATTGGACGATACTCCCCATATCCGGTTGACATAAACCGTTTGGGGTCAAGTGATGGATTCAATAGAAGAATCTTCATGAATTGGAGTGCCCGATCTGAACTGAGATCCCAGTTTGAAGGGTATTTTAAACTGTTCATGGGCACATTATCCGTATGACCGGATACAATAACGTCATAGTCTGAGAATTTTTGTAGCAAATTGGATATTTCTTTCGCGAGTATTCGGGCTTCAGGCTTCACGATAGCCTCACCTGGGGCGAAGAGAGCATTATCACGAATCGTGATCATTAGCTGGGATTGATTAAGTTTCGTGCTTAATTCCGTCGTTAATCCGTTACTCTTGATATATGTGTCCAGTTGCTTCTTCAGTTTCTCCAGATCTTCTTGTTCTTGCTTCATCAGCTCTTCACGTCTCTTCTCAGCATTACTCTTCTCAGTATTAGGAGCGGGAACGGTGTTATTTGCTTTATTATCACCATCATCAGCAGGATCTTTGCTGGGCTCCGTCTTACTGTAATCAAGTACGCCTGCACCACCGTTCAGAACAACATTAAATGCTTCGCTCATCTCTTGAAATTTCTTGGCATCCGTGGCGCTCATCGCGTAGAGGACAAGAAACAATGCGAGCAATAAGGTAAGTAAATCTGCATATGGAAGGAGCCAAGATTCGTCTGCGTGCTCCTCGTGGGGCTCGTGTCTAGTCTTTTTGCTCACTAGAACCAGCCTCCCTCTCGTTCATTTCAAGGCGTTCAGAAGGGGTTAAGAAGACGGATAATTTCTGGCTGATGGCAATCGTTGAAACACCGGATTGAATGGATAGAAGACCTTCTACCATCATCAGACGAATTTCCAATTCGCGCTTGGATAAACGTTTAAGTTTATTAGCAATAGGGTGACAGATAACATAACCCGTAAAGATACCTAGCAGTGTAGCAATAAAGGCAGCACCTATAGCATGCGCTAGAACAGACATGTCACTCATGTCTGCCAATGCTGCAATCAAACCAATTACAGCTCCTAATACCCCTAAAGAGGGTGCGTACATACCGGCTTGAGAGAAAATAAGTGCACCGGAGCGATGACGTTCTTCTGTGGCATGAATATCTTCCATTAACACATCACTTACAAATTCCTGCTCATTGCCGTCAATGATCATACGCATTCCGTTGCGTAGAAAAGCATCATCGATTTCTTCGACTTTTGACTCAAGTGCTAGCAATCCTTCACGGCGGGTAATGGAAGCATACTCCATGAAGAGAGTAATCAAATCTGTCTTATTCATAAGATTTTGCTTCACGAAGGTCATCTTAACAAGCTTGGGAAACTTTTTGAGTTCCGCTAGTGGAAAACCTATAAATAGTGTAGCTGCGGTTCCGCCGAGTATAATAAGATAAGCAGCGGGATTAACTAAAGCAGTAATGGACGCCCCTTTTAAAATCATTCCGACCAATACTGAAAAAAGACCAAGCACTAGACCAATAATCGTTGAAATTTCCATAATACACCTCATCCATGAGAAATAAATAACGAATCCATTCGTTTTGCCGCCCTTTAGAAAGGGTAGCATTGTGCAAATGAGCGCATTACCCTATTTATCGTCAAGTTAGCCTTTTTTTTTTAGCTGTAATTTCCGGTATAATAAGAGTAAGGAAAACTTAAAGGTATGAAGTAACAGAAAGGAGTGAGATCGGTGGGCGTAAAGCACGGTCGTGATTATGGAGATATCCTTAAAGATTTAACGGAGGCTGTCGGACGAATACCAGATAGCTACGTTTTTTTTGAGATGGATTCTGAGGATTGGGGCAACCTGAATGACTTGGATCGGAATGAAGTTCATGAGGCCTTGGCGGAGGACTTATTTTATGCGCTAGGTACAGAACCCGTTTTATCTGTAGGCAGTGGTGTTGTCATGCATGATCAAGGAAACCATCGGATACATATTCTTATCGGTGAAGAAGAATTGGCATTTGTAGCTCTCATCTAGATGGGGAATGAACCCTAGAGGTAGAGAATAGAATAGATGAATAATTAGTCCCACATGGGTGGGAGAGGTTTTCCGGGGAGGAAGATAGGATGCTGTATACACAGCAGGAAGTTGAAACACATCTTGAACGGCTTGAGGGCTGGGAATTAGAGCAGGGACGATGGATCATACGTAAATATGCTTTCGGTTCTTTTATGAAAGGGATAGCTTTCGTAGATGAAGTAGCAGCCATTTCGGAGGCTTTCGGGCACCATCCCTACATTACAATTGATTATAAAACCGTGACACTGCGTCTGACTTCATGGGATGATGGCGGGATTACCGCAGTGGATATCAAAGAAGCGCAGCAATTTAATGAAGTATATGAAAAAAGCCGTTCTAGTGAAAATACAGAGCAGCAATAAGAACTGGGTATTAAAAAACGCTTGAACAGGGAGAACCCTTATTCAAGCGTTTTTTGCTGTTTATAATAATAATTATTTCTTCTCAGCCAGATAAAGGGCAATATTTGCTATTTCTTCTGGCTTCAATTGTTCTTTAAAGGAAGGCATTGTCTTACGACCCTTAGTAATGACACTAAATATAGCTTCTGCGTCCATATGACCGCCTACTTTATCAAGAGCAGGTCCGGCTCCACCTTGGAGTTGGTCACCATGACAAGTAATACAACTAGCTTTCACGGTTGCTTCAGCTGCGGCAGCGTCTAATGTAACTTCAGGCATGGTTGGCTTGTTTTCTTGAGCAACCTGTTCTTTGCCTGGAAGCGTAAACATTAGCACAAGGGCCAACGTACATGCGACGAAGAACAATCCGCTCATAATCCATTTTTGCATCGTCATATCGTCCCTTCTTATGTATACTACAATAGCTTCTATTATAAACGAACATATAAAGACATCATAGCAGTTGTGACAAAAAAAGCAACAAAACTACGGATTTTAAATGAAAAATTACACAAAATTGTGCTATTTTTCATATTCGCATTCCTGTTGTTAGATGATTCTTTACTTCTCTAGCGGCTTATATACCATACAATGAAATAGAGCATTTCCTTCTTTAGTCATCCGCTCGTAAGTATCTGTGATCTGAAACCCAACTTGCTGATAAGTGCGAATTGCGCGCTTATTCCAAGTCAACACCTCTAAATCAATTTCATTCGAGGGTTGTCTTCGTATAGCTTCATCAACAATACATTTCACGAATCGTTTACCCATTCCAAGGCCACACCAATCAGGGCGCATACCAAGGCCAATTCGCGTGACACCCTCCATCGGGAACAACTGAGCGAAGCCCCACATTCGATCCTGTTCATCCATAATAGATATATATTGCTGACGACGGATATCCGGATCACCAAATTCAATACCAAGACCCTGCATTTGTTCAAAAGGTAGCCAGCCATATATATTATACGGAGTTGGATACGTCCATTCACAAACTTCAGCTGCTTGGTCGATCGTCATTGGAATGGCATATAGCTGTTCTGTCTGGTGATTCATAAGTTGTCTCCTTTTTAATTGAGTAAGGAAGAAAAAACCGCCAAAAGAAAGGAAGCTTCTCTTCGCGGATATGATTTAGTATGTTATAAAAAAATCGAGTTATTCTGCTGCAAGAGTTTCGAAAAAGATGTCATCCAGAATCCGTTTGGCGCCAATATATCGTTCTGCGTAGTAGCTATCACTCAAACGATTGGTAACAACACCTCTGGAAGTAGAGGCATGAGCAAACTTCCCATCCCCGATGTAGATACCTACATGGGATACCCCGCGGCCAGTCGTATTGAAAAATACGAGATCGCCAGGGCGCAAATCTTGGCGGGTTATCGTTGTACCCATCTCGAATTGGGAGCTCGATTGATGCGGGAGCTTTAATCCAATAGTAGAGAATATGTACATTGTGAACCCAGAACAATCGAATCCGCTTGTTGTTGTTCCGCCATAACTATATTTTGTTCCAAGAACCTGGTCAATTTCTTGATCTAGCTTGCTGTCTGCAAAAGCACTGTTGATCCCAGAAGTAAGTAGGAGAGTGAAGCCGATAACGGATACGCCTAATTTCTTTAGCATATAAAGACTCCTTCCATGCCTGCGAGGTTAGCTTAAGGGTTCGGTTGAAGGCTATTCGGAACAATGTTCTATGTATAAAAGCCCTTACAATAATGACGGAGTTATTACACTGATATTCTATCAGAGGGCTTGTCCTGTTGGCAATTGTTTCTTGCTGTCTTTTCGAGTAGTTTAAATGGTTATATGTGTCGAAGAAAAAAGACAAATAAAGATTCAAATTTACCTGAAACATGTTTAATCATCTGCAATAAGGGTAAATCACAAGTAAGACAGGATACCTAGGAAAATAATTAAAAATTATTTTATAAAAAGGTGAACTTTTTGCAAGGTCCATACGTTATATAAGTATAAAGAAAAAGCCACGAAGGAGATTTTAAAAATCTCATCCGGGCTTAGGTAACGGCTTATATGATAATTAATTATAATTGACAGCGACGGCTTTGTACTTACTCGAGCTCATGACACGTTTAGCACCTATGTAACGTTTTCCGAAGTAACTGGAATTGAGTGCAGTAATGGTAACACCTTTGGAAGTTGAGGAATGTGCAAATTTACCACCGCCTACATAAATCCCTACATGGGATACGCCTCTGCCGGAGGTATTAAAGAATACAAGATCACCAGCTTTTAGATTGCTCTTTGCTACGGCAGTCCCTACTTTATACTGGGATGTGGATGCACGAGGCAATGTAAGTCCGATTTTCTTGAATACATAACTTGTAAATCCAGAGCAATCGAATCCTTTAGTCGTTGTTCCACCCATTTTATAAGAGACACCAATGACTGGTTTGATTGCGTTATTAAGCTTGGAATCAGCGAAAGCGCTTCCGGCACTTAATGTAAGAGCGAGTGTAAGTCCGATCGATATGGCTGTTAACTTTTTTTTCAAGAGAAAGCTCCTTCCAATGCCTGCGAGGTTAGCTTAAGGGTTCGGCTGAAGGTTAGCCTATGATCACTCTGTTGCGAGATCAATGCACCCAAGACGGATCCCCCGCTTCCCATGTAAGGGAATTCGGCTTCTTAATGGTATAAAAAATCTAGTTCGAATATTCGACTGTTTATCCATATGAAAAAGTTACAATAAAGATGACAAAGTTGTTACTATCACATTCGTTATTTTAGCAGAGTATTAACAATTTGGCAAACGAGGAAATTATATTTTTATACGAAAAATCCCAATCCTTTGAGAAGGATTGGGATTTTTTTTTGGAACGAAAGTATTTTTTAACGTTGCTGTTCATGTGTAAGCCATAGCTGGTACTGTGTTGTGATACCCCAGAGCTGGAATAGACTACTTATAAAATAGCTAGCTTGGTGAATGATCAGCCCCATTAGTCCAGCCCATAGGAATGATAATCCACTGAGTAATAGAAGCAGGACCATTGCCGTTCCACCAATTATTACTGAGATCAGAGTAACCTTTCCGATATGGCGCAAGCAGATCCATAAAGCTGATATCATGCTGGTCCCACCTGTTTTTCCGAACTGCATGTAAAGCAGGCACATCCGAAGCAGATACGCGTAAATTAACCAACCAAGGATGTAAGGGGCTAGATGGAGCAAGGCAGAAGGCTCTCGAATAGCCGCGAATAGAGAAGGAAGCATTTTGGGTACCAGCCAATAAGCAGGCATAAAGGTCAATAGGGTCTCGACTATGTAAAACAGGGTTACTGGTTTCCATAATTGTCTCATTCCTTTAAAGAGGAACAATCCTCGCTCTCCCTTTGCCTCCTGATGAAGATTGTAGAGTATACCTGCTTGAATGAGTGGAGTTAGCACCATCCGAATCATTAGCATAAATATAAGTATCCAGGCATAGGTGTGAACGTCATTACTCTGTAATAAGGCCATTTCTCCCTCATAGAAATACAGCAGCTTACTAAGCTCACTTGGAGCGGGATCAGGAAATCGCATCAGAAGTGGAACAACGGCTGATTTTACGATCCGGTAAAGAAAATATCCCCACAAAAGCTTGTATAAAAACAACAGAATAATAACATAGAACTGATCTTTTACACTGGTCCAGCCTTTGCCTGTATAGCTTTTCATGTTCTCCCCCCTTACCATGACAGGCTGCCGAACAGTGCCTCTACCAGCTTATTAATGCTTAGGTTCCAGCGCGTGAGCACTTTCGGATCCATTCCCGCCTTCATATAGTTATTAATATGTTTGTTCTCAAGCACGATTGTAAATTTAGGATCAACCATGGCCCACAGTAATGGAGAGCGATGCTCAATTTTGTACTGCGTTGTTCCGTTCTTTCCATCCCATGTTTTTTCTACAGTCCTTCCATCTTCGAAGGCGAATGTAATCGGGATGTTCGTAACCGTACCACCCTTATTTACGACGGTGACAATAGATTCATATGCAGGCTCCTCGCGTGAACCGGTATTTTTGGTCTCAATTTGTTCAATCGCGACATCGGCCATCTTGTTCCCGTATACGTATTGGTCAAAATAGGACTGCCACGGTTGTTTTGTGAGCTCCTCTACTACCTGTTGAAAATCTTGAGTCGTTGGATGTTTGAAACGGAATTTTTTCGCATAGGCCATCATGATTTTGTCCATGGTCTGCGTACCGACTAAACGTTCAATATCTTGCAGCACCAGCTTGCCGCGTGTGTAAACATTAAGTGCATATTTCTGGTGAGAGCCGTATTTCCAGGATTCTTGTTGTAATGGCTCTGGTGAGGAGATGGCTGCAGCTTGGGCTGCCGTGTTAGAAGTTACCCCATATTCCTGTTCCATGACTCGCTCCTCAGCATATGAGGTGAAGCCTTCGTCAAGCCATGCTTCTTCAAACTCGTTGCTTGCAATCATACCGTAGAAATATTGGTGTCCAATCTCATGAATGATGGTGCGTTCCAGATCGTACCCGGGCGAATCGTTTTTGGCTCCGAAAGCCGTTACAAGTGTCGGATATTCCATTCCTCCTGCACCATTTCCCGCTTCTGGCGGTACAACAATGGATAAGGTCGAGTAAGGATAAGTACCATACCACTTACCGTAAGAGGATAGGGCTGCCTTAGCGGCGTCAAAATATCGATCTTTCAGGTCTTTATGTACCGGATCGAGGTATAGCTTTATTCGTACACCCGGTATGCCTGGAGCAGAGAATGCTTCTTCAGCGACGATAAAGTTTGGTGAAGCCGACCAAGCAAAATCATGTACATCATCGGCATAGAATTGATAGACCTTTTCACCATTCGCTTTTGTAGCTGGCTTGGTTGGGAAACCAGTGGCGGCAACAATATAGTTATCCGGTACGCGAATGCGGACGCTGTAAATGCCGAAATCAGAATAAAACTCTGAATTCCCGTGGTATTGATGGAGATTCCAGCCTTCCTCCTTACGCCCACGTGTTCCTGTAGGTTCATACACACTGATCTTTGGAAACCATTGCCCTGCCATTACAAAATCATCTGCCGTACCCATACGTGCAAAGATTTTAGGCATTTCCACCTCGAATTCCATGATCAATGTATAGCTCTCACCGCCTTTAACAGGGCGTGGAAGGCGTACTTTCACGAGACTCTGATCTTTGACGTTCCCATCGTCAGGCTGCACATATTGAAGACGGTGGAGCAAAGACAGCCCCTCCTCCGTCTTAATTCCCGTAATCTTCATTGAACCAAATCCATCATTAGGCATCTGGTCCGTGCGAAGTCTACCGCCGGATTCTTTCATAAATGTTGTGTCTTTAGAGGCGAATGCGTTGGGATAAAGATGAAAATATAGCTCGGTTACTGCTTTTTTACCGGGGTGAGTCCAGGTTAGTGTTTGTTTCCCTTTGAGTTTGTTCTCCTCAGGCTCGTACCTGACATCCATGTGATATTCAACAAGCCTGTTGCTCAGTGCAGGAGCAGGGACATCGTACTGAGCTTTAGGTGGAGAGAGTGGAGCCTTTTCAGCGACTGCAGGCTTGCCCGATTCCGGGGCGAGAATAGGCGTTGAAACACGGGTACCCTGCAGAAATAACAGCATTGATCCTCCAAGAAGACCGAGGGCAAGCAGGGATGAAAGAAAGACTTTAGCGCGTGATGGGACCATATCGAACAACCTCCCGTTGACAAGCATCTACAGCATGTATATGTTTGCTTTTGGGTGATTATTAGTTAAAATAAAATATATTGGACTGGTTATCTGAATCAGCGAGGCGGAAGGTCTCTTCCGTTCTTATATATAGGGAGGTTTGCCATAATGGAGAATCAGGAGCAAAACGGAAAGAAGCAGATTGCCCTCAACATTATAAGCAGCAAGAGCAAACATAAAGGGTTCGGTGCAGGCTCGATTGATCTGAATAGTGTATCACCAGTCATTATTGACGGTGGAGAAGCAAAGATTGAAATCGGTGCAATGCACGCGAAGAGTAAAGTGGAACGTGGCATTAAATTTTCTACGAACCGTGAGGATGTACCTAATGGACGTCAGGTCTGGATCGTATGGGTAGCTGTAGATCGTACGCCGGAAGGACAACATTACGGCGGTATGACTGCGTGTGAAATGTGGATCGATCAGGAAGCGAAGCGGGGCTGGAAGATCCTTGCGGATCATGTTAATAAACTCGATGCAGCTCTGAAACGTAAGATCATTGTCGATGGATTAGGTGATGTGGAGAAAAAGGCTTTGAAAGATCTACTCATCTCTAAGAACGAGGAATGGTGGAACGCTTCTTCTGATGAATTTAAGCAGGCGTTAGAAACAGAATAAATAAGGATAGAAGCCCGGATGCGTTAAGCTGCACCCGGGCTTCTTTGTTTCTTGAAGCGTATGGAATGTAATATGTTAGAAGGGCAGGGTGTACGAATACGTCTTATTACTACTTAATAAAGGATGATTGAACGTAAAAGTTAGCTTTTTGTTTTTATATCCTTTGTAAGTCAATGCATCCCCAACATAACCCACTTCATTCGGAGGATATTCAGCTATTAACTTTATTGCTTGTTCATCTAGTAGATCCGGGTAGATGAGGGCAGACTTGTTCCGTGTTGGATGGACTATGAATAAAGTTGATTCTATATAAGGGCGTACCAACAAAAAATCATTCTCAATTGCTTCAACAACGAAATCATCTTTAACGCCGGTTAGGGCTTCAAGATTATAAGTCTTTACAACCTTGCCTGTTGGATGGACCAGTTGTAGCGTGCTACCATTCATGATCGCAACATTTCCTTTAAAGCCGTTCACATTTGATTTTGTGTTCATACCTGCAAAATTGGAGAAGTTAGTAACGCCTTGCTTCACGATTTTACGGTCGTTAATGAGGACACGAATGCGAGTCTCGTGGATATGCGGTTCACCATGCCAATTGGTCGCATCTATAACGAAGGTAGATGGATTAATTTTACGAGGCTGAATACGGATCCAATCGATATTCTCGATTTCAACCTTTCCAGCACTTTTCGGGATACTTCCAGCTTGCCCCATTAATAATGTTCCATTATCACGGTTTAACCAGAACAGCATGCCTTCAAAAGAGTTGGAAACATACTGTTGATTTACTTGGAGTGATATGGAGGACTTTCCTTCCCACTTCAGCTTTATTCTAAAGCTTTTAGCGAGAAGCGAGGAAGGAACATAAGTGACACCTTGTTTTACGATAGGTGATCCATCCAAGGCAAAAGTAGTTCCTTCTGCATTTACAGCTTTGGACTGCTTCGGAGCAATTCGAACAGACTCCGAAGGACTATTGATATAAACGTATTTCTTATTAGGAGTTCGTGTGATGTGTAGATCTACATATTCTGATAATTCTGTAATCGGGACATATAGAACTCCGTTTTTCTTGAATGGGGAATTTTTTAATTCTATCTTTGAAGTTACAATAGGTGTTTCTTTTTGAGATTGGGCCGCAAAGACGGATGGATTCAAGTCTGGTAAAAGACCGGATATAGGCGTTAAACTTAGCGTTAGAGCAAGTGCTGTAGCCCCGACGATTTTGTATGATTTATTTACAATCATCTTCTACACCTCCATAAATGATATCTATTAGACGGATATAATTGGAAAATGTTTCGGGGGATTTCATGGTTTAACAACTGAAGGGAGAGATGTTCATGGAAGAGAAAAACAGTTTAGGGGTCATAAGTACAACGGTCATGTCTTATAACATTCAGCACGGAGTCGGTATGGATGGCCATTTGAACCTTCAAAGAATTGCCGCTGTTATTCTTGATTCAGGCGTGGATATTGTAGGGCTTCAAGAAGTGGATCGATTCTTTAGTGATCGGAGCGACTATAAAGATCAGGCGAAAGAGATAGCTAGCTTAACTGGATATCACTACGTATACGGAGCGAACTTGGATTTTGGACAGGTGGGAGGATTAGCTGAGAATAGTCAGTATGGGAATGCGATTGTAAGTAAGTACCCTATCCTTCATTCCGATAACATCTTACTTAGTAGCTTTGGAGAAGAGCAGCGGGGGATGTTGCATGCTGTGGTAGATCTGGATGGCATTCATGTGAATGTCTACAATACACATCTTGGGTTGGATGCGCGAAGTAGATTAGCGCAGGCGGAGGAAATTATAGATCTTGTTTCTCGTTCCAATCAACCCAGCGTATTAATGGGAGATTTTAATACGGAACCCGATAGTCCTGAGTTTCAACGATTGTTAGAAAGTGGCCTATTCGTGAACAGTTTTCAAGACATGGAGAATGTCTACACATTCCCATCTACATCTCCAACAGAACTGATCGATTATATATTGATTTCCCCTGGTATAAAGCATCAAAATCAGCATGTAGTCCAAACCGAGGCTTCGGATCATTTGCCGATTGTAGTCGATTTAGTATTCAAATGATAACATGAAAAATCCCCTTCTCTTATAAACGGAAGAGAAGAGGATTAGTTTTTTTATCTAACTATTTAGATGAAGCTGGAGATTTATCTTTGCCAAGCAGGATGGTTAATCCCAAGAGTGTCACGAGAATTGTCGCGCCCATATCGGAAATAATTGCGATCCATAGGGTGAGCAGACCCGGAATGGTCAATAGCAGAGCAATGGCTTTCAGCGATAGCGAGATCGCGATATTCCAACGGATGATGCGGTTTACCTTTCTCGCCGTACGGATCGCATTTGGCAGTTTACCCAAGTGATCCTGCATAAGTACGACATCTGCCGTCTCAATGGCACTGTCTGTTCCTTTACCCATGGCAATCCCGAGATCGGCTGCGGCAAGTGCAGGAGCATCATTGATGCCGTCTCCCACCATACCTGTCTTTTGCTTGCTAGCCAGTTCTTTTATCTTCGATACTTTCTCTTCAGGCAGGAGACTTGCGAAAAAGCTCGTTACACCCGATTGCTTAGCGATAGATTGAGCCGACTGTTCGTGGTCACCGGTTAGCATAACCGTATTTGTAATGCCAGCTTGATGCAATTGTCGAATGACCTCAGGCGTTTCCGGACGGATCTCGTCAGCCAAACCGAACAGGCCAAGCACAGAATGCTTATCGGCTGCGACTATAATGGTATATCCCTGTTCCTTCAGAAGCCGAATATCATTACGAACGGTAGTCATCACGGATTCCTGTTCACCTTCTACATGACGAAGAACCTCTTCACTACCAACCCAATAAAGGTTACCGTCAACTTCTGCACGGACACCTTCACCTGGTAATACGGTGGATTGCAGTGGCTCCGCAAAAGTCTTATTCGGTTTCTTGTCAGCTAAGTGTTTCATGACTGCTTTTGCCAGTGGGTGTAAGGATGACTGTTCCACAGATCCGGTAATCGCATAAAATTTATCTTTGTTATACACGGTTTCGGCATATACAGCAGGCTCACCACGTGTCAACGTACCCGTCTTATCAAAGGCAATAGCTTGAAGTCGTCCAAGCTGCTCCATGTGAACACCGCCCTTGACCAAAATTCCGTTGCGGGCTGCCCTTGTCATACCGCTGACGAGTGCAATTGGAGAGGACAGTACGAGCGAGCAGGGACAACCGACAATGAGAATGGAGAGACCTTGGTACACCCATGTCATCCACGGCTGACCGAATAGCAGCGGCGGAATGATGGTGACGAATAGAGCGATAATCATAATGGCTGGTGTATAGTATTTTGCGAATTTATCGATAAACAATTCCGTTGGTGTTTTGCTATCCTGCGCTTCTTGGACTAAATGCATAATTTTAGCCAAGGAAGAATCCTCGTAGGCTTTGGTTATTTCAACATTCAATAGGCCGTCAGTGCTGACGCTACCTCCGAATACCGTATCCCCTTCGCGCTTTGTAACGGGAACCGACTCACCGGTAATTGCAGCTTCGTTGACAGCCCCGGTACCTTGCGAAATGATGCCATCAGAAGGAATCTTCTCTCCTGGGCGGACACGAACAATGTCACCAGGGGAAAGACTTGAAATCGGTACACGCACAGCTTCGCCATCTCGAAGCAGCTCTGCCTCTTTAGGTGCGGCCGCCAGCAAAGCTTCCATCGACTTACGGGCACGGTTCATGCCGTAGCCCTCAAGCATTTCGTTCAGACCGAATAATATGGCTACTAGCGTCGCTTCGCGCCATTCGCCGATGATCACGGCACCAACAAGTGCAACCGTCATCAGCGTATCCATATTAAACTTGAACTTTGTTAAATTCCGAAGTCCCCGTAGAAAAGTGGTATATCCGCTCATAATCATAGCTGCAGCATACAAAGTGATAACAACAGGTGCTGGTACTTGGTCGGTAAGAACAAATGTTAGGAGATAAAAGACAGCTGAAATGGATAGCAGCCATTTCATCTTCTTACCTTCACTATGGCTATGATCATGTCCATGACTGTGGCCTTCACCATGGTCGTGACTATGGGCATGGTTGCTGTGATCGTGAGAATGCCCAGGCTGGCCAGCAGTTGAGTCTGTTAGATTAACAATGCGGGCACCGTCGCTTTTTAATATTCCCTCTACACGCTTTAAATCCACATTAGGGGAGAGGGTTAGCTTTCCACTGTTATAGCTCAGTTTGGCATTCTTGCCATGTTCAAGCTTCTGGATCTCTTCTTGCATTTCGCGAGTACAGTTAGGACAGGAAAGCCCTTGTACCCGGTACTCTGTGAGATCATCGCTACTATTGTTATTATTACGGCGTGTTGCAGAATCGTTATAAGTGCTCATGCTTCCACCTTCTCCTTCTGATGTTCCAGTGTCATATGAAGCAGGGTACGAATATGATCGTCTTTTAAGGAATAAAAAACATTTTTGCCTTCTTTGCGTGATTTAGCGATCGATTTATTCTTTAAAGTCCTGAGATGGTGAGATGCAGTCGCTGTTGAGCTCCCAAGCACTTCGGCTACATCACATACACAAAGTTCACCACCTCGATCGAGCATGTAAGCCACTTTAACGCGTGTAGGATCGGAGAGAGCTTTGAAAATTTCAGTCATTCCGATAATGTCATCTTCGGATATCGCTTGTTTCAGCTGTGATACCTTCTCAGCCGTTGGACAAAAGGCTTCGCATATATCTTGGTTTTCAACAATCGATAGTGATTCTTTATTTACCGTCACATGTATAACCTCCTCACGGTATCCATAACTCGATCTTATTTACGGATTATTATATTCAAACGCAGGTTTGATTGTTAATTCAAATATACGCCAAATCCGCTTAATATTCAAACGTTTATTTGATTGTTAATGCTTTTTTATCTACGACAGAAACATATGGATTGCCCTCAATATAAAAACGCCAAGGCTTACTTGCGTACTCCTCTGCATAGGGAATGTTGATGCGAGGTGCTTGGACAATGGGGAGATTCGATGAATTTTCACCAAGTTCAAGGTATAGAGGTCCATCCAAATGGTTCAACTGACAACCGTTCAGGCTCTTATCAATACGAAGTGCGCGACATAGTTTACCGGGACCGTTGCTTAGATTAGCAGGCTTTCCGCCAGGTATTTTACCACGATATAATTGCATGAGTTCTGCATCTCGGCTAGTTAAAGGCTCTACGGCTCTAATTAGTATTGCTTGCGGATCGTTCTCATAACTTGTGACGACATTGACGCAGTGATACATACCATAGATGAGATATACATAACATGTTCCGCCAGCTTGAAACATCGTTTCTGTACGAGCTGTTCGTCTGGCGCCATAGGCGTGAGAGCCTTTGTCTTCTTTGCCCCCGTAACTTTCTGTCTCTACAATTTTGCACCGAATCTCCCCGTCCTCTGTGCACCGAACCAATGTCTGTCCGAGAAGCCTTGGGGCTGATTCGAGAGCTGTACCGGTGTAGATAGAAGGAGGCAGTGGTTGGCCGTACGGATACGGATAAACCTGTTCTTTTTTATCTAACATTGTGGTGAGCACCTTTCTTAACTCTTAGTCACGTTCTATGTAGAAGCCTTATATATAGTATAAACAAATCCAGTCATACCTCTTCGCGATACAAGCAAACAGACACAAGAAAATACTTCCATTAGCATACTGCCGCATTTATACTATTACCAAATATAGTGCTAGGCTCACATACTGTGGGAATTAACATATTTATTGTGAAGCACATGAATCAGGTACATAGGTAATTGATCGGAGTGCGACTAACAGGGAGGAAAGATGATGCGTTGTGAGATTTGCGGGCACGAGAACGAACATGGAAAGTTTTGCGAGAAATGTGGAGCCAGGTTTGACACCCAACTAGAGGAGCCTGTTAAAATCCAGACGGTTGACCATCAGGAGGTGACAGGTGATCTTTCTAATTCATCATTTTCTGGTGTCAAAAGGACCGTGAATCAGGAAACGGCAGCTGGTAGCCCACCGCATCTGCATGTATTTACAACACAGCCGCCACCGAAGGCTGCATCTAACGGGACAGTAGGAGGAGAGAGTGCTCAGCCCAATCCGTATTTGGAGAGCGCTAAACAGAATTCTAAGGTCTATTTCGATTATTTTGTGAAAGGGCTGAAAAGTCCGCTTGCAGTGACCCACAAAACAGGAGGTGAGCAATTACTAAATGGCATCATATCGATGGTCATTTTTGCAATCCTGTTTCCGCTCATGATTTATTTGTCTGTTGGGTCAGAAGCCCGGAATTTCTTCAGTAGTAGTCCATTTGTTGATTTTGCATTAAAACCTGCATTTTGGCTGGCCGTCTTTATGCTTCTGATTGCGGTTTATACATTCGGAGCTGTAAAGATATCCACGAATCCGAAGGCCGATCTGAAAGAAATTATTGCCCGTTTTGGGACAATGCTCATTCCTTTTATCGTTATTTCTCTCATTGCCTTTCTTTTTATCCTAATGGGAAGCTCGATTGGAGGAGCATTCTTGAGTATCTCGCTCGTAGGTGGAATCTTTACGATTCCAGCTCTTATTACGATGAGTTACAAGCGTGAAGGGCCTGGGGGACTTGATACGCTGTATGCTATTCTGCTGATTTATGCAGCTATATTCCTGACGATGCTGATCATTGGTGACTCAATCGGGTCCATGTTTAGATCGGGTAATATGTTTGGCTTTTAAAAAAATGAAGGGAAACATGCGACATGAGAGTTTGCACTGAATGCGGTATACAAGTATCTGAGCAGGCGCAGTTTTGCAAAGAATGCGGGGCGTCCTTAGCGGATGCGCAGGCAGAAAGTGCTGCATCCATTTCTGTCGTATCATCCCCGGCATTTAACGGTTCTACAGCTGCTCGTGTAAGTATGAACCGGAAACAGAAAGTTTTTTTATTACTAGGTATGCTGTTGCTCGTTGTTCTGTTTGGAGGTTACAAAGCGGGACAATATTACACTTCAGAGGATCGGCTTATCGGGCGGTTTGAACAGGCACTGGACTCCCAAGACCCTAAGGCCATTGCAAAGTTTTTAACTTCTAAGGATAAGAACTTGGTCATTGATGAGAGATCGATTACTGGATTTGTAAGATACTTAGATCAGAACCCAGATGAGAAGCAGGGGATTCTCAATACGTTGAGAGAACAGGTGATTCTAGGGGAACAAGCAGCAAAGGATAACAGTCTGGATCAACTGCTCCCAGGGTTTGGATTAAGTGGAGTGGTTAATCTTGAAAAGAGTGGTAAGACGCTATTTTATGATACATACTCGCTTACAATGGACGCTGTATATATTTCTGTCGAAACAAACTTTGCGGGTACTGTTTTGTCTGTGAATGGTCAACAAGTTTCTGTAGCTGATAAACCAAACTTTGCGGCTAAGCTAGGTCCGTATGTACCCGGGTTATATCAGGTCGAGGCCAGATTCAAGAATGAGTTTATTGATCTAAAGAACACGGAGGATCTGGAACTTTTGGATGCCAAAACTTCCTATGCTGCATTCTTGGGGCTAGAGGGTGAGACGGTAAGGTGGGATAGCCGCTTTTCTGAACAGCCGGAACTGAACGGCCGATTGTACATTAATGGTAAGAAGGTTGAAGTCAATCCCTTTGATAACCCTGAGTTCGGACCGGTTACAACCGATGGATCGATGACACTGGCTGTGGAGGCAGACTTCCCTTTCGGGACGGTAAGAAGTTCGGAGGTTATCATCGATAAAAAATTTATTGTTCTTGATTTTACCAGGCAGGACAATATCCAGAAGTCGATTAAAGATACTTTGGTGAAGCATGCAAAAGAGAACTTAGCTGCTTTTGCTTCTGGAGATATGGACAAGCTTACATTATCAACGGATAAGTATATAAATGTACTCCAAAGTATCGTTTCTCAGTTTAAGGAGAGTGGTTATGCCTACAAGTCCAAGTACATAGGTACTGTGTTTGATATGGGATCGATGGATCTTGATTTCCGAAGTGGCGTATGGCAGATGACAGTGGTCACTCAGCCTTTGATCGAAGCCGCTACTTTTGTAGAAGGAGAATCACCGCCCTTAGAAATGCAGGAGGCATTTAGTTTGACTGGCCTTGTATATGATGAGGATCAGAAGATCTGGAGAGTTGATTTCATCTCCAATACGTGGGGCTTCAAGACCAATGAACTAGAGGAGTATAAGGAAGAGAACCCTGTAACATTCGAGTCGACTTGGAAGGAGATCGCAAAACTGGACTCCAAGGCGATATAATGCAGCTGGACAAAATGTGATTAATTGAATAAGCCCTGCATGGATAAGTCTCCAAGTGCAGGGCTTATATGTGTAAGGGATCTAGAAGCTATTCGGTCCACCAACGCTTGAAATCAGACCACCAGGAGCGTTCCTCTTGCTTAACCGTATCGGCAGCGGGTGGCGCTGTTTTTTGCTTACCTCCATGTGCATCACAGTATTCCGTTGGCTCCGTTCCCTTGACGAAAACTTCGAGTGACTTCTCCGGACAGTCCGCGTCAGCCAATTTACCAGTCTTTGAATCAATATAGGTACTAACAACATTCTCGGGAATAGGAAAAATTTTTGGCGGCACGTTTTCCAATGCTTTTTCCGTATACTCTGCAAAAATCGGCGCAGCCCGCCGCCCTTCTAATGAAGTTATCTCTCTTCCCTTGTCATACCCTACCCATACGGCTGTAGATAACTCAGGGGTATAGCCAACTAGCCAAGCATCGGTATCCGTTGTTCCAGTCTTACCGGCGACGGGGCGCTTCAGCAGCGCAGACACTCGTCTTCCTGTACCCCCTGTATCAAATACCCCCTCCATCATTCGGGTCATGACATAAGCAGCTGCTGGCTCGACGATCTGCTCGCCTTTAACCTCAGGGGCAGTATAAAGATTTCGTCCTGCTGCATCGGTAATGCGAAGTACAGCTACCGGGGGCATGCGCTGGCCGTTACTTGCAAGTACAGCGAAGGCAGATGCCATCTCAAGAGGACTGATTGGTGAGGTCCCAAGAGCGAGGGATGGAACGGGATCAAGAGAA
The DNA here is from genome assembly GCF_058781425.1 of Paenibacillus sp. FW507-14B1B. Lineage (NCBI taxonomy): Bacteria > Bacillati > Bacillota > Bacilli > Caryophanales > Paenibacillaceae > Paenibacillus > Paenibacillus sp. FW507-14B1B. The sequence continues at coordinate 23,736 of NZ_JBYSWS010000010.1, read as the reverse complement.
CTCGTTATCCCCATTTTTTTGGCCATATTCGTTACTTGGTCCGGCCCAATCTGCATAATCGTATTAACGGCATAAATATTATCTGATGCGGCAATGGCTTGACGCATATTGATCTCACCAAGGTATTTGTCACCAAAGTTATTCGGCTGATACGTCTTGCGGTTGTTATCATAATGGAATAGCGTTGGTTCGCTGTTGAACATTGTAATTCCCGTCATTTGATGAGAGGCAATAGCTGTCAGGTACATAATTGGTTTAAATGTGGAGCCAGGCTGTCTTGTTTTAGCAAGGGCGTGGTTATATTGGTTTGTCCGATAATTTTTGCCCCCAACCATCGCTTTGATATGACCATTTCGCGGATCTATAGAGACAAGTGCCGTTTCGAGCTCGCTTTTACTGTCCATTTCTTTAGCCACCGCTTCCTCCGCTGCCTTTTGAGCCTGTGGATCCAGAGTGGTGTAGATGTTTAGTCCGCCTTTTTCCAATTGTGCTTCAGTAATATCAAGCTTACTGGATATAAGTCCACGTACATAATCTCGAAAAAAAGAAGCAATGACCTTATCTTGCTGACGGTCCTTAGGCAGTATGGTTAGCTTAATGGCAGCCGCTTTGTCGGCTTCAGCTTGTGTGATTTCACCGGTTTCCACCATTGAATTAAGCACGATTTTCTGTCTATTCACTGCATGATCGAGATGGTTGTAGGGGGAATAATAGGTAGGTCCTTTCGGAATTCCTGCCAGTAGGGAACTTTCGGCTAGGTTAAGCTCTTTAGCTGATTTTCCAAAATACATTTGTGATGCCGATTCAATACCATGGGCACCATGTCCGTAATAAATTTCATTTAAATACATTTCTAATATTTCAGCTTTACTATATTTCATCTCGATTTGAGCTGTGAATTTGGCTTCTTTTAGTTTTCGGGTGAACGTCTTCTCATGGGATAAATACAAATTTCGGGCCAGCTGCTGGGTTAGTGTACTTGCACCTTGCTTGCTGTCCATGTGCTGCAAATTAACGAGAACAGCTCTGGCCATTCCTTTAAGGTCAAATCCGGGATGATCGTAAAATTTCCGGTCCTCGACCGCTAATGTAGCCTTCACCAGCATCGGAGAGATATCCGCTAGTGTGACTTTCTCAGATGTACTTCCTGTAGGTGAGAAGGTGGCGATTACTTCGCCGTGATTATCCAGCAGCCTTGACGAGCGCTCGGTTTCTGCCATAGGCAGAGGTGTAATGTACAAATAAACAAGCAGGATGCTGCCCGCAATGACGGAAAGTCCAAGGAATCCGAATAGAACAATGGCGAGTCGAACCCATCTTTTTTTACGTTTATGCGGCTTATGATCGTGCCCCGCCATATGAATGCTCCTCTCGATCGTAATGTTATTATTATGGTGCTGGATGTGAAAGGATATTCATAGATTTGGCAGGGGATTTTGCTATTATGTGTGCCTGCTAGATAATTTGGTTGCAATTTGGGCTTGATTTAATATAATACAATTTGTTTGGTACAATAGAAAAAGATGTGAAACTCGGCATCTGCCCGAATAAAGTTTTACGGATTGGATCTGGACGGCTGAACATTATTCTAGCGGAAAGAAGGTAGAGACGATGGAATTATGGTACACGGAGAAACAAACGCCGACTTTCGGCATTACGGCGAAAATACGGGAAACGTTTGTACATGAGAAGACGGAGTTTCAACAACTGGATATGATCGATACCGAAGAATTTGGACGCATGCTCGTCCTGGACGGAATGGTCATGACTACGATTAAAGACGAATTCGTCTATCATGAGATGGTCGCTCACCCCGCACTGAACACGCATCCAAATCCGAAGAAAGTGCTCGTTGTGGGCGGTGGAGACGGCGGTGTGATTCGTGAAGTCATCAAGCATCCTGGAGTGGAGAAGGCCGTTCTCGTTGAAATCGATGGCAAAGTTATTGAATATTCGAAACAGTACCTGCCTGAGATTGCTGGTAAACTGGATGATCCGAAGGTAGAAGTGCTGGTTAACGATGGATATATGCATATTATTGAACACAAGAATGAGTATGATGTTATTATGGTAGACTCCACCGAGCCTGTAGGCCCGGCTGCTCCTTTGTTTGAGCGCGGCTTCTATCAAGGCATTTTCGAAGCGTTGAAAGAGGACGGAATTTTCGTTGCACAGACAGATAATCCTTGGTTCAAAGCGGACTTGATCCAGCAGGTGAACAAGGACGTGAAGGAGATTTTCCCGATCGTACGTGTATATGGTGCGAACATTCCGACTTACCCAAGTGGTCTTTGGACTTTCACAATGGGTAGCAAAAAATATGATCCACTTGAAGTGGATGAGTCGACAATCGATGAAATGGATACGAAATACTATTCACCTCGCTTGCACAAAGCAGCTTTCGTATTGCCTAAATTCGTAGAAGACTTAGTGAAGTAAGGAGGAGCGATTAACGAATGAAACTGGATCAAGCTTATTCCGGCAACGTATTTATTTGTAGCTCCGACGATTACAAAAATTCCAAAGCCGTTATTTACGGAATGCCGATGGACTTTACAGTAAGCTTCCGTCCCGGCTCCCGTTTTGGACCTTCCCGGATTCGTCAAGCATCCGTAGGGCTTGAAGAGTACAGCCCTTACCTAGACAAGAGCATTGACGATATGACTTACTTCGATGCTGGTGATCTAATGTTGCCATTTGGTAACGCAGGCCGCAGCCTAGAAGTCATCGGAGAGTATGTAGGCAAGCTTTTGGATGATGATAAATTCCCAATCGGTCTTGGTGGCGAACATTTGGTTACTTGGCCGATTATCCAGAAGATGCACGAGAAATACCCAGATCTTTTACTGATTCATATTGATGCGCATGCTGACCTGCGTGAACATTATGAGGGAGAGCCTTTGTCTCACTCTACGCCGGTACGTAAAGCTGCTGAAATTATGGGTGGAAAGAACATTTATCAGTTCGGTATTCGTTCCGGCTCCCGTGAAGAGTTCCAGTTCGGAAAGCAGAACATTAACTTCTATCCATTCGAGGTAGCTGCTCCGCTTAAAGAGGCACTTCCTAAGATGGGCAATCGTCCGGTTTACGTAACGATTGATATCGATGTACTGGATCCTTCAGCTGCACCAGGTACGGGTACGGCTGAAGCCGGTGGTATTACATCGAAGGAGTTGTTAGAGGCTGTACATCTGATTGCAAACTCTGACGTGAACGTTGTTGGCTGTGATCTGGTGGAAGTGGCTCCTGTTTATGATCCGACCGAGCAGACACAAATCGTGGCAGCGAAGCTGATTCGTGAGATGTTGTTGGGGTTTGTAAAATAAAATGATTTCGACCCTCCCAAACCCTCCCTTGCCAGGGAGGGCCCCATAGGGCTCCGCCCTCTGGACTCCCGAAATTTTGGCGGTTGGCGTTCAGTTGGTGGAGAGAAGTATGGGAGTGCGTAGAATCGGTCATTCCTCGGCTTCCCGTTGGGATCGCCTTCGGTGACCTTCATGCGGAGAGGTTGCCTTACCAGCTATCGCTTGGTTCGGCTAATCTTTAAGATCGTACACGGCTCATCTCCCTGCTTCGCTGGGCGCTGAGCGTGAAACCTTTTAAAACCGTTAGCAACCTTAAAAAAACAAGCATCCCTTCTCTAAGCCTTTGGCTATCGGGGGATGCTTGTTTTTTGTTGCGCCCATCTGAAAACACAGTTAATGCAAACCTTCATTTCCCTTGATGTTCCGGTGACAATCCAATAATAAGATTATTCATATCATAATTTTTGGAGGGACAGCTAGAATGAAACAGCCTTTTAGAAAAGCGCTCGTGATCTTGATGTCAGCAATGATGATTACAGGAGTTCTGATAAGCGCTAGCCCAGCAACAGCACAATCCAATGCTTCAGAGGAGAGTAGCTTCAAAGTCGCTATTTTGCCAGACACACAGAAGTATGCGCGTTACAAGAACGAAATCTTCCTATCCCAAACGACGTGGCTCAAAGATAATGCTGAAGAAGAGAACATTAAATTCACCTCACAACTGGGTGATCTAGTCGATCGGGTTGATGAGGATTATGAGTGGAAGAATGCCGATGCAGCGATGAAGATTCTTGATCAAGCAAAGCTTCCTTACGGGTTCCTAGCTGGAAACCATGATGTTTTGAAGCCAAGTCAGTACGATAATGAACGTGATTTGTCCAAAGAACCGTTCCTGCAATACTTCTCAACGAATCGAATGAAATCTATCCCAGGCTTCGGTGGCAGCTCGGAGAATGGATTTAATTCTTATTACATATTTGAAGGAGCAGGTAAGAAGTACATCGCCATGTTCTTAGATTGGAGAGCGTCCGAAGAATCCTTGAAATGGGCTCAGCGTGTGATCGACAAGCATCCTACTTACCCCGTAATGCTATTTACACATCAGCTTCTTAATATCTCGGGAGATAAGAAAGAAGCAATCATGACAGATCACGGTCAGTACTTGTGGGATACGCTGATCAAGAAGAATGATCAGATTTTCCTTACTGTTAACGGGCATCATCATGGTTATGCGCATAAGGTAATGCAGAATGACTATGGACAAGATGTTGTGATGATGGTTGTAGATTATCAGAGTGCTTTTCACGGTGGTAATGGCCTTATGCGTACACTTGAACTGGATATGGCCAAGAACCGTATCCATGCTGAGTCATTTTCTCCGTGGGTGAAGGGGATGTCTGAGGAAGAGAGAACAATTTTTGATGAGGAAAAACTCGTCGACGACTTTAATGATTTTACGGTATCCATGGATTTTGAAGAACGCTTCTCTGGATTTCAACCGGTAAGTGAAATACAAAAAGAAATTCCAAATGTAAGTGGAACACAGGCTCACTGGCGCTTTGAAAATTCCGCAGCTTCCGATCTTCAAGCAGTTTCAAGTAGTGAAGCGAAGGTAGTACGTGATTTATCCAACCAAGGTAATGATTTGTACCGTAAGGATGAGGGCTCAGCCCGACCAAATGATATGGTGTGGACCAAAGGGAATGCTCAAAATCCGAAAAGCCGCTCAGGCATTCGCTTTATCGGCGATAAAACACAGGACAAAGGATCTTATTTGCAGACATCCGATAATGCACCGATCAACAAGAATACATTTGAGAACGGATATACTGTAGAAGCCATTATTAAGCTTAGCCCTGACTTCCAGAGTGAGAAGCACTCCTGGATGGGGATTTTGGGAAGACTTGGGACAGGTAAGGACGCGGGTAAATTAAATGGAGATCAAGATGCACCATTAGCAACGATGTCTGTTTCTAGTCTGCGTGAAATTCAGTGGGCAGCGTTTCCGGTAAATTATAACAGCGAGCATACCAATTGGTCATGGGAATTAGACGACAACTGGCACCATATTGCGATTGTAAATGATCGGGTTACAACGACCATGTATATCGATGGTGTTGAGGTGCTACGTAACCCTGATATTAGAGCTTATGGCCTTGCATCTGTAGATAAGCCATGGATCGTAGGTGCGAGCCAGTACGAGAATAAGCTTGATGGAGTATTTAATGGCTGGATCAGTGAGATTCGTCTGGTCGATCGCGCTTTAGATAAGAAGGATTTTCTGAAATAGGGGGTTATTTGGGATAGTCACAGACTCAAGTAAGATAAACGAAGAGCCTGAATACTAGCTTGGTCCATTAGGGATCAAGCTTTTTTTCTTCAATTGAGGAACTGAGTAATCATCTTCTTCGTAAACCGGCTTTGATCTGTAATTTTATGGTATGTTATGGATATTGAATATGTTGGAGGGAGCGGATTGGCTTGGAGAAGAATCGTACCCATCATGTGTTTGTTGATTCTGTTACTAGTATTCATGCTTAGTCGTTCAAATATCTCTCGAAATCTTCCGATGTCAGAGGACGAGAAGACTGCTGCTAATTATGTTCAGTCGCGTGGTTATACCATTGAGGAGCATCAAGGAGAAGTATCTACCTACATATTAGAAAAGTCTCGTCTGAATTCCTCGGGCGCATCTACTTCTGGCAATTTACCGTACATCAAAACATGGAGCTTACAGGAGAACGAACCTGCTAATTATTTTGGTAAAGAAATATCTTCGTATACTTTTATCGTTTCCGGTCACCCTTTGGATAAACAGTACAACACCCATACAAGAGTATCGATTATGATGGTCGATGGTAAAGTTGTTGGAGGCACCTCCTCACCAGATGTAGACGCAGATGGGGGACCATATGATCTGGACGGCCGAACTCTCGAAGAAGTAACCGGTATATCCTTGGTACAATGGAGAGAGCAATGGGATCAGAAATATAATAACTAAATGAAGTACCTGTCACGGACTCATTATTTTCATGTAAAATAAGATTTACAACATATTTTCTATCCATATATGGTTCTGTATAAGCAATTCTATAGAAATTTGCAGAAATCCTCATTTGAATTGCCGTGCCATACTGGATATAGTAATACAATAGGTAAGGAAAAGAGGAACGTATCATGTCAGACCGAAAACAAGCGACCATCCGTCTTCAAAGCCTTCATGAAGGAGAGAATACGGTGCAGCAACTTCCCGCCGAGGTTATTGCCAAGGGAAGTGCGTTGTATGTTCGCTATGAAGAACCAAAGATGGGGCCGTATCAAGGAGAGACCCGCACGACCGTGAAGTTGACCCATGATGATTTAAAGATTATCCGTCATGGCGAGGTGCAGTCGGAGCAGGCTTTCAAGCTGGGGCAAAAACTGCCAGGCTTTTATCGTTCCCCTTTCACCTCATTTAATTTGTCTACGCACACCAAAAGCCTGAGTATCGATCTCAGCGGCATGACCGGAAGCGCTTCGTGGGCGTATGATCTATATGTGTTCGATGAGTTTTCGGGACACTTTTCCATCAGTTTGACTATTCAGGAGGCCCATGAATCATGACATTAAATCCACTCGATCACATTAACCAGCTCGTTGCTGAAGCGGTAGCAGATGCTGCTGTCGCGGCAGGGCTTGTGTCCCGCGAAGAGCTCCCAGCGATTACGTTAGAGGTGCCTAAGGACAAATCGCACGGTGACCTTGCTACGAATGCTGCAATGCAATTAACCCGGATTGCGAAGAAGAATCCGCGCCAGATCGCGGAATCCATTCTAGAACATCTAGACACCGGTAAAGCTTCGATTGAAAAAGCAGAGATTGCTGGTCCTGGCTTTATTAACTTTACGCTGAACAAGAGCTACCTCTACCCAGTAGTTGAACTCATTCAGCAAGAAGGTGAGAACTACGGACGTGTAAATACAGGTCAAGGGCAACGTATCCAGATGGAGTTTGTTAGTGCCAACCCTACCGGTAGCTTACATTTAGGACATGCCCGTGGTGCAGCTGTCGGCGATGCTCTCTGTAATGTGCTTGATTTTGCAGGTTATGATGTTACACGTGAGTACTATATTAATGACGCTGGTAATCAGGTAGTGAACCTGTGCAAGTCGATTGAAGCACGTTATATGCAAGAGCTAGGTCAAGATGTTGAGATGCCAGAAGACGGGTATCATGGCGAAGACATTAAGGGATTTGCTAAAGAGCTAGTTGCAGAGAAAGGCGACTCTCTACTCTCCATGTCTCCTGAAGAGCGGACCGCATTTTTCCGTGAGTATGGACTAGAGAAGGAACTTGGCAAAATCAAGCGCGATTTAGGTCGTTTCCGGGTTCATTTTGACGAATGGTTTAGCGAAACCTCTCTGTATGAGAACGGACTTGTTGTAAAATCGCTTGAAGAGTTAAAGGCTAAAGGTGAAGCATATGACCAGGACGGCGCAACTTGGCTGCGTACAACGGACTATGGTGATGACAAGGACCGTGTACTTGTGAAGAATGACGGCACTTACACCTACCTGACACCGGATATTGCATACCACCGCAATAAGTATGAGCGCGGTTACGACCGTATGATCAACATCTGGGGTGCAGACCACCATGGTTATATCCCACGGATGAAAGCAGCTATGGAAGCTTTGGGTAACGACCCAGCGAAACTGACTGTGTTGATCGCTCAGATGGTAAGCCTGTTCCAGGATGGCGAGAAAGTGAAAATGTCCAAGCGTACCGGTAAAGCCGTTACCATGGAAGATCTGATGGACGAAGTAGGCGTGGATGCGATCCGTTACTTCTTCACGATGCGGAGTATGGATTCTCATCTTGATTTTGATATGGATTTGGCGGTTTCCACGTCTAACGAAAATCCAGTATTCTATGTACAATATGCTCATGCGCGGATTTGCAGTGTATTCCGTCAAGCAGAAGAGCAAGGTATTGAGCTATTGCCTCTAGATAAGGTGAACTTGGGTCTTCTTACGGCTGAGCATGAGTATGACATTTTGCGCAAAATTGGCGAGCTCCCTCAGGAAGTGTCGCTTGCTGCAGAGAACTATGCGCCACATCGTTTGATCCGCTATGTTTATGAACTGGCATCCTTGTTCCATAGCTACTACAGAGCAGAGCGTGTTATTACAGAAGATGCGGAGCAGACTCAAGCTAGATTTGCGCTTCTTGGGGCAATTCGTACCGTTATCGCCAATGTACTTGGTCTTGTAGGTGTATCTGCACCAGACCGGATGTAGTCATAGCCCTAGTGAATTGTCGGGTCACAGACCCTTCAAATTCCTGAGTATAACCCTAACAGCCGCTACCCCATAATGGGGCAGCGGCTGTTTATCTATGACAAGAAACGTCATGATCTGACCAAATGTGGAAAGTTTAATCTTTTGTAGAGTAGCTCAATCTAGGATTACAGCTTCAACCCTTCTCTTACAAACTTTAGTGTGTGTATCTCGCCACCATCGGTCAAAGATCGACCTTTACGAAGGCCGACAGGGACGGAGGTTCGCCGTAATAGAGCTTTGATTGTTGCTGGTTTGATATCAGGTTTCTGGGCAAGTAGCAAAGCGATCGTGCCGCTGACATGGGAGGTGGCCATGGAGGTGCCGCTCATCTCATGATATTTACCATGTAACCAGGCAGATACAATTTTGTCTCCTGGAGCATAGATATCTACATACTGTCCTCGATTACTGAAGGATGGAATCTTACGGTTTCGGTCTGTTGCACCTACGGAAATCGTTTGTGGGTAACGAGCGGGATAATCCACAGAGCGGCGTTTACCATCATTCCCTGAAGAAGCTACAATAATCACACCAGATTGATGGGCCTTGGTGACGACCTCTAGCAATGTGCGGCTACGAGTTTGCATACCGAAGCTCATATTGATTATGTCGACACCTGTTCGAACACACCAGTCAATCCCCATGACAATATCCGACACAAACGCAGAACCGTTGTAGTCGAATGCCTTTACTGGATAAACTGTTGACCTAGGTGCCACACCGATCATCCCATGGGTGCTATTAGCGGCTGCGATGGTACCTGAAATATGTGTACCGTGGCCGTTGTCATCATACGGGAGGTTTCCGCGATTGATCAGATTGATCCCTCTGGTCACTGAATTTTGAAGATCAGGGTGACTGAAATCTACCCCGGTATCAATAACCCCGATTTTGATACGGTGCCCGGTAGAGAGTGACCAGGCTTGAGGTGCTTTGATCTGTTTGACTCCCCAAGGCACTCCGGGTCCAGCTTCAACGTTACCTTGGACGGCATGGATGTGAACTTGGCTGTCTTCCTCTATTGTTATATCTTGTTTGAATTCAGCCTCTATCCGAGTTGTATGGGAGGAGGGTGCGATAATGGAGTGAGTTAGAGGAGAGTAACTTACATGCTGCCAATGGGAGGCGGATTCGGACAATTGTTTCCACTCTTGAACACACTCAATATAGAGCTTCGGATCATGAAATGTAAGGATCCTTCTTTCTTTATCCCAAGTGTGTTTTTGAGGGGCCGTCTCCATTAGAAGTGATTGCATGATCCGGGTGTAGTTCATGCCTGGCAATCCCCCTTCAAAGAACCGTTGCTGCAGTATTGTATGAATGCAGAAGGTTGCCCGAATGGGATGTTGCCCTTTTTCACGGAAATAGGCCTTGTTCGGCGTGTCAAATGGTTACGGCGAACATAATATAAACGGAGAGAACATAGGGGTTCTTTCATCTATCCCGTGAGGAGTCGATCCTTGGGGCGGATACAGTCAGAAGACGGGGAGAACCTCCCCGTCTTTTTCTCATGTTTCTAGGGAAATGATAAAAACTTGATTTTTGACTCTAAATAGGTTTTACTTAGTTTTGATAATGGATATGTTGAGATAATGATGATATGCAAGGTGAAGATTGCGTGAGAGGAAGTGTACGTCAGTGAGTAATCCGCTCAATTTAAAAATCGATCCAGACAAGATTCAGGAAATCCCAATGGTGGACCTGGCTTTTATGGTACTCAAAGCGGCTAATACGCCGTATTATTACCGTGACCTGATGAAAGAGGTAGCCAAGCTTCGTGGCTTTACGGAACAAGAAATTAACGAGACGATTGCCCAGTTATATACCGAGATCAATATAGACGGACGTTTTGCGTGCGTTGGTACTAACTTGTGGGGATTGAAGCGTTGGTATCCGCTTGAGCGTTCTGATGATCCGGTTGCGAATGCGAAGCGTCCGCGCATCATTAATGATGAGGACGATGACGATGATGATTTTGCAGAGGAAGAAGAAACGTATAGTGCGGACGATGCAGATGAAGATTATGATAGTGTCGATGAGGATTCGGACGATGATATCTATTCCGATGACGACGATGCTGATGAAGAGGTAGACGAAGAAGTCGTACTTGACGATGATGATTTGGAAGATGAGGATTCCGATGACGAGGACGATGAGAACTTAGAAGAAGACGTCGACCAAGAAGATCTGGACCGATAAATAATAGGTTTGTCACGCTGTAGAATTTCACCCAAGCATTGGGTTGGTTTGTGATGGGTTCTTCTCTTGACAAGGGGACAAGGCACAGAGTAAACTATTGCTTGGGCTTATGATTTGAGGACAAATATGTTTAATTATAAAAGTGCCCCGTTTCTTTTCGGGGTCACTTTTTTTGTTTTTAGGGAATTGTTGTAACTAATAACGCAGCATTATTTCCGGATATCAAGGATCCCCGCGGGTTTATGGCGCCTGAACGTAACTAGTTGCGCTATTAGCTGACAGGCCGGCGTGATTCACCGGAAAAGCTTGTCATATGTCAATCGGTAGGCTCGCTTCTGAAATATGAAGCGGGCACCGTTCGTTTTTATCACGGTTTAATGATGAATCAGATGTAAAAGGGTTACCATAAACATCATATGTCGCCTGATTTTTTTTGAATTTATTTAGGAGGGTTTTTACTGTGACAAAGTATATTTTCGTAACAGGTGGGGTTGTGTCTTCCTTGGGCAAAGGGATTACTGCGGCTTCACTCGGCAGATTGCTGAAGAACAGAGGGCTGAAAGTAACGATCCAGAAGTTTGATCCTTACATTAATATAGACCCGGGAACAATGAGTCCTTATCAACACGGTGAAGTGTTTGTAACAGATGACGGTGCAGAGACTGACTTGGATCTGGGACACTATGAGCGTTTTATTGATATTAATCTGTCGAAGAACAGCAACGTCACGACTGGTAAAGTATACTCTTCCGTTATTAGCAAAGAGCGTCGTGGTGAGTACTTGGGCGGTACCGTACAAGTTATTCCACACATTACAAATGAAATCAAAGAGCGTGTATTCCGTGCTGGTCGTGAGGCCGGATCTGATGTAGTTATTACGGAAATCGGTGGTACTGTAGGGGACATCGAAAGTCTTCCGTTCCTTGAAGCTATTCGCCAAATCAAGAGTGAGGTTGGCCGTGATAATGTGATGTACATTCACGTAACGCTAATTCCTTATATCAAAGCAGCTGGTGAAGTGAAGACGAAGCCGACCCAGCACAGCGTAAAAGAGCTACGTAGCATCGGTATTCAGCCAAACGTTATCGTATGTCGTACAGAATATGAGCTTTCCACCGAAATGAAAGCTAAGATTGCTTTGTTCTGTGACATTGATCCGAATGCAGTAGTAGAGTGCCGTGATGCCTCTTCCCTGTACGAAGTTCCTTTGAACTTGCGTGAAGAAGGACTCGATGAGATTGTAGTTAATCACTTGAAACTTGATACCCCAGAGCCAGACATGACAGAATGGGAAGCACTTGTTAACCGTGTATCCAAGCTGGAGAAGACTGTTGAAATTGCGATCGTTGGTAAATACGTTGCGCTTCACGATGCTTACCTCAGTGTAGTGGAATCCTTGTCTCATGCCGGATTTGATGCTAACGCAGAAGTGAAGATTCGCTGGGTTGATGCTGAAGAGATTACAGATAGCAATGTTGATCAAATGCTAGGTAATATCGGTGGTATTCTTGTGCCTGGTGGCTTCGGTGATCGTGGTATTGAAGGTAAAATTACAGCAATTCGTTATGCTCGTGAGCAAAATATTCCGTTCTTCGGTATTTGCCTCGGAATGCAGGTTTCCGTTATTGAATATGCTCGCTCGATGGTAGGTCTGGACGGCGCGAACAGTTCGGAGATCAACCCAGCTACTGAATATCCAGTCATTGACCTTCTTCCAGAACAGAAGGACATTGAGGATCTGGGTGGTACTATGCGTCTTGGGTTGTACCCTTGTAAGCTTCAACCGGGCTCCTTGGCTATGGCTTGTTATGACGATGAACTGGTATACGAGAGACACCGTCATCGGTATGAGTTTAACAATCAATACCGTGAAGAGATTGAAAAGGCAGGCTTGCGCATTTCCGGTACATCTCCAGATGGAAGATTGGTTGAAATCGTTGAGCTACCTGGACACCCTTGGTTCTTGGCTGTTCAGTTCCACCCAGAATTCACTTCTCGTCCGAACCGTCCACAGCCGTTGTTCCGCGAGTTCGTCAAAGCTTCGATTCAGCACCGCTCTTAATGTAGAGTGATGTGACAATAAATTTAAAGCCTTCCCCTTCTGGGGAAGGCTTTTTTTGATATTGTTCACATTTTAAAGCTTCATGTAACATCAGAGATTCTATTCTTTATTAGTGGATACTAATAAAAAATGCGTATTTTGGTAGTTATTAAGGAAGGATTTTGCTGTTAACGGGCGAATACAAGTAATGTTCAGTTAAAGTACACATAGGAACGATGACTCCGTTTGATATATAACGCTGATCAATGATGGGAGGTTGTGAAATGGACAATCATAAGGTGTTAATTGTAGATGACCAGAATGGGATTCGAATTTTGCTCATGGAGGTTTTTAGTAGCGAAGGCTATGAGACGTTTCAGGCTGCTAACGGCAAGATTGCATTGGACATTGTAAAGAAGAATGAGCCAGATCTGGTGCTGCTTGATATGAAGATACCGGGCATGGATGGTCTTGAGATCTTGAAGCACATTAAACAGATGAATCCGGACATTAAAGTGATTATGATGACGGCTTATGGCGAACTGGATATGATTAAGGAAGCTACAGATCTCGGGGCACTAATGCATTTTACTAAGCCTTTTGATATCGATGAAATGAGACTGGCTGTCAACATGCAACTCAAGAATAAAACGAATACATGCAGCTAAGTAAAGAATTCTGCATTCAAGCAGAATTCTTTTTTTTGCCGGTGTGAGAAACGAAGTAGCTTTTTCCTAATTGCTTGTTTAGTATTTATTATGCGATGTGGTATAATACTATCGTATTAGAACGTCGGCTATATACTTAGACATAAACGACTATAGGAGGATGGACCATGCCATTAGTATCTATGAAGGACATGTTGAACAAAGCTCTTGAAGGAAAGTATGCAGTAGGTCAATACAACATCAATAACCTTGAGTGGACGCATGCGATTCTTGAAGCGGCAGAACAAGAGAAGTCGCCAGTAATTCTTGGTGTATCTGAGGGTGCAGCACGTTACATGGGCGGTTTTAATACGGTTGTTAAAATGGTACAAGGCCTTATTGAAGACCTGAAAATCACTGTACCAGTAGCTATTCACCTCGACCATGGTTCAAGCGTTGAGAAATGTAAGGAAGCTATCGATGCAGGCTTTACTTCTGTTATGATCGACGATTCCCACAGCCCAATCGACACAAACATTGAAACGACTAAGCAAGTTGTTGAGTATGCACATGCTAAAGGCGTTTCTGTTGAAGCTGAAGTTGGAATGGTTGGCGGTCAAGAAGATGACGTTGTTGGTGATGTTATGTATGCGAAGCTTGAAGATTGCGTACGTATCGTTAACGAGACTGGCATCGACACACTTGCTCCTGCGCTTGGTTCTGTTCATGGACCATACAAAGGCGAGCCTAACCTCGGCTTCAAAGAAATGGAAGAAATCTGTAATGCTGTTAGCCTTCCACTCGTTCTTCATGGTGGTACAGGTATCCCAACACATGACATTAAGAAAGCCATTTCCCTTGGTACTTCCAAGATTAACGTGAATACTGAGAACCAGATTGAGTTCTCTAAAGTTGTTCGTGAAGTATTGGCTGAGAAGCCTGAAGCTTACGATCCACGTGTATTCTTGAAGCCAGGTCGTGAAGCAATTAAACAAACAGTTATCGGTAAAATGCGTGAGTTCGGTTCCAGTAACCAAGCTTAATATTTTTGCTATGCGCCTTATTGGTGCTGCAAATTAACATTGATTCAACATAAATGCGGACAGCCCTCTAGAGGGCTGTCCACTTCCATAGTTTTGGAATAGAGGACACACACCGCTAAGCCGGTGTTTTTCCATTTTTAAATGAAGGAACGAAAGATCAACTTTTTCTTATGAATTCATAATGACTTTACGCTTGTGATACACCCAAAATGCTGCCAGTAAGAATATTTTTGGCTGCGAAGTGATGTAGGGGGACCCTTAAGCTTATGGAAAAATTGATGATTAGCGGTGGACGTCAACTGCAGGGTACCGTGACAATCAGTGGTGCCAAAAACAGTGCAATTGCATTAATACCCGCAGCAATATTAGCGGAAACGGAAGTTGTATTAGATAATTTGCCGCTATTAAGTGATGTGGCTGTGTATGCAGAAATACTGGAAGAGCTAGGCGGGAAAGTTTCATGGGAAGGTTCTCAGATGAGAATTGATCCTTCCGAAATTAAATCTATTCCAATGCCTAATGGATCTGTCAAGAAATTACGTGCTTCCTATTATATGATGGGTGCTATGCTCGGAAGATTTAAAGAAGCTGTGATTGGATTACCGGGTGGATGTAACTTTGAACCACGTCCCATTGACCAACATATTAAGGGTTTTGAAGCGCTTGGAGCTACCGTGACCAATGAACATGGCGCGATTCACCTGCATGCGAAAGAACTGCGGGGAGCGAAGATATATCTTGATGTGAGCAGTGTAGGGGCGACAATTAACATTATGCTGGCGGCTGCCAAGGCCAAAGGCTCTACAATTATAGAAAATGCGGCGAAAGAGCCTGAAATCATAGATGTTGCTACTTTGTTAAATTCCATGGGTGCAGTCATTAAGGGCGCAGGTACGGAAACGATTCGTATCGAAGGTGTTACCTCAATGCATGGCTGTCGCCATTCTATTATTCCTGACCGGATTCAGGCTGGAACTTATATGATCGCTGCTGCGGCTACCCGCGGTGATGTTGTCATTGATAATGTAATTCCGAAACACCTAGAAGCTCTTACGGCCAAGCTCATTGAGATGGGTGTAGGAATTGAAGAGCTAGATGAGAGTATCCGGGTTATCGGTAAAGAGCGTTACGAGCATGTTGATGTAAAGGCGCTGATCTATCCTGGGTTTGCGACCGATCTTCAATCACCGATGACGAGTTTGCTTACACAGGCGGAAGGCGTTAGTGTACTTAGTGACTTTGTATATAGTAATCGATTCAAGCATGTACCTGAATTGGTACGCATGGGTGCCAAAATTCGTGTTGAGGGTCGATCAGCCATTATTGAAGGTGGCAAGCTAAATGCAGCTAAAGTAAAAGCTACTGATCTTCGTGCAGGTGCAGCGCTAGTTATAGCTGGATTGACCGTCTCAGAGGGTGTTACCGAAGTTAGCGGTGTGGAATTCATTGACCGCGGTTATGATCATTTAGTGACCAATCTACGGCTTCTAGGCGCTGATGTCTGGCGCGAAACGGTAGAAGAATAGAATAGGATATCCATCAGAGGGAGAGAGCCGAACTTTTTTGTGAGTAGTTTAAATAAAGTTCCTTAATTTGCATATCTCCCTTTGAATTGGGTAATCCTATCCTAGTAAAGCAATCATAGATTTATAGACTTAAAATGGCTGTGAAAGCCTTACTCAGAATTAAAAATTGAATAGGTGGTTATTGAATGGATTTACAAATTTCCGATTTGGAAGGTATGAAGCTAACAGATCTGTATAAATTGGCTAAAAAGTATCAGATACCTTACTACGGTCAGTTGAAGAAGAAGGAGCTTATTTTTGCTATTCTTCGCGCTCAAGCTGAACAAAGCGGCCTGATGTTTATGGAAGGTGTGCTTGAAGTTTTATCAGAAGGATACGGCTTTTTAAGGCCGATCAACTATCTTCCTAGTACCGAGGATATTTATATTTCTGCATCCCAGATTCGTAAATTCGATCTGAGAACAGGAGACTTAGTATCCGGTAAATGTAGAACGCCAAAAGAGAATGAACGTTATTTTGGTCTATTGCAAGTCAATGCCGTCAATGGTGAGAACCCTGCTGTTGCAGCGGAACGTTTGCACTTTCCGGCGCTGACTCCTCTTTATCCGCAAGATAAACTAGTGTTAGAAACATCCCCTAATCAGTTGTCTACTCGTATTATGGATCTTCTTGCTCCTGTGGGTTTAGGACAACGCGGTTTGATCGTAGCTCCGCCGAAAGCGGGGAAGACGCTCCTCCTAAAAGAAATTGCCAACAGTATCTCAACAAATCATCCCGAAATTGAACTATTTGTTCTACTCATCGACGAACGTCCGGAAGAAGTAACGGATATGCAGCGCTCTGTAAAGGGTGAGGTGGTTGCATCTACATTTGATGAGTTGCCTGAGAACCATATTAAGGTTGCTGAACTGGTTCTGGAACGCGCGCTTCGATTGGTAGAGCATAAGAAGGATGTTGTTATATTGCTGGACAGCATTACACGATTGGCACGTGCATATAACCTAGTTATTCCTCCTTCCGGTAGAACACTTAGTGGTGGTATCGACCCGGCAGCATTCCACCGTCCTAAGCGTTTTTTTGGAGCAGCGCGTAACGTGGAAGAAGGCGGAAGTCTGACGATTTTAGCAACCGCACTGGTTGATACGGGTTCACGTATGGACGATATCATTTACGAAGAGTTCAAGGGAACTGGCAATATGGAATTACATCTGGATCGTAGATTTGCAGAACGTCGTATCTTCCCAGCGATTGATATTCGTCGTTCAGGAACTCGCCGCGAAGAAGTGCTTCTTAATAAAGAAGAGCTTGATACCATTTGGGCTATCCGTAAAAATATGAATGACTCCGCTGATTTTGTAGAAGGTTTCCTCAAAAAAATGCGCGATAGCAAGACAAATGCTGAATTCCTCGCATCATTTGATGTCAATGGAAGCAATAACACATCGACACCGAGCCAACCTGCAAGACGCACCTCGCGTTCTTCTTCGACGGCTCCGGCGACACAAGCCTGAGTACCAGGTTAAGAATCAAGCTTAGAATAGGAGAACGACATGTATTTGGTTTATGCAGATGAGCAAGGAAATGTATATGATCATTCTGAACTGTACGGGCTTGCCCGCAGTGGTGATATGATTGTTGAGATATTAGAAGATGAATTGATCCCTCTACCGGAAGGCGCTACTCTTGTGGGATTGCCGAACACCCGGGCGATCGGAATGGATCCGGAAACGGGCGAAATGAAGGCACTACCAGGGAATGAGACGGCTGTCGGTGCTCTTTTGCCCCAAGGATATACACGTCTTTGTCTTCCTGGGTATGTAAAAACAGATAAAGAGTACAAACTACCGCTGTTTGGATACTCTGCTGTTGTGTGGAAGGACGGAGCCTTTTATACTGCTGCGCGTTTAACGGATGATCCTGAGAAATGGAATCCAGTCAATTGCGACCTGACTGAACTCGAGTTGGGTGTGAAGAAACTGACTGAGAAATATCCAGAGAACCGGCTGTATGAACACCTTTCTAACTGTGCGTTGGGTTATGAATGCTTGACGGCATCCAATACGTTCTTGAATCGTTGGGAAGGTGCTGTACCGGTATCTTATTCTTGTAATGCAGGCTGTTTTGGATGTATTTCAGAGCAACCGGATGATAGTGGGTTTGTAGCTCCTCAGACTCGGATGAACTTCCGTCCTCGCACGGATGAGTTGGTACAGATTATGCTTGAGCATCTGAAGACTCCTGAATCGATTATTAGTTTTGGACAGGGCTGTGAAGGAGAACCCTCCACACAAGCGAAGATTATAATTGAGGCTATGCGCGAAGTTCGATCGATTACCGACATGGGGTACATTAATATCAATACTAACGCGGGTCTAACGGATCATATTCGGGGAATCGTGGATGCTGGTCTTGATTTGATGCGCGTAAGTACCATTAGTGCGCTCGACGATCATTATAATGCGTACTACAAGCCGCGTGGATATAATCTGGCTAACGTGGAGAAATCACTTCGGTATGCGACCGATCAAGGGGTTTATACATCCATTAACTATCTGATCTTCCCAGGTGTAACAGATCGTGAAGAAGAGCTAGAGGCAATGATAGAGTTCGCACGTCGTACGGGGCTTCGTCTGATTCAGCTTCGGAATTTGAATATTGATCCTGAAAGTTATTTCGACCTTATTCCACCAGCCCGAGGGGAAATTCTTGGCATGAAACAAGCCATTGAGATTATGCAAGAAGAGCTGCCAGATGTAGTTATTGGCTCTTATACGCATGTACCACCTGCAGGGATGGCTCGTCCGAAGAAAAAGCCGACCGTTTTATAAATAAATAGTAGTATGTGAAGAATAACTAAGAACTTATTAAGGAATCTTAGGGTTAAGCTTAATACTAAGTTGTGATGTGCTGATTAGTGCGATATCATATAGAGCTTCGTAAAGAACTTCGGTGAGGTTAGGAGCATTCTGCGCTTCAGTCGTTGTTTTCAGCTGGGCTATTGCACAAATAAAATGCACATGATATACTTTTTTTATGTGTCCAATTACTCTGAGTCCGCATGAGGCTCAGGGCGGAAAGAGGTGAAAGTCTAATGAGACAAGATATTCAACCGAAATATCACGTTACTACGGTAACTTGCGCTTGCGGTAACACGTTCGAAACAGGTTCTGTAAAGCCAGACCTTCGCGTGGAGATCTGCTCCAACTGCCATCCATTCTTCACAGGTAAACAGAAGTTCCTGGATGCTGGCGGTCGTGTTGATAGATTTAAAAAGAAATACGGTATCTAATAATCAGACCCTTCGCCTTGTGCGAAGGGTTTTTGATTTATATTTTATAAATAAAATCGTTTTGCTTGATCGCCAACTTCTTCCGCTGGTTGCAATTTGGACATGCATACGATATACTTAATTTTACCGTGCTAGACGGGGAGGTAGCGGTGCCCTGTAACTCGCAATCCGCTGTAGCGAGGTTGAATTCCTATTAGAGGTGTTGTCGATGTGAGGCTGGTCCCTGCGCTCGATGTTGACGGTTGGGTCTTCCGCAATGAGCACTTGTGAACCTGGTCAGGTCCGGAAGGAAGCAGCCATAAGCAAGTTCGCTTTTGTGCCGGAAGGTAGCCTAGCCCGAGTTGTTGCTCAGGATTGCCGCTCGGATCGCAATTATCAATAATAGGTGCACGGTAACATATACCGAACACTCAAGCATCTCTGTCGACCGACAGGGGTGCTTTTTTAATGAATTAAGCCATGTGCAAGTCAAACCTTGTGCTTGGCTTAATTTTTTCTTACACGTTTACCTCGAGAATTATTATCTTATTATTTTCACAGCAAACGTTTTGCTGGGCTGGGGAAATTAGTATAGAATGTAGTATAATGAGTAAGTCGTTAATTGACGTAGTTGTATTGATTAAAAACCGCTTTTTTGTACAAAGTTTTATATTGTGATATGAGTAAGCAAATACTTTCTTATATCCTAAACTATGCGGCCTGAAAGCCGTGGAAGTGGAAGTTGAAAGAGGGTAAAGCAGAGTGGAACATATTGCGTTATATCGTGCCTGGAGACCCCAGTCGTTCCGCGACATGGTGGGTCAGCAGCATATTATCCAGACCCTGCAGAACGCGATACGCGAGCAGCGAGTCTCCCATGCCTACCTGTTCAGTGGTCCCCGGGGTA
Organism: Paenibacillus sp. FW507-14B1B; assembly: GCF_058781425.1. NCBI lineage: Bacteria > Bacillati > Bacillota > Bacilli > Caryophanales > Paenibacillaceae > Paenibacillus > Paenibacillus sp. FW507-14B1B. The sequence continues at coordinate 3,479 of NZ_JBYSWS010000010.1, read as the reverse complement.
CAGGTAAGACAAGTGCCGCTAAGATTTTAGCCAAAGCCGTGAACTGCGAAAATGGTCCGACAGATGAACCCTGCAACGAATGTGAGGCGTGTCGCCGGATTACATCCGGTGCGGTTATGGACGTTCAGGAGATTGACGCAGCATCGAACCGTGGTGTTGAGGAAATCCGGGACCTGCGGGAAAAGGTTAAATATGCGCCTACTGAGGTTCGTCGCAAGGTTTACATTATTGATGAAGTACACATGCTCACAACGGAGGCCTTCAACGCGCTGTTGAAGACGTTAGAGGAGCCACCAGCGCATGTCATGTTTATATTGGCAACAACCGAGCCGCATAAACTACCGGCTACCATCATCTCACGCTGTCAGCGATTCGATTTCAGACGTGTATCTCTAGAGGAACAGAGTGAACGCCTAGAACGAATATGTTCAGAAGAAGGAATTAGCGCTGAACATGAAGCCTTGCAGTATATCGCTCGGCTATCAGATGGCGGAATGCGTGATGCACTCAGTATTTTAGATCAGATCGCATCCTTTACCGGAGGCAAGGTGTCCTATCAACAGGTTATGGATATGACCGGAGGCATCCCCTCGGAGCAGTTTAGTCGTCTGGCAGCAGCTTTAAAGCAGGGTGATGCAGGACTTGTGCTGCAGATGGTAGAACAATTTATGCAGGAAGGCAAGAGTGCCGACAAATGCATGGAGAACCTTTTGTATTATTTCCGAGATCTACTCATGATCAAAATGGTTCCTAATGCTGACAAGTTGACGGAGCGTGTATTAAATTCTGCTGATTTCACAGAGATGGCTGAGGCCTTCTCCAGGGAAGATCTTTTTAAGATGATTGATACCCTGAACCGCTATCAAAGCGAGATGAAATACGCTTCCCAACCCCAGACATTGTTTGAGGTAGCCTTACTTAAATTGTGTGGAATACCACAAGGTAACGGCGGAGTGACATCATATGGTGCAGTTGCAGGTGCCGCGGATGAGGGAGAATTGACCCGACTTAAGCAGCAAGTGGCTACACTAGAGAAAAAACTCGAGCGTATAATGCAAAAGGGTGTACCTGCAGCAGATGGACGAGATACTTCCAAACCAGCACCTCGTGCCCCTGCGCCAAAAATGGCCTCAACGGCCAAAAAACCGCAGCATATGGAACAGTATGTAGCGGCGAGAACAGGAGAAGCATTCCAGAACGTGCAGCGTCAATGGGCTCAGATCCTTCAGAATGTGAAGGAAGAGAAGGTTACAGTGCACGCTTGGTTTATGGATGGGGAACCTGTTTCCGTCTGGGAAGATAACGTCCTTGTTGCATTTAAGAATAATATTCACCGAGAAACGACTGAGAAGCCTGCTAATAAACAGGTGATCGAGGGAGTGCTAGAGTCTCAGCTTGGTAGTCCGTATCATCTGGTCACGATGATGCTGCGTGATTGGAGTGACGCCGTTGAAGGCGCCGGTAAGCCACCCGCAGAGGAATTAAAGCTGGAGCATGAAGAGGCCGATGCCGGTGGAGAGAAGCCATGGATTGATGAGGCAATCCAATTGTTTGGAGAAGACCTCGTTGTCATAAAAGATTAGCACGTATTTCCGTGCATTCCACAAAGGAGAGATGAACCCATGAATAATATGAACCAAATGATGAAGCAAGTTAAAAAGATGCAGGAGCAAATGCTGAAAGCTCAAGAAGAACTCGCAACCAAATCAGTAGAAGGTACTTCTGGTGGTGGTGTAGTTACTGTACAAGTTAGTGGTCATAAGCAAGTTATGTCCATCAACATCAAGCCTGAAGCTGTAGATCCGGATGATGTTGAAATGCTACAGGATCTCGTTATGACAGCAGTGAATGATGCGCTTGCCAAAGCTGAAGAACTTGCTAACTCCGATATGGGTAAATTTACGGGCGGTATGAAAATTCCGGGCTTGTTCTAATATATAGGCAGAAGGAGTAGTTTGCATTTGTACTATCCCGAACCGATCGCGAAGCTGATCGATGCATTTACAAGGTTGCCGGGTGTGGGGCCAAAAACGGCTGCCCGCCTGGCTTTTCATGTCCTTAATATGAAAGAAGACGATGTTATTGATTTTGCCAAAGCACTAGTAAGTGTCAAACGCAATCTTCATTTTTGTTCAATCTGTTGTAACATCACCGATACAGATCCTTGCCGAGTTTGTCAGGATAAGACCCGTGATCCATCCGTTATATGTGTAGTACAGGATGCTAAGGATCTAGTGGCGATGGAGCGTACCAAGGAATTTGATGGGTACTACCATGTGCTGCATGGAGCAATCTCTCCAATGGAGGGGATTGGACCTGAAGAGATTAGGCTAAAGGAGCTGTTGACAAGACTCAGCGATGAAAGGGTAAAAGAGCTGATTTTGGCAACGAACCCGAACATTGAGGGGGAAGCGACAGCGATGTACATTTCGCGGCTGGTTCGCCCGTTCGAGATTAAGGTGACACGTATTGCCCATGGCTTGCCGGTAGGCGGGGATTTGGAGTATGCGGATGAAGTGACGCTATCTAAGGCGCTTGAAGGCCGAAGAGAGCTTTGAGCTTTTATTAATATTGATAATATTTATGAAGGGGCCTATGAGGGCTCCTTTTTTTTGTAGTTCTAAGTTTGTCCCTCTATCGATATGTATGGTACAGGCGATTATTTTTCTATACATATATGGGAGGTAGATGAATGTGTTGTGGTGGAACAGATCTTCGAAATCTAATCAAGAGAAAATAATTACAGCTGATGAACAAGACAAGTTGTGGAGTGTCTTTATGGATGTGCGTAAGTCTCAGATGGAGTGGGAGAGAGCGCATATGATGTTTCAAGAGGCGATGGGACAAGATCAGATCGATTACGCTATCTATATGCTAGAAGCAGCAGAACGCAAGTATCAGATAAATCTAAAGCAAGCCAAAGAGCTAAATATGAATGGTATTCATATGCACAAAGAGGAACTCAAGCGAGAAAATGGTTGATAAGAAATCATATTAGAGGTGATCCAAGTGAAATTGTTAGTAGCAGGAGTTCTATGTATCTCGTTGTTACTCTTAATTATTGTTGTTTTTAAAAAGAAGTTGGGATTTGGATGGTTAACGGTATTTGGGTCCCATCTGGCTTTATCAGCAATTGCTATTTATGTGTTTAATTTCTCAGGATTATTTACCGAAACCTACATCCCTCTAAACCCGATGACCATAGGGACCGTTATGGTACTTGGCTTACCTGGGGTGGCATTATTGCTGGGTCTAAAAATAAGTTTGATTTAATAGTTGACGCTGAATAACTATGTATGGTATATTAAATCTCGCCCGTTTGATTGGGCAAAAGAGAAACACAAGGTTGAGAAACTTAATCGAAAAAAGATTAAAAAACTTCTTGACTAACAGATACACAGTATGATATATTATAAAAGTCGCCGCTGACAATGAGATGCGGACGACAAACGAAGAATTGACCTTTGAAAACTGAACAA